>NZ_HG005290.1:129902-211900 GCF_000455285.1 Candidatus Stoquefichus massiliensis AP9 | reverse complement strand
TAACTTATACAGTTCTCTCTATTCAATAGTATTCATTGTTTGTAAGTCTATTTACCTGTTTCTTCTATAATCATCATGAGTGTTTTTTATTATATTCTCGTTAATAACTGAAGATAGTTCTTCTGTATCTTAGCTGTTTAAGTTTATATCTTGTTGATTTCATTAATGGCTTTCATATCTGTGATCTGTAAACTGTTGTTAGTGGTTTATTATTCTTAACAGCGCTTGATAAACAGATAAGGGTAGAACTTGTCATTTTATGCTGTTTTAACAGTTTTTTCTGTCTGCTCTTTTTACCAATCTTGCCTAATTGCTTCTTCATTGATATGGTCTTCTTATGCTAGGTTTTTTGGGATTTCAGCATACTCTTAGCCATACTGATGGAACTGAGTAAATGCATCGTCAGAATAATAGATACGAGATGATGAGATAGTGATCTTAGGCATAATGGACTCTTTTGAATAGAATAAAGAATAGAGTAGAGATCCATTATTATATGCGTGTTCATTAAAATGTTCATTGACTTATCAATTGATTCATTAATAACAATTATTTTCTGAACGACTGATGAAGTAAGTTCTAATCATTTTCGAGTTAGATTTTATTATATAAGTGACTTTTATTTCTGTTATTGTTTTGTAAGAATATTAACAAAGGATTACGCTCCTAAAAACAAATAATCAAAATATTTATGATAATATGTAACCTGATAAGTTTTTTGTTTTTATTCATTTTCTTTCCTTAAACATTTCTTAAAGAAATAAAAAAATAACTTATTAGTGATAATAAGTTATCTAGGAATGACTTTTTAAACGAATTAAAGTGATATTACGATATTTTGTTTTTGTTTTTCGATAGGAAAAAAACAAATCATTATTTTCTATTGTGCAGTAGGGAGAAACAGTTATATGCTGAATGGGAATTTTGAGATTAAGAAGCTGTTGTTGAATAAGTCCTTTACTATCAAGCAGATAATTGCCATCATCTTTTTTGATATAAAAAGGAGATGTCTCAAAAGACATTTTTTGAACAAGTTTAATAATGTCATCTTTAGCTTCAAAATTTTTTTGTTCAATTGATGGACCAATATAAGCGTAAATATGTTCAGGTTGACAGTTTTCATTTTCAATCAAATGTTTTGTCACCTTACCAACAATTTCTCCTACAGTTCCTTTCCATCCAGAATGAATAGCAGCTACAATTTTTTGATCCTGACAATAAAGCAATACAGGACAGCAATCTGCATGAAAAGTCCATAACCATAGATTTTCATCTCTCGTATACATTGCATCATAACCTATAAAAGCATCATCACGACTATACATTCCTTTTCCACCATCTTTTAGAGAGACTTTAAGAAACTGAGTTGTATGCTGCTGGAAAGTCGCAACCATATGTTGCAAATCAGTATTCAGTTCTGTAGCAAGTTTTTTTCGATTTTTCAAAACCAGTTGGTCATCCTCACCATTAAAGCTCATATTCATGAGTTGATGCTGTTCATCATAAGCACATGTTGTATATGCTTCTATATCATTAAAAAGTTGCCAAGGTATTAATTTCATAAAAACTCCTTTCATATGCCCTAACACTTCACATATTATTTCATAGTATATGTTGAAGGAGGGAAAAAATATGTATAATCAATCTTGCGGTTGTCAAGGACAACATGTACGTCCTTGTGGATGTACAACTGGTCAAGGATGTGGTTGTTCAATGAACAACATGTCACAAATGGGTGGTTGCAATATGAATGGATGTCCTAGACCTCAACCAATTGTTGCACCTAAAAAGGTTTGTGTTTCAAATCAGGTTACACCAGTTCCACAACCTATCATCTGCCCAATTGAATGCCGTCGTGTCAATCATTGCATGTATTACCCAGTTTATTATCCTCAATATGAACAAACATTTGTCAATGCACCAATTAATCAATCTTATTAATTTCTTTTAAGAAAGTCTCATCGGGATCAATATAAATTGTTGAATAATGAGAAAGAATGACTTTCCCAGGTTTGCTCCCTTGAGGCTTCTTTAGATTTCTGACTTTCGTATAATTGACAGGTACGGATGAACTATGTTTTCCTTTTGAAAAATAAGCAGCCATTAAACTGGCAAGTCTTATTGTATATTCATCTAAATCATCACTATGCACAACAACATGGCTTCCAGGCATGTCTTTGACATGGAACCACATATCGTTTTTAGAAGCTATCTTAAAGGTAAGATAATCATTTTGTAGATTATTCTTACCTACATAAATGATAATATTATCCTTAGTACAATAACTTTCAATATGCATTTTCTTTGGACGATGAACTTGTTTTGTCTTTTTCTTTTTTAAATAACCTAAATTTTCTAATTCTTCTTTTATTTCTAATGCATCATAATAATTTGCATTTTCCATTAAAGTGATTAATGTATCAAAATAGTTAATTTCTTCCTGTGTTAATTCAATTTGTTCTTGAAGATGATGTAATGCATTTTTTGCCTTTTGATATTTTGCATAATATTTATTAGCATTCGTTTTTCCATCATATCTCTCATCTAATTCAATCATCATCATAGAGTCATCATAATAATTTTCAACCATCACATTCTTTTGTCCTTTTTGAATTAAATGAAGATTTGCAAATAATAAATCACCTTTAATTCTATATTCATCACTATTCTGTGAATCAAATAATGTTTGTTCTAATTTATGAAGTTTATGAATATTTCTTTGATACTCATTTTGAATATATTTTGCTAAATCAGATGTCTGTTGTTTAATACGATCTTTTTGATCAATGAGTTCATAGTGGATATCTAATCCATCAAACAATGAATATTGTTCATATGAACATTGTAAATGAGTGAGGGGAAGCAAATGAAAATATTCTTTTCCCTCTTTTTTATGGATATAGATATACTCAGATTGAGCTAAACTTTTCATAATTGTGCTAAATTCTTCGCCTTGATCAATACGATAGAGAACTTCGCGAGAAAGTTCGGGAGAAAACCCCTGATAAATTTTTGTTAGATTGTCAGTTGGTATAAATTCACTGATCATTGGATTTTTCTTTGCAATAAGAGGTGGAAAATCATAATGTGCTCCAGGTTGAAGAATTCTACTGCTCATTGAAGGAGAAACTCTTTTTAAGCAATCAATAATCTTATTATTGTTGTTTGTGACAATAACATTAGAATGTTTTCCCATGATTTCCATATAAAGTCGTAATTGAACAGTATCTTTCAATTCGTTTGTTCCTTTTAAAGTCATTGAAACAATACGGTCTAATTGTTGCTGTTCAATAGATTCCAAATAGGCACCTTCTAAATGTT
The DNA here is from genome assembly GCF_000455285.1 of Candidatus Stoquefichus massiliensis AP9. Taxonomy (GTDB): domain Bacteria; phylum Bacillota_I; class Bacilli_A; order Erysipelotrichales; family Coprobacillaceae; genus Stoquefichus; species Stoquefichus massiliensis. The sequence continues at coordinate 208,579 of NZ_HG005290.1, read as the reverse complement.
TTCTAAGTAACATAGTAAAAGCATTAGGAGATGCAGGAGTTGGATAAGATAATGATGTCAATTGTAATCTTGCATAATTTGGATGAATTGACATCAGTAGTTTTTTGTTTGTGCCTTGCGCACGAATATGAAATAAAAGTTCATATTGAGATATTTGATATATCTTGTTAATTCTGCCTCCGCTTAGTTGTGATTGTAGATTTTCGACAACGCGAGACAACATAATTCCATCATAAGCCATATTTTATCACCGTTATTTAGTATAACATATTTGAAAAAGAATTGACATGAAAGTTGTATTCATGTAACATTGTTTCATAAAGGATGGTGGATGTTGTGAAAAAAGGGCTGTTAATTATTTTAAGTGGACCAAGTGGTGTGGGAAAAGGAACGGTTCGTCAAGAACTTTTTAAAGATGATTCTTTAAATTTGGCATATTCTATTTCAATGACAACAAGAAAACCACGCCCTACTGAAAAAGAGGGTGTTGATTATTTTTTTGTCAGTGAAACAGAGTTTTTAAATAAGATTGAAAATGATGAGTTGCTGGAATATGCGAAATTTGTAGGTAATTATTATGGAACACCAAAGTTTTATGTTGAACAACTATTAAATGAAGGAAAAAATGTTGTTTTAGAGATTGAAGTACAAGGCGCATTGCAAGTTATGCAAAAATGTCCTCAGGCATTAACAATATTCTTGGTACCACCTTCATTTGAAGAATTAGAAAGACGTATTCGAGGTCGCCGAACTGAAGAGGAAAAAGTTGTTAAAGAACGTTTAGATAAGGCAAGAAAAGAAATTGCAACAAAAGATGAATATAAGTATGTCGTAGAAAATGATGATGTTTATGCTGCAAAAGAACAGATTGCGAAGATTATTAAGGAAAATGCATAGGGGATACGTTTGTATCCTTTTTCTATTCAAAGAAGTTATTTTATGGTAGAATAAGACAACAGGTGGTGAGAAAATGTACATTGTTAAAGTCTTGGTAGAACATCCTGTTCATTCGTTGGATATGACTTTTGACTACTTAAGTCATCAAAAATTAGTTGTAGGAATTCGAGTTGTCATTCCTTTTGGTTATCAGAAGTTAATTGGATATGTAGAAAGTATCGAAGAGACAGCATTGACAAAAGAACAATTAGAATCTCAAGCAGGTTTTCGCTATCAGTATATAAAAGAAGTTATTGATGAAGAACCTTTATTAAATGATGAATTACAAACATTGGCAATTCAAATTTCTCAAATGACACTTTCACCTCGTATTGCTTGTTTACAGGCGATGCTTCCTGCACAATTAAAACCTAGTACCAATCATTCTGTAGGTATGAAAACAAAGATGGCGGTTCAGTTCCTTCAGTATGGTCAAACAAAAACTGTTAAACAGCAAGAATGTCTTGATTTTATTAAGAATCATCCAAATTTATTTGTTCAGGATATACCTTATACAAAGTCATTGCTAGATCGATTAGTAGAGCAAGGATTTATTAGTTATTTTCAAAAAGAAATCTATCGTGAACCATTGAGTATTCGATCTCATAAAAATCAAAATATAGAACTTACTGATGATCAAAAAAAAGTTGTTCAAGGAATTATTGATCATCCTGGAAGAGTTGCTTTATTACATGGTGTCACAGGTTCAGGAAAAACAGAGGTTTATCTTTCATTAGCAGCCCATTATGTTTTACATAACCGTAGTGTTATGATGCTTGTTCCGGAGATATCTTTGACACCAATGATGGTAGAAGTTTTTAAACAGCGTTTTGGAAATCAGGTTGCTATTTTACATTCGCGTTTGTCTCAAGGTGAAAAATATGATGAATATCGACGTATTAAAAAACAAGAAGTGAAAATTGTTGTAGGTGCTAGATCGGCGATATTTGCGCCATTAGAAAATATTGGTCTTATTATTTTAGATGAGGAACATGATGCGAGTTATAAACAAGAAACGAAACCACGCTATTTGACATCTCAAATTGCTAAAATAAGAGCTCAATATCACCATGCTTCAGTTGTATTGGGAAGTGCTACACCATCATTAGAAAGTTATTCAAGAGCTAAAATCGGTGTCTATGATTTATATGAGCTTAAGCATCGTATTAATCAAAAGCCATTACCCCAAGTGGAAATTGTTGATATGGTTGAAGAAACAAGACAAAGAAATTATTCATTGTTTTCAAGAAAGATGAGAGAAAAAATTCAAGAGACACTCAATCATCAGCAACAAGTTATCTTACTTTTGAATAAACGTGGTTATGCTTCATTTGTACAGTGTAAAGAATGTGGTGAAGTCATCAAATGTCCTCATTGTGATGTAACACTGACATACCACAAAGAAGAACACCATTTAAAGTGTCATTATTGTGACTATGTCACAAGTTATCCACATAGTTGTGCACATTGTGGAGCGACACATTTTAAGACTATTGGTTATGGGACACAAAAGGTTGAGGAAGAATTAACACAGCAGTTTACTGGAGCAAAAGTCATTCGTTATGATGTTGATACAACGAAAAACAAGAATGGTCATCTTAAACTTCTGGAACGTTTTCGTCGTAAAGAAGGCAATATTTTATTAGGAACACAGATGATTGCTAAAGGATTAGATTTTGAAGATGTAACATTTGTTGGTGTATTAAATGCTGATATGAGTTTAAATATTCCGGACTTTCGAGCAAGTGAAAGAACGTTTCAATTATTATGTCAGGTATCTGGCAGAAGTGGACGTGGTCAAAAACAAGGAACTGTTTTAATACAGACATATAATCCTGATCATTATGCAGTAACTTGTGCTGCACAACATGATTATTCAGCGTTTTATTATCAAGAAATGCTCTATCGTCAAAAAGCAAAATATCCACCTTATTGCCATCTTGTGAGTGTTTTGATTCAATCATCATTTGAAAATGAAGTACATATAGTAGCAATGGATATAAAAAAGTATTTGATGGAACATTTGTGTCAGAGTGCTGTTTTAGGACCCGCTCCAAGTATGATTTATAAATTACAAGATACTTATCGTGAAAGAATACTTATTAAGTTTATTCAAAGTAAAGAAGTTTATGAGGCTTTACAAACATTAAATGATTATTATAATAAAAAACAAAAAGGAAAGGTAAGTGTAATATGTGATTTTAATCCATATTCACAAATTTAAAAAATGGATCGACAAATTGCATTAGAAATATTAGTTAAATACAAAAAAGAAAAGAGTTTTTTGAATTTGACTATCAATCATTATTTTGAAAATAATCAATTAACTCAAATACAAAAGAGTTTTATAACTCGTGTTGTCTATGGAACTGTACAAAACATGATTTATTTGGAGTATATTTTAAAACCATATATTAGAGGAAGAGTTAAAACTTATGAAAAAATGTTATTATTAATGAGTTTATATCAACATGTTTTTATGAATGGGATTCCTGACTATGCAATTATGAATGAAGCAGTTAATTTAGCTAAAAAGAATAAAGGAATAAAAACTGCTCAATTTATCAATGGAGTTTTAAAAAATGCCATTCATTCTCCTTGTTCACTTGATGAACTTAATAAAGAGGAACGTATTTCAGTAGAGACTAGTCACCCCTTATGGATGGTTAAAATGTTTATTAAGCAATATGGTTTTGAAGAGACTCAAAAAATATGTCATGCGAATAATGAAGTTCCTCAGAGATGTGCACGTGTTAATACTTTACTTATGTCACGTACTGAATTATTAAAAGATACGTTATGGCAACCAGCACATCTTTCAGATGTTGGAGTTTATTATCAGCAAGGAAATATAGCCAATAGCGATGCTTTTAAGCAGGGGTTCGTTACTATTCAAGATGAATCAAGTCAGCTTGTGGCTCCGTTACTCAATCCATTACCAGGAGAAACAGTTCTTGATATGTGCTGTGCTCCTGGTACAAAAGCATCGCATCTAGCAGCACTTATGAAAAATCAGGGATGTATTCATGCGTTTGATTTATATCCTCATAAGATTGCATTGGTAAAGCAACAGATGAGTCGTTTACGAATTTCAATTGTAGAAGCAAAAGCTGCTGATTCAACAACACTCGCACAATTGTATAAACCATTAACATTTGATAAAATTTTGCTTGATGCTCCATGCAGTGGGCTAGGAGTTCTTGCAAGAAAACCCGAGATCAAGTATCATGAAGCAAGCGCTATGGATGAAATTATTCAAATCCAAGAAAAATTATTGGAAAATGCATACCCATTATTGAAAAATGGTGGTAATATTGTATATAGTACTTGTACAATTAATAAAAAAGAAAATGAAAAACAAATCCAGTCATTTATAAAAAAGCATCCTGATATAAAAAAAATAAAAGAAGTGACAATTTTACCATATCAATATCATAGTGATGGCTTTTATATGTGTCTATTAGAAAAGGAATGAAATTATGAAATCAATATATGATTATACCCAAGAGCAACTTATTAATGAGTTTCTGTTATTAGATGAAAAAAAATTTAGAGCAACACAAGTTTTTGAATGGTTATACCGCAAAAATATTCAAAATTTTAATGAAATGAGTAATCTTTCATTAGATTTACGTCAAAAACTTATTTCGCATTTTGAGATTGGCCCTTTAAAAATTATTGAAAAACAAATATCCAAAGATGGAACAATTAAATATTTATTAGCTTTATCAGATGGTGGACTTATTGAAACAGTTTTAATGATTCATGAGTATGGACGTAGTCTTTGTGTGACAAGTCAGCTAGGGTGTAATATGGGATGCCTTTTTTGTGCCAGTGGTTTGTTAAAGAAACAAAGAGATTTAAGTGCTGGAGAAATGGTTAATCAAGTTTTAACAGTTATGAATGATACGGGAGAACGTATTTCTCATGTTGTGGTTATGGGGACTGGCGAGCCATTTGATAATTATGATCAAGTTATGAATTTTATACATATTATTAATCATGCAAAAGGATTAGCTATTGGTGCTCGTCATTTAACGATTTCAACTTGCGGTTTATGTGATAAGATTGAAAAATATGCAAATGAAGGTATTCAAACAAATCTAGCTATTTCTTTACATGCGCCAAACGATGAAATTCGTGATCAGCTCATGCCTATTAATAAACGTTTTCCAATGGATGATCTTAGAAAATCATTACAATATTATATTGAAAAGACGAATCGGCGTATAACCTTTGAATATATCTTATTAAAAGGAGTCAATGATCATATAATTCATGCAAGACAATTGGCACACTATATGCGTGGATTGAATGCTTATGTGAATTTAATTCCTTATAATGCAGTTGATGAACATGGTTATCAGCAGACTGATTATAAAGATGTGGAAATTTTTAAAGATGAGTTATTGAGATTAAAAATAAATGTAACATTAAGAAAAGAACATGGTCGTGATATTGATGGTGCTTGTGGTCAATTACGTGCTAAGAAGGTAGGTGAATCAGTTCGTGGAAATCATAGCAATGAGTGATGTTGGAAATGTAAGAACAATTAATCAGGATTATGTCCGTTATTATCAAAAAAGCAAGCAGGAATGTCTTGTTGTTTTATGTGATGGGATGGGTGGACATAATGCTGGTGAAATTGCATCACAGCTTACATGTGATGATATTATTGAAAATTATCAAAAACATGATGCATTTCATTCAACTGAAGATATTCATCGATGGATGGAAGAAGTCATTAATCATGCTCATCAGCTTGTCATGGAAAAAAGTCATACAGCAGAAGAATTAGAAGGAATGGGAACAACTGTTGTGATTGTCTTATGTATTGATGACAATATATATATTTCTCATGTTGGAGATTCAAGAGCATATCTTTTTAACAATGATGAATTAATTCAGTTGACCAAAGATGATACTTTAGTCAATGTTCTTATTGATTCAGGAACGATTTCTAAAGATGAGGCATTATATCATCCGCAAAAGAATATTTTATTACAAGCAGTGGGAGTCAGTGAACATTTAGATGTATCTTTTATGACTCAAAAGGGAAACTATCAGTATATATTAGTTTGTTCTGATGGTTTATATAATTCTTTATTTGATCCTCAATTAATTGAAATTCTCAAAAAAGACAAAAGTTTAGAAGAAATAGGGAAAGAATTGATGGATACGGCAAATACATTCGGTGGTAGAGATAATATTGGTTTTGCACTTATATTAAATAAAGGAGTTGTTGAAAATGAGTCAGATAAATAAGACAATCGCAGGTCGTTATGTTTTAAAAGAATTGATTGGTCAAGGTGGAATGGCAGATGTTTATCTTGCCCAAGATAAAATTTTAAAAAGAACTGTTGCAGTGAAGATTATGCGTTCATCATTAACAGGTGATCCTGTTTATGTGACACGCTTTCATCGTGAAGCAAGTGCAGCAGCTGCCTTATCACATAAAAATATTGTAGAAATCTATGATGTGGGTGATGAAGACGATGAATATTACATCGTTATGGAATATGTTCCTGGACAAACACTGAAAGAATTAATTCATAAACGTGGAGCATTACACTTCGTGGAAGCTGTGGATATTATGAAACAAGTTGTTAGTGCAACAGCAAAAGCACATTCGTTAGGAATTGTGCATAGAGATTTAAAACCACAAAATATTTTAGTGACAGATAGTGGTGTAGTGAAAATTGGAGATTTTGGTATTGCTTCTATACAATCGTTGTCTCAGGTTACTCAAACAGATACGATTATGGGATCTTTACATTATTTGGCACCTGAAATAGCGCGTGGAGAAAAAGCCACAGCACAAAGTGATATTTATGCTTTGGGAATTGTATTCTATGAACTTCTAAGAGGAGAAGTTCCATTTAATGGAGAGTCACCTGTGAATATTGCATTAAAGCATATGCGTGATGATATTCCATCTGTTCGTGCTTTTAACCCATCAATTCCTCAATCGGTAGAGAATGTGATTATTAAGGCAACTGCCAAAAATACAAAAGATCGTTATTTAAAAGCTGTTGATATGTTTGAAGATCTAAGAACGTGTTTATCTCGTGAAAATGAAGAAAAATTGGTATTTACTTATGAGGATCCTGACGAAACAACTATTGTGGCTGAAGATAAGGATTTCTTTACTCAAACACAAATTCATGTTCCAAATGAAGAAATGATAGAGAAGGAGTCTGAAAAGAAACCATTAGATAAAAAGAAAATTGGTATTATTGCTGGCTGTGTTGTGGGTGCATTATTCATTTTTGGATTAGTTTATTTTTTTCTTTTAAGACCTTCGGATACATTTCAAATGCCTGACGTTGTAACTTTAACACAAGAACAGGCAATCAAAACATTAGAAGATAATGGCTTAAAGGTTGATGAAAATATTAATCATGAATTGAGTGATACAGTTGACGAAGGGAAAGTAATTTCTACTTCACCTGAGGCACGTGAAGCAGTCAAAAAAGGTGATACGATTGAATTAACAGTCTCATCTGGAAAATATATCGTGATTGATAATTATGTTGGTAAAAATTATGAGGATATTGAAGCTACTTTAGTGAGTCAGGGATTTAAAGTCATTAAAGAAGAAGAAACAAATGAAGAAGAAAAGGGCGTTATTTTAAAACAATCAATTAATCAAGGAGAAAAGATTGATCCTAATGCAACCAATAAAACAATCACATTGACTGTTTCTAAGGGATATTCTGTTGTTGTGCCTAATGTCTATGGACAAGATATCAATAAGGCAAAAGATCTTTTAGAAAAGGCTGGTTTTAAAGTAACTCTTAAAGTTTTAACACCACCAACAACAGTAGAAGAAATTAAGACAATGAAAATTAATGTTGTTATGAAACAGTCACTTGATGCATTTACAACTGTCTATAAGAAAGGTGAATCGATAACTTTAGAATATTATGATAAAAAACCAGAAATACCAGTTGAACCAACAACACCTAATGGTGGAGGGACAACTGATCCCAATACTGGAACTGAGGGAAATAATCAATCAGGAACAACAAATTAATGAAAGAGGTGGCTGAATGCAAAGCGGATTAATTATTAAAGCGTTATCTGGGTTTTACTATGTTGAAGATCATGGTTATATTTATCAATGTAGAGCAAGGGGAAAGTTTAGGAAAGATGACCAAAAACCATTAGTTGGTGATTATTGTGAATTTACTATTGAAAATGAAACAGATGGTTATGTAAGAAAACTTTTACCACGCAGAAATGTCTTAATAAGGCCACCAATTTGTAATGTTGATCAGGCTTTATTGGTTTTTTCAGCCAAAGAGCCTGATATCAATACACTTTTATTAGATCGTTTTTTAGTTCTGATTGAACATTTAGACATTGAACCTATCATATGTATTTCAAAAATGGACTTGGTATCACAATCATATATTCAAGCAGAAATGACAGCATATGAAAAAGCTGGATATCGTGTTTATTATGTGAGTGCAAGAGAAAATCAGGGTATTGAAGACATTAAACATTTATTTAAAGATAAAGTCACTGTGATTACTGGGCAAAGTGGTGTTGGTAAATCAAGTTTATTAAATGCTTTAGATATTCATTTGAATATTGATACGAATGAAATATCTAAAGCTTTGGGACGTGGGAAACATACAACTAGACATGTTGAATTGTTGAAGATGTATGGTGGTTATGTTGCTGATACGCCAGGATTCTCATCACTAGAATTAGAAATGGAGCCCATTGATATAGCACATAGTTTTCATGATTTTAAAGAATTATCACAAACTTGTAAGTTTAGAGGCTGTCTACATGATAGTGAACCTCATTGTAGTGTCAAAGAAGCTGTTGATTTAGGAAATATTTCAAAAGAAAGATACGAACATTATTTAATGTTTTTAAAAGAAAGTAAGTTATTAAAGGAGAAAAAGTATGGTTAAGATTGCACCTTCAGTGTTATCAGCTAATTTTGCAGAACTAAAGAAAGATTTGGATTCAATAAAAGCATGTGGGGCTGATTGGGTTCATTATGATGTTATGGATGGACACTTTGTCCCTAATATATCATTTGGATATAGTATTTTAAATGATGTAGCTAAGGTGACTGATTTATATTTAGATGTTCATTTAATGATCAGTCATCCTCGTCAATACGTAGAGCAGTTTATCAAGGCTGGAGCTGATTTAATAACCTTTCACATTGAAACAATGACAAATCATGAAACTGTCCATGAGTTGATCGATTATATTCATCAACAGGGGAAAAATGTGGGAATAAGTATTAAGCCAGCAACACCAGTGGAAGATATTATCGATTATTTAGATGATATTGATTTGGTTCTAGTAATGAGTGTTGAACCAGGTTTTGGGGGACAGTCTTTTCAGGTAGATGCTTTAAAGAAAATAGCCAAGTTAAAAGAAATGAGGAATCATCATCATTATCTGATTGAAGTTGATGGCGGTATTAATGCACAAACAGGTCAAGCTTGTATTGAAGCAGGGGCTGATGTTCTTGTGGCAGGAAGTTATATCTTTAATGCTACAAATAGACAAGCAGCAGTGGATTCATTAAAATGAAAATAGGAATATATTGTGGTGTTAAGACTGGTAAAGTAAAGGATTTAGAGATTGACTATATTGGTGTTGATCATGGTGTTGAACATCTTTTGTCGCAAGGAATCAAACCAATCTTTGCTATTGGAGATATGGATTCGATTGAAAATAAGAAGAGTTTAAAAAATCTTCATGTTCAAGAAGTTTCATCAATTAAAGATGATACAGATACGGCTTTAGCTATTGCATATGCAATAAAACAGGGTTATGATGAAATTGATCTTTATGGTGTGACTCAAAAGAGGATGGATCATTTTATAGCTGTTTTGTGTCTATTAGAACGTTACCGTGAATACCACATAACAATATTTGATGAATTTAATAAAATTTATGTCTTAGAACCAGGGATACATCAGGTGATGAAAGATAATTATAAATATTTTTCAGTATTTGCTTTTGATGAAAGTATAGTGACTTTAAAAGAATGTCATTATCCGTTATATCAATATCATCTATTAAGAAATGATCCTTTATGTGTATCTAATCAGATGAATAATGGTTTTGCAATAATTGAGAATAGCAGTTGGATTATTGTTATTCAATCTCAATAATGAAAGAAGGAAAAATATGTTTCAGATTGTATCGGATGGATCATGTGATTTAGATGAATCATTAATTCATGAAAATAACATTCAAGTTGTTCCGTTTTATATTACAAAAGATGGAATAACGCATCAAAAAGAAAAAGTGGAATTACCAGTTGAAGATTTATATCAATTTATGGTTGATCATAAAGATTTATTTCCTAAGACATCAATGCCATCAGTAGATGACTATATACAAGTGTTTGAACCTCTTTTAAAAGCAGGTAAAGATATTCTTTGTATTTGTATTACTACAAAATTTTCTGGTTCATACAATAGCGCTAACACAGCTAAACAGATGTTAGAAGAAGATTATCCAAATCTTAAAATAACAATTATTGATGCTACTGTTAATACTGTTTTACAAGGATTGCTTGTTTTAGAAGCCGCTCATATGCAAAAGCAGGGTTATGAATATCAAGAAGTTATTGATCAAATTGAAAAGATAAAATCTACTGGTAGAATCTTTTTTACTGTTGGTAATTTTGAGTATTTGATTCATGGTGGGCGAATTGGTAAAGTTGCAGGTGTTGCTGCAAAGACATTAGGGATTAAACCGTTAATTGTCTTGCAAGATGGTGAAATTTTTGCGTCAGGTGTCACAAGAGGAAGAGAAAAATCAAAACGTAAGGTTATTGAAAATACAATAAAACATTTTCATGAAAATGATATTGATCCTTCTACATATGCTTTTTGTGTTGGATATGGTTATGATGCTGAAGAAGGTATGGAATTTCAAAAAAAATTGATAGCTGCTTTAAAGCAAGAATATCCCAAGTTTAATGAGCCTATTTTAGTTCAACATATAGGAGCTACAATTGGTGTTCATACAGGACCTTATCCAATTGGTGTAGGTATTATAAAGAAATATAAATAATATGTTAAGATCATTATTTAAGTATGAGACATATTTTAGGGATGTACATTAGTCAATCGTAATCATCTTCAATCTATTAAGAAATTTAATGATTTGTTTAAGGGGACTATCATTGATGGTCATAATCAATATATTGTTTCTATTGCAATTGATCAAAATGACTTTATATCACAAATGTCATGCAGTTGTGATGGTAACCTTAAAAAACGTGTTTTTATCTTGATGCAGAGGCAAGATTCTTAGAAAAAGGTATTTGATTAATCATCAGACAAAAGGATTTGGATGGGATAATTTTATTAAAACAATACTCACTCCACATAAAAAGAATAAGAATATTAACAAAATGGAAATAATGATTATGTAGATTATTCTAACTTTAGACATGCCTGTTATGCATATTTAAATACAATTGAGGAATATAAAGATTTTTTGAAGTCACTTTCTAGTAATTAAACTTGTGATGATTAGATTTTGGCAGGAATAGAAAAATACATAAAAATTCAAAATTATGAAAGAGCCTCTTTTCTTTTATGAAAATCTGTATAAAATCAAGGATATGTACTTTCAAGAAGAGTGGAAACAGAATAAAGAAAATATAAATGATATTGTTAAAAGCAGAGTTAACTATTTTGAATATAAACATTTTCTTGGACATTGTAACGAAAGTGGATCAAATATAAAATATTCTTTAAATCATTATGATTTATAAAAGGATTAAGATTGAGCGAACAATCTTAATCCTTCTTTATTTTTTCTAATTGACCTGTGAAACCATAATGCATAGTATAATCTTCTAGTGTCCAATTATTCTCATAAATAATTTTTGCAATATCTTTGCCAACATAACGAAAGTGCCATGGTTCATTTGCAGTACCTGTTAAAGCAGATTGACTACTAGGATATCTTAAAATAAAACCATACTGATATGCATTCTTGACAACCCATTGATATTCAGGGGTATCCCCAAAGAATCGCCACTTTCCATCAATGACACTTTGACTAGTTAGATCCACACCAAGACCTAACTGATGTTCGCTTGAACCAGGAATTGCCACCAAACCGTTTGCTGTGACTTCATCATATTTTTGATGATATTCATCATATATAGCTTTTTGCTGCTGATATGTACGATAGGCACTATTAATGGCTAAATGTAAATCTTTTTTTAAAGCGGCTTGATACATTTGTTCTAAAGCATCTGATGCTGCTTTACGTAATTGTTTGTTGTCACAATCAGGACTGAATGGTATATTGGGTGTAACAAGATCTTTAGGAACATAATCAGATGCTATTTGAAAACCTTTTTTAATAAGAGTAGCGTATGAATTTGGATCAACAATAAGATAATTTTGAGTTGCCTTGTAATGTGAATCTATAAATGGATATGATATTGATAATACAGCTTCTAATGGTTCTTTTGATGATTCAATATATTTCTTTAAATCAGTATAAATACATCCCTGTATAGATAAATATGCTTCAGTTTGCTGATAGTCGAGTTTTTGTTGAATAAGATAATCAAAATCATTTAATGATGCTGTTTGCATATATTTAAGAAGATTTTCAAAAGGATAATGTAATGCAATAAGTTTTTCATAATAATTTGAATAGAATGTATCAATGTACTGAATGATTTCCTGTTGTTTCATTGCAGGATGATATTGCTGGTAAATTGAATATTCCTGATAATGTTTATCATTATTGTATTGATTCCAGCTTTCTAAGTTTTCTATTTTTTCATTGGTTAAATAGTCTTGAATGATTTTATCATCTAACGATAAAATCATTCCTTGTTCAGCAAAATTATAACCTTTGATGGCTAATTGTATTCTATTCCATTGAAAAAAGATGAGAATACAAAAACATAATATAAGAATGGGAATAATAATGAGTGTTTTAGAAAACTTTTTCTGCGTTTGATAATATTGACGTTTGGAGACTTTCATGATATTTTCCTTTCCTGATATAAACTTTTGGGAGTCGCTGTCCAATACGACTTAATATTTCATTTGATATTGTTTGAGCATGCATGGCTAATTCTTCAACTCGTATGCTTATGTCATGATCTTGACCAATAATCGTCACTATATCATTGACTTGAGCATAGGGAATAGAAGTAATATCTACCATAAGCTGATCCATACAAATTCTTCCCACAATTGGGACTTTTTTACCATGAACAATGACATTTTGTTGAGAAGAGAGAAGACGTGGCAATCCATCAGCATAGCCAAGAGGAATAGTAGCAATAAGGGCGTCATGATTTAATGTATAACTTCTACCATAACCTATAGTGCAGCCTGCTGATAACTGGTGGATACAGGCAATGCGTGAATATAATGATAAAACTGGATGCAAATCTAAAGGATATTTCATTTTATCACAATCATTTGAATAAATACCATATAAGACAATACCTAGACGTACATAATCATAGTGATATTCAGGATAATTCAGTAATCCATAACTACTTTGAATATGAGTATCACCAATATCATAACCTTGTTTAATAAGAGCATTAATTGTTTCATTAAAATGCTGAAATTGTTGATGTGTAAATAATATATCATCATTTTCATGACTGTCAGCGACACAAAGGTGTGAAAATATACCAGTGACATGAAGAAAAGGGAGTTGAAATATTTTTTTGATATGAGTTATATCCTGATAGTCCATTCCTAAACGGTGCATTCCAGAATCAATTTTGATATGAATATTTAATGGAATTTGAGTCATCGATAATTGTTGTCCATATTCATAGTCAATAACTGTTTGTGTAAGATGATATTGATAAATAAGGGATGCTAAATGTGGTGCAGTGAAGCCTAAAATAAGGATATCACTTTGAATATGATGATGTCTAAGTGTTATAGCTTCATCTAATGTTGCGACAGCAAAGAAAGAAATCCCATGTCTTTCTAATTCCCTTGCTATTTTATAAGCACCATGACCATAAGCATCAGCTTTTACAACTGCCATGATTTGATTTTTATTTTGTAATAATGTTGTTAATTGGTCTACATTATGATTAAGTGCATTCAGATCAATTTCTACCCAACTTCTTACTTTATCTAATTGATGATTTTTCATGATGAAAACCTCCATTCTTTAACAAAATAAATAAATAAGAAAAAAGAAAAGAAAACAAAATAACCAATAAGAAATGTGTTAATGAATTATCAATAAAATATTTTTCTAAATGTGATATTTTTCCTATTAGTCTTATGATAACAATCATCAATGGATGAATGATATAAATAGACAAGGATAAATCTTTGCATAAAAGATAACGTTGACCACGATAAGAAATTAAAATCATAAATAATAAAAGCATAACAATAGGTAAAGTGATAAACATGGCATCATGACGAGGAATTTGATAATAAGTTAAAATGATTGCTTCTAAACTCATAAGAAGAAAACTGATGAGACATGCTATAGAACAGTGCTGTTTATGAATCTGATAAGGATGTACAGCAATAAAACCACCTAGCCATAAAAACATTGGCGCAAAAAATATACCATTTCTTGTATAATCACAGAATTGAAAAATGAAAGTGTAAAAATCATTGATAAAAGGTATTTGGACTGATAGACCAAAATAGGAATCTCCACCCAACCCAATCATATAAAGAATCAAAACGATTATAAAACTTTGCCAATCTTTTAAATATTTCAACAATAGATAAACAATAACAAGACCAATCATTGAAGCTGGTAAATACCACAAATGATAAAATGTTCCATTCATAAAAATATCTTTTAAAATAAGCATTGGTTCTAATGAGAACGAATGATTATAGATTTGAATTGGGAAATAAATCAGGATACAAATAATATCAATCATAAGCAATTGTTTCAAAACAGATTGAAATTTTGAAACTGGTGGAATACCTTGTCTAAATAAGAAGAAAGATGTTGCCATAAAGAAAAAAGGAACAGCAATTCTACCTAAAATATGTGTTGTAAAAAAGTCTAGAGAAGGATTGTATTGTAAAAAAGGATATGTATGGATTCCCACAACAAGAATAGCAGCAATGATACGCATAATATCTATAAGAGGATAATATTTTTTAGACATAAGCTCTCCAGATAGTCACAATAAAACCATCAACATTATTACCAGAAACTTGATAAACTGTATCGTCATTAAATGTGAGATGAACATTTTCTTGTGATGAAGGGACATAGAAAATAGAGAATAATCGATTTTGAAACATATAATGAAGAGGATGATAAATATGATAATGCTTTATTTCTTCAATGTATTCTTCTAAACAAAGATTATTTTCAACCATATAAACAGCATGTGGAATACCAACATAACGAAAATGCCAAGGTTCTTCTTTAATATGTGTAATGACTTCTTTTTCTTTGGTATAACGTTGAATAAAGCCGTATTGTAATGCACGTTGTTGAAAATTATCGCATATAGAATGCTGAGTAAAATGTGGACAAATAAGATTTATAGGTGTATCTGCTAATGTCACGTCAATAGCATAACCACTTTGATGTTCACTATGTCCTGGTAAAGCAACATACTGACTTGTCCATTCATTGCCATTATCTTGTAGTGATTTTTCATAAATATCTTTTTGCTGTTGAAAAGTACGATATCCACTAACAGGTATGATGACTCTTTCACCATTTATATCATCAAGTATATGATGATATAAATTCAAGGTTCTTTTTTCTAATAGAATCTGTTGTTGTTCTAATTCTAAATCATGATTATCAATATAATGGTAATCATGATTAATAAGAATTAAAGGACCTTTATGAATTTCATTATGATGTAATGTCATTGTTTTCATATGTTAACCCCATTTCAATGATTTTATCTAAAATTTCATTAAATGAAAGACCAATTCCTTTCATCATGTTAGGAAAACGGCTATGTGCTGTAAAACCAGGAATTGTATTGACTTCATTAAAGACAATTTCATGCTGTGGTGTTAAAAACATATCAACTCTTGCAAATATTTGACAACCCAGTGTTTTATAAATTATTTTTGCAGTTTCCTGAATCTTTTTTTCAATAGTCGAATCTATTCTTGCTGGCATATGAATGTGAGATGTTTTTAATGTGTATTTTTCATTAAAATCAAAGAAACCATGAGATAGTTCAATTTCATCAACACGTCCAACTGTTAAATGATCAATTCCCATAATGGCACAACCTACTTCAAATCCATCAATAGCTTCTTCAATAATAATTTCATCATCGTATTGAAAAGCCAAGTTGATAGCCGCTTTTAATTCATCTGAATATGTTATTTTTGTAATGCCTAATGATGATCCAGCTTTCATTGGTTTAACAAAAAGCGGATAAGTGAATATTTGCAGTTTTTCAGTTAAATCGTTAAAATTTAAGTTTTTAGATATCATAAGATCTTGAGGAACTCGAATACCTGTTTGAGCAACAATAGCATGAGCTTTGTATTTATCCATGCAAATGGCAGAACTGATCAATGGACAGCCGATGATTGGAATTCCTGATAATTGAATTAATCCTTGTATACTACCATCTTCACCGTTTTTTCCATGTAAAATTGGTAATATAGCATCTACATGGACATAGATAAAATGATCTTTCTTCATTTCTATAAAAGCATGATGAGTAGGGTCGGGTGAAATTGTTACAGTGTGTAATGTATGTTGCCACCATGTATCATTTTGGATTTCAATAATATCACCATCAAAATGATACCATTTCCCCTCTTTAGTAATTCCAATCATATATAAATCATATTTTTGAGTATCTATATGTTGAAAAACTGAATAGGCTGACTCAAGTGAAACACTATATTCACTTGAATTACCACCAAAAAGTATTGCTAATTTTTTCATCTTTGAAAGCCTCCCATATTTAAGATATAGATATCCTATCAAACTTCATATAAAAAGATTTTAAAATGGTTATAATAAATATGTATAAATTTCTTAAGAATATCTTAAGAGGTATTAAAATATTTAGCACTTAAGTGTTGACAGTGCTAAAAAAAGTGATATACTATAATTAGCACTTAGATGTATAGAGTGCTAAAGGAGTGAGAATATGAATATAGAAAAATGGACAATGGCAATGCAAGAAGCAATACAAAAAGCAATGATGCAAACGTTATCGATGTCACGGCAAGTTGTTGATATTGAAGATCTTTTGTTAGCATTATTAGATGATACAAGTGGAATTTTTTATCGTGTTATGACAAAGGCGAATGTAGATATAAATCATTTGATAACTTTTTTAGAAAATAAAAGAAGTCAAAAACCAAGAGTTGAAGGTGTTGATGAGAGTCAAATTAGAATTTCTTATGATTTAAATCAATTGCTGATAAAAGCTCAAGGTGTCATGAGTGATTATAAGGATGAGTATTTGAGTGTTGAACATTTGATTATAGCCTTGTTTAAAGTTCAAAGTTCACTTGTTATTGAAATTATTCGTCAATATCATTTGAATCAAAAAGAAGTTGAAAAGATTATTAAAGAAATGCGAGGTGGGAATATGGTTGATAGTCCAAATCCAGAAAATCAATATGAAGTTTTAACAAAGTATGGTCGTGATTTAATCCAAGATGTAAAAGATGGGAAATTAGATCCGGTTATTGGTCGTGATGAAGAGATAAGACGTGTTGTTCAAATTTTATCACGTAAAACAAAGAATAATCCAATATTGATTGGAGAACCAGGAGTAGGAAAGACAGCCATTGTTGAAGGCTTAGCGTGGCGTATTTTTAAAAATGATGTGCCAACGAGTTTACAAAATAAAACACTTTATGAATTGGATTTAGGAGCATTGGTTGCTGGAGCAAAATATCGTGGCGAATTCGAAGAGAGATTAAAAGCTGTCTTAAATGAGATAAAGAAAGCAGAAGGAAATATTATCTTATTTATTGATGAAATTCATCAGCTTGTTGGGGCTGGGAAGACAGATGGTGCAATGGATGCTGCTAACTTATTAAAACCAATGCTAGCCCGTGGTGAATTGCATTGTATCGGAGCAACAACTTTGGATGAATATCGTTTATATATTGAAAAGGATGCAGCTTTAGAAAGACGTTTTCAAAAGGTCACTGTAGATGAGCCAGATACTGATGATACAATTGCTATATTGCGTGGATTAAAAGATAGTTTTGAATCACATCATGGTGTTCAGATTACTGATAGTGCCATTGTTGGGGCTGTCAATATGTCGCAGAGATATATTACAGATCGTTTTTTACCAGATAAAGCTATTGACTTAATTGATGAGGCATGTGCTTCAGTACGTATGGAAATTGATTCATTACCTGAAGAGTTAGATGTCATTACAAGGGAAAAGAATCGTTTAGAAATGGAACGTATTTCTATTGAAAAAGAGGACAAGAATGACGATAATGAAAAACGACTAGATGAAATCAAGAGTCGTATTGCTTCGTTAGATGAGAAAATGACTGGTTTAACAGATAAGTGGAAAGATGAAAAGAAAGCATTAGATCATATTAAGGAATTAAAAGACCAAAAAGTACGTTTAGAAGCTTTAAAAGATAAATATGAAACAGAAGGTAATTTAGAGGAAGCTTCTAAAATTAAATACGAAACATTACCTAGAATTAATAAGGAAATTGCTGAATTTCAGTCACATGAATCTGATGATGCCTTGTTACAAGAAAAAGTATCTGTAGATACTGTTAGTGAAGTCATTGCCAGATGGACTGGTATTCCAATGAATAAATTGATGGAATCAGAAAGAGAAAAATTGCTTCATCTTGATGAAATTTTAAGACAAAGAGTCATTGGACAAGATCAAGCCATTGAAAAAGTATGTGATGCGATTTTAAGATCGCGTGCAGGGATTAATGATGAAAATCGTCCAATTGGATCGTTCTTATTCTTAGGACCGACTGGTGTTGGTAAAACAGAAGTTGCAAAGAGTTTGGCTGAACAGTTGTTTGATAGTGAAAAGAATATTGTGCGTATTGATATGAGTGAATATATGGAAAAATTTAGTGTTTCACGTTTACTTGGAGCGCCACCAGGATATGTTGGCTATGAAGAAGGCGGACAATTAAGTGAAGCTGTGAGAAGAGCACCTTATAGTATTGTCTTGTTAGATGAAATTGAAAAAGCTCATCCTGAAGTCTTCAATGTTTTATTGCAGGTTTTAGATGATGGACGTATTACAGATTCTAAAGGAAATGTTGTTAGTTTCAAAAATACAATTATTATCATGACTTCTAATATTGGTTCACAATATTTGTTGCAGGGTAACAACGAGGAAACAAGACATGAAGTAGAGATGGAATTAAAGGCTCATTTTAAACCAGAATTCTTAAACCGTATTGATGAAACAGTGATGTTTAATTCATTAGATCATCAGGTTGTTTATCAGATAATTGATAAATTTATTAATCAATTATCTGAACGTTTAGCAGATCAGAAGATTACAATTGAAGTCAGTACACCGGCTAAAGAAGAAATTGCTTTAGAAGGATTTGATCCTACATTTGGGGCAAGACCACTCAAACGTTTTATTCAATCACATATTGAAACATTAATTGCAAAGGCAATGATCAAAGGTGATATTGAAAAAGGCAGTCATATTATTGTTGATTATATGAATAATCAATTTGTTATTAGAAATGCATAAGTCATCTTATGCATTTTCTTTTTGTTTTGTCTAAAGTGTCATTATCGATTAACAATACTTTAACCTTTACTTTTTCCTTTTTATCTTATTGAAAATATGCTAAAATAGCGGAAGGAGGATGTCTATGCAACGTTATTTTATTGATGAAAATTGTATTCATGATGATTTGATTATGATAGATACTTATAATCATAAGCACATGCAGAAAGTTATGCGTTATCGTAATGGAAATCAGGTTGTATGTATTTTACCTCATGGTCAAACTTATCTTTATGAAATTACTGATATTGAGGCTGGAATACTTCGACAAAAGGAACTTATTAATGAGGATCATGAATTGGATGTAGCTGTAACATTGATTTATGGATTGCCTAAAAATGATAAATTTGAATTTGTTTTACAAAAAGCAACAGAATTAGGAGTCCAAAGAATTGTTCCTTTTTTATCAAAAAGGAGTATTATTAAAACTGATGCAAAGACATTTGCCAAAAAAACAGAACGTTATCAAAAAATATTAAAAGAAGCAAGTGAACAGTCATATCGCCAAAGAATTCCAGAATTAACACCATTAATAACAATGAAAGAAATATCACAATATCTATCTGATATCAATCTGGTTGCTTATGAGGAATCAAGTAAACAAGGTGAGCATCATGAATTTGCAAAAGCATTACAATGTGATTATCAAAGTTTAACAATCATTGTAGGCCCAGAAGGTGGATTTGATGAGAGTGAAATTATTCAGATGGAAGAATTAGGAATTGTTTGTTGTTCGCTAGGAAAAAGAATACTGAGGAGTGAGACAGCTCCACTCTATATGTTAAGTGTTATTGGTTATAGTAGGGAGTTGATGAAATAGTGGGGTTTATAGAAAACTTAAATAAATTTGGACAGAAGATACCAGTATCTAAAACAATCTTATATCAAAAGATTGAGGAAGCAGGTTTAGCATTAGAATCAATGGGATTAAAAGTTAAAATAAAAGATGAATTTGATTTATTTGCATATGAAATTATTTATAATGGCATGTTGACACAAAATCAAATTGAAAATACTTATGAAATCTTTTTAAATCAGCATTATGATTTACTTGATTATTTGAACTACGATGAAAAACAAAAGATGTTTAATAATGATATTGCATTGCTTCTCAAAGAAGCACCGCATTTTTATGATGAAAAGAGTCAAACAATGATATATATACCTTATTTAGAACCTTTTGTGAATCAAAGATATACTCAGGATTATCAGATTTTATTATTAAAACAGCATCGTGAATATATTAAAAATTATAAAGTTGAAAAAGATTCGGCTAAAAAATTGTATGGTCAAAAGATTTATTTAACAGCATTTTCTTCATTAGAAAATGTTTTTGAAGATGAACGTCATATTTGTTTTTATTATGAGGCTTTCAAAACAATCTATATATTTCAAAAAGATACACAGAAATTATTAAATAAAATGATTATTCAAGATGAGCAGAGTCATGGTGATATTTCTATAGAAGATGTGCGAAAGATAGCTTTTGATATTGAAAATTATTTATATAAGGACTGTTTGGATTTATTAAAAGATAGACAATTGATATGTGATAAGACATATCAGAAGATATTAAAGAAATATCGATAGAAAGGAATTTTATGAAGACAGTTGCGTTTTTAACGTTAGGATGTAAAGTGAATACATATGAGTCTGAAGCTATGTTAAAATTGTTTCATCAAGATGGCTATCAGGAAGTGGATTTTAAAGAAGAGGCTGATGTATATGTGATTAATACATGTACAGTGACCAATACAGGTGATTCAAAATCACGTCAGATGATTAGAAAGGCAATACGCCAAAATCCCAATGCAATTGTTTGTGTTGTTGGATGTTATAGTCAAGTCGCAAGCGAAGAAGTTATTGCAATTGAAGGGGTCAAAGTTGTTTTAGGAACGCAATATCGTCAAAGAATTGTTGAGTTTGTTAAGGAATATGAAAAAACAAAACAACCTGTTATTCATATTGCTGATGTCATGAATTTATCTACTTTTGAAGATTTAGATATTGATGAATTTACGAAAAATACAAGAGCGTTTCTGAAAATTCAGGATGGCTGCAATAATTTTTGTACTTATTGTATTATTCCTTATGCTAGAGGGAGAGTACGTTCAAGAAAACCCGAAAGTGTCTTGATGCAGGCACAGAAACTTGTTGACCATGGCTTTGTTGAAATTGTATTAACAGGAATTCATACTGCAGGATATGGACAAGATTTAGAAGGCTATAGTTTTTATGATTTGCTGGTTGATTTAACAACTCAAATTAAAGGTTTAAAACGTTTGCGTATCTCATCCATTGAGATGAGTCAGATTACGCATGAAATTATTGATTTAATTGCGACATCTCCAATTGTTGTTGATCATTTACATATTCCTATTCAAGCAGGCTGTGATGCAACGTTGAAAAGAATGAATCGTCATTATACAACAAGTGAATTTGCAGATAAACTTAATGAATTAAAAACAAAGTTACCAACTTTATCAGTAACAACAGATGTTATTGTTGGATTCCCTGGTGAAACAGATGAGGAATTTGAAATGACTTATCGTTGGATTCAAGAAATGCATTTTAATCAATTACATGTTTTCCCTTATTCAAGACGGCAAGGGACACCAGCTGCTAAGATGAAAAATCAAATTGATGGGAAAGTCAAACATGAGAGAGTGAAAAGATTAATGGCTCTTTCAACGCAATTACAAAGTGAATTTGCAGCTCAACAAATAGGAAAAGTCATAGAAGTTTTAATTGAAGAAAGACATGGTGATTATATGATTGGACATGCTTCTAATTATTTGAAGGTTCATGTGATGTTACCAGATTCTTCTATTGGTCATATTTATCAGGTTATGATAGAAAAACAAGATGGTGTTGAATTGATAGGAAGTGTTGTGAGTGAAAAAAATTAATGAATTGTTTAATGTTGAAGATGATTTTAAGGTTGTTTCGATTCATAGTGATTCACGTTATGTAGGGAAGGATTCTATCTTCTTTTGCGTGGATGGATTAAGTGTGGATGGGCATAAATATATAGAGGATGCTGTTTTTCAGGGAGCTAAGTGTATTGTTTATTCTAAGCCTTTGGCTTATAAGCATCGTGATATTCTTTATATTAAAGTAGATAATGTTTTGGATGAATTGAATCGTGTTGCTGATTTGTTTTATGATCATCCTAGTTATAAGATGACTATGATTGGAGTGACTGGTTCAAGTGGGAAAACAGTTGTTGCTTTAATGATTAAAGAAGTTTTGTCTCATTATTTGAAAATGGGTTATATTGGTACAAATAATATTGAATATGCCGGAGTGATTGAACAATGTCCTTATACAACACCTGAGACAATATTTTTACAGCGTCATTTACATGATATGGTGAAGAGTGATATCAAGGGTGTAACATTAGAAGTTTCGAGTCATGGATTGGCTTTAAAACGTGTGGATAGTGTTCATTTTGATATTGCTATTTTTACAAATGTTTATGAAGAGCATTTGGATTTTCATGGGACAATGGAGCATTTAATGGCTTCTAAAGCAAAACTCTTTTCTTTGGTTGATGAAAAAGGATATGCTATTTTAAATACTGATGAAGTACGTTTTTATACAATGGTAAAAGATTCTTTGCATTGTCATCTACTGACATATGGAATTGAGCATAAATCAGATGTAATGGCAAGAAATATTCAGTTGTTTATTGATCATAGTGAGTTTGATTTGCAAATATATGATGAGATGAGACATATTTCTGTACCTGTTCTAGGACGATTTAATATTTCTAATGTATTAGCAGTCATTACATCAATGCTGGCTCTTGAAATGCCTATTAAGCAGGTATTAGAGTCTATTCGTTACATGAAAGGTGTGGACGGACGTATGGAACGTTTAGAACACCCTTATCCTTTTCATGTTATTGTTGATTATTGTCAGCATGCGAAAAGTTATGAGAAAGTTTTTGAGTTTGCTCATCATGTTAAAACATCAGGCCGTATTATTGCTGTTTTTGGTGCGCCAGGTAAAAAGAATTACAATAAACGTGAAAAGATAGGTAAACTTGCTAATCAGTACTGTGATCAAGTTATTTTGACAGCAGAGGATAATCGTGATGAGGATATTCATGATATTTGTCTAGATATCCAGGAATATATAGAAAAACCAGTCAGTGTTATTATTGAAGATCGTCGTATAGCTATTGAACAGGCTATTGAAATTGCAAATATTGGTGATATCATATTAATTTTGGGAAAAGGACATGAACAGTTTATGGCTTCATCAATTGGAAATGAACCTTATCCAGGAGATAAATATGTCGCATTAGAAGCAATAGATAAAATATTTAAAGGAGAAGATGAAGATGAATTACAACAAATTTATTGATCACACTGCATTAAAAGCAGACACAACAAAAGCAGTCATTGACACATTATGTCAAGAAGCAAAACAATATGATTTTGCTTCAGTCTGTGTTAATCCAACATGGGTACATTACTGTGCTGACTATTTAAAAGATACAGATGTTAAAATCTGTACTGTTATTGGTTTTCCATTGGGTGCCAATACTTCTGAAGTTAAAGCATTCGAAGCTAAAAATGCTATTGAAAACGGGGCTGATGAAGTTGATATGGTTATTAATATTGGCGCTTTAAAGGATGGAAGTAATGATCTTGTTTATCGTGATATCAAAACAGTCGTTGATGCCAGTGAAGGGCATTGTGTGAAAGTGATTATTGAAACATGTTTATTAACGGATGAAGAAAAAGTTACTGTTTGTCAGCTTGCTGCTCAAGCAGGAGCAGCTTTTGTAAAAACATCAACAGGATTTAGTACTGGTGGTGCAACACCGCATGATGTTGCTTTAATGAAAAAAACAGTAGGTGAAGTTTGTGAAGTGAAGGCGAGTGGTGGTGTCAGAAATTATGCTGACATGATGGCAGTAATTGATGCTGGAGCAACACGTATTGGAACGTCTGCTGGTGTTAAACTTATGCATAATGAAGAAAGTAAGGAAGATTATTAACAAAAAACCTTGATTTTCTTTCATTATCCATGTATAATGACGAATGTACTTGATTGTAAAGGGGGGAAGTTCAAAATGGCAAAAACTGTAGTAAGAGAAAATGAATCTTTAGATGACGCATTACGTCGTTTCAAAAGACAAGTTTCAAGAACAGGAACCCTACAAGAAGCTCGTAAAAGAGAATTCTATGTGAAGCCTGGTTTAAAACGTAAAATGAAATCAGAAGCTGCTAGAAAAAATAAAGGTAAACAAAGATAAGAAGAACTCAAGTTCTTCTTTTTTTGTTTTAACATATATTAAGATGAGGTGATAACATGCTGCTAATAGATCATCATAAGATATATGTGAAAGATTATTTGGAAATATTGATAATGAATCAGCAATTTTTTAAAATAAAGATGAATGGGTATTGTTTAAATGTAAGGGGAGAAGCCCTAGAAATCTATTATTATGATCATAATGAAATACGTTTAAATGGTCATGTGAAAGTGATTGAATATGATGAATATAGGGTATGATGTTTATGAGATTGATTATCAAGTTATTTTCCTATTATTAAAATTTGCAAAACAGAATAAATTAAAAATTCTTCATTTGAGAAAAAAAGACGATATGTATTCATTTCATATTCCTACATATCAAAGATATATTTTAAAGACATTTGATCAGCCTTGTTATTATATAAAAACAATAGGATTTATGAAATATATCCTGTTTTTATCAAAACAGTATTTGAATATGCTTGGTGTGGTGTGTTTCCTAGGTACAGTGATTACCTGTTCATACTTTATTTTTGATATTGAAATTATTGGCACTATGCCAGCTGTCAATCAGCAAATGATTACAGATTTAAAGAAAGAACAAGTTAATTTATTTTATCCCTTAAAAAGTTATGAACGCTTAAATACAATATTAGCTGATTTAAAAACCTTATATAAAGATAAAGTAGAATATATAAGTGTCTATCAGGTGGGTAGTGTTTTTCATGTAGAATATACAAAGCGTAAACAGGATCAAATAGAAAAGGATGATTTTCGTAATCTTTATGCAAAAAAAGATGGTATGATTGCTTCTTTTGATGTAGAAAGTGGACTCATTCAAGTTAAAAAGAATGATTATGTAAAAAAAGGTGATTTACTTGTAAGCAATACTATTGTATCAACGCAAAATAAGACCAAAATTATACCTGTTAAGGGTCATGTTTATGCTTATACTTTTAATCAATATACTGCAAGCATAAAAAATGTAAAACAGGATCAGGCAGAGCTATTCTACCAGTTACTGCTTGCAATTCGTAACCAGATACCAGCAAATGCAATCATAGATAAAGAAAATGTTTTACAAATGACAAAGACTCGTAGTAAAATAACATTGAAAGTACATTATACTTTGTTAGAAGATATAGCTATTAAAGGAGAAGAGAATGAAGAAAGTCATTAAATTAGATTCTTATACAATAGATGAAGTCAAAAGATTAATTGGTCCACAAGAAGAGAATATTCAAATATTAGAAGACACTTTTGAAACAGATATTATTGTTCGTGGTGATGAGATTGTCTTGAATGATGAGGAAGAAACCATTCAAAACATTGAAAATATTTTCAAGACACTCTTAAAACTTGTGAAACAAGGAAAAACAATTAGTAAAAGAGATGTTATGTATACATTGAAACTTGCAAAGAGTCATCATTTAGATGTTATTGATGAACTGTATCAGATAAAAATAGCACGAACAATGAGTGGGAAATTAATCTATCCAAAAACATTGGGTCAAAAGGAATATTATTATGCATTAAAACATAATGATGTCGTTTTTGGAATTGGACCAGCTGGAACAGGAAAAACTTATTTGGCAGTTATATTTGCAGTACAGGCTTTGAAAAATAATGAAGTGAAAAAAATTGTTTTAACAAGACCGGCTGTAGAAGCAGGTGAGAATCTAGGATTTCTGCCTGGAGATCTTAAAGAAAAAGTCGATCCTTATTTAAGACCACTTTATGATGCATTGTATGATATGCTAGGTCAAGAACAAACAGAACGTCTTATTGAAAAAGGAACAATTGAAATTGCTCCCTTAGCTTATATGCGTGGTCGTACTTTAGAAGATGCTTATGTTATTTTGGATGAAGCCCAAAATACAACGGATGCTCAAATGAAGATGTTTTTAACGCGTTTAGGATTTAATTCAAAGATGATTGTTACAGGAGATATCACACAGATTGATCTTCCTAAAGGTGTTGTCAGTGGTTTAAAACGAGCGTTAACGATTTTAAAAGATGTCAAAGGTATACGTTTTGTTTATTTAACAGCATTAGATGTTGTGAGACATCCTGTTGTACAAAAAATTATTGAACGTTATGAGAGTGATGAGCATTATACAGAATAATTTTGTGGTGGAGAAAGAAAAAGACATATTGATAACATATCATTGTAAAAGAAGACACTTTATTTGTAAACAGATCAAACAAATAAAGTGTTGTTTTTTTTATATTTATAAT
Organism: Candidatus Stoquefichus massiliensis AP9; assembly: GCF_000455285.1. Classification (GTDB taxonomy): domain Bacteria; phylum Bacillota_I; class Bacilli_A; order Erysipelotrichales; family Coprobacillaceae; genus Stoquefichus; species Stoquefichus massiliensis. The sequence continues at coordinate 181,404 of NZ_HG005290.1, read as the reverse complement.
AGAGTTTAAGGAGGAATATTGATGAAAATATTTATTATAGAAAATAAGGGTTTGAATATTACTAGATGAGAATGGGAAAGCTGAAAGGAGAATGAATAATGAATAATTTACGTATACAACTTAAGGATTTTTTACAGGATCATTTTCTTGTGATGAACACATTAGATGATTCGACAAAGGAAAAACAAAGAGAAATTGTTGAATTTTTAAGTCAAATAGAGGAAATGCAGGATAATGCGCATAAAAAAATTGAAGATTTAAGTCAAAATTATTCTGAAATGATAAAAACTTTTCATTTACTTTATGATCAATTAAAACAAGTCGATAATGACCTTGAAAAAAATCAGAAGTCTTTGCAAAATATGACTATTGAAATAAATAAGTTAGGAATAGACATAAAAACATATGATGGCAAATATAGTGATATTGTCAATCAAATAAAAATCTTTCAACAGCAATTAAGCAATAAAGAAAAAGAATATAATCAAGCAGTTGGAATGTGCTTTATACCTTTTGCGGGATTCCATTATATGTCAAAATGTGCTGATATACGAAATAATCAAATACCATTAATTAAAAGAAATATTGATAAATTAATAGCTGATAGAATGACACAGGAGAAACAAAAAGAAGAAGCAAATATGCGAAATGCTTCATTGGTTTTTCAAATGAAGACAACAAAAATACTCATTAATGATATGATTTCAAAGAAACAAGTACTTACCCAACAGATGACTCAAAAGAAAGATGAAATCACAAGTAGCGTTCAACAAATGGTCTATTATTCTATCCTACAAGAAAAATTAAATAATTTTTTGACTCGAGGTGATACGTTGGACCAAGTTCTGACTTTGTTAGATCAAGAACCAGATATGATTCATTATGAAGATCAAACCTATTTTGATATTTTAAAAGCATTTTATGATAATCCAGATGATCAAGTTTTTGAAAGATATATTATGGATGCCCAAAATCAAATTTTTTAGAATAAAAATAAGACTTATTATTTGTTCGAATTATAAGTCTTATTCATTTTATTTAGTTTTTAAATAGGCTTTTAATACTTTTAAATGAGCAGTTGAAATTGGTAAATCAGTAATTTCATCTAAAGTGAATAATCCTTTGATTGGCTCATTGAGAACAAAATGATAAACATGCATCTGCCATGTACGATGAGTAAAGACATGTTTAATATCAGCAATATGAGACACAATAGATATAGGTATTTGATATTGTTGCTCAAACTCTTCAATGAAGCGATAAGGGCTTTCAATATCGTATTGAATCATACCATAAAGATTTTCCAAAAGACCAGTGGGATTTTTAATGAGTAGAAATTGATTTTGGTATGTAATAATACCTGTAATATAATGTATTTCTTGATGTTTTATATTTTTGATATTGATAGGTAAAACCATTTGCTGGTTATGTTTGTATGCTTTACAAAAAGTATTGATTGGACATTTTTCACATCGTGGATGAAGAGGGCGACAAATTGTTGCTCCTAAATCCATGAGACCCTGATTAAAAGCTGAACTGTCATAACCGATTAATAAATCTTGAACAAGTTCTGTTATCTTTTTTTGTGTTTTATTGAGTGCGATATTTTCTTTTAATAAATAAATTCTTGACATGATTCTCAGCACATTTCCATCGATTGCTGGAGTAGCCTGATGATAGGCTATGGAGCAGATAGCTCCTGCTGTATAAGGCCCTATTCCTTTTAAAGATAATATCTCTTGATATGTCTGGGGAAAGATACCATTATATTGATTAACAATGATTTGGGCTGTCATATGGATATATTTGGCTCGACGATAATAACCTAATCCTTCCCATAATTTGTATACCTCTTCTAATGAAGCGTTGGCTAATTGTATAATGTTTGGAAAGGTTTGGATAAAGCGTTCGAAATAGGGAATGACAGCTTCAGTTGTTGTTTGTTGCAACATAATTTCACTAATCCATATTCTATATGGATCTTCATTTTGACGCCATGGAAAATCTCGATGGTTTTGCTGATACCATGTTATTAAATTGTTTTGCATATAATCACCAAAGGTATTATACTATAAATAATGATGAAAAATCAAAGGAAGTGATATTTTGAAAAAAGAAGATAAAATTATTCATTCATCTTTAGTTGCTACAAATCTTATGGATGAACGTCTTTCGCCTTATGCAACCCAAAATAGTCAATGTATTAAAGTGAAACATACACACAAACCATCGACTGAATTTGATATAAGATGGCCGTTTGAAAAAGATATTGATCGTGTCTTATATTCAAAAAGTTATTCACGTTATGTTGATAAAACACAGGCATTATCATTTTTTAGTAATGTGCATATTACCAAACGTTCACTTCATGTTCAATGGGTCTCACGTATTGCTAGACAAATTGGACGAGGTTTAAATTTAAATCTTGATTTAATAGAAGCTATTGCTTTGGGGCATGATTTAGGACATGCGCCATATGGTCATGTTGGAGAAAAGGCTATTAATGATTGTTTAGAAGAAAGAGGCTTTGGCTATTTTAATCATAATGCCAATAGTGTTAGACATTTATTGTTTATAGAGCGTAACGGTGTTGGTTATAATGTCTCTTTGCAAGTTCTTGATGGAATTTTATGTCATAATGGTGAAATCCTTTCGAGAATTTATAAACCAGATCGTCATAAAACGATTGCTCAGTTTTGGGATGAATACGAAAAATGCTGGCATATTAAAAATTATTCAAAGAAAATTGTGCCAATGACATTGGAAGGGTGTGTTGTGCGTATTTCAGATGTGATTTCATATGTGGGGAAGGATATTGAAGATGCCATTAAGGTTGGTATTATTAGTGAAGATGACTTACCACAGGATGTTGTAACAGTATTAGGGAAAGATAATAAATCTATGATTAATCGCTTAATTGGTGATATTGTTATTCATAGTTATCGTAAACCTTATTTGGAATTTTCGGAAGAAGTCTATCGAGCTTTAGAAAGTTTATTTCAATTCATATCTGTTCATATTCATCATCATCCAACTTTGATTAAAGAAAATGAGAAATTAACACGTTTGGTAAAAGAACTTTATAATGCATTTTATGAAGATTTGATTGATGATAAAAATGAAAATCATGGAATTGATTTGCATGTTCATAAAATGGTAGAAACATATCAACAAACAGCAATTGAACTTATTGTGAGTGATTATTTATCAGGAATGACGGATAGTTATGCACTTCGTGTCTATGAGGATCGTTTTTTACCAAGACAACATGGGGAAATGATACAAGATGATTAAAAAGAGATGTAATTTTTTTTAAAAAGTGATAAAATGAATTTAAGAAGGGGGTAATCTTATGAAACTTATCATAGCCATTGTCAATAACGATGACAGTTCTACTGTTCAATCTGCTTTAACTGAAGGTGGGTTCTTTGTAACAAAACTTGCAACATCAGGGGGATTTTTAAAGAAAGGAAATACAACTTTCTTTATAGGAACCAATGATGATAAAGTTGATCCTGCTTTAGAAATTATTAAAGCGCATGCAAGAAAACGTGTAGAAAAAGAACCAACTGTCCCTCCTACTGAAATGGGTGAGTTCTTTACACCTATTATGGTAGATGTTTTGGTTGGTGGAGCAACTGTCTTTGTAGTAGATGTAGATCGTTTTGAAAAAATTTAAAAAACAGCTTAGGCTGTTTTTTCTTTAAGGAGAAGGTATGGAACTAAGAATTTTAAGAGGTCATGAAATCAAAGAAGCAAATCAGTTAATTAAAAGTGTATTTATAGAATGTTTATCATCATATTATACTCAACAGGGGATAAGGGAATTCCTGGTGACTTTTGAAGATGAAAATATATTGACTATGATTCAACAGCATCGTTTCATTATGGTTGGGGCTTTTGAAAAAAAACTCATAGGTGTTATAGGAATCAAAGATTTGTGCCATATACAAAGTTTGTTTATAAAAAAAGATTATCAGCGTCAGGGTGTTGGAGAAGAATTGTTAAATTTTGCAAAGAATTGGATGTATGGAGAAGTGACTGTTAATGCGGATGTACATGCTGTAGATTTTTATTTGCATCAAGGCTTTGAAATCGCTGAAAATCAGCAAGAAGTCAACGGTATTCGATTTGTTCCCATGGTATACCGTAGTTTTAATGAAAATCAGTTTCAAACATATGATGAAGTTCATGATTTTATAGCAAGCCAAAAAGATCGCGTTTATGCATTAGATAATTTTAAACATTTTATGCAAGATATGGGTCATCCCCAATCACTACTAAAAACCATTCATATCGGTGGGACAAATGGAAAAGGATCAACAACAAATTATATTCGTTCTGTTTTGCAAAAAGAAGGTTATAAAGTTGCAACATTTACTTCGCCTGTCTTAGTGACGAGATTAGAGATTATGCGTATTAACAATGAACATATCCAAGATCATGAAATCATTCAATATGCAAATCGTTATATGTCAATGTGGTTAAAATATGAATTATCAATGTTTGAAATTGAAGTATTTATTGCAATTATGTTTTTTATTAAACATAGGGTGGATTTTGCAGTTTTTGAAGTTGGTCTAGGAGGTGAATTAGATGCAACAAATATTGTTTCACCAATTATTGCTGCAAATACGAACATTGGTTTAGATCATACAGAATATCTTGGTGATACATATGAAAAGATTGCTCGAACTAAAGGTGGAATCATTAAAGATTATGTTCCTTTTATAACTGGTGAAAAGAAAAAGGAATGCTTAGATGTATTTAAGGAAATTTGTGAGTTGCATCACAGTCCGTTTTATATTGTTCAACCTATAAATAATGTCATCGATGATGCTCAACAGGTATCTTTTGATTATCGTCAGTATCATGTTGTTTTAAATACATCAGCCAAATATCAATGTGAGAATAGTGCCTTAGCTATAGAAATATTGCTTTATCTTAAAGAAAACGGATATATTGAACTTACCAATGGAATTCTTTTAGAAGGTCTTAAAGAAGCTGTGTGGCAAGGACGTTTTGAAGTGCTTTGTCAGCATCCATACATTATTATTGATGGCGCTCATAACAAAGAGGGAATGGAAGCATTCTATCAATCGGCACGTAAATATTCACATATTAAGATTATATTCAGTGCCTTAAGAGATAAAGATACTCATGCCATGCTAGAACTATTATTAAAATTAACTGATGATGTCACAGTCTGTGAATTTGCTTTTCATCGGGCTCAGAGTGCAGAAAAGTTAGCTGAAGATTTTCCAGTCAAAGTTGAAAAAGATTGGAAGAAAGCAGTTGATGAAGCCTTTTTGCATCAGGGTGTTGTCTTTATTACGGGATCTTTGTACTTTTTAGCACAAGTAAGACCTTACATTTTGAATCATCAAAAATAAACCTTGTTTTTTTATAAATGGTATGCTATTATCACATAGAAGAAACACGACTGAAATGTAAACCAGGAGAACTTCCTGGTTTTCTTTATGGGGATTCTTCGATATTGTCAGTTTTGAAAACACAAAAGTGTATTATATATATAGAACGTTCGCCTTAATTTGTCTGAAGTCTCAAAGAGTGTAGGTGAATGTATAGAAGTCACGCACATTTGAAGTTTTACAAAGTCAACAATAAAACAAAGACAAAGAAAGAGGAAAATATGGACAAAATAATATTTAAAGATTTAGGGTTATCACAGAATGTATTAAATGGAATTGAAGCAATGGGATATGTAAGCCCATCACCTATTCAGGAAAAATCAATCCCGGTTTTATTAGAAGGAAAAGATATTATAGGTCAGGCTCAAACTGGAACTGGAAAGACATTGGCATTTGGAAGTGTGCTATTGTCACAAATTGAACATAAAGAAAAATATGTACAAGCATTAATTTTATCACCAACCAGAGAATTGGCATTACAAATACATGAAGAATTGAAACGTATTGGGAAATATACTGATTTATCTATTGTTAGTGTTTTTGGTGGTAGTGATATTGAAAGACAAATCAGAGATTTAAAAAAAGGTGCTGATATTGTCGTTGGGACACCTGGACGTGTGCAAGATTTAATGCGTAGAAAAGTATTAAAAATTAATCAGATTAATCATATGGTATTAGATGAAGCTGATGAAATGTTAAATATGGGATTTGTTGAAGATATTGAAAACATCTTAAAAACAACTCCAGAAAATAAACAAACAGTTTTATTTTCTGCGACAATGCCAGCAGCAATCAAAAAAATTGCAAGTAACTATATGCAGGAAGATTATATGCATATTCAAATTAAATCAAAAACAAGAACTGCAGCAACAGTATCACAATATTATTTTGATGTACCAAGAGGATATAATAAATTTGAAATCTTATGTCGTATCTTAGATTCACGTCAAATGGATAGCACAATAGTTTTCTGTAAAACAAAACGAAGTGTTGATGAAATTGTAGCTGCTATGCAACAAAAGCATTACAATGTAGAAGCAATGCATGGTGATTTATCACAAAATCAGCGTACAAATACTTTAAAACGTTTTAAAGAAGGAAAAATTCAATATTTAGTTGCAACTGATGTTGCTGCAAGAGGAATCGATGTTGATAATATATCACATGTTATTAATTATGAGATGCCTCAGGATGAAGAATTATATATTCATAGAATCGGAAGAACAGGTAGAGCTAATAAAAAAGGTGAAGCATATTCGATTGTTTCAGGGCGTGAAAAAAGTTTCTTAATGTCAATTGGGAAAAGAACAAATAGTCAGATTGAAAAAATTGAAATTCCTAGCAATGAAGCAATCTTTGAACAAAAGATGAAAGAGTTATTGCTTGATGTTCAAGAGGAAATGCTAAAAGGGAAGAAAGAATTATTTAAAGAAGTTATTCAAGATATCCCTGAAGAATTAAGAGAAGATACAATGGCTACATTATTATCTATGTGTTATCGTCAAAGAGTTGGTTTTGACTATCAAGATATTAAAAAACAATCTTCAGGAACATATGATCGTATCTTTATGACTTGTGGAACAATGGATAGAATCAAAGTCCCTGATGTTGTCAATTTCTTAGTAAGATATGGAAAAATCAAGAAAAGTGATATTGGAGATATTGCATTAAAGAAAAAATTTACTTTTGTTGATATTAAATCTAATGTCAGTCAAAAAGCAATTAAGGGTTGTCATAAACAAAAATTAAAGAAAAGAACAGTTCAATTAGAATTTGCTGGAGATAGATAAAAATTTAAAATTGAAAAAGATATGATGAATTAAGGATAAATTGAAAAATGGATGAATCTAAAAAAAGATTTATCCATTTTTTTCATCATTTATATAAATTAATGGTTGAATGTAAGCACTCACATAGTGTATAATGTTATAAGTAATAAAAAGGAGGAACTTATAAATGGAAAAATATGTCTACCTATTTAGTGAGGGAAACAAAGAAATGCGTAACTTGCTTGGTGGTAAAGGTGCTAACTTAGCAGAAATGACTAATATTGGATTACCTGTGCCTCAAGGGTTTACAGTAACAACTGAAGCCTGCACTAAATATTATGAAGACGGGAAAATGATTTCTAAAGAAATTGAAGACCAAGTTTATGAAAAACTTGCTGAACTTGAAAAAATCACAGGAAAAACAATGGGGGATCCACATAATCCTTTACTTGTGTCTGTACGTTCTGGAGCAAGAGCTTCTATGCCTGGTATGATGGATACAGTCTTAAACTTAGGGTTAAATGATGAAGTTGCTAAAGAGTTTGCGAAAGCAACAAATAATCCTCGTTTTGTATACGATAGTTATCGTCGTTTTATTCAAATGTTTGCTGATGTTGTTATGGGATTCCCAAAAAGTTCATTTGAAAGAATGTTTGATAAAGTTAAAGAAGAAAAAGGTGTTGAATTTGATACTGATTTAACTGCTGAAGATTTAATGGAAGTTGTTGAAATTTATAAAAGTGAATATAAGAAACATGCTGGTGTAGATTTTCCTCAAGATCCAAAAGAACAAATGATGGAATCTATTAAAGCTGTCTTTAGATCATGGAACAATGATCGTGCAATCACTTATAGACGTTTAAATGATATCCCAGGTAGCTGGGGAACTGCTGTTAATGTTCAAGAAATGGTTTATGGTAACCGTGGAGATACTTCTGGTACAGGTGTTGCTTTCACAAGAAATCCTGCAACTGGTGAGAAGAAATTATATGGTGAATATTTAATGAATGCACAAGGTGAAGACGTTGTTGCTGGTATTCGTACACCTCAAACGATTGATACATTAAAAGAAGTTATGCCTGAATGTTATGATCAATTTGTAAAAATTAATGCTATTCTTGAAGATCATTATAAAGATATGCAAGATATGGAATTTACTATTGAAGATGGTAAATTATTCATGTTGCAAACACGTAATGGAAAAAGAACAGCTGCTGCTGCTTTAAAGATTGCTGTTGATTTAGTGCAAGAAGGAATGATTACAAAAGAAGAAGCTTTATTAAAAGTAGAACCAAAACAATTAGATCAATTGTTACATCCTAACTTTGATGATTTAAGTTTACGTTGTGCTCATGTTGTGGCTACTGGATTAGCTGCATCACCAGGTGCTGCAACTGGACGTATTTATTTTACTGCTGAAGATGTTATTGAAGCGTCTAAAAATGGTGTTCAAGATATCTTATTAGTTCGTCTTGAAACTTCTCCAGAAGATATTGAAGGTATGAATATTGCTCATGGTATCTTAACAATCCGTGGAGGAATGACTTCACATGCTGCTGTTGTTGCTAGAGGTATGGGAACTTGCTGTGTATGTGGATGTGGTTCATTAAAGATTGATGAAGAAAATAAAGTATTAACAACACCTGATGGTAAAAAATATCATGAAGGTGATTACATGTCATTAGATGGAAGCACTGGTAATGTTTATGGTGAACAAATTAAAACTGTTGAACCAGAAATTAGTGGTGACTTTGAAACATTTATGGAATGGGCTGATGAAGCACGTACTTTACAAGTTCGTACGAATGCAGACACTCCTAGAGATGCTTTACAAGCACGTAAGTTTGGTGCTGAAGGTATTGGACTTTGTAGAACTGAACATATGTTCTTTGAAGAAGAAAGAATTTTCAACTTCAGACGTATGATTACTGCAGAAACTGTAGAAGCAAGAAAAGAAGCATTGGAAAAAATCTTACCATATCAAAGATCTGACTTTAGAGAATTATTTAAGGCTATGGAAATCTATCCGGTAACTATCCGTTTCTTAGATCCACCTTTACATGAATTTTTGCCTCATACTGATGAAGAAATCAAACCATTAGCTGAAAGTTTAGGAATGACTTTTGAAGCTTTAAAAGCACGTGTTGAATCTTTAAAAGAATTCAACCCAATGATGGGGCACAGAGGTTGCCGTCTTGCTGTCACATATCCTGAAATTGCTGAAATGCAAACAAGAGCTGTTATTGAAGCGGCTATTGCGGCTAATCAAGAAGGACAAAATGTTGTTCCTGAAATCATGATTCCTCTTGTAGGAGATGTTAAAGAATTACAATATGTTAAAAAAGTTGTAACTGATACTGCAGATAAGATTATTGCTGATGCTGGAGTTGAATTACCATATAAAGTTGGTACAATGATTGAAATTCCAAGAGCTGCATTAACAGCTGATAAGATTGCAGAAGAAGCTGAATTCTTTAGTTTCGGTACAAATGACTTAACTCAAATGACTTATGGTTTCAGCCGTGATGATGCTGCTAAGTTCTTAGATGATTACTATTCTAAACAAATCTTTGAAGCTGATCCATTTGCTAAAGTTGACCAAGAGGGTGTTGGACAATTAATGCAAATTGCTGCTGAAAAAGGTCGTAAAACTCGTCCAGATATCAAATTGGGTATCTGTGGTGAACATGGTGGAGAAGCAAGTTCAGTTGAATTCTGTCATAGATTAGGATTAACTTATGTATCATGTTCTCCTTATCGTGTACCATTAGCACGTTTAGCTGCTGCTCAAGCTGCTGTTAAAGAAAAAATGGGAATTGAATAATTGAAAATGAAGGTATGTCTAAAAAGGCATGCCTTTTCTTATAGAAAGTATTTTCGTGTATCGACTCATGAAAAGAACTATGATATAATAGTTGGAAAGTGCAGGGCAGGTGGTATAATGAAAATACAATTAAATTTGGATAGTATAGCTGTTCTTTTATTTTGTGGTGACTTGGTTGTTGATAATACTGCTCCATTATCACAAGATGAATGGTATGAGGTAGAACGTAGATTAAAATCTTCGACAAAAAAGACACCTTCTAAACTTTTTGGAATGAATAGAGATACTTTAATTCAAATACTAGGGATAGATGAATATATTGCATATAAAATGATTGCAAGAAAAGAAAGATTGAATGATTTAATGTTTGCCTTAGCAAACTTGGAAAATGAAGGTATTTACATTACAACAAAATATGAAGAGAATTATCCTCAAAATTTAGCAATACTAAAGAAAAGAGCGCCTTTATATTTATATTATGTAGGCGATATATCAATAACACAGAAACATATGGTATCTGTAGTTGGACCTCAAAATTTAGAGAAAAAATTGAATTCATTTACTAGGAATACAATCACAAAAATATTTGATGAAGAAAAAATATTGGTTGCTAATGGAACAAAAGGGACTGATGCTTATGCTTTAAAAGCATTTATGCAATTAGGCGGAAAGGTTGTTTGCTTTGTGAGTGATCATATGTTTGATAAAAAGAAAACATATTCTAAAGCTATTAAAGAGGGACGAATGGTTTTGGTAAGTGCAGTTGATCCTTTTGCTTATTTTAATGTTACAAATGCATTAGATAGAAATATTTATGTATGTGGTTTATGTGATTTACAAATTGTAACTGCAACTCATATTAATAGTGGTGGTGTTTGGTTTACTACAATTCAAAATTTCCATTATCATTGGACAAAACAAATGGTTTTAGATGATGATAAATATAATGGAAATATTCGTCTTCTTGAAATGGGTGCTATTAAAGTGACATATGATGATATGTTGTCTTTATTGACTCTTGATCAAATTGTTGAAAAAAATGAAATTATTGAGGAGGAAGAAGAAATTCTCGTAGATCAGATGTCTATATATGAATTTTTAGATGAATAATATGATGAATGAACTTATAAAAAAATATAAAAAAGCGCCAGTAACAATGGGGTTGATAACAGTATGTATTATTGTTTATTTGATTTCATTTGTTTTGTATGGTGAAGAAATGAATGTGTATGAAGGAATAACAATGGGTGGATATAATCCTATATACGTTTATCTTGATAATCAGTATTATCGATTATTAACAGCAAATTTCATACATTTTGGGTTGTTGCATATTGCTGTTAACTGTTATTCTTTATATGGTATTGGTATGTTTATAGAGGCTTCCTTAAAACCAAGGAAATATGCAATAGTATTACTTGTGAGTGCACTTGCAACAACTGGATTACCTTACTTGCTTTTTTTGATAAATGGCTTTGAGGCTAATACAGTAAGTGGAGGAATTAGTGGGGTTATCTTTGGCTTGATTGGTGCTTTGGGAGCGTTAGCTATAAAATATAAGAATATTTTTATGGATATATTTAAACAGTTAGCACCAAACGTCATATTGATGCTTGTGATTTCATTTATTGTGCCAACGATTTCTATGTCGGGACATGTATCTGGATTGATTGGTGGTTTTGTGGCAACTTATGTTATGCTGAATATGAAATCTAAACAGAAAAAGAACCCTTATAGTGATTTGATAAATTAAAGGAGAAGATTATGAAGAATCAGAAAGTAAGAAAAGCAGTTATTCCAGCAGCAGGATTAGGAACGAGATTTTTACCTGCGACTAAAGCATTAGCTAAAGAAATGCTTCCCATTGTTGATATTCCAACAATTCAATATATTATTGAAGAAGCAGTTGCAAGTGGTATAGAAGAGGTTCTTGTTATTACAAATAGTAATAAACATGCAATGGAAAATCATTTTGATGTGAATTATGAATTAGAAGAGCGTCTTAAAGCATCTGGTAAAGATAGGCAGGTCAAATTAATTCGTGATATTGCTGATTTGGCTAATATTTATTATATCCGACAAAAAGAGCCTAAAGGATTAGGTCATGCAATATTATGTGCAAAAACGTTTATTGGTGATGAACCCTTTGCTGTTTTGTTAGGTGATGATGTTGTTGTGAATAAAGAAAGTAAACCAGCATTACAACAATTAATTGATGCTTATCATCAAACTCAGTCTTCTGTGGTTGGTGTTCAAACTGTGAAAAAAGAAGATGTTTGTAAATATGGTATTGTAGAACCTGATCAGGCTCATAAGACACAGGGAAGACTTGTTAAATTATCAAGTATGGTAGAAAAACCTTCAGTTGACAAAGCACCAAGTCAGATGGCTGTTTTAGGACGTTATGTATTAACACCAGAGATTTTTGATTTATTGGAAACACAAGAAACAGGTGCGGGTGGAGAAGTACAATTGACAGATGCCATCAAACGTCTGATGGATAGACAAGCTGTTTATGCGTATGATTTTGAAGGTGTTCGTTATGATGTAGGAGATAAGTTTGGCTTTATTAAAGCAACGATTGATTTTGCATTAGATAGAGAAGAACTTCATGATCAGGTATTAGCTTATATTCAACAGATAGCAGGTGAACAATAATGTCATTTGAAGATAAATTTAAACAATATAAAGAACGTCAGGAAGCAAAAAAGTATTTTAGAGCAAATAATGATCAGTTTCTTAATTCGAATGAATGGATCAAAACAATTGGTGGAGGATTTCTTGCTTCTATAGCCACAGGTATAGTTTTAGCAATAGTGATATCAGCGTTGCATATTACATCATCACTCTTTTACTTAATTAGTGCATATGTTGTTGCGACAGCAGTCACAAAAATCGCTCAAGTACGGTCACAGCAAGTTGCTATAGCAACTGTTATTTTAACTTTTATATGTTATGTTGTCAGTGAAATAACAATGAGTTATCTTGTTTTAAGTCAATTAGGTATTCCTATTGGTATTATTGAAGTTATACAACTCATTATTCCAAGCATAAAAAGTCTATTTGTTGGAGACTTGTTTACGACAATAGTCGCTGTTATTGGTCTATTTATTTCATATGAGATGGCAAAGTAAAAACCCGAATTATCGGGTTTTTTTAACATTTTTGATTAAAATCTGGCTGATAATACTTTTTGACATACTCTTCGTATAATTCTCTAAATCTTTCATAATGAACAATTTCTCGTTGTCTTAAGAAAGATAATGGAGCAAGTATATCAGGATCATTTGTCTGATCCATTAGGTTTTCATAAACAGCTCTTGCTTTTTGTTCAGCCGCCATATCTTCTGCTATATCAGCAACTGGATCACCGGTTGCAGCAAAGTAAGCAGCAGTAAATGGTACTCCATTTGCATCAACAGGATATAAAGAACATCCGTGCTCTGTATAATATCCTTGAAGTCCAGCAGCTTTAATTTCCTCTATAGTCGCTCCTTGAGTTAACTGGTAAACGATTGTTGAAACCATTTCCATGTGTCCGAGTTCTTCTGTCCCTATATCAGTTAATAAAGCTTTTCCTTTTTCATCAGGCATTGTGTATCGCTGAGAGATATAACGCATCGATGCAGCTAATTCACCATTTGGACCACCAAATTGAGTGATGATATATTTTGCCATTTTTAAATCTTTATTTTTTATTGAAATAGGGTATTGTAATTTCTTGCTGTAAGCCCACATTCCTTAAATTCCTCCTTTTAACATTGATATTCCCAAGGCCAAGGCCCCTGAACCCATTGAAATGGGATTGTGTTATGACTGTCTTTAACTGCTAATGGTCCAAATTCTTTTTCAAATTGACACTTTGCTTCTTCAGCTTTTTTAGCATATTCAGTATAAAGTTTAACCATTCTTTGATTTTGCGGATGCATGTCTAAATATAAATTGATTTCATGCGCTACAAAGTCATACATCTGAACCTCTAATAATGCTTGTTGTCTTTTTGTTTGAGGTTGTAGACAATAATTTGAGAAACCATGATATGTCATATACAAGTCTTTAAAAAGATTTCCTAGCATAATGGCTTCTTGTGGATCAAATAATTTTGGATTCTTTTCTAAATTTGTTTCTGGCATAAAAAATGGTTGAAAGCATGATTGATTATCTTGAAAAACGTTCATAATTCCCTCCTTCAACTTACTATATGCCATTTTTTTTATAGTGTGAGGACAACTGTTTATTTTCAGTTCATATTGTATGATTATAATAAATAAGGAAAGGGTGATTGCATGAAAGTTCAAGTTGTTTATACTACTCATTGTAAAGATGCTAAAATACTTGCTGAAGATATGGCAAGATATGCGCGAACATACGCTAAGCCTATTTCTGATTTTTGTTTTGATGAAGATATTGACTTGTTAGTTATTGGTTTTGAAGAATACCCCTGTTTAAAAGATAAGGAATTAGAAGATTTTATATCTCATCTTTCTCGTAATCATATTCATAATTTAGCTTTGTTTAATTTGTTTTGTTTTAAGAATAAACAAATGGATAAAGTAATTCAATTATGTCAAAAGCAAGATTTACCATTAATGAGAGAAACATATTCATGTAAGAAAGGTATTAAACCAAAACAGATTTTGGATGATGATGTTATTTCTGGTGGCAGAATCTATATAGAGGATATGGTGAATATTTGTATAAATTATTATTGATGGTTTTATTTGAGTATTCAGTTTTATAATAAATGGTAGAGTTTTGATATAAGAAATAGAATTCTTTGTATTTTGTTTTATCAAAAGTTATGGTAAAGAAGTTTATTGAGATTATATATAGCATGATGTAAAAAAGAGCGATTGCTCTTTTTTTTCATTTTATGATATGATACAATACTTTCATTAAGGGGGAATAAAGTAATGAATAAGAATTATCAATTTGAAACATTGCAAATTCATGCTGGCCAAAAACCAGATCCAGTGACAAAAGCTACAGGTGTACCGCTATATCTATCGAATGCTTTTACATTTGATGATGCAGATCAAGCCAAAAATATTTTTGCATTAGAGGAAGGAGGGTATTTTTATTCACGTTTATCTAATCCAACAGTTGATGTTTTGCAGCAAAGAATGGCAGCATTAGATGGTGGTGTGGCTGCTGTTGCATTTTCTTCAGGAACTGCTGCTATTATGGGATTGATCATGACTGTTTGTCAATCTGGTGATGAGATTATTGCAGCTAATAATTTATATGGTGGAACAATTGGATCATTGTCTGGAACAATGGCAGGGATGGGATTTGTTTCTCATTTTGTTAATCCAAGGGATTTAGAAGCAATAGAATCACTTATTAATGAAAAAACGAAATTAATTTTCGTAGAGTCAGTAGGAAACCCTAATGGTGATATGTTGGATTTTGATGCAATTAGTATGATCTGTAAAAAATATGGAATCTTATTTGTTGTAGACAATACGACACCAACACCATATTTATTTAGACCTATTGAACATGGTGCTGATTTAGTTGTCTATTCTACAACAAAATATATCGCTGGTCATGGTAATGTGATGGGTGGCATTATTGTTGATAGTGGAAAATTTAATTGGCATAATGATCGTTATCCATTATTTACAAATCCTGATAAAGCATATCATGATATTATTTATGCTGATTTAAATGAAACTGCATTTTCTACAAAAGCAATTGCGAAGACATTGAGAGATTTGGGTGGATGTATGTCTCCATTTAATGCGTATATGACATTATTAGGATTAGAAACATTGTCTTTACGTATGGCTAAGCATGTTGATAATTCAAGAAAGATTGCTCAATTCTTAAATGATAATGATGCTGTTGAATGGGTGAGCTATGCTGAATTGGAAGGTCATGAATCACATGATTTATGTCAAAAATATTTTCCATGTGGATTTGGAGGATTGTTTACATTTGGTGTAAAAGGTGGTATAGATAGTGGAAAAACTGTAATTAACCATATTCAGCTCTTTACTCACGTGACTAATTTTGCAGATTCTAGAAGTTTACTGACGCATCCCGCTTCAACAACACATGCTCAAATGAGTGAAGAAGAACGATTAGCTGGTGGTGTTCAACAAGGAACAATTCGTATTTCTGTTGGATTAGAAGATCCTGGTGATTTAATTGCAGACTTACAACAAGCATTTGATCAAATATAATTAATATAAAAACTCTATTCTGTTAAGAATAGAGTTTTAATCTACCACTATAGCATTTGGAATAGGTGCTTTTGGATGTTCTTTGTCAATACGATCATAGAAAAGTTTTCCATCAAAATGATCTAATTCATGTTGTAAACAGATAGATAAGAAACCTCTTGCAACAATTGTGACTTCTTGCTTTTGGAAAATATCATAACCTTTAACAGTTACTTTTGCAAAGCGAGGAACATAACCGTCAACTTCATCGTTAACACTTAAGCAACCTTCGCCATCTTTTAAATATGATTTTTTTTCAGTATATGCAATAATCTTTGGATTAACTAATCCATAATCATCAGCTTTTTTTATGTTTCCTTCATCATCATATGTAAGAACATGAATAGCACACATTCTTTTTAATATACCGACTTGTACTGCAGCTATACCAACAGCAGGCCTTATATCATATTTTTCAGACATTTCATCATCTTGTGAATTCACTAGGAATTCATGCATATCACGTAATAATTGTTCATCTTCCTGACTAATTGGCATTTCAACTGGCTTTGAAATTTCTCGAATAAGGGGATGATGATCATCAATTATATCTTTCATCAATAACATATCGTTCACCTCGCGATAATTATTTTATCATAAAAATAAAAAATATGCCAGAATTCTGGCATATTTTCTTTGACTAACAAATTTTAGTACATCCACAGATGATGAGTAATAAGAAGACAACTAATACAATAGCGAACCAAGTACATCCACTACCAGTACCAAAACCACCACCGCAGCTCATAGTTGGGTAAGTTTGACATCCACCACAACCAAATGGGTTACAAGCGTAAGCAGGCATATAACTATTGCATCCGCATCCTCCATAATTATAACAAGAGTTCATTGAATTCCCTCCTTTCAATTTAACATATTCTTGTTTTACAAAATTGCTAGTGTTTCTACCCAATTCTTATTTTATTTTTGTAGAATATCATGTATAATAGAAAAAACGAAGGAAGTGAGTGAAATGTATGATTATCCATTAGATCCTTATTGGAGTACTGAGGACATTATTGATGTGATGGCTTTATATAATGCAGTAGAACAGGCTTATGAAGAAGGTATCTCAAAAGAAGAATTTATGAATTGTTATCGTAAGTATCTTCAAGTTGTTGATTCAAAGAGTGAACAAAAGAAGATTGATACAGCATTTGAAAAGGTTTCACATTATTCTATATATCGTGTTTTTCAAAAGGCAAAAGAAAATGATTGGATTGACATGCGATGATTAGCCTAATCAGAAGGATATTTAAGAGTCGTGGTGTTGATAAGACAATTTATGCCTGTGTTGTGATTTTGACTATTTTTGGAATTGTTATGATTGGAAGTGCATCAATTGGACAAACAGCCAAATACGGACCTACATATGCAACTATGAATATGGTTAAACAAGGAATTTTCGTTATATCTGGGTTTGGCTTTATGATTTTTCTAACTCGGTGTTTTAAAAAAAGTTGGGTAAATTCTACAACAACATGGGTATGGTACTTTATAGGAATTGCTTTATTGTTATCGTGTTTATTATTCAAAGATGTTAAGGGATCCCATGCATGGATACATATTGGTTCTTTTACAGTTCAACCTGCTGAATTTATGAAAGTCATTATGATTCTTTATCTCTCTTTTCATTTTGGAGAAATTGAAGAGTATTGTCAAATTCCAAAGAATATTTCTAGAAACAAAAAAGAAGAGTTGCAGAAAAGAAAACTATGGTATTGTGTACTAAGACCAATTCTAGCAATCTTATTTGCATTTATCATTATAGGTTTTGTTCAAAAAGATTTGGGTAGTGCTTTAGTTCTTGGGTTTATGTGTATGATGTTGTTTTTTATTACACCTAAAACTTATTATTCTAAATATAAAAAACTATCTTTAATTATATTGGGAATAGGTATTCTTGCTTTTGTTTTTGGAGCGACTTTCATATTGAAACCTCATCAGTTAGGAAGAATTAGTACTTGGTTAAATCCTTTAGGGGATATTGAAGGTGATGGATGGCAATTGATTAATTCAATGGTTGCTTTTTCTAATGGTGGTTTAATAGGTAAGGGGTTTGGTGCTTCGCAGCAAAAATATGGTTTTATTCCTGAATCTCATAATGATTTTATTGTTGCTATTATTTATGAGGAATTAGGATTGGTTGGTTTTTTATTGTTTTTGATTCCTTATTGTATTATTATTTTTAAGATGTTTAATTATGGATTAAAAGTTAAAGAAACAAAGAGTAAAATTATATTATATGGTGTTGGTCTTTATTTCTTTACCCATTTACTGGTTAATGTAGGTGGTGTATCTGGTTTGATCCCAATGACTGGGGTTCCCTTGTTACTAATTTCTTCTGGAGGATCATCAACTTGGGCAGGTATGATAGGCTTAGGTGTTGCACAGTCAATTATCGCTAAGTATAATCGAGATCAGTTAAAAGAACATATTTAGTTTATTTGCATATTCTAGTATAGGTGAGAATATGGAAATAGATGATTTTAAAGCTTTTGTACGAACGATTCCTTCGATTAAAGAGGAAGTTATTAAGGGAAGATATACTTGGCAGCAGTTGTATGAATTCTATGTTTTATATGGTGAAGATGATAAAATGTGGGAACCATATAAAAAGTCACAAGTTGATTTAACAGGAATTTTAGATATTGTTAAGAATGTTGATTTAGATGCTTTGTCAAAGAGTTTTGAAGGTATTCAAAAAGTATTGGATTTAGTGAGTGGTTTTGTTGTGAAAGATGAACCAAAAACTCAGACAAAGCAATGGTATGATGATTAATGATGAAATGAGGATGTATTTAAGATTACATCCTAAATGGTATCTTATTCTTTCACGCTATCCACAAGAATTTCCAACAATGATGGAGCAATATCGTATTGAAAATAAACTAACATTAGCTGATCGCATTGAAAAAGTAGGAACAATGCTTCAAATGTTAGAAATGTTATTATAGGAGAAAAAATGTATAAAGAAATAGATGAACTTATTGAGAATATTATAGTAGATGAGGTATTCCTGAATTATTGTCAAACTGAAAGGGAGTTATATGATGAGACGACTCTTGCATTAGTATCAAGACATCAGATTCTTCAGGAAGATTATTTGCGTATAAAAGCATATTCAAGTGAAGATGAATTGAAAGAAATGAGAGAAAAGTTAAAAGAATTAAATAGTGAAATATCTCAAAATCAAAAGATAACAGATTATTATCAGGCTTATCATCATTTAAATGATCTTTTAGAGGAAATCACACAGATGGTTTTTGCAAATATTAGTGATGAACTTGTTTTGGACAGGTTTACATTGTGAGGTAAATATGAGAGTAGTAGCTGGAAAATATAGAAGTCGACAATTGAAAAGTGTTGATTCTCATTTAACAAGATCAACAACTGATAAAAATAAAGAGAATCTATTTAATATGATTGGTCCTTACTTTGATGGTGGAGTATGTTTGGATTTGTTTAGTGGCAGTGGGGGGTTAGGTATTGAGGCTTTGAGTCGTGGTATTGATAAACTTTATTGTGTTGATAAGCAATATAAAGCATTTGCGACAATAAAAGAAAATATAAAGAGTTTAAAGATTGAAGATGTGACAGAAGTTTATAAAATGGATTATCAAAAAGCATTACAATTATTTGCACAAGAGAATTTAAAATTTGATTTGGTTTTCTTGGATCCACCTTATGGAATGAAAATCAATCAAGAAATTATTCAATATATGGCACATCATCATATGCTACAAAATAATTGTGTTATTATTATTGAAGATTTGATAGAGGAAGTTATTGAAATCAAAACACCATTTGTTTTAAAGAAGCAACAGTCGTATGGAATAACAACATTACAGATTATAGAATATAAGGAGTAAGAAGATGAAAGCAGTTTATGCAGGAACATTTGATCCCGTAACTAATGGACATTTAGATATTATTGAAAGAGCAAGTCTTATGTATGAACATTTATATGTGACTATTTTTGAAAATCCCAATAAAACAACAATGTTTGATTTAGAAGAAAGATTGGTCTTATTGAAAGCAGTTACAGAGAAATTTGATAATGTTACTGTGGATAGCAGTTCAGCATTAGCAGTAGAATATGCGAAAGAAGTAGGCGCTTCTGTTTTAGTTCGTGGGTTACGAGCAACAATGGATTTTGAGTATGAACTCCAATTGGCTTTTTCTAATCAATATTTAGATGATAGTGTGGATATGGTTTTTTTGATGACAAGACCAAATCATTCTTTTATTTCATCATCTTCTGTTAAAGAAATTGCATCACATCATCATAGTGTCAGAGGACTTGTTCCTGCAGTTGTAGAAAAAGCATTAAAAAGAAAAATAAATGAATAGAATAAATTGTCAAAATATTATACATTTGATATGATATTAAAGATAAAGGTATATCTATTCATAAAAAGGAATATACCAAAAAGGTATATTTTTTTTGGAAGGAGAAAGACATGAAAAATATTTTCAATTTAAGTGATTTAAGTCTAGAGGAAATTAATGATCTTATTGATGAGGCTATTGCCTTTAAGAATGGCAAAGAAATCAATTATCAACAAAAAAAGGTTGTTGCAAATTTATTTTTTGAACCATCAACAAGAACGCATTACAGTTTTGATATGGCTGCTGGTAATTTGGGGTGTCGTACACAAAATTTTGAAGCAAGTAATTCAAGTTTAAAAAAAGGTGAGACCTTATATGATACTTGTAAATTATTTGAAAGTATTGGCTGTGATGTATTAGTTATTCGTCATACTGATGAGGATTATTACAAACAATTGACTGGGTTGAACGTACCAGTGTTAAATGCAGGTGATGGAAAAGGAAATCATCCTTCTCAATCATTATTGGATTTAATGACAATCAAAGAAGAATTTGGTTATTTTGAAGGATTAAAGGTGGTTATTGTTGGTGATATCTTACATTCAAGAGTTGCTCATTCTAATTATGATGTGATGCAGCGATTAGGAATGAAAGTTTATACATCTGGACCATTAGAATATAAACAGGATGGCTATAATTATGTTGATTTTGATGAAATTATTGAGGAGATGGATGTTGTTATGTTATTACGAGTGCAACATGAAAGACATACTGGAGATGAAAACTTTTCTAAAGAAAAATATCATCAAATATATGGTCTTTCTCAGGAAAGATATAATTGTTTAAAAGATACAGCGATTATTATGCATCCTGCTCCTATTAATAGAGATGTTGAAATTAAAGATGAACTCGTAGAAAGTGAGAAAAGTCGTATTTTTACACAGATGAAAAATGGAGTTTTTGTAAGAATGGCGATGATTCATAAGGTGTTGGAAGATGAATAATTATTTATTAAAAAATGCAAATTTATATAGAAATCAAAAGTTTCAAATTGTCGATATTTTGATTGAGGATGGGGTGATTACTGAAATTGCTCAAAATATTGAAAAAAATATACCTACATATGATTTGAAAGGTAAAATGGTCTCTCATAACTTTATTGATATGCATGTCCATTTAAGAGAACCAGGATTTGAATACAAGGAGACAATTGCGAGTGGAAGCTTAAGTGCATTATATGGTGGTTATGGGACAGTTGTTGCAATGGCAAATACACAGCCTTGTATGGATGATTTAGACACTATTCATGATTTTCAAAAACGTGTTGAAAAAGATGCGCATGTGAATGTTTATACATATAGTGCAATTACAACAGATCTAAAAGGAAAAGAATTAGTAGATATGGCTCATATTGTTGAGGAAGATATAGTTTTAGGATTCTCGGATGATGGAAAGGGTGTCCAAAGTGATGAAATGATGGATTTGGCAATGCAGTTGGCAAGTAATATAGATTCTATTATTGTTGCTCATTGTGAAGATGAAAGTGAACTGCAGGGTGGATGTATTCATGATGGTCTTTATGCAAAAAAGCATCATCTTGTTGGAATTAACAGTGCTTCTGAATATAAACAGGTTGCAAGAGATTTAGAACTTGTACGTCATTATCACAATCGCTATCATGTATGTCACATTTCGACTTTAGAAACTGTAGAATTATTGAGACAGGCTAAAAAAGATGGCTTGCCTGTTTCTGGTGAAGCATCACCACATCATTTGATTTTGACAGAAGAAAATATTCGAGATTGTCATCCAAATTATAAAATGAATCCACCACTTCGTTCAAAGGAGGACCATCAAGCTCTTATTCGAGGATTAAATGATCAAACAATTAAAGTTATTGCAACCGATCATGCTCCTCATGCAAGAGAAGAAAAAAATCGTCCTATTCAGGATGCACCATTTGGGATTATTGGAATTCAACATGCTTTTCCATTGCTTTATACATATCTTGTACAAAAGAATCTCGTGAAACTTGAAACAATTTTAGATGCTTTAACAACAGGACCGGCTCATGTTTTAAGGTTAAAAGGAACTGTTGAAGTAGGAGCTATTGCTAATTTATGTATATTCGATTTAGAAAAATCATTTGTTATTGAAGAAAAAGATATTCGTTCTAAATCTATAAATACACCATTTCTTGGAGTAACATGTCAGGGAAAGTTAGTTGCAAATATTATTAATGGAAAAATGATAGAAATGGAGGAAATGTAAGTGGCACATTATCAGGGAATAATGACTATTATATCAAAGAAAGAACTTGTGAAGGATGTTTATGAAATGGTTTTAGAAGGGGAATCAGCATCTTATGTTACAACACCAGGTCAATTTATTAATATTAAGATTAATGATTCTTTACAACCTTATTTAAGAAGACCTATGAGTATTTGTGATTATGATAAGAATCATATAACAATTATTTTTAGAGTCGTAGGAGAAGGTACAAAGATTCTTTCAGAAAAACAAATTGGAGATCAGTTAGATTGTTTAACTGGTTTAGGAAATGGTTTTGATGATTTGGATTATCAAAATGCTGTTGTAATAGGTGGAGGATTAGGTGTTCCGCCAATGTATAAATTAACAAAAGATTTATTAGCAAAGGGTGTAAAAGTCACAGCAATCCTAGGATTTAATACAAAAGATGCAGTTTTTTATCAGAAGGAATTTGAAAAACTTTGTCCCACATTCATTGCTACTATGGATGGCAGTTTAGGTGATAAAGGGACTGTTGTTGATGTTTTAAAGAAACATGAGATAGACATGGATGTTTATTATGCTTGTGGTCCTGAAAAAATGTTAGATGCATTAGTTTTAGAGTGTCCGGATAAAGGCTATCTATCTTTTGAAGCCAGAATGGGTTGTGGTTTTGGAGCATGTATGGGATGCTCATGTAAAGTCAAAACAAAACCATATAAAAGAATTTGTGTTGAAGGACCAGTATTACATTCAAGTGAGGTGATTGTCAATGGCTAATTTAAGAGTAAAATTACCAGGATTAGATATGAAAAATCCTGTTATTCCAGCAAGTGGGACATTTGGTTTTGGCTATGAATTTGCAAAGTTTTATGATATTAATGTTTTAGGTTCAATGATGTTAAAAGGGACAACATTAGAGCCACGTTATGGAAATCCTTTGCCTCGAATTGCTGAGGGACCAAGTGGACTGCTTAACGCAATTGGGTTACAAAATCCAGGTGTAGATGCTGTGATTAGTGAAGAATTAGAAAAATTAAGACCTTTATATACTGATAAAGTGATTGCTAATATTGGTGGTAATGGTATTGAAGATTATGTTGAAACAGCCAAAAGATTATCAGCTCATGATATGGTTGGTGCTTTAGAATTAAATATATCTTGTCCTAATGTTCATTGTGGTGGAATTCAATTTGGGACTAATCCAGAAATGGCTGCTGAGGTGACACGAGCTGTTAAGGCAGTCAGTACAAAGCCGGTCTATGTCAAATTGTCTCCAAATGTTACAGATATTGTGGCTATGGCTTTAGCTGTCGAAGCAGCAGGGGCTGATGGAATTACAATGATCAATACGATGATTGGTATGCGTTTTGATATTAAAACAGGAAAGCCGATCATTGCTAATAAAACAGGTGGTTATAGTGGACCAGCAATTTTTCCAGTTGCCTTAAGAATGGTTTATCAGGTGACACAAGCTGTTTCTATTCCAGTGATTGGAATGGGTGGTATATCAAGTGGAAAAGATGCTATTGAAATGATGATTGCAGGAGCAAGTGCTGTTGCTGTGGGATGTCAAAATCTAGTTGATCCTTATGCGTGTCCAAAAATTGTACAAGAAATGAATGATTTACTTGATGAAATGGGAATTAAAGATATAAACGAAATTGTTGGAAAATCTCATCAATACTAAGATGCATAACATGATATGCATCTTTTTTTCAAAAAGTCTTGACCTTATAGTTAATATAAGGTGTATAAAGGATGAAGAGGTAATTATGTAAAAATTAAAGAATTAGAAGAGATAACATATTTATCTAGTCAAGCAATTCGCTTTTATGAAGATAAAAATTGCTGCATTTCAATAGAGATCAATCTGGATATCATGATTATATAACAGAAAATGTTGAACAATTTTTCAAAATCAAATTATTAAGAAGGTAAGGTTTAACAATTCACGATATTATTCAATTCAATCATGAGAAATCAATATTGAGGATATCTTATATGAGAAAAATTCTGATTATGAGAAAAAAGATTTAGAATTATCTGTTTAAAAAGAATTATGTTTACAAGTTATTAAGGCTAAGGGGGATTATCAGTCTCTTTATGAGAATATTGATTATTTTGATTCTCAAGAGTTTAATATATGGAAGAATATCAAAGGTTATCAATTGGCGTCATTGCTTCCGTGATTGCTAGAATTGTCTTGACATTAAGTTGGAAATCTTTCTTAAAAGATTATCGTTCTCAAATGAAAATATATATGTAAGAAGGTATATATATTTTATCACAGTCACGTATTTATTCTTTTCTTTATATTATATTGTCTTTTGAAGTAATAATTATTTTGATAATTTTTCTATCTAGGTTCCTCAAGCATCACGATTATCAAAGTTATGATTTTGTTTTA
This sequence comes from Candidatus Stoquefichus massiliensis AP9, assembly GCF_000455285.1. GTDB lineage: Bacteria > Bacillota_I > Bacilli_A > Erysipelotrichales > Coprobacillaceae > Stoquefichus > Stoquefichus massiliensis. The sequence goes on along the minus strand of NZ_HG005290.1, from coordinate 156,160 downwards.
CCATTAATAAAAAAACATTTTTTACCATAGATGATTATCAATGGTTTATACTGTTTTTGAGAATGTAACAAAAGTGAGTCATTAAATTATTGTAAAACACTTTTTTCATTCATTAGGAAGCACATATCATTTATCTGATATAGAAAAAGTCAAAACAAGATTTCGTGAAAATGGATTTTGTTCTTATATAACCAAAGAAATTTTTATTATCAAATCACAATGAGTGATGGTGTTATGTTAGACCAAATATATAGAGATTGTTTTCTTCAAACATAGAAAATAAGTAAGCAGAAAACTCTTTTACATTTTCTGCTTTTAAATATAAAAAAATGGTGCATACTATTTTGGGTGATATCATGTCGATTTATTTACAATTATTATTAGCAAGTTTCTTTTGGGGAAGTAATGTCATTGTTATGAAACTATTATTACAAGAACTTCCTTTTTTATTATTGGCAACAATGCGTGTTTTTTTATCTTTTCTTTTTTTAGGAATTTATATGAAAATGAAACATCTTTCTTTTCATTACGACTATCATAAAAAAGCACTCTTTATTGGTATGTTCGCAATTTATCTCAATTTTTTCTTTACTTTTTTAGGAATGAATGAAGTGAAAGGAATAGATAATGCATTTATGAATGCTCTAGCTCCAATGATGACTTTTGTTTTTTCAGTTCTTTTATTAAAACAGAAGGGAAACTTGAGAGAATATATTGCAATTGGATTAACAATTTTTGCATTTTTATTATCAATACGTTTTCAAATTTTTGATATTCAAATTGGATTTTGGTATTTGTTTTTAGGAATGATTTTATATATGCTAGCTAATGTTTGTATTCAAAAATGGCAACTTCATAATTGCTTAACTCTTTCTTTTTATGAATTGTTTTATGGATTTCTTTTTTTAGTCATTCATTGTTGGATACAAAATCAACTTCATTTTCAACCATTATTTGAAATATCTTTATTCCACTGGATTTTGTTTATTGTAATTTCAGGAATTGGATTTGCTTATATACAAGTTATTTATATGAAGTCTATTGGAACCATTGGTGCTTTGAAAACAAGTTTTTTTCTGAGTTTAAATCCTATTATTACTTATATTGAATCATTGATTTTTTTAAATGAATCATTTGATTGGTTACATTTTATTGGTTTTGTTTTACTAGGCATTTCTATTTATTTTATTAAAGGACAAAAAGAAAAAGGAACTACACTTTTTCGTAATAATGAATAAGCGCTTGTGTTCCATTTTCGTCTTCATGAAGATTTTCATACATTTCTAAAACCTTATCTAATATATTTAAATGGGTTTCATAAGAATCCATTTCTTTTTGAGCAATTTTCATATCTTTAATAAAGTGTTTAATATAAAATCCCGGATTGAAATCCTGATCAATCATTGCTTGACCATTATGTTCTAATTGCCAGCTCCCAGCAGCACCTGATGATATGCATTGCATCATTGTTTCAGTATTAAGTTTGGCTGTATGAGCATAGTGAATAGCTTCAGCAACACCTGCAATGGTACCAGCTATGACAATTTGATTGGCCATTTTTGTGTGTTGACCCATACCGGCATCACCAGTATAATGAATTGTTTTTCCTAAAATATGAAATAACGGTTTGGCTTTTTCAAAAGCATCCTCATCACCACCAACCATAATGGAAAGCGTTGCATTTTTTGCACCAATATCGCCACCTGATACAGGAGCATCTAAGCTTAATAATCCTTTTTCATTAGCACTTGTATAAATTTTTTGAGCTAAAGCAGGAGCAGAAGTTGTAAAATCAATAAGCAAAGTTCCTTTTGGAACATTTTCTAAAATACCATTTTCGCCATAGTAAACTTCTTCCACATCTTGAGGATATCCAACCATTGTCATAATAACATCCTGATTTTGAACACATTCTTTAACTGTATCTTTCCAGATGATTCCGGATTTTAATAAATCTTCGACTTTTGATTTTGTTCGTGTATAAATCGTCACAGTATAACCAGCATTATGTAAATTTCTAACCATTGATTGGCCCATAACACCAACACCAATAAATCCAATATTTTGCATATAATACCTCCTCATTAGAAATATTCTATCATTTTTTGACTTTTTTGGAAATGATATGACAAAAAAAAGAATGAGTGATATACTAAAGAAGCAGGAGGGATCATTTATGAAAAAGAAATCAATAATTTTCATTGTTGTTGCTGTGATTGGTGCTATTTTGTTATATTTTGAATTAAATTCGAATCAATTGGGAAAAGATACGTATAATGAGGATCACATTGAAACAATTGAAAATCAATGGAATCTTCAATTACCAGATTCTAAAACACTTGTATATCAAAGAAGTACACCGTTTGGATTTCATGGAGATCAAACAAAATATTTCTTATTTAATCTTTATCATTCTGATCAGTCTTATTTTGTTGATTATATAAAAGAACCATCAACAGAATTCGAAAATGAAGTTTCTCAATTATTATTAAATCTTCAATATGAAGAACAATATATCCCAAAATTTGATGAAGGATATGCTTATCAAAAATTAAGTCAAAACAATTTTCATCAACTTTATCTCATTGTATCAGATGATTTATCAAAACTATATGTGATAGAAAATAAAATATAGTGATAAATGGAAAATATCTTGACATATGTATCAAAATCTTTATAATAACATGTGCGGCTACATCTAGGATATAAGAGTCCTCGACCTATATCTTGGAAATAGCTAAGTTAAAATACAAGGAGGAAATGTTATGTTAACTAAAGAAGAAAAAACTGCTATTATTAAAGAATATGCAACTAAAGAAGGAGATACTGGTTCTCCAGAAGTACAAATCGCTGTTTTAACTGCCGATATCAACAAATTAAACGGACACTTTAAAGTTCATAAAAAAGATCATCATTCAAATAGAGGTCTTTTAAAGAAAATTGGTAGAAGAAGAGATTTATTAAAATATTTAAAAAATAAAGATCTTGATAGATATACAGCATTAGTTGACAAATTAGGATTAAGAAGATAAAAGATATTCAAAAAAGAATATCTTTTTTTCTTTGTCTCGTTTATAATAATGTTAGATTTTATCTTGAAAGGATGTGATTTGTATGTTTTACAGTAATAACGATGTTCCTGAGCCGTTATCCTTTTTACATACAATAATATCTTGGAGGGAAAAATATGGAAGAAAGAATAGAAGAATTAGAAATTCAAATTAAAGATTTATTAGAGAATAAAAAATATCACCAGATTAGAGAATTATTAGTTGATTTAAATGAAGCAGATATTGCAGAAATTATTGAAACAATTGATGAACGTGAAGATGTTGTGCGTTTGTTTAGATTATTACCTAAGGATAGTGCAGCTGATGTTTTTTCATACATACCAGTTGAATATGAACAAATGATTATTGAGTCTTTGACAAATCGTGAGATTGGACAAATCATGAATGATTTGTATTCTGATGATGCAGTTGATATGTTAGAAGAAATGCCTGCAAATGTTGTGAAAAAGGTTTTAGCAGCAACTGATAAAGAAACACGTAGAGATATTAACAGTTTGTTAAAGTATCCAGAAGATTCTGCTGGTAGTATTATGACTGTTGAATTTGTTGACTTACGTGCCTATATGAGTGTGAGTGATGCGATTGAACGTATTCGTAAAACAGGAATTGATAAAGAAACAATTAATATCTGTTATGTTACTGATGCCCAAAAACATCTGTTAGGAATTGTAACATTAAGAGAAATTATTTTGTCTAATGAAAACATAAGTATTAAAGAATTGATGACTGAAAATATCATTACAGTTCATACATTGGATGATCAAGAAGAAGTTGCAAAACAGTTTCAAAAATATGATTTTGCAGCTATGCCAGTTGTTGATAATGAAAATAGATTGGTTGGTATTATTACTGTAGATGATGTAATGGATATCATTGAAGAAGAGGCAACTGAAGATATCGAAATGATGGCTGCTATTACACCAACTGATCAACCATATATGAAAACCAGTGTTTGGGATACTTACAAAAAACGTATTCCTTGGCTCTTGTTATTGATGATTTCTGCTTCAATTACGGGAAAAATTATTCAAGGTTTTGAATCAGCTTTATCCACTTATGTTATTTTAACTGCTTTTATTCCTATGTTAATGGACACTGGTGGAAATTGTGGGTCACAGGCATCTGTATCTGTTATTCGAGCTTTATCATTGGATGAAGTTGAATTTAAAGAGCTTCCACTGGTCATCTGGAAAGAAATGAAAGTTTCTATTATTGTTGGAGGTACACTTTCAGTAGCTAATTTTGTAAAGATATTATTAATTGACCAAACAACAACATTAGTTGCTTTTGTTGTTTGTTTAACTTTATTTGTTACTGTTGTTGTTGCTAAATTGGTAGGCTGTATATTACCTATTTTGGCTGATAAAATTGGGTTTGATCCTGCTGTGATGGCAAGTCCTTTTATTACAACAATTGTAGATGCTTTATCTTTATTAGTATATTTTAATGTTGCAGGGATATTTTTGAATTTATGATGGATATATATATGTTTCTTGGATTGGAATTATTTACTTGATAGGGTTAATATTTCCTAATCTTCTTTGGGCAAAACATCAGCCTATTGGTTATGATACATCTCATGAAAATAAAGTTTTATTGGTATTGGAAAGAGTTGGTGAAGTTCTTACATCTTGTTTTGGTGTAATATCTTTTCAAGAAGTTGTTTATTGTTTTGACATTTTTATGATGATTTCTATAGTAGCTATGTTTATTTATGAAGGTTTTTGGGTTCGATATTTTAAAAGCGCTCAAACGCTTAATAACTTTTATGCTTCATTTTTAGGTATTCCACTTGCTGGAGCAACTTGTCCAGTTATTGCTTTTTTGTGTTTATGAATATCAATTCAAAATATTGCTTTGATTGTATCGACAATACTTTTAGGAATTGGACATATTGGTATTCATTATCAGCATTTTAGAGATATAAAGGGGAAACATTAGAGAAAATGTTTCTTCTTTTTTATGAGTTTATGAATATCTCAAAATAAATGTTTTGTTATTAGGACAATTTATGCTATAATGTCTTAGATAATGAAGAGGTGGAAATATAATATGTCAAAACAAGTATTTAGTTTAGAATTTTATGGTAAGACATTAACTGTAGAAACAGGAGAACTTGCTAAACAAGCCAATGGTTCTGTATTGGTAAGATATGATGATACAGTTATTTTGTCAACTGCTGTAGCAGGGAAAGAACCAAAAGATGTGGATTTTTTCCCATTAACCGTTACATATGAAGAAAAATTATATTCTGTAGGTAAAATTCCTGGAGGATTCTTAAAAAGAGAGGGACGTCCTAGTGAACATGGGACATTAACGGCTCGTATGATTGACAGACCAATTCGTCCGCTATTTGCTGATGGGTTTAGAAATGAAGTTCAAGTTGTGAATACAGTTTTATCTGTAGATCAGGATGCATCACCAGAAATGGCTGCAATGTTTGGGGCTTCATTAGCATTATGCTTATCTGATATTCCTTTTAATGGACCTATTGCTGGTGTACATGTTGGATTGATTGATGGTGAGTTTACTGTTAATGCAGGGCCAGAGGACATGGAAAGAAGTTTAATTAATCTAGAAGTTGCAGGGACTAAAGATGCTATTAATATGGTGGAAGCTGATGCTAAAGAAGTTGATGAAGAAACAATGTTAAATGCATTGATGTTTGGTCATGAAGCAATTAAAGAATTAATTGCTTTTGAAGAAAAGATTGTTGCAGCTTGTGGCAAGGAAAAAGTTGAAATTCCTTTATTTGAATTAGATCCTGCAATTGTTGCAGAAGTTGAATCATTAGCCAAAGAAAGAATGATTGATGCAGTTCGTATTCCAGGAAAATTGGAAAGATATGGAGCTATTGATGATATTAATGATGAAATTGTTGCTTTATTTGAATCGAGAGAATATGCAGATTTTAAAGAAGAAGCAAAAGTTATCAAACAAGTCAAAATGGTTTTACATGACTTAGAGAAGGATGAAGTCAGAAGATTAATTACGGAAGATAAAGTAAGACCTGATGGACGTCAAATTGATGAAGTGAGACCATTAAATGCTCAGGTAGATTTATTGCCAAGAGTTCATGGTTCAGCATTATTTACACGTGGTGAAACACAAGTACTATCAGTGTGTACATTAGGGGCGCTAGGAGAACATCAAAAGATTGATGGCTTAGGATTAGAAGATCAAAAGAGATTCATGCATCATTATAACTTCCCACCATATTCTGTAGGTGAAACAGGAAGAATGGGGGCTCCTGGTCGTCGTGAGATTGGACATGGTGCATTAGGAGAAAGAGCATTGGCTCAAGTTATTCCAAGTGAAGATGAATTTCCATATACAATTCGAGTTGTATCAGAAGTATTAGAATCAAATGGTTCATCATCACAGGCATCAATATGTGCATCTTCAATGGCTTTAATGACAGCTGGAGTTCCTATCAGTAATCCAGTCAGTGGGGTTGCTATGGGATTAGTAAAAAAAGGTGATGACTATACAATATTGACAGATATTCAAGGAATGGAAGATCATTTAGGCGATATGGATTTTAAAGTCGCAGGTACAAAAAAAGGAATTTGTGCATTGCAAATGGATATTAAAATTGATGGAATTACTAAAGAAATTTTGCAGGAAGCATTAACGCAAGCTAAGATTGGACGTCAACAAATTATGGATTGTATGTTAGGAGCTATTGATCAACCTAAAAATCAATTAAGTCCATATGCTCCAAAAGTCTTTATGATGAGAATTGATCCAGATCAAATTAAAGATGTTATTGGACCTGGTGGAAAGAATATTAATGAAATTATTGAAAAATCAAATGATGTGAAGATAGATATTGAACAAGATGGTCGTGTAACAATTTATCATTTTGATCAAGATGCTATTAATACAGCTGCTAAACTTATTGAAAACATTGTCAAGAAAGCAGAAGTTGGAGAAATCTATGATGGTAAGGTTGTTCGTGTAGAAGACAAATTTGCCTTTGTTGAATTATTTGAAGGAACAAATGGATTCTTACATGTTGGAGATGTTGCACATGAAAGAATTAATAAAGTTTCGGATGTTTTAAAATTAGGTGATGTTGTGAAAGTAAAAGTTATTAAAATAACTGATAAAGGTGTTAATGTTTCTAGAAAAGCATTATTACCAAAACCAGTTCAATCAAAGGAAGATAAATCTGGTGAATAAAATTATTCTGGCTTCAACGTCTCCTAGACGAAAAGAATTACTAGAAAGAGAAGGCATCGATTTTATAATCGATGCTTCTTCTATAGATGAAATTATGGATGAAACATTACCCATTCCACAAAGATTCATTTCTTTAGCAATTGATAAGGCAACACCAATCCATCAAAAATACCCTGATGATATAGTGATTGGTGCTGATACAATTGTTTATTTTAACAATCAAATTATTGGTAAAGCTAAAGATGAAAAAGAGGCGAGATATATATTAGAAATGTTATCTGGACAGAAACATACTGTGTATACAGCGGTTGCAATTTATTTTGGAAGTCAATTAGAAACTTTTGTTGAAACGACAGATGTTTATTTTAAGGATATTCATGGAATGTTGGATAAGTATTTAAACTCAGGTGAATGGCAAGGTAAAGCTGGGGCTTATGGAATTCAAGGGTTAGCTGATTGTTTTGTTGATTATGTTGATGGCGATAAAGATAATGTTATTGGATTACCAGTATCAAAAGTTGTAAAGAAATTAAAATATCGTTAACCTATCTTTGATAGGTTTTTTCTGTTATCTATAAGGTAAATATGGTATGATAAGAAAAATAATCTATTGTAAGAATTGGGGAATGATAATGCAAAAAATAATGCGAAAATATTTATTATTTATAATGATAATTGCAATGATTGCTATTTTAGTATTTCATTACAATGCAGTAGGAATGACTTTAGTCAATGAAAAACAACGTTCTTTTCAAAATAAAATAAATCAATTAATCTCTGTAATAGAAAATAATGATATTGAGTTACAAACTTTAACAGAAAGTTTAAACGAAGATTATTTAACGCGTGCAAAAGCTTTTGCATATATAATTGAAAAGGATTCAAGTATCTTAAAGAAACAATCGGAGCTAGAAAGAATATCAAAATTGTTAAATGTAGATGAATTACATGTTACAAATAGTCAAGGAATTATTACATATTCAACTGTTCTCAAGTATATTGGAATTGATTTTCATGATGGTGAGCAAACAAGTGGTTTTTTGCCAATTTTAGAGAGTTATCCCCAAAATAGTTATGTTATTCAAGAAATGCAACCTAATACAGCCGAAAGAAAAATGATGCAGTATGTGGGTGTAAGTCGTCCTGATGAAAAAGGAATTGTACAGGTTGGATTGGAACCTGCTAGATTAATTGATACCAAGAAGAGAAATACATATGCGTCTATTTTGAATAAGATTCCTGTTGATAAAGGAGAAAGTCTATTTGTGATTGATAAGAAAACAAAGGCAGTGATAGCGCATACTGATGAGAAATATTCAAGTGTAGAAAACATTGAAACATTGGGTGTTACGTTAGAAGACTTTCTTTCTGCGCATAAAGGTAAATTTTTTAAAGTGGATCAAAAACAGCGTTATATACTCACTAATGAAAATAATGATGTTATTTTTGGAATTGGAATTCCTCAAGATACTTTATATGCAACGAGAATGCGTGAAACAATAACTTTTGCATTTTACCTTTTGGTGATTTATATTGTGTCTTTATTAGTTGTGAATAGGGTGGTTAATCGTTATATCATTAGTGGTGTTCATCGTATTGTTCATGATTTACATGAAATACAAAGAGGACATTTAGATCTTAAGGTTGATGTGAAAACTGCACCGGAATTAGAAACATTAAGTCAGGATATTAATGCAATGGTTCAAGCTATTCTAAATGCAACAGTCAAGGTATCACAGATTATTGAAATGACTGATATTCCTATTGCTGCATTTGAATGTCGAGAAGACATTCCTCATGTTTTGGTAACTTCTCGTTTAAAAAGTCTTTTGCATTTGGATAACCAACAGGCTGATATATTATTTAAAGATAAAACACTCTTTTTAAATAAATTAGAGATACTATTGAAAAATGAAGTTGCTTCTCATATTTATTGCATTGATTATCAGTATTATTTGAAAATACATGTTGTTTATGAAGAAGGAGATATATTAGGAACAGTTGAAGATGTTACCAATGATTATTTACAGCATTGTATGTTGAAATATGAATCAGAACATGATACTTTAACACATCTCTTTATTTATAAAACATATCTGCAGCAGCTAGAAGAGTTGAATAATTCAGATTTAGAATTAAAGGTTGCAGCTGCTGTTATGATTGATTTAGATGACTTCAAACAGATTAATGATCAGTTTGGGCATGATTTTGGTGATGTTTATCTTACAAAATTTGCTTATTGTCTTCATATGCTAGCACCTGATCATGCGATTATATCAAGACGTTCTGGTGATGAATTTTGTATGTTCTTATATGGTTTTGAAAATCGTAAAATGTTGAGTGATTATATTCGATACTTATGGTCAGAAATGTCACAAATGAAATTATCATTTGCCCAACGTAAAGATGTTTATTTGCATGCATCAGGTGGATTAGCATGGATGAATGAGCATGAAAATGTTTATGAATTAATGAAAGCCGCCGATATCGCTTTATATAGGGCAAAGAATGATGGTAAAGGAAAGTGCTTTATTGAGGGACAAGGTTTTTAGAAATCTTGTCTTTTCTTTTAAAAATATGTAAACGTATTCATTTTTTTGTTGTAGTCTTGCTCGATTTTTATTATAATAGATAAGTAGGAAAAAATTGGAGGATATATATATGGAAAAGAAAGTGAAAAAAATTGCATTACTTTCTGGTGGTGGTGACTGTCCAGGTTTAAATGCTGTTATAAGAACAATAACAAAGACTGCAATTAGTAAATATGGTTGGGAAGTTATTGGTTATGTTTATGGATACCGTGGTTTATACAATAACAATTATATTGAATTAACAGAAGAAAAAGTAGAAGATATCTATAAAGAAGGTGGAACTATTTTATATAGTTCTAATAAAGATAATTTATTTGATTACCTTGTAGATGATGGAAAAGGTGGAAAAATAAAAAAAGATGTGAGTGATATTGGGGTTGAGAATCTTAAAAAAGCTGGTGTTGATGTTTTGGTAGTTTTGGGTGGTGATGGAACATTAACAAGTGCTAGAGATTTTTCTAGAAAAGGTGTAAATGTTATTGGAGTCCCTAAAACAATGGATAATGATTTATCAAGTACTGATTTGACTTATGGATTTATTAGTGCTATGAGTGTGGGAACTGAATTTATAGATCGTTTACAAACTACTGCGAAGTCACATCATCGTGTGATTTGTTGTGAATTAATGGGTAGAGATGCTGGATGGATTTCATTGTATGCAGGTTTAGCAGGAAATGCTGGGGTTTGTTTAATTCCTGAAATTCCATTTACTATTGAGAACATTGCAAAACATGTAGCTAAACGTGATGCTGCTGGTATGCCTTATACAGTTATTGCTGTAGCTGAAGGTGCGAAATATGCAGATGGAACAAAGGTAATTGGTAAAATTGTTGAAGATTCACCAGATCCAGTTCGTTATAGTGGTTTGGCAGCTAAAGTTGCAGATGATCTTGAAAAGGTTATTCCAAATCATGAAGTACGTTCAGTGAATCCTGGGCATATTATCCGTGGTGGTGATATTACAGCATATGACCGTATATTATCAATTCGTTTTGGAGTGAAAGCTTGTGAATTAATTGATGAAGGATTATTTGGCAATGTTGTTACTTTACATGGTGAAAATATGGATTATACATCTTTAGAAGAAGTGATTGGTGATGCTAAATTTGGAAAACAAAAAGTTGTTGATCCAAATGGAGAATTAGTTAGAGCTGCAAAAGCAATCGGTGTTTGTTTCGGTGATGAGTAAATAAAAGCAAATAAATTAATGCGATGTTATTAAGTTAAGTATAGGAGAAGCACAAAAATATGCTTCTCCTTTTTGCTGAAAAAAGCTATATCAGTAGGAAATATGAGAACTCATCTATAGATCATTTAAAATCTAAAGAGATAAATCCAATTTCATCTATTAAATGAGATGCAACCCAATGTCTCTATACTTTAACTATAGATATGACTCATGAGTTACAATTCATTACTGCATTTTTCAAAAAATAAAAACCATAAGACATATTCTATGAACATTGTCTTATGGTCAATATGAAATAAATCTTTTTTTAAATTAGTCCTTTTGGATTATGGTAAGTCTCGTGAAGCGCTTCAGCAACAGCCTGACATGTTAACATTCCTTTGAATGTGTTTAATCCCAACAAGAAACCTTCATCTTGTTTTAATGCTTCTAGTCCTAAGTTACTAAGTTTTAAAATATAAGGAAGAGTTGCATTAGATAAAGCAATTGTAGAAGTTCTTGGTACTGCACCTGGCATGTTTGCAACTGAATAATGAAGTACTCCATATTTTTCAAATGTTGGCTGATCGTGTGTTGTTGTATGATCGCATGTTTCAATACATCCACCTTGATCAATAGCGACATCAACAATGACACTTCCATCTTTCATTGTTTTAACCATATCCTCAGTCACTAACTTAGGGGCACGAGCACCTGGAATTAAAACTGCACCAATAACTAAATCAGCTGTTTTCAATGCATTACGTAGGTTGTATTCGTTGTTGAAGACAGTATGAATTGTTCCATTGCTCATGTCATCAATATAAGCCATACGTTCTGCATCAATTTCAAATACATGGACTTGGGCACCTAAGCCACTAGCAATACGAGCAGCATTGAATCCAACTGTTCCACCACCAATAATAACAACTTCAGCAGGCATAACACCAGGAACTCCACCAAGCAGTAATCCACTACCTCCATGTGTTTTTTGTAATAAAGTTGCTCCAACTTGAACAGACATGCGTCCCGCAACTTCACTCATTGGTGTAAGTAAAGGCAATGTATGCTTTTTAGATACAACAGTTTCATAGGCAATTGCTGTTGTATGGGAGTCAAGCAGTGCTTTTGCGAATGGTTCATTACTTGCAATATGCAGATAAGTGAAGACCATCTGATCTTCGCGCAAATATTTATATTCACTTTCTAAATATTCTTTGACTTTAACTATTAAATCTGCTTTAGCAAAAACATCCTCTACTGAACAAATTTGAGCACCGGCTTCTAAATATTCTACATCACTAAAGCCACTTCCTATACCAGCATTTGTTTCTACAAGAACACTATGTCCTTCTTTCACTAATGTCATAACACCAGCAGGTGTTAATGAAACGCGATTTTCGTTATTTTTAATTTCTTTTGGTATACCAATAATCATATTCTCACTCCATTTCTGTGTCTATTATATCATGAATACCTTTATGAAGTAAATTTCTTTTCTTCTTATTCTTTACAGTAAAAATCCAAAAGTTGTAGAGATATAATGAATATATATTTTTTATTTATATATGATATTGTGTAAATATCAATAAATGAAAATATTTTGAGTTTTATTTGATTAAAGGATATATATTTGATAGAATGTCTATTGCAAGTCAAGGAGGTGGGATAATGATTGAAGAATTGATTCAAATGGGTGAATATGCACAAGCACTTTCTATGTTAAATGATATGAATGATGAAAATACACGATATTTACGTTTGGTATGTCTTGTTGGATTAGGTGAGTTTCAGCAAGCCAAGGCTGAGGGGGCATGGGCGAAAGCAAATGCGAAAGAAACATATTATGATGTTATTTCTATGTATGTGACAACATTAAAGGAATTAGGCGATTTTGATGAAGCAATTGAAATATTAATTGAAGAATTATCGATGCCTTATATACCATATCAATATGAGATGTTATTTAATGCAGCTTATGATCAGGTTCTTTTAGATAAGCAAGAAGCGCATTTTGAAGTTGAATCTAAAAATCAGATTTTTTCAATTGAAGAGATAGATCAGATTTTAAAGAAAAAAGAATGTAATGAAGATTTATTATATATGGCTATTGATCAACTGCAGCAATTAAATGTGAGATTGTTAATATCAACAATCCAAGAATATCTTATGAGTCCATATCGCCATTTTTTTGCCAAAACATTATTAATTGAAATTATGATTGATCAGCAGGTAGATGAAGATTTGGATGTAGAAAAATTTGGAAATATATATTCTATAAATCCGAGTTACATGCCTTTAGTTTTGGAACAGCCTCAATATACTGGGATAGCACATTATCTAGAAAATGTTATCGAATCAGAAAATCCGGCATTATTAGAACAATGTATAGATTTTTTAGAATATATTCTTTATGCATTTTATCCACGTGAGATTTATGATAATGAATATAATGTATGGGCTGCTGCAATACATTATTATGTGGCAACATTACAATCAATAGATGTTGACTTGGAAGATTTAGAAATCGTATATTATTGTGATAAAAATGATGTTGAACAGCAAATTTTAGCACTCAAGCAAATAGAGTGTTAAAACAGTTGCATTCTCATGATGTTTCATGTATAATATGCGTGTTGAAATAATGGAGGAAGTATAAATGGAAACAGTTTGTAACAAACTTGAAAATTGTATGATGGAAGTTAAAACAACTTTCACTACTGAAGAATGGAAAGATGCTCAGAAGAAAGCATTGAACAAATTAGCAAAAAATGTAAAAATTGATGGATTTAGAAAAGGACATGTCCCTGTTCAAATGGTTAAAGCAAGAATTGGAAAAGCTGCTATTTTGGAAGAAGCAACTGATGTTATTTTGCAAAAAAGTTATGCTGCTATCTTATTAGATAATGGTATTCAGCCAGTTGGACAACCAGAAGTGAAAATCGATGAATTAACTGAAGATGTTTTAAAAATAACTGTCACTGCACCTGTTGCTCCAGAAGTAAAATTGGGAGAATATAAAGGGTTAGATGTCAAAAAAGGACAAGTGAAAGTTACTAAAAAAGAAATTGAAGAAGAATTAAAGAATTATCAAAATCAATTTGCTGAACTTGTTATAAAAGAAGAAGGAACTGTTGAAAATGGTGATACAACAGTTATTGATTATGATGGTTATAAAGATGGTGTTGCTTTTGATGGTGGAAAAGCTGAAAACCATGAATTAGAAATTGGGTCTGGAGCGTTTATTCCAGGATTTGAAGAACAACTTATTGGAATGAAAGTTAATGAAGAAAAAGAAATTAATGTTACTTTCCCAGAAAACTATCAAGCACCTGATTTGGCTGGACAAGAAGTTGTCTTTAAAGTAAAGGTTCATGAAATTAAGTCTAAGGTATTACCTGAAATTGATGATGAACTTGCTAAGGATGTTAATATTGATGGTATTGAAACATTAGCAGATTTAGAAACTTATACTAAAGAACAAATCAAAAATAGAAAACAAAGTGAAATTGAATCTAAGTTTAGTGATGATATTTTTAACGCAGTTATCGAAAATACTCCATTAGAAGTACCAGAAGCAATGATTGCAACTGAAACCGATCAAATGTTAAAAGAAGTAGAACAAAATCTATCTCAACAAGGTATGAATTTAGAATTGTTCCAGCAATTAACAGGTAAGACAATGGATGATATGAAAGCTGAAATGAGAGAACAAGCTGAAAAACGTGTAAAATTTAATTTAATTTTGGCTGAAATTGTAAAAGCTGAAAACATTGAAGTTAGTGATGATGAAATTGATGAAGAAATCAAAGAAATTGCTACTTACTATGGTAGAGAATTTGATGAAGTTAAGAAAATTTTTGAAGGTCAATTAGGACAAATCAAATCTGATTTAGCAACTCGTAAGGCTGTTCAATTAATCAAAGATAACGTGAAATAAGACGCCTAATGCGTCTTGTTTTGTTAAGGCGTTTGAATGGACAAAGGTAACATTATTCTATATAATAATGTCAATTGGATGAGTTTATATTTCATCTTTGTAAAGGAGGTCATGAATTATGGAAGAATTAGATATTGTTGTTGATTTACCTATCATTTGTACAAGAGGCATGATTGTTTTTCCTGCACATGAAATTTCTTTAGATGTTGGAAGAAGTTTTAGTTTAAAAGCAATTGAAAAAAGTATTAATGAATTCGATGAGAATATTGTTTTTATATCACAGAAGAATCCTATTGATGAAAACACTGATTATGATCATGTTTTCCATTTTGGGACTTTGTGTAAAGTTAAAAGAAGAATTAAAAGAGATAATCACGGAACAATTAAGTTGACTGTTGAAGGACAAAAAAGAGTTGAAATTTTAAGTCTAGAAGAAAAAGATGGTTGCTTATTTTCAAAGGTGAAGTATTTAGAAGATATAACTGGAGAAAAAACTGAAGAGGTGGCATTAGTTCGTAAAGTTACTGAACAGATGCAATCTATGAACAAAAATTTACAAATGTTTCCACGTGAAGTCTTTTCTAATTTATCACAGGGTATGAGTGCAAGTGCATTGGCTGATACTATTGGTCAATATATTAATGTTGAATTACAGACTAAACAGAAAATACTTGCTGAGTGTGATATTAACAAACGTCTTTTACTTGTTTTAGCAAGTATGGAAGAAGAAAAAGTTATTAATGAATTAGAAGAAAAAATCAATATTAAAGTGAAAGAAAGTATTGATGAAAATCAAAAAGAGTATTATTTAAGAGAAAAATTACGTGCGATTAAAGAAGAATTAGGTGACACACCTAATAAAGAAGATGATACTGATTTTATTCGTGAAGAAATGAAATCAAAGCCATATCCTCAATATATTAAAGATAAGATTGAGGAAGAATTGCGTCGTTATGAGATGATGCCTGCAGCATCATCTGAGGCAAATGTTGTAAGAACATATATTGATTGGGTTATGAAAACACCATGGTATCAGGAAACAGAAGATGTTCAAGATATTAATGAAGTCGAGAAAATCTTAGATGAAGATCATTTTGGTTTAGAAAAACCCAAAGAAAGAATTGTTGAACATTTAGCTGTTAAACAAATGACTCATTCTTTAAATGCGCCCATTATTTGTTTGGTTGGACCACCAGGGGTAGGGAAAACATCTATTTCTAAATCTATTGCAAGAGCATTGGATCGAAAATTTGTGAAAGCTTCATTAGGTGGAGTTAAAGATGAGGCAGAAATTAGAGGACATCGTAGGACTTACTTAGGATCAATGCCAGGTCGTATTATTCAGGGAATGAAGAAGGCGGGTGTGATTAATCCTGTATTCTTATTAGATGAAATCGATAAGATGTCTAGTGATTATAAAGGAGATCCTACAAGTGCTATGCTTGAAGTGTTAGATCCAGAGCAAAATCAACTTTTCTCTGATAATTATATTGAAGAACCTTATGATTTATCTAAAGTTCTCTTTATTGCAACTGCAAATGATTTAGGAGGTATTCCTGAACCATTGAGAGATCGTCTTGAAATTATTGAAATTTCTTCTTATACAGAACAAGAAAAATTAGAAATAGCAAAACGTCATCTTTTGAAAAAAGAATTAGATAGACATGGATTAAAAACTGAACAATTAATTATTCCTGATGAAACAATGATGGCTATTATTCGTCATTATACACGTGAAGCAGGAGTGAGACAGTTAGAGAGATTAATTGCGCAAATCTGCCGTAAATCAGTTTTAAAGATATTAAAGAATCAAGGGATTACCTTAACTATAGAAAAGTCCAATTTAGAAGAATATTTAGGTAAGGCACCATTTGAACATACAAAGAAATTAGATAAACCTCAAGTGGGTGTTGTTACTGGTATGGCTTATACACAATATGGTGGCGACATTTTGCCAATTGAAGTTAATCATTTTAACGGAACTGGAAAATTTATTATTACTGGACAATTAGGTGATGTTATGAAAGAATCAGCATCAATAGCATTAGACTATATGAAAGCCAATCGTGAAAAATATGGATTACAGGATATCGCGTTTGATAAAGAAGATATTCATATACATGTTCCTGAAGGTGCTGTTAAGAAAGATGGACCTAGTGCCGGTGTGACTCTAACAACTGCTATATTATCAGCTTTTAGTAATCGACCAGTTCGTGATGATGTTGCTATGACTGGTGAAATTACTTTACGTGGACAAGTTTTGCCAATCGGAGGTTTAAAAGAAAAATCTATTTCTGCTCATCGAAGTGGAATTCGTACTATTATTATTCCAAAAGATAATGAAAAGGATATTGATGATATACCTCAATCAGTTCAAAAAGATTTAAAAATTGTTTTAGCTGATCATATTGATACAGTTTTAGAGAATGCTTTAGTAAAATAGGGTCTTTGGCCCTATTTTTTTCTAGTTATTTTTTGTTGATTATGTTAAGATGAACGTAGTCAGAATTTATGATGAAGGAGGAATTTGATGTATACAATAAAAAAGGCAGAATTTGTTTTATGTGCTGCTTGGAAATCTCAATGGCCAGATAATGATTTACCAGAAATATGTTTAGCTGGACGTAGTAATGTCGGAAAATCAAGTCTTATTAACACGATTACGAATCATGGTAAACTTGCTAAAGTATCTGGTACTCCAGGAAAAACAAGAACGCTTAATTTTTTTAATATTAACGATGAATTACGCTTGGTAGATGTTCCTGGTTATGGTTATGCTAAAGTTAATGATAAAATTAAAGAAACCTTCGGCGATATGATTGATACATATTTAAGAGAACGTGATACTTTAAAAGGATTAGTTTTAATTGTTGATTATCGTCATAAACCAACACGTGATGATATTGAAATGTATAAATATGCAAAATATTATGAAATTCCAGTTATTGTTGTTGCGACAAAAGAAGATAAATTAAAACGTAATGATCTCAAGAAAAATGAGAAAATCATTAAAGAGACATTAGACTTTGATAAAAATGATATGTTTGTGAAGTTTTCTAGTTTGTATAAAACAGGTGTTGATGAAGTATGGGAATGTATTTTGAAACTCTGTCAAAAATAAATTCTTAACAAACTTTAAATATTGTTGTATAATGTGGCTTAGGGGGGATATAAGAAATGATAAGAATCATGTTATGCTGTGCATCTGGAATGTCAACAAGTTTATTGGTTGAAAAGATGAAAAAAGCAGCAAAAGAAGAAAATATTGAAGTTGAAATTTGGGCAGTTGGTGCTAATGAAGTGAAAGCAAATGCAGATAAAGCTGATATTATATTGCTTGGTCCACAGGTTCGTTATGCACAAAAGAAAATTGAATCTGAAGCACCTGGTGTACCAGTAGCAAACATTGGTATGCGTGAATATGGTATGATGAATGGTGCAGCCGTTTTAAAACAGGCATTAGAAATTGTTGAAAAGAAGTAATGACTTCTTTTTTTTTCATAATTTGTATTTTTCTGCATACAGTTTCTTAGGAGGGAAAGTATGCAAAAAATATATTTTAAGAAATTAGTTGATTTGAATCATCAATTAAAAGAACTTGTATCTATCTCAGTTGATGAATCAATCAGTTATAAGATGGAAAATCAAGGTATGAGAGCAATAGGCAGTATTATGATTAATGGTGAATATAAAGATGATCAAACAAAAAATAGTTTTCATGAAACGATTGATTTGGATATTTTGGCACAATTTGATAAAATTACAGATAAACGTGATTTTCATGTAAAAGTAGAAGATTTTGATTATACGCTTAATGAAGGCAACTTAACATTGGTGATTCAAGCCTGTATTTATGGTGTGCAAGATGATGAAGACCGTGTAATTGAAGCATCCGCTATACCTGAAGTCTCTGTTGATGATGAAGATATTGCTTCCGAAATTGAAGAATTGTTGCGTGAAGAAGAAGTTATTGTTCCTATAGTTGAAGAATCACAGCCAACACCTGCAATCATCAAAGAACCTGTTACGTTGGAAAGTCCACAATTACCAGAAAAAACAATTAAAGAAAAAATGGAACATCATGATGAAGATGACGATGAAGATGATGAGGACCTTGGTACTTATTATTTGTACATTGTTCAAGATGGGGATAATTATCAGTCAATTGCTAATCGTTATCAGATTGATGAATATGCTTTGAAAGCTTATAATCATGAGCGACCATTGACTCAAGGGACAATTGTAATTGTACCATACTATTCATGAAAGAACTGATTTTAGACTACTATGGCATCCATGTCATTGGTTTAATTACTTTGGCGACAAATGTTTTAAAAATCAAGAGTCAAGAAGGGTATTTTGTATTAAAGATTGTCAATGATAAACATTTAGAAACTATGTATGAATATATTGAAACATTACATCTTGAATGTTTTACTCAAATTCTACTCAATAAGAATAATGAATATTTAACAATTTATGAGCAACATTATATTTATATCATGCCATACATTGATAATAGTCAGGGTATGCTTAAAGAAATGAAAATAAAATTTTATTTTGAGACACTTGCATATCTTCATTACCATAGTTTCTATTATACTAAGGTTAATAAACAATATTTTGAAACACTTAATCAGGATATATTGCTTATTATTAATGAACGTAGTGCTTATTATGATCAAATGATTCAAAACTTTGAAAATATTGCTATGCGTTCTCCAAGTCAATGGATGCTCGTTATGAACTATTATCGTATTTATGGTGCTCTGTGTAGTGCTCGACAGTATTTGTCACGTTATATGGAACATACTATTGATTATCATCAGATTCGTGTTTGCATGAATTATAAGCATTTTGATTATGATCATATTTCATTGAAAGAAAAAAGATTATTATCTATTGATAATGTTTGTATTGATTTGCCTATCTATGATTTGTTTGATATCTATCAGAGGATACCAGATATATTATTTGATTTAGATTGTTTTAGTGAATGCTATCTTAAGAAGATAGAACTTAAGGAAGATGAAAAATTATTACTTTGTTGTTTAATGAACATTGTTCCACTTATTGATTATTCGCAGGATGAAATAGAGAATATCATTAAATTATCAAGATTAATGTATTATTTAGACTCTGTTCATAACTTTATTGGACAATTGTAATTGACTTTAAAGTGATCCTTTGTTAAAATGATGATACATTGATGAGGAGGAGTACATCTTGTATTCTTATAGAGAGTCTCTGGCTGGTGAAAAGAGATAGAAGAAATGATGGAAGGTAGCCTCGGAGTATGTCTTTTGAATGAAATAGTAGAAAGACACGTAGAACTGCGTTAAAGTTTTGAGGTATACGTAAGTATATAAATTAAGGTGGTACCACGAACATTCGTCCTTATACGAATGTTCTTTTTTATTTGAAGGAGGAAAAAAAGATGGATTGGAAAATTATGTTGGTGTGGGTATTATTTATTGGTTCACTTGTGTTTCTTGGTTATTTCTTTATAAAAAGAATAAAAAAGAATAAGCAAATACAAAAAGAAGCACAAAGAGCTTATCAGGAAAGAAGAGAAAAATACACTTATTTAAAACCGGGTATTTTTGATGAATGTCCTAGAGAGGATGTTTCAGCAGCGGCTTTATTTCACTGTCTAAGAAAGGAAGCTGAGGATTTTGATCACTATTTTGAAAATATGACTCATCCTGAAATTGTTGTTTATGGGATTTATTTAGTGAGTTCTTCAATTGAAGGATCAGGTGGTTCTTTGCATAGTTTTTTCTTAAGTCCTGCGAATAAGCCATTTGTGCCAATGATAGTAGATATTTTTGAAGAAGTTGGTTCTCATGAAATTGCTGATTTAATGAGGGCAGCAAGACGCTTTGCAGAAATTATTGAAAATGATGAAGAAGATGATGAAAATGATCCAGATATGGGAGATTATACAAGATATAATTTTACTGATTTTACAAATGAGTTTATTGCAATGGTTAGTACAACAAATTTAAATGAAAAATTAATTAAGTATATTTTGGACCATAAGGAAGATTTTTATGATTATAATATTCCTGAAGAAACAAATGAGAACGGAGTTGAAGAGGATGAAGGAATTAGCGAGTAAATATAATCACAAAAAAGTTGAAGAAGGAAAATACAAGACTTGGGTTGATAGAAAATATTTTGAAGCAGGAGACATAACAAAAAAACCTTATAGTATTGTTATTCCACCACCTAATGTAACTGGAAAGTTACATCTTGGTCATGCTTGGGATACAACATTACAGGATATGATTATTCGTTATAAAAGAATGCAGGGTTATGATGCATTATGGCTACCAGGAATGGATCACGCAGGAATTGCAACACAGGCAAAAGTTGAAGCACGTATGCGCGAAGAAGGTATTTCTCGTTATGATTTAGGGAGAGAAAAATTCTTGGAAAAAGCCTGGTCATGGAAGGAAGAGTATGCTTCTATCATTCGCAGTCAATGGGAAAAATTAGGATTGTCACTTGATTACTCTAAAGAAAGATTTACTTTGGATGATGGATTGAGTGAAGCTGTTAAAACGGTTTTTGTTAAGCTTTATGAAAAAGGATTAATTTATCAAGGCGAACGTATCATTAACTGGGATCCAGTTCAAAGAACAGCTTTATCTAATATTGAAGTCATTCATAAAGAAATAGAAGGACATATGTATTATTTTAAATATCAAGTTGTTGAAACTCAAGAAACTTTAGTTATTGCAACAACACGTCCTGAAACTATGTTTGCTGATCAGGCTATCTTTGTTCATCCTGAGGATGAAAGATATACGCATCTTATTGGAAAACATGCGATTAATCCAGCTAATGGTGAGGCATTACCAATCATGGCTGATAAATACATTGATATGAGTTTTGGAACTGCTGTTATGAAATGTACACCAGCACATGACCCAAATGACTTTGCACTTGCTAAAAAATATCATTTAGCAATGCCTATATGCATGCATGATGATGGAACAATGAATGAGTTATGTGGGCGTTATGCAGGAATGGATCGTTTTGAATGTAGAGAAGCATTAGTCCAAGATTTCAAAGATGCTGGAGTCGTTGATCATATTGAGACACATATGCATCAGGTAGGACATTCTGAACGTAGTCATGCTATTGTTGAACCATATTTATCTAAACAATGGTTTGTTAAAATGAAACCATTGGCTGAAGCTGCTTTAGCAAATCAGCAACAGAACTCTAAGGTTCATTTTGTACCAGCTCGTTTTGAAAAGACTTTTTTACAATGGATGGAAAATATTGAAGATTGGTGTATTTCTCGTCAACTTTGGTGGGGACATCAAGTTCCTGCATGGTATCATAAAGAAACGGGTGAGGTCTATGTAGGGAAAGAGGCACCAGCTGATAGAGAAAATTGGAAGCAGGATGAAGATGTTTTAGATACATGGTTTTCCAGTGCTTTGTGGCCATTTTCAACATTGGGATGGCCTGATACTGAAAACGATTTGTTTAAACGTTATTTTCCAACAAATACATTAGTGACAGGTTATGACATTATTTTCTTTTGGGTATCTCGTATGATCTTTCAGTCATTAGAATTTACTGGCGAAAGACCTTTCCAGGATGTTCTTATTCATGGCTTAATTCGTGATGAACAAGGAAGAAAAATGTCTAAGTCATTGGGAAATGGCGTTGATCCTATGGATGTTATTGAGGAATATGGTGCAGATACATTGCGTTTCTTCTTAACGACGAATTCTGCTCCTGGAATGGATTTGAGATATATTCCTGAAAAACTTGAATCATCATGGAATTTTATAAATAAAATATGGAACTCAGCACGTTTTGTATTAATGAATATTGATGAAGATATGAAATACGAAGATTTAACATTTGATTATTTAAATTTATCTGATCAATGGATTTTAAATAGATTAAATGATGTTATTGCTTCTGTTGATGAAAACATGGATAAGTTTGAATTCGTAAATGTGGGTAGTGAGTTATATAGTTTTATTTGGGATGATTTCTGTTCGTGGTATATTGAACTCTCTAAAGTTCATTTAAATAGTGAAAATCAGCAAGAAAAAGCAGCAACACAAAATACTTTGGTATATGTATTAAATGCTATTGTAAGATTATTACATCCATTTATGCCATTTGTAACAGAAGAAATTTATCAATCAATCCCACATCTTGAAGAGTCAATCTGTATTTCAAGTTGGCCAACAATACAGACAGAATTAACAAACAAAACAATTAATGATCAGTTCCAATATCTATTTGATATTATTAAAGGAATTAGAAATATGCGTGCACAATATGTTATTAAAAACGCTATTGAAATTGCCTATAGTATTCAAACGAAGGATGAAGCATTAGAATCATTATTGCATGATTTATCTCCATATATTTATAAGTTATGTCATGCCTTATGTATAGGTTATAATGTAGATACATCAGAAAATGTAGCAACTGAGATGATTAAAGGTGGAAATGCTTTGATTGTTGAATTAGGAGATTATATTGATTTAAATGCTGAAAAACAAAAATTGGAGGATGAACTCAAAAAATTAATGAGTGAAATTAAACGTTGTGAAGGTATGCTTTCTAATCCCAATTTTATCAATAAAGCACCTGCATCAAAAGTTGAAGCAGAAAAAACAAAATTAGCAGATTATCAATCAAAATATGATGCTGTAAAAGAAAAAATCGAGAAAATGTAAAGTGAAATGAAAAAATTTCACTTTTTTTCATTTTTGAGAAGAAAAATGGAAAATAAATGCGTATATATATAGTATAGGGGCTAATAAATGAAAGGAAGGATAGATATGAAGGAATTAACTTTACAAGAACAATATGAGATTCAAGGTGGCTCACTTATAGGAACGGCATTATTATATCTTTTGTTGGGAGCTGGGATATATAAGATCTGGAAATCTAAGAGAGGACGTATATCTATACCACGACTTGTTAACATTGAATGGCGTAATTAATGATGTGAAAGGCTTTGGCCTTTCATATTTTATTCATATATGCATATATATGAAAGAGGTGATAAATATGAAATTTGAATGGAAGATTGTTATTATGGGAATGTTATTTTCAGTATTTTGTATATTGTTATTTACATATGGGACGTCATTGTCGCAAAAAACAATATATGTTTATCAGGTTGGTATTTATAAAGAGGAAAACAATAAAGATGATAAATTATCTGAACTTAAAGAGCAGGGGATTGAAGGCTGTTATTATCAAAAGGATGACCAATATTATGTTTTGTCAATAGTTAGTGAAGATCAAAAAGCAGTAGAGGAACAAGCAACAAAAATAAAGGGGATTATGAAATCATATCAGGTTGATTCACAGACATCAACTCAAGAATTATTAGATAATCTAGCGAAAGGAGTCACACATGATTAAATCATTACCAAAAGAGGAAAATCCAAGAGAGAAAGCTTTGATATATGGTATTGAGTCATTAAACAATGTTGAGTTACTGGCGCTCATTTTAAGAACAGGAAATAAGGAAGAATCAGTTCTGCAATTATCTCAAAGATTACTTAATGATATAGGTGGTTTTTCACAGCTTAACCATGTTTCTTATGCTGATTTAATTCAACTTAAAGGCATAAAGGAAGCAAAGGCAATAGAAATTTTAAGTATTATTGAAATAGCAAAACGACTTCAAGCAAATATTTCACCTGGACAATCATTAGTAACTCCAACTGATATATATCAAAGAGTAAAGAATAAATTAATGTTTTTAAAACAAGAACATTTTGTTATTTTATGTTTAGATAATAAAAATCGTGTTTTAAAAGAAAAAACGATTTTTATTGGTTCTATTAATATGAGTGTTGTAACTCCTAGAGAAGTTTTTAAAGAAGCTATTCATGTCAGTAGCGCAAAACTTGTTTTGTTACATAATCATCCTAGTGGTGATGCATTTCCTAGTGATGAAGATAAACAGTTAACAATACAATTCATCCAATTAGGAGAAATGATGTCAATAGAAATCATTGATCATTTGATTATTGGCTGGAATCAGTTTTATAGTTTTAAAGCTGATCAGATTTTCTATCAATAAAGAATTTGGTTTCGTCAAATGTTTTATAAATATATATGCTGATTGTGATATAATGATGGCGCAGATGTTTTCGAGGATAAAATGGTTATACATGTGATATGTATTCTTGTTTATTTTCTTTGTTTTATAGAAAGGAATTGATTATGCTTAAGATCACTATTTCCTCAACATGTGTCTATTATAAAGAGATATCTCTTGATGATGTATTGACTATTCATTATGATATTACTCTCTATAAGTCCATGCTTCATAAGCATTACGGATAAGCTTATTTAGACAATATAATGAATTCTCAATATCTTAAGAATATCTACAATACAGTTCACTATCTTCCATTAAGTGCCAACAGTAAAGCAAATAATACAATGATCTATTCAATTATGACTATATGAATAGATTTATGACTTATATCACAACCGATAAGACAAGAATCGCTTTTCCATTGTCATATTCCTATAGAGAAAAGGAACTTCAAAGAGTATTCAATCTTAAACATTCAATACTGGGAATGGCAGAGTGTTATACAATGGTTGACAAGGGGGCGGAATATTTTATCATCTAACGATATGACTAGACATTAATTATAGTGAATATATCTTTGATATGGATAAGGGTTCTGTCAAACAGATGAACAAGGCAATATGATTTATTACAGAGAAATTCCATTTGAATTATTTAATAAGACAACAAAGCAGAAAAACTGTAAATCAGTTATTAATGAAAATATAGCAAAAAACACTTATAATGATTATCACTATGACCATAATGTCTACGAGGGTTAGACATATGGTCATAGTAAACGTTAGAATCATCAAGAGAATAAATCAGTGTTATAGAAGAAGCAGATAGGCAGACTTACAGATAACGAATATTAGTCTATAGAAACCATAATATTATCCAGCGGGCAAGAAACCAACTGAAACTGGACTATTGTGATAATAAAGCAGTGGAATGTTGAAATTGTTCCTTTTCTTGTCAATAATGGTAATTTGATGTGAAATGAATTAATTTGATAAAATGCTTTTCTCGAATTGCTTTTTTTGACTCTAGATATTATAATGTATGAGACTAGGGGTGATATTTTGTATAAGAAGAATAATAAATGGAATAAACAAAATAAAAGAATTGTTATTGTTACCATTGTTTTGGTTCTTTTTTCGGTTATAACTTTAGTAACAAATCGATCTGCATCAGGAATTGAGACAATGTTCAAAGATAC
>NZ_HG005290.1:124541-129142 GCF_000455285.1 Candidatus Stoquefichus massiliensis AP9 | reverse complement strand
AATTGCGAATATTGAATATTATGTTATTAAAGCGCCAATTCAATATATCAGTGATTTATTTAAAGAATATAATGATTTAAAGGATGTTTATAAAGAAAATGCGAAATTAAAAGAGGAACTAGATAACATTGCACGTGAATCAGCAATGAATGATGTTCTTACTTCTGAAATAGATCAGTTAAAAGAAATTACAGAAATTGATTATTTGCCGACTGATTATCGTGTGAAATATACTAAAGTTATTTCGCGTGATACTGAGAACTGGAATAATCAGGTGACAATTGATTTAGGCAATTTATCTGATATAAAAGAGGGAATGGCTGTGATTAGTGCAAAGGGAATGATTGGAACTGTAACGAATGTTAGTGAAATGTCTTCTACTGTTACCTTATTGTCTAGTGAGAATGCAAAAAGTCAATTACCGATTATGATTTTAAGTGGTGATGAAGAATACTACGGTTTATTAAATCGTTATGATTTAAGCACAAAGAGTTATCGCATTACTTTGTTGAGCGATGTAGAAAAATTAGAAAAAGGTGCAAAAGTTGTGACGAGTGGATTGGGTGGTATAGGAAAAAGCCCTAAAGGTATTTTAATTGGAACTGTTGAGGATTATACTGTTGGTGATGATGCGAGTGAATCTGTTTGTAATGTGAAACCGAGTGTTGATTTTAATTCTTTAAATTATGTAGCAGTAGTTCAAAGGGTGAATGAAAAATGAGAACACGTATGAGAGATAGTTATCTATTCAAGTGCTTTTTTATTGTTTTTCTTTGCTTCCTTATTGATAGCACATTATCATTTTTTCTACCGTATAATTATACAAAGACAACAATAACAATTGTTCCTTGTTTAGGTTTGATGATGTTTACGCTGCTTGTTAAGACTATTGAAGGAGCTGAAAGATATTTTTTCGCAGCAATTTGTGGGGTTTATTATTCAATTGTTTATGCGAATTCATTAGCTATATATATACTTATTTATTGTTTAATCGCCTTTATTCGATCTTATATTGTAAAATTAGATTCATTAAGTTTACCAGAGGCTATGGTTTTTTGTGTTTTGACAATTTTTGCACAGGAAATTGTGTTATATTGGCTTATGTGGATTACCAATATTACCAGATATCCTATTGCATCATTTTTAACAATGAGGATATTGCCAACTTTGTTAGTGAATGTTGTCTTATCGATGGTCGTTTATTGGATCTACAATAAAGTGAAGATCGAGGTGGAATAATGAATATTGAAGTTAAAGGGATGAATGAGGTTTTAGTGATGAAAGTGAATCAAAATTGTTCATTCAATGATTTTTTAAATGATTTAAATATGCTCTTGGATCAGCCAATCTTTCAACAAGATGGTTATTATCCGAGGGCATATTTTGATTTTGGATGTCGAGTTTTAGAAGATGATGAATTAAAAAGTTTAATTATGCTGTTAAATACGAAGAAAAAGGTCATATTTGATGGAATCTCGTTACCACATCAAAGACCTATGTTAGATATTATGCACAAACAGTTACATAATGGTGAAGAATTATTTATTCATCAAGAAACCTTGTTTTTGGGAAGTGTAAATCCTGGAAGTTATGTTTATTGCTATGATAATGTTTATTTTCTAAATAGTGTCAGAGGAACAATTATAGCAATGAATGAAGATGTTAAGATTTATGGGCAAAATTTTCAAAATGCACAAATCATAATAAATCAACAATCTTTGCACAATTTGACAACTTCTGCATTAACAAGTGTCTATTATAAAGATAACCAGATTAGGGCAATGAAGGAGGATGGGTATGAGCAGAACTATTGTGGTTACATCAGGTAAAGGTGGTGTTGGAAAAAGTAGCATATCAATTAATCTTGGCTATGCGCTAGCTTCAGCAGGACATAAAGTCTGTTTAATAGATGCGGATTTTGGTTTAAAGAATTTAGATGTAATGATGGGACTAGAAAATCGAGTGATTTATGATTTGAAGGATGTCATTGCGAATAAATGTTCTTTAAATCAGATTTTAGTAAAAGATAAAAGAATGGATTCATTATTTTTGTTACCAGCATGTAAATCATTATCGTTTGAAAATCTAAATATTGATTATATGATGAAAATGATTGAACATTTAAAAGAGGATTTTGATTTTATCTTAATAGATAGTCCAGCAGGAATTGAAAAAGGTTTTCAATATGCAAGTGGATTATGTCAAGAAGCCATTATTGTTGTAACTTTAGATGTTGTTTCTTTGCGTGATGCTGATCGCGTTGTTGGGTTGTTATTGAAACAAGGGGTAACACAGTTACATATGTTAGTGAATAAATATAATGATGACGATATTCATAAAGGACGCTGTTTAAATCTTAAAGATGCTTATGATATTTTATCAATTCCTTTATTGGGAATTGTATATGATGATCATTTGATGATTGAAGCAAATAATAAGGGTATGCCAGCTTACATGAATAAAACATTGTCAATTAGTCAATGTTTTGATCGAATTGTGAAACGTTTACAGGGAATTGAAGTGCCATTTCAAAAAAATAAGAAAAAACCTTTATTAGAACGTATTTTTAAATAAAAATTTCATAAGTTTAATTGAGGTGACAAACTTGTGAATGATATTGATGAAATTAGAAAAAGAATGGAAAAGCGTAAAGCACAAAAACATCCCCAGCTAACAGATCATCATTTTTTAAAACTGTATAATGCAATGATTAAATGTATGGTTGTTTTACTTGTTGGTGTAGCAGTCTGTGCTTATGTGAAAGTCAGTCCCAATGGTGAATATATAAAAGACTATGTTTTAAATGATTTACATTTTACAGAACTTACAAAATGGATGAACCATCAGTTTTTATCTTTCCAAAATAATGAGCAAAGTGCAACTGTTTCAAGCCATGTTAGTTATACAAATATAAAAGATAACTACTATACAAATCAGACAAATGAAGTACTTAATTTTGATAAAGGACGGGTTATTTATGTAGGTAAACAGGATATCTTAGGTCAATATGTGACTGTTCTATTAGAAAATAATATTGAAGTTACTTTTGGTCAGCTTACTGATGTCTTTGTTAGCATGTATGATCAGGTTGATGCAGCAACAATATTGGGAACATATAAAGAGCAGGTTATGATTATTTTTACACAGGGTGAAAAGGAAATTGATTATTCAACATTTGAAGAACTTATATCTTAAAATAGAAATTCATCCTTTAACTCTACTTTATTTTGTCTTAGCCTGGATAGGAGGCTATTTAAAGTGGTATTTATCTACTTTAATGATTGTATGTTTACATGAATTATGCCATCTTTTGATGGCATATTATTTTCATTTTGAAATTGAGAAAATTGAAATTTTACCTTTTGGTGCCTATTTATCATTACATGATTTTTATTTTCATTCAATTTGGCAAGAAATATGTGTTGTTTTGGCAGGACCATGCAGTCATTTTCTTATTTATATGATGATTCTTTCTATGCATCAGAGTATATATCAGGAATATTTGCTGACAATGAATATGTTCATATTTGGATTTAATTTGCTGCCAATATATCCCTTAGATGGAAATCGATTTCTAGGATTGTTGTTGCAAAGTGTTATGGATTTGAAACAATCATTAATTTGGCAACTCAAAATATCTGTTCTTGTTTATTGTTTATTGTTTGTTTTTTATTTTCAAACAAATACCATTATTATACTGTGTTATCTTTTCATCCAACAATTTTATTTATATAAGTTTATTCCAGACTATTTACGACGATACTATAGTCGGATACCAACTTTTCTTGAGTTTGATAAAGTCTATATTCATAAAAATATAGGATATCGTAGAGGGTATCAGAATTATTATATGAAAAACGGGCAATTAATTAATCAGGTAGATATGATGTATCAACTTTTAGAAACAGTAAAATTGTAGAAAAAATGAAAATCATATTGTATTTTTACAATAATTGTGGTATCATACAACAGGTATTTCAAATACACACATTGTGAATTCATAAATCGAGTGCCAATATAATTGGTGGTTTATGTTAGAAACAGTGGAGGAAAAAAACAAAAGGAGGAAGTTACATGGCAGTAATTTCAATGAAAAAATTATTAGAAGTTGGTGTTCATTTTGGACATCAAACAAAGAGATGGAATCCTAAAATGGCTCCATATATTTTCACTTCAAGAAATGGTATTTATATTATCGATTTAAAGAAATCATCTGATAAAATCGATGAAGCTTATGCAGCTATGATGGATATCGTTGCTAAAGGTGGAAAAGTTTTATTTGTAGGAACTAAGAAGCAAGCGCAAGAAGCTGTTCAATTAGAAGCTGAAAGATCTGGAAGTTTCTATGTTAATTCTCGTTGGTTAGGTGGAACTTTAACAAACTTTAAAACTATTCAAAAGAGAATTAGAAGATTAAAAGAATTAGAAAAAATGGAAGAAGATGGAACTTTAGAATTATTTACTAAGAAAGAAGCAGTCTTATTGATGAAAGAAAAAGCTAAGTTACAAAAGAACTTAGGTGGAATCAAAGAAATGAGAAGATTACCAAATGCTTTATTTGTAGTTGATCCTAAAGTTGAACATAATGCTGTTGCAGAAGC
>NZ_HG005290.1:90672-124515 GCF_000455285.1 Candidatus Stoquefichus massiliensis AP9 | reverse complement strand
AAAAATCTTAGGAATTCCTGTTTTTGGTATTGTTGATACGAACTGTGATCCTGATGAAGTAGATTATGTTATCCCTGCAAATGATGATGCAATTAGAGCAGTAAAATTAATCGTTGCTGCTATGGCTGATGCTGTATGTGAAGCAAAAGGTGAACCTGTAACTGTTGCATATGTTAAAGATGAAGATGACAAAGAAGTATCTATGAATGATGCTGTTGCTTCTGTAGAAGAAAGTAAACAAAGAGGACCTAGATATAAAAATGCTGGACGTCCTAGAAATAACAAACCTGCTGAAGTAAGCAAACCAGCTGCAGTTAGAGACGGAAAAACTGAAGCATAGTTGAATTAAGGGGAGGCTTATGTCTTTCCCTTTTTTATAAAAAATAACATGGAGGATAGAAAAAATGGCTGTTAATGCAAAATTAGTAAAAGAATTACGTGAAAAAACTGGTGCTGGAATGATGGATTGTAAAAAAGCATTAGAAGCATGTGATGGTGATTTAGAAAAATCATTTGACTGGTTAAGAGAAAAAGGAATTGCAAAAGCTGCAAAAAAAGCAGATCGTATTGCTGCTGAAGGGTTAACTGCATTTGTTATTGATGGAGATACTGCTTCAATTGTTGAAGTAAACTCTGAAACTGACTTTGTTGCTAAAAATGCTGAATTCCAAGAATTAGTAGCAAATGTTGCGAAAATTATTTTAACAAATAAACCAGCTGATTTAGAAGCTGCTTTAAAATTAGATGTTGAAGGTAAGGATTTAGAAACAGTTATCGCTGAAAAGAGTGGTAAAATTGGTGAAAAATTAAGTTTAAGAAGATTTGTAGTTTTAACTAAAAATGCGGATGAAGTTTTTGGCGCTTATTCACACATGGGTGGAAAGATGTCTGCATTAGTGAAAGCTAATGGTATTGATGAAGCAAAAGCAAAAGATATTGCTATGCAAGTTGCTGCAATAGCTCCTCAATATATTGATAGAACTGCAATTCCTGCAGAAGTATTAGATCGTGAATTAGCAGTATTAAAAGCACAAGCTATGGAAGAAAATGCAAATAGTGCTAAACCTAAACCAGAAAATATTGTTGAAAAAATGGTTCAAGGTCGTTTAAATAAAAACTTAAAAGAAATGTGCTTAGTAGATCAAGCATTCATTAAAGATTCTGATCAAACAGTAGCTCAATACTTAGGAAACGGTAAAGTTTTAGATATGGTTCGTTTTGAAGTTGGTGAAGGAATGGAAAAAAGAGAAGAAAACTTTGCTGAAGAAGTTGCTGCTCAAATGAAAGGATAATTATATACGGGGGAGGACACTTTTTTGTGCCCTTTTCTTATAAAATGAAGGAGATTTATATGAAGTACAAAAGAGTATTATTGAAATTAAGTGGTGAAGCATTAGCTGGTAGACAAGGGTTTGGTATTGATCCTATAGTTGTTGCTGATGTAGCAAGACAAATTAAGGATGCTAAAGATTTAGATGTTGAAATTGCTATTGTATGTGGTGGTGGAAATATCTGGCGTGGTAAAACAGGTAGCGATATGGGAATGGAAAGAGCGGCTGCTGATTATATGGGAATGCTTGCAACTGTGATGAATGGTATGGCTTTACAAAATGCATTGGAAACAATTGGCTTAGATACAAGATTGTTATCAGCAATTGATATGAAAGAAGTTGCTGAACCATATATTAGAAGAAGAGCAGTTCGTCATTTAGAAAAGGGTAGAATTGTTATTTTTGGTGCTGGGACAGGAAGTCCTTTCTTTACAACTGATACAACTGCTGCTTTACGTGCTGCTGAAATGAATGCTGATGTCATTTTAATGGCAAAAAATGGTGTCGATGGTGTTTATTCTGCTGATCCGAAAATTGATCCAACAGCCAAAAAATATGATCATATTACATATTTAGATGTTTTGAATGAAGATTTACATATCATGGATCAAACAGCAATTACTTTATGTAAAGATAATGGCATTGATTTATGTGTGTTTAACATGCAGGAAGATGGAAATATTGCCCGTGCATGTGATGGAGAATCGATAGGAACGATTATTTCTAAGGGAGGAAAATAAAATGCTAGATTTAATATTAGAAGAAGCAAGAGAAAGAATGGAAAAATCTATACAAGCATTTCAACATGAACTATCTACAGTAAGAACAGGACGTGCGAATCCAACAATGCTTGATCGTGTTATGGTTGATTATTGGGGTGAAAAAACACCTTTAAATCAAACTGCTGGTATTTCTGTTGTAGAAGGACGTCAATTGGTTATTAAACCCTATGATAAGAGTATTTTAAAAGATATTGAGCATGCTATTTATGAAGCTAATTTAGGACTAACACCACAAAATGATGGTGAATTAATTCGTATTAATGTACCAGCTTTAACTGAAGAGAGACGTAAAGAATATGTTAAATTAGCCAAAAAGTTTGCTGAGGATGCTAAAATAGCTTTACGAAATATTAGAAGATCAATAAATGATGATGTTGAAAAAGCAGGTTTAACTGAAGACGAAGAAAAACAGGGGAAAGAAGAAGTTCAGAAAATAACTGATGAATTTGTAAAGAAAATTGATCAATTAACAAAAGCAAAAGAAAATGATTTGATGACTGTATAAAATGAATAGATAGGGGGATATAGAAACTATATCTCCTATTTTTATCCAACTTTTTTCTTTTTGTTTCCAAGAATGACGGATTATGATATAATACAAAAAGATTATGAGGTGAGAATATGTTTTTTAAAAAAAAGGTCAAAAAAGACTATGATTTAGATATGAATAATATTCCCGCACATATTGCTTTTATTATGGATGGTAATGGCAGATGGGCAAAGAAGAGAAAGATGCCAAGAACTTATGGTCATCATGAAGGAACAAAGACAATTCGTACGCTTGCTTTAGAAGCAAATCGATTAGGGGTAAAAGCAATGACCGTTTATGCTTTTTCAACTGAAAACTTTAAGAGGGAAGCGAGTGAAGTTGACTATATTTTTAAACTTCCTAAAGAGTTCTTTAATCTTTACTTAAAGGAATTAATGGAAAACAATGTTCAAATTCGTTATATTGGTCATCTAGAAATGGCACCTATAGATACACAGGAAATTATTCAGGCAGCTATTGATAAAACATCTATGAATACGGGACTTATATTAACTTTTGCATTTATTTATGGAGGACGTGATGAAATTGTTGAGGCCACAAAATTAATTTGCGAAAAATATAAAAATGGAGAGATATCATTAGACGATATTACTGAAGATTATTTTGAAAAACATTTAATGACAGTTGATTTGCCAGCAGTAGATTTAATGGTCAGAAGTAGTGGTGAATATCGTCTATCTAACTTTTTACCATGGCAATTAGCTTATGCTGAGTTTATTTTTGATGAAACTTTATGGCCGGATTTTGATGAAGAGAGGTTACATCATGCTATTGCTGTTTATCAAGGTCGAGAAAGAAGATTTGGAGGGGTGTTGAAATGAAAACGAGAATTATCACAGGACTTGTCTTAATTGCTGTTATTTTACCATGTGTTGTGATTGGTCAAATTCCCTTTCAAGTTCTTTTAGGAATTGTTGCTGGGGCAGCAGTATTTGAAATGCTTTCAATCTGTAATCGCCCTAAAGCTAATATTTATTTGTATCCACTCGTAGGAATTTTTATTTATTATTCACTCTTTTTTGAAGGTGCTTTATTAATTCCTAGCGAAATTTTAATTATTTATTTAATTGTTTTATTGGCTTGCAGTATGTTTGATGATGGTATGAATTATTTAAGATTATGTTATTATTTTTGTGCTGGTGTTTTAGTTGCTATGGGATTACATATGCTTTATCAGTTACGCTTAACATATGGCTTTGAATATATTTTAATTTTAGCTTTAGCGACTTTTGGAACTGATACAGGAGCTTATTTTACAGGAATGTTTTTTGGAAAACATAAGCTAAATCCTCGTCTTTCACCTAAGAAGACAATTGAGGGCTCACTTGGTGGAATGTTATTAGGAACAGTTCTTTCTGTCGCTTATGGTGCATATATTCAAGTGAATATTCCCATTTCTTTATTGATTGCTATTTGTTTTGTTTTAACAATTACAAGTCAAATTGGTGATTTGACTTTCAGTAGCATCAAAAGAACATTTGAAGTGAAAGATTATTCCCAACTTTTGCCAGGACATGGTGGCGTTTTAGATCGTTTTGATTCTATTTTATTTAATGCAATGGTTTTTGGTTTGTTATTACATTTTGTAGCAATGGTGGTGGTATAATATGAAAAAAATAACTGTTTTAGGTGTGACTGGGTCAATTGGAACGCAGACCATAGATGTTGTTAAAAATCATAGTGATGAATTTGAAATTGTTGCGATGAGTGCAGGGCGTAATATTCAATTGCTAGAAGAAATAATGCAATCTATGAATGTCAAACATATTTGTGTTCAAAATAAAGAGGATAAAGAGTATTTAGAAGGGAAATATCCTGATTGTCAATTCTATGATGGTCAAGATGGCTTAATAGCAATTGCAACTTTAACTGAAGTAGATATCGTATTAAATGCAATTGTCGGTTTTGCAGGTTTGTTGCCAACAATGGAAGCAATCAAAGCACATAAAGATATTGCCTTAGCAAATAAGGAAACTTTGGTAGTGGCAGGTCATTTAATTATTCCTTTGGTCAAGGAATATGGAGTTGCATTATTACCAGTAGATAGTGAACACTCTGCGATTTTTCAATCTATGAATGGTGAACATCATGGTGATATTGCAAAGATTATTTTAACAGCAAGTGGTGGAAGTTTTCGTGATAAGAGTCGAGATGAGTTAAAGGATGTTACTGTTGAACAGGCACTTAAACATCCTAACTGGTCTATGGGAGCAAAAATTACGATTGATAGTGCAACATTGTTTAATAAAGGTTTAGAAGTTATGGAAGCAAAATGGCTATTTGATGTTGACTATGATGATATTGATGTTTTGATTCATCCCGAAAGCATTATTCATTCCATGGTAGAGTATCAAGATACATCTGTCATTGCGCAGTTAGGAACTCCTGATATGCGTTTACCTATTCAATATGCTTTAACATATCCATATCGTCAGCCACTGATTGGAGGTAAACGTTTATCTCTTGCCGATATTGGATCTTTACATTTTTATAGACCAGACTTTAAGCGATATCATGCTTTGGAGTTAGCATATGAGGCAGGACGTATGGGTGGTTCAATGCCATGCGTGTTAAATGGAGCAAATGAACAAGCTAATGCTTTATTTCTAGAACGTAAAATTCATTTTTTAGATATTGAAAGATTGGTTGAAGAAGCTATGCGTGCTCATCAGTTTATTGCTTATCCAACTTTGGAACAGCTTCTTGAAATTGATCAGTGGGCACGTCACTTTGTTTTAAAAAGAGTAGGAGAAGATTAGATGCAAACAATTATTAATATTATTGTCTTTTTATTGATACTTGGTTCAATAATTATCATTCATGAATTGGGACATTTTTTAGCTGCTAAATTCTTTGGTGTTTATTGTAGCCAATTTTCAATTGGTTTTGGCCCAAAAATATGGTCTAAAAAAGGTAAGGAAACTGAATATGAATTGCGTGCATTACCATTTGGTGGTTTTGTAGCGATGGCTGGTGAAGCTGATCAGGAAGACAATGAGGAAATGAAAGATGTTCCTATTGAAAGAACATTGAAAGGAATACAAACTTATAAGAAAGTCATTATCTTCTTAGCAGGTGTTTTTATGAATTTTGTTTTGGCTCTTGTTGTGACATTAGGGGTTAATCTTGTTTCTGGACAATTACCTGTTAATGTTGCACAGATTGGAACAATTCCTGAAAATTCACCTGCTCAACAGGCT
Organism: Candidatus Stoquefichus massiliensis AP9; assembly: GCF_000455285.1. Classification (GTDB taxonomy): domain Bacteria; phylum Bacillota_I; class Bacilli_A; order Erysipelotrichales; family Coprobacillaceae; genus Stoquefichus; species Stoquefichus massiliensis. The sequence goes on along the minus strand of NZ_HG005290.1, from coordinate 118,652 downwards.
GGATTGAAAGAAAATGATATTATTCAACAAGTAGATGTTGTTGAGACAGGTCAATCTATTCTTGTTTCAAGTTATGATGATTTACAATTGACACAAGATAACCTCAATACGACTTCTGATACACTCACTCTTAAAGTGACAGTGTTACGTGATCAAAATAAAGAAGTTGTAGATGTTAAAGTTAATTATAATCAGGATGATGGAAAATATAAACTTGGTATTTCACAAGCAACACGTCATATGAATATTGCTGAAGCCTTTCAATATACTTTTGTTTCATTAGGAACGATGAGTATGGCTATTTTTACTGCTTTGGGACAGTTAGTAACAAAATTTTCAGAAACTGTTACACAACTATCTGGTCCTGCTGGTATTTATCAAATTACAGCACAAGTGACAGAAACTGGACAGGTTGCTTATCTATTGAATCTTTTAGCGTTACTATCTGTTAATGTAGGAATTTTTAACCTAATGCCTATACCAGGTTTGGATGGATGTCAGGTGCTCTTTGCTGTTGTTGAAAAGATTATTGGTAGAGAAATTCCTGAAAAGTTAAAATTGACTTTACAAATGGTAGGATTAGGTCTAGTTATGTTATTGATGGTTTTTGTCACATATCAAGATATATCAAGAATGTTTGGATAAGGGATAGTATATCCCTTTTCAAATTGAGGGAGGAATTTTATGAATAAAATGTTGATATTATTGCAGCAACTTCATTTAGAAAATGAAGTTGTGCAACTCAAACAGGCTAATATTGAAAAAGTTATTGTGAATGCAGACAACTCTTATGTTTTTTATATTGTCGCATCTCATATTGTACCATTAGAAGAAATAAGAGTTTTATTTTCTGCTAAGAATGAATTTCCTTATCCATGTGATTTTATCTTTGATTGGATGTCATCGTATACACCTCAGGATGTTAAAGAATATGCCTTATTTATTTTTAGTGGTTTGAAGAATCGCTTTCCACAGATTCAGTTTATTAAAGAAGAAAGCTTGTCTTTTAATGAGAATACATTAAATATAGAAGTTCTTAATGAAATTCAATTAGGTCAATTGCAGCATCTTTATAAAATATTTGATAAGTATTTTAATAAATTTGGTATTCAAATTGGCTTTCATGCTTTTATAGATCATAACAATGAAACATATCAATCTATTCAAGAAGAAATGAATGCATTGAATGAAGTTCAAGTAGATCAAAAAACATTTGATCAAGTTGAAGAACAAGTCATTGAAAAGAAACCTAGATATCAAAGTTATAAAAAAGAATATTTTTCTTTGACAATTGATGAAATAGATGAAACTGTTAAAGAAGTGATGATCCAAGGTTATATTTTTAAGGAAGATTCTAAAAAAGTAAAAACTGGTAAAACAATTCAGTCTTTATATATTACTGATTATACAAATAGTATTGTTGTGAAAAGATTTGAAAATAAAGGTGGTAATAGTTTAGAAGAACTTAACAAAGTCAAAAAAGGCGGTGTATGGGTTAGGGTTAAAGGTAATGTAGAATATGACACATTTGCTAAAGACACTGTTATTATTGCTAGAGAAGTAGAAATCATTCCGACGCCTAAAGTACGTCAGGATAATGCCAAAAAGAAACGTGTCGAATTACATGTTCATTCAAAAATGTCAGCAATGGATGGAATAGGGTCAATTAGCGATTACATATCTCGTGCAGCTTATTGGGGACACCAGGCAATTGCAGTGACTGATCATGGAAATGTACAATCTTTTCCAGAAGCACAAATGGCGAGTATAAAAAATAAAATAAAAATGATTTATGGTGTTGAAATGTATATGATTGATCCTGAGTTTACAGTTGTTTATAATGAACAAGATGTCTCTTTAAAAGATTTGACATTTGTTTCTTTTGACCTTGAAACAACAGGACTATCAGTTATGGATGATGATATTACAGAATTTGGTGCAGTAAGAATTAAGAATGGACAAGAAATAGGACGCATTCAAAGTTTAATTAAGCCTAATAAACGTATATCTCAAAAGATTACAAATTTAACACATATTACAAATGAAGATGTCAAAAATGCTCCTACAATTGAAGAGTTCATTCCAAAAATTTTAGATTTCTTTAAAGATGATGTTATAGTTGCCCATAATGCGACTTTTGATGTTGGATTCTTAAATGAAATTCTACAACGTCATGGGTATGAAAAATTAAAGAATCCTGCTGTTGATTCATTAACTCTTGCTTGGAAACTATTGCCAGAATTAAAGGGATATCGACTTGGGAGTGTTGCCCGTCATTATCGTATTGCTTATGATGGGGATGAAGCACACCGTGCTGACTATGATGCTGAAGTATTAGCTGGTGTCTTTAATATGATGCTTCATGATATGATGCAAAATCAAAAGTATAATCTCCTTGATATGAACACTATCGAATGTCCAAATGCTTATAAGATTGTAAGACCTAAGCATATGTGTATTCTTGCCAAAGATAAAACAGGATTAAAGAATATGTTTAAGCTTGTTTCAGAAGCCAATACAACATATTACCAAAAAACATCACGTATTCCACGTGAACGTCTTGAGTTTTATCATGAAGGTTTACTATTTGGAAGTGGTTGTTATAATTCTGAAATCTTTGATCTTGCAATGACCAGAAGTTTAGATGAACTGAAAAAAGCTATTGCTTTTTATGATTATATTGAGATATTGCCTTTAGATATATGTCAGTACTTTGTTGAAAGAGGACGTATTGATACAGAGGATGATCTTAAACGTATTCTACGTCGAATTGTTGATACAGCCAAAGAAATGGGAAAACTGATTGTTGCAACTGGTGATGTCCATTATGTTGATCAGCAAGATAAAATATTTCGTGATGTCTTTACATGTAATCCTAAAATAGGTTTAGGTGGCACTTTACATCCCTTGACTGATCGTAATAATCCAACAGCTTGGACACCGGATGAATATTTCCGTACAACTCAAGAAATGATAGATTCACTTTCTTACTTGACAGAAACTGAGAAATATGAATATGCTGTTGAAAATACAAATAAGATTGCAGATATGATTGATGGAGATTTTCATGTTGTTCATGATAAATTATTTACACCACATATTGATAATGCTGATGAGAACTTGCGAAAACTCTGTTTCGAAAATGCTCATAAGCAATATGGTGAAGTGTTACCAGATATTGTTGAAAAGCGTTTAACCAAAGAGTTGGACAATATTATCAAACATGGCTTTGGTGTTATTTATTATATTGCACATAAATTGGTTAAAAAATCTAATGATGCTGGTTATTTGGTAGGGAGTCGAGGCTCTGTTGGTTCGTCATTTGTAGCAACTATGGCAGATATTTCTGAAGTGAACCCACTTCCACCTCATTATTATTGTCCTCATTGTCAATATAATGAATTTTTACCAGAAGGTTATATTGCTAATGGATTTGATTTACCAGATAAAGTATGCCCTAAATGTGGTAAACCCTTAAAGGGTGATGGACACAATATTCCATTTGAAACATTTCTTGGATTTAATGCGGATAAGGTCCCAGATATTGATTTAAATTTCTCAGGTGATTATCAGCCTACAGCTCATGCATATACTAAGGAAATCTTTGGTGAAAGCCATGTCTATCGTGCAGGAACAATTTCTACTGTTGCTGAAAAGACTGCTTATGGTTATGCAAAAGGTTATGCTGAACTCATGGGAAAGGAAAATTCAATTCGTAGTGCTGAATTAGAACGTATTGCTAAAGGATGTACTGGTGTTAAGCGAACAACTGGTCAACATCCAGGTGGTATTATTGTTATTCCAGAAAACATGGATGTTTATGATTTTACGCCATTCCAGTATCCTGCAGATGATTTAAGTGCAGAATGGAAAACAACACATTTTGACTTCCATGCTATTCATGATAATGTCTTGAAATTTGATATTTTAGGACATGTTGATCCTACAGTTATTAGAATGTTACAAGATTTAACAGGAGTGAATCCAAAAGATATTCCAACAAATGATCCACGTGTAATGAGTTTGTTTAATTCTACAGAATCTCTAGGTATTGATTTAGGATATTTAAACTGTAAAACAGGTGCTTTAGGTTTACCTGAATTTGGAACAAAGTTTGTTCGTGGAATGCTTGAACAAACACATCCAACATCGTTTAGTGACCTGGTTATTCTTTCTGGTTTATCTCATGGGACAGATGTTTACTTAGGCAATGCTGAAACATTAATTAGTTCAGGAACGTGTACATTAAAGGAAGTTATTGGATGTCGTGATGATATCATGGTCTATCTTATTGAAAAAGGTTTACCTAATAAAGATGCTTTTGATATTATGGAATGTGTTCGTAAAGGAAAGTCTCCTGCTGTTTTTCCTGAAAAAAAATATGAGGAATTAATGCGTCAGCATGATGTTCCTTCGTGGTATATAGAATCATGTAAGAAAATTAAATACATGTTCCCAAAAGCCCATGCTGCTGCTTATGTTTTAAGTGCGATTCGTGTGGCTTGGTGGAAGCTTTATTACCCTCGAGAATACTATGCTGTTTATTTTACAACGCGTTGTGATGCTTATGATATCGAAACAATGATTCAGGGAAAAGAATCTATTTATAGTAGATATCAACAAATTCTTTCAGATAAGCAAAATGGTGTCAAGATTTCTAATAAAGAAGAAGCTTTAATTTCTGTTTTTGAAATTGCCTTAGAAATGTATGAAAGAGGTATTCATTTTAATAATATATCTTTAGAATATTCTGATTCAAGAAACTTCATTTTAGATCCAAATGATTTAGATGGACTGCTTCCACCATTTACTTCTATTGATGGATTGGGTGTATCAGTAGGGGATAGTGTGATTGAAGCACGTAAGAATAATTCTTTCTTATCTAAAGAAGATGTCACAAAACGTACAAAATTGACAAATAATCAAATTGAATTTTTAAGTAAAATAGGAGTCTTTCAAGATATGTCTGAAGAAAATCAGCTTTCTTTGTTTGATTTATAGAAAAATATTGATGAAAGCATTGTTTTTTGTACTTGGTTGTGGTATATTATACATGTAATCAGTGATTTACGAGAGGGGCGACCCTCTCGTTTATATTTGTAAACGGAGGATTATATGCTAGAGACAATTACAAATTTAATTCAACCTATTCTTAATATTCATAATGTTTATCTTGATGATATTGAATATGTGAATGAAAAAAATGAATGGTATTTAAGAATTTTTATTGAAAAAAATGATGGACATTTAGATATGGATACTTGTGTTGCTGTGAGTGAAGCAATTAGCGAAAAACTAGATGAAGCTGATATTATTAAAAATGAATATTATTTAGAAATTTCTTCACCAGGAGCTGAGAAGCCTTTAAAGACACTGGAAAAAGTAAAACAGTCAATTGGTGAATATGTATATATTCAGTTTAAAAAGCCAACGCAAGGTATGGATGATGTCTATGGAACAATCTTGAGTGTAAATGATGCATCAATTGAAATTCAATATATGATTAAAAACATTAAAAAAACTTGTATTCTGCAGTATGATGATATTGCTTTTATAAGATTAGCTGTTAAGTTTTAAGGAGGAAAATAAAGAATGGCTAGTAAAAAATTTATCCAAGCTTTAGAGTTATTGGAAAGTGAGAAAGGGATTCAAAAAGAAATTGTTTTAGATGCATTAAAAGAGGCTTTAGAAAAATCATATAAGAAGAATTATGGTGGACCTGAATCTATTATTCGAGTTGATATTAATGAGAATAATGGAAAAATTCGTTTATATGAAATTAAACATGTTGTTGATGATGTCAATGATGAAGATTTTGAATTATCTTTAGAAGAAGCACAAGTTATTAATCCAAAATATCAGGTTGGTGATGACGTTGTGACTGAAATTGATCCAGAAGTCTTTGGACGTTTAGCAGCAATTCAAACAAAACAGTTATTGAAACAAAAAATTCGTGAAGCAGAGAAAGAAACTTTGTATAATGAATATATTGATAAAAAAGATGATATTATCACTGGTGTTGTTGATCGTGTAGAAGATCGTTTTGCTATTATTAATATTGGAAGAACTGGAGCGTTATTGCCTTTGAATCAACAAATTCCAGGTGAAAAAATCTATGAAGGACAACATATTAAGGTTTATGTCAGTGATGTAGAAAGAAGTACAAAAGGAACTCATATTGGTGTTTCTAGAACAGAACCTGGACTAGTTAAGAGATTGTTTGAAATGGAAGTTCCAGAAATTTATGATGGAACTGTTGAAATAAAATCTGTTTCTCGTGAAGCAGGAGATCGTAGTAAAATTGCTGTTTATACAACTAATGATAATGTTGATCCAATTGGTGCATGTGTTGGTCCTAAAGGAAGTCGTGTACGTAATGTTGTGAATGAGTTAAATGGTGAAATGATTGATATTATTGAATGGAATGAGGACCCTGTTGTTTTTATTTCTCATGCCTTATCACCATCTGAAGTTGTACATGTTGGAATTAATGAGGAAGATCATAGTGCACTCGTTATTGTACCTGATAATCAATTATCTCTAGCAATTGGTAAAAAGGGACAAAATGCTAGATTAGCAGTTCGTTTAACAAGTTGGAAAATTGATATTAAATCAGTAAGCGAGGCAGCTGCTGAAGGAATTATTTATGGTCAGGATGCTGAATTTGAAAAATCTTTTGAAGCAGAGATGATTAGTGATGAGCCTATTGTTGAAGAACTTGTGAAAACAGTCATGAATGAACCGGTAGAAGATGATATTTATGAAGAAAGTGATGAAGTTGTTTTCGCTGATAATCTAGATGTTGATGAATCCGTTGCTGAAGAACCAATTATTGAAGAAATTGTTGAAAACACTGCTGAAGAAGCTGAAGATACTGAAGAAATTTTGCAGAGTAATGACATTGATGAATCTATTGAAGATGAAGAAGATGTTGAAGAATTTGAGGATGATGATTATGACTATGATTATGATCCAAAATATGATGAAGATATTGACTATGATGAATTTGACAAATATTATGATGATAAATAGAGGTGATTTTAATGAAAAAGATACCTTTAAGAAAATGTGTTGTTACAGGTGAACAACTACCTAAAAAAGAATTAATTCGTGTTGTTAAAAATAAAGAGGGCGAAGTTTTTGTTGATTCTACGGGTAAAATGAATGGCCGTGGGGCATATTTAAAAAGAAGTCTTGATGCAATTGAGATAGCTCAAAAAAAAGGTGCATTAAAAAGAGCATTAGGAATTGAAATTCCTGATACAATTTATGAGGAATTAAAAAATTATGTTAAATAAAGATATTCATGCTTTGTTAGGGCTTGCTGCAAGAGCAAGAAAAATCAGTTGTGGCAGTGTATTGTTAAATGATATTCGCAGTCAACAAGTTTCGTTCGTTTTGATTGCTACAGATGCAAGTGACAATACAAAAAAGAAATATACTGATAAATGTTCATTTTATCATATCGATTATCAAATTGTTGGTATGATAGACGAATTGTCGGCTGCGATTGGTAAGAACAATCGCGTTGTTATAGGAATTAAAGATAAAGGTTTTGCAGATAAAATCAAATCAAAGTTAGGAGGTTGATGTTATGGCAAAAAAGAATACTTCAACAAAAAAGAAAGGTAATCAGCATAAAAAGAAGCTTATTTCAAATATTCCCAATAAGCCTAAAAAAGAAGATAAGATCATTGGTGATGGAATTGTTGAATATGAAGAAGGTATTACAGTTGGTGAATTAGCTGAAAAAATTGGGCAAACACCAGCAAATGTGATTAAAGTTCTATTTATGTTAGGAACAATGGTAACAATTAATTCATCGTTAGATGATGAACAAGTTGAATTAATTTGTATTGAGTATGGTTATGAACCAAAGAAAAATGTTGTTGTGAATGAAATTAATTTTGAGGAAATTGAAATTGTTGATGATGAAGCTGATCTAGCCAGTCGTCCACCTGTCGTGACAATTATGGGACATGTAGATCATGGAAAGACAACGTTATTAGATTCTATCAGAAAGTCTAAAGTAGTTGATGGTGAATTTGGTGGAATTACTCAACATATTGGTGCGTATCAGGTTGAAGTGAATGGTAAAAAAGTTACCTTTCTTGATACTCCTGGTCATGAAGCTTTTACAGCTATGCGTGCGCGTGGAGCTCAGGTAACAGATATTGTTATTATTGTTGTAGCTGCTGATGATGGTGTTATGCCTCAAACAAAAGAAGCAGTTGATCATGCATTGGCTGCAAAAGTTCCAATTGTAGTTGCTGTCAATAAGATAGATAAAGAAGGAGCGGATCCTGATCGTATAAAATCAGAAATGAGTGAATTAGGCTTAATGCCAGAAGAGTGGGGTGGAGATACTGTTTATTGCAATATTTCTGCTAAAAAAGGAACTGGTATTTCCGAGTTATTAGAAACACTTACAGTTGTTGCAGAATTAGCTGATTTAAAAGCCAATCCTAAACGTTATGCATATGGTAGTGTTGTTGAGGGTAGACTAGATAAAGGTCGTGGACCAGTGGCCACATTATTGGTTCAAAATGGAACATTGAGATCTGGAGATCCAATTGTTGTGGGAACAGCTTTTGGTAGAGTTCGTCAAATGCTTGATGATAGTGGACGTCCTTTGAAAGAAGCAATGCCTTCAACACCAGTTGAAATTACTGGATTGAATGAAGTACCTGTTGCTGGAGATAAATTTATGGCATTTGAGAGTGAAAAAATGGCTCGTCATGTTGGTGAAGAAAGACAAAAAGCAAAACAGGAAATTGATCGTGGTGTGAATTCGGCAATGAGTCTTGATGATTTATTTAGTCAAATCAAAGAAGGACAGATGGTTGATTTAAATATTATTGTTAAAGCAGATGTTAACGGTACTGCTGAAGCTGTTAGAGGATCATTGGAAAAAATTGATATTGATGGTGCTCGTGTTCATGTTATTCGTTCTACTGTAGGTGCAATTAGTGAATCTGATGTCTTGTTGGCAAGTGCTTCTAAAGCAATCATCTATGGCTTTAATGTACGTCCTGATGCAAATGTAAGGCGTAAGGCTGAAGAAGAAGGTGTAGAAATCAGATTACACAATATTATCTATAAGATGGTTGAAGAAATTGAAGCAGCAATGAAAGGAATGTTAGCTCCTGAATTAGAAGAAGTCATTACTGGACAGGCTGAAATTAGACAAGTTATCAAGGTTTCTAAAGTTGGAAATATTGCAGGATGTTATGTGACAGATGGTTATATTCGTAGAGATTGTGGTATTCGTTTGATTCGTGATGGTGTTGTTATTTATCAAGGGAAATTAGCTTCTTTAAAACGTTTTAAAGATGATGCAAAAGAAGTTGCAAGTGGTTATGAATGTGGTATAACAATTGAAAACTACAATGATATCAAAGAAGGAGATATTATTGAAGGATATATCATGGAAGAAGTCGAAAGAAAATAGGAGTTGATTGAAAGTGGTATTAAAGAAAGATAAAATGAATGGTATCATTCAAAGAGAACTTTCAGATATTCTACAAACGGAAGTCAGAGATCCAGCCATTGGATTTTGTACAATTACAGGCGTAGATATTACGAATGATTTATCTATTGCAAAAATATATGTATCTTTTTTAAATAAAAATACAAAGAAAAGTATGGATGCTTTAGAAAGATCAAAAGGTTTTATTCGTTCATTATTAGCAAAACGATTAACAATTCGTAAATGTCCTGAAATTCATTTCATACTTGATACTTCTTTAGAGTATGGAAATAAAATAGAAAGTATTATAGAAGAATTAAATGAAAAAGACAGTTAATCTGTCTTTTTTTATGAATACCTTTGTGAAATATTTGACAAAATAATAGATTTATCATAAAATAGATTTATATTAAAAATGAAAGAAGGAAATATAGTGAAATTATTGGATGGAAAAGTTGCAATAGTGACTGGTGGTACTAGAGGAATTGGATATGCTACAGTCAAGGCTTATTTAAATCAAGGAGCAAAAGTTGCCTTATTTGGTTCACGAGAAGAGACTGTTAAAATTGCACTTGAAAAATTAAAAGAAGAAAATAAAGATTATCAGGTTATTGGATTACATCCTAATCTGATGAATGCTGCAGAAGTCAAAGATGCTTTTCAAACTGTTATTAATACATTTGGACGTTTAGATATTCTTGTTAATAATGCAGGTATATCACAGCGTGATAAATTGTTTGATTATAATTTAGAAGACTTTGAAATGATTATGAATTTAAATGTTAATGCTGTCTTTATTTGTTCTAAGGAAGCTGCAATTATCATGAAAGAACAAGGTGGAGGCGTTATTTTAAATACAAGTTCAATGGTCTCTTTATATGGTCAACCTGCTGGTGCAGGATATCCAACATCTAAGTTTGCTGTGAATGGTATGACAAAATCGTTAGCAAGAGAATTAGGCAAAGATCATATTCGTGTTAACGCAGTAGCTCCTGGTGTTATTAAAACAGATATGGTCGCTGCTTTACCTGATGAAATGATTCAGCCTATCATTAACTCTATTCCACTTCGACGTATTGGTGAACCAGAAGATATTGCTAATGCCTTTGTATTTTTGGCAAGTGATATGGCAAGTTATATCACGGGTGTGATTTTATCAGTTGATGGTGCAACAATGTCATAATTATGGGTATACTGATGTATACCTTTTCTTGTGTATTTTATTTGAAGATAAATAAAGACGTGGTATAATAAAATAAGGAGGACAAAAAAATGAAAAAATGTATTGTGAACGGGAAAATTATTTTACATGATGAAATTGTAGAAAAAAATGTTTTCATTGATGGTGATAAAATTATAGAAATTAGTTATCGACAACCAACTGATGAAGATGTTATTGATGCGAAAGGATTGTATGTGAGTCCTGGTTTTATTGATGTGCATACACATGGTCGAGGTGGTAGTGATACAATGTATCCGACTTTTGAAGATTTAAATACTATCTCTATAGCTGCTTTAAAAACAGGAGTGACAAGTTTTTTACCAACAACAATGACAATGCCAGTTGATGACATTGCAAAAGCAGTTGAGAATATTGCTATAAATAAAGAAAAAGTAACAGGTGCCCAAATATTAGGAACACATTTGGAAGGACCGTTCTTTAATAAAAAATATAAAGGTGCTCAACCAGAAGAATGTATGATTTTACCTACTGTTGAAAATTATTTATCTTTCGTTAAAAAGCATCAGAATGTAGTGAGAAAAATTTCTATTGCTCCAGAATTAGAGCATTCTATTGAGTTAATTACTTATTTAAAAGATAAAAATACAGCTGTTTCTTTGGGACATACAAATGCAACATATGAAGAAGCCCAAACTGCGATTGATGCTGGTGCAACTTCTGGAACGCATACTTTTAATGCAATGACACCATTAACACATCGTGCGCCTGGAGTTGTGGGTGCTGTTATGATTAATGATACAGTTTATGCAGAATTAATTTTAGATGGTATTCATGTTAATTTTGCAGCTGCTAAAGCATTGCTACGTACAAAAGGAAAAGACAAACTTGTGCTTATTACTGATTCAATTGAAGCAGCTGGATTGCCAGATGGAACTTATAAATTAGGGAATCAGCCAGTTTATGTTAAAGATGGTGAAGCGCGCTTAGCAAATGGTGCTTTAGCAGGAAGTATTGCGAATATGAATGATTGTGTTAGAAATGCATATCAGCATCTTGGATTGACTTTAAATGAAGCTGTTAATTTGGCGAGTTACAATGCCGCGCGTAGCTTAAATGAAGAATTCATAGGAGAGATTAAAGAAGGTAATTATGCAGATATTGTTTTCTTTGATGAAGACATTTGCATTCAACAAGCAATGATTAAAGGTCAAATGAAATAGGAGATAGATGATGATAATTTTAAAAAATGATATTTTAAAAATTGAATTAAATCCTAAAGGTGCAGAAATTATTAAAATTATTGGATTAAAAGATGGGTTAAACTATATGTGGAGAAGAGATGCTTCATTATGGGCTAATAGTGCACCAATTCTTTTTCCAATCGTTGGGGCATTGCAAAATAACGAATGCCGTATTGAAGGAAAAACTTATACAATGACACAGCATGGATTTTCAAGACATAATGAGTATGTTACTCATCAGTTATCTGATACATGTGTTGAATTTGAATTAACACCAAATGAAGAAATATTAAAACAATATCCTTATTTATTTCATTTAAAAGTTATTTATACATTAAAAGAAAATCAATTGGAATGTCGCTGTCTTGTTCGTAACACAGATCATCGTACAATTTATTTCCAAATTGGTGGTCATCCAGCATTTGCATGCCCATTAATGGAGAATGAATCAAGTAATGATTATTATATTGAGTTTGAAAAAAATGAAACATTGTATCAAAAAATTATTGATGTTGAACATCGTGGTATGTCTGATAAAACAGAGTTATTATTTGATAATGAAAGACGTTTCTTTATAAGACAAGCGATGTTTAATAATGATGCAATTGTTGTAAAAAATCCTCATTCTCATTATGTTGCATTAAAATCTCTAAATCATGATAAGTCAATTCGTTTCTATATTGATAATTTTAATCATTTAGGAATATGGGCAAGCAAACATGTAGGTGGTTTAATAGCAATTGAACCTTGGGTTGGACATAGTGATTATGTTGGTTTTAATGGTGAATTTAAAGATAAGGAAGGCGTTGTTGTTTTAGCGGAAAATGATGAATTTATGTGTCAATTCACTGTCGAGATTAACCAATAATGACAAAATTTTTATATATCATATGCTAAAATGTATTTATGAAAATAAAAATTATTGAAAAAACACATGAACTTGATTTAGAAGATGCCTTGAATGAGTTTGTTGAAAAGGAAAATCCTGATATTCAAGATCTTCAGTATCAAGTTACAATGACATCACATAATGGTGAGTTAGAATATAGTTTCAGTTGCATGATTGTATATTTGCCTTGATTTACGCCATAATAAAATATGGAGGTGAAACCATGGCTAAAGATGTAAAATGTAGCGTGGATACTTGTAAATACTATTGTGATGGATGTTGTGAAGCAAACTGCATTCATGTCAATAACTGTCGTTGCAAAGAAGCAAAAGATGTTGCAGAAACAGCTTGTGACACATTTGAATGTAAATGTAAGTAGAAAGGCTAGAAATAGCCTTTTTTCATTAAGGAAAAAATGCTATAATAAAAAAAGGTGATAAGATGAAGAAATTAATATTGTTAATATGTCTTCTTGCATTGTGTAGTGCCTGTCAGCAAACGGAACAATATTCAGAATTTGATGTGTATCAAGAAATGAAAGATAATTTAATAAAATGTCATGACTTTGATAATGAATATCCGTTTCATATACAATTAGTTTTTAATAAACTTGAACAAAAATATCGTTATGATCTTATTATAGATCAGCCACAAGTTGATATGTATGATATTCAAGCATTAGCATATGCTAATGAAGATGATAAACAGACTTGTCCTGTAATTGGTATATTTGATGATGAACCATTTCATCTTAAAAGAAATTATATTAATAAAGCTGAAAATTTTTATAAAGGAATTCAATTGTCAGGTGAGTGTGATGAGATGGAAAATGTTAAGGTATATGTAAGTTATTACACGGATGAATCAAAAACAAAAAAAGAAACAAAGTATATTGAGGTGAAACATGAATGAGAATAGATAAACTTTTAGCACACAGTGGATTTGGAAGCCGTAAAGAAGTAAAAGAATTAATTAAAAAAGGAATAGTCATTGTTAATGGTGAAAAAATAAAGAAAGATAAAATTCATGTTGACCCTATGAGAGATGAAATCTGGGTAGATGATCAACAAATTATTTATGAAGAACATGTTTATTATATGTTGAATAAACCTGCTGGATATGTGAGCGCAACAGAAGATAAATTATATCCAACTGTTGTCGAACTTATTGATGATTATTATCGTGATGATTTATTTCCTGTAGGTCGATTAGATGTGGATACTGAGGGTTTGCTCATCATGACGAATGATGGTGTATTAGCTCATCAATTACTTTCACCTAAAAAACATTGTCCTAAGGTTTATTATGCGAAAATCAAAGGTGTTGTGAATGAAAATGATATTCAAAAATTTCTTAAAGGAATTGTGATTAATGATGATTATCAATGTCAAAGTGCACATTTGAAGATTATATCAACAACTAGCACAGAGAGTGAAATTGAAGTTGAAATCTATGAAGGTAAGTTCCATCAAGTGAAAAAAATGTTTTTAGCAGTGGGAAAAGAAGTGACATATTTAAAGAGAATTCGTATGAAAGATCTAGAATTAGACAATTCATTAGAATTAGGTGCTTATAGAAGATTGACTGATGAAGAATTAGATAGATTAAAAGATGAATCTGTGCTACAATAATATAAAATATTGGAGGAAAATATGCGTTTAAGAAATAACCCAAAAGCAAATGAGATTTTAGAAAATCACAAAGAATTTGTTGTTCTAAATACAAAAAGTCACAAAGGAAAATGGCATGAAATTTTTGGTGATGATCATCCTATTTATATTGAAATTGGAATGGGAAAAGGTGATTTTATTATTGAAAATGCAAAAAAATATCCAGATGTTAATTTTATAGGTATTGAAAAATTTCCAAGTGTTCTTGTTGGAGCAATTAAGAAGATAGATGATATTGGAGAAAATTTATCTAACTTAAGATTGATGAAAGAAGATGCATTAGAATTAACAGACGTATTTGATTGCCATGAAGTTGATCGTATTTATCTTAATTTTAGTGATCCCTGGCCAAAGAAGAAGCATACAAAACGTCGTTTGACATCTGAGACTTTTTTACCTATCTATAAAGAGATATTAAATATATCAGGTGAATTAATTTTAAAAACAGATAATCGTATTTTATTTGAATATTCATTACTCTCCTTTCAACATTATGGTCTAAACTTTGAAGATGTATGTTTAGATTTACACCATAGTGAAGGGTATGAAGATAATATTCAAACAGAATATGAACGTAAATTTTCACCTTATGGTCCAATTTACAGAATTGTAACAACATTTAAAGGAGAATAATCTATGGATAAATTAATAAAAATTAATGATTTAAAAACTTATGAAGAGGCAATATCTAAAGGACAGGCAATGATGGTTTTTTCTACAACATGGTGTCCTGATTGTCATTTTTTAAAGACATTTATTGATGAACTTGTTAATGAAAATCCGCAATGGACTTTCTATTATATTGATCGTGATGATATGGTTGATTTATGTATTGATTTAGAAATTATGGGAATTCCATCATTTGTTGCCTATAAAGATGGTCATGAAGTTTCTAGGTTAGTAAATAAATTACGTAAGACGAAAAATGAAATACAAGCATTTATTGATGCAATAGAATAGGTGGGATATGATGAATTTACATGCATTTTATAATCATCAATATGTTGGTGATATCTTATTTGTGAGATTAACAGATATAAGGAAAGTAGATAAGTATGAAAGAAGAGATGATTTATGTACTTTATATCATAGAGATGAAATTATTGGTTATAATCTTTTTCATGCATCTACATATATTTCAGATTTAAAAGACGGTCAAATAAAAATAACCCCTCAGTTTGTAGATGAATTGAATCAAGTTATGCAGCATTATCAACACTCAAAAGTAGAAAGTAATTTTGATGATGGATTTCATGTGGGAAAAATCATTGATATGAAGGAGCATCCTGATTCTGATCATATGCATATTTGTCAGGTAGATGTGGGTAGTGAAATTCTGCAAATTGTTTGTGGAGCTCCTAACGTTGCTCTTCATCAATTTGTTGTTGTTGCAAAGCCAGGAGCTGTGATGCCTTCTGGTTTGGTTATTAAACCTTCTCAATTGCGCGGTATTCCTTCATCAGGTATGCTCTGTTCTCCAAGAGAACTTGCTTTAGAGAATGCCCCACAAACACGAGGTATACTTGTTTTAGATGAACAGAATTATCGAATTGGCGATTCATTTTTTAAATAGGAGGAAGACATATGTTTAAGAAATTTTTTGGACGAGATGAAGAAGATGAGGAAGTCTTTGAAACAGTGGATCCTGTTTTAGAGCAACGACGTAAGGAAAAATTTAGTACTCCTCTCATTTACAATGAAGATGAAGAAGAGAAAAAAGTTGAAGAAAAGAAAGTCGAAGTTAAAAAAACTGAGCCTAAGAAAGTTGCATTAGATACAAATTATCGTATGAGTGAAATTATTTCACCAATTACTGGTTTAAAAGAAAAAAGAAAACCTGAGGTTAAACCAACAAAACCTAAAGTCAAAAAAATAAAAAAAGAAACTGATGAACTTATTCCAATTATTAGTCCTTTTTATGGACCAGCTTCTCAACTTGAAGAGGAAAAAAAAGAAATTGTGGAAACCCAACCAATAAAAGAAGAACCAAGTGTTGAGCAGAATTTACGTAATATTGCTCATATTGTTGAAGAAGAACAAGATCAATTAAAAATTATTGAAGAGAGAACTGGAGAGTTTAAACTTGATTTTCAAAATAAAGATGAAGATTCATTTATTGATGAGATTGATGATTCAATGAGTTTAGATGAACTTATGAGTCTTTACGAAAAGAAATTTAAAGATTGATGAGAGGTATTGGTGTTGACATTATTGATCTTGATCGTTTAGATATTGAAAATCTTCATTTTGTAGAGAGAATTCTTAGTGTGAATGAATATCAGCTTTTTTGTCAGATGAAATCTAAACAGCGTCGTTTAGAATTTTTGGGAGGACGATTTGCTGGTAAAGAAGCATATCTTAAAGCTAATCATAAAGGATTAGGTGGAATTGATTTCCATGATATTGAGATTTTAAATGATAAAGATGGTAGTCCATATTTAAACGATAAACATGCACTTATTTCAATTTCTCATGAAAAAAAATATGCTATAGCATTTGTTGTTGTAGAAAAGTAGTAAAAAGCACAAAAAATGTGCTTTTTTTATTTAAGATTTATAATCTAATTTTTCAAATTTAGACATCATTTCATCTCTTTTCATACTATTTTTATTAGTTTTGATAGTTTTACTCTTCCAAAATACGTGAAATTTTCATAAAAATACCTATTTTGATGAAATTTGGTCATTTCATGAGAATCATATATACTATAGGCAAGGAGGAAATATAAAATGTTTAACGAAATTATAATTATTGGGAGATTAGCAAGTGAACCAATCTTAAGAGAAACGCCTAATGGGATTAAACTTGCAACAATTGTTTTAGATGTAGAAAGACCATATCGTAATAATTTAGGATTAAAAGATCATGATTTTATTAGTTGTGTATTGTGGAAAGGGATTAGTGCTTCAGTGATGGAATGTTGTGAGATAGGCAGTTTTTTAGGAGTAAAGGGACGTCTCCAATCTAAGACATTTGAATCATCAGATCATCAGACAACGACAATCATGGAGGTAAAAGTCGAACACGTTGAATTTGTTGATAAATATTTGTTAGAACGGAAATGAATATATCTTTAAAAATATGAGTTTTCACAAGTGAATCATAATTTAACAATTTCAATTATAAACAGTATAAGCAAATGTTTTATAGAAAAGTTGTCTAATGGTGACTTTTCTATTTCTTTTTTATGGAGAATTGTGTAAAATAGATTAGGTAAAAGAAAGGAGTTTGATTATGAATATAGATCAATCACATATAAGAAATTTTTCTATCATTGCCCATATCGACCATGGAAAATCTACTTTGGCTGATAGAATATTACAGCTTACTGGTGCAGTGAGTGACAGAGAAATGAAAGAACAGCTCCTTGATAGTATGGATTTGGAAAGAGAACGTGGTATCACTATTAAACTTAATGCTGTACAGTTAACATATACAGCCAAGAATGGTGAAACGTATTTATTGCATCTTATAGATACACCGGGTCATGTGGACTTTACATATGAAGTTTCTCGTTCATTAGCAGCGTGTGAAGGTGCTGTTCTGGTAGTAGATGCAGCTCAAGGTGTTGAAGCGCAAACACTTGCCAATGTTTTTTTAGCCTTAGATAATGATTTGGAAATCTTGCCTGTTATTAATAAAGTGGATTTACCAAGCGCTGATCCACAACGTGTGATTCATGAAATAGAAGATGTCATAGGGCTGCCAGCTGATGAAGCTCCTTTGATTTCTGCTAAAACTGGATTAAATGTTATTGATGTACTAGAAGATATTGTGATGAATGTTCCTGCTCCTAAAGGGACTATAGAAAACCCAACACAGGCTCTTATTTTCGATTCATTATATGATAGTTATCGTGGAGTTATTGTTTTTGTATGCGTCAAAGAGGGGCGTGTACGTGTTGGTGATCAAATTAAGTTTATGGCTACAGATGCTATCTATGAAGTTGTTGAAGTAGGTGTTAGAACGCCAAAAGAAGTTAAAAAGAATGAACTCATGACTGGTGAAGTTGGATGGATTGCTGCATCTATTAAATCTATCCAAGATGTTCATGTTGGAGATACGATTACCACTTTATCACAAGAATCAACAGAACAGTTACCAGGTTATCGTCAATTGAATCCAATGGTGTATTGCGGTTTATATCCTGTTGATAATGCAAAATATAAAGATTTAAGAGAAGCATTGGAAAAAATGAAATTAAGTGATTCTTCACTTATTTTTGAACCTGAAACATCTCAGGCTTTAGGTTTTGGTTTTAGATGTGGTTTTTTGGGGTTACTCCATATGGATGTTATTGAAGAAAGATTAGAAAGAGAGTTTGATTTAGATTTAATAGCGACTGCCCCTTCAGTTGTTTATCATTGTTACTTAACAGATGGAACGATGGTAGAAATTGATAATCCTGCCATGTTACCTGGTCCACAGCGAATTGATTATATTGAAGAACCTTATGTTAAAGCTTCAATTATGACTCCTAATGAATACGTAGGTCCTATTATGGAATTATGTCAGTCTAAACGTGGTGAATATCAGGATATTGAATATATTGATGATTTAAGACGTAATGTAATGTATATGATTCCATTAAGTGAGATTGTTTATGATTTTTTTGATAAACTTAAATCATGTACTAAAGGGTATGCATCATTTGATTATGAACTTCATGGATATAAACAAAGTCAATTAACACGTATGGATATTCTTTTAAATGGTGAAATTGTTGATGCTTTATCAACAATTGTTCATAAAGATTTTGCATATAATCGTGGTCGCATTATTTGTGAAAAATTAAAAGAAATTATTCCAAAACAAATGTTTGAAGTTCCTATTCAAGCTGCACTTCAAGGAAAAGTCATTGCTAGAACAAATATTAAAGCTATGCGTAAAAATGTTTTAGCAAAATGCTATGGCGGTGATATTTCTCGTAAGAAAAAACTTTTAGAAAAACAAAAAGAAGGAAAGAAAAGGATGAAAGCAGTAGGAAGTGTTGAAATACCGCAAGAAGCTTTTATGGCTATATTATCTGTTGATGATGATTAAATGTTGAATTAAAATCATGGAAAGAGAATTTGTGAAATTCTCTTTTTCTTTTGGGTTGATTTACTTTCAATATCGTTTATAATATAATAAGTCATGGAGGTGAAGATATGGGGCTGTTTAAGAAAAATCAGATAAGATTTAATGGTCAAAAAGAAATTGAATCTAAAATGAAAAATCAAACAAATAATGTAATCTCTAGAAGATTTAAAATATTAATGGCTAGTGTTGCAATAATGGGGGCTATTTTACTCATACGTTTGTTTATGACTCAAATTAGCCAAAAAGATTATTATGCTGCCAAACTCACACAATATAATACCAGTGTTTTTACTGCAGATACTTTTAGAGGGAATATATATGATAGAAATTATAATCGATTAGTTTATAATAAAAATATTAATTGTGCGACTTATTATGCAGTTAAAAACATTAAAGAAGAAGAAATTAATACTATTGTCAATTTTTTAATAAAGAATGTTAATGTAGATATTGAAAGTGTTACTCAACGTGATAAAAAAGATTTTTTGATTTTGAAAGATGATGATTATGTCAAAAGTTTATTGAGTGCAGATGAATTAAAAGCAGAAAACGATACAATATATAAATTAAAATTAGATCGTATAACTGATGATATATTAAATGATAAATTAAATAATAATGATATAAAATATTATATGTTATTCTCTAAAATTTCAAATTGTAGAAGTGGATCTGTTGTTTTGTTAGAAAATTTATCTATAAAAGAAGCAAGTTTAATTGGTGAAAACTCTAGTTTATTAAGAGGAATCAAAGTTACAAATGACTGGTCTCGTGAATATACATATGAGAATACCTTTAAGTCTGTTCTTGGAAGAGTAACGACTAAAAAACAAGGACTACCAGCAAGTACAAAAGATATTTTATTAGCAGAAGATTATAACAATGATTCACGTGTTGGAGTCAGTGGGCTTGAATCACAATATGAAAGTGTTTTGGCTGGATCAGCAGCAAAGTATTCTATGACTTATGATAGTGCAGGAAATCCAATTATCAAATCAGTTTCAAGTGGTTCTAAAGGTGATAATATTAGATTAACTATTGATTGGGAACTACAAGAATATTTGAATGATTTGATAGAAAGTTTTTTGAAAAGTCGTCAGGGAGGTCAATATAACAATCATATCTTTGTCACTTTAATGGATCCTAATAATGGTGAAATTGTTGCTATGGCAGGAAAACAAAGAGATACGAAAACAGGTGAAATATCAGATTATGCATCTGGTAACTATTTATCTGCTTATGCTATTGGTTCAACATTCAAGGGTGGTACGATTTACACAGGTTTTAAAGAAGGCCTAATCACAAAAAATACGTACTTTAATGACACGGCAGAGGGTATACAAATTGCGGGCACTCCTATTAAACGTTCATGGAATAAAAGCGGTCTAGGAAGATTAAATGAAGTTCAAGCACTTGCTAAGTCATCCAATGTTTATATGTTTTATGTGGCTATTCGTTTAGGTGGAGGAACCTATGAAAAAGGGAAACCCCTTTATATAAATCAAGAAGCATTTGATACATTAAGGCAAGATGTTGGAGAACTTGGTTTAGGTGTTAAAACAGGAATTGATGTTCCTAGTGAAAGTTTAGGATATCGTGGATCAGTGACAAGTCGTCAAGGTGGTAATTTACTCGACTTTTCAATTGGACAATATGATACTTATACACCAATTCAAATGGCACAATATGTCTCTACTATCGCAAATGGAGGGAAACGTGTTCAGCCTCATTTATTTTTAGAATCTTTTAATGAAAATGATGAAGGTCAAAAAATATCATTATTACAGCATAAAGTTAAGGTATTAGATGATGTTTCAAGTTATACTCTCGCGTTTGAACGTGTTCAAACAGGGTTTAGAGAAGGGTGTGTTACTGGACTTGCAAAGGCTATGAATGGATATTATCAGGCGGCTGGAAAAACTGGTACTGCTCAGGTCATGATTAATGGAACAGAATATCAAAACAAAGCATTTATTGGGTATGCGCCTTACAATGCTCCTCAAATTTCCATTGCTTGCATATCAGAAAGTCAGTCATCATCTTCTTCAAGCGCGTGTAATAGTATTTCTAAACAAGCATTAACAAAATATTTTGATAAATATGGTGTAAAAAATAAATAAAGTGTAGCATTTTTCAAAACTTTATGCTATTATAGTATGGCGAAGTCACGATGGAGGTGTAATAATGAGAGAAAACATCATTTTAAAATGTACTGAATGTGGTGAAGAAAACTACATTAATACTAAAAATAAAAGAAATCATCCAGAGAGAATGGAAGTTAAGAAATACTGTCCAAGATGTAATAAAAAAACTGCTCATAAAGAAAAGAAATAAGCCTGATGGCTTTTTTTCTTTAGAGAAAGGAAAATAAATATGATAAAAAAATTAATATTAGGTACAATGCAAACAAATTGTTATGTTGTTTATAATGAATTTAATGAAAGTATAATTATTGATCCTGGTGCAAACGGACAAAAGGTTGTTAAATATATTACAGAACATGAACTGAAAGTTGTGGCAATTTTATTGACACATGGTCATTTTGATCATATAGGAGCAGTTGATTATTTATATGAACATTATCATTGTCCTATTTATACACATCAAGAATCAATGGCGCTTCTTAGCAATCCACAATTAAATCTTTCTTTTTATGAAAAATCTTTTATTGTAAAATCACAAGTATCAGCTTCATCACCCATAATGCATATAGCTAATTATGAAATACATTGGTTTTTATTGGAAGGACATTGCCAGGGGAGCAGTATGATTTATATAAAAGATGAAAATGCCATGTTTAGTGGAGATGTTTTATTTGCTGGTTCAATTGGAAGATTTGATTTTCCAACATCATCTCATTTACAAACAAAACAGTCTATGATAAAAATAAAAGAAATGGATTTTGATGCAAGGCTTTTACCAGGTCATGGTGAAGAGAGTACATTGTATTATGAACAACAAAATAACCCTTATTTAAAGTCATAATAAAAAAATATGACTTTTTTTTGTATAAAAAAAGAAAAATTGATTTTTTTTGCGTATATATATAGTAGGAGGGTAATTATGGATGAACTATTTGATAAGATGATTTATCGAGCATTAAAGAAAAGAGCAACTGATATTCACATGATTTTAAAGGAAAATTTAACAATTCGCTTTAGAATTTTTGGACAATTAGAAAAGTATGACTGTATGGATAACGATGTGGGAAGCAAATTAATGAATTATATTAAGTATAGATCTTTGATTAATACAAATTATCGTTTGCTTCCACAAACAGGAGATTTTTCAATACATATTCATCAAAAGGAGTATTTTCTAAGAATATCTTATTTGCCATCACAGGAATTTGAAAGTATTGTTATAAGAATTTTAAATAATCATGAAATTGGTACAATTCAGGAACTTACATATCAGGAGGATGTATGTCAGTATCTAACATGGTTAAGCAAACAGGAAAGTGGTCTTTTTTTAATTAGTGGAGCCACTGGATCAGGAAAGTCTACAACATTATATACAATTCTTAAAGAAATCATTCAGCATAACAACAAAAATATTATTACTATCGAAGATCCGATAGAAATGCATTTAGAAAATTGTTTACAAATTGAACTTAATGAAAAGTTAGGAATAACATATCATGATACACTTAGACAGATTTTAAGACATGATCCAGATGTTATTATGATAGGGGAAATTCGTGATGTAGACACAGCTAAAATAGCTATTACATGTGCTTTGACTGGACATCTTGTTTTAACAACAATTCATGCTAGTAATGCTATTTTATCATTGAAACGTTTAATGAATTTAGAAATTAATGAAACGGATATTTGTGATGTAATGATTGGAGCAATGTCTCAAAAAATGAAGTATGATGAAGCTAACCAAAGAGTAATAGTATTATCTGAATTAATGAATAGACAACAGATTCTATCTTATTTTCAAAAGAATGTTACTTCGTATATGACATTTGCAAAACAAGCACAAAAATTAATCAATCAAGGATTTGATCAACAATTATTTTTAGGAGAGTGTAAGAGTGAATAAAGATTATATGTTTTTGAAAAATTTGTATACGTTATTGGAATCAGGATATAGTGTTGAAGAATCGCTCAAAATTTGTCAGAACATTATGCATTATCCAATGATTGAGAAGATGATTGATAAATTAAGAAATGGAGAATCGCTTGAAGTTGTTATATCATATAGTGACTTTCCTAAATTGTTTTTGGAGTACTTTTATTTTTTCAAAAATAAGAATTGCTTATCAGAAGCGATTCAAAAAAGTTTAGATATTTGTGTAATGAAACAAGAATATCAAAATCAATTAAAATCCAAATTAACTTATCCTCTTATTTTGATGGCTTTTCTATTACTCTTTTCTATATTTGTTGTCTTTGTTTTATTGCCTAATGTTAATCAGTTATTTGATTCATTTCAGATACATAAAAGTTTCATGACACAATTAATGTTTCTTTTCTTTTATACAATGCCTATATTTGTTATTGGGATAGGTGTAAGTGTTATATTTTTATTAGTAAGATTGTTCTATGCTCTACAAAAAAAGTCATATCAGGTCATTGAATGGTATTTAAAGCTACCTATATTTAAAGTCTGTTTACAGAAATATTTTTCATTAAAATTTGCTGTCTATTATCATGAATTACTTAATGAAGAGATAGATAGTACAAGTATCATTGCTCTATTAAATGAACAGATGACAGAGAGTGATTTAAAGATAGTTCTTTATGAAATAAATAATCGATTGCATGATGGAGAAGCACTAGAAGATATTTTAGAAGACTTTGAATATTTCGATCAGTTATTTTTGAGTTTTTTTCAAATGTATATGAAGAATCCGAATCAAAAACAATCGTTATCACATTATATTGATTTAACTTATGAACAAATTGATTTATGGATTTCTCAGTTTCTTAAATATTTTGTACCATCAATTTATGGATTTGTTGCTATATTTGTTATAACAATTTATGTGTCAATTATCATACCAATGATGAATGTTATATCAGATATATAACTGAAAGGGAGGAATGAAAGAATGAATAAAAATGGGTTTACTTTAATTGAAATGATTTTTTGTATAAGTGTTATACTTGTAATCCTACTTCTTGTTATACCAAATGTTACTTCAAAAAACACAGTTGTAAAAAATAAAGGATGTGAAGCACAAATAGAAGTAGTCAATTCACAGATTTTATTATATGAAATTGAAAATGGTGAATTACCAATAAGTATTTCTGATCTAACTAGTGGGACTCACCCATATCTTACTGAAAAACAAGGGGTATGTCCAAATGGAAAATCTATTTCAATTAGTGATGGACAGGCGTATGCTGACTAATAAAGGTTTTACGTTAATTGAAACACTTTTTGTTTTATTTATTATATGTATGTTATCTATGATTTCAATGACATTACATATGCCACAAAAAAGTGCTGATGTTCAAATTAAAGAAATTGTCAGTTTTCTAAATGAGGCAAAGTTGACTGCAATGACTTATAAACAAACAGTAACATTAAAGTTCAATGGATCATTAGTCTCTTATCAATGTCTTAACAGGCAACGAGATTATGAACTCAATCAACAATTTTATTTCGATAATCATCAAATGACATTTAATGATTTTGGAAATATTAAAGGGGCAAAGACAGTTATTCTCCATACTCAAAACAAGAATTATCATTTTGTATATCAGGTAGGGAGTGGGTGCTTTTATGTTGAATAGAAAAGGATCAACACTTATAGAAAGTTTATTAGCTTTTGAGATCTTTATAAGTGTTCTCGTTTTATACACAGGATTAATGACCACTGTTTTTTCTCAGGAAGTAAAGATTAATCGTTTTTACGAACAGATATTAGTGAAAGAAGGTGAAATATCATATTCAGAAGATTTTGTCGAGATAGCAGAGATGGCTTTACACTCGTAGAAGTATTACTCTCACTTGGGATTACACTAATGATAGTATCAAGTTTATTTGGTATGTATCGTCTCATTGGGCATACTCAAAATATAACAGTTGCAAATGAGGATATCTATATTGCTGCTAAACAGGTGAGTCAGGAAGTTCTAGGAACATGTTATGAAGAAGTGGGTCAAACTTATGAATATATCAATCGTAATGGTGAAACATTCACATTTGAACTTGATAATCATAGATTAGTGAAGACTCCTGGATTTGAAATAATGTTAACCGATATTGATGATTTATCATTTGAAATAGAGAATGACTTTATTTATATGAGTATTTCACGTGATAAAAAGGATTACCGTTTTATGTTAACTTATGTGAAAGAGAAGCAGGAGATTGATGATGAAATTATTGAACAATAAAGGCTCTGTTTTGCAAGTTGTTCTTGTTACTTTTATGGTGATGACTTTTTCACTGACAGTAGGTTTATTTATGATAAATCAGAACACAAATCATTATCAACAGATAGATTTATTAATGAAACAAAAAAATTTAGAAATTCTTCTTACAAAATATTATGTTGAATCCATGCAAAATGATATTTTGTTAAGTGATAATTTTATGGATGATCACTATTCTTTGAGTAGTATGATAGATGATTTAGGAACTTATTATGAAATCACCACAACATTAACATCTGAAGATATGAATTATTCATTTCTATTACAGATTCAAACTGAAACCTTTGAAGTAACAAAATTTGAATATTTGGAGGGATAATATGTTATATATTATATTTGCATTATTAGGTGTTTGTTTTTCATTGACTGTTTATCGTGAAAGAGAATGTCATGATGAAAAAAGAAAACATCAATTTAGTATTGCTATTGCGATATTACTATCTATTATTGCATTACTTGTCATTTTATTTTAATTCAGCGAAAATGACAAAACTATTTTTGTTTTACATATACTTAAAAATTTGTTATAATGCTAAAGGAAACTTACAAAGGAGAGATTAAATATGATTAATGTTGGTGATTTAAGACCCGGTATGACTTTTCAATATGATGGTAATTTATATGTTGTCTTAGAATATTCACATAATAAAACAGCCCGTGCAGCTGCAAATATTAGAGTGAAAATGAAAAATATGAGAACAGGTTCAACAACAGAAGTTACTTTTGGAAATAGTGAAAAGGTAGCTAAAGCACATATCGAAAAGAGAAAAATGCAATATTTATATGATGCAGCTGATATGTTAGTTTTTATGGATAATGAAACTTATGAACAAATTGAAATTCCAGCTGATCATTTAAAATGGGAAATGAATTTTTTAAAACCTTCTGATGATGTAGAAGTAACAAGTTTTGAAAGTGAAGTTTTAGGCGTACAATTGCCTGTTAATGTTGCTTTTACAATTACTGAAACTGAACCAGCTGTTAAAGGTGATACAGCAACTGGAGCAACAAAAAATGCGACAATTGAAACAGGATTTCAAATTAAAGTTCCTTTATTTATTAGTGAAGGAGAAAAAGTTATTGTTAACACTGAAGATGGGAAATATCAAGGAAGAGCGTAAGCTCTTTTTTTCATATTTATGCTTGTTGAAACATATAGTATATAAGAAAAAGGAGAATGGGATATGAATAAACAAGCTTTTACTTTTTTAACACTTTTTAGTTTGATACTTGTCTTATCTATTTATTATATTATGTTGCCACCAAGTACCAATGAGGAAGTTGTTACAAGTACACAAACAACAATTCAGCAATTACAAGAACAACTTAACAAAAAAAGAGAAGATATTATTTCTAAGAACAATGAAATTATTGCTAAAGAATCAAGTACATCCGATTCTATTAATGAAGCTTTAGAAACAATTAGTGAAACAAAAAATATAGGAGAGAAAGAAAAGAGTATTGTTGCAAAGATTAAAGAATTAGGCTATTCAGATGCCTATGTTGAAATTGAAAATCAAACAATCAAAGTTACAGTCATGAAAAAAGATGCAACACAAAGTGATGCTTCAAAAGTTATTAAAGAAATTTTAAATCTTGTAGGAGATAATTATCAGGTAGAAGTAAAATTTATTAGTGAATAAACTTGTAATTTTATAACTTTTTATATACAATAGAGTATAGAAAAGAGGTAATGTTATGGCACATAATGAATATTATACATTTGATCAAGGTACTGTGAATGGTAAAATATTGATGAATGTTCAAGTCTTTGATGAAATTACAAAAAGAACAGTTAATGAAATGAAAAATGTTTCTTTAGATACATCTAAGGGAATACAAATCCCAGGAACAAAAGCTGTTGTATCTTGTTCTATCAAAGATAACGAAATCTATGTAAACATTCATGTTCGTATCAAATATGGAGTCAATGTATCTCAAATTACAAAAGAAATTCAAGAGAAAATAGCAATTTCAATTAAACAGATGACAGATGTCAATGTGAAACATATTGATATTGAAGTTGATAATATTGATTTTGAATAATGAAA
>NZ_HG005290.1:73316-89702 GCF_000455285.1 Candidatus Stoquefichus massiliensis AP9 | reverse complement strand
TCTTTTCTTTTGTTTATTTTTTGTCGCATATGTGGTAAAATAGGAGTAATTTAGAGAGTGTGGAGGCAATTAGATTTTATGGAAAAAAGTCATAGAAAATTAGCAAGAGAAAAAGCAACTATTGGTGTTTATCAGAACTTATTAGTTGGTTGTTCTTTGGAAGATATTACGACATATTTAAATGAAGATAAAATCTTAAGAGAGAATAAGAAATCAATGGATTTTTGTCAATGGTTAGTATTAACTACTTTAAAAAACAAAGACTCATATCAAAATCTTATTGAAAAACATTTAAAAAAGAATTGGTCTTTTGAAAGATTAAGTGTAATGGAAAGGGCAATTTTATTAATTGCAACATGTGAATTGTTAGAGTCGGATTTGGATAAAAAAGTTGTTATTAATGAAGCTGTTATGAACGCAAAAGTCTTCTGTGATGATGACTCTTACAAATTCATTAATGGTATTTTAAGTCAGGTTATTTAATGGAAAAAAGATATATTACAGTTTTTGCTTTAAATAAATATATTAAAGCAAAAATGAATAAGGATAGTGCATTGCAGGATATCTATATTAAAGGTGAAATTTCAAATTATAGACCACATCCTAGTGGTCATCTTTATTTCACATTAAAAGATGAACATTCTCGTATAAGTGCGGTGATGTTTGCTTCACAAACTCATCGTTTAGAATTTCAGATTGAAAATGGTATGCAAGTGTTTATTCATGCCAGTGTTTCAGTATATGAAGTGAGTGGGCAATATCAGTTGTATGTGCAATCAATACAACAGGATGGTGTTGGTCAACTCTATTTGAAATTTGAAACTTTGAAAAAGAAATTATCGCAAGAAGGACTTTTTGATGTAAAACATAAAAAGCGG
The DNA here is from genome assembly GCF_000455285.1 of Candidatus Stoquefichus massiliensis AP9. Taxonomy (GTDB): domain Bacteria; phylum Bacillota_I; class Bacilli_A; order Erysipelotrichales; family Coprobacillaceae; genus Stoquefichus; species Stoquefichus massiliensis. Next base: position 88,824 of record NZ_HG005290.1, on the reverse strand, counting down.
ATTCCTGAGTTTCCTAGAAGTATTGCTATATTATCAGCGAAACAAGGTGCTGCAGTTCAAGATGTTGTTAGAACAATACATCTTCGTTTTCCTTTCACTAAAGTCATTGTATTTCCTATTCCTGTTCAAGGGCAGAATGCGTATTTAAAGATTATAGAGACATTAAAACAAGTTGATGAATTAGGTTTTGATACAATTATTTTAGCACGTGGTGGAGGTTCGATTGAGGATTTATGGAATTTTAATGAAGAGAGTCTTGCAAGATGTGTTTTTACATGTCAAACGCCAATTATTTCAGGAATTGGACATGAGACAGATTTTACAATTTGTGATTTTGTAAGTGATTGTCGTTGTGCAACACCAACGGCAGCTGCAATGGAAGCAACTCCTGATCAAAATGAAATGCGTAAACATTGTGAAAATCTCAAAAAACAATTAGTATATAAGATGAATCATTATTTAACATTTCATCAAAATTATTTAGTAAGATTACAAAAAACATATTATTTAACTAAACCTGAAGCTTTATATTCAAATGAAATATTAAGACTTACACAATTACAAGATCAACTCACTTATCAGTTTAAAATGTTTGATATGCGTATTTATCAACAATTAAAAGATTATCAATTGGAGCTAAAACAAGTGACTGATATTCTAATAAAAACAAAGGAACATCAATTACAAAAAATGATAGTGAATCTAGATGCATTAAGTCCCTTAAAGGTTATGCAAAGAGGTTATACACTTATAAAAAAAGAAAATCAGGTTATAAAGTCTTCTCAAGATATTCATAAAGGTGAAATGATTGATGTTCAGTTTTACGATGGTATAAAAAAAGCAGAAGTGAAGTAGGTGAAAACATGCAAGAATTGACTTATGAAAAAGCAATTTCGCGTTTAGAAGAAATTGTTTCAAAATTAGAAAGTAATGAAATTCCTTTGGAAGATAGTATTGCTTTATTTCAAGAAGGTATTGAATTATCACAATATTGTGATAAGAAACTTAAAAATATTCAGGAAAAAGTTGCGCAGATTTATGAAAATGGACAATTAAAAGAATTTCAAAGTGAGGAATAATAATGGATGAACTAAAAAAGGAAATAAATCAACGATTAAATGATATACTTAAGCCTTTAAAATCAGGAGTTGTTAAAGAAGCAATGAGTTATTCTTTATTAGCACCTGGAAAACGTTTGCGTCCACTTTTATTTTTAAGTGTTCTACGCAGTTATGGGTTAGATTATCATCCTTATCTTAATATTGCATGTGCAATTGAGATGATTCATACATATTCATTAATCCATGATGATTTGCCAGGTATGGATAATGACGATTTGCGACGTGGACGTCCAACCTGTCATAAAAAATTTGATGAAGCAACTGCTATATTAGCTGGCGATGCACTTTTAAATCTTGCTGTTAATACAGTTTTAGATGTTAATATAGAAAGTGATTTAAAAGTGAAATTATTGAATTGTTTATATGAAGCAAGTGGTGTTAATGGGATGATTTATGGTCAACAACAAGATATTGCATTTGAAAATAAACAAGCAACTCTAGAAGAACTTCAAGATATTCATTATCATAAAACTGGTGAACTTATTGCTGTTAGTATGCAATTGGCATCAATGGTCGCTCATCCAGAAGATTATCAATATTGGACAAAGATTGGTTTTGATTTAGGATTGGCATTTCAGGTACAGGATGATGTTTTAGATGTCATTGGAGATCAAAAAAAATTAGGTAAAAAAGTAGGTAGTGATTTAGATAATCATAAATCAACATATGTCTCATTATTAGGAATTGATGAATCTCAGAAAAAAGTTGAAGAATTATTTAAAAACTGTTATGAAACAGTTTATGCAATGCGCATTAATCATGGATTAATCTTAGAACTATTAACAATGATTTTGAAAAGGGTGAATTAAATGAATCTTGAAAAAATCAAAGATCCAAGTTTTATTAAACAGTTAAATATCGAAGAATTAGAAGAGCTGGCACAAGATATTAGAGATTTTATTATACAAAATGTTTCACATACTGGTGGACATTTTTCGAGTAATTTAGGTATTGTAGAATTAACAATGGCGTTACATTATATTTTTAACTCTCCGCAAGATAAAATCATATTTGATGTAGGTCATCAATCATATGTTCATAAAATATTAACAGGTCGTGCAAATCAGTTTAAATCTTTAAGACAGTTTGAAGGTTTAAGCGGTTTTCAAAAAAGACAAGAAAGTATTCATGATTCATGGGAAGCAGGACATTCCTCAACAGCTATATCCGGTGGTATTGGAATGGCCGTAGCTCGTGATTTAAATCATGAAAAAGGAGAGGTTATTTGTGTAGTTGGTGATGCAGCAATTATGAGTGGTGAATCATTTGAAGCATTAAATTACTTAGGTTCTATTGATTCAAAAGTTATTATTGTTCTGAATGATAATGATATGTCTATTTCTAAAAATGTTGGTGGCCTTAGCAATTTCTTTTCTGAAATACGTATTTCAAATCAATATACAAATGCTAAAAATAATTATTCAGCATTTTTAAATAAAACAGCTTTTGGTAGAAAAATATATCAGTTTACTAAAAATGTTAAGGATCAGATTAAAGAAAATGTGATTGATGATAATATTTTTGGTGAATTTGGTTTAGACTATATAGGCCCTGTTAATGGACATGATTTTCGTGATTTAATGAATGCTATGTATGTTGCTCAAGAAATGGATCATAGTGTTGTTGTGCATGTCCATACAATAAAAGGTAAAGGTTATGTACTCGCAGAAAATGATCAACGTGGTGTTTATCATGGCGTCGCTCCTTTTGATTATAAAGAAGGTATTATAAAGAAACAGAGTAACAAGCAAAGTTGGAGTGCTATTGTAGCATCTCAAGTAGAGAAGCATATGAGTCAAGATAGTGAAATTGTTGTTATTACTCCTGCAATGATCTCAGGATCATGTTTAGAAGACATCTTTAAACGATTTCCAGATCGTAGTTTTGATGTGGGTATAGCAGAAGAACATGCAGTGACATTTTCTGCTGGTCTATCAAATGCACACAAAAAACCTTATATTACGATTTATTCATCATTCTTACAACGTGCGTATGATCAAATTAATCATGATATTGCAAGAATGAACTTACCATGTTTGATTGGTATTGATCGTTCTGGACTGGTTGGCTCAGATGGCGAGACACATCACGGCGTTTTTGATATTAGTTTTTTATCTGCTATTCCCCATTTGATTATTATGACGCCTAGAAATGCTATAGAAGCCAAAAAATTAGTAAATACTGCTTTTATGAATTTTGATGCGCCTTATGTTTTAAGATTTCCTAAAGGTACAATCGAAGATGAAGAAGTAGAAATTAATGAAACTATTCCAATTGGAACTTGGGAAAAAGTTATTTTTGAAACTCAAAATCAACATACAATTATTACATATGATGCTAAAGTTGATAAAGTTTATGAAATGATTCAAGCAGAAGAATTACCAGTTAATCTTGTTAATGCTAGATTTATTAAACCAATGGATACCAAAATACTTGAAGAATTTTATGAATTACATCAACATCTTGTTATTTATGAAACTGACTTAATGATTGGATCATTAGGTTCACTAATAGCACAATATTATTCTCAAAAGAAGCAAATAATGATGATTGATTATTTAGCAATTGATGATCATTATACACCACAAGGTGACATTGAAACATTATTAAATTATGAACATATTGGTATAAGTGATTTGTTAGAATTAGTGAAGGAGACTTGCAGTGAAGAAGGAAAGAGTTGACATTTTGTGTGTAGAACAAGGTTTATTTGATTCACGTGAAAAGGCTAAAAGAGCTATAATGGCTGGTATAGTGCGTGATGACTACGATTATATTGATAAGCCAGGAACAAAAATCCCAATTGATTCTCATTTGTATATTAAAGGTGAACAACTTAGATACGTTTCTCGCGGTGGACTTAAATTAGAAAAAGCCATAGAAAAGTTTCATCTTCAACTTGATAATCTTTTAATGTTAGATATTGGTTCTTCTACAGGAGGATTCACAGATTGTGCTTTACAAAATAATGTTCGAGAGGTTTATGCATTAGATGTCGGTACGAATCAATTGGTCTGGAAATTAAGAAATGATCCGCGTGTACATGTTATGGAGCAAACAAATTTTAGATATGCAACTCCAGATATGTTTCAATATGGACAACCAGAATTTGCAAGTATTGATGTATCTTTTATATCGCTTAAACATATTTTACAGCCTCTTTCACAGATTTTAAAACCTGAATGTTATGTTGTTGCACTAATTAAACCACAGTTTGAAGCTGGTAAAGAGGATGTTGGAAAACATGGTATTGTCAGTGATCCAGCAATTCATTATCGTGTCATTGATGAAGTATTTGATTATGCTCATAAAGCAAATATGTCAATTCAGGGGTTAACTTATTCACCTATTACTGGGGGAGTAGGGAATATAGAATTCTTAGGTTGTTTTAAAAATCATGACAATCATGATGTATATATTGATATTGAAGATGTTGTCAATCAGGCACATCAGCATTTTAAAGGGTAGGTGAAAATATGCTAAAAAGTCTATATATCTCTTCTTTTGTTATTATTGATAAAATGCGTGTTGATTTTGAACAGGGAATGAGTACTTTAACAGGTGAAACTGGTGCAGGAAAATCAATTATTATTGATGCTTTGGGTCAATTATGTGGTAATAGAGCTTCAACATCATTTATAAAAAAAGGTTCTCAAAAAGCTGTTATTGAAGGTATTTTTGAGATAGAAATGACACAAACTTTAGAAGGTATATGTGATGATTTGCATATTGAACCAGATGAACAATTTGTCATTACAAAAGAGATACTTGAATCTGGAAAAAGTAATATCAAAATTAATTATCAAAATGCTTCTAATAATGCTTTAAAAATCTTAATGCCATACTTCATTGATATTCATTCACAATTTGAAACTCAAAAATTATTTGAAGAAAAAAACCATATTATGTTAATTGATCAATATGCTCATCAGGATTTAGATGGAACTTATAATCAATACCAAAAGGTCTATAAAGACTATCGTCGTCTTTCAGATGAATTAAAACAAATTATTGAGGAAGATATGAGTGATGAGCAACTTGATTTCCTTATGAGCCAAGTGAATGAAATTGATGAAGTGACATATACTGATGATGAGGTTGAAGAATTAGAATCAGAACTAAAATCATTACAAAGCTTTGAAAAAGTTAATGAAATTATGCAAAATTTTAATCATCTTATGAATCACAATTATGGTGTCTTACCACAATTTAAAGATGCTTTAACAACATTGCATACAATAGCTGAAATTGATAATTTTAATGAATCATATGATTCATTGTATAATCAATACTATAATCTAATAGATGAGTATGAAAATGCTATGGATATTTATCATAGTATTCATTTTGATGAATATCGTTTTAATGAATTACAAGATATTTTATTTAAAATTAATCGTTTAAAACGAAAATATGGATTTACAATGGAAAGAATTATGGAATATCGACAAGAACTACAAGAAAAGATAGATATTATTAATCATCGTGATGAGTATATTCGTGAACTTCAATCAGACCTTGATATAAAGAAAAAAGAAGCCTTAGAACTTGCTGAAAAGATGCATATAATAAGATATCAAAAAGCAAAACAGTTTGAAGAAGATATTCAAAAAGAATTAAAAGATTTATATCTGGAAAAAGCCTTATTCAAAGTTGATTTTGAAAAAACAGAACTCTCAAAATTAGGAATTGATAAAATTAGATTTATGATTTCGATTAATCAAGGCCAAAATTTAAGTTTGCTTAATGAAAGTGCAAGTGGTGGAGAAATTTCACGTATTATGTTGGCAATAAAAACCATAATTTTAAGTTATAGTCCTCTTGATACAATTGTTTTTGATGAAGTTGATACTGGTGTAAGTGGTAAAGTTGCTACAAGCATTGGTGATAAAATGAGACAATTAGCTTTACATAAACAGGTTATTTGTATAACACATCTTCCTCAAGTCGCAAGTCTAGCGCATAATCAGTATAGTATTGAAAAAACTGTTGGCACTGATGAGACTGTAACATCTATTCATTTGTTGAATGCTGAAGAACGTGTTATTGAAATAGCTAAGATGTTATCAGGTGAGAAAATAACTCAAGAAGCAATTTTAAATGCAAAGAATTTATTGAATGTATAAATTAAAGCATATATGCCAAACTAGAATGTAATCTCAAATGATTACAGGGAGGTGTATATGCTTTGCTTTTTAAAAAGTTAAGTATTACACTCATAACAGTCGTTTCGCTTATCCTGCCATCTTTAAACGTCTTTGCAGCAGAAGTTATTCTTGGTGGGCAATCAATCGGTATTGAATTGGATTATGATGGTGTTATGATCACTGGAACTTATGATATTTCTATTGACAATCAAAAGTATAATCCTTCAACTGACGGATATTTATCAGGAGATTTAATTACTAAAGTTAATGATATACATGTTGACTCGATATCACTTTTAATGGATTCTGTTGAAAAAGAAATTGAAAAAAAACATCCTATTACATTAACTCTTTTACGTAATCAAAAAGAATTAACCAAAGAACTCAAATATCAAGAAAGCAATGGACAATTTACAACCGGGCTCTATGTTCAAGATGGATTAACTGGAATTGGAACAATGACCTATTTTAACCCTGCAACAAAACATTTTGGAGCACTTGGACATATGATGTGTGATGTATCGTTGTCAAGTGATGCAGTTGTTAAAAAAGGGAGTGTATACAATTCATATGTCAAAAAAATCAATCCATCACAAAATGGAAAACCTGGAGAAAAAGTTGCCGATATTGGATCTATTCAAATTGGGACAATCTATGATAATAATAATTATGGAATCTATGGGAAATATGATGAAATCTCAGATAAACAAGAGATTATCTCTACTGCTTCTATAGATGAAGTCAAAGAAGGTAATGCTTATTTCTTAACAGTATTAGATGGTCATACACTAACAAAATGTTCGATCCAAATTACTCATTTAAAAAAACAAAGTAAACCTTCTATTAAAGGAATTACTTTTGAAATTACAGACAAAAGAGTTCTTTCTTTAACAAATGGTATTATTCAAGGAATGAGTGGATCACCAATAATCCAAGATGGTAAATTAATTGGCTGTGTTACTCACGTAGATATCAACAATGTTCACCAAGGATATGGTTTATATATTGACTGGATGCTCGAAAACGACAAATAAGGAAGGAATCACAAACGATTCCTTTTTCTTATTTCAACACAATTAGACATTTCATGGGTTAAAGTGTCGGAAAATCCAATAAGAAAAATGACGAATCAATATAAATTCACGTTTCACTATATATTTTATCTATTTAGACTATGAAAATTATTTTGACATATATATAATAACTTTGCTGATGAGAATAAATCGAAAGGGAAAATTGGAAAAATGAAAACTTTTATAGCAATAGATCAACAAGAATTATTGGAAAATGTAAAAATAGGTTTAGAAAAATCAAATCAATTTGAAATTGTTGGAATTGCTAATAACGGTACAGATTGCTTGAATTTTTTAAATCAAAGAACGTGTGATTTATTAATTATTGACTTAATGCTTTCTGAAATAGATGGATTAGGTGTTTTAAATAGATTAAGAGAAATGCATAAAACAAGTTATCAAAAAGTTATTTGTATTACACAATTCACAAATCAGGTTATTTGCAATATGTTAGAAGATTTATCTGTAGATTATTGCTTTAAATATCCCTTTGATATGCAACATTTTGTCCAATCTGCTCTCTATATTACAAATGCTGATCAACAAAAACATGATCAATTGTTAAACGTGGATGAATCAGAAAAATATAAAAAAGTCAAAATTGAAAATGAGATTACAGAAATATTACATGAGGTAGGAATACCTGCTCATATTAAAGGTTATATGTATTTGAGAACAGCAATTCTTACAACATATTATAATATTGAAATCTTAGGACAAGTGACTAAAGTTCTTTATCCAGATATTGCAAGAATGTATAATACAACTTCATCTCGAGTAGAACGTGCAATTAGACACGCAATTGAAGTTGCATGGAATAGAGGAAATACTGATGCTATTGATGATATTTTTGGTTACACAGTTTCAGCAGTAAAAGCCAAACCAACGAACTCAGAGTTTATTGCTATGATTGCAGATAAATTGAGATTAGCACATAAAACTGATAATGTTAAAAAAGAAAGTCTTTATAATTATAAAAACTATATGTTAAAATAGATATAAAGATGGAGGTGGTCCTATGCAGATTATATTTCATATTGATTTAAATGCTTTTTTTGCAAGTGCTGAGATTGCTGCACACCCAGAGTTAATTGGAAAACCGATAGTCATATGTCGTGAATCAAGACGCAGTATTATCACAACAGCTTCTTATGAAGCAAGAAAATTTGGAATTCATTCTGCCATGCCGCTTTTTCAGGCAAAGGAACTCTGTTCTCATCTTGTTACAATACCACCTCACTTCACTCTTTATAAGACATTATCCCAACAATTCTTTAATATTGTTTCATCTTTTTCAAAAAAATTAGAAGTTGCAAGTATTGATGAATGTTATGTTGATATGACTGATTATATTCAAACATGTCAAATCCTTCCTGAGCAGGCTGCATTACAGATACAAGAAGCAGTATTTCGTCAAATACGCATTCAATGTTCCATTGGCATTGCACCTAATAAATTTCTTGCAAAAATGGCAAGTGACATGAAAAAACCAATGGGCATAACAATCATTAATAACAATAATTATAAAGAAAAAATATGGTCTTTACCTATTAATCAAATGTTTGGAGTAGGGAAGAAAACAACTCCCAAACTTAAGGCAATTGGTATTGAAACAATTGGTGATTTAGCTAAACATGAGAATTATGAAAAAATAAGACCTATTTTTGGTAAAAATGCTCTTCTATTTTATCAGAGAGCTAATGGAAAAGATTTTTCTAAAATTAATTATGCTAAAAATGAACTGAAATCTGTTGGAAATTCAACAACCTTTGAAAATGATAGTCGTGATGAAGAATTTATCAAAAAACAATTTCGTCAACTTTCTCATGAAGTTTCTCAGCGTGCTAAAAAAAGACATTTAATTTCTAACTCTATCTCTATAACTCTCAAATATACAAGAGAAAAAAGCAAGAGCAAACAAATGATTATTGATCAATATACAAATGACTATGAAACAATCTATGCTACAGCTTTATTATTATTTGAAACTCTATATCAAGGTGAAATGCTTCGTTTGGTTGGTGTCAGTTTAAATAATGTTATTCATGAACAAGATCGTCATGAACAAATATCCTTGTTTGATAATAAAATTCAACAAGCTCATAAAAAACAAGAAAATAAAACTGAAAAAATTATTCAAGAACTTAATCAAGCATTGCCAGGTATTAAAATCATGAAAGCATCATCTCTATTAGAGGATGATCAAGCAATTCAAAAGAAATACCTAGAAAAAGATGAATAATTCGAAAAAGACACTCATATGTTTTATCAAAGAGGTGATAACAGTGAGTGTCTTTTTACGTCAATTTATAAATCATAAGAAATATATTATTATTTTATTAGGAACAGTTTTTATAATAGGTTTCTTTTTTGGATTTTATCAGTATTCACTAACCAATCAAACAGTTAAAGATTTTTTAAAAAACTTATTTTATTTAAATACTGAAAGTTATCAAAATCAATATCAGCTATATGTCGTTCAAGGAAGTCTTTATATTCTTATATGTACATATCTGAGTTCTAGTTACTATGGTCATTTAGGTTTGCTTTTTTTAATGTTTATCAAAGGAATGCAAGTTTCATTCTCATTAATGTACGTTTTTTCAATAGTTCCAGTATCATTTTTATTAATTCTTTTTTTACTTATGGAGATAATTATAGAAATTGTATTATGTTTTGTTTTGAACACGACTTGTATGCATATCTCTATTTATGTGACAATTGTTACTTTTTATATTGAACAAAATTTTAATATGAAAAGTATGATGAATTATCGTTTAAATAATCTTATTTTAACATTGATATGTTTTTCAATTGCATTAGCCTTTAGAGTTTATATTATTCCTATGTTTTGATAATTACATTGGTGGTTTTTTAATTTAATTCTTGTTATAATAATAACGGTGATGTATTTTGAAATGTAAGGATGCAATAGTAGAGTATAAACAGTATATGATTGTTGAAAAGGGACATAGTCCAAAAACTGTAGAAAGTTATATACGTGATATTAAACAATTTATAGAGTATATGAATCAAAATTTTCATATTAATGATATGGCTGAGATTGATAAAGATTTAGTCTATCAGTATTTAAAAGATTTAAGAACTCGTTTAAAGAACTCTTCAGCTGATCGACATATAGTTTCATTACGCCAATTTTATATTTTTTTAGTTAAAGAAGGAAAAGTTCAAAGTAATGTAATGAGTTCTTTTGAATTAGCTAAAAAAGAACAGTATTTGCCAGAAGTTTTAAGTGTTGAAGAAATGAATCAGCTTCTTTCTTCTGTTGAAATGAAAGATAGTATATCAGCTCGAAATCGCTGTATGTTAGAAATTCTTTATGCATCTGGATTAAGAGTCAGTGAAATGTGTTCATTGACACTACAAAATGTTAATATTCAAAAAGGGTTTGTTAAATGTATTGGAAAAGGTAACAAAGAACGCATTGTTCCTATGAATAAACAGTGTTGTCACTATTTAAAAGAATATATTGAAAATTTCCGACCACAATTAAGTGAGAAAAGCAGTCAATATTTATTTATTAATAAAAAAGGTCAGCCATTAAAAAGAGATGATTTTTACCATCTATTACAAACAATCGTTCAAAAAAGCGGCTTAACAAAACATATTACACCACATACTTTACGTCATACGTTTGCTACACATCTTTTAGAAAATGATGCAGATTTACGCTCAATACAAAAAATGTTAGGACATAGTGATATTTCAACAACAACAATTTATACTCATGTTTCTCAAAGCAAGACAATTGAAGAGTATATGAAATTACATCCAAGAAGTCAGAAAGGAAGACAAAAATCATGAAAAATTACAAGAGAATATTTTTAATTGTTTTAGATTCATTAGGAGTAGGGGATGCTCATGATGCTCAATTATTTGGAGATGAAGGAGCAAATACATTGGGTCATATATGTGAGAGTGTAAAAGGATTAGATGTGCCTCAATTAGAAGGAATGGGTTTAGGAAGTATTGGTGAATTTCAAGGCGTTCATCGATTAAAAAATCAGTTAGCATACACAGCTCGTTTAGAGGAAGTCTCAAATGGTAAGGATACAATGACTGGACATTGGGAAATGATGGGATTACATATAACAGAACCGTTTCGAACATTTACTGAAACTGGATTTCCAAAAGAGTTTATTGAACTTTTTGAACAAAAAACTGGTCGAAAATGTGTTGGCAATTATGCAGAAAGTGGAACCAAAATCTTAGATGACTGGGGTGAGCATCAAATAAAGACTGGGGATTGGATTGTTTATACTTCAGCAGATTCTGTTTTTCAAATTGCAGCTAATGAAGATATTATTCCATTAGAAGAACTCTATAAAGCTTGTGATATAGCACGTGAATTAGCCATGGATGAAAGATGGAAAGTAGGTCGTATTATTGCTAGACCGTATAAAGGATATAAAAAAGGAGAATTTGTTCGAACTGCAAATCGTCATGACTTAGCTTTAAAACCATTTGGCAAAACAGTCTTAGATACATTGAAAGAAAATGAGATTGAAGTGATTGGAATTGGTAAAATACCTGATATTTTTGTAAATCAAGGGATAACTCGTAAAATAAAAACCGTTTCTAATTCAGATGGTATGATCAAAACAACCAAACTTGCAAAAGAGGATTTCACAGGTTTAGCATTCTTAAATTTAGTTGATTTCGATGCAGTATTTGGGCATAGAAGAAATCCAAAGGGTTATGCAGATGCTATTGTAGAGTTTGATAATCAATTAAATGATTTGCTACTGTTACTCAATGAGGATGACTTGTTAATGATTACTGCTGATCATGGGAATGACCCAACATATAAAGGAACGGATCATACTCGTGAAAATGTACCTTTAATCATTTATAGCAAATCATTAAAAAAGCCACATCATTTAGGCTTATTAAAGAGTTATGCAGTTATTGGAGCAACAATTGCAGATAATTTTGAGGTAGAGAATCCAGGTATTGGTCAATCAATACTTGATCAGATTGTTTAGAGGGCTATTTTATGAAAGAAAATAAAGTTAGAAAAGTTATTATTATGGCACTTGCAGGTGCTTTAATTGGGAGTTTGTTATTTATTTTTGGTGTTTCCGTTGAAGGTAGTTTATGGCCAATGATCATCAATTATATGATTGCCTTGATGTTATACATGGCATCATTTTTAGCAGTTTTTAATAATAATAAACAGGATTCTCAAGCATTATATAAATATGTCATGATTGTAGACATTGGATTAATACTTTTAATTACTATTGTATTGATTTCAAAACTTATTTAACTTCACATAACATACATTATGCGAAGTTAAATATACTATAAACAATGGTTCTTGCTAAGGAGTATACAAAAAAAGTATACTCCTCCTTTTATAAATATGAGTTGCATACTTTTTATTATTTACCAGGATACTATTGATTCTTGGGTTATATTATTAATATGTTCAAGTAATTCTAACATAGTTTTTTGATTACATATGTATAAATTTTCCTGATTATTTTCAAGAATACTAATAATATAATTATTCGTTTTTGTCTGATAGAAAAATATTTCTTTATCATTCGAAAATATCTGTGGCTGATTCCCAAAATATATATTGCCTTCCCCATGATTTTTGATAATTGTGTTTCTATCAGTAGAAATGATTTGTTTGAAGAATGAATCAATGGCTTTTGATTGACTACTACTGTAATTGATTTTATCTCCAGAAAACTTATCTACATAATAATACTCTGTATAGTAAGGTTTGAGAGTGCTTGCTATAAACATAACAACAAGAATAACTAACCCCAGAATGAGATTCTTTTTCATTACTTTTCCCTTCTTAATAAACTTCATTAATGAATTTATTTCGATCTAAGTGATCCGATAATTCCTGGTTAGACATCATTGTTATAATATTCTGCGAGTCTCCAGCAATTTTTACACGCATATCACATTCTAATAATATTTTTAAATCAGTATCATGCCAATAAGATAGCATCATTAAAATGGCTGTTTCATTTAAATAGATAAATTCTGATATATGAATGGCCTCTTCATCCTGATAATATACAAAATACCCCAAATCCTTAAAAATAAGAATTTTTTCTTCAAATGCCTGACATCTCTTGATAAAAAGATTCCAATACTGCTGGTCACGCAAACGATATTCATCAAAAGATGCTGTATAAGCTTCATAATAGCTTTTTAAAAGTGATATATCAGAAATCGGATTCATAGTGTTCATCAATAATTGTGACTTATCAACATCAATACATTGATGATAATGAGAAGCATAAAAGCCAAAAGGATGATAGATTTCAGGTACATAAGCCTGTAAATAAATCTTTTGATCTTTAAATTGATTCAATACATATGTTAATAAATATTTCATACATCCCTGTCCTTGAACATGAGGATCAGTTGAAACACCTAATATTAAATAACATACTTCTTTATGATTATTCTTACAGATTGTCATTGGAACAATCTGTAAGGCAGATAAAACTTGATGATAATTCTTTAATAAATAAGTTGTATGGCAGTTATACAAATATTGAAAATAAAAATTTGTAGATATTTCTGTTTCGTCTTTAAAACATGTTTTCCATAATCTCATAACTTCGTCTTTTTCTTCACTTTTTGCCATGACGACTTCAAAATTTTTTTCTTTAATACAATATTTATGAACCATCTTAAAAGGATGAAGAGATTGTTTGGATTTTCTTAAATTTTCTAATCCCATATCTTCTTCTCTATTTACATATTTTTCATCAGGAAAATGATGTTCCAACATAGCTTTTAAAACAGCTGGATATAATCCTCTTATCTCTTTATTCGCTTTTTCCACATGAATTTGAATTGTTGAATGTTTTAATCGAGATGCAATAATAAAGGCTTCCATTTGTCCCCTAATAAATATACCTCCAACTTCAAAATCCAACATATGTTTTGAAGATAATAAGTACATAATCCCCCGCACTTCACTGGTCATAGACTCACTCATATCATCTTTTTCATTTTCCCAGCGATTCAAACAACTTAAAATAATTTCAAAATCTTCGACAATGTCTAAATCACGATAAACATAATCAGGATATTCTTTTAAAAATGCATTATAATGATTTCTTCTTTTCTGCATTTTCTTACCAGATAAAGTCTGCAACATTTGACGATCATAAATATAATCATCATTGTAAGGTGTTTTTTGAAATAATAATTGATTTTGATAGATAGATTTTATTTGTTCAACAAAACTTTCAATTGCACAATCAATTATAAAAGGAAAATGATGCTGATGACTATACTCTATCATATAATCAATGGCTTCCTGATAATATTGTGAAGTTGTAAATGGCATAGCCCAAAATTTTGTCTCTTTATAATGATGTAGCATGATTAAAAAATGATCATGTATTTCATACATAATGTGATACTCATGATTCCACATCATCATCGTTACAAAATTGGAGTTATAACCTTCATAATCTGCCATGTCTAAATAAGGTTTTATTATTGAATAATCTTCTAGTTTTAACTGTTTCATCATTTCTTTCCGAGCAACATATGAATAAACTGTTTTGCTGTACGCCCAGAAAAACCTCCATTTCTTATTTCCCATTGTAAAGCAAGTTCGTGCAATTCATCTTCTGGCATCGTAATCCCATGTGTTTTAGCAAGCCCATCAATAATATCAAGATAATGCTGCTTGTCAGGATGAATATACATAATTTGTACACCAAAACGTGAAACCAATGATAACTTCTCTTGTTTAGCATCATTATTATTAATTTCCTGATCATGATTACGATCATTCCATGTTTCTTTGATCAAATGTCTTCTATTACTAGTAGCATAGATAAGAATATTATCAGGTTTTCTCTCTAAACCACCTTCAATAACTGCTTTAAGATACTTATATTCAACTTCAAATTCTTCAAATGAAAGATCATCCATAAATATCACAAAATGATATTGACGATTCTGTAATTCATTGATAATTTGAGGCAAAGCAATAAATTGATGTTTATAAACTTCAATCATTCTTAGACCATCTTTATAATATTCATTTAATAATGCTTTGATACTGCTTGATTTGCCCGTTCCACTATCACCATAAAGTAATACATTATTAGCTTTCTTTCCTTTTAAGAAAGCCTCTGTATTGGCTTTTAAA
>NZ_HG005290.1:21978-73188 GCF_000455285.1 Candidatus Stoquefichus massiliensis AP9 | reverse complement strand
CGTTCTTTTTGAATTTCATAACCAATAAGTTGGTCTAATGTATTATTCCCAATATGATCGATTGGGATAATTGTATCATTTAAATAACGAAAAGCTTTATTTAATCCATACTTCCCTACCCCATAGTGATTGTAATGATTATATAATATATTATAAAATTCTTCCACTGATGTGCTCTTAGAAAGTTGAAATTGTAGATGTGTCAGTAAATCAAAAATTTCTTGGTTCACAATAGGTTTACTATGTGGAAAATCATAAAAAACATCTTTATATAAAGAATCTAAAAAAGAAAAATCATAATGAAACATATGATAAAGTAATGATATATCATTCATGATTACTTGTTTGAATGGATAAGATATATCTTGTTTACGTTCCAGCGAAAGCGTAAAAGGATTTTCATGATGGGCCAAAAGATAAGTCATCAAACTTTGAAATAAGTGTCCATGTAGATCATATGTTTCAGTTAACTGAAACATTAATGATATAAATTCATCTTCACTTAATAAAGATTTATTCTGAATGAAAGATAAACATTTATAAATATCATTATCATCTGTTAAATTTCTATAAATAATCAATTGATCTTGTTGCATATGTATCCCTCTTTCTGTAAAAAAAGACGATATCATCGCCTTTTTAATTTTTAAAACTATGAATTGGTGCAGGAATTCGTCCTCCACGATCTATAAACTCATCACATGAAAATTGATTCACAGGCATAATTGGAGCATAGCCTAACAAACCACCAAATTCTACAGTTTCTCCAACATCTTTACCAATGACTGGTATAATTCTCACAGCTGTCGTTTTTTGATTAATCATCCCAATAGCCATTTCATCAGCAATAATTCCAGATATTGTTTTTGCAGATGTTTTACCAGGAATAGCAATCATATCTAATCCAACTGAGCAAACACAAGTCATTGCCTCTAATTTTTCTAATGTTAATGCACCAGCTTCTACAGCATCAATCATTCCTTGATCTTCACTCACTGGAATAAAAGCACCAGATAAGCCACCAACATATGAAGATGCCATAACGCCACCTTTTTTCACTTGGTCATTTAAAATTGCTAGAGCTGCTGTTGTACCAGGAGCTCCTACTCTCTCCAATCCCATTTCTTGTAAACAATCAGCAATACTATCGCCTACAGCAGGTGTCGGAGCCAATGATAGATCAATAATCCCAAAAGGAATATTTAACATTGCTGATGCCTCACGTGCAACTAATTGACCAACACGAGTAATCTTAAATGCTGTTTTCTTAACAATTTCACATAACTCACCAAATTCTTTCCCTTTAGCAGTTTTAATTGCGTTTCTTACAACACCTGGTCCACTAACCCCAACATTAATGATAGAATCTGCCTCACTTACACCATGGAAAGCTCCAGCCATAAATGGATTATCATCTGGGGCATTACATAAGACAACTAATTTAGCACAACCAATTGAATCATTCTCTTTTGTAATTTCAGCAGTATCTTTAACGATCTTCCCAATTAATTTTACAGCATCCATATTAATACCAGTTTTTGTAGATCCCACATTAACAGAACTACAAACCAGTTCAGTTTCTTTCATTGCTTGTGGTATTGAACGAATGAGTAATTCTTCAGCTTTTGTCATACCTTTTGAAACAATTGCACTATATCCCCCAATAAAATTAACTCCAATCTCATGAGCACAACGATCCAATACTTTGGCTATTTTAACAAAATCCTCTGATGAACAACAAGCACTTGCCCCAACAAACCCAATTGGTGTAACAGAAACTCTTTTATTCACAATTGGAATACCATATTTCTTTTCAATATATTCTCCTGTTTCCACAAGATCTTTTGCTACAGTAGTAATTTTATGATAAATGTTTTGACAAAGAACATCAATATTTGCATCAATACAATCCAGCAAACTAATACCAATTGTGATTGTACGTACATCTAAGTTCTCTTGTTCAATCATTTTATTTGTTTCTGCAACTTCAAATAAATTAATCATCTTCATCCTCCTTAGATTCTATGCATTTTATTAAAAATATCTTCGTGCTGTAGTCTAATTGTGACACCAATTTCATCACCTAAAACAGCTAATTGATCAGTTAAAACAGAAAATTCATCTGCTGCATGTGATGTATCAACAATCATCATCATATTAAAATATCCTTGTAAAATTGTTTGAGAAATATCGAGAATATTAATTTGTGCATCTGCTAAATATGTACATACTTTTGCAATAATACCAACTTGATCTTTTCCAACAACAGTAATAATCGCTTTTTTCATTTATAAACCCCTCCTAATATTTTTTAATATTATAGCAAACCTACGTAAAAAAAGAAAGAAAAAAAGGAGCATACGCTCCTTTTTATGGAAATTTAATTATCCTAACATTGCTAAAGCTTTATCAAATACAGCTTTACCATTCATTGTTCCATAATCTCTCATATCGATAACATCAACAGGGATTGGTCCAGCCTTTCTTGAAGCAGCTAATTTTTCAATTGCAGCTTTTTGGAATCTTACTTGTGGGCCAAGTAAAATGCAATCAACTTCTTCTAATACTCTTGGTGCATCAGAGAATGGTAATGCAAAGATTTTACATTCAACTCCTGCTTCCTTAGCAGCACCTTCCATTTTTGTTACTAATAAACTTGTAGACATTCCTGCAGAACATACTAATAAAATAGTTTTCATATTTGTTACTCCTTTTCTAGTTATTTCACTGATATTATTTTACCAACTTTTAGAGCAATTGTAAACACTTACGAGACAATTTTTTTCTATTTCAGAAAATTTCATCAATTCATCAACTGAAATTAAATCAAAAAAATTTTTATTTCATAAAAATTATGTTTTGTTAAATGTTTTATATCAACCATTTTTATTTTATAATAAAATGTACGTGATATAATAAATATTAAAAATGATTTTTTCTTATTAAATTATCATATGAAAAAGTGTATACTAAAAAGAGAGTATCATATTATAAAGAAAGAAGCTGATTTTATGAAAATATTAGTTGTGAGTGATAGTCATTTATTTGGTGATGATTTAAAACGAGTTGTTAATTTGTATCAATTAAAAGTTGATCTGATGATTCATTGCGGTGATTCTTCACTTCCATTAGACGATCCTTTAATCCAACAGTTTGATATTGTAGTTAAAGGAAATCATGATGATGCTATGTTTCCACTATATAAAATATATCAAAACATATGCGTTACTCATGGACAATACTATAGTGTCTACTATGGATATGATGAATTAATTACATTGTGTCAAGAAAATCATTGTCATATATGCTTTCATGGACATACTCATGTTCCAACACATCAAATTCATCAAAACATACATTTTATTAATCCTGGCAGTTTAATGATGAATCGTGGTAGTTATGGATATGGAACTTATGCAATTGTTAATCTTGATAACCAAATCGATGTACATTACCATCATCATCATACAGATAATGTTTGTAGTCATGAAATTCTAGATGAGGGACTAGAATTGTTAGAAGAGTTCAAAACATTATTATAAAAAAACAAAAATATTTATGAGTATTCTTGCTTGATAATATCTCAGCAAATAGAAACAATTCGGTTATCCAAATAACATATTTTTCTCATATATTCAATTAGTTTAAGATGATTAACTTCTTAATACAAAGAGTGAAAAATAATGGTTCTTACTTAGCTATGGGTAATCATAAAATGAGAGGCTTCAATATTATTGAAGCCTCTCATTTTATTTACACCCTAAAGTAAGAAAAAACCAATAATATCCCACCTTTTTATTATAATACCTGTTAAATCATCTCAGTTGGATATTCCAGAATATATTGATCTTTAAAATTTCAGAAAATAAAAAAGAAAGAAAACTCCTAATTCTATAAGAATTTAACTTCTTCTTTATTAGTCATTTGTACTTGTACTTCAAAACAAGAAGAAAGCCTAAATAGTTTTGCTTTTTTCTTCAATTCTCTTACGTTTGTATTCAATAATAAACATGACTTCTTTTAAATCATCATCAGGTAACTCAGTTAAAAGACGGGCAATATTTGCAATATTATAATAATCATATTTTTTGCCACTCATGATTTCTTCAACACTTCGCCCATATAAATGAGATAAGATTTTTAATTCTCCAACTGTCACATCACGTTTACCATTCTCAATATCAGATATTGCGGAATGTGGAACATTAAGATGTGCAGCAACTTCTTTTTGTGTCAAATGCTTGAAGTTACGATAAACTTTCAATCTTTTTGCCAAATCCATATCTATTGACATAAATGCCACCTCCATACATCTATTATATCATTATTCGAAAACGATATCAATTTAGATTTATAAAAAAGTTATTTTATGAAAGACACAAACATTAAATACATTATATAATTCGATATTATTCTTTATAATATCCTGAAGTTGTTTGTATTTTTTCTTTTATGCGACTCTTTTTTTCTTTTTTTAATAAAGAAAGGAAATGATTTATAACAAATTTTGTCAATTCTTGATTTTCATTTGTAAAATGAATGAATATTCCCTGAGCATAACATTGCTCAACTTGAGAAAAATACAGAGTTCGACAGTTTAACAGATGCATTCGGCATTGTTCATCCATTAACAAATCGAATCTTTCATTTTTACGATCAATTAAAGAAAATTGATGGTTTTGACATATATGACATTGCTTTTTTTGATATCCAAAATAATACTGCGATATTGGACAATACTCACTTATCATATTTTCTACTTTACCATAAACCTGAATAATACACTTTGAAAAATCAGTTTTTAATTGATTAATTTGATGAAGTGACATTTCTAATGAAAGGATGTGAGGCTCATGATAATGAGCTGATGCATATGAATTATAAATATTGGCACCCATCCCAATAATTCTCAATTTATCCTTGAAATGATAATATGCACCATAATCATTGACCAATACAGTTGTTATTTTTGAAAAAATATCTGATTGATAAATGTCATCAATTTCTTTTTGTTTAATAGCACGAGGTAATCCTAAAATTAATTCTTTATTGCTTTGTTGACATAACAAATAAGCTTTGTCTATATTGGATTGATAAGGATATATCACAGAATCAATCGGATATTGAATAACAACTTTTAACTGTTCTAATGTAGTGACTTGAATGAAGAGTTTTTTAGAATGTTGTTGAGCAAACTTCTGGCTTAATAATGGTAATGGCTGTTTTGCCATGTGATGAATGGTTTGGTTTGATAACTTATTTTTTAATAGTTCACTGCAATCTCTTCTTAACTGATTGATGACTTTGATAGGAATATTCATATTTTGATCTATATCCAATTGCATATTTTGAGGATAAAATGGTGTATCTTTAAGTTTTGATAGTTGCTGAATAATACGTTGTTGGTTAAGTGGGGTTTTTTGAGCATGCTCAACAAGACAATCTGTTAATAATGTGACTTGATGATCGTTATATTGAAATGTAAGTTTAGCTGGTTGTTGGATTTTAGCAGTAAAAAAGACGTTTATAGGTAACTGGCGGTTTTCTTTTTCATAAGTCTGCTGCATTCTTTTTATAACCGTTGTATCAACTGTTTTACGGACATAACCTTGTGAAACCGGATAATCAAATTCGATTTCAACAATTTCTCCAGGATTCCCCTTTGCAACCAATCGCTGCTGATGATAGATTTTATTAACTGGTCTTCCTTTATCTATGTTTTCAAAAACTATGCTATCTCCTTGATATAAAGGTGCATTCAATTGAATAGAAACTCTTTTTTGATCACGCAAATAACGTATAACTTCTCCAAGAATAACACCTTTATTGCCAGAATAATCTCCATCAACAAGATTTTTATCGTTATTGAGATATCCTGATGTATAATTACGATTAAACATAGCTTTCATATCAGCAATATCACAATCTAATTTTGCTGATATATTTTGATAATAATTATCTATTGCTCGACGATATGCCTTTACAACACTTGCTACATATTCTGGTTTTTTCATTCTTCCTTCTATTTTTAAAGAAGTCACACCTGCCTTAATCAGTTCAGGAATTTGATGAATTGTCATCATATCTTTTGGCGATAGAAGAAATGGATATTTATTATCTAATACTTTACCATCTTTTGCTAGCTGATATTGCAAGCGACATGGCTGTGCACATGCTCCTCTATTTCCACTACGCTTACCAATCATGCTGCTCATCAAACATTGCCCTGAATAACAGACACAAATTGCTCCGTGAACAAAAACCTCTACTTCTAATTTTGTAGATTGGCAGATTTCTTGAATTTCTAATAGTGTGTTTTCTCTCGCTAAAACAATTCGAGAAGCTCCCATATCCTCAAAATAGGCCACTGCTGAGCAATTCATAATAGTCGATTGTGTACTCATATGAATCTCAAAATCAGGATAAACAGCCTGTATAACGTCAAATAACCCAATATCCTGTACAATTAAAGCATCAACCTGATTATTATATAAACAATCAATATAACGAAGTAATTCATTAAATTCCTTGTCCTGGTAAAGTGTATTTACAGTAACATAGACTTTGACATTATGACAATGAGCATAGGCAATTGCCCATTTTAATTGCTGATCATCAAAATTTTTAGCAAAAGCACGTGCATTAAAAAGTGTCCCACCTAAATAAATAGCATCAGCTCCATTTTGAACAGCAGCCACAAAAGCCTCTTGATCACCAGCTGGAGCTAATAATTCAATTTTTTTCAATAATTTCACCTCCAAAAAATAAGCAATAACACAAGTTATTGCTCTAAAGAAGAAACAAGCGCATAGCACATTTGGGCTGATGCCTGACTTGCTTTCTTTAAATATTCATCAAATTGTACTGCATTTTCTCCTTTATGAAACACATCACTCAAAGAACGCGTAATAATAAAAGGAATACCAAAAACATGACAGACCTGTGCAATAGCTGCCGCTTCCATTTCAGCACACATTGCTTGCGGAAAGTGATTCACAATCTGTTCAACCTGTTCATCTTGACAAATAAACTGATCACCAGAGGCAATTAAACCAATATGAGAAGAAATATTTTGTTGCTGAAGAATTTCTTGAACAGATGCAAGTAATGCTTGATCAGCAGTAAAATAAAGTGGCATTCCAGGCACTTCACCATAAACTCTTTGAAAAGCTGTAACATCTACATCATGATGAACAACTTGTGAAGAAATCACAACATCACCAACATTTTGCATTTGTGGCAATAATCCACCTGCTGAACCAACATTAAGAACAAGTCCTACTTCATAATGAGTCAATAATAACGTCGTAGAAATGGCTGCATTGACCTTTCCAATACCACCTTGCAATAAAACAACAGAACGTCCATTCATTGTTCCTTCATAAAAAGTATATTCTAAATATGTTTTCTGTACCTTTAAATCAATTAATTTCAATATTTCAGTTACTTCCTCTTCCATTGCACCAATAATACCAATCATGCTTACTCCCCTTTCTGACATACAAAAATTACTCTCTCACAGTCCTCATGATAATCACCAAAATCACTGTAATATTTAATATCAGAAAAACCAACTTCATTTAACCAATACAAATACTGTGAAACACTATATGTCTTTTGATAATGATCCTCATTAACAATTTCATTTTCTATTTTATCTTCAATATAAATATGATGATGAATATAACCATCATCTAAATTTTCAACTTGCCATTCAAATGCAAATTCATTATCCTCTTCTTTTTCATGATAATCTTTAAGAATAACATTCATCTTATAAAGACTATCTATATCAAAAATAAATGTCCCCTGTTCTTTTAAAGATTGATAAACATTAATAAATGTTTTTAGAACATCTTCTACATCTAATAAATAATTCAAAGAATCACAAAGACATAAAATCAAATCAACCTGATGAGATGTAGAAAAATCACTCATATCAACTCTTTGTAACATCAAATTAACATTTTCTGACATTGCCTTTTGTTTTGTTACTTCTAACATATCAATTGAGAGATCTGTTGCAAAAATATTTTTTTGATCTTTTGCAAATCGAATAGCCATTTCTCCTGTGCCACAACCTAATTCTAAAACCTCATCAAATTGACAATTCTTTATAATGAATTGATAATAATCTTCATAAAACAGAGGATCCATTAGACTATCATAATAATAGGCAAAATTTTCATAACTCATTTAGCAAGCATTCCTTCAACATTAATACGAGGCATATCTCCCCATAACTTTTCGAGATTATAACTTTCTCTCTCACTTGCTTCAAAGATATGACATACAATATCACCCAAATCAATCAATAGCCATTTTGAATTTCTTAACCCTTCAATACTTTTAATTTCATATCCCGATTTATCACATTCATCTTTAATATTTTGACTAATTGCCTGCATCAAACGTTCATTACTCGCTGTGCATAAGACAAAAGTATCAAAAATAGGACTAGCATCACGCATATCAATTGCAACAATATGAGTTGCTAATTTATCATCCATTGCTTTTACTACACACTCTAATTTTGTCATTTATATTTCTCCTCCCGTTACAAAATAATCATAAATTTCATAAAAACACCCATCAATAGGACGCTGTTTTTTTGTTGAAAATTCATAAAAATCAATTAAAGAATCTCTAAATCCCTGATGAATATTCTCCATACAAACCTTGATTTGTTCAGATGAATCATAACCACGTAATGGATCAAGTTTATCTGCCACATATACACATTTACCAATTGGCGAAATATGAACTGATCCAGTTGTATGATGTTCAATAGCCTCTAAAACAATCTCATCATCAATTAAATATTCATGTTCACTCACATAACGTGACACCCATTGATGCCAAATGGCTTTTGGTTTATCCATATATAATGAAAAATGCTGTTGCATAATAAAGGAGGCCTGCTCATCATCCATTTCTTTAGCAATATCATGAAACATTCCAGCAATATAAGCCTGATGAGAATTAAGTCCATTACTTTTGGCAATTTGGGCTGCTAAATGTGCAACGCTACATGTATGTTTCCAACGTTTTTCTTTCATTTTACAAGCGACTATTGTTTCTAGATAAAGTCCCTGACAAGTTATATACTTTAACACACCCGGATTCAGCATTTCTATATGACCATTTCTAACATCACTACTAGAAGCATAAACTGGTTCGTTATTAAGTTGTATGAAATGATATTTTTGAATTGATACCTGATTAATCGGATAACCACCACGTTGGAAGGCAACTAATTGAACCATCTCGCTTATTGCTTCAGCATTTTTCCATTCGCTAAATAGATTGGCCTGATCCATCCCCATAATATATGTATATTGCACTTCAGGATTATCCTTAATCAACTGCAATAAAGTATTATAGGTATAATTTTTTTGTTGTCCTTCGGTATTAATTTCAATGGTGTTTACTGTCATTTGTTTATGTGAACCAATGGCAATTTTTATCATTTCGACTCTTTGTGAAGCACTCGCCCCACTTTCATTTTTCCACGGATTGTTTTTTGTCGGAATAAACTGAATTTCATCAAGCTGTAACTGCTTTAAAGCCATATATGCAATATCAATATGTGCTTTATGGATTGGGTCAAAACTTCCTCCCAATAAACCTATCTTTTTCATGGTAATTTATATATTCCTTTATCAGATGATTTATAAAGGACAATAGTATGACCAATAATTTGCACGACTTCTGACTTTGTTTGAACACTTAATTCTAAAGCAACACTGTGAACATCATCAGGACAACTTTCCAAAAGTTTAACTTTCATTAATTCCTGAGAATCTAATGCCTCAATAATACCTTTTACTTGATTGCTTGTTACACCATCTTTTCCTACCTGAAAAATAGCATTTAAATGATGCGCTTCACTTCTTAAATATCTTTTTTGTTTTCCTGTTAACATATAATTTTCCTTTCTTTTATATAATAGCTTCTCTTATCATAACATTCACATGTGGAGGGGCCATGACTTTCACTTTTCCACCTTGTGAACTTATTGTAATAAATCCTAAACCCGAAATCACAATATCACATTTACCTTTAGGTAATTGAAATTCATATGATTTCATCTGATCAATTGTTTCTATCCCTTCAACTTCATATTGTAGAGTAAGATGTCGATTATACAAATCATCAGCTTTCATTGTTTTCGTTCGATGAATTTTCAAATTTTTTGAAAAATAAGCAATAAAATTAGCTTGTTCTCCAGCAATAAAATCCAAACGTGCTAATCCCCCAAAATAAAGTGTTTGATCGCTATTTAACTGATATATCATTGGTTTTAATTCACTTTGTGGAATAACACTTTTTATATCCTGTGGTCTAATCAGATGTGTCATCTGTGATTCATTAATGATGCCCGGTGTATCATATAAATGGGTATGCTCATCTAATGGTATTTCAATGAGATTTAAAGTTGTCCCTGGAAATTCAGAAACAGTAATTAAATTCTGATTCTCAACATCTGCATAATGCTTTAATAAAGCATTTATAAATGTTGATTTCCCAACGTTCGTTACACCAACAACATAAACATCACGATTTTGACGATGTTCCATAATTGCATCATAAATCATATCTAGATTCAAATGTTTTTTACCACTTGTAATTATCACATCAATAGGTTTCAGTCCTTCTTCTTTTAATTGTCTTCTCACCCAATGCTCAAGTTTTCTTTCTTTAACAGATTTTGGCAAAATATCTCGCTTATTTGCTAAAACAAGAACATCATTAAAAGCTATATGACGCATTAATCCTTGAATAAGACTCCCATTAAAATCAAACAAATCAATCATATAAACAACCAAACAGTCTTTTTCACCAATTTGCTGAAGAATATTTAAAAAATCATCTTTTGTTAATGATGTTTCCTGTAATTTATGATAATTTTTTAGTTGGAAGCATCTTTGACACAATACTTTATCTTTATTCATGGCATTCTTGGGAACATATCCAATATGTTTTTCATTTTCATTTTGAATGATGGCCCCACAGCCAAAACATTTCATCATTTTTTCCATACATACCTTCCTTTTTGACTATTGTACCTTATTTCTTAAGAGAAGAAAAGCCTAAACATAAACATCGACAATTTTCATATAATGTTTTGAGGTGGATTATGTTTACAACACTTGTTACATTATTACAACAATTTTTATTTGTCTCATTCATTAAAACGCAAGCTTTCAAACCACAACTCACAGCTCAGCAAGAAAATGAATTATTAGAAAAATATTTTCAAGGTGATCATGAAGCTCGTAATCAGCTCATTGAACATAATTTAAGACTTGTTGCTCATATTGTGAAAAAATATGATGGTGGTAAAGACTTACAAGAAGATTTAATTAGTATTGGGACAATTGGCCTAATAAAGGCTATCGATAGTTATAAGCCTGATAAAGCCACAAAATTAGGCACTTATGCTGCAAAATGTATTGAAAATGAAATTCTTATGCATATGCGAGGTAATAAGAAAACATCTCTTGATGTGTCTTTAAATGAAGTTTTGGGCATGGATAAAGATGGTGGTGAAATGACACTTTTAGATATTTTACCATGCGAACAAAAAGAAATGATTGATCAAATTCAAACAAATGATCAAATTCGTAAATTGCAAGAATATTTCGTATTATTAACACCTAGAGAACAAGATATTCTTGTCTGGCGTTATGGATTAAACAATCATCAAATTTATACTCAAAAAGAGATTGCTGCTCATATGCACATTTCACGTTCCTATGTATCACGTCTAGAAAAAAGAGCATTAATCAAATTATTAAAAGCCTATTTAAATGATAAATAAAAGAATATGAGGATATCTCATATTCTAAAAATCTTCTTTAAAAAGATCATCAAAAGAAATAGGCTCAAAATGTTTATCGTCTTCTTTAGATTCTTTCTTTTTTATAGGTTGAACAATGATTGGTTCAACCTTTTCCTCTAGTAAAGATTCTACCATCTCTTCTTCAAATAAATCAGGTTCTTTATTAACTTCAAATATATCAGTTTTCTCTTCTTTTATTTTCTCTACATCAAAACAATCTGTTGATAAGGTTTGAACATTATAAATATAATGCAATTCTTGATCCTTTAAAGACGTAATTAGGCTTGGTTTACTTTGTAATTGTCCATAGCCATAATCTTTCACTTGAATTGTCAAGTCTTGTTGATATGTTTGTAAAACAAGCTCTGATTGTGTTTTTAATATCATTGCATCAAAAGCATGAATTTGATTTGTTTTTGGTGATTTAAAAACAAGATTTCCTTTTGTAGCTCGGTTACAGCTTGGAATATCAGAAACACGCATACGTTTAATTCCAGGCTGATCACTTAACAGAACATAAGAATCAGCTTGAAGAGGATTGAATACACACATTGAAACAAGTTCATCATTCTTTAAATTAATTCCTTTAATTCCACCAGCCTTCACACCTAGTATAGAAATTTCCTGTTCACTATATAAAGTAGCATAGCCTGCACGTGTTGTTAAAATAATTCCTTGATGATCATCACTTAAACTAATTTTTAAGAGTGAATCATCTTTTTTGAGATTCATACATTTCATTGGTTTGCTATATCTAGCTACTTCAAAATCTTTTAAAGCTACACGTTTAACTTGTCCAAAACGTGAAGCAAAGACAACATAAAGTGGCAAGTCAAATGATTTCACCAAGATAGAACCAATCATCTTCTCATTAGGAGATACTTTCACTAAATAACTAATATGTTTCCCTAATTCTTTCCATTTAAATTCTTCTAACTTATGTAATGGAATAAATAAATAATTTCCCTGATCAGTAAAAACTAACAACTTATCTAAAGTATTAGCAAAATGTAAATCAACCAAGACATCATCTTCTTTTTTACCAATAGGTGTATTTTCACTCGCTTTATATGATCTCTGTGATATTCTCTTAATATAGCCATCTCGAGAAACAGATACATAAATATCTTCTGGTAAAATCATGGCTTCTTCATTAATTGTTACTTCTAAAACTTCATCTTTAATTTCTGTTAACCTTGGTGAAGGATATTGTTTTTTTACATTTTTCAGTTCATCAATGACAACTTTTCTTAAGATTTTATCACTATTTAATATATCATTTAAAGTTGTGATTAAAATTTCTAACTCAGCCTTTTCTTTTTCTAAAGCAACAATATCAGTATTTGTTAAACGATACAATTGTAGCATGACAATTGCTTCTGCTTGTTCTTCAGAAAATTGATATTGTAATTGTAAGTTTTTCTTAGCATCTTGTTTATCTTTAGAATGACGTATTGTATGAACAACTTCATCAAGAATAGATACAGCCTTGATTAATCCATCAACAATATGTTTCCTTTGTTGAGCTTTATTCAAGTCAAAAAGAGAACGTTTAGTAATCACTTCAATCTGATGTCCAATATAACCATCAATAATATCAATAATTCCCATACACTCAGGCCTTTTATTTTTAATAGCAACCATATTATATGAATAATTCTTTTGTAAATCTGTATTCTTATAAAAATAATTAAGAGTGTTTTGAATATCTACATCTTTCTTTAAATCAATAACTATACTTAAACCATTACGATCAGATTCATCACGAACTTCAATAATACCATCAATATTTTTATTAAAACGAATTTCATCTAATTTTCTCACAAGTTCCGCTTTATTGACTTCATAAGGAATTTCACTCACAACAATCTTATTCATATTCTTTTCTTCAACAATATGAACACAAGACCTCACAACAACTTTTCCTTTTCCAGTTTCAAAAGCACCACGAATTCCCTTTTTTCCTTCAACAATTGCTCCTGTAGGAAAATCGGGACCTTTCATAAATTCCATCAAATGATCCAATGTACAATGAGGATGTAAAATACGGTAAATCGTTGCATCTATAACTTCTCCTAAATTATGAGGAGGTATATCTGTTGCATATCCAGCTGAGATGCCTGTTGCTCCATTAACTAACAAATTAGGATATTTAGCTGGTAAAACAGTAGGCTCATATTCAGTATCATCAAAATTCAATGCCATCTTGACAGTTTCTTTATCTATGTCTTTAAGAAGTTCAGAAGCAATTGCTGAAAGTCGTGCTTCTGTATATCGCATAGCAGCTGCTGGATCATTATCAATTGACCCATTATTCCCCTGCATATCAACAAGTGGAATACGCATTTTCCACTCTTGTGACAAACGAACCATCGCTTCATATACAGAACTATCACCATGAGGATGATAATTTCCAATAACATTTCCTACAGTTTTAGCAGATTTTCGATAAGCTTTTAAATGTGTATTTCCTTCCTTATACATAGCATATAAAATTCTTCTTTGAACTGGTTTTAATCCATCTCTGACATCAGGTAATGCACGATCTTGAATTATATACTTAGAATATTTTCCAAAACGATCACCCATGATATCATCTAATGATTCAGTTAATATCTTTTCGCTCATGCATACCCTCCTTAATTTGTAATAAAGAATGAATCTTCTAATGAGAATTGAACATTTTCCTCAATCCATTCTCTTCTTGGTTCCACTTTATCTCCCATTAATACTGAAACACGTCTTTCCACAAGTGCAGCATCCTCAATTGAAACTTGAATTAAAGTTCGTGTTTCAGGATTCATTGTTGTTTCCCATAACTGATCAGCATTCATCTCTCCTAAACCTTTGTATCTTTGAATTGTATAACCACGTCCCACTTTGCCTTTAGCATCTTCCAGTTCATGATCATCCCAAGCATAAAGAGAATCACTGTGTTTTCCATTTTTCTTAGATACTTTATAGAGTGGCGGCATTGCAATATAAACACGCCCAGATGTAATTAAACCACGCATATAACGATAAAAGAAAGTCAGTAAAAGAACTTGAATATGCGCCCCATCTGTATCAGCATCAGTCATAATAATGACTTTCGCATAATTGGAATTCTCAGCATTGAAATCATCACCAATGCCAGCACCAACAGTATTAATGATAGTTGCAATTTCTTCATTTTTAAGAATATCTGCCATTGAAGTTTTTTCAGCATTTAAAACTTTTCCACGCAAAGGCAAGATTGCTTGAAATTTACGATCTCGTCCTTGTTTAGCACTACCACCAGCAGAATCACCTTCAACTAGATATAATTCTTTTTTCTTTTTATCTTTAGACTGAGCAGGAGCTAACTTTCCACTCAAAATCTTTTCAGTCTTATTTCCTTTTCCCTTACGTGCTTCTTCACGTGCTTTTCTAGCAGCATTACGTGCTTGTGCAGCTTTTGTCATTTTATTAATTAACTTATTAGCAACCTCTTTATTTTCTTCAAGATAATAATTGATTTGTTCATAAACAACACTATCAACTATATTTCTTGCTTCTGGTGTTCCTAATTTAGATTTTGTCTGTCCTTCAAACTGCAATAGAGATTCAGGAATCTTTACTGATACAATAGCAGTTAATCCTTCACGAACGTCCGTACCTTCTAAATTCTTATCCTTCTGTTTTAACAAACCATATTTTCTAGCATATTCATTAAAAACTTTTGTTAGACCTGATTTAAAACCTGTTTCATGTGTACCACCATCACCAGTTCTAACAAGATTAACAAATGATATCAATGTCTCATGATATCCATCAGTAAATTGTAAGGCAATTTCTACTTCAATAGAATGAGATGTGTCATCAAAAGATATTGTTTTATGAAGCAATGTTTTATCAACATTCAAATAATCAATGAAAGCTTCTAATCCATTTTCGAATTGAAAAGATTCCTCTCGCTCACTTCTCTCATCTCTCACAACCATTTCAATGCCTCTTAATAAAAAGGCACTTTCTTTAAGTCTTTCACAAATTGTAGAATAATTAAATTCAATAGTTGAGAATATTTCAGAATTAGGTTTAAAATGAATTGTTGTTCCAGTACGTGATGTTTTTCCAATAACTTTTAATGGAGAAATTTTCTTAGCACCATCTTCAAATCTTTGCTGATAGATTTTACCATCACGATATACAGTCACTTCTAACCATTCACTTAATGCATTAACTACTGAAGAACCAACACCATGTAACCCCCCTGATGTCTTATAGCCCCCATCTTCACTAAATTTCCCACCAGCATGTAAAATAGTTAAAATAACTTCAGTTGTTGGTTTACCTGAGGCATGCATACCAGTTGGCATTCCACGTCCATCATCTTCTACTTTAATGCTATTATCTTTACCAATTGTAACAGTAATTTTTTGACCAAATCCTGCTAAGGCTTCATCTATGGAATTATCGACAATTTCCCAAACCAAATGATGTAAACCACGATAATCAGTAGAGCCAATATACATACCAGGACGCTTACGAACAGCCTCTAATCCTTCTAAGATTTGTATATTTGATTCATCATAATGATTTTTTTTCATTTATGATATCCTCCCTTCGCAACTCTTAAATTATACCAAAAAACATTTATTTATGCTAGAAGTTTTCAACTGTTTATCAACTTAGAAAAATAACGACTACTTTCAGCACTTTAAATCATTGATTTTTCACTCTTTTCATGTATAATTATGGTCGAGGATGTGAAAATATGGATATATTCATTTACATAGTATTAGTCATTATGAGTTATTTATATGGTTCCATTCCTTTTGCATTGGTGATAGGAAAATTATTTTATAACACTGATGTAAGAGAGAGTGGTTCTGGTAATCTAGGTGGAACAAATGCAGGAAGAGTTTTAGGAAAAAAAGCTGGTATAGTTGTCATTTTATTGGACGCTTCTAAATGTTGTATTTCTATTTTAATTGCGAAAGTTATTGCTCATTATATAGGATTAAATGGTGATATTATCTACCCTTGTGCTCTAGCTTGCGTGATTGGACATTGTTATCCTATTTTTGCTGGATTTCGTGGTGGAAAAGCTGTTTCTGTGGCCATTGGATATGCTTTGGTTACCAATGTTTTTGCCTTTATTATTGCGATGATTATTTTCTTGATCACTTTAAAGGTTTCAAAATATGTTTCTTTATCTTCAATATTAGCGTCTATATCAATATTGGTTGTTTCCCCATTTATTGGTTATAGTCAGATAGGCATTATAACAAATGCCTGTATTGTTGCCTTATTAGTTTATAAACATAAAGCGAATATTATAAGAATAAAAGATGGTACTGAAAGTAAAATCACTTGGATGTAAAAATAAGGAGCTCGATTAATCGAGCTCCTTATTTTGCAAATGACGCATTCATAATATGTGGCAAAAAATCACATTGATTGTATTTGATAAGTTGATAATGTCCGTTTATCTCTTCAACTAATGTTAAAGAACATCCTTCAACAACTTTTTGATTAATCAGAACATAATCTTTTTTATCTAATCCTAGCATTGTTGCCAATAAAACAATAAAATACATTCCATGAGTCACCACCATAACATGACTATCTGATTCTAATTGTCTTAATTGATTCAAAAAACTATGTGCACGTTTTATAACCTCATCATAACTTTCACCTTGAGATATACGTGTAAATTGTTCTGGATGATGCCACAAACAATTATAAAGTACTTCATCTGTTTTAAGAATATCTGAAATTTTTCGACCTTCAAAAACACCGAAATTCATTTCAACAAGATTATCATCTTGAATAATCAGATTTTCATCAAATAATAACGCTGCTGTTTGATAAGCTCTTTGAATAGGGCTTGAATAAATATAATCAAAAGAGAGTTGAGACTGATCAAGATATTTTTTTAAAGCTATTGCATTTTCTATTCCCTCTGGTGTTAAAGGAGAATCACATCTCCCCTGTAATCTTTTTTCTTGATTCCAGACAGTCTTAGAATGACGTGTTAAATATATTTTCATCGAATAACAAAAAATAAGGGTCTGCCCTTATTTGTATTGATCATTGATACTTTTCATAATTCTCTTGATTTGAGTCTCATTTGGTTTACGTCCCATCTCCATAAACATTGCACGAATCATTTTTTCATTGATTGGTGGATTCTTCTTTAAATTTTTCTTGAATACATATCGTGATACGAAGAACCCTATAGCAAGACCCACAGCAAGTCCTAAAAATCCATATAACATTTTTCAATCCTCCATTTCAATTACTTGATTATTATAGCATACAATGATTTGATTTGTAAAACCAATTATGCCATAATCATATAAAAGTTTTTAGAAAAAGTCTTCATTATATCAAAAATAACATGATTTTCGCCAAATTCATCTACATCTATATCAAATTCATTTAATTTAATTGTTACCTTTTCATCTGTAATTGGATTATTTAACTGATGTATACCATGATAATAATCATAATCATCACGTAATTGAATTGTTTTTAAAAGTCTATCTTTGTTTTTACCAATAGGCTGAAAAATTAATTCTATTTGCTTTGTATCATATAAACTCTTTTGTGAAGAATACAAAAGAGTTATTAGGATTGGATATTGTGTTGCTGTTTCCAAAAAATTTTCTTTCAAATAAACAATTTTATATTTCATAACTATCACCACTCTTATCATACATGAAAGAGTATGAAAATTTTGTCAAGAAAAGGCGTGAATTGCATAAATATTATTAACATAATTTTCTACCAATAAGATAAAGGACAATGATCATTGTCCTTTTAAGTATTATGAAATATCTACTATGAATCTCTTATTTTTTAAATTTATCTTTCTTTTCATAAGTAGTATGCAGCAACTCATGCGCAAGATGAGAATTAGGTTGACCTAAGAAATCTTCATAAAGTTTTTGAATTTGAGTATTTTTGTGAGATTTTCTCGCAGGCATAGCACGATCTTCATCATACAGTGCTTTTGCACGAGCTCCTTTGAAATCGAAGCCACTGTTTCTCATCAAAGCATTGACATAGGATTGTCCACCACCATTAATACATCCACCAGGACATCCCATTATTTCAATAAAATGATATTTAGAATGACCCGTTCGAATATCATCTAACAATGGCTTAGCAATAGCCATACTATGAGCAACAGCAACATGCACAGTCATATCTCCAACTTGCAGACTCGCTTCTTTTAAACCTCTTTGACCTCTTACAGCATGATATTCAATACTATCAAGATCTTGTTGTGTCAGAACATCAACAACTGTACGAAGTGCAGCTTCCATGACTCCACCACTAGCACCAAAAATAACACCAGCTCCTGTATATTCTCCAAACATATCCTGATCAAACTCTTCATCTTTTAAATCAACAAAGTTAACGCCAAACATCTTAATCAGTTTCCCAAGTTCTCTTGTCGTTAAAACTGCATCAACATCTTTCATTCCGTCTTTAATCATTTGTGGGCGTTCTTTTTCACCTTTTTTAGCAACACAAGGCATAATTGAAACAACATAAATATTTTTAGGATCCAGTTGATGTTGCTTAGCATAATAAGATTTAATCATGGCCCCTAACATCATATGAGGTGATTTGCATGATGATAAATGATCAAGCAAATCTGGATATTCTTTTTCACAGTAATTAATCCACCCTGGCGAGCATGAAGTAATCATTGGTAATTTTCCACCATTTTGTAGACGATGAATAAATTCATAACCTTCTTCCATAATTGTTAAATCTGCTCCAAAATTTGTATCATAAACCTTATCAAATCCTAGCAATTTTAATGCTGCAGCCATCTTACCAGTGACACGTGTCCCAATTGGCATACCAAACTCTTCACCTAAACTCGCACGTACAGCTGGCGCAGTCTGAACAACAACATGTTTTGTTGGATCGTTAAGCGCTTCTATTACATTGTGAATCTCTTCTTTTTCCTGCAAAGCTCCAACTGGACAAACATTAATACATTGCCCACATTGCATACAGTTAACATCATTTAAACTACGATCAAACACAGGTCCTACTTTTGTTTTAAATCCACGTTCCATAAAACCTAAAACACCAAGTTCCTGATGTTTCTTGCAAGCTGCAATACAACGACCACATAAAATACATTTTGATGTATTTCTCACAACACCTGGTGAGACTTCATCAAATGTTGGAACAGTTTTCATACCTTTAAAAGCATCTTCACGAACACCTAATTCTTGACATAAACGTTGCAATTCGCAATTTGTGTTTCGAATACAAGACAAACAATCTTTAGAATGATTAGAAACAATTAATTCAACAACTCGACGACGCGCATCTAAAGCACGCATTGAATTTGTTTTAATAACCATACCCTCTCTTACTGGATAAACACAGGCAGCACATAAATTTTTGACACCTTCAACTTCAACCTGACAAACACGACAAGCGCCAGTTCCTGTATAATCCTTTAAATAACATAAAGTAGGTATATGAATGCCATTTTCTCTTGCAACTTCTAAGATTGTTTTTCCTTCATAAGCTTCAACCTGACGATTATTTATAGTTAATTTTATTTTTCCCATTCTTTCCACCTACTTTCTTGTAATGACACCAAAGTGACATGCTTTCAAGCAGTTACCACATTTGATACATTTTTCTTGATCAATATGATATGGGACTTTTCCAAGTTCACCCTCAATAGCATTGGCAGGACATTGTCTTGCACAAAGACCACACTTACGACATTTATCTTCATCAATTTCATAAGATAACAATGCTTTACAAACACCAGCAGGACACTTTTTATCTATAATATGAGCTATATATTCATCTCTAAATTGTGAAATTGTAGAAAGAACAGGATTTGGAGCAGATTGTCCTAAACCACAAAGTGCTGTATCTTTAATGGTATGAGCTAAAACTTCAAGTTCATCCAAAGTTTCCATTGTTCCTTCACCATTACAAATGGATTCTAATAATTCAAGCATACGTTTTGTTCCAATACGACATGGTGAACATTTACCACAAGATTCATCAACAATAAAATCCATATAGAATCTTGCTACATCAACCATACAGTTATCTTCATCTAAAACAATCATACCACCAGAACCCATCATAGATCCTAGTTTAACGAGTTCATCGAACCCAATAGGTGTATCCAATTGACTTTCTGTTAAGCACCCACCTGATGGACCACCTGTTTGAACAGCTTTAAATTGTTTTCGGTTTGGACATCCACCACCTATTTCATAGATAACCTCACGCAATGTCGTACCCATTGGAACTTCAACAAGTCCAGTATTTGTAATTTTACCACCTAATGCAAAAACTTTTGTTCCAGAAGAAGTTTCAGTCCCAATAGATTGAAACCAATCAGCACCATGAATGATAATCTGTGCAATATTTGCATATGTTTCAACATTATTGATAATTGTCGGTTTCCCCCAGACACCTTTATGTGCAGGAAATGGAGGCTTAGGATTTGGCATTCCTCTTTCACCTTCAATTGATTGAATAAGTGCAGTTTCTTCACCACAAACAAACGCACCAGCACCTAAACGAATTTCCAAATCAAAATCAAATCCTGTTCCAAAAATATTTTCACCTAACAAGCCTAATTTTTTAGCCTCACCAATCGCATGTTTTAGTCTTTCAACAGCAATTGGATATTCAGCACGAATATAAATATATCCATAATGTGCTCCAATTGCATAGGCTGCAATCGCCATCGCTTCAATAACACTATGAGGATTTCCTTCAAGTATAGAACGATCCATAAACGCTCCAGGATCTCCTTCGTCCGCATTACAAATAACATATTTTTCATCACCTGGTTCATTTAATGCAAACTGCCATTTAAGTCCAGTTGGGAAACCACCACCACCTCGGCCTCTTAAACCACTCGCTTTGATGACATCCACGACTTCCTGTGGTTGCATTTCTGTAAGGACTTTCCCAAGTGCAAAGTAACCATCTTTCGCAATATATTCGTCAATATTTTCTGGATCAATAACACCACAATTATGTAATGCTATACGTTTTTGTTTAGAATAGAATTTTGTTTTGTTAATATCATGAATTTCATTTGTTTCTTGATCAGATTCATTCAACATTAAGCGTTGAACTGGTCGACCTTTGTAGAAATGTTCCATAACAATTTCTTTAACATCTTCAACTTTAACAGATTTGTAAATAATATTATCAGGATATATAGAAACATTTGGACCAACACCACAAAGACCTAAACATCCAGTACGTAATACACTCACTTCGTTTTCTAATCCCATTGACTTGATTTCACTTCTAAACGCTTCAATCAAATCACCAGAATTACCAATACTACATCCTGTACCAGCACAGACTAATACTTGTATTCTTTCCATGTCCATCCTCCTTATCTCTTATATTTTCCAACAGTATATTCATCAACAACTTCATCATTCATTAAATGACGTACAACAATTTCTTTCGCTTTTTTAGCATCTACTAAAACATATGTCGTTTTATTGTCATCTTTATCAAAAACTTCAACAATAGGTTCCAATGTACACATTCCAATACAACCTGTTTGTAGAACAGTCACTGGTAATTTAGCTCTTGCAACTTCTTCAACTATAGTGTTTAAAACTGGTCTTGCGCCAGCTGCAATACCACAAGTTGCCATTCCTACAACAACACGATATTTCTGATCGTCATCCATGCGCATTGTCATTTTGTTTTGAGCCGCTTCTCTAATTTTCTTTAAATCTTCTAACGATTTCATTTTTTTAGTCCCTCCTTCATAAAATCTTTTATCCATAAGAGAACATCAGGTTCCGTAATTTTGACATCACCTAGAATGTCTTTCATTTCACTTGTTTTCATTAAAAACGAAAAATCATCCGTTTTATAATTAAACTCATAATCAATATATTCATTTGCCTGAATCAAAGTTAACATCGTTTCAATAATATCACCCATTATAGGTGTATCTATATGATTTTTAACAAAATTCGCAGTCAGTATTGTCCCATGATTAATTTGTGATTGAATACTTAATGAACCTCCAGTTAATTCAGCATTCTGTTTAAATAAAGGAATACCCAATCCAACTTTTCGAGTTGTTCTCGTTGTATAAAACGGATCAATAACTTTTTGGACAGTTTCTTCATCCATTCCCTCTCCATTATCTTCAATCACAATTCGAATAAGATTTTTCTTAACACTATCTTCAATAGAAATTCGAATGAAAGAAGCTTTTGCACGAATTGAATTATAGGCAATATCTAAAATATTTAAAGATAATTCATCCATACCGTCTCCTCCATAATCCATAAAAATCTTCTTCACTTATTTGATAACGTGGTTCACTAATCATATCTAATCGATGAGCATCACTACTGATAAACCATGCTTTATTTTTTAAATAAGGATATCGATCAATCAGTTCTTCTTGATGCTTACTTTCCGTAATTTCTATACCATCAATATCCAAAGTTTCATCAATTCCCATAAAAACATGCATAATTGAAAATCTTTCACTCATTGCATGAGCAAATACTGCAATACCATGATGATCATGAATCCAATTAATAATTTCTTCAACAGATAAATCTAATGATTTAATAAGTAATCTTCTTTCTTCATCTATAATCTGATCAAATTCATTAAATATATATTGATGACCAAAATAATATTCATCATTAGGTTCTTCAATAAGATAAGAATCCAAAAATAACTGAATGTCATCTAAACATTGATTTTCTAAAAAATAAGCTAATATATGAACTTCTTCACGACTTTGTA
Organism: Candidatus Stoquefichus massiliensis AP9; assembly: GCF_000455285.1. Lineage (GTDB taxonomy): Bacteria > Bacillota_I > Bacilli_A > Erysipelotrichales > Coprobacillaceae > Stoquefichus > Stoquefichus massiliensis. The sequence goes on along the minus strand of NZ_HG005290.1, from coordinate 49,568 downwards.
TTTCTACTCCATAAACATACTTAACCTTACCTTTTGCAACAGTAGGTAAATGATAAAGTTGTTTCACAGAGTTATGATCAGTGATTGCAATTATATCTAATTCTTTTAAATAAGCCATATTAACAATATTATTTAATGTCATATCATCATCACTACAGGGTGATAATGCAGAATGAATATGCAAATCATAAAACATCATTATATTCCTTTTTGGGCTAATTTCTTAGCTAATATATAGGCATCATCCTGACTAACAAACAAGGGAATGTTTAAATCATTTGCCTTAGTGATAGCATCTTCATCAGGCCACAATCCTTCAACAAAAACAATCGCTGCAAAATCAAGCATTTCAGCAACAGCTATAGCATTCACATGTGTCTGCACTGTCAGCCAAAGAGAATCTTCATTAGCTTTTCGCATAACCATACTCAATAAATCACCGATATAAACATTTTCTACATTTTTATCAAGGGACGCCTCATTAACAAATGTAAATTCTAATTCTTGAATACATATCTCTAATTTCATTTTTTATCACCCTGTTTTCTCACACGACATATTTGAATATCAACCTTTCCATCAACAACACTTTGTGCTAAACTACGGCAATTCGCAAAACCACAAGCACCACAGTCATATTGTGGTAAAGTTTCTAAGATGTCATTGACTTTCGCAAACCAGGTCATTCTTTCTTTCATTGATTTCATTTCCTGGCGATCTAATTGTCGATCTATACGATAATTTTCTTCATCTAACTGAATATTATCTGATGTATACTCATCCATCATACTTTCAATGTTATAACATCCTTCAAAAGGATTTGACCATAAATAATAGCCACCTATACATCCCTGATAACAGGCATACATTGCGACCAAATCAACATGCTGAATACGATCAAATTCAATCAATTCTAACAAACTTTTCGTTTGATTCAATCCTTCTACTCGTACAACAGATAAGCTACGATTACCAAATAAATCTTCAACATTACTTTTTACACCATAACGATTCATTTTAATTGGATATTTTTGATGATCTTTTAATTTATTAATCTTGGGAAAGATATGTGATATTGTCATTGCATAATCAATAGCTGAATTTTCATTACCAAAAGGTTCTTTAGCTAAAGTCATTTTACCAACACATTCACACAATGAATAAATCCCAACATCTACGTCCTTTAATCTTTCACGAATTCTTCTTGCTGCAATTTCTACAGGATAATCATAGGGCAATACTTGATCAAGAAGTGTTGGATAATTCTTTTCAATCAATAAATTGATTGTTGGACAAAATGATGTTAACCATATTCCAGGTTTTTCATGACTTTCCTGAATCGCTTTTTTATATAAAAATCCTTCTATATCACTATAATGCTGTACTTCATCAAATCCCAATTTCAAAATAGCCTGACAAATTTCTTGAAAATCATCATATGATTTCATATCAGACAAAAGACTTGTTGGAATTAAAGCTACATTATATTCATGACACTGAAGTGTTTCATTCATATGAGCGCTTTGAACTTTTAATACACGTGATGGGCAGCATTGAATACATACGTCACAATGAATACATTTGGATTCGTCAATAATGACTTGTTCGTTTACAATAGAAATAGCATCAGTAGGACATGACTTCAAGCATTTGATGCAATGGGAGCATTTCGTATCTAACCAACTAATAACATGTTTCATACAAATGTCATTTGCAAATGAGTTCCTTCACAAGATGATTGAATAGTGAAAGTTGTTGCACAATTTTTCATATTATCTAATCCCATCCCTGCTCCAAAGCCAAATTCACGTGCTTTTTTAGAAGCTGTCGAATATCCAGGAGTCATTGCTAATGTAATATCAGGAATTCCTGGTCCAACATCATCAAAAGATAGATGAACGGTTCCTTCATCATCAAGATCAAAAGTAATTGTTCCTCCATTAGAATGAATGACTAGATTAATTTCCGCTTCATAACACGCAATTGATACACGTTTCAAAACTTTAGGATCTAATCCCAATGTTTTGAGAGTCATTTTTATATCTCTCGATGCCTGTCCCGCATCCTCATAATTATCTTTTTCTATTTGATAAACTTTTTTCATTTTCCAAGCCCTTTTTCATAAAGACGACCACATGTTTCATACATTGTATAATCTGTAACAAAAACACTTACATCACTCATTTTTGCTCCTTGAATCATATGCTCATCTACTGTTTTTCCTCTGACAATCAAGATTGCTGCTAAATCCAATGTGTTGGCAGTATGAAAGATTTGCATATTAGCTAATCCAGTAATTAATAGTTCTGTTTCATCAGCATCTCTTAACTGACATAAAGCATCTGACATTAAATCAGTTCCAAAAGCACTCTGAAAATCTATATCATAGACATGTGAATCAGAAATATAAATTTCTCTTGCATCCACAATATCTAAGATTTCTTTTATTTTCATGCAGGTGCTTCCTCCTTCTTATAGTCAAGAACTAACATTTTCAAATCTTCCAACTGTTTTGTACATCCAAACACTGTTCCATCAACACTAACAACTGGCGCAAGACCGCAGGCACCTACGCAACGTGTCGCATCAATTGAAAATACGCCATCTTCACTTGTGCCATTAACTGGAGCGCCTGTCATTTCAACCAATAAATCTAAAATAGTTTGTGAGCCATTAACATAACAAGCAGTTCCTAAACAAACACTAATGACATGTTTTCCTTTAGGCTCTGTTGTAAACTGCGAATAAAATGTTACAACACCATAGATTTTAGAAATAGGCTCATGAATAACTTCACTCATTCTTTCCATTGCTTCAAAAGGAATATATCCCAATTCGTTTTGAATTTCATGAAGCATCAATTTGATAGGCCCTTTCTCGTCTTTATGTCTATAGATGACATCATCTATAAAATCCAAAGACTTTTGATTTAATTTTTCCATACTCTCACCTCATTCTTTTTTATCTAAAACTATTATATCATAGAAAACGTATAGAATGAAACCGTTTTCTTTTTATCTAAAAAGAAAACTGTCAATGTTTCCATTAACAGTTCATTATATTACATTGATAAAAATGTATTCACGACATTTTCAACTGTAAAACCATATTTTTCAATTACAGTTGAGGCTGGTGCACTTGCACCAAATTGATTGACAGAAATCATTTTTCCATCTAATCCAATATATTTATACCATCCAAAATCAGTACCCATTTCAACTCCAAGACGTTTTCTCATAGTCATTGGTAAAACTGATTCTTTGTATTCAGCACTTTGTGCATCAAACAACTCCATAGATGGCATAGAAACAACACGAATGTCATGTCCTTGTTTTAATAATTCAGTCTGTGCCTGGATTGCCAATTCCACTTCACTACCAGTAGCAATGATAATACCATCTAATTGATGTTGTTCATGAGAAACAATATAAGCTCCATGACTTACATCCTCATAAGTTGCTTTTGTTAAATTTGTAACATTTTGTCTTGTTAAAATTAATGCTGTTGGTTTATCAGTTGTTTCCATAGCTTTTTTCCATGCTGCACACATTTCATAAGCATCAGCTGGTCTCAACACCTGAATATTAACCATTGAACGCATCATTGCTAATTGTTCAACAGGTTGATGAGTAGGGCCATCTTCTCCTACCGCAATAGAATCATGAGATAATGGTAAAACGATAGGTAACTTCATTAAGCATGCCATTCTCAATGCAGCTTTAAAGTAATCACTAAACACAAGGAAACCACCTGAAGCAACTTTAACACCTTGATGTAAAGCCATTCCATTCATAATTGTTACCATTGCAAATTCTCTAATACCAAAATAAAGATTTCTTCCACTATAATCATCGCAACTAAAACGTCCACCATCTTTAATTGTTGTTTTCGTAGATGATGCTAAATCAGCAGTTCCTGATAAGAATGTTGAATTTTGTTTTGCAATTTCATTAATCATTTTTTCACTTGTATTACGTGTTGCTTCACTTAATCCTTCAGGATAATCAGTTAATAATGCATCATAATCAAATGTATATTGACCTTTTACAGCATCAGACAATTCCTTATAAAGATCTGGATAAGCATTCTTATACTCACGCATCATCTTCTTCCATTTATTAAACGCGCGTTTACCACGATTTATAACATTTTTCTGAAAATCTTCATACACCTCTTCAGGAACAAAGAAATCTTCATGATCAAAGCCATAAGATAATTTAGCCTGTTTTCCATCTTCTTCACCTAAAGGTGCACCATGGACCTTACTTGTTCCCTGATTTTGAGAACCATAACCTATAATAGTATCAACAATAATTAATGTTGGTTTAAAACATTCTTTCTTTCCCTTTTTAATGGCTTTTAAGATGGCATTTGTATCATTTCCATCAGAGACACTAATAACTTGCCAATTCATTGCCTCATATCGTTTTTTAATATCTTCACTAAAAGAGTAATCTAATGGTCCATCTAATGTCACATGATTAGAATCATAAATGACAATTAATTTTCCTAATGCTAAATGACCTGCTAAAGATGCTGCCTCATATGTCACACCTTCTTGCATATCACCATCACCACATAATGCATATGTGTAGTGATCAACAACATCATATCCATCTAAATTATAACGTTCTGCTAAAAAGCATTCAGCCATAGCCATTCCCACAGCCATTGGAATACCTTGTCCTAATGGTCCACTTGAAGCATCAACACCATCAGTTAAATCTAATTCAGGATGTCCTGGTGTACGACTTTGCCATTGTCTAAACGCCTTTAAATCATCCATATTTAAATCAAAACCTGATAAATGCAATAAGCTGTATAATAATGAAGATGCATGTCCACTTGCAAGGACAAAGCGATCTCTATTAAACCAGTCAGATTCTTGAGGAAATACTTTTAATTCCTTCGTAAATAAAGTATATAAAGCTGGTGCAGAGCCTAACACCATTCCTGGATGACCTGATTTTGCTTTATTAATCATATCAATTCCCAAAGATCTAATTGTCGCTATTGATAATTCCGATTGATTCATTTCTTCCTTTTCCTCCTCAAAACACACTCATCGTTATTATACACAAATTTATCATAATAGCAAATATCATTTTGACAAATTTCGCTAAATTAATTTAATTTCTTTGCTTTTTTTAATTTTTTAGGCGTAACATCATTTCCTTTTGCATCAACTACTTTAATACTTTTAAGTTGTTGTTCAAAACCGCTTCTAAAAATACGTAAATATTCTTGACGTAATTGTTGTTGTTTTTTCTTTTCTTCTTCAGTTAAACCAACAGTTTTACTTTTATGCGCCAACTCATTAATTTCTTTAATCATTTCATCACTTATTTTCGCCATATTTATTCCTCCAAAAGAAAAACCTAAGAGTTTTTTAGATTAATCCCTGGTATATTCAGGTGGGTATCTTGTGCTCGATTTTAGGATTCCTATTCTAGATAGGCATTCAACACCATCGACCAACAATCAGATTCCCGTATCTATAGTGTAGGAAATACATATATCTCTTAGGTCAATCCCATTATAACATAAAATACAAATCTGTAAACTCCCTTTTTTGATGTTTTTCATTCCAATTTTTATCAAAAAAGGAATGAACATATTATGTTCAATCCCCACTTTTAAGATTTTGGTGATATCATGCAAGTACTTGTGTATTGAATATCAAAGAGATTTCTTAGTTCTAAAACATCATCTAATTTTAAACGTGCAACACTATCGATTAAATCAAAAACCATAATACCTTCAAAATAATAACGACTAAATAAATTTGCAATACTCTCAGGACTATTAAATACACCTATTAAAACACCAATATTTTTCTTTTTCACACGTTCAAAATCTTCTTCTAATAGAGGATAATCTTTCAATGATGCTATTAAATCTAGAATTTTCTCTTTTAATTTCTGCGGTTCTAAAGTATCTCCACCTATTTGTAAGAAAGCATAATCTCTTTCTTGTGTAAAGTTTGCACTAAAACTATCATTAATTAATCCATCATTTGTCCATTTCTCATAAAGTGCAGAACTTCGTGCAAAAAGCAAATCTAATAAAACATTCATTGCTAATTCTCTTTTTAATTTTTCCTTTGGATCTTCTAAGATATCATTCATCTTCATAGAAACAATAATTTTTGGCATAACAACATCCATGTTCAATGTTTGTTCTTTTTTATCAATATCAGTTGGTTCATTAACATGCATTCTTTTAATAGAGTTTTCTTTTTTAAAATCTTTTTGAGATTGATTTTGACGAATGAAATCCATTGTTTGTTGTGGATCAATATTCCCTACGACAAATAACATCATATTGCTAGGATGATAAAATGTATGATAACATTTCTCTAAAGTCTCTTTATCAATTTCACTAATAGTTTGAACTGTTCCTGCAATATCTATTTTGACTGGATGCTGCTGATATAAATTTTGAATACTTCCAAAATAACAACGCCAGTCAGGGTCATCATCATACATTCCAATTTCCTGATTGATAATCCCCTTTTCTTTTTCCACATTTTCTTTTGTCAAATAGATATCTTGTACAAAATCTAACAATAGTTCAATACATTCATTTTCATGACTGGTTGTACTAAATAAATAGGCAGTTCTTGATGAAGATGTAAAAGCATTCGTACTTGCTCCTAACTTAGCAAAAGCATTACTTGCGTCGCCATCTTCCATTTCAAACATCTTATGTTCAAGAAAATGTGCAATTCCATCAGGAACTTTTATCATTTCAGTTTCTCCAATAGGAACAAAAGATGTATCTATTGAACCAAAGTTTGTTGAAAATAGCCCATACGTTTTAGAAAAACCTTTCTTAGGTAATAAATAAACATGTAATCCATTGTCCATTTCTTCAAAGTACAATGTCTCTTGAAGAGTTTGATAATTAATTGTTTTCATCGAAATCCTTTCCTGTCAAAAAGAAAATTGTATCCAATTGTACCTGCTTTGCCACAGCAATAATATCTTCCTTTTTCACATTTAATAATTTTTCAATATATTCATCATTAGTTTCCTGTTTATGCGTAATATCACGATTATAAGTTAACGTAATCATACTACCAGCTTCATCATTTGTTTTACGTAATGCATTTTCTAACATCATTTTAGCAATCTCAATATCATGTTGAGCCAATTCACCTTTTTGAATCTTTTCTAATTCCTGTGTAATAAGATCCATTGTCTTATGATAATCAGCAGCCTCAATTCCAGCATTCACAAGCATCATACCATTAAAAGCATCATAACTTGATGAAACATAATAACATAAGCTGTTTTCTTCCCTAACAACTTGGAATAAACGAGATTGAGAAAAGCCACCAAATATCGCATTAAAAACAGTAAATGCATAATGATTATCAGATGTAAAATTACAATCAATACGATACCCTAAATTTAATTTAGATTGTGTAATATCTTGTTTTTCAATAACTTCTAAGACATCATTTCTATCACTTGTAAATGTATATGCTGATGGATAATCCTTAGAATTTTCAGGAAACTGTAAATACTTTTTAAATATTTTGACAATTTCTTCATCAATATCACCGACAATATAAATGTGTTTTTCGTCTTCTTGAATACATTTCAAGAAATACTCATATAAAGTTTTAGCACTTACACTTTCAATTTCATTTTCATAACCAGTACTTGGAATCCCTAAAGTCTGATCTTTCCCCATATATTCAAATAATTTATCTAATGAGTAAGAAAACTTATCATCTTTAGCGACTTGTAATCTTTCTTTTAATTCTTTTTTCTTTAGTTCAACAATTGTATCATCGAAAGCATCATTCATAATATAGGGATTAAAAAACAAATCACTTAATAATTGAATCTGTTTTTCTAAAAGTTGTTCTTTTTGAGGAAGATAAACATCATTCACAAAACTTGTATAAATATTCATGATTTGTGATTGACCTTTTGTCATGACATTTGTTGATAATCTTGCTCCATAGTTTTCATCAAGATAACTTGCTAATAATTTTGTAGATGGATATTGTTTTGTAGCAGCAATAAGAACAAATGTTAATAATGTCCTTAATGTTGTTGTTTCTTTAAGTAAGGGACTTTGCATACGCAAAGATATTGTAATCGTTTTAAATTTTTTTGTAGGGATAAGATGCAATGTATATCCCTGCATTTGATATACTGTTTTCATAAATCCTCCTTTTTATCACATATTTCTATTATACTCATTTTTTTACAAATTAAAATAAAAAAGACCAAGACTTATCATCTTGATCATTTTTTTATCGTTTTCCTTTATCGTAAGGTTCACCTTCTGCTTTAGGAGCAGCTGAATTTTTTGAAACAAAAGCTAGCACTAGCAACGTTGCAATATATGGAGTAATCTTATAAAAATAATTTGGAATACCTAGTGATAAAAAGAAATCAATTCCTGAATACGCAGAAGCAATTGTTTTCATAAAACCAAAGAAGAAAGCTGCACCAGCAATACGCCAAGGTTTCCATTGTCCAAATATAAGCACTGCTAAAGCCAAAAATCCATAACCAGCAACGTCAGCATTAAAATTCGTACTTGTTGGTAACACAAATACCAATCCACCAATGCCAGCTAAAAAACCTGATATTAAAGTCCCAGCATAACGCATTTTATAAACATTAATACCTGCTGAATCTGCGGCTTGAGGTAACTCACCACATGAACGTAATCTTAAACCAAATTTAGTTTTATAAAGAATAAACCAACTAATAATTAAAATAAGAATTCCTAAAAATGTTGTAATATATGTATTCTTAAATAAAATATCACCAATAATTGGAATACTTGATAAAATTGGAATTTCTTTAATTCTAAAGACATCAGTAAATTCAACCTGCTGTGTTTGTTGTATTAATCTTGCAACAAAGATACAAAAAGCAGGAGCAAAGATATTTAATGCAGTACCACTAATTGTTTGATCTGCTTTTAAATGAATTGAAGCAATTGCATGAAATAAAGTAAATATCATGCCTGCAACTCCAGCAATTAAAATTGCAATAATTAAACATAATTGAGGATTCATAGAATCTTGCATAAAATGAATGAAAAATATACCACAAAATGCACCAATAACCATAATACCTTCTAATGCAATATTAATAACACCACTTCGTTCAGAAAATAGACCACCTAATGCAACAATTAAAAGAGGTATCGCAAAAATCATTGTCTGGCTTAACAAAAATAAAATATCATCCATGAGATTGTTCCTCCTTTTTTATATTATCAGCATTAAATAATTTATGTTTATTTAAGAATTGCTTAATTAATAAAGAAAACGCTGAAAAATAAATTGTAATAGCAACAATAATATCAACAATTTGTGGAATAAAACCATAAATTTGCATTAATGATCCACCAATGGTAATATGTGCAATAAATAATCCAGCAATTAAAACACCAAATGGATTTGATAATCCTAATAAGGCAACAGCAATCCCATTAAACCCTTCAGGTGCTAATGTATCAACAACCTGTAAGCATTGACCAGAGCCTGCCAAATAAAGCAATCCTCCTCCAATTCCTGCTAATGCACCCGCAATCATCATTGAGAAAACAATTTTTTGTTTAGCATTGATTCCAGCATATTTACTAGCATCTGGACTAAATCCACAAGCTTTTAACTCAAAACCAAAAGTCGTTTTATTTAAAATAATATGAATAACTACTACAGCTAAAATAGCAACAACAATACCACCATTAATGTTTGGAACAAGTAAATCTAATCCAAACTTGGAAATAATTGCATTTTGATTAACATTTAATGTTTGATTTTTCATTGAATCAAACACTGTTAATGGAATAATATAATTTACTGTGTACATACCTATATAGTTCATAATAATTGAGGAAATAACTTCATTAACATTAAGATAAGCTTTCATTAATCCTGGCACTGCTCCCCACAAAGAACCAGCAATACCTGCCAGTATAATTGCAACAATCCAATGAAGCGCACCAGGTAAAAAAGTCCACTCAACTCCTACATAAATAGCAACAAATGCACCAACTACAAATTGACCAGGAGTTCCAATATTAAACAATCCTGTTTTAAACGCAAAACCAACTGATAAACCAGTTAAAATAATTGGCACTGCTTGATTTATCACCTGACCAATACCACGTGCTCCATTACTAAATCCACCACTAATTAATGTTAAAAAACCTTCTACAGCATAATCAGAATTAGCAATTAAAATAACAATCAGTCCAAAAATCAATCCAATAAAAACAGCAACACAAGAAGAAAGCAAATCCTTTATACCATCTGAATTCAATATTTTTTTCATACTTGTGCTCCTTTCTTTGAACCTGACATATATAATCCTAATTCATTAAATGTTGTTTCCTTAGGATTAAGTTCTCCTACAATTTCACCTTCATAAATCACTAAAATACGATCAGCCAAGTTCATAACTTCATCCAATTCCAAAGAAATGAGTAATATAGCTTTTCCAGCATCTCTTTCTTCAACAATCTTCTTATGAATATATTCAATTGCTCCAACATCTAAACCACGTGTTGGTTGAACTGCAATCAAGCAGTCATGTGCACGATCCATTTCTCTAGCAACAATCGCTTTTTGCTGATTTCCGCCTGACATGCTGCGTGCTAATGTTTTAGCACCTTGACCACTACGAACATCAAACTGTTCAATTAAATCATTTGTATATTGATTGATTTCTTCAAATTTCAAAAAACCTTTATTCGAAAATGCTGGCTCAAAATATCTTTGTAATACCATATTATATGACAATGGATAATCTAGCACCAATCCATGTTTATGACGATCTTCTGGAATATGTGATAAACCGTGAGTACTGTGATGACGAATAGAAGCATGTGTAATATCCTCACCATTTAAAATAACATGACCAGAACTAATTGGCATCATCCCAGTAAGTGCATAAACCAATTCACTTTGTCCATTGCCATCAATTCCAGCAATACATACAATTTCACCTTTTCTCACATCAAAAGAAATATTATTGATAACATTCTTATGTCCCTTTTTTTCTACAACAAGATCTTTAACACTCAAAACAATATCAGATGGATGAGCGTCATCTTTTTCAATATTTAAATTAACTTTACGCCCAACCATCATTTCAGACATTTCTTCCTTTGTTATATCTTTAATATCAACTGTTCCAATACATTTTCCTTTTCTCAAAACAGTACAGCGATCTGCAACTGCCTTAATTTCATTTAACTTATGTGTAATAAAAAGGATAGATTTTCCTTCAGCAGCTAAATCACGCATAATTGTCATCAATTCTTCAATCTCTTGAGGTGTTAAAACGGCCGTTGGTTCATCAAAAATTAAAATATTGTTATCTCGATATAACATTTTAATAATTTCAACTCTTTGTTGCATTCCAACAGTAATATCACTAATTAATGCATCACAATCAACATTTAACTTGTATTTTTCAGAAATAGCCATAACTTTCTTACGAGCATCTTTTAAATAAAGCATACCTTTACGTGTATCTTCTACCCCTAATACAATATTTTCTAAAACGGTAAAATTATGTACCAATTTAAAATGTTGATGAACCATTCCAATTCCCAAACGATTAGCATCATTAGGATCTTTAATATCTACTTTCTTGCCATTAAGTCTAATTTCACCTTCTTCAGGCTGATAAAGCCCAAACAAAACACTCATTAAAGTGGATTTCCCAGCTCCATTTTCACCTAACAGAGCATGTATTTCACCTTTCCTTAGTTCCAGATTAATATCATCATTTGCAATTATACCTGGAAACTTTTTGGTGATATGCAACATTTCAATAATCTTTTCCATACATACCTCCTATGCTTTCCTCTTATTATTATAACTGAAATAACAAGAAAATTGTATAAAAATTAAAAAAAGAATAGAGATTTCTTAATAATCTCTATTCTCAAGTCTTATTTAATGAAATTAACTTTTACTTTTTCTGTTTTGATAACTGAAACATCTTCACCAGCAGTTGAATTTTTGATTGTTACTTTTCCATCTTGAATTGTTTTGTAAACTTTATCATAATCAGCTTTTGTAAACTTTTTAAATGTTGAAGTATCCATAGGTAAACCAATTGCATTGTTTGCAGCACCTAATACAATATTTTGTCCACCTCTAAATAAAATTTTGTCATCATCAACTTTATCAAAATCACCACTATAAATTGAAGCCAAAGCATCATTAACAGCATTTGCAAGTTGTTTATAAGCAGATGTCATAACTGTTTTACTTTCAGTTGCCTGATCAACGTCTACACCAATAACAGCACCTACAGGATCAGCTTTTTCAGCAGCAGCCATAACTGAATTTCCAACAGCCCCACCACAACCAAAGATTGCAGTAATTCCACTCTTATACCAAGAAGCAGCAGTATTTTGAACTTCAGGAGTTGCTTTAAAATCACCAGTATAATGATAATTCATTGAAACATCAATACCTAATTCTTTAGCAGCAGCATCAGCACCCTGAATATAACCATATCCAAAAGACATAACAGCAGGAACAGCCATACCACCCATAAATCCTAATTTTGTATGACCTTCTTTAACAGCAGCATATCCAGCTAAATAACCAGATTGTTCTTCTTGGAACTTAATTCCAATAGCATTATTTTCAGTATTAGATTTTGGATTTTCTTGATTTCCATCGTTTGGATAACCATCAATTAATATGAATTTTACATCAGAATATTCAGTTTGTTTTGCATAAATAGCTGGTTCAAATAAATAACCTGGAGTAACAATAACTTTTGCACCTTGTTTAACAGCTTGATCAATTGAATTCTTGTATTCATCATCAGTTGCTGCAACAGGTTTTATGTAGTTAAAAGTCTTATTGTTCTTTTTCGCATAAGCCTCTACACCTTCATAAGTCCCCTGATTGAATGACTTGTCATCAATAGTCCCCTTGTCAGTAATCATGATAATTTCAGCATTACCATCTTTTTTAGTAGTGTCATCAGTTTTTTTGTCTCCACCACCGCATCCAACTAGCATTAATGATAACGCTAATAATGACGCAAACATTTTTTTCATATTCAGTTTTCCTCCTTCGAATTTCTACACATATTTTAACATTAAAATAACAAAATGAAAAGAGAGATTGTACATAATAGAAAACATTTTCATATATTATGCCCAATTTCTCTTCAATTATAAATCTTCTTCATGATATTGACGAATGAAAACTTCTCTTGGCTTGCTGCCTAGTTGCGGTCCAATAACGCCCTCTTCCTCTAATTGATCAATAATGCGTGCTGCTTTATTGTAGCCAATACGAAATTTTCTTTGTAACAGTGAAGTGCTCGCTTTCTGAGCCTGAATGACAAATTCACGACACATTTCATATTCTTCATCTTCATCATCCGAACTATCCCCATTCGATGATGAACTAGACGAAATACTTTTTGCATTCACATATTTTTCTTCATAAACTACTTCTTGTTGTGTTGATACATAATGAACAATTGATGCAACTTCTTCATCTGAGACAAAGCATCCTTGTACACGTACTGGTGAAGATGCTCCCATCGGAGAAAATAACATATCTCCTTTTCCAAGTAATTTTTCTGCACCTGATGTATCTAAAATCGTACGTGAATCAATACTTGACGAAACTGCAAAAGCAATACGAGAAGGAATATTGGCTTTGATAACACCAGTAATAATATCAGTTGATGGACGTTGAGTCGCAACAATCAAATGAATACCTGCAGCTCTAGCCATCTGTGAAATACGCATAATACAATCTTCTACTTCTTTACTTGCGACCATCATCAAATCAGCAACTTCATCCAAAATAATGACATGATAAGATAAAATTTCTTTTTGGTCTGATTCATTCTTATCCTCATTGTATGTATGTGCAAATTCATTATAACTTTTAATATTTCTAGCATTGACACTTGCAAAAACATCATACCGTCTTTCCATTTCCGCTACGACTTCACGTAAAACTGCAGCCGCCTTTTTAGGATCAGTCACAACTGGTGCTAAAAGATGAGGAATACCATTATAAATAGATAATTCAACCTTTTTTGGATCTACTAAAATAAGTTTCACTTCATCTGGTTTTGCGCGCATTAAAATGGAAGTGATAATCGTATTAACGCATACTGATTTCCCTGAACCTGTAGCTCCTGCGATTAACAAATGTGGCATTTTATCTAATTCAGCATATATAGGTTGACCTGAAACATCTTTTCCTAATGCTACAACCAATTTATTATCAGCAAGTTTCTTTTGAGATTGCAATGCTTTAAAAACATCTTTAAAACCTACCATTGAAGCAGTCTGATTAGGGACTTCTATACCAACATATGGTTTACCTGGAATAGGTGCTTCAATACGAATATCAGCAGTTGCTAAAGCTAACTTAATGTCATCCTGTAATTGTAATATTTTATTAACTCTTGTACCTGTTTCTAATTTTAATTCATATTTGGTAATTGTTGGTCCAATAAAGGTATTTTCAATGGTAGCATTGACGCCAAATTGTTTAAGAACAGTTGTTAAACGTGTTGCATTTTTATTTGCTGAGTTTCTTTCTTTTGAAGCATTATTTGTTGATTTTGTAGATAATAAAGAGAGTGGTGGTAATTGATAATGAGAAGATGTTTTTACACTTGGTTTGATTATCTTTTCTTCCTCTTCTTTTGTTTCTTCTAATGGTGTCATTTCCTTAATATCTAATTTCATATTTTGATCATTAAATTCAAATGCACTCGTAATTTCTGGATCCAATGGTCGATCTGATGGTGAATCTTCAAAAACATCATCAGGGAATAACGGAATCTCCTGGTCTTTAGATAAGAAATCAAAGAAATGTGATTTCTTTTTTAAAACAATTGTTTGAACTGATGGTTCACTTGATTCAACTGATTGTTTATGTATTGATTTTTTCTTCTTTTTCTTTTTATGTTGTGACTGATATTGCATATAGATCTTACTAAACAATAAAGCACATCCAATTAATAAAATAACAATTGCTAAAATAAGTGCTCCTAAATAATCAAACAACGCACTAAAAGACCCATAAAAAACAGTCCCTAAAAAACCACCTTTATTAAACAAACGACTTTGTATATATGTATTGATAACACCTAGTCCTTTTACCTGTGGTTGGCTTGGCAACGAGGCAATGGTCACAGCACTCACAAAAATTAAATATATACCAATGGCTTCAGGCCCATTCAATCTAGGAATAGACGCCTTATAAATGATATAAAT
This sequence comes from Candidatus Stoquefichus massiliensis AP9, assembly GCF_000455285.1. Lineage (GTDB taxonomy): Bacteria > Bacillota_I > Bacilli_A > Erysipelotrichales > Coprobacillaceae > Stoquefichus > Stoquefichus massiliensis. The sequence goes on along the minus strand of NZ_HG005290.1, from coordinate 34,304 downwards.
CCCTAAAACAATCAAACCCAAATATACAACCCCATAAAGATTTCCAACGATAAATGCAAAGCATTGATGAAGACCCTGCCCAATAAAACCTAATCTTAAGGCTGCAATAATAATCAAGAAAATACCAAGTAAAGTGATAATTCTTAATCTTAATGTCTCTTCAATAAGTTGTTGTTTAGATTTTTTAGAGCGTTTTGACTTAGCCAATATCCTCACCTTCTTTCGCTTTACCCATTATAACAAAATATTCTTTCAATGAAAAGAAAAAGCAAGATTTTCTCTTGCTTAGATTTCTACAACAACACCTATAAAAACAGGTTTTTTCCCAGTTTCTTTAATAATATATTTCATTGACTGATCTTTCATCATCGATCTAATATCAGCAATTTCTAACTGTGGATCTTCTTTTAACCTACCAACAACATTCTCACAAATTTCAATAACATGTTTAATAACATACTCCGAATCCTTTAAATATACAAACCCTCTTGACTGACAATCAGTTTGAGCAATAATTTCCTTTGTTTCACGAGAAATTGTCAAACCAACAATAACAACACCATCATTTGCAAGCTGAATACGATCATCAATGACTTTCTCACCAACATCACCAATTCCAATACCATCAATCATCACATCTTCAATTTCAAAAGATTCACGTCCTGGTATTAATTCACCATCTTTTAAAGTAATACGTTCACCATTATCTAAAATCACAATATGATCTTTGTCTATTCCCATCTCCAAAGCAATTTGCTGATTAAAAATCAAATGCTGATATTCACCTTTTATTGGAATATAGTATTTTGGATTAAATATCTGAATAATGACTTTAATATCTTCTTCAGAAGCATGCATTGAAAATAAATCTTTATTTTTTAATAAATGAATATGGGCATCTGTTTTATAAAGTCCATTATGTGCTTTATTCGCAATTTTCTCAGTTCCTGGTAAAACTGGAGAAGCAACAACAAATGTGTCTCCTGATCTCAATTTTAACAGTTCATCTCCTCCATCAATAATATCACATATATCATGATAAATATGACGTGGACTTCCACTTAATAAAATAACATAATTACTATCATATTGAGATTGGCCAATATTTTCTTTTTTTCCTAATAATTGCACTGGTACATCAATAATTGGTTCTTTTGATTTTTTTCCTATACGCAATAAACTATTTGTTTTGTCATATTTATCTCTACCATAGAAAACAATCTGACGTTTATATTTCTTTGTTAATTCAATAATCTCTTTTGTTCTAAAAACATTTTGAGCATAACTTGAAATAATAATTCTCTCATTACTATCTTCAAAAATATGATCAATCTTATTTGTTAATTTATGATTTGGTGATGTATAGCCTTCATGCTTTGCACTTGATGATTCCACCAATAAAGCCAAAACACCTTTTTTCCCTATCTCCATCATCTTTTGAATATCACATCTAAATCCCTCAGGAGCACCAAAATCAATAATAAATTCACCACTATAAACCAAATACCCTCTATTCGTCCACAATGCCACGCCTACACTTCCAGGAATCGAATGTGTCACTGGAAAGAACTCAACTGGAATACCTTCTATATCAATAGAAGCATTTCGATTGACACGACGTAAATCTAAATCCAATTTTACACGATTATGACGCTGAAAGCGATCAATCATCTGTTCAATTAAATCTCCAGTTAAATCAGGAGCATATACAGGAACATTCACGCTTTGTAAAAGATATGGTAATGCGGCCATTGCATCATCATGACCATGCGTAATAATAATCGCAGCAATTTGATCTAACCTCTCTTCTAAATATGTAAAACTAGGAATGATGACATCAACACCTAGTTTATCTGAATCAGGAAAACGGAAACCTGAATCTATTATAAATATCTTTTCATTAATTTCAAAGCAGTACATGCTTTTGCCCATTTCTGCCTGTCCACCCATAGGTATAAACCTAATGATATCGTTTTTCATTTTTTCACCCTTTCTTTTCTTTGTATATAACTATAATCATTATACATGTCTTTTTATATTGTGTATAGTTTTTTCAAAAGTATGATTATCATATCATATAAAGTGCCACTCATCAAATCATTTTCTTATATTTTTCAATTAATGGTGCTAACTTAACTTCAGAAGCTTCACCAATTGGTGTTAAAGGACAACGTAATATATTTTGAATATACCCAAGTTGACTTAAGATATACTTAATAGGTGCAGGTGATGGTTCAATAAAAACATATTCACTAATTAATTTTAAATAGCGATCATCAAAGACATTCTCATTTTTGCATATTTCTTCAATTAATGGATAATCTAAATGACTAGTTACTGAAATAACACCATCTGCTCTTTGTTTTAATCCTTCTAATAACAAATGATCATCACCAATATAAACCTTAAATTGAGGTAAAGCATCTTTAATCTGATGAATTTCTTCTAAAGGACCACATTGTTTCATACCAATAATATTTTTATGTTTATTAGCTAAACGAATCACTGTAGATACTTCAATAGCCACTCCACAACGACTAGGAATATTATAAATCATGATTTTCTTTTCTGTTGATGAAGCAATTAAATCAAAATGTTTAAAAATACCACTTTGGCTAGGTTTGATATAATAAGGGACAATAACTAAAAATGCATAAATACGAGGATTATCTTTATACATTTGAATATGTCGTATTACTTGAGATGTGCTATTAGAACTAATGCCCACAATGACACGAATGGTTGGGTATTTTTCCAAAACATTTTCAACTAACATTCTTCTTTCATCTAATTTTAATGTTGAAGTTTCACCAGTTGTTCCACATAATAAAAATGATTTATTCCCTTCTTCAATCAGTTTATCCATAATACGATATAATCCAGGATAATCTATTGATTGATCTTGATTAAAAGGTGTTATTAAAGCAGTAAATATCTCTCTCATTTTATACCTCCTTATATCCTAATATGAAAGGCTGATATTGTTTGTTTTCTAAAGCACATAATAAAGTTTTTTTCACTTTGTTTTTACAGGCAATCATACTGTTAGGTTTATTTTTATAATGATCTTGATACATAGGAACAAAGTAAAAGTGCTTACGTCCCATCAACGTAAATAAATTTTGTCCACTAAAAGACAAAATATCATTAGAATAAACTCCAAGAACAATAGGAGTAGCATTCCTTAAAGATGACTTAATAAGCATTGTCACAGCATTATCATTAATACCATGATTTAATTTAGCTAATGTAGACGCATCACACGGATAAACAAGAACCGCATCTAATTTCTTCATTGGTCCATAAACTTCAGCTTCTTGAATTGTTGTATGAATTTTCTGCCCTACTCTTTTTTGAATTTCAGTTTTTAAATCCTCATGAGAATAAAATCTCGTATTCATTATATTCACATGTGGAGTTAAAAAGACCTCAATATCATAATCATCTTTTAATTCATCTAAAACATATAACATATCATCCATGCTGCAAAAAGATCCAGTAATACATATTCCTAATTTAAGCATTCTCTAACTCCCTTTCAATAACATTAGCAACCATCATACCAGCATATCCATAAGCATATTTACATGGTATTGATGATAAAATCTGACAATTCATTCCTTTTGATAAAGCATAGTGATGATCAATTCCATATGGATATGAAGCAATATCAACAATCATTATATGTTGACAACTATCTTTCAACTGTTCTTCTTTCAGAATAACAGAAGGAACTGTATTGATTAATATATCAGTTTGCGATAAATTCAAATCTTGAATTGCAATATATTGAGCTCCCATTGCTTCGATTTCTTTTTGATATTGTGCGTTTCTTACTGCAACCCTTACTTCAGCTTTCATCGCGACAAGATATTCAATGATCGGTTTTGCACAATGTCCAAAACCTAAAACATCAACATGACTTTGATATATTGGCATCCTACGATGTCCTATGACATAGGCTATCAAACCTTCGGCCGTTAATATACTATTTTTCTTTACAAAATTTTCATCATTCAAAAGAGCAATATATCGAAAATGAAACACTTTCGATAGTTCTTCCAAATATCCATTATCAATCAATGTTATTATCAAACAGTTTTCCTTTAAACTTTTAAAAATATTTTGATCAATAATTTCTGTTTCCTGATGTGTTGTTATACGATTCTTTCTATCTGGTCCTTTCAATCCTAAATAAAGAACATCTGCATATCTCATATCTTTAAACTGATCACTCACATAATAGCCCCGACGTATCATTTCTTCCATCAATTCTAAAGAACGCATATCATCATGATTAACAAATATTAACACATTATCCCACCTCACTTTAGAGTATGTCAAAATACCTAAAATGTGAAAGAAGAAAGACATTATTGTCCTTCTTCTTTCATTACATTATCTAAAGTTATAATCATTTGCGTTAAAGTTGGAATCATACAATGAATAGATTTTTCAATCATTTCATCATCATTTTCAAATATATCATCTTCACAATCAATAATATAAATCATCTTTAAATAAAACCTAAAATCATCAATCTCTTCAATTCCCACATACACATGTAAAAAGAATTTCACCTCACTTTCACTTAAACGTTCATATTCAAAATGAACATGAACCTCAGAACTTTCATCATAGGGATTTCCTACTTCAAAATTAAGTGCATCTAATATTGCTCTCATAATATTTTCCTCCTTACTTCTTATATACGCATTTTTTTACGTTTTTTCTTTTTATTTTTTAAAAAAAGTATATAATTTTTCAAAGAGGTATTTTTTATGGCATATTTATTCTTTTTATTACTCACAATTTATGTATCTTCAAGAGCTGATTTAATGTATGAAAATATAACAGGTGTCTCAACCATGCCAGAATATCATCTGCTGGTGATTGGATTCACTTTATTATCAGCAATCTTTTTTGCATACAAAATGTTAAAGATTCTTCATTTATTAAAACATCATAAAAAAAGCATAATATTTCTGATTATTTTTGCAGCAGTGCTCATGAGTATTGGTGCTTTTGCACCATATACAATCAATCAAAAAGATTTTTTATCACAATTACATGTTTTTTGTTCAATGATACCAAGCCTTGTTTTTATAGGACTCATTTTTATTTATAATCACTTCTTATCATTAAATTATCCACAAATTTATATTCAGATTCATTGGTTTTATGATTTGGGTGTACAGTTTTTAGCTTTACTGCTTATTATTTTTACGAGAGTTAATGGTTATTTAGAAATTTTCTTTACTTTGCTTATTTGCAGTTATCTCTACATTATTGAAAAAAGAGTCTCTCAATTAGAAGACTCCTAATAATTTCGGTATAAAAATCATTAACCCAATAATTGCAGCCATCAAAGCACTCACTAAAACTGCACCAGCCGCAGCATCTTTTGCTAGTTTGGCAAGAGGATGATATTCTGGACTAATCATATCAACGATAGCTTCAATAGCTGTATTGAGGATTTCTAAAGAGATCACGAATCCAAATAGTAAAACGCACACAATCCACTCCATTATACTTAAACAAAATATAAATCCACAAATAATGACTGCTAGCATCATCAATAAATGTATTTTCATATTCCTTTCTTTCTTTAAACATGCAAAAATGCCATCCCATGCATAGCCAACACTTTTATAAAAAGGTGCTTTCTTCATACTCCTCACCTCTTCCATATGATTATTATAACATATAAAAAAGCCTCTTACGAGGCTTAATTTTTGAATGGCGTCCACGACAGGATTCGAACCTGTGACCGCACGCTTAGAAGGCGTGTGCTCTATCCAGCTGAGCTACGTAGACATCTGATTTTCAACTGCCAATATATAATATCATATAATGAACTATATTGCAAGACTTTTTGATTATTTTTTAAAAAAATACAAATATATCCTATAAATATTTTTTTAAATAATGCTTTCTATTAAAAAAAAGAGAGATAGTGATATAATAAAAGGAGAAAAATATTTTAAGGAGGTAATCATTTATGAAAGGATATAATCGATCCATAGACGATGTTGTCCATGATTTAAAAACAGATTCCAATGATGGTCTGACATCAGAAATAGCCAAGCAACGCCTTGCTGAAAACGGATTTAATCAACTTCAGGAAGGTAAGAAAAAAACAAATCTTGAAAAATTTGTAGATCAATTTAAGGATGCTATGATTATTATCTTGTTAATTGCAGCAGCAATATCATTTGGATTAGCATTTCAAGAAGAAGATGCATCAGCTTTCTTTGAACCTTTTTTAATCCTATTGATTGTTGTATTAAATGCCATTATGGGCGTCTTTCAGGAAAATAAAGCTGAAAGATCATTAGAAGCATTAATGTCACTCTCGTCTCCACATGCACGTGTTATTCGTGATAAAAAAGAACAAGTCATTGCTGCCAATGAATTGGTTGTTGGAGATTTAATTAAAATAGAGGCAGGTGATTTTGTGCCAGCTGATGCCAGACTAATAACATCATCTAGCCTACAATCTGAAGAATCTGCTCTAACAGGGGAATCTTTACCAGTTGATAAGAAAGCCGATGTGGTGATTGAAGATAATGCGCCCATTGGTGATCGTATCAATATGATTTACTCTGGCTGTAGCATTACCTATGGAACAGGACTAGCAATTGTGACACATACAGGTATGCATACTGAAATGGGAAAAATTGCTGGTTTATTAAATAACGAAATAGATACCAAAACACCTTTACAAGAAAAATTAGCTGAATTAGGACGTTTATTGGGAATTATGGCAATAGTTATTTGTATGATTATCTTTATTATTGGATTAATTGATGGTATTTCATGGATTGAAATATTTATGACTTCTGTATCTTTAGCAGTATCTGCTATTCCTGAAGGTCTACCTGTTATTGTGACAATCGTTTTATCTATTGGTGTTGGAAAAATGTCCAAGCGCAATGCTATTGTTAAAAAATTACCAGCTGTTGAAACTTTAGGTAGTACGAGTGTCATATGTTCTGATAAAACAGGAACATTAACACAAAATAAAATGACTCTTGTTAAGGCTTTTACAGATGCTAAAATTTTAGAAGATATTAGTGATCATAATACTAATGATATTGTTGAATTATTAAAATATGGAACATTATGTTCAAATGGTTCCGTCAACCATATTGATGGTCAGGATGTTCATATTGGTGACCCAACAGAAACAAGTATCATTGCTGCATGTATGAAAAATCATATTCATATCGAAGAATTAAATAAACAGTATCCGCGTGTATTAGAGTTGCCTTTTGATTCAGAACGTAAATTAATGAGTGTTATTGTCAAAAAAGACAATCGTTTTCTTGTAATCACAAAAGGTGCTTGTGATGAATTAATGAAAAGATGTCATCAGGGCGATTTAGATAATGCAATTATGATGAGTGAAGAATTAAGTCGCCATGCTTTACGTGTCATTGCTGTGGCATATAAATATATAGATGAGATTCCTTCTGATCCAACAATTGAAAATATCGAAAATAGATTAACTTTTATGGGTCTAGTGGGAATGATTGATCCTCCTCGTCAAGAAGCAAAAGAGGCTGTTTCGACTTGCTTAAAAGCCGGCATTAAGCCTATCATGATTACTGGCGATCATATTGTCACAGCTTGTGCTATAGCTAAAGAATTAGGTATATTGCAAGATGGAGATGAAGCGATTACTGGCAATGAATTATCAATGTTAAGTGATCAGCAATTAGAGGAAAGAATTCAAAATATATCCGTTTATGCACGTGTCTCACCAGAAGATAAGATTCGTGTTGTTAAAGCCTGGCAAAAACAAAAAGCCATCGTTTCTATGACTGGCGATGGTGTCAATGATGCCCCAGCTTTAAAAGCAAGTGATATTGGCTGTGCTATGGGAATTACTGGTACTGATGTTGCCAAAGGAGCAGCCGATTTAACATTAATGGATGATAATTTTGCAACCATTGTTGAAGCAGTCAAAGAAGGACGTGGAATTTATCAGAATATTAGAAAGACAATTGGTTATCTACTAGGAACAAATATTGGTGAAGTTCTTGTTGTCTTTATTTCCATGCTCATTTTTAAACAGGCTCCATTACTTTCTATGCAATTACTTTGGATTAATCTTGTCACTGACAGTTTACCTGCAATTGCTTTAGGTATGGAGGAAATCGAAGATGATGTAATGAATGAACCTCCTCGTCATAAAGATGAAAGTATTTTTGCTCATCGATTAGGTGCAAGAATTATAATTCAAGGCTTATTATTTGGAGGTTTATCACTCTTTGCTTTCTATTATGGAAAAACTTCTTTAAATTCACTTGAAGCTGGACGTACACTTTGCTTTATGGTTTTGGCTTTATCTCAAGTTTTTCAATCCTACAATATGCGTTCTAATAAATCACTTTTCAAAATTGGAATATTGACAAATCCAATGCTAAACAAAGCAGCTCTTATTTCTTTTGCATTAGTCGCTATTGTTTTATTTATTCCACCGATATCTACATTATTTGCCTTGACATCACTTCCTATGCAACATTATATCATTGGCTTGGGATTAAGCATGTCCCCTATTCTCTTTATTGAGATACTAAAAGCAACACATATTGTCCATTAAAAAAATTGAGTTTATTATAACTCAATTTTTTTGAATTCACACTGAATTTTACCATGATCAATAGTCACAATCGCATAACTTCTTTCACTTCCACCACGCGGTAAAGAAGTTGACCCAGGATTAATATAATAATATGATCCATCCTGTTGAAAAAGAGGAATATGTGTATGACCACACAATAAGATTTGACACTGATTTCTTGTTAGTAAATCATTCATTGCCAATTCTCGATTAAAAAAATTGAAATGTTGTCCATGTGTAATCAATATTGGGATATCCTCAACGATTAATTTTGCTTCTTGTGGTAAATCCAAAGCCCAATCATTATTCCCTTTCACACATATATATCCAGTTAACATTTCTTGATAATAAGCTTCACTGTCACCACAATGAACGTAATAATCAGCATGTGGTTCCATATCTTTCACATATTCTAACATTCTATCATCGCCATGATTATCAGACATGACTACTATTTTCTTCATATTCATCACCGATAAACATTATATCAAAAATATTTATATTTTTATATAGTTATATTCAATTTGTGATGATTGCTTTGTTCTAACATCTTCACCATTAATCTTAATTTCAACATCTTTCACATCTTTTAATGAAGATAATGATAGGACAATTAAATCTTCCAGATTTTGATCTATTTTTTCATTATCTAATAAAACATTAGAATCGATATTGATTGTTAATAATCCATTTTCTAATTTCGCATCCAATAAATGAATTTTACTTTGCACATAACTTAATATTGTTTGAACTTGTGATTTTAATGATTCATTTTCATCTATTCTCATGGTTGTTGGAACATAATAAGAATATTGATTAATAATTTTCTGATGATATACCATAACAGGAATTGTTTGATGAAGAAGTTGCGATGTTTCTTCAAAATTATTTAAACCAAGTTCATGCGTTAAAGAAGATAAAGGAATTGTACTATTAGGTAAATAGGAAACATCTTCTCCTTGAATTTGAAGTTTTAACTGTCTAATATCCTGATTATCAGTCATCGTAAAAGTTAAAGCTTCAATAATATCTAATGCATCCTGATTAGAATATAATTGATCATTAAAGTTGATTGTTAATAATTTATCCTTAACATCAACCGATTCAACTTCTAAATCCTCACTCAATACCGGATATAATCCATAACTCATCAATTCTTTAGATTTCATAAAATCTATACAATTTCTCACTTCTTCTTCCAATTCAACCTGACTATGAAAATTAACAGAAATAGGAATCAATTCATTATCTTTATCTTTAAATACCATAGTACGCAAATAAACATCCGTATTCTTTTCACTCTCTGTATCTTTTTGCAAATAAATATATGATACAAATGTCAAACATATGATTAAAACAGAAATAACACCTATCTTCTTTTTCATGATCCCACCTCAAGATAAGATATGAAAATCACTTTTAATTAGAACAAGAAAAGTGAAATCTATAAAATTTCACTTTTAAAATCTAAATATTGAATTTCTAAATTCTGATAATCAAAGAATCCTTCTGAAGAATAACGAAATTCCTGTGGATTTCCCGTAGTATAAATCTGTATACTCCCCATCTGCTCAGATTGGCAATGCAAATGATGGACCAATAAATAAGAAGAAACTTCCTCGCATATTGCTTCACTACTAGAAATATAATCCTTATCATAGAAAACATTTTTCATTTGATCTAAGATAATTGGATAATGTGTACATCCCAAAATAAGTGAATCGACTTGATGAATATAAGGCTTTAGATAATCTTTTAATATATCCTCAATACCTTCTTTGTATTGTCCTGATTCAACAAGAGGAACAAGCTTAGGTGTAGCTAATTCATAAACTTGAATCGACTGATCATAGTGATGGATTATTTCTTTGTATTTATGAGATTGAATTGTTGCATGTGTTGCAATAACCAAAACACGTTTTAAATGCCGACTCAAAAAATCATGAACAGTTGAGTTGATAACACCTACAATAGGTATTTGAGGATAGAATTGCTGTAATTCATTTAAGACATTAGCACTTGTTGTATTACAGGCTAAAACAATCATTTTTACATTTTGTGAAATAAAGAAATCACAGATTTCACGTGTATATTTTAATAATTGTTCTTTTGTTTTTTCACCATAAGGACAATGAATATTATCTCCAATATAAATCATATTCTCATGTGGTAATATCATCTTTAAATGATCAAGTACTGTTAACCCCCCAACACCTGAATCAAATATACCGATTGGTTTATCCATATTTTCTCTCCTAACTTATGATTGATTATGATATTCTTCTAATGTCATTTCTGAATCATGCAAAGATTTAGCTAAAGACTTTCCAACATAACGATAAATATGTGCATCATAAGCATGATTTGTTATAGAAGCTTTATGTTGTGGATAACGTAGAATAAAACCATATTCATACGCATGTTCCTGTAGCCATTTTGACATTTCTGTTGTTTCAAAATCTTTATATGCTTTTTGTGACTGAGTGATACATATTGTTAAACCTAACTGATATTCATTGTAACCAACTTCTTTAGCTGATAATGTCTTAGGTGACAAATAAGCCTCTCTTAGAAGAAAACCACTATATGTCTTACTTATTTCTTCATACATCTTTAATAGTGCACTATAGGCATCACTTTGCAAATACATTGCATATCTCACTCTAGGAATATCTTGAGTTAAAAGTAACCCATTTGGTTCATATTGACCAATATAATGATGCTGATCAACAATAGTTGATAATTCATAGGGATTATATACAATCTCTGTTCCCTTAGGTAATTCCTCCATAAGTAAAGCTTTTAAACTCTTTTGATTATATGCAGTTGCTAACATTTTTATTGTTTCTTTCACTTCATTGCTGTCTTTAATACCAAGATTATTTAATTTTTCAACATATATTTCACTATCCTGAATATAAGAATAATCAGTTTCACGATATAATGGTTTCAACGCAACATACAAATCTATGTAATCAAAACGAAAATTCTCTTCATTTAAAAAAGCCATTTCTAATGCTTTATCAATGAGTGTTTTTGCTTCATTTTGTGCATGACTTTTATATAAATAATTTAATCTTGTTGATAAACTATTTCCTGTTTTTAAGATATCAGATATTTTGCTATAGCGTCCTGAATCATCCAAGAAATTATAATATTGATAATTAGATAAATGAAAATCATCATATTCTATATAGTCAATAAACTGATGAATAGGAATTTGATTTTCTACCAAATATGTCTGTTCATCTTCATCTAAATACTTTTCAATTAAGACACGATTATCATTATTAATTCCATTCACACGATAAAATTTATCAAAATTCAAATTAACAACATAAAAAGAGCAACCAAACAAAACAATAATTACTAAAAACAAATGCCATGTTTTCAATCTCATGCAATCACCCTTTCTTGACCATTATAATACATATCACATTATTTTTAAAGAAAAGAAATTGATTTCTAAAAATCAATTTCTTTCATTTTAATTAATTCTAATACAGCCTGTATTCTCGATTGAACACCTAGTTTTTGAATCACATTTGAAATATGATTTCTCACAGTCTTTTCACTGATGCATAAATCATCAGCAATATCTTTTGTTGATTGACCTTGTGTTAATAATGTGAATATTTCTTTTTCTCTTTTGGTTAATAAGGAATGCATTGTAACCCTCCCTTATTTAATATATGAG
>NZ_HG005290.1:0-20541 GCF_000455285.1 Candidatus Stoquefichus massiliensis AP9 | reverse complement strand
AAAAACAATTATTCGTTCATATCAATATGTAAAGATTGATAAAGTTCTTCAGCAACCTTTTCAGGTAAAATTTCCAATAAGTCATTCAACGATGCTTCCTTCATCTTTTTAACACTTTTAAAACGATTTAAGAGCTGCTTTTTACGTTTAGGACCTATTCCATCAATATCATCTAAAACAGATAAAAATAATGATTTAGAGCGAACATTCTTATGGAAACTAATTGCATAACGATGCACTTCATCTTGCATTCTCGTTAGTAAGAAAAACAATTCACTTTTAGGATTAATAGGAATAGTTTTCCCTTCACTATCAAGCAAAACTGCTGTAGAATGCTTATCATCCTTAGCTAAGCCGCAAACTTGTATAGGCATATTTAATGAATCAATAACTTCTTTTGCAACATGAATTTGGCCCAATCCCCCATCAACAATCACCATATCTGGTGGTGTTAACCCTTCCATTAATACTCGATAATAACGACGATAAATAACTTCTCGCATACTCGCATAATCATCAGGACCCTCAACTGTTTTAATCTTAAATTTACGATAATCCTTTTTAGAAGGCAGCCCATCTTTAAAGCAAACCATTCCAGCAACTGCATAAGCTCCTTGAATATTAGAGTTATCAAACAACTCAATAACATGAGGTGTCTTAATTTGCAGCAATTCACCAAGCTGCTGCATGGCACCAATTGTTGCTGCTTCATTTTTTTGAATCAATTGAAATTTCTTTTCTAAAGATTCTTTCGCATTTTCAATAGCCATTTGAACCAAGGAATATTTATTACCTTTTTGTGGTTTTAATATTTTACAATCCAAAATTTCCTGTAATACATCGATTTCTATATCTGTAGGCAAAAGAATTTCTTTAGGTAAAGTATTGCTTTGATAAAAACTGACAATAAACTGTTGGAGATCATCTTCTACATTTTCACTAATGGGCACTAAATTCAAATCTCTGGAAAGTAATTTTCCATTACGCATAAAAAACAATTGAATACTTAAATAACCATGATCAACATAATAACCTAAAATATCACGATCAATTTGATCATTAAACTGGACATGCTGTTTAGCAGTGACATAACGAATATGTGAAATTAAATCACGATATTCTTTTGCCTGTTCAAAATTCAATTCTTCGCTTGCCTTATTCATTTTTTCTGTCAGTTCATTAACTTTATCTTTTATATCACCATTTAATAATTTAGAAATAGATTTCTTTATTTCAATATATTCTTCTGCATCAACATCATGTATGCAAGGTGCTAAGCATTGATTCAATGAATAGTATAAGCAAGGTTTTTTAGGAATATGATTACATTTTCTTAGTGGATATAAACGATCTAATAATTTATATGTTTCTCTTGCAGCAGTTGCATCAGGGAAAGGTCCAAAATGTTTAGCTTTCTTTTCTTTTGCATGACGAACAATCTTTAATCTTGGATGTTCTTCATGTGTCATTTGAATATACGGATAATATGTATTATCCATAAACATAATGTTGTATTTAGGGGCATAATCTTTGATTAAGTTAATTTCAAGTAATAATGCTTCTTTTTCACTATCAGTCACAATGTAATCAAAATCAACAATTTCACTCACAAGTTTTGTTGTTTTATAATTATGAGCACCCACAAAATAAGAATGAACACGATTTTTTAATTTTTTTGCCTTTCCAACATAAATAATTATACCCTCTTGATTTTTCATTAAATAACAGCCAGGTGTTGCTGGTAATAAAGAGAGTTTATTTCTAATTAAATCATTCATTATTCAAAATAAACCAGTGTTGCACCTAATCCACCCTCATTAGGTCCGCCATCACGATAAGAAACAACATGTTTGTTTTTATCTAGCATTTTTCTGATTCCTTTACGCAAAACACCTGTTCCCATGCCATGAATAACACGTACATGAGGATAACCTAAAACTAAAGCATCATCCAAGAACTTATCAACCAATGCCATCGCTTCTTCATAGCGTTTTCCTATAACATTAATTTCATAAGTTCCTGTTTTCGTAATTGTTGACTTTTTAACTGCAGCTTTCTTAACATTTTTAATTTTTGTTGCCGGATGCATATATATCACTTCATCTTCATGAAGTTTAATATTTAATCCTGCCAAAGATACAGTAATCATATGATTCTTAAGTACCTCAACAATATCCCCTTCACGATTCATTTTAACAACCTTAACACGATCTCCAACTTTTAAAGAATGTTCCTGTTTCATTATTGGCTCTTGAGCCATAAATTTCATTTGCTCTAAATCATGTTTAGCCTGAATAATTTCATGTTGTTTTAATGATGATGTCTTGATTGTCTCAACAACCAAATCAATATTTTCTTTTGCATTTTCTAATAATTGATTGGCTTCATCTTTGGCTTTTTTTAGCAGTTCATTTTTTTGTTGTTCTAGTTGATGAAGCTGGTGATGATATTGTTTTTCCAGTTTTTGATTATGAATCATTAATTGCTGTAATTCTGTTTCTTTTTGTTCTAACTGTTCTTGTTTTTTCTCTAATAGTTCCATTAGTCGTTCATGCTCACTCATAGAAGCAATCTTTAAAGTTTGAGCCTGATCTACAATCTGTTGTTCCAATCCCAACAACTGTGCAATCTCAATAGCATAAGATTGTCCAACACTATCAAGTTTTAACTGATATGTTGGGCGCATTGCCTCTAAATCAAAAGAAACAGCAGCCATCAATATTTCTGGATGTTCCTTTGCAAATGTCTTTAACTTACCATAATGAGTAGAAGCTAAGACAAAAGATCCTATTTCAATAAATCTCGTCAAAATTGATTCAGCCAAACTTTCCCCTTCCTGAGGATCAGTTCCCGAACCAATTTCATCTAGAATGACTAAACTCCTTGCAGTTGCATGTTTTAAGATATCAATAATCTTCATCATATGACTAGAAAATGTTGATAACGACTGTTCTATAGACTGTTCATCTCCCAAATCAGCATAGATATTATCGAACAAAGGAATATGTGCTTCCAAACAAGGAACAGGAATCCCACAAATCGCCATTAAAGATAATAATCCAGCAGTTTTTAAAGTAACAGTCTTTCCACCAGTATTACTACCACTAATCAATAACATGCGATGCTGTAATAATATAATATCATTCGCTACAACCTTTTTTTCATCAATCAAAGGATGACGTGCCTGCTTCAAAGAAATCCGATGTCCCTTTTCTTCAATATGAGGTCGACAACATTGATGAATGTAGCCATATTGAGCCTTTGCAAAAATAAAATCAAGTTCCTCTAATATTTCTAAATTAAAACGAAAATGAATAAAATGTCCTTTCACAATTTGTGAAATCTCATAAAGAATACGCATCACTTCTTCTCTTTCTTCACTTTGATAGACACTCAATTGATTATTCATATTCACAATATTTTCAGGCTCAATATAAAGCGTTTGCCCCGTTGCACTTTGAGAATGAACAAGTCCTTTGATTTGACTCTTATAATTTGATTTAACAGGCAAAACAAGGCGATCATTCTTTGTTGTCATTTGATCAATAGAAAGCATATCTTTAGATTCTTTAACAAGCGCATCCATTTGTGAACGAATATGCGATTGAATCTGTCGTATCTGTTTTCTAATATGACTCAATGTTTGACTTGCATGATCACTGACTTGTCCATCAGGCATAATACATCTTCTGATTTCATTCATTAAATGTGGATGTTCAACAAGCCCATCACTTAATTCTTGTAAATAATGCGTTTTGACTTCACTTGATAAAAGATAATTTTTAACACTTTGAATACACTCTAAATGATGAAGAATTTTTAAAAGTTCATCACCAAGTAAAGTTCCATCACGATTGGCTTTTTCTAAATACATCATAATATCAGATAATCCACCCAAAGGCATGCGTCCTTGAATCGCAATTAAACGCATTGCCTCATCAACTTTATCTAAAGATTCATTTAAATCATCAAGATCATCAAACAACATTAAATCTTCTATTTGTTTTTTACCTAATGTCGAGGCACAATAAGTTTGTATTTGATGTTTGATTTCATTCATTTCTAATGTTTCATATATTGTTTTCATTATTCACCACTCACATTTATATTTTTGAGAATATTCTCAAGTTGTGTTTGAGAATATCCAGATTCTTTTAATATCCTTTCTATATGTTGTTTTTGACTTTCTGTTAAGGAAATATTTTTTTCTTCTAAAGACTCTAAAACATGATCTGTTAATATTTTTTCAGCCTGATTTGTATCAATAAGATTCATGTCAATAGCTGTCAGCACAAGTTTTGTAAGTGTTTCAGGAGAATCAATAGTTTCTGTCGGATTACCTTTCCAATACTGTGTCATATCCATCATAGATTCACTCACATCTGGAACAAGTTTCACAATTCGACTTGCTATAAGTGATTCCTGAATCAATGTCGTTCCTTCGCTAACAAAAGGCATAACGATAAATACTAATACTAAATAAGCTATCATAACACTTTCTATACAACTTAACAGCAAACCCAATGTTTTATCAACAAAGGAAGTTAATGTGAAAGTCTCCATTAAACCTTTTAGCAAAGGTTTAATAACAAGACCTAATAATTTTTTAATAACCATCAATACTAATAATAAGATAATAAAAATCATGATTTGATTAATCATTTGACCAATCATTGATGCAAAAACATCAGTTGCATCATATTTATATAATATTATAATTGAAGATAGTGGTTTTGCCAAAAAATATGATAAGAATAAAACAACAATCATTCCTATAAAATCATATAATCTTGTAACAAAACCTTTTATATAACCAATAATTGCCATAAATATGAAAAAAATGACAAAAATAATATCAATCATATGTAAATTCATAATATTACCCTCCTTATAAACTTAGATATTATAACATTTGAAAATTGTTCTGTCAAAATAGACAAAAATATGTTAAAATAGTACTGAGGTGATTATCGTGGAACCAATTATACTTAAAGTGAAAGATAGTACATTGGAGAAAATGAAAAAATATTATGATAGCCAAATGGTTCCAGTTGATGACACAAACCTTATATTTAAAGCGCATGCAATTGGTTGTGATATCGTTGCGAAAATTGATGGAACAGTAGAATTAAGTGGACAAAATGCCTTGCAGGAAGCAAAACATTGGTCTAAAAAGGTTGCTAAAGAATTAGCAAAATTGACATCTAATGTGGAAGATATCTTTCCTCTTCACCATATTGGATGTGCAGAAACAGGTTCAGCTGATTATTTAGGTCCTATATGTGTTGTCGCATGTTATGTTACTGAAGCTGATGTTGAATTATTAAAAGAATTAAAAATCGATGATTTATCACGTCTTTCTAATCAGGATATTGTCAATTGTGCAAAGCTGATTAAAGATAAGTTAATATACAGTCTTTTAATTTTAGATAATTCACATTACAATAAAATGGTCCAGGAAGGTTTCAATCAAGCAAATATTAAAGCAAAACTATACAATCAGGCTACAGTTAATGTAATGCAGAAAGTTAAGCAAAATGTAAAGGTCAAGGTGATCAATCAATTTGTTTCTCCAAAAACGTATTTTAACTATCTTAAAAATGAAGTTATAGTTGTTAAAGATTTAATGTTTGAATCAGATGCCGAAAAAAAATATATGGCAATTGTCGCTGCTGAAATCTTATCTCGTTATGCTTACTTACAATACTATGCTAATATGACAAAGAGTTTAAAAATGAATCTTTGTCGTGGGACTAGCACAAGTGTTGATAGTGTTGCTGCAAAGATTGCGACAAAATATGGCGAAAAGATGTTGATGAAAGTTGCAAAACTTAACTTTACAAACACTAAAAGAGTTAAAACTCTCATCGAAGATCAATAAGAATGGCTATCCATTCTTTTTATTTTATCCAATTTTCATTTTTTTAAAAGTAGAGAATCAAATCGACTCTCTACTTTATTTCTATATCAAATTTTTCCATTTTTGTATATTGTACACCTGCTGCATTTAACATACGTTTCGCAGCTTTATCACTAGGTGTATCACTATATTTATCATCTTCATAAATAATCTCTTTAATACCACTTTGAATTATTGCTTTGACACATTCGTGGCATGGAAATAGTGAAACATAAATGCGACACCCCTTCAGATTTTGAATACTATTTAAAATAGCATTCAATTCAGCATGTACAACATAAGGATATTTTGTATTATACATCTCTCCATCTCTATTTGCCCATGGAAACTCATCATCTTCACAGCCCCAAGGCAAACCATTATATCCGACTCCAACAATTTTATGATCAGGATTAACAATACAAGCTCCCACTTGAGTATTTGGATCCTTAGAACGATAGGCTGATAGTTTTGCAATTCCCATAAAATACTGGTCCCAACTAATCACTTTAGACATATGCATTCCTCCTATTCCATTTCTTTTCTTAACTCTCTTAATTTTTCTTCAAAATAATCTGGCAAATCACATTCAAAATACATTTCTTCACCTGTTGACGGATGAATAAATCCTAAAATTTTTGCATGCAAATATTGTCCATGTGATGTATCATCTCTTCTTAACCCATACTGTGGGTCACCATAAACAGGATAGCCAATATATTGCATATGAACACGAATCTGATGTGTACGTCCAGTTTCTAATCGGCATTCAACGAGTGACATATCATTAAAACGTTCAATAACTTTAAAATTTGTTATTGCATCTTTTGCATTCTTATCCGTACACGTCATTTTTTGACGATCGTGGGGATCACGACCAATTGGTGCCTCAATTCGTCCAAACTCATGAGGAATTAATCCATGAACCAATGCCAAATAGCGACGTGTTACTGTATGCTGCTGCAATTGTTCACTCAAGCTTTGATGAGCTTTATCATTTTTAGCTACCATCAGCAAACCACTTGTTTCTTTATCAATACGATGAACTATACCAGGACGCATAACTCCATTGATACCTGATAAATCATGACAATGATATAATAAAGCATTGACAAGTGTTCCACTATAAATTCCAGCCGAAGGATGAACAATCATGCCAGTTGGTTTATTAATCACAACAACATCCTCATCTTCATAAACAATATCTAATGGAATATTTTCTGGTAACACATCCGAGTTTTCAGGTTCAGGTATATGGACAAGTATCTCATCATTCATCTCTACCTTGTAACTTGCTTTTATAACTTTCCCAGCCACACTCACATGTCCACCTTGAATAAGCTGCTGAATTTGCGTTCTTGAAAACTCACTTAATACCTGCGCTAATACTTTATCAACGCGCTTTCCTACTTGTTCTTCTATAACTCTGATTTTGATATCTTCCATGCTTTATACTCCTCTATTCCGACTTCTATAATGACCAGTACAAACCCAATCGTAATGGCCATATCAGCAACATTAAAAATAGGAAAGTCATAACCAAATATAATGAAATCAATAAAATCTCTGACATATCCAAAATAAATACGATCAATCAAATTACCAATCATACCACTAAAAATCAATACCAATCCAAAACGTGTTAATTTCTGATAAGGTTGAGATTGTACAAAATAATAAATAATTCCAATTGTCGCAATAATAGCTATCACAAAAAACAAGTTTAATTTCCCTGATAATATTCCCCATGCAGCTCCATCATTATGAGAATATGTAAAATAAAAGAAACGATCTATAATAGAATAACTTGCTCCTAATGAAAGTGTATGATCAACAATAATTTTTGTAATTTGATCTCCACCGACTATAATAACAAAAGACACAACATATAATACAATATTTTTATATGTTAAATTTAATTTTTTCATTTTATCACCTATTCCCTATTATAAGCAAAAATGATACATAAAGCAAAGAAAAAAACACATAAAGTGTTTTTAAAGGATATATATAACGACTGCTAAATAATGAAGCACTGATCCTAACATAACAAAGATATGAAATAATTCATGAAATCCAAAAGCAGCACTGATATTAGGTTTTTTAAAAATGTAGATAAATGCACCTATTGAATAAGCAATTCCACCTGCTGCAATCATTGTTAAACAATCACTTGAAATACTTGAGAAAGATTGAAAATCAAAGATAATAGCCCATCCTAAGATCAAATAAATAGCGGTTGCAATTGCTCGTGGAGCATTTAACCAACAAACCTTCACAATAATGCCAATCACAGCAATCATCCATAATATTCCTAAAAAATAGTAAACATGTGGAACTGTCATACAAGACACAGCAATTGGTGTATATGTTCCAACTATCAAAATATAAATCATAGAATGATCTAATTTACGTAAAATCGTTTTTATCTTTTGATTTCCCTGATAAAAGTGATAAATACTGCTTGCACTATATAATGCAACAAGTGACAATCCAAAAACAATTGTAGCTGCCATCATATTTGAATCAATATGTTCTTTCATTCCAATAAAAATCATTACTAGCAATCCTATAAGTGATAAACAGGCTCCAATAAAATGTGTTTCACTACTAATTGGATCCATTGCCTTTTGAAATATTTTTTTCATACTACCAACTCCTCTTTATATAGTTTTAATAACTACATTATGTATTTATTATATCTTAATTTATACATTTGTCAACGAGATGTTGTTATTTTTTTTAAAATCATGTATGATAAGAAAAGAGGTGAAATTATGAACAACAAAGCATTTGATGATATTCTTATTCAGGTAGAAAATATTAGTGATCTCAAATCACAGGATATTCCTTCATTGGATCTCTATATGGATCAGATTATGACACTATTTGATATTAATTTAGCTGATAATAAAAGATATAAAGATGATAAACTGCTAACAAAAACTATGATTAATAATTATTCTAAAGAAGGTCTTTTAAAACCCATTAAAGGAAAAAAGTATTCAAAAGATCATATTCTTCAAATGTTATTAATTTATTCATTAAAAAATACAATTTCTATTCAAGAAATAAAAAAAGTATTACAACCATATCATGAGAGTACTGAAAAAATAGAACCTATCTATAATCAGTTTTTAAATCAAAAAAAAGAAGTATCACATTCTGTTACAGCGTCTCTCCAATCATTCATTAACCACAATCAAATGAATTTAAATGACCCTGATCAATTTACAACAATGTTATTATTACTTTGTGCATTAAGCAATCAGTATAAGACAATTGCTGAAAGACTACTAGATACATATTATCAAAATGAAAAAGAATAACGCTAAGTTATTCTTTTTTACATTAAAAATACAATCGCAATAAAATGAAGAATACTTGCTGCATTTATAAACAAATGCCAAACAAAATGAAAATAATTCTTATGTTTTGAATAAAAGAATACACCTGCCGAATACATGACTCCACCTGCTACAATTAATAATAAAAATAAAATTGATGCTTGATTTAATAAAGGCTGAATAAAGAAAACTGCAGTCCACCCCATGACTAAATAAATAGTTGTTGATAAAATTGGATAAGATTTCTTAGAAATTGATTTTAATAAAATTCCTGCAATAACTGCACCCCATTCTAAAATCAAAATTAAAATACCTATCCATCCCTGTACAACACACAATGCAATTGGTGTATAACTTCCAGCAATCGCAAGATAGATACAAATATGATCAAGTTTTCTAAAGACATATTTCTGTTCAGTCTGATAATCCATACTATGATAAATTGTGGATATCAAAAACATCAAAAATAAACAAATAATATAAATAGAAACACCAACTGCTCTTATAGTCCCACCTTTCATATATGAATAAACTGCTGAAAATGGCAGAAGTCCTAAACATAAAAGTGCCATAACGCCATGGCTAATAGCATTTCCAACTTCTTCTTTAAAAGTCAATGGTAACATATCACGCATTGTCTTCTCTTCCATCGTCATTCCCCCTTATATAATATGAATGAATAAAGTCTATACCAAATTCTTAAATTTGTAAATCACTATTCATCTAATATACCTAATTGTTTTAATAAGAATTGACCATTTGTTGTTTGTGATGGGCCCTTTTTTATACGATAATCAAAACAAATATGATTATCCTGATAATATTCATCAAAATGATAATTCAACGCTTGCATATGACTCAACTCTAAATCATGAGTTGTCAAAAATGTATATGCATAAGGCAATGATAATTTCTGAATTGTTGCTTTTGCACCAGCTATACGATCTAAAGAATTCGTTCCCTTAAATATTTCATCAATTAAGGATAACATAGGCTCTTTCTTTTTTGCATACTCAATCATATCCTTTATTCTTAAGAGTTCTCCATAAAATGTTGAGATTCCCTCTTCAACATTATCTTTAACTCTCATTGATGTCATGATATGCATACACGAGCATTGTAATTCATCAGCAAAAACAAAACCACCAGCATAAGCCAAAACAAGATTTAATCCAATTGTCCGCATAAATGTTGTTTTTCCTGACATATTTGAACCAGTAATAATGCATAAAGAATCTTGCATGATAAAATCATTACCTACAACTTTTTCATCTGCAATCAATGGATGTCTGATTGACCTCATTTTTAACGTTTTTTGAGATGTGATATGAGGCATTGTTACATGAAAATCATCAATTTTCAATACACTTAAACTCATTAGCGCTTCAAATTTAGCTAAACCATCAAACCATATAGAAACAGATGAACTATATTTCTCTAACCATCTCACATATTGATTTCTAATCATAAAATCAAACAATCCAAAGGCATTCAATATAATATATGCAAATATATTTTGACGATATGTGACTCTTTGAGAAATTTTATACAATTCATGAATTCCTTCCTGAGCTTGACCATCAATACAAATTTCATGTTGTAATTCTCTCAGATAAGGACTTTCAAAATGTTGATTGTGAATATGTGCATAAATATGTGCGTAACTTTTTAAACCTGTGCATAAGTCATTGATAGGTTCAAATAAATCATTATGTTTTTTAAGATAGAAAAAAGCAAAACATAATTGAAAAATGGCTCCAATTTCTAAAACAATCTGACTGTAAGGTAATGCAATTGAAAAACAAACACCAAGTAACCCTAAGAGCGTAATGAGTGATACAATAAAAACAAAAGGTGTTATGGAAGAAATATGTTGTTCAAGACATTGTTGAAGCCAGCGCTTAACAATTTTTTCTTTATGTGCAGGAATCATCGTTCCTAAAGTTTCCATTTTTAAAACAAAATCTTCATGCTGTGATAACTCATTAACAGCTTCCTGACGTTTTTCAATATCTTTTTTTTGATGATCATTGGTAAGCAGAAAAGCTAATTCTTCCTGACCTTTTTGAGTAAAAGATATATTAATCATTTGAAATAAAGAATGATGCCCAAAAATATCTAAATCAAGAGCTTTATAATTTTTATCATCAAGAAACTCTTCACCTGTTTTATGAAATTGATGCCATTGATTATTCATTCTTAATAAATGTTTTTCATAAACTGTTAAAAAAGCTTGATGATAAGAAAGTTCTTTTTTAATACGATTATGAAAATAAACCATTATTGAAAATATAACGATGCATAATAAAGATATCATATATAAAAATGATTTATGTTGAAAATAACCAACTAAGATACAGATAATCATTAGAACAAGAAAACCAAAACGAATAAGAGCATATTGATTGGATTGTTTTTCGAATTGTTGACATTGCTGATTCGTTTGATTATAGATATGCTGAAACTTTTGTTTAGTCATGAGTATTCCTCTCTTTTTCGAAAACTGTTACATTTAAAGATTTATATGACGATTGAGAAATCGGCTGAAAACCAAGAGCGTTCCAAAATGCTAATCCTTTAAAATTGTTTTGTAAACATGCGAGTTGAATATGAGTCACAAAAGGATGCTTATTGATTATATACTCAATGATTCTTTTTCCATAATGTTGTCTTTGTTGATTCTGATTAACTAAAAATAAGCCAATCCACATATAAGAATCATCATGAAGCATATGATAACGATAACCAATTAAATAATCAATATAACCAATCATATCATTTTGATCATAAATTTTATAATGATAATGTTCTTCTTTTTCAAATCCTTTAGGAGGCAGCATATCACTTTGAACATATTCCCATGTCACTTCCTGATTCTCAACTTTATAATATTCCTTTTGTTCTAAACAAAAGTGATAAAGTTCTTTATCAGCCTCTGTTATTCTTTGATATTTTAACATTCTCGTCACCTCTATATTCTTCTATAATTTCAATGAATTTATTTAAAAAATTTTCTTCACCAATCGTATTAATTTTGAAGAAAGTTCCTGTACTTCCTCCTGATGTAATCGCAACAACTTGAATACTTTTTTGATATCCTAAAATTGTAATATTCATACTTACTCTATTTCCCCCACTATAACTATAACGTTCATAAACAAGAATAGTACACATGACATTATTGACCCTTGTTTTATGTTTATCTTCAATATCAACAGAAATACTGCTATTCATCATTTTATGATCAATATATGCAATAAAATGATCATAATCTCCTGCAATTTCTTTTACATATTTAGCCATAATAAAACCTCCATGTTTCTATTTTACACGATATTATCATAAAAGAAAACACGATAAATCATCGTGTTAGTTTAAAAATACAAAATAAGCCAAAACAATTAACCCTAAAACAATACGATACCATCCAAAGACTTTAAAGTCATGCTTTTTAATATAATTCATTAAAAATTGGATAATCAATATGGATACAATAAATGCAACAATCATTCCAATCACTAAAATAATCATTTCCTGTGTTGTAAAAACCAATCCAAATTTAACAATCTTTAATAAAGATGCCCCAAACATCACCGGTATAGCTAAGAAAAATGTAAATTCTGCAGCCACAGTTCTAGATACTCCTAATAATAAAGCACCTACTATTGTTGCTCCAGAACGTGATGTTCCTGGGAATATAGCTGCTATTAACTGGAAAATCCCAATAAGGAAGGCAGTGTTAAAGGTTAAATCTGTTAATGTATTAATATGTGAATATTGTCTTTTATTACGATTTTCAATCACAATAAATGCAATCCCAAAGACAATCAATGCAATAGCAACAGTTTGATAATTGTAAAACATAGCTTCTAACTGTTCATCAAACAAAATACCCACAATAGCAGCTGGTACACAAGCAACTAAGATTTTAAACCATAAAATAATTTTATCCATTTTTACATAAGATAAAATACCTGTTGTACTCATTGGCTGTTTGTTATTTTTCTTTCCAAAAGGAAAGAAATCACTCCAAAACAAAACAACAACAGCCATAATCGCCCCTAATTGAATAACAACCTGAAACATACTATAAAACTTTGCACTAACATCTAATTTAATAAATTCATCTAATAAGATCATATGTCCAGTACTACTGATTGGTAACCATTCAGTCACACCTTCAACAATTCCAAATAAGATGGCTTTTAATATTTCAATCATCTTTCAACCTCCTGATATACTTGTATTACTATATAACAAATGTTTTCTCTTGTATACCCTTTTATGTTTATTTTTGGAAAAATGGACACCTTGTTCCTAAACATTGACGGTTATTTTGACGATAATGACAACTTATTTTCTCTTTTTGCATCTTGATATGAAAATGTTCTTCAACAAAATGAATAGTTGTTTCAATTGCTATAAAGGAATCTCTTTTACAACAGCGTGGCCCACCAACTTCACCAATACGCTGTAAACACTGACCAGTTAATTGATTAGATAACCCCCAGCTTTCATGACTTAAAGGTGAAGTATGTAAGATAATACTTAAAAAGATTCCTGCTGATATAGCCGCTCCACAACAACCCCAATAACCACATACACCACCAGGGACTTCTTTTCCTCTTTCTATTGCTTCATCAATAGCTATAGATAAATCAATGTCCCCACCTGCATGAAAATAAGCTGTCAACAAAGATGCTACTACCATCATATGATGTTCAGGTCCATGCATACAAATATATGGAGAATCCATAATTTTTTGAATAATCTTTATAGATGAACGTGATTTCATATGTAAGCATATTTCTTTGATGACCTCAATTCCTTTTTGGGCATGACATGTGTCACAAACATAATGACCATGTGGACAGATAGCATGTGTCTTAAACTTCTGATGACAAAAAACACATTCAGCTTCTTGTTCATAATTTGAGTAAACCAGTTCTTCACCACATATTAAACATCCATTTTTATGCATAGTATTTCCTCCTGAAAACTACTCTTTATTTATTCTAATAAAACATATCAAAACTTCTTTTGAGCAAGAACAATTAACATCATTGGTCTTCTCATTTCATCAGCCATTCCAGGTAAATCCATCATATCCTGTGGTGGTTGCGGTTCAATAATGTTTAATAATTCAAAATGATGTATGAGCAAGGTATTAAGATATGTCGTTAATGTCCGATGATACTTGATCACATGTTCACCTAAAAACACAGCATCTCTTTTTCCTTCATAAAAATAATTGTCAATTGGAAAATGTAAAACATTCCCTTGATTATCATAATACCAATCTTGCTTACCTTCTGCCGTAAACAATGGGTGTTCTACGGAAAACACAAAATATCCTTTAGGTTTTAACCATTTTTCTATCTTCTCAACCAAATTTTCATAATCCAAAACATAATGTAAGGCTAATGAACTCATGACTATATCAAATTGTTCATTTGATAAATTCAGATCTTCCATAGCACCTTGACGATATTCAATATGTGGATGTCCATTCTTCTCCAATGCAATTTCTAACATTTTATTAGAAATGTCAGTTCCTAAAACATACTCTGCTCCATGAATGGCAGCATATAAACAATGCCATCCATAACCACAACCTAAATCTAGTACATGCTTTCCCTGAAAATCAGGTAGTACTTTCTGCAATTCAGACCATTCACCAGCACCTTTTAAACCATTCTTTGAACGATTCATTTCACTGTATTTTTGAAAAAACGTTTCATCATCATATTTATTTTCTTTCATTTTCTAATCCTCCCATGTAAAATATTTTTTAAACTTCTACATGGGTCATTACAATCTTTTGTGCAATAATGCCACCACACATGACTATCACCCCCTCACCATTTCCTATATTAGGACTCATCCTAGGATAAAATATTATCAACTATAATATTTTTTGAGCATTCAATACATTATTCACTTTATTAATATCTACACATTAACACCTTTTTGCACTAGCATATAATTTCTGAAAAGTTTTTTTATCTTGATTTCTTTGTGCATCTAAAAGTAAACAAATGAAAATCAATGTTAAATCTTCACGACATTTTTCTAATCCAATATCTGCTACACGTTTTGCATCTTCATAGAACTTATTTTCCATACAATATGTAATTAAATCTACATACTCTTCACTTTGACGATTTAAATAATTTTCAAGATAAGCAATATATTTATCATTTCTTCCATACTTATGGTAGATATAGGCTGCCTTCTTCTGGTATCTTGATTTTGTTTCCAATACACTTGCATAGAAAAGATATTCTTCTTTATTTGTACACAGGTGCTCAGTCAATTTCAACATTGCATCACAACAATAATAATCATAATAATTATTTTCAACAATATTCTGTAAAATTGTCTTTCTTAAATCCTATTCTTCGTCTTCCAAATCCCCATTTTCAATTAATGATTGACAAATCTCAGTTCTACCTGATCATCAATATAAGGTTCATAACTCAACCATCGTATATTTTCCTGTATCCATTCCTATGAAGAAGCAAGATTATCATTGGTTTGACTCTTATCAACAATATCATTCAAACATTTTAAATGAATATCCTGAAGCATTCCTTTATATCTATCAACTTGTTCAATCACTTTATATTTTTTATATGAATAACCTTCATTTGGAAACTCTTTTTTTATATATGATTCCATATTATTGATTTTTTGTTCTAATATTTTTGCCATAATCTCAAATACTTCTTGTGATACATTTTCATTAATAAGTATATTAGGTTTGATATTCAGACAAAATGGATAATCAAACATTTCAATAAACATTATCGCTTGTTCTTTATCACTTTGATTCTTGATCAAATGATAAACAGATTTTATCCAATCTTTCCCAACTTCACTTAAATTTGTTGAAAGCATACCTTCATGATTTGCTTCTAATAATGTAAAAAACTCTTCAACGGGACTATCTTCACTATCTATAGATTCTTGAATACTAAAACGAATATTTCCTATTCGATTGAATATATCTGAAACAGTCTGATATTCTTCTAAAAGTAATAATTGATGACAACCTCTAAAGATTCTATCTAAGAACCTCATTGCATTAAATACATCATGATACTCAACTTCCCAATCATCCATATAATGACCTTCACTATCAAATTCACAATAATATGTTTCATATTCAATATAAATATCACCATCAGTCACTTTATGAACAAATTCATCTATTTCTTGTAATGATGGCAAATCAATAACTTTCTTTTCACCATAAAGTGACATTAAAAAGTCATTTTGTTTATTCTCAGATAATAATTTTGCTTGATTCAATATCCATGTATCTTTTTCTGTCTCATTCATTTTCTTTAATTGTTCTTTGACTTGATCTATAAATTCCATGATATCTCCTATCTGTTATCAGCATGACTATAAATATAATTCATTACAGTTCAATATAAACTTCACTCTTTCTTTTAACTGATCACTAAATTCTTCTAAGTCTTCAAAATCTATTGCACCTTCATTAATAAGAGAAACAATATTATAAATCAATTGTGATCAACTCATTTGTGCACATACGCCGACTTTCTCTTTATCTTCCTTTATTCTCTTATTTAAATCCCAGAATTTTTCGGATGGATTGATATCTTCACTGAGTAATTCTATATATTCCTTATTAAGTTTATCCATGTAATTTTCTTGCCAATTGGCTATCTTCTTTCTAAAAAGTTTCCAATCCTTTTCTGTAAATTCTTTTTCTTGCATAACAATATCTCCTTATTCATAATCCAGATAAAACATCTGCTCATAACAAATACTTCCTATATTTTCACTTTTGTTTTGCCTTTTTTTATAATTTTTTGGGAAGTACTCCTTTCCCAACTGCCATATGTATTTATCAATATCCTTCAAATTATAATCACTTAAACCATAGAATTCTCCAAAGCATATTAGTATTTCCTTGAAACTTGAATAGTTTTTCAGATCTGTAGATACAAATTCTGTAAAGTTATCTAATTTCTTAAAATGCAGTAACACCTTTTCAACATAGCTATCATAAATTGGATAATCAAGAGGTCTATGATGACTACAAAACTTAGTTGCAAAAGAATAGAAATTTTGAGTTTTCCCATTAATAGCAACTTTTTTTATATCATTTACTAACGTTACATCACCTAATTGCAAACGTTTATCAATATCCAATTCATATATATGCTTTGCAACTGAATATACAGAGAAAATATTTGTACTATAAAAATCATTTAATGTTGCAACTTTAAGCAAAATATCAGAAATAGATTTATTCTCAGGACACAACTCATAAAATAGTTTATCAAGAGCATTTTCTTGTAGATGATAGTTCTCTAATTCATTCCATAACTTCAAGTAATGTTCTAGCTGTTCAGGACATGGCATTGGTACTCTTTTTGTATCATTTTTTATATTTAATTTATTCTTTGCGAATGCTTCTGGCACAACTTGTAAGAATTTACGAAATCTCCTCAAATGTGACATATATCCATTTATAAGTTTCTGGGAATCCCCAGTAGTATTTTTTCTAAGAACTGCTAATAACTCTCTTCTTGCTACATTTTCAAAATCATCGTCTAAAATTACTTTCCAAAAAATATCTTGGCCTGATTTATTCCACAGATAGAAACTATCATTATATGCTGTTTGAACTGTGTTTTTTGCCAAACCGCAAGATTCAAGATAGACTCTATATTCTAAACGTATCTCAGCGTATGAAATTGCTTTTGCTAATTGTATATTCATCTGATACCTCCATACTTATCTTTTTACATAAATAAACTAAATATCATGTCTAAGTTGTTTCATCATGCTAATAAATTTATTTACAGTACCCTTTGGATTATTAATGATTCTATTAACATATGGAGCAGATATTCCAACCATTTCAGTAAGCTGTGCCTGAATAAGTCCTTCTTCCATGCACTTAACCATTATGTCTATTTCTAAATTATTTTTAATCACAAAATTTACCTGACCCATTCTAAAGATATTGAATAAATATGATAATTTATTATACCACGTAAAAATAGGAAATAATAGACTGATGATTGTCATATATGTCACTATTCCATAATTACATAACAAAAAAGCAAGAGTTCCAATTATCATAGATATCTCCTGTCCTTAACTATTTCTCAGTATCATATTTGAAACCTACTTTAAATTCCACTAATAATCAATTGTCTCCTTCATGTCATTTGAGAGTTTTAAACATTCAATGGTTTAAAGAGGCAACACCAAGGTTGAATATAATCCATCATCATGAAATGCAGAAACCATTCTAGAAAACGAACTACAAATGATAGGAAGAAACACAAAAAACAAGGGCATGTAAATTGCGGTTGGTAACAGCAAAATTTATATCCTTTAAATTATTATAATGAGTGGAGAAAATGTAATATACACTCCAATAAATTCTAATTTATCAATCTAGCCTCATATACAAAAGTGGATACAGATTCCCTTGTTCATCATTTTCTGTTCTTTTATATATTCTAAACCCCATATGTTTATAGAAGCCTTTAGCAAGAGGATTTTATTCATTAACCGCTAAGTCATTAACAAAGTATTTTTCTAATCCATACTTTAAGCAATTCTTTCCCTAGCCCTTTGCCTCTTTCTTCATCAGAAATGAAAAGTATTTTAAGATGTTGTTCTATAATCCCCATAAAACCTGCAGGGATTTGATTTTCATTTTCAATAATAATTAAATGAGGGATTTTTCTTAATGCCTGTGGTACATATTTTTTGATATTTTCTATTTCATTCTCATTTAAAAAGAGATGTGTTGCCTTTACAGAACTTTCCCATACATCTAGTAACTGTTCTATCACCAACAGATTTCTATCCATTATTTCAATAATTTTCATTTTATGTTTTCCTTTCTAGCAAGTTTTTATCTCCATTCACTAGATAACTTATTAGAACTGTTTTCCATTTTTTTCCAATAACCTTATACTTTCCAAATAATCCTTTTCCACACTGCTAAGGGTTTTTGTTTTATACTCTGTCTGAGCTGAAATGTTCAGAAAAATTCACTGGAACAACTGTGGCTATAAATCCATCGTCTAGCACTGCATTGGCAGGCTTGAACCTACTAGTCTTGAATGCCATGTCAGGACCATCAACGATCCTGACCTACAAGAAATTGTACTCATCGCCTTAAACAAGTTTCTTGGTGATAAATCCAAATATCAGAAACAACTACAACAAAGCATCACATCAGTCATCAAATCCTCTGTTGCAATCACCACGGATGGTATTGATGAGAAACTTATGGAGTTTCAGCAGGATCTTGTTAAAAAGACCAACAACAAAGAAGCCTACTATGAGATTGCCGACCAGATTTTTGCACTCAGGAAAAAACACCAGCAGGCCTCAATGGATACAGTACAGTGTGATAAACAACTGCAGTGAATCACAGAATCACAGGATTTCATCCTAGACCAGCCTTCCGACCTTACCGAATTTGATGAAAATCTTGTAAAATGCTAGCATATTTTCGTAGTAGATATGTTTCCATATAAAACAATCGAGCCTTTTCAGTAGTTAGGCTTTAAATCCCAACTTCCGAAAAAGCTCGGAAACACGCCACTTTCTGGCGCTTGATTCTATTTTCTTGTCATCAATACTACCGTCTCAACGGTATTACCTCTTTCCCACAAGAACTCCTTGACTAACTCCAACTTAATTTTACAAAATTTCTTTTAATATTTTTTCTTTCACATCTTTTGTCATTCACAAATAGTAAATATTCTATCTACAGAAACTCCATCTCTACATAACTATAACAAACCATTTGTCTGCAATGTATTAATCTGTGTCAATAAGCCTATTATATATTCTCTCTTTATGTCATTAAATGTTTTATCAGTAATGCCTCCATACTGGCTTTTGGCAAAGCTTATAAAGTTCTGTACCAGTTCCCTTACTGCACAACGCAGTTCTTTCAACGCTTCTTTTGTAATATTTAGATTATTCCCTTCATGAGTTTCGTTTGAACGTTCTTTATACATTCTCAGCGCATTGTAATACACAGACTGCGCATCTGCATCTTGCGCAATTGCAGCTGCTAATCGATTCGCAAATTTATCTTTCTTTCTCCCACTTTTATCCTTTGAATTGTAACCTATTAGGATAATTTCAACTAAAGTCACAAGATTCTTGTATGCATCGTCATATCTAGAAGCATTATACCCTCTTCCAAATCGCTCCATAACATCCTCCAATTCGTCTTTTAACACTTCTGGCAGCCCGACCATATTTTTAAAGCAGGTC
>NZ_HG005289.1:255025-304049 GCF_000455285.1 Candidatus Stoquefichus massiliensis AP9 | reverse complement strand
GGGTATAAGAAATATCAGCTTGTGAGTATATATTCATCATCATTTTTATTTTTTATAAGATTTGATTGATAAATATGTAAATAATCGGCAATCATCTGTACTTTATCTATTTGTGGATATTTTTGCACTTACCCAATCAGAAACATTGCTTGAGGTAATATGTAAGTCATTAATTATATCTGATTGTGATTTTAATAAAAAATCTTTATTTTTAAGGTATGGTTTGTTATGATATAGAAAAGTGAGGGGAAAGCATGATAAAGAAATTCCTATTAATCATTATTGTCTTTTTTTTAATTGTTTTTTTTGGTTACCGATTTTTAGAGTCCCAGAGTGATAAAGTTGATAGTCAGGAAATTTTAGAAATTTATCAACAAGATAATCATTCACAATATTTCTATTCAAAATTAAATGAAAAAGATCAAGAAACTTATCGTAGAATTTATTATACATTTGTTAATTTTAGCAGATCGATACCATTAGAAGAAAGCAACTCTGATAAAGTATCAAATATCTTTCAAAATGTCTTAGATGACCACCCAGAGATATATTATATTAATTCTGAATTTCAATATACAGATACACACAAATTTATATTTATACCTAAATTTGATCTTACACAAGAACAAGTTGAGAAAACAAATCAGGCTATCCAGCAGAAAACAAGTGGAATTATTCATGAAGCAACACAACAAAAGGATGATATTCAAAAAGCCAAACTTTTATATGATTATATTATCAAAAATGTAGAATATAAAGAACAAGTGGGTGATGATCAGAAGATACCGAGTGCTTTACTTGATCAAAAGAGTGTTTGTGCTGGGTATGCCAGAGCTTATCAATATCTTTTGCATCAAGTGAATATATCATGTGCTTATATAACGGGAGATTCGAAAATTGAAACTGAAAACAGGCCTGGATATGATGGACATGCATGGAATATGGTAAAGATAAATGGTGATTACTATTATTGTGATACAACTTGGGGTGATACAGTCGATGACGATATGGAACATACATGTTATGCTTATTTTTTAATGGATAGTGAAGATATGTTAAAATGTTATCAGCCTGATAGTGCTTATGAAAAGACAAGTGAGTTAGGAAATCCATATTTTCGTAGTGTTGATGGATATATGGGGAGATATGATGAAAATGTTCTGTCTCGAGCTATTCAGCAGGGTTTAAAGAATAAAACACGTATTGCAGAGATTAAATGCGAGAATCAGGCTGTTTATGAAAGGGTTAAGAGAAATTTAAAGTCAGATTATCTTGGATATCGCTTATTAACAAAAAATAAATGCTGGAGTGATCATTCGTTTTATTACTGTATGGATGAATTGAAAGTAATAGAATTATATTATTAAATGGAAAAAATTGAAAAAATATTGAATAGTAGCAGATATCTGCTACTTTTTTTGTACAAAAAATAAAAAAATGAAGTGTGATTTCTCTATACAAGGTGGATGAAATGTTATATAATAGTGGCATGAAGTGTTAAAGAATGTATAGAAATGTTATAAAGTGGGTGATAAAAATGTTCTTTGGTGAATTTAGACACAATATAGATGCAAAAGGACGTTTAAGCATTCCTGCAAAGATGAGAAGTCAATGTGGAGAAAGCGTTTTTGTCACACGTGGAAATGATGGCTGCCTTGCTTTATACACACAAGAAGGCTGGGAAAGTTATTATCAGGAATTGCAGTCTTTACCACAGAAAAAGAAAAGAACACGTGTTTTTATACGTTTGGTGACTTCACGAGCAAGTGAATGTGACTTTGATAAACTTGGGCGCATTAATATTCCTCTTGTTTTAAGACAAGAAGGCCAATTAGAAAAAGAGTGTGTTATTGTTGGAGTTGGAGATCATGTAGAGATATGGAATAGTCAGGCATGGGATGAATTCTATTTAGATAACAAAGATAATTTTGATGATATTGCTGAAGATTTAGATGATTTTGAACTGTAAAGGAGAAAAATATGTTTCATCATATAAGTGTTTTATTAGAAGAAACAATAAATGGTTTAAATATTAAAGAAGATGGTATTTATGTGGATTGTACACTTGGTGGTGGTGGACATAGTCAGGAAATATTGAAAAGATTGACAACTGGACATCTTTATTGTTTTGATCAGGATCAAGTGGCAATCGCAGCAGCAAGAGAACGATTGAGTCAAATTTCAGATCATTTTACAATCATTTATTCAAACTTTCGTTATTTGAAGAGTGAACTTGCTAAGTTAGGAATTCATCATGTTGATGGTATTGTCTTTGATTTGGGTGTGTCTTCACCTCAATTTGATGATGGTGAACGTGGATTTAGTTATAATTATGATGCTAAACTTGATATGCGAATGGATCAGGGACAATCTTTTTCAGCTTATGATTTAGTCAATACATATGACTATAATGATATTGTGAGAATCTTATATAAATATGCAGATGAAAAATTTGCGAAACAGATTGCTCGTGCTATTGAAAGACATCGAACTATAAAACCAATTGAGACAACTTTTGAATTGGTTGATATCATTAAAGAAGCTATTCCTGCACCGGCGAGAAGAAAAGGTGGGCATCCTGCTAAAAGAACATTTCAGGCACTAAGGATTGCTGTGAATGATGAGTTGAATGTATTTGAAAAGGCTTTGGATGATGCTTTGGATATATTGAATGTACATGGACGAATTGCAGTTATTACATTTCATTCACTAGAAGATAAAATTTGTAAGTATACTTTTCAAGAAGTGACAAAGCAACCAGACTTACCAATGGGAATGCCCATTGTTCCAGAGTATTTAAAACCAAAATTTGAAAAAGTTACACGTAAACCAATTATTGCTAGTGAAGATGAATTGGCATCAAATCATCGCTCACATTCAGCAAAATTAAGAATTGTAGAAAGGATATATGAGGATGAAGAAAAGTAAGAAAAAAGAAACAAGATTTGTTAGATTTTCAAGACGTTTATTAATATTTAGTTTTTTTATATTTGTTTTAGGTATTGTTGCATTAAATTCTTATGAATCAACATTAAATATTAATTGTCAAAATCTTGAAAAAGAAATAGCAACAATTGAATCAGACATAGATGGATTAGATATCAAACAATTAGAACTTGCTGCTTTGCCTCGTATTGAATCCATTGCAGAGAAAAAGGGATATACATATAAACCAAATGCATCAACTGCTGCAGTTAAAGGAGTTACAAGAGAATAATGGCTATGAAAAAGAAAAATAATAACCAGAGTGCAAAGATTGTGATTTGTATCATGATGGTTATTGTTGTTTCATTAGTTGTTAATGTTGTTTACTTGGGAGTAACTGGAAAACATCTCGTTAGTGGTAACGATATGAGAACATATGCCGATAAACGTGGTGGTCGACAAAAAGTTGAAACACTTTATGCAAAACGAGGAACAATTTATTCGAGTGATAATGAAGTGATAGCAAGTGATGTCAAAAAATATAAACTATATGCTATTTTATCTAATACACGTCTCACGATTGATAAACAACCTGCTTATGTTGTTGATAAGGCAGATACTGCTAAAAAATTAGCTCCAATTATTGGGATGGATGAAGATCAATTATTAGAACGTCTGAGTAAAGACACATATCAGGTGGAATTTGGAAGTTATGGAAACAATTTGTCATCTTTGGTTAAAGATAAAATTGATGCATTAAAATTACCTGGACTAGAGTTTACAGAACTTACAACTAGGAATTATCGTTATGGTGATTTTGCATCTTATGAGATAGGATATGCTCAAGCATTAACTGAAGAAATTAATGGAAAAACAACAAATGCTATTGTTGGTCAAATGGGTATTGAAAAAGTATTTGATGAAGAATTGAGTGGAACAAATGGTCAAAAAATTTATTTGGCTGATAATAATAATTATATTCTTCCAAATGGAGTCATTAGTGAAACAGCACCAGTATCCGGAAATGATATTTATTTAACAATCGATACTGATATTCAAACAGAATTAGATTTACAAATGAAAAAATTTACTGACGCCCAAGTTTCAGATAAAGCCACTTGTGTTGTTATGGAAGCAAAAACAGGGCGTATCTTAGGAGTCAGTAATTATCCATCTTTTGATCCTAATAAAAGAGATATAGATAATTATGTTGATCTCTTTTTGAATGAACCTGTGGAAGCTGGTTCAGTTTATAAGGCATTTGTTTATGCCAATGCATTAACAGATGAACGATTGAATTTGAATGCGACATATCCTTCAGGACAGTATCATTATAAGGTTAATGGGAAAACTGTAGCAACTCTTAATGACCATAATAGTGGTAAAGGATGGGGAACTATTTCTTATGAAAAAGGGTTCTATTATTCAAGTAATACTGCTATCTGTAATATGATTACAAAAATTTCCAATAAAGAAACGTTAAAACAGGATTATGAAGATTTAGGTTTTTATCAAGAAAGTGAAATTGATGGTTTAAGTAGTGCTGCTGGTTTTGCTGGATATAAGCGCTCAGGAAATCGTGATCTTGAATTTCTAACAACAGGATATGGGCAAGGATCAACAGTTACAGCTTTACAGCTTATCCGTGGTTACAGTGCATTTGCAAATGATGGAAAGACTGTTGAACCATATTTTGTTGATAAAATTGTTAACAGTGAAACGAAACAAACCATTTATGAAGCAAAATCACAATATTCTAAACAGATTTATTCATCAAAAGCTGTGAAACAGATGTTAGATTTATTAAGTGGCGTTATTAATATTAAAGGCAGTACAGGGTATTCTTTCCATATGGATGATATCCGATTAATAGGTAAGACAGGAACAGGGCAGGTAGCCAAGGATGGTAAATACCGCAGTGATGGTTATTATACACATAGTTTTGTAGGTTTAGCTCCTTATGATGATCCAGAAATTGTTATTGCATACTGGTATCAGGGAAAAGTCAGTGGAAATGCGAATTCTTCTGAATTGATTAAATCCGTTGTTCGTGCATCGTTGAATAAGTTGAATGAACAGTCTGTAAAAGAAGTAGAAACTTCAACTTATATCTTAGATTCATATACAAATCAAAGTGTTGATTTTGTGAAAAAATCGTTAACTCAAAATCAGTTAACACCTTTAGTCATTGGTGATGGTGATACTGTTTTAGATCAGTATCCTAAATCTAAAACAGAAGTTTCTTCTAAATCACGTGTATTTCTTCAAACAAATGGAACAAATATCACAATGCCATCAATGGATGGATGGTCACGTAAAGAAGCAGAAGCCTTTGCATCTATGACAAATATTCAAATTGAATTTGATGGTATAGGGACGATTTATAAACAAAGTGTAGCGAAAGGAACAAAATTAAAGACAGGACAGACTGTAAAAGTGAATGCAAAATAGGACCTCATTGAGGTTCTTTTCATATTTTAGAGATATTTATCATAGTATAAAGTGGTGATATAAATGATCTTTACGAAGATGGCTAAAAAAATTAAATGGGTGAATATTGTCATGACTTTGATTGTTGCAGCAATTGTTGTGAGATTAGCTTATAGTCAATTTTATGCATATCAAGAATTATCTTTAAAAGCAACAGAATCATGGCAACGAGGTTTTCCGATCGAAGCAGCGAGGGGTAAAATATATGATAGTCGACAAAAAGTATTGGTTGACAATTTGACAACATCTTCATTAATCATTGTACCGAGCCAAGTGAAGGATGCAGTAGATACTGCATATAAGCTTTCACAGATATTAGGCTGTACACAAGAGAAAATATTAGAGAAGGTAAAGAAAAAGGTTTCAGTGGAAAGAATACAGCCAGAAGGAAGGCAATTGACTGAAGATAAAGCATATCAAATAGATAGATTAAAATTGCCTGGTGTGTATTTGGTGCAGGACACATTGCGTTATTATCCTCATAAGAACTATTTGGCTCAAACTTTAGGATTTGTTGGTATTGATAATCAGGGGTTAATAGGACTTGAATTAAAATATGATGAATATTTATCTGGTGTCAATGGTAGCATCAATTATTATATGAATGCTAAGAGTCAAAATTTGAATATTTACCCAGCTGATTATATTTATCCAACGAATGGAATGGATATTGAGTTAACGATAGATACACGTGTTCAGGATGTTGTGGAGCGAGAATTAAATAATGCTTATAATACTTATGATCCTGATTCTATTCTTTGTTTAGCAATGGACCCACGCAATGGAAAAGTTTTGGCTATGTGTTCTAAACCAGATTATGATCCTAATGATTATAAAAATGCGGATAGTGAAATTTATAATCGTAATTTACCTATTTGGAAATCGTATGAGCCAGGTTCAACTTTTAAAATTTTAACTTTTAGTAGTGCTTTGAATGAAAATCTGTTTGATATGGATAAGGATACTTATTATGATAAAGGGTATGAGATTGTAAAAGGAGCAAGAATTAAATCATGGAAGAAAGGTGGACATGGACTTCAAACATTTCGTGAAGTTTTACAAAACTCATCTAACCCTGGATTTGTAGAAATTGGTAGACGTTTAGGAAAAGAAAAACTATATCAGTATGTTAAAGATTTTGGATTAACTGAAAAAACGGGTATTGATTTAACAGGGGAGTCATCAGGGATTATGTTTTCTTATGAAAACTTTAATGAAGTTGAACAGGCAACCGTTGCTTTTGGACAAGGAATTTCTATTACACCCATTCAGTTAGTAAGAGCAGTTTGTGCATGTGTGAATGGTGGGACATTGTATAAACCATATATTGTTAATAAAATCTATAATGCGAAGACGCATGAAATTGTTGTTGAAAATCAGCCTCAGAAGATTCGCCAGGTTATACGTAGTGAAACATCAGAAAAAGTGAGAGATGCTTTAGAAGGCGTTGTTACTGATGGAGGAGGGAAAAATGCATATATTGATGGTTATCGTATAGGTGGAAAGACTGGAACAGCTCAGCGTGCTATTAATGGAACTTATGCTGGAAATGGATATATTTTATCCTTTTTAGGAGTAGCACCTATTGATAATCCGCAAATTGTTTTGTATATTGCGATGGATAATCCTAAAAAATGTGTACAATATGGTGGAACAACGGCTGCTCCTATAGCAAGAAAGATACTTATGGATGTCTTACCAGCCCTAAATATTAAAAAAGTCTCAGAACAAAGAGAAAAAGCTTATGTCTGGACGGATGTAAAAACTTACGAAGTTGAAAACT
The DNA here is from genome assembly GCF_000455285.1 of Candidatus Stoquefichus massiliensis AP9. Lineage (GTDB taxonomy): Bacteria > Bacillota_I > Bacilli_A > Erysipelotrichales > Coprobacillaceae > Stoquefichus > Stoquefichus massiliensis. Next base: position 296,851 of record NZ_HG005289.1, on the reverse strand, counting down.
ATATAGGGATGACGAAAAAAGAAGTCAAGAATGATCAATATGGTTTTGAATTTTTAGGTAGTGGTGATTATGTCATAGACCAATTGCCTCGTGTAGGTGATACAATAGAAGATGGACAAAAAGTGAAGATTATGCTAGGAGATAAAAATAGTATTCGTTAGATGATAAGGGATAAATTCCCTTATCTTTTGTTTTTATCTCAACATACAAGAACTTTTATGATATAATAAAGAAATTGATGGGAGGGAACATGAATGCATATACAAGACCGTGAAATAAGGAGAATTGTAAGTGATGAGAAAGAATATCGATTGGGGAGATTTATTGATATACGAACTCATTTAGAAAGAATGACAATATCATTGGATGAAAGTAGTGGTTGTTATCGTATTAATGCACGACTGACAGAGAACAATAATAGAATGATTGTATCTATAAAAATATCTCAAGATGGTGAAATACTTCAAGCAACATGTTCGTGCCTATTACGTGCATACTGTCATCATATTGCAGCTATTTTATTTTATTTACGCCAGTTAAAAATTACATCTTTTCCTTATTGTTATGAAATGAATAATGAAGAAAGTAAGACAATGAAACTAAAAGAAATAGAGAGACAAAGAAAAGAGCGTATTCTTTCAAAGAAACAACAAGAATCTTTGGATCTTATTTCTTTATATAAAGATCAGTTGATGCGTGAATCAATGATTCCTTTATCTTCAAAGCAATACAGTTTAAAGGTTTTTGTACAGCGTAAAAAAGATAAACTTTTTATGATGTTAAAGGTTTATAATGATGGTCAAAGTTATGTAGTGAAGAATATTGAAACATTTTTAAATGCTATTGTTCATCATGAGAATTTAAAATATGGGAAGAATTTTGAATTTATACATAGTGAAGATGCTTTTGATGATGATTCTATAGAGATACTTTCTTTTGTAAAGAAATGTTTCCTTAAAAATCAACTTTTACAAAAGGGTGTTATGAAATATTTAATCATGAGTGATGAACATATAGATGATTTTTTTGAAATGATGAATGCATTACCATCAGCCTGTTGTGATATTGGATTTGGTTTTAAAGAATATCGGATTCCTTTAGAAGTCACTGAACAAGTTCATAATTATATTTTAGATTTTAAAGATTATCAGGAATTTGAACATGTTATCATAACATCATCATATTTTTATACATTACAGGATGATATATTGTATCGCTATCAGTTTCATGAACCAGCTAAAATGATGGTTTTTATAAGAAAACTATTAGAAATACGTGGAGGAATGTATATTTCCAAAGAATCATTGATGGATTTTTATAAATATATTCTGGTTGATTTGATAGATGATATTGATTTAAAGACATATCTTTTTGATCATTATCGTCAGGAAAATGTCATTAATCTTTATGGGGATATGACAAATGATGATCAGATATGTATACAGTTAGAATATATTTATGATGATGGAATTGCTTATGGATTTGATGAAACGAATATACATAAATCAAAAGAGGCAGATCTCATTGAAGATTATTTGCGACCTTATATAGAAGATATTGATGATCATTTGATTTATTTGCGTTATGACCATGAATTTGCTTATCATTTTATGAAAGAGGGATTACCCTATTTAGCTAATTATTGTCAGATTTATGTAACAGATGCATTGAAAGGATTGTCAAAAATTCAATCTATGAAAATTCAAGTTGGTGTTCATATGAGTCATGGTTTATTATCAATGAATATTGATAGTTTTGATGTTAATAAAGATGAATTAATGGACATTTTAAAAGCTTATAAAAAGAAGAGAAAATTCTATAAGTTAAAGAATGGGAAGATTGTTTCTTTAGAGAATAGAGAATTTAAGGAATTAGATGAATTGACTTCATCTTTACAGTTAAAGACTCAAGATATTGTCAACGGTGAAGTCGAAATACCAGCTTATCGTTTGTTTGAAATTGATCAGATAATGAATAAGGATTCCTTAATTGAGTATTCTCGTAGTGAGGAATTTGAAAAATGGACTAAGGATTTAATAGAAAAGAATCATGATTTTATGGTTCCTAAAAGATATCAGTCTATTTTAAGAGAATACCAAGTTGATGGATATCAATGGTTACGTTTAATGGAGCATTATGGGTTTGGTGGTATTTTAGCTGATGATATGGGACTTGGTAAAACATTACAAATGATTGCTTATTTGGAAAGTGTAAAAAATATGGGAACACATTTAGTTGTTACACCAGCAAGTTTATTGTTAAATTGGCAAGATGAAATCAATAAGTTTTCTTCACATTTGAATGTTTTATGTATCTATGGTACAAAAAATCATCGTGATGAGTTGATTGATGTTATGGATGATTATGATGTTATTATAACTTCTTATGATTATTTAAGAAGGGATATTGAACATTATGAGGATAAGGAGTTTCATACTGTTGTCATAGATGAAGCTCAGTATATTAAGAACCCTAAAACAAGAAATGCGATATGTGTAAAACGTCTTCATTCAAAACAGCGTTTTGCTTTAACAGGGACTCCAATAGAAAACTCATTGGCTGAATTATGGTCTATTTTTGATTTCTTAATGCCTCATTATCTTTATCATTATGCATATTTTCTAGAACATTTTGAAAGACCTATTGTCAAGGATCATAATGAAGATCAACAGGAAAAACTAAAACAAATGATTTCACCATTTGTTTTAAGAAGAAATAAAAAAGATGTTCTGAAAGAACTTCCAGATAAGATTGAACAGACTTTATACCTTAGATTTAACGAGGAAGAAGAAAAACTTTATTTAGGTAATCTAGTTCAAGTCAATAAATCTTTGCAGGAGAAGCTAAATATGAACCAATTAGGACGTATGGATATTTTAGCAATGTTGACGAGATTAAGACAATTATGTCAAGATTCACGTTTATTATATGATACTATTGAAGAACCATCTTCTAAGTTAAAAGGATGTATGGAATTGATACGTTCTTTAGCTGAAAATAATAAAAAAATATTATTGTTTTCATCTTTTACAAGTGTTTTGCATTTAATTGAAGAACAGTGTCATAAAGAACATATCACTTATTATTTATTAGATGGAAGTACACCAAAGGAAAAAAGAAAAGCAATGGTAGATGCTTTTCAAAAAGACCAAACAACATTATTTCTGATTTCATTAAAGGCAGGAGGATCTGGACTTAATCTTACAAGTGCTCAAGCTGTTATCCATTTTGATCCTTGGTGGAATATGTCAGCTAAGAACCAAGCTACAGATAGAGCACATCGTATAGGTCAAAAAGAATCAGTTCAAGTCTTTTCTTTAATTATGAAAAATAGTATAGAGGAAAAAATTATGGAATTACAGAAGCAAAAGAAGAATTTAGCAGATACATTTGTTGAAGGAAACCAGGGAACAATATCTTCAATGAATATTGATGAAATGAAAGCGTTATTTGAGATCTCATAAATTGAGATCTTTTTTTTGTGTAAAAATAACTATAAAATTGGTAAAAATAGTATATTTATAATAAGATATTTGTCGAATAATGTAGAATAAAAGACAAATATTAATTGTTTTCATCCTTTTAGAAGTATTTTACTTCTGTATATTGAAAAATATGAAAAAAAAGGTAAATTTCGTATATCAAAGGAGGAAATAATATGAAAATTACTTATTGTGAAGATCCGAGAGTGAGTCATTATGAAATTAAACTCATTGCTCATCCTAAAAACATGAAACTTGCTAAATTATTGGTTAGTCAGTTTACTGAGAGTTTAGGTGAAATAGAGGTTTATGATGAATATCGAAATAAATATCCGATACCATTGCTAGGTGTTTATTATTTTGAAGTTATTGATCATAAAATATTTGTATATACAGAAACGGATGTTTTTCGATTACGTTGTATACCCATGGCTAAATTAAGAGAGTTATTTCAATCAGCTGGTTTTTATCAGATTAATGTTCGAACTTTAGTTAATACACGTCATGTTGTAAAATATAAAAAACAAAGAGGAAGTCGTCGTAAACTTTTTTTAGATAATGGAGATATGCTGATTTCAAGTCGACATTATAAAGATGGTTTTGAAAAGTTAATTGATGATAAGGACTTTATTGGATATGAAGAAATCAGTCGTACACATAAAAAAGAGCATCAAGACTAAATTATTTAATATTATCTTTATAAAGACAATATGAATATTTTCAATTCCTTTTATAGTAATATAGAGGAGGATGTTTTTATGAAGATAAGTTATGAACCATTTTGGAAAACACTAAAGAAGAAAGGACTTAACCAATATATTCTTATTAATAAAATGGGAGTTCGAAATAGTCTTGTCCATAAGTTTAGACATAATTTAGATGTAAGATTAACAACTTTAGCTGATTTATGTGAAAAATTGGATTGTCGTATAGAAGATATCGTTGAATTTATAGATGAAGACGAGTAAAGATTCACCACGGTGAATCTTTTTCTATTTATAATTAATGTGTGAAAGAAAAATAATGTCATCATCCCATTCATCTATGATTGAATCATGTTGTTTTTTCTACTGATTTATCTATAATTTATATACATTATCTGTAAGTTATCTCAATCATATGGTGTTATGTTCTTTCTGCTGCAATGATTATTTATGATATTTCTTGAATTATGAATATTGTTTTTCAAGTGTATTTGTGATTCTTTTTCGCAAATACTATGAGAAGAAAAAAATCGCTATAGGAATAGCGATTAAGATTGTATATCTTTTTCAGTGATATATTTGAGATCTATCATTTTTTGTATGATTTGTTCAGCAAGTAATTGATTGAATTTTGAATTACCATTGAGTTTATCTTCTTTTAAAAGGCTTGATGGAATGAGTTTATTCTGTAAGTCTTTTTTATCTTGATTAGTTGGTGTTATATTGGCATCTTTTAAGCCATTATTTAATAAATATTTTCTAAAGTCAAGAAAATGTTCTTTGTGTTCTTCTTTAAGAACTGTATTCATTGAATCAACGATATCAAATTTTCTTTTAGATGTTAATGAAACGACAATATATTTCTTAGTTTTCAGTTGGCTAATAATAGAGCGTTGATATGTAATTGTTCTAAAGATGCTATTTTCAGAACTTGGATCATAAGTTCCAGTAAAGATTATAGCAATGCTTTGACTATCAAAGGTTGGAAAATCAGCTTTGATTTGCGTTAATTTTGTGATTTTCTTTTCATTACCTTTTTGTTCTCTTGTAAATGTATGAGTTTTCTTTTCACTATTATATTTCAGTTTACCTGCAATACCATCAATTTCAACAGTTGTAAAATTTGAACCAGTACCTTTTAATGCATCTATTTTGTCTTTATCTTTATCAAAGAGTTGAATCTGAACAGGTGTCGTTTCACTAGGAATTGTTATATTATCAACATAAACCTTTGTTTTACCCATTCTAATAGATATATCAATACTTTGATCTTGTGCACCACCAAATTTATTGACAGAAAAACCAGTTAATGAAGAAAGGGCAGTTGGATAAGATGCGGACTTTTCTCCTAACGTTAAACTATCACCAATGCAATAAATGACAGGTGTATTTGAAGAGACTGATGTGACAGTTTCAGATGAATTGTCTTGTTTTTGTTCTCGATATTTTTGACTTTCTTTTCGCGTTGTGAGTGTATCATAACCAATCAATGTAAAAATGATACAAAGCAGTAGAGCCACAATAAGTGGAAAAGATATTTTTTTCATTTTAATAGTAGTAAGAGTAGATTCCAGATCCACTGTCAGATTTTGTAAGAACACTTCCTAAGACATTAACATTATTACGTTTCAATAAATCTATACAATTGGCAGCATCTTTACGATTTGTATCTTGGGCTGAAATAATGAATAATGTTCCATCTACTGCATTACCTACAGGAATAGCATCTGAGATTGTTCCAACAGGAGCACAGTCAACAATAATAAAGTCAAAGTTTTGTTTTAAAACATTCATATAATCTTTAAAAACATCTGAACCAAGTATTTCTGATGGATTAGGAACATGAACGCCACCAGTTAAAATAGATAAAGTTCCTAAGAATGATGGATCAGTTTTCTTTTGGATATAGTCTGGGTTATAACGATGTGTTTTCCCAAATTCTATTAAAGCATCTGTTAAACCTTGTTGATTGGACATTTTCATGTATTTATGTAACATGGTTTTTCTTAAGTCACAGTCAACTAATAAGACTCTTTGATATTTGGTTGCAAAGATATAAGCGAGATTAATTGATGTTGTTGTTTTTGCTTCTCCTGGTTGAGTCGATGTAATAGAAATAGATTTGATTTCTTTCCCTACAGTTGAAAATTCAATATTTGTACGAATATGTCTGAATATTTCAGTATAGTCAAATTGACTATGTTTTTTTGATTTATCAAGAATATTTAATGTTTTTCTTGATCTATGTTTCTTTTGTACCATTTCTTATCTCCTTGTCAATAATTTTTTTAAAAATGATTTCTTGATTTCGATTTCTTCAACTTCTTCATTATGTAAAATATGTTGAGGATTATCAAACATTAATGTTTTAAGAACCTGATAATGATAACTTTTAGAAAGAATATCAAAGGTTTCTTGCATGCGTGGTATACGATGCCCTTCACAGCGATGAGTATCTGTTGCAATAATATGAGCTAATCCTTTATCAATTAAACGATAAGCGTTATTTTTAACAGTTTTACCATGTACTCCTAATAAACTTGAAGCATTGACTTGAATAACATATCCGCTTTCAACGAAATCTGATATACGTTCTATATCAAGTTCATCTTTAAAATATCTTTCAACATGAGCAATGACTGGCGTATATCCAGCAACTTCAATTTCATAAAGATAATCTTCTACTTCATCTTGACTCCCTAACTCTTTTCTAACATCAAATTCTACAAGTAAATATGATGTGTTTTCGATAGGAATATATAAACCATTTTGTAACGATTGAATACAATCATGATTTAAAAAGAGTTCACATCCTTGATAAACATCAATATGATTATTTTGAGCAAGTTGTTTTAATTCTTGAATTCGTTCTTTAAGATGTTCTATATCTTTCTTTGTATGCGCTCCAGGAATAACATGGGGTGTAGCAACGATAGATGTGATGTTATTGGCCTTTGCAACATTTAAGGCTTTAATAGCATCTTCTTTAGTCTGAATACCATCATCTATATCCCATGCATAATGTCCATGAATATCAATAAATTGCATAGTTTTAATCCTCAAAATATGGAATAGAACCTAAACAAGGAATACCTAAATATTTTTCAGCTTCTTCTTTATTATGAACATGTGTATCTAACATGAATCTTATAAATAAATAACCAACACTAATGAATGCCCCTAATAAAGCACCAATCAATAAGTTCATTTTTAAACTTGGAGAAACTGGTGATTCAGCAAGAACTGCTTGATCAACGGTTGTGATATTGTTGATGTTTAATGTGTCTTTTGCTTCTTTCTTGAATACTGCAACCATTTGATCAACAATCTTTTTACTTAATTCAGGATCATTTGTTTTAGCAGTAATAGAAATGATTTGTGTGTTTGTTTCATTTGCTATTGTCACAGAACCTTTAATTTGAGATTGTTCAATATCTAATTTTTCAGCAACTTGTGTTTGAATGTTATTACCTTTTAGTAATTCAACATAGTTATTAACCATCAAATTATTGGCATTGATTTGAGTATAATCAACAACCCCTTCAGTAACTTCTGGTTTAGGATAAATACGGGCAGTTGACTCATATTTTTTGCTGATAAAGAATATTGTGATAACCCCAGCAATAATGGCACAAACCAAAACAGAAACAACAATCATTTTATATTTTGATTTTAATAATTGAAATAATTCACCTAAATTAATTTCAATCTCTTCTTCGTTTTTTACTATCTCGTTATCAGTCATAAGGACCTCCTTGTCAATTTTATAAAATGTTAGAAATATCATAAATTAGTCATATCGACTTGAATTTTGGATAAAAACAAGTTATGATATGCATGACAAAAATGTATTTCTTAGTGTATTATGCTTTAAAGAGCGAAAAAAATCAAGTTTTATCCGCTATTTTAGCAGAAATATCTCTAAAAAATGTAATGAGTAATCGTGAAAGGGAGTTAACAAAAATGAAAAAAACCGTGGGGGGGGGGTATGAAAATGAATAGTATTAAAGATAGAAAGCAATTATTTATGCGCAGATTAATTTTAATTTTTATTGATGCTATAAGTATTACTGTTGCTTTCTATGGTGCACTAGCCCTCTATTTTAATGGACCTATAGAGTCAAGATTTATTCAGGGATCTTTACCACTAGCAATGGTACTCCTCGCTGTCAGTCTTGGCTTATTTGCTGTCATGAAACTTTATTCGAGTTTATGGCAATTTGCGTCTATCACTGAATTGATGAATATTGTTATTGCAACGGCTGCAAGCACGATTGTGAATGTACTGATTTGTGAATTGAGTGGTTTTAATCCCCCTGAAAGTACATATTTTATTTATTTTATGATTGTGACAATGATTACTGGTGGAACACGATTTGGTTATCGATTATTGAGATTGTATGCGAGTCGTCATCATTTATTTGGCAGAAGTGATACACCAAAATCAAGAGTGATGGTCATTGGTGCAGGATCAGCTGGTGAAAAGATTTTAAGGGAAATATTAGTATCATCAAGATTAAATAGAGAAATTATTTGTTTTATTGATGATGATCCTAATAAAATGGGAAGATCTATTCATGGTGTACCTGTTGTAGGAAACAGAGATGCAATCATTGATTGTGTGCAAAAATATAAAATTGATGAAATATTTGTTGCTTTACCATCTATTGATGATAAGCAAGTTTCTGAAATTTTAAATATTTGTAAAGAAACAAAATGTAAATTAAAGAAATTACCTGGTATGTATCAGTTTATTTCTGGTGAAATCATTCTCAATAAATTAAAGGATGTAGAGATTCAGGATTTATTAGGAAGAGATCCTATTCGTGTGAATCTTGATGAGATTATGTCATATGTGTATGATAGAGTAATTATGGTTACAGGTGGTGGCGGATCAATTGGAAGTGAGTTGTGTAGACAAATTGCTGAAAGAGGTCCAAGACAATTGATTATTGTTGATATTTATGAAAATAATGCCTATGATATTCAATTAGAATTAAAACGTAAGTATCCTAAATTAGATTTAAAGGTTATGATAGCATCAGTGAGAGATGTTAATAAAGTGAATGAATTGTTTGCTGAGTTTCATCCTGATATTGTTTATCATGCTGCTGCACATAAACATGTTCCATTGATGGAAGATGCACCACATGAAGCTATTAAAAATAATGTTTTTGGAACATTAAATGTTGTGAGAGCCTGTGATCGATATGCAGCAAAGAAATTTATTCTTATTTCTACTGATAAGGCAGTCAATCCAACCAATATTATGGGAGCTTCTAAACGTTTATGTGAAATGGTTGTACAAACATATGACAAAATGTCTAAGACTGAATATGTTGCTGTGAGATTTGGGAATGTACTAGGATCAAACGGTTCTGTTATTCCATTGTTCAAAAAGCAAATTCAAAATGGTGGACCAGTGACAGTTACACATCCAGATATTATTCGTTTCTTTATGACGATTCCAGAAGCAGTATCGCTTGTTTTACAGGCTGGTGCTTATGCTAAGGGAGGAGAAATTTTTATCTTAGATATGGGTGAACCTGTGAAGATTGTTGATATGGCAAGAAATCTTATTAAGTTGTCTGGATATGAACCTGATGTTGATATTAAGATTGAGTTTACAGGGTTAAGACCTGGTGAAAAGCTTTATGAAGAAATGTTAATGAAAGAAGAAGGATTAAGAACAACACCTAATAAGTTGATTCATATAGGACAGCCAATAGATATCAATACTGAGAAATTCTTAAAAGAACTTGAAGATTTATATAAAATCGCTTATGATGAAGAAAGTGATATGAGAGTGGCGGTTAAGCATCTTGTGCCAACATATCATTATGATAAAGAAAAACAAGGTGTGAAAAGAAAAGTGAAAGAACAGGTAGAAGAAGTATCTGTTTAGTTAATTGAAAAAGAATTGTCCTTGAGTAATCGTCGCGTGGTCGCGTTACTCAAGCAATTTGTTATAACTAAGCCAAGTCGAAGTATATTTATTTCATATTTCGATGGGCGAAGCATATCCAAATGGAGGAATGAACGTGTATGATAATTGGTATGCTGTACAAGTGAGGTGCGGCAGAGAAGATGAAATCGTAAGAGCATGTGATATGATTATTGATAATCATGCTTTGATTGAATGTTTTATTCCTAGATGTAAGAGGATGAGGAAAATAAGAGGTCAATGGCATAACATTGAGGAAATTTTATTTAGAGGTTATGTCTTTATGATAAGTGATCATATAGATGACTTATTTAATGAGTTAAAGAAGATACCTGATTTAACGAAACTATTAGGGAATGATGGGAAGAATATTTATCCCATATATAAAGATGAGGCTATATTTCTTGCAAGGTTTGGTGGAAGTGAACATGTTGTAGATATTTCTTGTGGATATATTGAAGGTGATAGTATTTGTATTACAAATGGTCCTTTGATGGGACAAGAAGGAAGTATAATGAAAATTGATAGGCATAAGAGAGTGGCTTATGTTGATGTTTCATTGTTTGGTCAAATCACAACTGTTCAAGTTGGACTTGAAGTCATTAGTAAAAGTTAATGAGGGTATATGAAAGTTCATAGTGAATGCTATGGCTTTTTTTGTATACAAAAATATATGTTTGGAGGGATTGATAATGTCACATATCTTTTTAGCTTCACCACATATGAGTGATGAAGGCTATGAAAAAGAATATATACAGGAAGCATTTGATACCAATTGGATTGCTCCTTTAGGTAAGAATGTGAATGAATTTGAAAATGAAATGAAAAGTAAGCTAGGTGCTAAAACTTCAGTTGCCTTGTCTTGTGGTACAGCTGCTATTCATATGGCTCTAAAGAGTGTTGGAATAAAACAGGGAGATTTAGTCTTTTGTCAGAGTCTGACTTTCAGTGCTTCTGCCAATCCAATTACTTATGAAAAGGCTATACCAGTATTCATTGATAGTGATGAATCTTGGAATATGTCACCTAAGGCATTAAGAGAAGCTTTTGAAAAGTATAAGAATAATTTACCTAAGGCAGTTATAGTTGTTCATTTATATGGATTAACGGCAAAGATAGAAGAAATCAAAAGCATATGCAATGAATATGATATTCCTTTAATAGAGGATGCGGCAGAATCATTAGGAACAACAGTCAATGGGAAGTATACAGGAACATTTGGTGATTATGGAATTATTTCATTCAATGGAAATAAGATCATTACATCATCAGGTGGTGGTATGCTTCTTTTTAATACTGATGATGCAAAAGAGAAAGCATCAAAGGTACTATTCTGGTCAACACAGGCAAGAGAGAATGCAAGGCATTATGAACATAAGGAAATAGGATATAACTATCGCATGAGTAATGTTGTCGCAGGAATTGGTAGAGGGCAGCTAAAGGTATTAGATCAAAGAGTATCCAAGAAAAGATACATTTATGAGTATTACCAAAGAGAATTATCAGAACTTAAGGGATTAACACTTATGCCTAGAGATTTATATAATTCCTATTCCAACTGCTGGCTAACAACAATACAGTTAGATGATAACTGTAAGGTAAAGCCATTAGATATCATGATAGCATTAGAAGAGAATGATATAGAATCAAGACCAGTGTGGAAACCAATGCATATGCAGCCAGTCTTTAGTGAATGTGACTATATTGATGATAATCAAACATCACAGAGATTATTTGAACATGGAGTCTGCCTGCCAAGTGACACAAAGATGACTGATGAAGACTTAGAAAGAATCTGTAGTATTATCAAAGGGTTGTGGAATCATGTATAGAAAGTATATAAAAAGAATGCTTGATTTTATATTGTCACTGGTAACTATTATTATTCTAAGTCCATTGTTTATAATTATTTGTATTCTGATTAAATCAACTTCAGAGGGACCAATCTTTTTCTTACAGGAAAGAGTCGGTATTCATCAAAATGTATTTAAAATTATAAAATTTAGAACAATGATTGTTAATGCAGAGCATATTGGAGATGGTTTAAAGGTAAAGGAGGGAAGTGATCCACGAATTACACGAATAGGAAAATTCTTAAGAAAAACCTCCCTAGATGAATTGCCTCAGCTGTTTAATATCTGTAAAGGTGATATGTCAATTATTGGACCAAGACCTCCAGTTACATATCATCCATATCAGATAGGAGAATATGATGACTTTAAAAAAAGGAGATTTGATGCAAGACCAGGATTGACAGGTCTTGCACAATCGGAAGTAAGAAATTCAGCAACATGGGATGAAAGAATCGAATATGATGTAAGATACGTACAAGATATCAGTTTTATAAATGACGTAAAAATCATATTGAAAACAGTGTGGGCAGTATTTAGTTCAAAAAATATTTATGCCAATCAATAGGAGATGATAATCATGACAATAATGAATGGAGATAAAGTAAAGTTACGTCCCATTATTTATGATGATGTATATTTATTAAATAAATGGAAAAATACCGAGTCGGTTTATAAGTATCTAGGAGGAGGATTTCTTCCAACATCTATCGATATTCAAAAAAAATGGATGGAAAATATGATGAATACTACAGGAAGTAATAAAAGATTTATTATTGAATCAGATGATAAGCATGAGGCCATTGGAATGATCGGACTATATGAAATAAACTGGATCAATAGAACTTGTGAGTTAGGAGTTTTTATAGGAGAATGCAAATTACAGGGTTCTGGATATGGAAAGGAAGCATGCAGACTGATTGAGAATTACGCATTTGATTATCTGAATCTAAGAAAAATTAAGTTGTCTGTAGTTGAGGAAAATATCAGAGCAGTTAGGATGTATCAGTCATTAGGATATGTTGAAGCAGGCAGATTGCATGAAGAGAGATTTATAGATGGACATTACTGTTCACTTTTCATTATGGAAAAATTAAGCCCGAAAATCTCGGGGGGGGGGTATGAATTCTATAACATAATTCACTCTCAGGGAGTGTATATATGAAAATACTCCTCAGAAGATTTAATGAAGATGATATAGATAAAAAAATCGAATGGATTAACAACCCTCTCAATAACAAATATCTACATTACAGTTTACCACTAAAAAAAGAGAATACATTAAGATGGTTTGCAAATATAAAAGATAAAAAGGATAGACTTGATTTAGTTATAGAGTGTGATGGTATTGCAGTTGGAATTATAGGATTGCTGAATATTAATCAGTATGGTGCTGAACTGTATATTACAATAGGCGAAAGAAAATATTTGGGAAAAGGAATAGCTAAAAAGGCATTATTAGTATTGAAGGATTATGCTTTCGAAACCTTGAATCTTTCTAAATTAATACTGGTCACAGAAATAGATAACCTATCAGCACAGGCTCTTTTTGATAAAGTGGGATTTATTAGATATGGAATCAAAAAGAAGGATGTATTACGTGATGGTGCTTATAGAGATAGGTATTACTATGAACTACATAATAGGAATTGCATAAAAACACCTATTTATGCTTTAAATGACTGTTCAAATCAGTTATTTGTTAAGAGAGATGATCTTATACCTTTTTCTTTTGGTGGCAACAAGGCAAGAAAAGCTATTTTGTTTTTTGAAGATATTCAAAGCAGAGGGAGTGACTATATAGTTACATATGGAACTTCAAGCTCCAATCATTGCCGAATAGTTGCAAATCTTGCAAAGTCTGTAAATCTAGCATGCTTGATAATTAGTCCGATTGAGCAGGAAAAGGAAACATACAATAAGAAGATCATAAAATTACTGGATGCTGAAGTAGTGGTGGCATCAGTCAGTGATATTAATGACACTATTAATAGAGAAATAGAAAGACTAAAAAACCAAGGATTTAATCCCTATTTTATAGAGGGTGGAGGACATGGAAATCTAGGTACCAAGGCTATGATTGACTGCTATAAGGAAATATATGACTATGAAATGCAGGAAAATATTCATTTTGACTATATCTTTTTTGCGTCTGGAACTGGAACAACACAGGCAGGGCTGGTTCTGGGAAAGATTCTATATAATGATAATGCTCATGTAGTTGGCATTAGCATAGCAAGAAAATATCCCTACGGCAGAGATATAGTAATCAATAGCATGAATACATATCTAAAAGAAAATGGCTTTAATTTGAACTGTAAAGTTATTGAAGAAGAAACAGTATTCGTTGATGATTATACAGGAGATTGTTACGGTTCAGGGAATAGTAAAATAAAAGCAATGATCAATAATGTCTTTTTTAAGTATGGAATCCCATTGGACACAACATATACGGGAAAAGCGTTTTATGGAATGATGGAGTATATAAAGGCAAATCATATTGAAAATAAAAATATTCTGTTTATTCATACAGGAGGGACACCATTGTTTTTTAATGAATTGGAGGGATAGAATGAACATACTTATATTAAGTTCTGGAACGAGAAATAAGATTGTAGAATATTTTAAAAAGGAAATCAATGGAAAAGGAAAGGTTATATGTACAGACTGCAATCCATTGGCACCAACGTTGTATACAGCTGATAGGTATTATATAGTCCCTAGAATTGATGATTCAAAATATCTAGATTGTATATTTGAAATTTGTGATAAGGAACAGATAGAGGGAGTATTTTCTTTGATAGATCCTGAACTGTCGTTAATATCAAAAAACAAAAAAAGATTTATTGAAAAGGGAATTATACCATTTGTATCTGACTATGAAATAGTAGAGGCTTGCTTTGATAAATATAGAATGTATGAAACATGTAAAGAATTAGATGTTCCAACAGTAAAGAGCTATGTCGATTTTAATGAATTTAAAGAAGATTATATGAGTAGAAAGATTGATTTTCCAGTGTTTGTAAAGCCATATAATGGCAGCTGCAGCATGAATATACAACTGATTAATAATATTGATGATTTAGAGTTCAATATGAAAAAATATGATAACCTTATGATTCAGGAATATATGAATGGGTTTGAATACGGTGTGGATGTTTATGTAGATGTTATTTCAAAAGAGATAATATCTATTTTTATTAAGAAAAAATTATTGATGCGTGCAGGAGAAACTGATAAATCTGTTTCTGTAAAGAATGATAAATTATTTAAACTAGTTGAAGAGTTTGTAAAAAAGATGGGATTTATTGGACAGATAGATATAGATGTATTTGAGAAGAATGATGAATTTTACGTATCAGAAGTTAATCCAAGATTTGGCGGAGGATATCCACATGCGTATGAATGTGGGTGTAATTTTCCTAAATATATGATGAATAACATGAACGGTATAATCAATCAATCCCAGATAGGTAAATATGATAAAGATATCTATATGATGAAGTATTTGGATATATCCATAAAGAAAGGAATTTGATATATGTTTAATAAATTAAGAAGAGAAGTTTTCTTTTTATTGGATAAACTGAAAGGCTCGATAATTACAAATAATTTAATGATTTTAAATAAATATGATAAGTTAAGTTATAATGACGAGTGGTTACTAAATGATAGAAAGAAAAACATAGAGAGGTTAATAGAAACTGCAACGAATAAAACAGAATTTTATTCGATAAACAAGGGAATGGATTTTATGGATTTTCCATTAATAAATAAAAATATCATAAAAGATAATCAAGAAAAAATTATGAATTCAGATTACAAACATGAACAATTATTCCAAATGGCTACAAGTGGATCAACTGGAACACCGTTTATATGTTATCAAAATGCATATAAAAAGAAAAAAGTAAGTTCCGAAATAATTTTTTACAGTCAAAAAGTTGGATATAAAATTGGAAATAACCTTATTTATTTAAGATCATTGTCAAATAGAAGTAAAAAGCCATACTATAAGCAATTGATGCAAAATCAGTTTACGCTTGATTGTAACAATTTATCAAATGATAAATTAAAGTTTTTATTAAACAAGATAATAAAGTATAGCCAAAATGGCAAAGCAATGCTATTAGGGTATGGATCAACATATAAGGTTTTGAGTGAATATATTAAGAACAATCATAATCTACCAAATATTAAATTGTCAGGAGTAGTGAGTGGATCTGATATGTTATTTGATGATGTAAGAAAAAATATTGAAGAAACATTTCAGTGTCGTTGTTATTCAAGGTATTCTAATGAAGAGAATGGCGTAATAGGACAGGATGAATTAGAAAATAATGTTTTTTATCTAAATGAGGCAAATTATTATGTTGAGATATTTAAATTGAATGAAGATAAACCAGCAGATGAAGGTGAGATTGGGCGCATTGTTGTTACGGATTTATATAATTATGCAATGCCAATGATTCGCTATGATACAGGTGATATTGGTAGAATAAGTTATCGAAAAGATCATAATGGAATAGCAAAAAGAGTCATTGATCAATTTGGAGGTCGAAAGATTGATATTATTTATAAAACTACAGGGGAAGTTATATCGCCACACAGCATTACGAATATGATGTGGGACTATCCAAACATAAGACAATTTCAATTCATCCAGTCTGATGAAAAAGAATATAAGTTAATTTTAAATATATCCAATAATATTGATGTGGCTTTAATAGAAAGTGAATTAAAGGAAATTGTAGGTCAGGACGCTATAATAGCGGTTGAATTTGTTGATGAAATTCCTGTATTGAGTTCTGGGAAGAGAAGGTATATATCTAATGAGTGGAGGAAATAATGGAAAAGGTTAGTTTTGAAAAAAGGAAAAATGTACATTATCCATCATGTAAGTATGGTTATGCTCCTAGTAAGAAGTATCCAGAATATAAATATAGCGATATTTCAAATGAAGAAAATGAAGTTTATGATATGATAAGAAATTGTTTGTATAATTTTGGATTGGATTCAGAAAATTATGGAAAGAAAGAATGGAATCCTTTTAAATCTTTGATAAAGAAAGGAGATACAGTATTAATAAAACCAAATTGGGTAGAAGAAAAAAATGAAAATAGAAAAGGAGGAATAGATTGCTTAGTAACGCATGCATCAGTAATTCGCTGCATTATCGATTATGTCAATATAGCATTAAATGATAGTGGGAAAATTATTGTTGGTGATAGTCCTATGCCAGATTGCAATTTAAAAGAATTATTCATCAGTGCTCATTATAATGAACTTTTTCAGTCGTGTAAGGAAAGAAATATTGAAATTGAGGTTGTAGATTTAAGAGGAAATATTGTATCAGGATTCGAAAATCAAATTAATGTAGATGAAATTAAATCAGAAGAAATAGAGGTTAATTTAAAGAATAGTTCCTACTTTTATGAAATAAGTAATAAAATTGGTCGATATAGGAATGGAATTGTTGATTTTGATGATATGAATAGAAAGTATCATAATGAAGTTGATAATATCTGTTCAATAAGCAAGCAAGTTCTGGAAGCAGATTGTATAATCAATCTATGTAAGCCAAAGACACATAGGAAAGCAGGATATACAGGAGCATTAAAAAATTTTATAGGTACAAGTTTTCATAAGAATTCTATCCCGCATACAGTTGTTGGAAGCATGAATGATGGTGGAGATGAATTTAACGGTCCTAAAATCATATTTGGTACAGAAACAAAATTAAGAGATCAGGAATTAATGTACTTGAAAAAAGGCAATAATCAGATGGGAAGATTAATTAAGGTAATGAGAATACCTTTTTTTATTTTCAGAAGATTAACTCATAAGAAATATCAAGGAACTGGGAACTGGTACAGAAATGATACAATTTGGAGATCTATATTAGATATTGATCGAGCTGTTATATATGCTGATAAAGAAGGTAATCTAAGCAATGAACCGCAGAGAAATATTTTCACGATTGGAGATATGATCATATCTGGAGAAAAGAATGGGCCATTGGCTCCCACTCCTAAATATGTTGGTGGAATACTATGTTCGGATAATATGATTGCATTTGATTATTTTCTTGTATATTTTATGGGATTAAATATTAAGATGGTTCCTGTTCTTAATTATATCAATACATTGGAAAAATATAAAATTCCATTTATGGGTAATAATGTAGATGATGTAAAAGTGTTTTCAAATGAAGAAAGATATCATTTGAAGTTAATTAAGAATATTTCATTTGATAGAAATAATTACTTTATACCTGCAGAAGGCTGGGATAAAATAAGTTATTTAAATGAGGAGATGTTACTATGAAAAAGATATTATTTATAGCTACAATACCAAGTTTTTTAAATGCCTTTATGGTTAATAAATTTGAAATACTGCATGAGTTAGGATATGAAATACATGCTGCAGTTGGTTCAGTACATGATCTTGAAAATAAAATACCTTCATATGTGAAAATGCATTATTTATCAATCCAAAGAACCCCTTTCTCTTTAAAGAATTACAGTGCATATAAAGAATTGATTCAATTAATTAATTCTAAAAATATAGATATAATTGACTGTCATACACCAGTAGGTGGAGTTCTGGGAAGACTGGTTGCATATAAAACAAGTAAGTTTTGTATTTATACAGCACATGGCTTTCATTTTTATAAAGGTGCACCATTATTGAATTGGTTGATATATTATCCTATTGAAAAATGGCTATCTAAATACACTGATATATTAATTACTATCAATACTGAAGATTATGCAAGAGCTAATAAAAATTTCTATATGAAAAGATTAGAATATGTACCTGGAATTGGAATTAACATTAATGAAATAAATAAAACAGTTTTTAATAAAGAAGAAAAATGCAAAGAGTTAGGTATTAGTTCTACTAAACCAATTGTTGTTTCGGTAGGAGAACTTAATAAGAATAAAAACCATAAAATTGTACTAAAAGCATTGAAGAATATCAAAGTGCCATACACATTTTTAATATGTGGCGAAGGTCCATTAAAAGATGAGTTATATCAGTTAGCAAAGCGTTATCATGTGAACTTAAAACTTATTGGGTTTCGCCATGATGTTATTGAGATTTTAAAATGTTCTGATTTGTTTGTATTTCCTTCATATAGAGAAGGATTACCAGTATCATTAATGGAGGCAATTGCATGTAATAAAACATGTATTGCATCCAATATTAGAGGTTGTAAAGATCTTCTTGAGGAGGAATATCTATTTAAAGTTGATGATATTGAAGTAATAACTAAATTAATTAAAGATAATTTAGAAAGGGTTTCAATAAAAGAAGAATATAAATCAAAAAAAATTGAAAAATTTGATATAAATGTAGTAAATAAAATTATGAATAATATTTATCAAATGGAGGGGAGAATGTGAAAGAAAGCAATAATGAAGTAATTCCACTTGTATCTATCATAATTCCTACTTATGATAGACCAACGATGTTAGATAGAACGATTCAATCTGTATTAACACAAACTTATAAAAATATAGAAATTATTATAGTTGATGATAATAATCCAAATACTGTATCACGTAAAGAAACTGAAATAATTATGAGTAAATATATTGATAATCATAAAATACAATATATTAAACACAAATATAATAGAAATGGGTCGTCAGCACGTAATACAGGATGGAAACATGCAAATGGGAAATATATAACTTTTATAGATGATGATGATGAGATTAAAAACAGTAAAATAGAAAAACAAGTAAATTGTTTAGAAAAAAATGATGAATTTGGTGCTTGTTACACAGGGTATAAATTGATAAAGTCAGAAAATAAGATTCAATTATCATCTGAAAAAAGAAGTGGTAATTTATATTTAAGTGCATTGATGAGGACGTTATATTTAGGATCAGGTTCTAATCTATTTCTATTAAAGAGCATTGTTGATGATATTGGAGGTTATGATGAATCATTTGTCAGAAATCAGGATATAGAATTCTTAGTTAGAGTTTTAGAAAAGACAAAATTAAAATATATTGATTCAATAGAATTGATTATTCATCAAGAAAATAGGAGTAAAGAAAGAACATTTGAAGAACTTGAAGAAATTTCTAAATATTATTTAAAGGTATTTAATGAAAGAATTGATAAATTATCAATTAAGGATAAAAGAAAAGTTATATCAGTTATAAGTTTAGAAAGATTTAGAATTGCTTTATATAAAAGAAAAATAATAAAAGGATTTAAAATTCTTAAAGATAATCATGTTTCTATAAAATATATAATAAGTTATTTTTTTTATCTTTTAAATCGAATAATTACAAAAAAATCATTTGGTTATGAAGGAATTAAAAAGTAATATATTTCATGTGTTTATTCCATATAAATTGTTTATAGATAAATAAACACTTTTTGATATAGTAACTATTAAAATGTTTAAGTGAATAAATTTACTTTAAATAAATTTATAAAGTGTATTCTTGAAAATAAAAGGGAAAAATCAGTAAATATTAGGAGAAAAGTAATGGAATATAAAAATTTAAAAATTGCTGTTTTAGCGCCGTCATATCCATCATATAAAAAGCCAAATATGATGGCATTTATACATAGCAGAGTACGTGCATATCAGAGATTGGGAATTCAAATCGATGTTTATACTATTTCAAATAATAAAAGTAAGTATATTTTTGAGACAGTTAATGTCTATAATGATAATTTAAACAATATAAAGCAAATTTTGACTAATAAAATTTATGATTCTATTTTTATACATTTTTTAAATAAAGAAATTATGGATGTTATTAATGATAAAAATAAATGTTATGTATGGGTTCATGGTTTTGAAGCGTTAAGTTGGAAAAGAAGATTATTTAATTTAAACCTGCATTTTCCCTTATATATATATCAAAACAATAAACAACTGAAATGCTTTAGAAATTATATTAACCATCACTCAGATACTAAATTTATATTTGTTTCTGATTGGATGTATAGAATAACATGTCATGATATAAAATCTAGTATAGATAATTATTGCATAATACCAAATTATATAGATAATTCCATTTTTAATTATAATAATAAGGATATTTCTCAACGTAAAAAAATATTAATAGTTAGAAGCTTTGAAAATAGAAAATATGCAAATGACATTTCAATTAAGTTTATTAAAGAATTAAGTAAAAAAAGTTATTTTAATGAATTAACAATAACTATTTATGGTGTTGGAAAATATTTTGATAAACTAACACAAAAAGTTACTAAATTTAATAATGTAAATGTATGTAATAAATTTATGACACAGGAAGAAGTAGCTAAAATACATAAGGAATATGGTGTATTTTTATGTCCTACTCGACAAGATGCACAAGGTGTTTCAATGTGTGAAGCTATGAGTAGTGGCTTAGTGCCGATAACATCATATAATACAGCTATCCCTGAATTTATAACTAATAAAAAAGATGGATTATTATGTAAAAATAATGATATATCTACTTTTGTAGATGCATATGAATTGATATTGAATGATAGTGATTTTTTTATGAAATTGTCTGAGAGTGCATCTAAAAGAATTCAATATCAATGTTCTTTTAATAATACTATTTTAAAAGAAATTAAATTAATACCTTCTAACTTTTAATACAATTGAAATGAGACTCAACCTTAATTTTAGATTTTTATTTAATTATAAATTTTTTCTTTTTACTAAATTAAATGCAAAACACTAAAATTAATTTATTGAATAATAAACAAATGAATATAGGAGGATTATAAATTGAATGAAATTTAAGATGAATATTTATAAGTTAAGAGTTTTTATAATATATTTAATATCAATTTTATTTTTTTTTGTGGGGATTTTGATATCATTTAATTCTAGAAATTTAGCTATAAAATTTGAAGTAAGAGGATTTTTTCCAGTTATATATATAATAATACTTTTTTTATTAATTAATAAAATATCAAATCACAAAGTAGATAATTTAAATAAACTTATTTTAAATACAATATTAATTTTTCTTGTTTTTATTGTATTTATCTCAATAATCAAGATTGATATAAATTCTTTGTTATCAGCTGTTTTGCTTATAATTAGTATATTTTTACTGTCTAAAATTTCTTTTAAAAATATGGATACTATATACTTATGTATTTGTTATGCATATTTTACAGCTATGATTATAGCTTTCTCTTTATATGGTGTAGTAAGTACTAATTCTCAAGGTGTGCTAATTGCTTTTATGGGAATATTACTGATGAATAGATTGTGTATAAAACAAGATAAAAATTTTTTGTTTTTATTATTTGTAACTTATTTATAATTTTTTTATTGGCTATAACTAGATCGAGAACTTCAATGATGTGTTTCTTGATAGTGTCTGTAATCACTTATGTTCATCTTTTTTTTAATGAGAAGAAATCATTTAAAGAAATTATAATATTAATGATAGTGGTCATTTTTGGTTTAATATTTTTTGATGATATCTCTATGTTTTTTAATAACATATTTTTTCATAAATGGGGAAATGAGGATTTAACTTCTGGTAGAAGCGATATATGGAAATACACTATTAATAATGCTAGTTTGTTTGGTAATGGTATATATTACCTAAAAGATTATGCAGGAATAACAGTGAGTGGATTGCCTTTTGATGCTCATAATGCCTTATTACAAATTTTAGGATGTTTCGGTTTTTTTTCGTTTTTTGTGTTTTGTTTATTAATGTTTTTAATACTAAAGAAGTTATTATATAGGTATAATAAAAAGATTATATTTGTAAATTTTTTTGTTGGATGGCTTTCTATTTCAATGTTTGAGAATTTAGAGTTAATTACTACTAGAATGATACCAATTACATTTCTGTTTATATTTCATTTAGTTATGTATATAAAAAAATAATTATATAGTAAAATTCTATTTAGGAAAGGAATAAAAATGTGAAAATAGCAGTCGCAGGAACAGGGTATGTAGGATTAAGTATTGCTACATTATTGGCACAGCATCATGATGTTGTTGCTTTAGATATTATAAAAGAAAAGGTGAATATGATTAATAATCATATTTCACCTATTCAGGATGAGGAAATTGAAGATTATTTAAAAAATAAAGACTTAAGCATAAAAGCAACTCTTGATAAAGAGGTTGCTTTTAAAAATGCTGAATTTATAGTCATTAGTACACCTACCAACTATGATGAGCAGAAGAATTACTTTGATACATCTAGTGTAGAGGAGACTATTGAATCAGTATTAGAAATTAATCCAAAAGCTATTATGATTATCAAATCAACAATACCTGTTGGATTTACAAAACAGATGAAAGAAAAATATGGAGTAGATAATCTTATCTTTTCACCAGAATTCTTAAGAGAAGGAAAAGCGTTATATGATAACCTTTATCCATCAAGAATAGTTGTTGGTGAAAAGAGTGAACGAGCAAGAGAATTTGCTAATCTGTTAGCAGAAGGAGCAATCAAGGAAGATATACCAATGCTGTTTACAGATAGTACAGAGGCAGAAGCCATTAAGTTGTTTGCAAACACATATCTTGCATTAAGAGTATCATACTTTAATGAATTAGATACCTATGCAGAAATGAAAGGATTAAATACCAAGGATATTATTGAAGGAGTATGTTTAGATCCTAGAATAGGCAGTCATTACAACAATCCATCATTTGGATATGGAGGATACTGTCTACCAAAGGATACAAAACAGTTAAAGGCTAACTATCAGGATGTGCCAGAGAACTTAATCAGTGCCATAGTAGAAAGCAACAGAACAAGAAAAGATCATATAGCACAAGAAATTATTAATAAACAACCTAAAGTAGTAGGAATCTATAGACTAACAATGAAGTCAGGATCAGATAACTTTAGAGCAAGTGCAATACAGGGAATTATGAAGAGAATAAAAGCAAAAGGTATAGAAGTTGTTGTTTATGAACCAACACTAAAAGAAGATGAATTCTATAAGAGCAGAGTTATAAAAGATTTGGAAGAATTTAAAAAGATTAGTGATGTTATTGTTGTGAATAGAGTTACAGACGAATTGAAAGATGTAGAGTGCAAGATATATACGAGAGATTTGTTTGAAAGAGACTAGTCTAATTAAAAAAATAAAAGATTATATTAATATTAGTATTATATTTGTAGAATTTGAAAAGACTCACAATAACAGATTGATTAATATTAAAAGATTAATCTAAGTAAATATTAGATTTTATAAACAAGATATTATCAATTGATATATGTTCTAAAGTCAGAGGATGAAAGGAATGTAAAGTTAATATGAAAAAAATAATGTTAGTATTTGGTACACGTCCCGAAGCAATTAAGATGTGTCCATTAGTAAATGAATTGAAGAAACATGATGAAATAAAAACAATTGTCTGTGTTACAGGACAGCATAGACAAATGTTGGATCAGGTATTACAGGTATTTAATGTAATACCTGATTATGATCTTTCTATTATGAAAGATAAGCAAACTTTATTTGATGTGACAACAAATATATTGAAAAGAATTAAATCTGTTCTTGAAGAAGTCAAGCCAGATGTTGTATTGGTACATGGAGATACTTCCACTACCTTTGTTACAGCTCTTGCTTGTTTTTATTTACAGATTCCTGTAGGACATGTAGAAGCTGGGCTTAGAACTTATGATATCTATTCACCATATCCTGAAGAGTTTAATAGACAGGCAGTAGGTATAATTGCAAAATATAATTTTGCACCTACAGAAATGAGTAAACAAAACCTAATCAATGAAGGAAAAAATGAAGAAACCATATTTGTAACTGGGAACACTGCAATAGATGCATTAAAAACAACAGTAAGGGATGATTATACACATCCAGAACTTGAATGGGCTAGTGATTCTAAATTGATTATGCTGACAGCTCACAGAAGAGAAAATTTAGGAGAACCAATGCATCGTATGTTCAGAGCGATTAGAAGAATTATAGATGAACATAATGATGTAAAAGTTATCTATCCAATACATATGAATCCTGAAGTTAGGAAAGCAGCAAATGAAGAATTGGGTGATTGTGATAGAGTGCATATTATTGAACCGTTAGAAGTGATAGATTTCCATAATTTTTTAGCAAAAAGTTATATGATATTAACAGATAGTGGAGGGATACAAGAAGAAGCACCTTCATTAGGAAAACCAGTATTAGTCATGAGAGATACAACGGAAAGACCAGAAGGAATTAAAGCTGGAACACTAAAACTAGTAGGAACAGATGAGGATAGAATATACAATTCATTTAAAGAACTATTAGAGAATAATGAGGTGTATGAAAAGATGACATATGCATCTAATCCATATGGTGATGGTTTTGCTTGTGAAAAAATAGTTGAAATATTAAGAAATTGAGTAAATGAGAATTAAGTTAAATTTTATAACATCTCTTATTTTGCAGCTTAGTAGTATTGTAGCTGGATTAATTTTACCTAGACTTATTATTTCTTCTTTTGGCTCAGAGGTAAATGGATTAATATCATCAATAACACAACTTTTAAGTTTTATTTCATTGTTGGAAGGTGGGTTAGGAGCAGTGGTTCTTGCTGAACTTTATAAACCTATTGAAAAACGAAATATAAAATTAATAGGTAGTATATTAACAGCATGTGAAAATTTCTTTTATAAAATTGGAATCATATTTTTAATATATACATTTTTATTAATGTTTCTTTATCCATTTTATACTCTCAATCAATTCTCGTATCAATATACTTGTTCGTTAGTTTTAATACTAAGTATAACTACTTTAGTTCAATATTTATTTTCAATAACAAATAAATTATTTTTGCAAGCTGATCAGAAAATATATATATGTAATATTGTTTCGATTTTAATAATTATAATTAATTTGATATTAAGTATATTAATTATTAAATTTTTACCTAATATACATATTGTTAAGCTAGGTTCCAGTATTGTATATTTAATTCAACCGTTTATATTTAATTGGTATGTAAAGAAACACTATACAATTATAAAAGACACAAATATAGATACATCATTATTAAAAAACAGATGGAGTGGTTTTTCACAAAATTTAGCTCATTTTATTAATATGAATACTGATGTAATTTTAATCACTTTTTGTTTGGGACTTAAAGAAGTAAGTGTGTATTCAGTATATATGCTTGCATTAAATGCAATGAGAACTATAATTGCTAGTGTGTCTAATAGTTATCAAAGTGTTCTTGGAAAATATATTGCTTTGGAAAACACAAAATTATTGAGAAAGAAATTCCAAACTTTTGAAATGGGATTATGGGAAGTAAGTTGTGTATTATTTGCAACATGTCTTCTATTAATAAATCCCTTTGTAAAATTATATACATCAGGAATAAATGATGTAAATTATTATAGACCAATTTTTGCGTGGGTTATGGTGTGTGCACAATTTGTATACTGTGGGAGAGAATCATATAGACTATTGGTTCTAGCGGGTGGAAAATTTAAAGAAACAAATTTTGGATCAATAATTGAAGCAATATTGAATATTGTTATTTCTATAATATTATTGTTAAATTTTGGAATAGAAGGTGTAGCAATAGGAACTTTAGTTGCTATTAGTTATAGATTGATATATTTTATAGTTTATTTAAAAAATCATATAATTAAATTAAACGTAAGACATACAATTACTCTATTAATAATATCGATAAATGTGTTTGTTATTAATTTTATAATTTATTTCTATATTCAATTTCCAATTTATTCTTTCATTGATTTTCTTATATATGGAATAATAGTTTTTATTTTTGAAATAGTTTTAATGCTTATATTAAGTAATGTTGTATTAATTTTTAAAAAATATTTATATAAATAATCAAATTATAGAATCTTCTAAAAAAAGTATAACTTGATGCTTTCATTTTTATTACACAAATCTATACTCATGTATCAAATATCAAACAAGAAGAAATATTAATTGCAAAAATCCAAGAAATGATTATATGAAGATTCATATTTGAGTACCAGAGATGGTACTTTCTTTTTATATTTGATAGTTGCTTTATGCAATTATAATTGTCTGAAGTTTTCATAAAAAATTTTGAAAAAAAGCGTATATAAGAAGTAGGAGGTTAATTTATAGAAAAAGAAAAAACAAAATGAGATTATAAAGATGATTTGTTCTTTAAGTTTTACTGTGGAAAGGTAGGTGATGAAAGTTTGAACTTTAGAAGGTCTCTGATAGAAAATATTACCTATCTCATTACTGATGGTATAAGAATAGGTAATGGGGAACCAGTCGTTCTTATATCTACTGATAAGAAGATTATCATTGATACTTTTATTATACATGATAATTATTTTCTAGATCCGGAGATGTACAAAGTACCCTTAATATCTGTCAAAGCAAGATATTTCAGTATTATCTGTGCAAGAATATAGTTTCACAGATGATAGACAATCAAAAGGATTATCAAAAGATTAAAGAATTTCATTTGATACTGTTTATCAATCAGAAAAATAGTGATGAACTTATCAGTCATATATCATTTCGATATGTTAAGGATGAAAAAATTAGCCATTGCATTATGTATCTTCGTCTCGTGAATCTTAAAAAACATCAATAGAATAGCAAAAGAAAGCTCAATGAATTTGAAGGAGTGATTTATTTAATGGCAAACAATAATATAGAAGGTATTGACTATGAAGAAAAAGAAGGAATGGTAACTTATATGAAAGTGAATTATGAAATCTTTGGATCAGATGAAAATGGAAGAAAGCAAAAAAGAAGCAGTATGAAACATGATACAAAAAAGAATCATGAGAAAATATCATGTAGATGCAAGTCATTGGTTAATGAATTTTAATGAAGAAGAAATGTATGAAATAGATGAATTGATTGATGAAAGGGATACATATAAAGATTTAATGAGGTGTTTTGTTTAAAAAATTATTATGATATTGAAATGAGAAAACGTAGAATTAAGGATTGAGTTATGATATTCTGTATATAAGGTAGATGGCTGACATTGAATATAATAGAAAAAGATAATATTCCAGAAGAAATAGTTAATGATGAATCAAGTTTTCTTGAAACAACATATTTTTTATTTGAAGATTTTCAAATAGGTGTAAAGGAACTTGATGATTATTTTGGAAAGTATCATAAAGATATAGATAGTTATGATTTTATGAATAAGAAATTAGAAAGTTATGCAAGATATTTTCATAATTTTGAAGAAAGAGCAAGCAAGGCATTGCGCAGTACATACTTAAGATATTTTATAAAAGATTTAAAGAGAGAAGGTTGTTTTCAGCGTTTTAGTCAGAGTTATACCAATAAAATGATTGGGTTATTTATTGCTTAAATTATTCTGAAAGTTTGTGTTATGTGTCATCAGAATATATTTAAAGAAAAATATATGGATATTTTTGAGGAAAGTGTTGATGAAGAACATTTGGAAAAGGAATTTAAGCAAATGATTATGATTATTCTTCAGCCTTTGTTTGATGGAAAGATAGATGAAATCAATGAAAAAGATTATCGTCGTTTTCAGTTATATCAGAAGATTCATGCGAAGTATATTATTTCATTAGACGATGAAGAGAGATGTTTACAACTTCAAAAAGAGATACAGGATTTATTTTTATTATCAAATGATGAGGTAAATAAACGTTTTGATGAAAACGAAAAAACATTGGATGATAAAATACAAAAAGTTAGCCAAGAATTAGATGATTTAGAAGATGAAGAATATCATAAGGAGTGGTCTGAAGAAAATGAAAAAATAGAAAATTTTCTTTATGAAGCAGCTGCAGAAATGTTCGATAAAGATAGTCAAGATGTTAGTGAACAAGAATTTGCTGATTTTCTTTCTTCAATTAATACAGATGAAGAAATAAATCAAAAAGAAGAAAAAATAATAAATCAATTAAAGCCTATTTACAAGAAGTATTTTATGTATGATGAAAATAAGTTTTATGAATATTATGATAAAATTAAGATGACTTATCATTTTGTAACTGGTATGAAGAAAGTGAAAAAGGTAGATATTGTAGAATATTTAACACTGCGTTTTTTTGAAGCAAGTGATCTAGAAATAGATGGAAGTGTTTTTTCTGGAATGGAAGTTGAAGATGAATATAATGAGGCTTATGATATAGCCATTGAATTTCTTAATTTATTAGCATTCTATTTATGGCATAGAAAAACTCAGATATTGCAATATACAAGGATCAATGATTTTAAGTCTATTATGAAAGAAATTCCAGAGTGTTATCAGCAATTTCTTGAGTTAAGAGAAGATCCAATTAATGAGGATTATTTAGATATGTCATCTGATTTATTTCAATTATCTCCAAAAGATCAGTATTATAATGATATTGTTTTAGCTGTTTTATTAAAGATTGATAATCCAGCTGTTAGTCGAAGAGTAAAAAAAGTGATTTTAGCTGATTATGATCATTTTGATTTCATTCAAATGAATCTGGAAATGACTAAGATGTATGAAACAACAGGAATTACTCTATTTAATATGTATGATATATGTGAATTGGCTGATTTATTTGTGATGAGTTATCTGAAAGATGCGAAGGGTATTGCAGGATATTCTCCATTTATTAGAAATTTTGAAGATATGTATAGGACATATCAGATAGTTTTGACTAATGTTGAGAGTGATGTTATATGTTATTTAAATCATTATGATATTGAAGATGTAGATTATAAATTTAAAAAACAGATTTTTGATATTGAAAAGAAATATAATGATTTAATGGATTACTATAATCAACAAAAAGATCATTTGTTTTTTAAACGTTTTCAGCAGTTAGAAGCATTATTCCTTTTAACTGGGAAGTCACTTCATTTCTTTATGTCACCAAGTGATTTTGATATTCTTTTACATGATAATAGATATAAGTTGATTACATATATGTATATGGTTGGTAAAGAAGATTTCTTTAAACAATCTTTAGAAGATCAGATTGATGAATTAGTCTATGTAAGCTGTATTTTTCATATGATTGAAGATGTTACTTGTTATCAAGAATTTATGCCACTTAGACAACAGATTCAACATGATACTTATGCTGAATCTTTAAATCAAATCATTCAGGAGAAAGATGAAATCATTCAAATAAAGAATCAGCAAATAGAAAGTATTTCTTCAAAGAAACCAAAAAAGAAAGAAAATCATGATAAAGATATAAAACTTCTTGAACAAGAATTAAAATGTTATAAACAAGAGATTTCATCATTAAATAAACAATTAACTCAAAAGAGTCAAGAAATAGAAGAATTGAAAAGAAGCCAAGATGAGTTATTTAAACTCCGAAATTTAATTTTTGAAATGCAGCAAGGAGACGAGATTCAGACTAATGAATCAGTAGATATTAGTACACTTATAAATGATAAAAATATAGTTATTATTGGAGGACATATTCATACAAGAGAGAAATTGAAACAGAAATATCCTTCATTAAAGATTTTATCTCAGTCTTCTCATATTAATAGTGCTGTATTAGTGAATGCTGATCATGTCTTTGTTTATTATAAGTTTATGACACATGATATGTATAATAGAGCAATCAGTGTTTTATCTAAAAATGAGATTCCTTGGGATTATATACCGTATACAAATCTTGAAAAGTCTGAACAAGTTATTGCGCAAATATTAATGGAAAAGTATGAGTCAGAAAAATAATTTTCTGACTTTTCTTTCATTGAGAATGATTTGTATATTTTGTCTAAATATGATAAAGTATGTATGTTTAGAAAGTGAGGGATATCATGAATAAATATTTAGATTATTTAAAGGAATCTATTTGGGCGAAGATTACATTAGCATTATTGGCTATCATTGTTATTCTAGGAATTTACTGTTTATTTCAGTTGTACATTTATATTCCTACAAATATATTAATGATTGGATTGATAGTATTTATTGTTGTATTGGGATTGTTATGGTTAAGTCATTATAAGATTCCAAAAGTAAGTATAGTATTGGAAATGATTGTTTGTGGATGTTTAATCGCAGGAGTTTTTGCAACTCATAAGGTGACAACTTTTACAGATAAAGTAACAGAAACAAATGAAGTAGAAACAGTTCAAATTGTTGCATTAAAAGATTCATCAATTACAAAAGAACAAGATTTTAATAAGTTATCTATTGCTTATTTACAGGAAGATGATACAGCTTATACACGTTCTTCTGAAATATTAAAAGAAAATAATAAAACTGTAAAGAAAGAATATCCATATAAGAATATGGAAAAAGCATATACTGATTTAAAGAATAAAGATATTGATTTATTAGTATTAACAAATTTAAGTAAAAGTGACTTATCATCTGTAGATGAAAATTATAATGACCAAATTAAAGTCATTTTATCTAAGGATTATCCTTTTGATAGTGTCAATGCAAAAAGTGTTAATATTTCATCAGAACCATTTACTATTTACTTTCAGGGAGCAGATTTATCTTCAGGAGATAATATTAACTCTGTAGGTAGAGGTGATGTGAATATTTTATTAACTGTGAATCCTAAGACGAAACAAGTGAATATGCAAGTTGTTCCAAGAGATTTATTTGTTTATATTCCATGTAAAGATGCAAGCAGTAAGTTATCTTATAGTGGATGGTGGGGAGGAATTCAATCCTCTATTGCAAGTATTGAAAAGGCATTGGATGTTGAAATTAATTATTATGCAAAAATTAATTTTACAGGATTAACTGATTTGGTTGATGCATTAGGTGGTGTTAAAGTCTATAGTCATTATACATATAATGCAGGTGGATATAAGTTTGTGAAGGGATATAATGATGTTGATGGTCCTAAAGCTTTAATGTTTGCTAGAGCACGTAAGATGTTACCGTTGAATGAAAGATCTCGAGGTTATCAGCAAATGGAATTAATTAAAGGTATTTTTACAAAATTTGCTCAAGAACCAACTTATGATCATGCAATGAGTGTTATCAATTCATTGGAAAATAATTTTACAACAAATCTTCCTAAAGAAGATTTTGTTAAAGCATATCAGATTGTTTTAGATTTGTTGCCAAAACTTCAAACTATGGAAAATCATTCTATTGAGGGTGAGTATAAATGGCATAATGATGAAGTGAATTCTAATTATTTATATTATTTTTATCCAAATAATGGTGAATTAAAAGCAGTTAAAGAGAGAATTGATAATGTTTTAAATGGAAAATAATATTTAAGGATGCAACCAGCATCCTTTTTCTTAAGAAAATATTAAGAATTTATTTCTTGAGATTATACCACAAGATGTTTATAATGCTATTAAAATAAGGAGGTTTATATGAATCCTAAAATTAAATTTCGTTTAAGAATTATAGCGATACTGACAACACTCATTTGGATGATTGTTATTTTTAGATTTTCTATGGATACAGGAACATCATCCCATGAATTAAGTGATATGTGTGTACAAATATTTAATAAAGCTGTCTATCACTTTACTGGTAAAGATTTAACAATCTCAATTACACCAGAACATTATGCACTTATTGAACTCTTTTTTAGAAAACTAGCACATATGAGTATATATTTTGTATTAAGTATTAATGTTATGATTGTTTTGTTTACATTTAATATAAAAATGTCATTACGTATGTTTATATCTGCTTTATTTTGTTTCTTATATGCATTAAGTGATGAATTTCATCAAATGTTTGTAGATGGCAGAGGAGCAAGTTTTACTGATTGTATGATTGATACATCTGGAGCATTACTAGGAATTATAGCAGCTTTGGTTCTTTATTGTATTCTTTATACAATTATGACAAAATATCAGAAACATAAAGGATTAATTAAAGGTGCTTATGACGGATAGAAATATCTGTCATTTTTTATTCGTTTCATTTTCCATAAGGGAGTGAGTATTGTCAAATATTTTATGAAATATATTTGCTTATAGCATTGATGATGTTTGCTTATTGTGATATAATTTTTCTAAATAGAAAGGAATCTTGTTTATGAAGAAAATACCTATAGGAATTGAAAACTTTAAGGAAATGATAGATAAGAAATATTATTATGTTGATAAGACTCAATTCATTTCTGGTGTTATAAATGAAAAGGTTATCTCATATACAAGACCAAGAAGATTTGGAAAGACATTAAACATGAGTATGCTTTATTATTTCTTTTCCAACAAGGAAAAGGATAATGCTTATTTGTTTAATGGATTAAAGATTACAAAAGATTATAATGCCATGAAACATCAGAATCAATATCCAACAATATTTATTACACTCAAGGATATGAAATCTATGAATTTTTCTGAACAGAAGCAACAATTTGCTTCTCTTATATCAAATATAATTAATGAGTATAGTGAATTGTTTGAAAGTGATATTCTTAATGAATGTGAAATTGACAGACTTATAAAGTATAGAGATGATACAAGTACACTTGTTGAACTTGAAAATAGTCTAAAAATGATATTGGATTGTTTATATAAATATTATCATCAAGAAGTCATTATTCTCATAGATGAATATGATGTGCCATTACAGTCAGCCTATGCGAATAACTACTATGATGTAATGGTTAATTTTTAACAAGCGTCTTTAGTTCAGCATTAAAAACGAATGACTCTCTAGAAATGGGAATCATGACAGGATGTCTGAAAATCTCCAATGAAAGTATCTTTACAGGTTTTAATAACTATATAGTCTATTCTATATTTGACTATGAAAGTAGTGAATGTTTTGGCTTTACAGAAGATGAAGTTAAAACAATGCTAGATGATTATGAGTTATCAGAGTTTTATGATGAAGTGAAGGAATGGTATGATGGATATCTGTTTGGAAATACAGAAATCTATAATCCATGGAGCACATTAAAGTATGTTCATAGAAAACTTCAAAACAGATCATCAGATGCTGAATCGTTCTGGGCCAATATCAGTAGTAATGAAATTATTTATGATTATATCAGTCGATTAGATAGAACATTACGAGATGAGATTGGAATCTTAATGCAGTGTCAAACTATTGATAAACATATTAATCTTGAATTAACATATAGAGAGATGGATGATATAGATAATATTTATAGTTTTTTACTGCTGACAGGATATATGAAAATCAGTGAGAATAAAGGCCATCATATCTATTCACTAATTATACCAAACAAAGAAGTGTATGAGATTTATGAGCAGTCATTTATGAAGTACTTTATACTCTATGCAAAATCAAGAAAAAAAGAGTTATATCAAAAATTAGTAGAAGGAAAGAGTGAAGAGGCAAATATCATTTTAAATGATATCTTAAATCACAGTATCAGTTATTATGATAATCAGGAGAACTTCTATTATGGATTCTTGGTAGGGTTATTTAGTGATTATACAGTAGAGTCAAATCGAGAATTTGGGGATGGGAGATTTGATATATGTATATTGCCACCAACCATGCTTGAAACGGTGATAGTGATTGAATGCAAGCATTCATCAAGCGTGACAGAATTGTTAGAAGATGCTACTAGGGCAGCAGAACAGATTAAGGAAAAGAAGTATATTGATGGTATAAAAAATAAAGGATATTTACATGTTGTAGGATATGGTATATCGTTTTATAAAAAACAATGCTATATAATGAAAGCATCATGCATGGAGTAATACTCAATAACATTATTAAAATAAATAGTAAAAGAACTTGACCATTCCTGTTGGGAATGGTTTAATTTTTTTAGGATGTGATTGTATGAAATATTATAAAACAGGTGAATTTGCAAAAATGTCTAATCTTTCTATAAGGACGATTAGATATTATGATAAGATTGGTTTATTAAAGCCATCACAAATTGCGGATAATGGTTATCGTTTATATAGTGATAAAGATTTTATTAAGTTACAGAAAATTCTTTCATTAAAGTATTTAGGATTTTCTTTAGATGATATTTTTTCTATGACAATTAATGATAGCTATTTGACTCTTCAAGAATCACTTTCTTTGCAAAAGAAAATGATTGATCAGAAGATAGAACATTTACAAAATATTAAAGAGTCATTAGAGAAAACAGAAGAATTAATTACAAGAAGTCAAAATATAGATTGGAAAGCAATATTAGATAATATTAACTTTAATACAATGGAAAAAGATTTAATAGAACAATATAAGAATTCAACAAATATAGATATACGTATCAAACTTCATGAAAAATATTCAATGAATCCTATTCATTGGTTTGAATGGATGTTCTCCCAATATGAAATAAAAGATAAAATGAAAGTATTAGAAATTGGATGTGGTAATGGTGAAATATGGCAAAGAAATACAGTACCAAATATTGATCTTGTTTTATCTGATATCTCGCAAGGAATGTTAGAAGATGCTAAATCTAATTTGAAAGATATAAAAAACATTGATTATCAATGTTTTGATTGCCATCATATTCCTTATGATGATTGTTCTTTTGATATCATTATAGCAAATCATGTTTTATTTTATGTACAAGATATACATCAAGTTCTTAAAGAAATTGATCGTGTTTTAAAACCAAATGGTATTTTTTATTGTAGTACTTATGGTTGTCAACATATGAAAGAGATTACGGATTTAGTTAAAGAATTTGATCCTAAGATTACTTTATCTAATATTAAACTCTATGATATTTTTGGTTTAGAAAATGGTAAGAATATTTTACAAGATTACTTTCATCATATTGAACTTCGTAGACATGATGATTATTTGTTGGTTGATCATGCTGATGATATTATTAATTATATTTTATCTTGTCATGGTAATCAAAGTGATTATATCTTAAAAGATTATCAATCTTTTAAGAATTACATGAATAGAAAGGTGCATAAGGAATTGAGAATTACAAAGGATGCAGGGATGTTTATTTGTCGAAAATAATTCTAAATAATGTGCTAGGTATTCTTACCTGATAATAGAGAAGTTATTGTCATAAAATAAGATAATTAAAAGTGTTAATTATAAAAGGTATATTATCTCTATGCTGAGATGATATACCTTTTTGACATAGTCACACTATTTCTTAATGAATTTATTTATTTTTTAATAATTCAGGTTTTTCTGGTTCATAAATCCAGACCCATGATGGAAGAATATCTATTCCAAATGTCATGTTTGTTAATATTTTAGTTAATGTTTTTTTGATTCCTTTTGTGAATTTATCCATTGTATTTTCCTCCCTATAATTAATAATATGTCTAATAAAACCGATATAAATAATGTGTAAGATATTTCAATGTTGATTTTAAGAAATAGTGTGAAGAGTAGTGTGATTATTAATGAAAGTTGAATGTTTTTTTCGTTTGATACCCAAAAATGAAATATAATTAAAAAGTAGAATAAAATCATTTCAAATAAATTGATAGAATAGTATTTAATAATAATACAAGAAATGAATATCATAATGTTTGAAAAAATATAACAATATATAAATTTTTTAAAGTGAAAACCTTTATGCATCATTCGTATGCTTATAAAACAGATACTAAAAGTTACAAATATTTTCGTATATTGAAATATAAAGGATAGTATTAATGCAGTTAATGTTGTTAATAAAGTTGTAAAGATTGCTTCAAGACTATAACTGATCATTTGTATTGAGTCTTTATTATTAGGATCTTCTGAAATAAAAGATGCTAGTTTAATAGTTAAGTTGTGCATAAAATTCCTCCATTACTAAACTATAGCGTATTCTAACTGAAAATTTAAATTATGTGTAGAAATACTATAAATTTACACATTTTATAGTATCTTTTTGCACATAGATGATATAATATGGTGAAATGGGTGGTGGTTTGTCATATGATTAGGAATTTATTAAATTGCATAGTGTTATTTGAAAATTATTTTTTAGCAGGTATTTTTCAATATTTATGTTTTCATAAAATCAATAGAAATTATTCGGTTATAATGACAATTTTTTTAACTTTAGAGGCATTCGTACTTGCTTGTTTAGAAGTGAATCAAATTATAAGTTTGTTATTTCCTGCTTTAACTTTATTTGTGTTTTCTACATATGTACAAAAATCAAAATGGATTCATAATATGCTCTGTCTAGGATTATGCTTTAGTAATTTAATTCTAATTAAAGGATTAGTTATATTGTTTATAACTTATTTTACACAAATTGATTTGAATAATATTACTATGAATTATACAATTATGTATTTTATGACTTGTTTAAGTATTCTTTTCTTAAGTTTAGAATATTTTGTTTTGGAATATTTTATTGATATTAAAACAACATTATCAAAACAGTCAATGTTAATATTATGTGTATATTTAATTTTAGTATTTATTACAATCGGTTATGTACTTCACGAATTTGTATATGATGTGATATCTTGGGAAATGTGCTGTTATTTAATTATTGCTTCTATCATTGTTTTATACTTAGCGATTTATTTAACTATATCTAATTCAAAATATTATGAAAAAATTCTTGAGCAGTCATTGAAATTGGAAGCTGAGGAATATAAATCAAAATATATAGATTTGATTTATGAAAAAACAAAAGAATATAATAAACTCCAACATGACTATAAACATCATCTTAATGTTTTAAGATACATGGTTAAAGATAATCATAATTTAGAAGCTGAAAGTTATATTGATGATTTAGAAAAGAAAAAAAGTAATGATTTGATTTATATTGATCATATAATATTAAATTATTTATTAAATGATAAGATAACTTTTGCAAAGAGTTTTGGTATTGAAATAGGATGTGTAGTTGTAGGTCAAGTTGTTGATTTTATAAGTGATGTAGATTATAGTATTTTATTAGGGAATTTACTAGACAATGCTATTGAAGAAACAAAATTAGTAGGTGGTCAAGATATTGAATTATACATACGATTTGAAGATGTGAAGGCAATATTTGAGGTTAAAAATAAAACACATTTAAAAAATGGAGAAAAAATATTGAAAACACATAAAACGAACTCCAAAAAGCATGGGTTTGGATTAAAAAATATTAGAGATATTGTTAATCAATATCATGGGCAAGATATAATAGATATTCATGATGGATATTTTATACATATGTGTATCTTATATAAAGATAATGAATAAGTGGAATAATCATATGCAACGTTTAAAATTTATATGTATCGAAGATGATATAGAATTTTCAGAGAAATTAAAACAAATAGTTATTCAGTATTTTCATTATACAAATTTTTTAGTGACTGTTGGTGTCCATCATGATTATAACTCAATCTTTGGATTTAGATAAAGTAAGTGGATGTATTTTTGATATTCAAGTTGGTAATTGTAATATTATAGAATATCTTAAGGATATTAAAAAGACAAAATTATAAAATACCTATTATTTTATTGTGAAATTAAAAACAGGTTTAGAAAATGTTTTTAAGAGTGCAAAGGAATATAATTTTGATAAATTAATTACCTATAGTAAATATGAATTGGAATCAGTAGAGTTTAGATGTGCTATGGAAAAAATATGCATAGAGACAAGGAAGAAGATATCTGATCAATCTTTTCCATACTGTTTTAAAGATGTTTATAATGGAATCAAAGGAGATAAAAATCAAGTTTATACAAGGTCTTTACATGCTGAAGAAAATGCATTTTTACAAATTTCAAAATATGGTGGAAGTAAAGTCCAAGGTGGATATTTATTTGTAACTGCAAGTCCTTGTGAGTTATGTTCTAAAAAGTCATTTCAATTAGGAATTAAAAAAATATATTATATTGACCCATACCCTGGTATTTCTAATAAACATATTATTTCTTATAATATAAAAGATAAACCAGAGATGCATTTATTCTATGGAGCAATTGGCCATGCATATATGGAACTTTATTCTCAAAGAATTGCTTATAAAGATGAACTAGAATTAATAACGAACATAAATATAAAAAAGATAGTTAAGAATAGTAATAAAGAAGATGTAAATGTTTCTTCTGAAGAGAAAATATAATGGTGAATAGAGGAGTATACTTTTAATAAGGTCATAGCTTTATAATGGATAAATAATTAAAATCATAAAAATGAAAGAAGAAATAATATCCCTAAATTTATAGGGAATTTACTTCTTCTTTTTTTATATTTATATTTGTATTCTAAAGTTTTCAAGAATCACTTATAAACGACTCATTCTTGTTTGATTTTAATAATTGTTTTATTGTGTTTAGGTTATGAAAAATATATAATATGAATAGAGAGGGATTTTTGCTTGGGAGGAAGAAGAAATGATAAAGAAAATAGTAATAATAGCTTCTATGATAATTTCATTAATAACGATGAATACATGGAATGTAGAGGCAAAAGCATCAGGTCAGAAAGTAAAAGAATTTGCTAATGTTGTTTTGTTTGCAAAGTTTTCAGATGATAAAGATGATTTCTTTGGTAATGCAAATAATAGACAGACAATATTGGATATTTATAATGGAACAGATGGAAGATCTTTTACAAATTATATGAAAACAATTTCATATAATCAGTTCTCTGTAAAAAATATTTTTCCTCAAGATGATGGAAATAAAATTGGCGCATATACTCTGCCTTATACAAGTAATGAGGCGCAGTCAAGTGATATAGATTATTCAATCATTAATGAAATAATTAAAAATATTCCATCAATTTCTAATCAGGTTATTGATTATGATAATGATGGAATCATTGATAATTTAACAATTGTATTGCGTGGAAATGACGGAGAAAGAAGCAATGTTACACCTACGTTATATCCACATAAGGCTTATTATGCTGGTGATGAAAAATGGTCAAATAAAAAAATTGGGAATTACAATATATTAAATACTGGAAGAATGATGGAAGGAACATTACCAGAAAAATCTGGTTTAGTTGCTCATGAATTTCTCCATAGTTTAGGTTATCCTGATTTATATACAAATGATGGTAAGACTAATCCAGTATTTTGCTGGGATATAATGGCAAGTTCTTCTCAGTATGTGAATTATCCTTTGGCTTATACAAGAATGCGTTTTTCTAATTGGTTATCAATAGATGAAATTACATCATCACAAACCCTTACTTTAGATATGCAAAATAATAAAGATGGAAATCAAGCATACATACTCAAATCGCCACTTAATGAACATGAAGTATTTGTTATTGAATTTAGAAAGAAAACTGATTCAATAAAAGAAGATAAATTAGATTCTAAGATAGGTGACTCTGGAATTATTGTTTACCGTGTGGATACTACAGTCGATGGGTTAAGTGATTATCATGGAAAAACGGGTATTTATGTTTTTAGACCTCAAAAAGGACAGACAGGATATAATGAGAGTGAGAGAATATCTGTAAATAATGCAGCACTTTCTAAGGAAAGTGGTAAAACCACTATAGGGGTTTCTGATCTAAATAAAACATTAGAGGATGGAGCTTTAACTTATTCAGATGGTTCAAATTCTGGTATTGTGATCAGTGATGTTTCGAGTAATGCTGGAAATCAAATGACATGTAAGGTATCTATACCAGAAAATTCTTTATTTGATACTTGGACAAATACACAGTTTGATGATAATAGACAGTCTGATAATAAGGGATGTTATATGATTTCAAATAATAATATCCAATATTTAATCAGTTATTCTAATCAACAATACTCATCATATCAATATGATGGGGAAAAATGGGAAAAATTTGGTAATTCTATAAGTCAAAAAAATAATTTACAAGCACAATTGTTTATAAATAATCAAGAATTATATTTTGCTTATATGAATTATAACAATAATAATGAACAATTAGTCTTGATGAAATATAATAAGGTATCAAATCAATGGGAACAAGAAACTCTCATTAATGATTTTGGTAATTCTTTTCAATGTGAAAGTATTAATGGGGAAATTTATCTTGTATATACAACAAATGAACATGCTATATTGGGTAAGATTGAATCTCATCAGTTAAAAATATTAGGAAATTATTTTGATGGAATGGGTGGTCAGCCTGAAATATGTCAACTAAATAATCAAATATATGTATCTGTAAGAAATGCTTCTGGAAATATTATTGAAGTTAGTCAGTACAAAGGAAATAATGAATTCACCAAAGTATCTGATTCATCTTTGGCAGCAAATACATATGATATGATTTCATTAGGAAATAAAATATATTTGTCTTTGGGTAATACAAGGACAAAAATGGCTATATTTGATGGTCAAACATGGAAAATTGGTAAAGAAAGTTCAATCAATAGTTTTTCACCAGAATTGGCTGTTGCTCAGGGGAATTTATATATGTTAGTGACTCCAAATACTGGTAGTGGGAAAACACAAGTATATTCATATGATATTAAAAATGATACTTATACACAAGAAGGAATTGATGTTGATAATGCAAGTAATTATCTAAATTTATCTTCTTCTGATAATTATTTATATATTGCTTATGTAGAATCTTCACAAAATCAGATTAAAGTAAAATCTAAAAAAGTTTCTAATGAATTGTTATCTTTGTCAATTACACCACCTAAGATAATAAATTACATGCAAGGGCAAAGCGTTAATACAGATGGTTTAAAAGTTGTTGCAAATTATACAAAGGGTTCAAAAGAACTTACAAATAATGATTATAAACTTACAGGATTTGATACTTCAACAGTAGGAACAAAAACCGCGACTATTAGTTATGGAGGAAAATCAAATACCTTTAATTATACAGTAAATGCAAAACCTGTTACTTTAAATTCAATCAAGATTACAAAACAGCCAGCAAAAACAACATATTATGTTGGAGATAAGACTGATTTAGGCGGATTGGAAGTAAAAGGTGTCTATAGTGATGGAAGTGAAAAAAACATTGACTCAAAAGATTATACAGTAACTAATTTCAATACTTCAGCAGCAGGAACAAAAACAGCAACAGTTACATATAATC
>NZ_HG005289.1:252995-254952 GCF_000455285.1 Candidatus Stoquefichus massiliensis AP9 | reverse complement strand
GGTAGATAATTAGTATATAAAAATATAATGAAATTGTTATGGATATTTATGGAAAGAGAGGTATTTATGAGAAAATTATTAATAGTACAAACCTTAATTTGTTTGATAGTTGGTTTATTTAGTTTTTCAAATG
The DNA here is from genome assembly GCF_000455285.1 of Candidatus Stoquefichus massiliensis AP9. GTDB lineage: Bacteria > Bacillota_I > Bacilli_A > Erysipelotrichales > Coprobacillaceae > Stoquefichus > Stoquefichus massiliensis. Next base: position 254,819 of record NZ_HG005289.1, on the reverse strand, counting down.
TTAATGCAATATCTTCTGAAGAATCTGATGGTGATTTTAAAATTGAAAATAATATTCTTGTTGAATATAGAGGGGATGCAGAAAATGTTATTATACCTGATGGTGTAGTGGAAATAGGGACTTCTGTTTTTGAAAATAATCAAATAATTAAGAGTGTTCAGTTTCCTGAAACTTTAAGAATAATAGGAAAATACGCTTTTAGAAAATGTACTAATTTAGTTGAAGCTAAATTGCCTAGTCATTTAACTACAATTGATTTATGGGCTTTTTCTCATACTAAACTAAAAAAAATATATATACCAAAAACTTTAAATAAGACAAATACTCCATTTTATAATTGTGAATATATTGAAGAAGTTGAATTTGAAAATGGTATAACTGAAATTCCAGCGGAACTATTTGATTCTTCTAATATGTTTAAGTATAGCCAAAGTAAATGTTTAACTATTCCTGAAAGTGTTAAAACAATTGGAAGTTATGCATTTGCAAATTGCCCTAACATTGAGGAAGTTTATTTACCTAAAAAATTATATGAAATAGGAATATATTCATTTAGTAAAACAGGTATAAAGAATCTTACTCTTCCAGGGAATATAGTATATATTGGGAGCCAAGCTTTTTCAGAATGTGAATATTTAGAAACAGTAAATGTTTTAAAAAAAGATATTTCATTAGATGGTGGTATTATGGTCTTTGACAAAACATTTAAAGATTGTAAAAAATTAAAGAGTTTTAATATTGAAGATATCTTTATGAAAATGGTTTTTCGAAATGGTGTTTTTCAAAATGATATTAATTTAGAAAAAGTTGATTTTCCTGCAGATATAGATATTTATACATGGGATGATCCTAATAAATTTTATACATTTGAAAACTGCGTGAATCTCAAAGAGTTAAATATACCAAGTACAGTTCAATTGAATAACAAATTAACTTTTGATTCAACAAATCTAGTTATTAATGGTTATTCAAATAGTTCAGCTGAAAAATATGCTAAAGAAAATAGTTATAAATTTATAAGCAAAGGACCAGCAATAAATTCTATTGAGTTTATATCAGGAATTAGTGGTGTGGATGAATCCAGTAAAGAAAAAATTGTAAGATTATCAGTAGGAGAAGAATTGGTTTTAAAATATAATATAAAACCAATTGAAACTACTGATACTCCATATATTGACGTATATAGAACAAGTGAATATATAAAAGTTGATAAAAATAAAATTACAGGACTTAAAGAGACTTCTAAGGGTTATTATGAATCACTATATTTCAAATATAACAATGTATCAGAAAGAGTAAGGGTTATAGTTGATAAAGATTTTGATGTCCAATTAAATGTAAATTATATAGATTTAAAAAAGGATGAAAGTGCTACTATATTTTTAAAGCATAATGATTTAACAATTCCTTATTCTGAGGTCAAATGGGAATCAAAAAATAGTAATATTGCAACTGTTAATGCAGAGGGAATGATTTTTGGTGTTAATAAAGGAACAACAGAAATTATTGCAAAATATAAAGGCAAAGAATATATTTGTGAAGTAAACATAACACTTCCACTGGTAAATATTGAAATTAATGAAACGAATCTGAATCTATACGTAGGAGAAAGCAAACAATTATACGTTAATTTTACTCCTTATGATACAACAGATGATCAAATTATCAAATGGTCATCTACAGATAATAATATTGTAAGTGTTGATGGAGATGGATGTATTACGGCAGTATCATCTGGAAAATCTACAATTGGAGAAGCAACTATAATTGCTATGGTTGGTGAATTGAAAGCTACTTGTATTGTTAAAGTATCTAATCCTACAG
>NZ_HG005289.1:207119-252487 GCF_000455285.1 Candidatus Stoquefichus massiliensis AP9 | reverse complement strand
CCAAAAATAACAAAACTAATTGACCATGACGTTACGTCATGGTTTATTATTTAAATATAGAAAATATTTGGAGGACATTAATATGAAGGGAATTATTTTAGCTGGTGGTAGTGGAACACGTTTATATCCTTTGACTCAAGTAACAAGTAAACAATTGTTACCAATTTATGATAAACCTATGATTTATTATCCATTGAGTATTTTAATGAATGCGGGAATCAAAGACATATTAATTATTTCTACACCTGATGATACACCGAGATTTCAAGAGTTATTGAAAGATGGACATCAATTTGGAGTGAATTTACAATATAAAGTACAGCCATCACCTGATGGATTAGCACAAGCTTTTATTTTAGGTGAAGAGTTTATTAACGGTGATAGTTGTGCAATGATACTTGGAGATAATATTTTCCATGGTCATGGTTTAACAAAGCGTTTAAGAGATGCTGCCAAAAAAGAAAAAGGAGCGACTGTATTTGGATATTATGTAGATGATCCAGAGAGATTTGGAGTTGTTGAATTTGATGAAACAGGGAGAGCTATTTCTATTGAAGAGAAACCTGAAAATCCTAAATCTAATTATGCAGTGACTGGATTGTATTTCTATGATAATAAGGTTGTAGAATATGCAAAGAGTATTAAACCTAGTGATAGAGGAGAACTTGAGATTACTGATTTAAATAGAATCTATTTAGAAAATAATGATTTAGAAGTGACTTTACTAGGTCAAGGATTTACTTGGTTAGATACAGGAACACATGAGTCTTTAGTAGATGCAACAAACTTTGTGAAAACTGTAGAGACACATTCTAATAGAAAGATTGCTTGTTTAGAAGAAATTGCTTATGATAATCAGTGGATTTCTAAAGAAGAACTATTAGAAGCTTGTGAACTATATAAGAAGAACCAATATGGTAAATATTTAAAGGATGTTTTAGAAGGGAAGTATATTGATTAATATGAAAGTAACTGAAACAAAGATACCAGGTGTATTGATTATTGATATTGATGTGAATGGAGATCATAGAGGATATTTCTGTGAAACATATTCTAAACCTAAATATGAAAAAATAGGTGTAACTGTTGATTTTGTACAAGACAATATGTCGTTTAGTGCACAAAAAGGAACATTGAGAGGTTTGCATTGGCAAAATCCCCCATATGCGCAATCTAAACTTGTCTCTTGTACAAAAGGGAAAGTGATTGATGTAGCAGTGGATATCAGAAAAGGTAGTCCTACATATGGTGATTGGGTTTCTGTAGAATTAAGTGCAGAAAATCATAGACAATTCTTTATTCCTCAAGGGTTTGCTCATGGGTTCTTAACATTGACTGATGATGTAGAATTTAGATATAAAGTTGATAATGTTTATAACAAAGAATCTGAAGGTGGTATGCGTTATGACGATCCTACTGTGAATGTAGACTGGGGAGGATTATTAAATGGAATAGAGCCTGTTCTAAGTGAAAAAGATAAAACAGGACCAACCTTAGAAGAATCAGATAATCAATTTGTATATGAAGGAGAATAGATAAATGAAGATATTAGTGACAGGTGGAGCAGGGTTTATTGGTGGTAACTTTGTTCATTATATGGTAGAGAAGTATCCAGATGATATGATTGTAAATTTAGATTTATTAACTTATGCTGGAAATTTAGAAACATGTAAACCAGTAGAAGGGAAACCAAATTATAAATTTGTAAAAGGTGATATTGCTGATAGAAAGTTTATTTTTGATTTGTTTGAAAAAGAAAAATTTGATGTTGTTGTGAATTTTGCAGCAGAATCACATGTAGATAGAAGTATTGAAGATCCTGAAAGTTTTGTCAGAACAAACGTCATGGGAACAACAACTTTGTTAGATGCATGTAATAAATATGGCATTACAAGATATCATCAAGTATCTACTGACGAAGTTTATGGTGATTTACCATTAGATAGACCAGATTTATTCTTTACAGAAGAAACACCATTACATACATCTAGTCCATATAGTTCATCTAAAGCTTCAGCAGATTTATTTGTCTTAGCTTATCATAGAACTTATGGGTTACCAGTAACAATTAGTAGATGTTCTAATAATTATGGACCATATCATTTCCCTGAAAAATTAATTCCTTTAATGATTTCAAGAGCATTAGCTGATGAATCATTACCTGTATATGGAAAAGGTGATAATGTAAGAGATTGGTTACATGTTTATGATCATTGTGTAGCTATAGACTTGATTGTCAGAAATGGTAAAGTTGGTGAAGTTTATAATGTTGGCGGACATAATGAACGTACAAACTTAGAAGTTGTACAAACTATCTTAAAGGCATTAGATAAACCAGAATCATTAATTAAATTTGTAGAAGATCGTAAAGGTCATGATAGAAGATATGCTATTGATCCTCACAAGTTAGAAACAGAATTAGGATGGAAACCAAAATATAACTTTGATACAGGTATACAACAAACAATTCAATGGTATTTAGATAATAAAGAATGGTGGCAAAACATTCTTTCGGGTGAATATCAGAATTACTTTGATAAAATGTATAAAGAAAAAGGAAGAGTATAATTTCAAAAAGTTATTTTCATAATAACTTTTTGTCTTTGAGATGTTTCTAAAAGGGGAAATGAATATAATGAAAAAATATTTAATAGCATCTGTTATCATTAGTTTTATAATCCTTCTTGTTAATCCAGTTAAAAATGTGTTGGCGGATGATATAGTTAATCAAGAACAACATGAAGGAATAGCAAATGCAGAACAACAAAAATATGATGATTGGATTAATGGAACTGATGAAAAATCTAGATTGTTTAATCAAGTAAGTATGTTTAGAACAAGTTCTTCTCCGTATTGGAAAGGAAGAAATTTTTATGATGCAAATGATAATTTATTTGGTATAAGTAATTCAAAAAAAATTATTGATATATCAAAGCATAATGGTAAAATTGATTGGCAAAAAGTAAAGAATTCTAAGGAAATTGATGGAGTTATTGTAAGATTAGGATATGGTTGGTATAGTGATCAAATTGATGAGCAAGCTAAAAATAATATTGATGCATTAAATAGATTAAACATCCCATATGGAGTATATCTTTATAGTTATGCTGCTAATGCAGATGAAGCAAAAAAAGAAGCTGATTTCTTTGCTTCACTTATAAAAAAGTTAAATGTAAAAAACACATATCCAATATATTATGATTTAGAAAATTGGTCTTATAAAGAGAATGGAGTAAAATTAACAGCTCCTAAGTCCACAAAAGTTTATGAACAAATTGTATCATCTTTTATGGATACAATGAAGAATCATGGATACACTGCTGATGTCTATAGCTATAGAAGCTATTTACAGGGAGTATTAAATAGTCCTAAAATTTTAAAGTATGTATCTTGGGTGGCTGCTTATACTAAAACATTAGGATATGTAAATCATGATTATACTAACGACTTATATGGATGGCAATATACTTCAAGTGGAAATGTGTCAGGCATTAATGGGCGTGTTGATATTAGTGCATTTAATAGTGAGGCAAGACTTTCATATACTGCACATTCTGAAAAATATGGGTGGCTAGATTCAGTAAATAAAAAAGAAGTTGCTGGAATTACTGGGGAATCCTTAAGATTAGAAGGACTAAAAATTAATATTGAAAATAAAAATATTAATGGAAGTATAAAGTACAGTACACACATTCAAGATATTGGATGGACTGCATGGAAACAGGATGGACAAATAAGCGGAACTACAGGAAAAGCATTACAGATTGAGGGCATAAAAATTAAGCTTGATGGAGATATATCAAATAAATATGATATTTATTATCGCTTACATATTCAAAATGAGGGTTGGCTAGAGTGGTCAAAAAATGGTGCTATCTCTGGTTCTGTGGGAAAGAAACTTCGTGCTGAAGCTATCCAAATTGAAATGGTGAAAAAAGGAGATGAGGCACCTGGAAAAACTATAAAGACGTCTTTTTATGGTGGATCAAAATTGAAATATTCTTCTCATGTACAAACATATGGGGACACTCCCTATGTATCTGAAGGAGCAATTAGTGGAACTGTTGGTAAAGCATTGAGGATGGAAAACATAAAAATAGATATAGAATCTTTATTGCAGAAAACAGGTATGTCAGGGAATATTTCCTATATAACACATGTACAAAATGATGGCTGGTTAAATTGGTCTAGTAATAATTCAGTGAACGGAACAAGTGGTAATGCTCTTCGGCTTGAAGCAATTAAGATAAAACTTACAGGAGAAATTTCAAATTATTATGATATATACTACAGACTCCATATTCAAAATAAAGGCTGGCTAAATTGGTCAAAAAATGGAGAGGTTTCTGGGACTATTGGTCAGTCACTAAGAGCAGAAGCAATTCAAATACAAATAGTTAATAAAGGAGCATATCCAATATAAGGTAGGTGAACATAAAATGAAAATATTGGTGACAGGTGTAAAAGGTCAATTAGGCTATGATATAGTTAATGAATGTCAAAAAAGAAATATAGAGGCAATTGGTGTGGATATTGATGAAATGGATATTACTAATGCAAAACAAGTTGATGAAGTGATTCATAACACTAATGCTGATGCAGTTATTCATTGTGCTGCATGGACCGCTGTAGATAAGGCAGAAGATGAAGTAGAGTTATGCAGAAAGGTGAATAGAGATGGAACTGAGAATATTGCAAATGTTTGTAAAGAGTTAGATATACCAATGATGTATTTTTCTACTGATTATGTTTTTAATGGATTAGGAGAAGAACCATGGAATGAATACGATTATAGAGAACCATTAAATGTTTATGGTCAAACAAAATATGAAGGTGAACTCATTGTTGAAAAGTTACCTAAACATTTTATTATTCGTATTTCATGGGTATTTGGATTGAATGGTAATAACTTTATTAAAACAATGTTACGATTAGGAAAAGAAAGAGGAGCAGTTTCAGTGGTTGATGATCAGATTGGATCACCAACTTATACATATGATTTAGCAAAGTTATGTGTAGATATGATACAAACACAAGAATATGGAACATACCATGCAACAAATGAAGGAATATGTTCATGGTATGAATTTGCATGTGAAATCTTTAAGCAAGCAGATATAGATGTCAAAGTGACACCGGTTGATTCAAATGCTTTTCCTGCTAAAGCAAAAAGACCATCTAATAGTCGTATGAATAAAGGTGAATTAGATAGACATGGATTTAACAGATTACCTACATGGCAAGATGCTTTAAATCGATACTTGAAGATAATTGAAGAATAGTGTAAAATTAAAGTGTACGCAAAAGTACACTTTAACAAACATCAGATGTTTATGTTATATAAGCATCTTTTTTTATTGAATAATCTATTTAATTTAACAATTTTTACCATACAAAAAAGTGTACTTTAAGGGATAAATGAATTGTCATATTTAATTTAAAATTGAAGGTTGTTGAATGACTCATAAACTGTTATAATATGACTAATGATGTAGAAATATGTTTTGACATTTAATCAATTATATGATTAAATGATATGAGTTCGATTTGGGAATGGGAGGCTTAATATATGAAAGAGAATTTTTATGCAGTTCTATTATTCATTATAGAGACATTCTTTTTCTATTTATTTAGCAGTGTTTTTCATTTAAATGATGGGATATTATGGCAAATAGGCGCCATTTGGTTTATTGTTATATTTATTTTTAAACATTACAAAATTGAGTCTACATTGGTATGGGATGAAATTAGGAGTGATGCAAAAGCATTTATATATTTTTGTGCATTGTCTCTTGTATTTATATACCCAAATTGGAATTATTTTCCAATAATCATATGTGTAGGCTTTTTTCAGTTCTTTGTTTCTGTATTTGTCAATAGATTATTAAGAATTATGTTAAGGAAGTGGTTAGCAAGAAAAACACTTGTTATTGGAACGGGCAATCATGCATATAGAATAGGAACTATTTCACATAATAATCGCTTTGCCTTGACAGATGTCACTGGATTTGTGAAAATGTATGATGAAGTATATGCTGATGAATTAAGAAAAAATGAAAAGTTTAATATTTATGAGTCTAGTGAGTTAGAAGAAATATTGATTCAAGAAAAGATTGATCAAGTAATTATCGCGATTCCAAATGCAACTAAAGACCAGATTGACAATGTTTCAAAACGAATATTTGGCAAAGTTAACATAGTAAAGATTTTGCCAGAACTTAATTTTACAATGACATTTAATTCTAAAGTTAATGATTATGATGGTGAATTACTTATATCTACATCTCGAGGTAAATTAGGATTTATAGAGAGAATTATTAAGAGAATCATTGATATTTGTGCGGGAATTGTTGGATGTGTTCTTTTGATTCCATTAACTTTATTTGTTTCTCATAAAAACAAGAAAAATGGAGATACAGAGCCTATTTTCTTTAAACAAGAAAGAATTGGTAAAGATGGAAAACCTATATACATTTATAAATATAGGTCTATGATTCCAAATGCTGAAAAAGTTTTAGAAGAATTAATGGAGAAAGATCCTGAAATCAAGAGAGAATATTTGGAAAATAAGAAATTAATAAATGATCCACGTATTACAGAAGTAGGACATTTTCTCAGAAAAAGTTCATTAGATGAATTTCCTCAATTCATAAATGTTATTAAAGGTGAAATGAGTTTGGTAGGACCACGGCCTTATTTACCTAGAGAAAAAATAGATATGGATATTTATTATGAATCTGTAATTGCTTGTAAACCGGGTATCACAGGAATGTGGCAAGCAAATGGAAGAAATGATATTGGTTTTAAAGATAGATGCCAATTAGACGATTATTATTATCGAAATTGGTCTTTGGGTTTGGATTTAGTTATTATTTATAAAACAGTAAAAAGTGTAATTTATGGAAAAGGCGCTTTATAACTTTTTCGTAAAGTATATTCATTAAGGAAAGGAATAGATATATGAAAAATGTATTTATTATAGGATCAAAAGGTATTCCAGCTAACTATGGAGGCTTTGAAACTTTTGTAGATGAACTAGTTTCAAGACAAAAAGATGAGAACATAAAATATCATGTTTCTTGTCTATCCAATGATACTAAAGAATTTCAGTATAAAACTGCTCATTGCTTTAATGTTAATGTTCCCAATATAGGACCAGCTAAGGCAGTTTATTATGATATTTCTGCATTAAAATATTGTGTAGATTATATTAAAAAAAATAATTTAGAATACGCTATTGTATATATTCTTGCATGTCGAATTGGTCCATTTGTAGGTAAATATGTTAAGCAATTACATGCTTTGAATTGCAAAGTTTTTGTCAATCCTGATGGTCACGAATGGAAAAGAGCAAAATGGAACTATTTAATCAGAAAATATTGGAAATTATCAGAAAAACTCATGGTTAAACATGCTGATTTATTAATCTGTGATTCTGAGAACATAGAAGTATATATCCAGGAAAATTATAAACAATATCAACCAAAGACAACTTTTATTGCTTATGGAGCTGATACGACAAAGTCGACTTTACAAGACGATGATGAAAAGCTTCTTAAATGGTATAAAGATGAAGATGTTAAACCAAAAGAATATTATCTAGTAGTTGGTAGATTTGTACCAGAAAATAACTATGAAACAATGATTAAAGAGTTTATGAAATCTGATACAAAGAAAGACTTTGTATTAATTACAAATGTTGAAGAAAACAAATTCTATGAAGAATTGAAGAAACAAACACATTTTGATAAGGATTTAAGAATTAAATTTGTAGGAACAGTCTATAATCAACAGTTGTTAAAGAAAATTAGAGAGAATGCCTATGGATATCTTCATGGACATGAGGTTGGAGGGACCAATCCATCATTACTGGAAGCTCTAGCAACAACAGACTTAAATTTATTATTAGATGTTGGATTTAATGAAGAAGTTGGAGAAGATGGTGCTGTCTATTGGAATAAAGAGGATATGAATCTGGCAAGACTTATCAATAATTTAGAATTAATTAAAGAAAAAGACTTAGCTGAATTATCCAATAATGCAAAGAAAAGGATTAATGAGCATTATAGCTGGGATTTGATTGTAGGAAAGTATGAGGAAATAATAAATGAAAGAAATATCTAATAGCTATGTTCAAAGTGGGGCCTTAGAAGTTATGAAATTTGTACATGAAATTTGTGAAATAGAAGATATTAAGTATTTTTTAATGTATGGAACTTTAATTGGGGCAATTAGACATAATGGTTTTATCCCTTGGGATGATGACTTAGATATTGCAATGGATAGAGAAAATTATGAAAAATTTTTATCATGTTTTCCTAAATATTCAAAAAAATTTTCGTTTTTAGAAATTTTTGAGCCTCGATATAATGATAAGTATCCTTATATGATTGCTAGGGTAAGCGATAATAGATACAAAATTGAAACTGATAATGAAGTAGATTGTGGAATGGGTGTATTTATTGATATATATCCAATGGATGGTTTAGGAAATGATTATAAGGATGTAATTCGTCATGCAAGAAAAATTGATCATTACTCATCACTTATGTTTCGCTCTACTAGAATAAAACCGATGATAAATAAAAGATACAAATTGTTTAGAAATATTATTGAGGTTATTTTATATTTAGTTTCTAAAATTTTTGGAAAACAATATTTTAGAAATAAATTATTGTATCTTTCACAAAAATATAAATATGCTGAATCAAAATATATTGGCTGTGGGGTGTGGTTATCTGGATTTAAAAAGGATATTTATTTGAAAAGTGATTTTGATGAATCAATACTACACAAATTTGAAAAATATAATTTTTACATACCTAAAGAGTATGACCGAATATTAACATCGATGTATGGCAATTATATGAAGTTACCACCAAAAGAAGAAAGAATTGGTCATCATTTCTATAAAACTTACTTGAAAGAAGATTAAGTATTTAACTTAGAATATATTATAATTTTGAAAAGAGGTGTTTTTTTGAAAAAATTCATTATTTTATTTAAGAAAGTTGATGGCATTAATATATTGAAACAGTATGCCAAGGCTCATGTATTAATATTTGCTATTTTTCAAACTATATTGAACGGTTTTTCAGCAAAATCACTAGAAATTGTGAGACTTTCTGTTAATAACAAGATTCAAAAAAAACTAAGAAAAAGAAATTTAGATTTTATTAAAAAATACAAATCAGAACATTGTATGGATAATCTAGAAAGAATAAAAACAAATAAAATATGGGTATGTTGGTTGCAAGGCCTGGAAAATGCACCTATTTTAGTACAAAAATGTTATGATTCATTGCAAAAAAATTTATTAAACAAAGAAATTATATTGATTACAGAAAATAATTATAGAGATTATATTAACTTTCCTGACTTCATTCAGAGAAAGGTAGATGACAACATAATAACAAAAACTCATTTCTCTGATCTTCTTAGATTAGAATTATTAGCTAAATATGGCGGTACTTGGATTGATGCAACAGTTTTTTGTTCTGGAAGCAATTATCCTTCCTATATCTTTGATTCGGATTTGTTTGTTTATCAAAATCTAAAACCAGGGTTAGATGGACATTCTACTCGCATATCAAGTTGGTTTATGACATCATGTACTAATCATCCAATTATACTATTAACAAGAGAACTGATATATGAATATTGGAGATATAACAATATTTTAATAGATTATTTTCTTATCCATGATTTTTTTGAATTAGCTATAGAGACTTATCCTCAAGAATGGCAAAGAGTCATACCTTTTCCGAATTCTATACCTCATATTTTATTATTAAGATTGTTTGATGATTATGATGAAAATATATGGAATGCCACAAAACAATTAACAGATTTTCACAAATTAAGTTATAAATTTTCTGTAGAGCAGTTTTATAAGAAAGGAACATATTTCAATGAAATACTGTGACAATATATTAAATAAACTAACATCATTAATTAAAAATTTAAATCTTGATAAAAAAGTGGTAGTTTCAAATCTTTTATTTTTAATACTTTTTTTTATTAAATGTTTATCTGATTATCAATATTTAAATTATATTGATGAAATATTAACTGTATTTTTTGTACTATATCTTTTGAAAAATACACTATTTCTCATTAAAAATTATAAAATGCTATTAATATTATGGATGTTATTTTTATCTTTTGGTCTTATATCAAATCTTATATATAACTATCAATTGTTTTTTCCTGCATTAATTGATGCTGGTTTAATAGTTAGTAAATTTATAATTGCTTATTTAGCAGCTTCTGTTTATACGAGAAAAACTAATTTTGACTTTATTCAAGTTATTACACCAATCTCAAAATTATTAGTTATAATTTTTACATTGCTAATTATCCATGACATATTTTTTCATCCAATTTATCCAAAAAATGAATATAGATATTTTATGGAGAGTTTACAGTTGATGTTTGGACATCCTACGTACCTTGCGGTGGCAATGGTAACTTTAATAGCAATTCTCTCGTATTCAAACTATAATCATAAAAATATTTTTTATTTGATTTGTTGCAGTTTTATAATATTTACAACATTTAGGTCTAAGGCAATTGCTTTCATATTTGTATATTGGATGTTTTATATTTTTCTTTTTATAATGAAAAAAGAAATTAATTTCATTCCAATTGGAATTGGTGGAATAATATCAATGTTATTTCTTACAAAAGATACAATTATAAATTATTTTTTTAGTCCAACTAGATATTCACCAAGATCAATTTTATTAAATGATAGTTTCGATTTAATGATTAAACATTTTCCTCTTGGTACAGGATTTGGGACCTTTGGTACAACTATTGCAGAACAGTTTTATTCACCTCTATATGTTAAATTAAACTATGATAATAATTTCGGAATGAGTGCTTTAGAATCATATTTTCTAAATGATAGTTTTTGGCCTGCTATTTTTGCTCAAACTGGGATATTTGGAACTGCTATATTTTGTTTGGTTATAATTTATTTTATAAATTGTATATTAAAAAAATATAAGAAAAGCAAGGTTATTTCATTGGCAATGGGAAGTATTATATTATATTTATTAATCACCTCAATTGCTGAATCTAGTTTTTTTAATCCTACAAGCTTACTATTATTTATTTTATTTGGACAAATGGATAATTTGACCAATATCTAGAAAGGGGAAAAGTATGGATGAGATCTTAGTTACAATTATAGTTCCAGTGTATAATGCCGAGAAGTTTCTTGATAGATGCATATTAAGTATAATAAAGCAAACTTATAGAAATATAGAAATTTTATTAATTGATGATGGTTCTACAGATATGAGTTCATTAATATGTGATAAATGGGCTACTAAAGATACAAGGATTAAAGTTATACACAAAAAAAATCAAGGACTTGGCTATGCTAGAAACACCGGCATCGAAAATGCATCTGGGGAGTATCTATGTTTTTGTGACGCAGATGATCGAGTCGATATTAATACTATAAAATGCTGTTTAGAAGCAATTTGTGAAACATCAGCAGACATAGTTAATTTTGGGATTAATTATATAGGTCCTAATAACAAGATTACCAAAATCACTAAACCACTTCAGTATAAAATTTTTGAAAAAAATGAAATTGAAAAAATATTTTTACCAAGACTGATGAATGTAGATCCTATTGATGGTAAAGACTATGGATATTGTATGAGTATGTGTGCTTCAATGTTTAGTATTAATCTTATCAAACGAGCTAATTGGAGATTAGTATCAGAGCGTGAAATTATTTCAGAAGACTTTTATTCATTAATATATTTATATAAACATGTAGAAAAAGTGGTAACTATTCCTCAGGCTTTTTATTACTATTATTATAACAACAATTCTTTAACTCATGTATTCCGTGAAGATCGATTAGAAAAAAATACTTTTTTTTATCAGTGTACTCAAAAAGCACTAGCTGAATTAAATTATAATAGTGATGTAATGAATAGTTTTAATAATTTATATTTGGGAAACTGTATAGCAGCATTAAAACAAATTGTTGCATCTCATTACAAATTTAATAAAAAGTTTGATATCTTAAAAAAAGAGATAAAAAATGAAACGTTACTTAAGGCAATCAAAATATGTAAATTATCTTCACCATTTCAAAGAAAGGTTTTATATTATTTTATTGAAAAGAAAATGACTTTAGTATGCTACGTTTTATTGAAAATAAAATCTTAAAGGAGAAAAAAATGAACAATCCATTAGTCTCAGTTATTGTACCAATATACAATGTAGAAATGTATCTTGATAGATGCATTAATAGCATAGTAAATCAATCATATCAAAACATAGAAATTATCCTAGTAGATGATGGATCACCAGATAATTGCTCATCCATGTGTGAGTTTTGGAAAGAAAAAGATGATAGAGTAGTTGTTTTACATAAAACTAATGGTGGGTTGTCTAGCGCCAGAAATGCAGGAATCTATGTAAGCCATGGAGAATTTCTTTGCTTTGTAGATAGCGATGATTTTATTGATAAAACTATGATTGAAACAATGATTAATGCTATTTATAAGTTTGATTCAGATTTGGCTTGCTGTGGACGTTACGTCCTTTATGATAATGGAAAAATAGAAGAAGAATTCACCCTACCAAAGGAAAAAACTATTTCATCTACTAAAGCAATGCAAGAGATGTTAAGAGGAACATATATAGGGGAACCAGCTTGGGATAAATTATATAAAAGGAGTTTGTTTGATGAAATAAAATTCCCGGAAGGTGAAATTAATGAGGATATTGTAATATTACCTTTAATATTTAAAAAATGTAGTAGAATTGTGCATGTATCTAAACCTTTATATTATTATTGTAAAAACGGTGAAAGTATTACTAGGTCAGGATATTCCCCAAAAAAGCATATTATAATTGAGCATCTTAATCAAATAGAAAATATAATTGAAAAATATTATCCTAACTTAAAAAAAGAGTATAAGTGTTTTAAAGCAAAATATTCACTTTATATGCTCTATTTGATTTTAGAAGATAAAGAGACAAAGAAAAAGTATATTGATGATTATATATGTTATTATAACAATTTAAAAAGTAATTTTATATTATTTGTTCTATCTCCATATTTGAATTATACTGAAAAAATTAAAGGTTTTTTGATTTTAACAAATGTATATTTAACTTTGAAATCCTTTTTGCAAAGGAGAATTTTGAATGAATAAATCTTTAACAAAAAATGCGTTACTAGTTTCTATAAAAACTATTTTTTCTTTAATTATGCCTTTAATAACATTTCCTTATATTACGAGAACTTTACAAGTAAATGCAATAGGACAATATAATTTTGCATTATCTATAGTTAGTTATTTTGTGATTTTTGCCGAATTAGGTATAACTACATATGCAATTCGCGAAGGTGCTAAAATACGTGAGGATAAAGAAAGGTTTACAAACTTTGCGAATGAAATTATTTCAATTAATATAATTTCTACTTTAATAGCTTACATATCCTTATTTATTATAGTAATTTCTTTTGAAAAATTTTCAAACTATTATTTATTAATTATGATTTTGAGTATACAAATACTTTTAGCAACATTTAGTAAGTCCTGGATTTATAATATATATGAGGAATTTGGTATAATTACTATTGCTCAAATTATATCACAATTAATATATGTATGTTGTTTATTGACGTTTATCAAAACCCCTAAGGATATATATATATATTAGTTTTTTTAGTGTATTATCTACAGGGATAGCAAATATATTTTATGGAGTATATGCTAATAAATATTTAAAGTTTAAATTCCATTTTAAAATAATTGTTTTAAAAAAGCATATTAAACCAATTCTATTAATTTTTAGTTCAACCATTGCATCAACAATTTATGTCAATTCTGATATATCAATTCTAGGTTGGATTATTGGTGATTATAGTGTAGGTATATACAGCACATCTGTTAAGATATATACAATTGTGAAACAGGTAATGTTGGCAGTTATATCAGTAACAATTCCTAGATTAACAGCATATACAGAAACTGCAAAGTTTAAATCATTATTTAATCAAGTATTCAATATGCTTTTTACAATTTTGTTTCCTGCTGCCATTGGATTATACTGTATAAGTGAAAATATTGTACTAATCATTGCTGGTGAAGCATATTTAGAAGCTGTCTTACCTTTGCAAATACTGTCAATAGCTCTGATATTTGCTCTATTGGCTTGTATATTTGGGACAGGAGTACTTATTCCATATAGAAGAGAGGATATATTTCTATATGCAACTATTATAAGTGCGATTTTAAATATTTTATTAAATCTTTTATTGATTCCTTTATATAAACAAAACGCAGCTGCTCTAACCACTCTGATTGCAGAAATAGTTGTTTTTTTGATATGTTTCATTAAATCAAAAGAATATTTAAAAAGTTTAAATTATTCAATTATTAAACCAGTTTTTTTTGGAGGTTTAGGTATATATTTGCTATGTAATATTATAAAACTTTTTAAATTCGGTTTTATCTTAGAAACTTTCTTATGCATATTATTATCGGCTATAGTATATATATTTATTGAACTTATTTTAAAAAATGAAATAATTTTTGATATTTATAAAAAAGGAATACATATTTTAAAAAGAAACTAACTTTTTTGATACCATCTGATTTTGTTAAAAGAACAAAATGAATGATACAATCAATAAAAGATGACTTATAAATAAGTCGAAATTATAGTCTTTTAAAAACTTTAACGTAAATGATTAACAGTCTTGTTAAATTTCTGTTATTTGGATTTGAAAAATCTCTACATGTGAAAATTTTAAAGAATTTGTTTTGATATAATCTTTGATTGATTTAATCTTGGTTTTTTAAAGCAGTCATAATTTTATGGATTAAAATTTTCACTCGTTTTGACCAAATGATAGGATGAAATAAGAAATATTCTGTCTATGATCATTATCGTTTTATTGTGACTATATTTTTTCTGTATTCTATTATATTTAACTTTAAAATATGTCTTACTACTATACAATAACAGGTACATCAATCAAGGGTAGGTTTGATATATTGTCCAAATTTTAATATATGAATTGATTTCTTTTTATCAATATCTCCATTATTTTGAGAGACACTCTAACTCAGCTGTTGAGGGATATATTCTTTGATGTCAATGAAAAATTCACTTTGTTTAATTATTTCCAATTCAAAACCATAAATATTCTTATTAAAATTATTAAGATACTTCATAGCACATTTTAATTCGAGACGTTTGCAGTTTTAATATGTGAATATTGAATAACCATTATAACCATGTTCTTATCCCAAATTTAAGAAGTAATTTTCCAATATTTTCTTTGTAATCATGTTAGAACTCATAACTTGTTCTAGGACAGTACGGCTACTTTTTCCTAAAGAATCTGAGGATACAGAGTCAAGAATGCCATTGACTGTCATCCAGCAATATGACCAAATGATTATATATCAATGATAAGTGTTTGAGCTCTAACCTCCCCCTCAATTATTTGTGACAGCAATTTATAGATATACAGATTAGTCTTAAATCAAAAAGATAAAAGACTATCTACTCACCTTTACATGCTTTGTAGTATACTAGTTCTCTTATATTGTAGTATTGGGATAAAAGGAAGCATAGCGTAAGTAGGACATCTTTCAAAAAATATTTGTGCCACACAACAAGGTGTGGAGAATGGAGTAAAAATGAAATATATAATGATAAATGATGAACATGAGTTATATAGAGCAATGATGAATGATTTATTTATACAAAATATCTATGATGTTGTAGAATTACAAAGGATGAAGATACCTTCTTTTTTAAAAAAAATATATAATTTACATTATGATGATAGAATTAATAAGCGTATTCCATTACCATTTAAACAAATCTGGTATCCATTTTATGAACTTCATAAATATGATTTTGACCCAAACGAGAATTATTGTGTAATATTTATGAATGGATCTTTAAGGAAACATTTTGAAAAAGATTATTTATTACAAATAAAAAAGAAGCATGCTAATGTCAAATTTGCTTTGCTTATATTTGATTCTTCAAAATATCCAGGCGCAAGACGTTCCTATGATTTATTAGCTTTGTTTGATTATAAATTTTCTTTTGATAAAAATGACTGCGAGAGATATAAACTAGAATATTTTTATAATTGTTTATCTTTTCCTAAAAACATAAGTGAAGATACCAATAAAAAAAGTGATGCTTTTTTTATTGGTAGCGGTTGTGGGCGCATTAATAAACTTCAAGAAGTTTTTAAGAAAATATCAAATATTTTACCTAATTGTTCTTTTTTTATTACTGAAGTTCCACTCTCAAAACAAGAAAAAATTAGAGGAGTTACATATAATGAAAGATTATCTTTTCAAGAAGATTTGATAAGATCATATAATACAAATTGTATTATTGAAATATTGCGTGATGGACAAACAGGTATTACTTTAAGAACATGTGAAGCAATTATGTTTAATAAAAAATTATTAACTAATAATAGTTTTTTATCAGAAATGCCATTTTATGATAGTAGATATATGCAAATTTTTGAAAAAACTGAGGATATTAATATTGATTTTCTTTTAAAAAAAGAAAATGTACAGTATAAAAATAATAATGTTTTTTCACCAATTAGAATATTAGAAAGAATTGAACAATTGGAAAAACAGAAAGGAGTATCTAATGACTGATTATTTTATTTTTGTACAAAACAATATTAGAGAGGCAAATATACTTGAAGAAAGAATGTTTAAAGATATTTTAAGTGACAAAAAACAATTGACAATCGTAAAAGAAAACTCTATAGGATTAGTTTCCAATATATTAGGACGTAGAAAGGTACAATCGTTCACACAAGGGAAATTAAACTTCCTGTTTATAGAAAAGTATAATCTTTATAAAGAAATTTACAAAATAAATAATAAATATAAAAAAATTTATGTTATATTTTTAAATACAACATTTACAACATCAAGATATCCATTAAGGTTTTTAGAAAGGTTGAAGCAACAGTTTAATAATTTAAGATATATTATTTTTTATATTGATTCTGCTTCTAGAGAAGTATCAAAATATGCGAATTATTTACTTAATAACAAAATATTTGATTTAACTTACACTTTTGATTCTGATGATGCAGCGAAGAATAATCTTATATTTTGGCAAACTCCATATTCTAAACTTTTGGATAAAAAATTTGATATTAATAAAGATTTATACTTTGCAGGTGTTGAATCGGATAGAGGTGCAATATTAAAAAAGTTAATTGAGATATCAAAAAAATTTAATGTCAATGTAACTATGGACGTTATAGTTGATCCAAACAACACCATCTTGAAAGATATAGATTATAATGTAATTTTACATTCTAAAGAAGATATTATGGAATATGATGAAATTATTTCTAAAACATTGGAAGCAAATTGCATTTTAGATATTGTTAGATCTAAACAAGTAGGTTTAACTTTAAGAGCTTATGAAGCTATAGTATATAATAAAAAATTATTAACAAATAATCCATCGATTCTTAAATTATCATTTTATAACGAAAAATACATACAATATTTTAAAGACGTAAATGACATTGATTGGAATTGGGTAAGAGAAAAAAGTATAGTAAACTACAATTATCAAAATGAATTTTCACCTATCAATTTATTAAATGATATTAGAAAAAGATTAGATTAAAAAAATAGACTACTATTTATAATAAGTTAAAAGTATCCAATGAATACTTTTAACTCTTGGGCATTTCCCCACTGCTTGTGGCGTAGCGCCTAAAGTTATTATATAACTTTGGGGTGATTACGAATGCCAGATAGTATGTTTATACACAATTCACATAATGTTTCAAATCTTGTTTACCATTTTGTATGCCCAACGAAATATCGTCGCGTGGTGATAACACAATATGTAGACAAGAGTTTAAAGCAAATATGCGAGGGAATAGAAACAAGATATGATTGGATTACATTTCTAGAAATTGGAGCAGACCAAGATCATGTTCATTTTCTTATTCAGTCATTACCTGAGTATAGTCCAACAAAATTATAATAACAATAAAAAGTACAACGGCAAAACGCATATTTGCTGAACATCCTGAAGTTAAGAAGGTATTATGGGGTGGAAGTTTTTGGAGCGGCGGATTTTTTGTTTCGAGTTGTGGAAAGAATACAAGTGAGAAAACAATCAAAGAATATGTCAAGAATTAAGGTAAACAAGATTCTTATGAACAAATACTCTTAAGATTGTAATCACAATGTTTTCAAATACCCCGTCACAAATGTCTGGGAGACATTTGTGGGTTCTACCTGGGGGAGTTTATTTGATAAATTAGATGAGCAAATATTTAACTAAAACGGTATGTAATGAAATTAATAAGATATGTATTGTGTACTGTTTCATATATAAATAAATTATAAACATACTTCATCTTAAAATCGAGGTCATATGTTGACCTTTATTTGGTGATGTGTTGTTCATTAATATGGAGGTGTATTATCATAATGAACATAATTGCTTTAAATATAATAAAAAAGCTATATCAATATCCGCATTATACTCAAAGAGAAATGTCTAGCGATTTAAATTGTTCTTTAGGAACAATTAATAAAAATATTAAAATTTTAAAAGAGAAAAAGTATTTATCATATAATAATGAAATTACTAATATCTCAATAAAAATGATTAATAAAAATAGGCCAACTAATGCAATTATACTTGCGGCAGGGATTGGACTAAGAATGACACCAATTAATAAAGATATGCCAAAAGGATTTGTTGAAATATATGGAAAAACAATTACAGAAAATATTATTGAAAAGCTCCACAATGTTGGTATTACGGAAATTCATATAGTAGTAGGATATATGAAAGAACAGTATGAACACCTTATTGACAAATATGGTATACATCTTATAGTCAATAATAGATATTTGGAAACAAATAATATCTATTCTTTATATTTGGCAAGAGAATATTTACATAATTCATACATTGTACCTAGTGACATATGGTTCCAAGAAAACCCATTTCATAATATTGAATTAAACTCTTGGTATTTGTTTGATGCTAATCAAAAAGTTATTACAAAATATATGTCACTTAGAAATCAAAAAGTAATTATAAAAAACAAAAAGGATATTAGTAACAAACCATTAAGTATCGCTTATTTAAATTATGAAGATTCAATTGTAATAAAAAATCAATTTGACAAATTAAATGATTCTTATTTTCTTAGAAAACATTATTATTGGGAAGATATTATTATTGGCAACTCAAATGTAGATATTTATAATAAAACTATTAAAGGTAAATCTAAAGAAATCAATACTTTTAAGGATTTAAGAGATTTAGATCCAAATTCTAATAGTCTTTATTCTGATATTATTCAAATTATACTAAATAGTTTAAATATTAATATTTTAGATATTAAAAATATTACATTATCAAAAAAAGGAATGACAAATAGATCATTTATGTTTGAAACTAATGATCAAAAATATATTATGAGAATTCCTGGTGAAGGTACCAATAAATTAATTAATCGTTATGAGGAAGGAGAAGTCTACAAAAAAATTAATCATTTACACATTTGTGATGAAGTCATTTACTTTGATAAAAATAATGGATATAAATTAACTAAATATATTAATAATTCAAAAGTATGTAATCCAGTAAATTTAGAAGACTTAAAAAATTGTATGAAATTTTTAAAGAATTTTCATTCTTTGAATATAAAAGTGGATCATTGTTTTAATTTGTATAAAAAAATTGATTTTTATGAAAAATTAAGAAATGGTAATTCTCTATATCCAGATTATGAAGAGACTAAACAAAATGTATTTAAGTTAAAAACGATTATTGATAATTCTCCTAAAGTGTGGACATTAACGCATATCGATGCTGTTCCAGATAATTTTCTTATCTATCAAGATAAAAATGAGAAAAAAATAAAATTGATTGATTGGGAATATGCAGCAATGCAAGATGCACATGTTGATATTGCTATGTTTTGTATATATGCTATGTACGATAAAAAACAAATTGATCAATTGATTGATATATATTTTGAAAATCAATGTCTCGATAGTATACGTTTGAAAATTTATTGTTATATTGCTACATGTGGATTATTATGGAGTAATTGGTGTGAGTATAAATATCATTTGGGAGTAGAATTCGGAGAATATTCTTTGATACAGTATCGATATGCAAAAGAATATTATTACTATGCAATGAAATTTATTGAAAGGAGTAATATATGAATATAGTAAAACGAGCAATTATCTTGGCAGCAGGTAAAGGAACACGATTGCAACCAGTTAGTCTGACTACGCCTAAACCATTAATAAATGTTAATGGGAAAAGAATGATAGAAACTATAATTGATGCACTATATGAAAACGATATATATGAAATATATATCGTGGTAGGTTATTTAAAAAGTGAATTTAAAGTCCTATTGGATAAGTATGATAACATTACATTTATTGAAAATCCTTATTTTGATACTTGTAATAATATCTCATCGTTATATGTTGCAAGAAATTATCTCGAAGATGCAATTATTTTAGATGGGGATCAGATTATATACAATCCTAATATATTAAAAAAAGAATTTATTAGATCAGGATATAATTGTATTTGGTGCGAGGGAGAAACAGATGAGTGGCTTCTTGAACTAGAAAACAATATAATTAAAAGATGTTCACGTATTGGTGGTAAACATGGATGGCAGTTGTATAGTATTTCTAGATGGTCTAAAAATGATGCAAAAAAATTGAAGAATCATCTTGAAATAGAATTTGAAATTCACAAAAATCATAAAATTTATTGGGATGATATAGTGTTATTTTGTTATTTTAATGAATATCAGCTAGGTATCATGCAAATGGAAGAAAATGATATCATAGAAATAGATGATTTTGAACAACTCATTAATTTAGATCCAAGTTATATAGGAGGAAAATAGCATTATGGTAAATCATAAAAAAATGGATAAAAAACAGATAGACTGGATGATAACTCTATTTCCATTATCACTAATTATTATTCTCTGCATTTTGTTCTTCTATATGCCTAATAAATCAAATAGGGTATTAAGTCAAATACGATTTTTTTTAGGAGATACATTAGGTGTATATTATTTGATAATAGGTTTAGGTATATTTATCTTATCTATATTTATTACTTTTTCTAAATTCGGAGATATACGCCTAGGGAAACCAGACGAAAAACCAAAGTATTCTTTTTTTGCGTGGGGAGCAATGATGTTTACTGCTGGATTAGCCGCTGATATTTTATTCTATTCATTTTCGGAATGGATATTATATGCAACGGATCCCCATATTGCTGAACTAGGAAGTATCCAAGACTGGTCTAGTGTCTTTCCACTATTTCATTGGAGCCTTATCCCATGGGGATTTTATTTAGTATTAGCAGTTGCATTTGGATTTATGTTACATGTAAGAAAAAGAAATAGGCAGAAGTTTTCAGAAGCATGCCGACCGTTACTAGGAAATCATACTAATGGATTTATAGGACGATTTATTGATTTGTTGGCAGTTTTTGCATTAATTGCAGGAACAGCAACAACATTTACATTAGCAACACCATTGATGTCAAGTATCATCAATGAATTATTTAATATAAATATAGATAGAACCGTTGTAACAATTACTATTTTAATTGTTACATGTATTATTTATACATATGCACTTCTTCATGGAATAAAAGGTATTAGTTTTCTTGCTAAAGTTTGCATATATTTGTTTTTCACTCTTTTAGCATTTGTATTATTCTTTAGTGGAGAAACAAAATATATTATAGAGACGGGTTTTTCTTCATTAGGAAGAATGATACAAAATTTTATTGAATTAGCAACATTTACTGATCCGCAAAGATCAACATCATTTCCTCAAAATTGGACAATATTCTATTGGGCATATTGGATGGTTTGGTGCGTGGCTGCGCCTTTCTTTATTGGAAGCATTTCGAAAGGAAGAACTATCAAACAAGTTATTTTAGGAGGATATGTCTTCGGGGTCGGCTCAACATTAATTAGCTTTATTATCCTAGGAAATTATTCTTTAGGTGTACAAATGTCAGGGAGATGTGATTTAATTGCCTTGTATCAATCAACAGGAGATTTATACCAAGTTATTATTACAATTATTCGGACATTACCAGCCTCAAATTTTATATTAATACTACTTTTAATTACAATGATTGCGTTTTATGCCACATCTTTTGATTCTATTGCTTTAATTGCATCATGTTACAGTTATCATAGATTGGGGGAAGGTGAAAAGCCACATAAAATTATTGAACTTATGTGGTGTATATTACTTATTCTTTTACCGATTGCTCTTCTGTTTTCTGATAGCTCAATGACTAATTTGCAGTCTGTAAGTATTATTGCGGCATTTCCAATTGCTATTGTTATAATACTCATTTCTATTAGTTTTATCAAAGATTTAAAAAAATATAATATAGAGTTGAATGAAGCAAATTGTGAAAAAGACTAATTTGTTTTTAAAATTCAAACAATATGATTTCTTATAATATTTGCGAATTAACATTAATATATTTATAATTTAGTAATAGTTTTTGTATTATTAGATTTAGTTGAATATCACTAAAAAAATTTTCTTTTTATATATTGTATTAAGAAAACGTAGTAATAAATTTTTGATAGTAAAGGCATCAATTAATTGATGTTGATTGTAATATCTCTTCACTAAAGATTAAATAATTATCTAGTTAAATAATTAGGAATATGTTGTAAATATGTGTTAAAATAGAATTAGAGATAGTTAATGTCGTCAATTTAAGATAAGAAAATAAAGATTAGCTGTAATACTTTACTTGAAATATAGCTAATCTTTTTATTCGGATAAAAAAGCACGTAAGACACTTTTATGATTGAGAAAAGAGCGATTCGTATATTTATTATATATTTTTTGATTAATAGACTTGAAATTTGGATTAATTTTTATTAGAATCATATTGTTCAATGGAACAGATAGAAATCAAACTTTGGTCGGGGAGATTTCTATCTTTTTTTGTCTTTCTAAAGAATAGTAGATATATAAGTCTATTATAGAATAACATCATGAAATAGAAAAGGAGCAAAATAAAAATATCATAAAAAAGAAAAGGCTGAAAAATAACACGGATACATTTTTTCGTCTTTTAACATACTTCTTGAATCTTCTTTATCAAAAGTCACCCAAAATCTGTCATATTTTTCCCACGTTGGTTTTAGTAAATATAAATGTGTCAAATGTCCACCACTAGAACCTACTAGACATATTTTCATGAATATCATTCCTTTCCATAATGAATATACTTTACGAATGTATTACTATAGAAATGAGGTGAAAAATTATGGAAAAGATGAGTATTATGGAGTTATCAAAGATATGGTTAAAATATAAGGAAAAGAAAATAAAAAAACATCATTGCTTCAATATAAAAGGATTATTGAGAAGTACATAGATGTTTATTTAGGATTTTATTATGTATCAGAAATTACAGTAATGAACATTATTGATTTTATTGATAAGATAGATAAGGGGATATCTAATAAGACGTTACAGGATATACTTGTTGTTTTGAAAAGTATATTGTATTACGGGAATATTATTGGATATAGGTGTATACCTTTAAAAGCTATTCCTTCAGTTAAGGTATTAAAGCATAAAGTTATTACTATTGAAGAAAAAGAATTATATTGTCTTGAAAACTATATCATTCAACATTTAAATTATCGCAATATTGGAATTATGATTTGTTTATATACTGGTTTGAGATTAGGTGAGATTTGTGCTTTACAATGGACGGATATTGATTTAATTGAACAAAGGATTCTTATCAATAAATCAATTCAAAGAATAAGCGAAAATGGAAAAAGTTATACAGAGATAGGAATTCCTAAAACACAAAACTCTATAAGAGAAATACCAATAAATAATGTTTTATACCATATTTTAAAAAGTGTAAGAAATCCTAAAGGATATGTCATTACCGGAACAGAACATTACTTAGACCCACGTACATATCAATATTATTTTAAAAAGATCTTACATGAAATTAAAATTAAAGATTACCATTTTCATGTATTAAGACATACTTTTGCGACGAGATGTGTTCAATCAAATGTAGATATTAAAAGTTTAAGTGAAATATTAGGGCATTCATCAGTTAATACAACTCTCAATATATATGTCCATTCTTCTTTTTATATTAAGAAAACTCAATTAAACAAATTAAAATCACCACAAATATAATAGAGAATCTATAAATTCTTGAAAAGTACACATGAATATGCTAATATGTTCTCGTTTAAAGAAAAGAGGGATAAAATGGCTAAAAAAGCTAAAAATACAAATAATCTTATACAAAAAGTAACATCATGGCAAGTTGTTATTGCAATACAAGCTATTGCTTCAATCGCATTAATTGCATTATTATTTAGATTAAATGCATTACCTATGAAATATTTATTAATTCTTATTGCACTTGTTGTGTTATTGTGTGTTGGAACATTTTTCTTAATGAAACCTTCCTCAAAGAAAGGTCAGGGAAATGTTAGAAATATTGTTGGAAAAGTAGTGAGTTTAATATTAAGTGTATTACTATTAGTTGGATCACTTTATATTGCAAAAGGAAATTCAGTACTTGATTTGATTTCTGGAGCAAATACTCAAACAACAAGAATGTCACTTCTTGTATTAAATGATAGTCAATATAAAGAAATTTCTGATTTAAAAAATCAAACTATAGAAGTTAATAATGCTGTTGATGAAGAAAATATGAGTAAAGCTTTAGATGAGTTAAAGAAAGCAGAATCTTCTATTAAAACAAATGATGTTAAAGATTTTGAAAAGATGGCTGATGATTTATACAGTGGAAAAACTCCAGCTATTCTTGTCAATCAAGCTTATTATATTAATTTAGAAGCTAATCATGAAAATTTTGCAAATGAAACAAGAGAAATCTGGCATTATGATATTACTGAGACAGTTAAAGATATTTCTAAAAATGTGGATGTAACTGAAAAATTATTTACTATTTATATTAGTGGTATTGATACAACTGGGCCAGTATCTACTGTATCAAGATCAGATGTCAATATGTTAGTTACAGTAAATCCAAAGACAAAACAAATTTTAATGACAAGTATCCCTAGAGATTATTATGTGACTTTAGCAAATAAAGATAAAAAAGATAAATTGACACATGCAGGACTTGCAGGCGTTGAAAACTCTGTTAAAACGCTTGAAAATTTCTTAGGAATTGATATTAATTATTATGCAAGAGTCAACTTTACATCACTTATTAAAATGGTAGACGCTTTAGATGGTATTACTGTTAATTCACCAGTTGCTTTTACTACTATGCATGGGCAATATAAGATTGTTAAAGGTGATAATCAAATGGATGGTAATAAAGCATTAGGATTTGTAAGAGAACGTTATGGTTTAGCAAATGGTGATAATGATCGTGTTAAAAACCAGCAACGTGTTTTAACAGCAATGTTAAAGAAAGCCATGTCACCAGCTATTATTACGAATTACAATGGAATTTTAAATTCTATTGCAGGGTCATTTGAAACAAACATGGCTTCAGGTGAAATTACTGATTTAATCCAAATGCAATTAAATGATATGTCATCATGGGATATTCATCAAATTCAATTAAGTGGTCATGGTCAGTCTATGACAGGTGGAGCATATATGCCTAATAACAAATTATATTATATGATTCCAGATGATAAGAGTGTAAGTTCTTGTACATCATTAATTAAAAAAATGATGAATGGAGAAAAGATTACTGTATCTGAATAGAAAAAGAGAGAAGTGTCTTAATAATAGATGCTTCTTTTTATGTAGAAGAAAATTATTTATAAAAGATACAACTTATACACATTTTTGTGATATTATAAGTACATCTTAGTAAAGGGGAGATGGATTTAAATGAAAAATTTTATAAAAAAATTAACAACAATGCCTGTCATTTTAGGTTTACAGATTGTTGCAACGATTATATTTATATTTTTTATCTTTAAATTAGGAGCACTTCCAATGATGTATGCTTGCATACTTGTTGGCATTATATGTTTATTAGATGTTGGAATGTTCTTTCTTATGCGAAATGATCAAAACAATTCAATAAAAACAATTGTTGGAAAAGTGTGTAGTTTGATTATAAGTTTATTATTAGTTGTTGGATCATTTTATATTGCTAAAGGAGATTCTACGTTAGAAAGCATTTCTGGAGCAAATAAGGATACATATACATATTCCGTTATCACAAAGAAAGATAGTCAGATAAAAGATGTGAAAGATTTAACTGATAAGAAGATTGCTATGAATGTGGAGGAAGATCTTCAATATTTTACAAAAGCATTATCTGCTTTAAAAGAAGAAAATCAATCGTTTGAATCTTTAGAAGTGAATGATTTTCACCAGTTAGCAAAAGATTTATATGATAACAAATGTGATTCTATATTTGTCAATGAAGCATATCGTACAATGTTAGAAACAGATTATGAAAGTTTTAATGAAGATACAAAGGTTGTATGGTCTTATTCTATTGATAAAAAATTGGAGGATTTTTCAAAAGATGTTGATGTAACATCAAAACCATTTGTTATATATATAAGTGGTATTGATACTTTTGGTAAAGTATCAACAATATCTAGAAGTGATGTCAATATGATTGTGACTGTTAATCCTAAGACAAAACAGATCTTAATGACAAGTATTCCTAGAGACTATTATGTAACTTTAGCTAATAAAGGTAAAAAGGATAAATTAACACATTCTGGATTAGCGGGTATTGAAAATACTGTTAAAACAGTAGAATCTTTTATGAATATTGATATTAATTATTATGCACGTGTTAATTTTACATCGCTGATTCAAATGGTAGATGCTTTAGGTGGTATTGAAGTAGAATCAGTAGAAGATTTCTCAATAGGACAATATCATTATGTCAAAGGTAAAAATCAGTTAAACGGAGATCAGGCACTTTATTTTGCGAGAGCACGTTATACAGTTACAGGTGGCGATAATGGGCGTGTAGCTAATCAACAGAGAGTCTTAACAGGAATGTTAAAGAAAATGATGTCTCCAGCTATTTTAACGAATTATAATGGTGTTTTAAATTCTATTGAAGGATGTTTTGAAACAAATATGCAATCCAATGAGATTACAAGTCTTATTCAAATGCAATTGAATGATATGGCATCTTGGACATTTGCAACAAAACAATTAAGTGGAACTGGAGCAATGTTAACAGGAGGTGCATATATTCCAGGTAGAAAACTCTATTATATGTTACCTAATGAATCAAGTGTCAAGGAAAATAAGGAAGCTATTCAAAATGTATTAAATGGCGAACCAATTCAATAAGAATATTTAATTAAACGAATTGTTAAATTTTAAGAATTATGTAGTAGTAAACTCTAAAAGTTTGCTACTATTTTTTGTTAATACTTTATTATATTCAATAGATTTAATTTGTAAAACTTTTTGGTAAAGTGGTTTAAGGGAAAATTGATATTATGTTTGTTATAGGAAAGTTCTTATGATAAGTATATAGCTATATTTGGCAAGTCATAACAATATATCAGTTATTCATATTTTGAATCATATATCTAATAATAGAATTTATAACTGTTTTAAATAGAAGTAATAATTAATTTTCATATGATTGTAGAAATTATATATATTTGATATAATATTCACATATTATGAAGGAGTTGAAAAAATTGAAAGATGTAACTTTGGTTGTCATGGCAGCTGGAATTGGAAGTCGATTTGGTGGAGGAATTAAACAATTAGAACCTGTAGGACCTAATGGTGAGATTATCATGGATTATAGCATCTATGATGCAATAGAAGCTGGTTTTAATAAGGTTGTCTTTGTTATTAGAAAAGATTTAGAAAAAGATTTTGATGAGATTATTGGACAACGTATGAAAAAGAAGATTCATGTTGAATATGCTTATCAGGAATTAACAGATATTCCAAGCCAATATCAAGAAAGATTTAAAGAACGTACAAAGCCATGGGGAACTGGTCAAGCAATTCTAGCTTGTAAAGACTTGATCAATGAACCATTCTTAGTTATTAATGCTGATGATTACTATGGTAAAGAAGCTTATCAAGAAGCTTATCAGTACTTAATTCAAGAACATCATAGTGATGTTTTACCAATTTGTATGGTTGGTTTTGTATTGAAGAATACTTTAAGTGATAATGGTGGAGTAACAAGAGGTATATGTCAAGTTGATCCAAATAACAAGCTTGTTGATATTGTTGAAACACATAACATTGAAAAGATAGACGGGAAAGCAGTGACTGAAGGAAGAGAAATTGATTTAGAATCTGCAGTATCTATGAATATGTGGGGACTTTATCCAGAATTCTTTAATATACTAGAAACTGGATTTGATGAGTTTTTAAATGCTCTAGACAGCTCAAATTTAAAGGCTGAGTATCTTTTACCAACAATTATAGGTGATTTACTTCATGAAGGAAAAGTATCCGTAGAAGTGCTTAAATCGCAAGATGAGTGGTTTGGTGTGACTTATAAAGAAGATAAAGACTTTGTCAAAGAAAATATTCAATTATTAGTAGAAAAAGGGGTTTATCCTAATCAATTATAATGAAATTGAAAAATGAATGAAAATAATTTTCATTCATAAAAAAATATGATAAACTTATATCGGTTTGTAATACTTAACAACTTTGGAAGAGGTCTGTAGGGTCTCTTCCATTTGTTTTAGCCGAAAAGGCTGAAGTAAGTTTATATAAAACTCCAGCCCTTTCTTATCCTGCGACAAGTGTTAAATCGATTTAATTTGTCATATATATTTATAGTCATAAGAAGCCAGGTTCATTTAGGCTAAGTCACAACTTATAAATATATCTTACATATAACAACATAGGTTGCTGATGAGAAAAATCCCTTTCTATTTATTTTGTTTTATAAGTTCATTTTCTTTATTTAAGAGTGTATTAATTGGTATATGCGTTGTATCTTTAAAGACAAGACAATTATAATATGTAAAGTCATTCTTTTAAAGATAAAAACACAAAATTACTATTTTTGTAATGAATTAATGACAGATTCGTCAAAAAAATATGTAATAAAAAGTTGTAACTTGTATTGTTACAACTTTTTGTGACTTTATTTGTCTTTTGTTTTTTCTAATAGGGCTTTAATATCACCTAAAAATGCACCTTTTTCATCAACGTTTTCACAAATGTAATCTAAAGAAGCGTTATAAAAACGTGAAAAACGAATTAATTTACCTAAAGAAGGAGTTCTTTGATTAGATTCATATTGTGAAACAATGGGCTTAGACATTTTTAATGTTTCAGCAACTTGCTTTTGTGATAGACCAGCTTCAACTCTTAAAGTTCTTAATCTTTCTCCAATACTCATGATTTCACCACCTTGCTGTTATTATACACTATTAAAATTCGCAATAGGTAATTTTCTTGCGTTTTGCAAATGAAATTTGAAAATTAAATATCAGAATTATTGACAAAATATACCAAAAATTCTAAAAATACCCTAAAATGGGAGAAAAGTGTAATGACGGAGGAACAATTATTCGCTAAAATAAGTAATGCGTTAGTTCATAAAAGAAGGGGAGGTTTTATAATGAACATAGCGGTTTGTGATGATCAAAGAGATTATCTCAATTTAATCAAAAAGAAAATTATTGAATGTTTTAATGAAAGAGAAATAGATTTAAAAGTCTATACATATGCAAGTACTGATGAATTTATTGATAGCGTTAAAGAACATTCATATCAGTTTGCCTTTATTGAAATGAAGGTAGAAAATGGGAAGGGAATCAAAGTCGCAGAAAGATTAAAAGAAGTGAATCCAGCATGCCAAGTTGTATTTATTAGTGATCAGTACAGAATGATTTATGAAGCATTTCAAGTTAAAGCGAGAGAATATCTTCTTAAACCAATAAGTACAGAACAGTTTAGAGATGTCTTTGCTTATTTAATGGATTGGTATCTTGAACAAAATATTAAATTTGTTGTACCAATACGTGATATAGGCAGAAAACGCATATTCTCAGTTGATGAAATTAAATACTTTGAAACATATTATAATGATTTAGAAATTGTAACTATAAAAGATGAACATTATATGACACATGTTAAAAACAGATACAAACTAAGACCAGCACTTAAGTCAAGATGGTTTATGCAAGTCAATCAAAGTGTTCTTGTGAATATGAAGTGTATAGATTTTTTAACAGATAGAAATGTCATTTTAAAATCTAGAGAAGTTTTTCCAACAAGTCGTAAAACACTTATTAAAAACCATTTACTTTATGATGAGTTTTTAAGATATATTGAAAAAAAGAAAGCAGGAGGAGAACATAATGAAAATAGCAATTTGTGATGATGAAGAATATTATATTCATGATATAGTCTCACGTATACAGCAATTAGAAGAACAATATTCTGATTTATCTTTTCATATAGATACTTTTCAAAATGGCAAAGATTTACTACATACATTTCAAACAAAAGATTATGATCTTGTATACCTTGATATAGAATTAACTGATATTAATGGTATGAATACAGCAAAGCATATTCATGATATTAAACCAAGTTGTATGATTATCTTTGTAACAAGTCATATGAGCTACTTTAATCAGTCATATATTGTAAACGCATTTCAATATATGAAAAAACCACTTAAAGAAAAGCTATTTAACAATGAATTTAAAAGAGCAGTCAAAAACTATCAGTTTTATCAAAAAACAATGATATTTCCTACAACAGTAGGAAACATTGTTATGAATATACATGATATCATTTTCTTGGAATCTGCTTATAAAAGATATAAACTTTACACAACAAAAGGTGTGTATTATGGTTCACTTAAACCAATACTCAAATATAGAGAACAATTACAAGAATATCATTTCTTTCAAATTCAAAGAAGTTTTACTATCAATTTAGCACATATAAAAACATTAGATCAAAATTTCGTTTTTATGTCCAACGATGAAATGTTAAAAATTTCAAGAAAGAAATATAAAGAATTTAAAAAAGTATTTTATAAATTTCTCAATAAATAATAAAACGAAGACCTATCATAAAGATGGGTCTTCATTTAATTTCATATCTAAAATGATTTTCAAAGTTACAAAACAATGACTAACTTCAAATTTTGCGTTACCATCATATTGTTTTGCTATATGATTAATTTGTTTAACTCCATAACCATGATTCAAAGGATCAGTCAACTTACTTGTTTTATGAAAGACAGGTTGACTACCAGGAATAATTGAATTCACAATATGTAAAACTAAATATTCCTTACAATTCTTAATTTCAAGTTTAACTTCTTTATAACCATCTACCTTTTCAGCTGCTTCAATAGCATTATCTAATGCTAAACCTAGTAAAATAGCAATTGTATTAACATCTATATTACCAATATTAACACTAACAATTTCTTCGTTATATGTAATTCCTTTTGTATTCATTACTTTTATCTTATCATCAATAATAGAATCTATACTTGTATGACCAACATGTATGATTGAAGAAGTTTTATCCATATTTCCTAACAAATGACATACATGTTTCATTGCATCATCAAATTCATTAGAATTAAGATAACCATAAATAATATTCAAATCATTATGCATATTATGTCTCATTCTTCTCACTTCATCAGCAGAATCATTATACTTTTTCAAATATTCTTTCTCTTTAGTAATATTCTGAGTCGTAATAATAAGATCTCTTTCTATTTTCTCATGCTTAACTTGATATCTGTCAAAGAATATCAATGATGCAATACTAATGAAAATAACAAAGACAAATGTTCTACCTACATCTGGGAAGTAAAACAGTGATTGATTGTTAAATAGAATTGTGATAGCAAAATATGTAAATAGTATAATCGTAATTATTTTAAATTTGGAGAATCGTTGAATAAAAGAAATTTTAAAATTTGATATCATACCTAAAAACATTGTATATCTTTCAAGTAAATTCACTAATAAGTTATAAGATATTAAATGATGATATGTAGTAAATTTGATTGGAATATTTAAAATCCATGAAAATAATAGTGTTATTGTAATATTTATAACAATTCTAAGCATGATGAAGTAAAATGTATTCTTAACATTACTGAAATTAATTTTTATATATTTGAATATCATACAACAAACGGCAACGATAAATAAAATAATTTTAATAACATAATTCATAGTAATACAATTTGAAATAAATAATAATGTTAAAGGTATTAAATAATGAATTATAGTTTTATTACAAAAATTTGTATTCTGTTGTTTAAAAAGTAGTACATTTAGATATAATTCAATTAAATACAAATCAATTAATGATAAAATAATTCCAATTATTAAATTAATTAACATATTCATTTCACATCTCCTTATCTATATAATCAAAATATTTTTCTTTAAACTCTTTTCTCTTTCTTTTGGTAATAGTTAACTCATCATCATTAATCATTCTTAGACTATCAGATTTAAAGGTATCTACATATTTAAAATTAATAATAATACTTCTATTTAATTGAAAGAAATTATACTCTAGTAACTTCTTCTTAGTACTCATGACAGCTTTACTATTACCATAATAAGTACCATTAGTTGTATATAATTTATATGTACTGTAACATGTTTCTAAATAAATTATATTCCTTGTTTTAATAAGTTTTGATCCTAATGTTGTATTAAAAGTAATGCTTCTATTAAGCTTCTTATAGTGATTAACTAATTTCACTAACTGTTGATTAAAAATCTTATCATCGATAGGTTTAATAAAAAATTGAGATGCGCCAATCCAATATGATTCAGGTATATAATCTTTATAAGCACTCACAAATACAATTAGGCATTCAGAATTTATTCTTTTAATTTCTTTTGCAATATCCATACCATTATAATCTTTTAGTTCGATGTCTAAAAATATTAAATCATATCGAATTAATGCATAGTTATCTAATAGTTCTTGTGCATCCGTATAACCATCAAATTTATTAGGAACTATGTCTTCGATTCCAAACTGATTTATCCTTTCTAAAATATTGTTGACGTAAAATTCTTCATCGTCACAAACCGCGATTTTCATAATATCTTCCTCCCTTTTATCGCATACAGTACTTCAAAATTATACTGCATTTCTATTGTATAACATATAATATTCGATTTGTGTGCATTTTTTACCTTTATACATGCATTTTTTTACGATTTCGACAATATTTTTTTCATTTTTGATAGATTATTGTTGGAAAGGGGGGGGTGGATAGTAGTGAAAACAAAGAAGAAAATGGTCGCATTAGGAATGAGTTTATTAGTTTTATGTGGAGTCATTTCAACTGTATCAGCATCTGTCTATGTTTCTGGTACACAATATCAAACTGTAACACATAAAGATATTCCTGCATGGGCTGGTGAACATTATGATACATATTATGGAAGTAAGAAAGCAACTACAGGAGATTTTGCAACTTTTAAGAAAACACATGGTGATGCGGCTTTAGGCAACTTTGCAGAACTTGTTAGTAGTAGCAAGGCATCAAAATCAAGATTTGTGGGGATACCATTAAATTCAGCACAATTAGCCACTGAGTATGGATGCTCAAAAGGCAGTATATATTATTCGGGGGTTACATCACACGATTTTGAACCAAGCAATTCATGTGATGTTACAATGAAATTTAGCGCAGATAACTTAAAATAAAGAAAAACAAGTCTCTTTAAATTTGAGACTTGTTTTCATTCTTTGTAACAATGACTTCCTTAATACGTCTGTTTTGTATTTTCGTGATTTGAAATGTAAGTTGATCAGTATGAATTGTTTTGGTTGTACCATCTTTGGGTATTGAACGTAAATGGCTATATATGTAGCCACCAACTGTATCATAATCTTCATCAGTAGGTAAGTCTATCTGAATAGTTTCAACTAAGTCATCTATGTTAACATTACCAGTGACTTTCCATTGATGATCATTTATTTTTTGGATAGATGGTTGTTCATATGCATCATGTTCATCATAAATATTTCCAACAATTTCTTCTACAAGATCTTCTAAAGTAATAATACCACTCATAGCTCCGAATTCATCAATTGCTATTGCAAAATGAATATTCTTTTTTTGCATATCATCAAATAGATCATCAGCAGTCATTGAATCAGGAATAAAATAAGCAGGAGTAAGAAGATCTTTCAATGATTTCTCTTTTGTTTGTAGGTTTAATAAATAATCTCTTACGTGAAGAATACCAATAATATTTTCATCATCTTCTTCATAGACAGGAAATCTAGATAAACCTGTTTTTTTAATAATATTGATAATTTCTTCATCACTTGTATCGCTTGCAATTGAAGTAACATCTACAGAATGAGTCATAATTTCACGTATGCATGTATCATCAAAGTCAAAAATGTTTTGTAGCCATTCACTTTCATCTTCGTCTAAAACACCTCTTTTTTCACCAAGTTCAATCATCATTAGTATTTCTTCTTCCGTGATAGAATCTTCTTCTGCTTCAGTTTTTAAGTGTAATAATTTAAGTATTCCATTTGTTGAAAAAGATAAAAACTTAACAATTGGTTTGACTATTTTAGCAACTGCTAAAACAACACCACATGAAAATTTAGAAACTTCATAAGGTTTCTGCATAGCAATACGTTTTGGAACAAGTTCACCAAAAACAAGTGTAAAGTAAGATAAAATCAATGTAATAATGATAACTGAAATAGTATCTAAAATACTTAAAGACAAAGTGGTAAATCCTAAATCATTATATACCCAGTTGACAAGATATTCAGAAAAATTATCCGCTGCAAAGGCACTTCCTAAAAATCCTGCTAAGGTTATACCAATTTGGATAGTTGATAAAAATCCTGAAGGTTCTTGTGTTAATTTTAATAGTCTTTTTGCAGTTTTTTCACCTTTTTCTGCT
Organism: Candidatus Stoquefichus massiliensis AP9; assembly: GCF_000455285.1. Classification (GTDB taxonomy): domain Bacteria; phylum Bacillota_I; class Bacilli_A; order Erysipelotrichales; family Coprobacillaceae; genus Stoquefichus; species Stoquefichus massiliensis. Next base: position 217,482 of record NZ_HG005289.1, on the reverse strand, counting down.
TTCTTTTCTAATTGTGTTGTGTTTAAAGATAATACTGCGATTTCAGTTGCAGCAAAAAATGCATTAACTAAAATCAATATAACTTGTAATAATAATTGCGAGGGTATAGAGTCCATATCATCACTCTCCTTTTTTATTGGACCTATATTGTGATACAAAAAAAGACCAGTATCACTTTGTTGTAATAAAAGTCTCGTTATTTCATATATAAACCGGCTTAATAGCGTGGTGACGATTATATAACATCTAAAAGATGCTAACTACTCCCTTTTATGAGACTATTTTATCATATTTTGAAAAACTGTCAATATGTGATAGAATATTGATGGAAAAGGAATGATAGTCTATGAGGTTAGAGTTATTAGAATATGTTCATGAGAATTTACCTGAAGGTTTTACTCCATATTATATCTACAGTATAATTGTCAATGAAGAAGAAGTAGGAAGAATCACAGTACGTGTTGGAAGTGATCTTGAACATTACTATGATGGCCATATTGGTTATACTGTTTTTGAAGAATATCAAGGGCATAATTATGCTTATCAGGGATGTTTGTTATTGAAGACTATGATTGAATTTGATCATTTGATTATGACTTGTGATCCTCACAACAAGGCTTCACAGAAAGTTATCCAAAAATTAGGATGTCAGTATATAGAAACAAAGGTGATACCTCAGTATCTTCGAAAGTTTTTTAATCAGGATGAAAAGGAAAAAATGATATATATGTGGAGATGAAAATGTATTTTACATTTTCATTTTTACTGTAAAGAAAGATTGTTTCGTAGAGATATTTTAGATATAATCTGATTAATAGGAAAGAGGAGATTATATGAAATTTGTACATATTGCTGATTTACATCTTGGAAAAGTTCTTCATCAATATTCTTTATTACATATTCAAAGAGAATTGTTATTTGAATTATTAGATTTTATGAATCAGGAAAATATTAAATTTTTAGTTATTGCTGGTGATGTTTATGATCGTTTTATACCTAGTCAGGAAGCAGTGAATTTATTAGATGACTTTTTAAGTGCAGCATTACTAGATTATCATATTGAAGTATTGATGATAAGTGGTAATCATGATAGTAGTGATCGTATGCATTTTGCGAGTTCTATCTTATCTAAAAGAGGATTGCATATAGAAACATATTTGAAAGAGAAGATGGAGTATGTTGAAAAAAATCAGGTAAGATTTTATTTGCTGCCATTTATTAAACCATCTCAGGTTAAAAATTTATATCAGATTGATGATATTCATAATTATCAGGAAGCTTTAGAATTATATCTATCTCATCAGGAAGTTGATAAAAATTATAAGAATATTTTAATAACACATCAATTTGTAGGTCATTCTAGTATAACAAGTGAATCAGAAATGCCATTAAGTGTAGGTGGTAGTGAAATTATTGATGCTTCTTTATTTAATAATTTTGATTATGTTGCATTAGGACATTTGCATGCTCCACAAAAAGTATCAAGAGATACGATTCGTTATAGCGGTTCTTTAATGTGTTATTCTTTTGATGAGGTGAAACAAGATAAGTCTATCGTTGTCGTAGATACTGATGATATGTCTGTTCAATTATATCATTTGCATCCATCACAGACACTAAAAAAATATACAGGTACATTTGCACAATTTATGGATCCGCAGTTTATAACTTACAAAGAAGATTATCTTGCTTTTGAATTAGAAGATCAAAAACTTATTCCTCATGCGATTGATCAATTAAGGGTCTTATATCCTCATCTTTTACAGATTACATATTCATATCTTTTTAATCAGCAATCTCATCAATCATTACAAAATATTCAATCTATAGAGAAAATGGATACACAAGCACTTTTTAAACAATTTTATTATGATATGAAAACAATAGAATTAGATAATCAACAAATGAAAATTGTAAATTCATTACTAGAAAAGGCAGGTGAAGAACATGAAGATTATTAGTCTAGCAATGAATGCATTTATGACTTATAAAGAGAAGACAACAATCCAATTTGATGATTTTATAGATCATGGCCTTTACTTGATTAGTGGACCAACAGGTGCTGGTAAAACAACAATCTTTGATGCTATGACATTTGCATTATATGGTGTTGCAAGTGGTAGTACACGTAGTCAAGCATATTTTCGTAGTGATTTTGCTGATGTTAAAGATGAAACATATGTAGAAATGATATTTGAATTACATCAAAAACTTTATAAAATCAAACGTTCTCCAACATATACACGTCCAGGATATAAAAGTGCAAAAATGGCCAATGCTTATTTAACATATGATGGTATAACAATTGAAGGTGTTAAGGAAGTTAATTCAAAAATCAATCATTTATTGGGTGTTGATGTTCATCAATTTAAACAAATAGTGATGATAGCTCAAGGTGAGTTTACAAAACTTATTTATGCAAGCAGTGAAGAACGTGAGCATGTTTTACGTCATATTTTTCACAGTGAACCATTAGTCAAGTTTGAAAATCTTCTTAAAGAAGAGACAAAAAGAAATAAAGAACAGTATCTATTATCCAGTCAACAACTTTTATCAAGATTTCAGCTTCTTACTTTATCATCAGAGTTTATGAAGATGCATAACGAAAACTTTCATCCCTCATTTTTAGAAGAAGCAACTTTAGAAAATCAGGATATTTATGAAAAAATATGTTTTCTTAAGCAACAATATGAAGAATCAAAACAAGTATACGATATTTTTTCTAAAAACTATTATATAAAAGAAAAACAAAATCAAGATTTATTAGAATATCAACAAATCAAAAAAGAACATGATGAATTATTAATACAACAAACATCTATTCAAAAACTTTATAGAGATATTGCTAAAATGAAAATTATTGAACAAAATCAATCATTAATTATTCAACATAATCAAATACAAGATGATTATCAAAAAACACAAGAACAAATATCTCTTATTACAACAAAATTGAATCACTCAACACAACTTTTCTTAACTAAAGAAAAAGAATACCAAACACTCCCACAACTTAAGATAGATAAAGATAAGCTTCTTGTTGAAATAGAAAATAACAAACAGGCTATAGAAAAACAAAAAGAATATTTACAAATCCAAAAAAAGCATACTTCTCTTGTCCAGAACATTCGAAAATTAGATTATGAGTATCAGCAATTTAAAAAAACTCATGAAAAATTATCGAAACGAATGGAAAGAGATCAAGAAAATGTCAATCAATTATCCCAACTTCAACTTGATTTACAACAAAAAGAACAAAAAGTCAAAGAAGTGAACAATAAAAGAATTGCTATTCATGAGTTAAGTCAATTTTATGATGATCTTACAGTTTTACAAGATCGTCATTATGATCTTTCAAATCAATATAAACAAAGTGATCAAATGTATCAAAAAGTACTTCAACATTATCAGCATGAGGACGAATCATTTAAACGTCAACAAGCAGGTATATTGGCTTCTTCACTGCAAGACAATGAACCATGTCCAGTCTGTGGGTCTTTACATCATCCAAATTTGGCAAAATTATCAACACATGTCTTATCTTCTAGTGAACTAGAAGAACTGAGTTTAGAAGTTGAACAAAAAAGACAGCATAAGGAAGAAATTTATCAAGAAGTTTTAGCCCAAAATCAGAAAATTAATACTTTGAGAACAAAAATAGATATCTTAAAACAACAGCTTTCAATCAAAGAAGAATTATCAAAAGAAGTATTTATTCATTTATTATCGGATGTTATATCAGTTATTCGTGATCAGGAAAAAACATATCAGAAAAAATATGATGAAGTGGTTTATTTAAAGCGTATAAAAAAATCTCTAGAGCAAGATACAATTTTATTTAATCAGCAAATTGAGGATATGAAAACAATGTCTGATAAGATTCACATAATGGAAAAACAAGTCGCTATCTATGAATCACAATTAGAAGAATACCAAAATCACTATCATTTTCAATATCAATCAGATTATCAGCAACAACTTTCTCAAAACACATTACATTTCAATCAATTAGAACAAAAAATTGATCAAATTGAAAAAACATATCACCAGTGTCAAAAAGATGTTTCTATTTTAGCACATCAAAAAGAAGAACTAGATAGACAAATGAAAATATTAATAGATAGAAAAAATGATACTGAAAAGCAGTTAAGTATATTCATAGAAAAAAACTTTGATTCCTCAAAAGAATATCAGACTTATCTAAATCAGCTTGAACAATTAGATAACAAAGAAAAAACTTATCAAGACTATATTATAAGAGAAAGAACTTTATTATCACAATTAGAAAAACTCAAGACACAAACAAAAGATTATAGACTCACTGATTTAAGTCAAGAGGTCAAAAAACTACATGAACTAGAAAGAAATAGAGATAACTGTTTTAAGACATACAATGAACAGCTTCATATCTATCAGCAAAACCAGGATATTTTAAACACATTAGAAAAAGAATATACTGAAAATCAGACAATTTTTGAAAACTATATTATGTATCAGGATTTATCAGATATAACGTCTGGGAAAAATGCACAACGTATGTCTTTTGAAAGATATGTTTTATCAGTTTATTTTGAACACATTTTAGAATATGCAAATATAGAACTCTTAAAAATGAGTCAGGGACGTTTTGCCTTGTATCGTAAACAATCTATTAAAGGGACAAAACAGCAAGGATTGGATTTGAGTGTATTGGATTATGAAACAGGAATGCTTAGAGATATCCAAACATTGTCTGGGGGTGAATCTTTTAAAGCGGCTTTATCATTAGCTTTAGGATTGTCTTCAATGATTCAGACTTATGCTGGAGGTATTGAGTTGAATACTCTATTTATTGATGAAGGTTTCGGAACACTGGATAATGAATCGATTGATCAGGCTTTATCTGTTTTATTGGATCTTCAAAATGATAATAAGGTTATTGGTATTATCTCACATGTTGATGAATTAAAAGAACGTATTCATACACAAATTGTTGTTGATAAAGGTGTTAGTGGAAGTTATTTACATATTGAAAAAGAATAATGAGAATATCACAATCCAAGATTGCAATTTGTTATAAATCTTGTATAATAGTAAAGGAAATATTGAAGAAAAGGGGTATAAACAATGGCGAATCAAAAAGTCAAAAATGATGCAATTACATCAAGAGATGAAGACTTTGCAAAGTGGTATACAGATGTATGTCGTAAAGCTGAATTAATGGATTATTCAAGTGTCAAAGGATTTATCATTTATCGACCATATGGATATGCTTTATGGGAAATGATTCAAGCATATATGGATAAAAAATTCAAAGAAACAGGACATGAGAATGTTTATATGCCGATGTTGATCCCAGAACCATTATTGCAAAAAGAAGCAGATCATGTGGAAGGATTTGCACCTGAATGTGCAGTTGTTACAAAAGGTGGGTTAGATGAACTAGAAGAACATTTGGTTATTCGTCCAACATCTGAAACATTATTTTGTGAACATTATGCTAAAATTGTCAACTCTTATAGAGATTTACCAAAATTATATAATCAATGGTGCAGTGTTGTTCGTTGGGAAAAAACAACAAGACCATTTTTAAGAGGTTCTGAGTTCCTATGGCAGGAAGGTCATACGATTCATGCAACAAAAGAAGAAGCAAAAGAAGAAACAATGAGAATGTTGCATATTTATGAGGAAACTGCTAGCAATTTATTAGCTATTCCAATGCTTACTGGTCGTAAAACAGAAAGAGAAAAATTTGCTGGAGCAGAAGAAACATACACAATTGAAGCTCTTATGCATGATGGAAAAGCTTTACAGTCAGGAACATCTCATTATTTTGGAGATGGATTCGCTAAAGCGTTTGGAATTCAATTCTTAGATAAAGATAACAAACAAAAATATGTTTATCAAACATCTTGGGGTGTTTCTACAAGACTTCTAGGAGCAATTATCATGGTTCATGGCGATGACAATGGTTTGGTTTTACCACCAAGAGTTGCACCAACACAAGTGATGATTATTCCAATTCAACAACAAAAAGAAGGTATTTTAGATAAAGCCTATGAATTAGAAAAAAAATTGAAAGATTATGGTTTAAGAGTCAAAGTTGATGCCAGTGATAAATCACCTGGATGGAAATTCTCTGAAGCAGAAATGCGTGGAATTCCTTTACGTTTAGAAATAGGACCACGTGATTTAGCAAATGGGCAATGTGTTGTTGCTAAGCGTGTCAATGGAGAAAAAATTACTCTGACTATAGATGATAACTTACCTCAATCATTAGCGAATTTACTTGATGATATTCATGAAGAAATGTATCAAAAAGCATTGGCATTTAGAAATGAACATATCACAGATGCGACAACTTTTGAAGAATTTAAAGAAATTCTTAATACAAAAGGTGGATATGTCAAATTACCATGGTGTGGTGATGAGGCCTGTGAAGTAAAAATCAAAGAAGAAACAGCTGCAACATCTCGCTGTATTGATACTAAAGCACATGCTGATGGTATTTGTCCAATATGTGGGAAGAAAGCCAAACATATTGTTTATTTTGCAAAAGCTTATTAATATGCGTCATATGACGCATATTTTTTGTACAAAAAAAAGAATTTCTTGAGAAATTCATTATCATTATTCTTTGATTTGTACTCTTAATAAATGGATCAAGGATGCTGCCTGATAACTATCAATAATAGCACCACGAATATCTTCGGGAGTCGTTATGATATTGTTAAGATCACAAGTTGATAAATCAATTTGACTAAGTGAAGCATGTTGAAGTTCACATTGATTAAAAGAACATTCTATAAATGATGATTTTTTAAGATTTGTTTCAATAATACTTGCTTGTGTAAAATCACATAATTGATAAACTGTTTCTTTGTTTTTCATAAATGCGAAATTAGCAAATTTACATAAACAGTCTTTCATATTCACTTGATCAAATACTGATTCAGAAAAATCAGTTCCCATTAACTTGCAGTTCATAAATTGAACACGACGAAACAAACAACTATAAAACTTCATATTTGATAAATCACAATTTTGAAAAACAACATCTAAAAAATAAGAATCTTCTTCCTGACACTCTTCAAATGTAACGCCCTCAAATAAGCAGTTCTTTATTTCATGATGAGATTGTTTAGAATCAAAGATGAAATCATTATTAAAATGTTTTGATTGAATTGTTTCCTGATTGATTTCATTTTTTAATAATGTTTCTTTCATATAAGTTAAGTTTGGCTTTTGCATATTTTTTCACCTCGCTTTTAATCATAACACAAATTCATTCTCTTTTAATTACTTTTATGTTAAAATATACAAAAATGAGGTGACATAATGAAAAGACAAAAACGGATTGCATTAATTAACGATATGACAGGATTTGGACGTTGTGCAATAGCTGCAATGGCACCTATTATTTCTGCTATGAAAATACAGGCTGTTACGATTCCAACAGCCATTCTTTCAACACATACTCAATTTCCAGTTTTTTATTTTGATGATTATACGGATAGAATGAAGGATTATATTCAGACTTATAAAGATTTAGATTTGGAATTTGATGCTATTGCGACTGGGTTTCTAGGCTCTAAACAACAAGTGGATATTGTCATTGATTTTATTCAAAGATTCAAAAAAGATCATGTGTTTGTGCTAGTTGATCCAGTAATGGGGGATCATGGAAAGTTATATGCAACATACACACCAGAAATGTGTTTAAAGATGAAAGAGTTAGTCAAGTATGCTGATTTAATGACACCTAATTTAACTGAACTTGTGACATTAGTTGATTTGCCTTATCCTCAAACAACACCAACTTTTGATGAATTATCTCATATGTGTGAGAAATTGTCAGTGCAAGGACCTCAACATATTGTTGTGACAGGTATTCCTTTTAATGAGAAACAAATTCTTAATTTCATCTATAATCGAGGAGAAGATTATCAGATTGTTATGGTGGATCGAATTGGTGAAGATCGTTGTGGAACTGGGGATGTTATTGCTGCTGTTATGGCTGGCAGTTATTTAAATGGATATAGTTTTTATGAAAGTGTGAAGAAGGCGACAAAGTTTGCTTCAAAATGTATTGCTTATTGTGAAAAAATGCAAGTTCCTAATTACTATGGACTTTGCTTTGAAGAATATTTGTATGAACTAGGAGTGGATGAAAAGTGATATTATATACATTACATGAAAAGAGTTATATTGATATAGGGCAACTTGATTCGTTAGAAGATGTTCATGTTTATGTCAATCTGACCAATCGTTGTCCTTGTGCTTGTACATTTTGTTTACGTCAAACAAAAGAAATGCTCGAATCTAATACATTATGGTTAGACAAGGAACCAACAGTTGATGAAGTGATTAAGGAGTTTCAAAAATATGATTTAGATGATTTTGCTGAAGTTGTGTTTTGTGGTTTTGGTGAACCACTACAAAGAGTTGATGATGTCATTCAAATTGCTGGCATTTTAAAATTATATCGTCAAGATCTTCCTATTCGCGTGAATACGAATGGATTGGCAAATTTGATTCATCAGCGTGATGTAGCACCTGATATGAAGGGACGTATTGATACAATATCAATTAGTTTAAATGCTCCAGATGCTAAAGAATATCTTGCTTTAACAAGAAGTCGGTTTGGTATAGAATCCTTTGATGCCATGCTTGCATTTGCAAGAGCGTGTTTATCATATGTTCCACATGTTGTTTTGACTGTTGTTGATATTATTGGTGAAGAGAAAATCAAGAAATGCCAAAGTATTTGTGATGAATTAGGGGTGACATTAAGAGTACGCCCATTTGAAGAGTAGGAGGTAATAGAGTGTTATACATGACAAGAGAAGAACGTCTCATTCAATTAGAGAAAATGGTGAATACAAGAGATTTAGGTGGCTATGAAACACAAAGTGGAACTTATAGTAAAGCTCATAAATATGTGCGTGCTTCATCACCTGCTAATGCTTCTCAAAAAGATTTAAAGACATTAAAAGATTATGGTGTAAAAGTTGTGATTGATTTAAGAAGTGATTTTGAAAAAGATCATCAGGAAAATCCGTTTCAAAATGATTCTGATGTTATCTTTTATGAAGTGAATCTATTTGATTCATCTACAGCATCAGTTGTTCCAGATGAAGTGAAACAATATAAAGATCTTGGTGGTGTTTATATTTATATGTTAGAAGGAATGAAAGATAAGTTTAAAGAAATCTTTGATATTTTCTTAAAGCATCCTTATGATTGCATTTTGTTTCATTGTTCAGCAGGAAAAGACAGAACGGGGATGACAGCTGCTTTATTATTAGATTTAATTGGTTGCCATGAATATGATATTGTAAAAGATTATAGTGAATCTTATGAAAATAATATTGAGATGAATGAGAATTTAACAGCAATGATGAAAGATGAAGAAGCTAAACAATATTTAAAATCATCTCCACGTTATATGATGGAAGTACTTGATTATTTAAGAGAACATTATGGCAGTGCAAAGGAGTATTTATTAGAAATTGGGCTCAAAAATGACGAAATTGAGCAAATTATTGAAAATTTTACAATTTAAAAAAGAAAAATGCCTTTTATTTGCGTATATAGAAGTAGGAGGTATTTTTTTATGGATGAAAAATTAACATTAAAAGAAAAAGATCGTATTGCAAAAAAGATTTATAAAAGTTATCAGAGGGCACAATTAGATATTTTGTATTTAACCCAGCACTATAACTATTACCCACAAGTAGATATGTTTAGAGTGAAAGATTCATCAACTGTTTATCAAAAAGCAGATTCTAAATTTATTCATCAATTAGAAAGAAAACAGGAATTAGAAAGTTTTGTTGGTATTGTTAACCAGATACATACCCATCTTTCAAGAGATGCATATTCGTTTATTGAAAATGAGTATTTAAATTTTTATGATCCATCATGGTGGACACCCTATTTTTCACGCGCAAGTTATTATCGTATGAAACATAAAGCATTAGATGAATTTTTAGAGTGTATGAGGGCTTTCTGGAGTGAAAAAGAATTATTAAGGTTAATGAAATGATTGTTGCCAAGGATAGCCAAATTATGTATAATACCAATATCTTGACAAAAAGGAGAAAAATTCATGATAAAGAATTTGATTGGTGGTATTGCAGTTGGCATTGCGAATGTTATTCCTGGTGTCAGCGGTGGAACAATGATGGTTATTCTTGGAATTTTCAATCATACGATGGAAGCTATTTCTGGTGTCTTTCAAAAAGAAAATGATCATCGTAAAGAAGATATATTATTTTTATTTCAGGTTTTATTTGGAGCCGCTATTGGGTTGATTGGATTTGCAAAGGTATTAGAATTTCTATTTGATCATTATCCAACTCAGACAATGTATTGGTTTATT
>NZ_HG005289.1:199416-207093 GCF_000455285.1 Candidatus Stoquefichus massiliensis AP9 | reverse complement strand
GGATTGATTGCCTTTAGTATTCCATTGTTTTTAAAAGGTGAAATGAAAGGCGAGAAAATTAAATTGATTCCTTTGCTTTGTGGATTAGGTATTATATTTGGTTTAGAATTCTTAAATCCTGGGGAAGGGAATGTCAATGTTAATCCCGCATTTCCTAGCGTAGATTTGATGTTGTGTTTAACAATGGTATTAGTTGGAATTATTGGAGGAGCAACAATGTTGATGCCTGGTGTGAGTGGTTCTATGGTTTTATTAATTATTGGGCAATATTATTTGTTTAAATCTTATTTGGCTAATGTGACTTCATTTCAGTTAAATGTTCTCATTCCTCTATGTTTTATTGGTATCGGTGTTATTATTGGAATTGTTTTAAGTGCAAAAGTTTGTGATTATTTCATTAAACGTTATAAAGCTGGATTTTTAAGTTTTATATTAGGATTGATTATTGCTTCATCCCTTGTTTTAATTCCTTTTACAGCAAGTTATGATATGATGGTAATTATAAGTTCAGCATTGGCGCTTGTTTTTGGTGGTATTATTGTCTTAGGGTTAGGAAAATTACAATGACAAAGGACAGTTAGAGAAGTTTTATTCTTTAACTGTTTTCTTATTGATTTATATGTATGTTAAGCATATAATCATTCATCATGAGGGGTGACTTAAGAATGAATGTAGAAATTATTAATGTAGGTACAGAATTACTATTAGGAGAAATTGTTAATACCAATGCGACGCTATTACAAAAAGTATGTAAAGATTTAGGATTTAATGTCTATTTTCAAACTGTTGTAGGTGATAATCCTGAACGTTTATATAACTGTCTTAAGCTTGCATTTGAGCGTGGTGCTGATTGTGTCATAACAACAGGTGGATTAGGACCAACGACTGATGATTTGACAAAGGAACTATCAGCTCAGTATCTAGGTTTAGAGATGGTTTATCATGAAGAAGAGGCTCAGAAAGTTTTAAAGAAATGTCGTTATTGTACAGGTGTTGAAGAGATTCCTGAGAATAATTTTAAGCAGGCATATTATCCTATAGATGTATATATTCTTGAAAATGATATGGGTACGGCCAATGGATGTGTCATGAGTAAAGATGAAAAAATGATTATCAATTTACCTGGACCACCCAAAGAAATCAGATATGTTGTAGAACATTCACTTATTCCTTATTTGCAGCAGTTTAAGCAGGAAACAATCTATACCTATGAGTATTTGACAATGTTTATAGGTGAAAGTAAGATAGATGAAATTCTAAGAGATTTAATTAATGATCAGGAGAATGTATCAATCGCATTATATGCCGGTGAAGAAACAGTAAGAGTGAGATTGGCAGTCAAAGCACCATGTCAAAAGGCTGCTGATGAATTGATGACAAACATAAAACGTGAAGTAAAATTAAGAATTGAAAAATATATTATTTTTGAAAAAGATATGAAAGAAGCTTTATTACATCACATGGTACCTATTTCTATTGAATATCAGGGAGATTTTGTTTTACAGGATGATTTTTTGAAACCTTATATCAGTGATCAGCCTCAAATTAAAATTGTTATTGAGACAAGAATAGAAGAACTTGGGGAAGTTATTGTTTTCCATTTTAATGATTATTCTTTTGAAGTTCCTACTTTTGTAAAAGCAAGCTATTCTTATAGCAAAGTAGAAGCAAGATTTGTAGCACAATTGTATAAATATGTTATGAATTTAAAATAAAATTTATATGTAAGAGATTTCATTTTAAAATAATGTTGTTATTTTTTAATTCTTGTCTATAATAGCAATGTGCTATAAAGAGTACAAGATTGGAGGATTGAAAATGAGATTTAAGATTGAAAATTGTCATTATGAATTAGTAAAAGACTTATTAACAAGCTTAGATTCATTAGTTAAAAATGTAGAGAAGGAAGATAATGGTGCAGTTGTTACTTTACATGAAGGTCATTCTCAAAATGATTTGATGAGAGCTTTAAATCAAGATCCTTTATATACATTTTGTGAAAATGCAAATGTGCAAGTATTATAGGCATCGTATGATGTCTTTTTTGTTTATAAATATGGTATTTTTAAAAAGTATATCTATCTTTATAAGATGTAAGAGTTTACAATTGTTAAAAAACAAAAAAACATTGATAAAAAGGAGCGAATTTTTAACTTTTGGTTGCGAAAATAAAAACTTTACATATAATAGTTATTGTCCTAAGGGATAAGATGTATGTCATATAATAAGCAAGACATACACATCAGCAAACAAAAGTATTCATATAAGTTTTACTCAAGAATGATCTCTATTGGAGGCAGCAGTCCAATGGAATATAGTGAACAGCAGCACTATTGATCATCATATAAGAAAAGGACGATATAATGGGGAAATCGTCCTTTTCTTATATTTTCAGTAATTCTATAAATTTTAAAGAAGCAGGTGTGAGTGTTTTTCTGGAAAGATAAGCATAGCCTATGCTTCTTTTAGGTAGAGAATGTTCTAATGAGATTTCATAGATATCATGATTGCTGAGTTCGGCTTGTGAGAATTCTTTGATGACACATGCTTTACCAAGATTATTTTTAGCAGCTTCTAGCAACAAATCATGTGATCCTAATTCTATGGATGGTGTTAATAAAACACCATAACTAGCGAAGTGATGATCGACAAACTGTCTTGAGTTTGATGAACGCTCCAACAATATAAGTGGCTGATTTGATAAATCTTGTAAAGAATATATTTTATCTTCTTTTGTTTTTGAAACAAAGATATCATGAACTTGCAGACATTCTTGAATAATAATGGAATCGTCGTGTAAAGGCATATTAATAAATCCAATTTCAATTTGTCCTGATTTTAGTAAATGAATAATTTCTAAACTGGTACGATTGACCATTTTAATAGTAACTTGCGGATAGAGTTGATTAAAGGAAACGAGATAGGGCATAATGTAATTTTCACTTAAAGTATCGCCTGCCCCTATTGTTAATTCACCTTTTGTGAGTTCGCGAAGATTACCAATCTGATTTTCTGCGCTTGTAATGAGCGAAAGAGCCTGAGATATTTTTTGATAAAGCATTTGACCTTCTTGCGTGAGAATAACTCCTTTAGATTGTCTGATGAAGAGTTGCGTATTTAATTCTCTCTCTAAGACGTGGATAGCTTGAGAGACTGCAGATTGAGATATGAATAAATTTCTGGCTGCTAAAGAAAAGGATAATGTTGAAGCAGCTTCATTAAATATTTTGTATTGTTCTAGTTTAATGTTCATATTAGTTCTCCTTATATCACATTGTATAAATATTAATTTTACTAATAGATAAAATTATCATATAATAATCGCGTGTTATCGTCAATCAAAACAATAATGATTGTTAAAGAAAGGAAGATAGATAAATGGCAGGAGTTGTCGTCGTTGGAAGTATGTGGGGTGACGAGGGAAAAGGAAAAGTTACTGATTACCTTGCACAAAAAGCAGATGTTGTCGTTCGTTATGCTGGTGGAAATAATGCTGGTCATACAATTGTTTATGATGGAAAGAAGTTTGCTTTAAAAATGATTCCATCTGGTATTTTTAGTGGACATGAAGTGATTTTAGGAAATGGAATGGTTGTTAATCCTAAAGCCTTTTTGGAAGAAGTGAAGTACTTAAATGATGCTGGTATTGATACAAGCAAGATTCGTATTAGTGATAGATGTCATGTGATTTTACCTTATCATATTGCGATTGATGAAATTCAAGAGGAACGTAAAGGTGATCATAGTATTGGAACGACAAAAAGAGGTATTGGACCTACTTATGTTGATAAATATAGTCGTATTGGTATTCGTATGGGTGAATTTATTGATGAATCGTTATTTTTAGAAAGATTGAAAGAAGTATTTCCAATGAAGGTGATGGAATATCCTGAATTGGATAAACAATTTACTATTGATAGTATCTATGAAGAATATAAAGAATATGCTAAAATAATGAAGTCATTGGTTTGTGATACAGGAATTTTATTAGATCAATATTTACAAGATGATCGAAAAGTTTTATTTGAAGGGGCACAGGGAGCTATGCTGGATATTGACTATGGAACTTATCCATATGTTACAAGTTCTCATCCTGGGGCAAATGGTGTATGTGAAGGTGCTGGAATTGGACCTTTATATATCAAAGAGGCTATTGGGATTATTAAGGCATATACAACACGTGTTGGGGCTGGACCTTTTCCAACTGAGTTAAATGATGAAATTGGTGAATTGATTCGTGTGCGTGGACATGAATATGGAACAGTAACACAACGTGCTAGAAGAACAGGATGGTTTGATGCGGTTGTTGTGAATCAGTCACGCAGAATGTCAAGTTTAACAGGGATTGCTTTGATGTTATTGGATGTCATGAGTGGTTTTGAAACGATTAAGATTTGTACTGCTTATAAGTATAATGGAGAGGTCATTTATGGATTACCAGCAACAGTTAAAGGAATTGAACAAGTAGAACCTATTTATGAAGAAATGCCTGGATGGCAGGAAGATATTACAAATGTGAAGTCGTTTGAAGAGTTACCAGTGAATTGTCAAAATTATATTCGTCGTATTGAAGAATTAATTCATTGTCCAGTTGTGATGTTTTCAGTAGGTCCTGATCGTCAACAAACTGTTGTTTTAAAGGATATTCAATTTTAAGGAGGGAAATGAGTGAAAAGAGAATTAGTGATTGTCTTAGACTTTGGTGGACAATACAATCAGTTAGTGGCTCGTAGGGTCCGTGAATGTAATGTTTATTGTGAAATTTATTCGTATAAAGTTGATATTGAAAAGATTAAAGAAATGAATCCGAAAGGAATTATCTTAACGGGTGGTCCAAATAGTTGTTATGAAGAAGGGGCTCCAACATATTCAAAGGAATTATTTGAGTTAGACATTCCTGTTTTAGGTTTGTGTTATGGGGCACAATTGATGCAGCATGTCTTAGGTGGAAAAGTTGAACGTGCTGATGTGAGAGAATATGGGAAATCAAATTTAACTGTTAACAATAGTTCTCCTCTTTTTAGTAATGTTGCTAAAGATAGTATTTGTTGGATGAGTCATTTTGATTATATTTCTCAGATTGCCCCAGGTTTTGAGATTACTGCAACAACTCCTGATTGCCCAGTTGCTGCTTGTGAAAATACTGCTCAAAACTTATATGCAATTCAATTCCATCCTGAAGTTTTACATACACAAGAAGGAACAAAGATGTTATCAAACTTTGTTTTGAATGTTTGTGGTTGTGCTGGTGATTGGCGTATGGATTCTTTTGTTGAGGAACAAATCAAAGCAATTAGAGAAAAAGTAGGTCATGGTAAGGTTTTATGTGCTTTATCTGGTGGGGTTGATTCATCAGTTGCTGCTGTTTTATTATCAAAAGCCATTGGTAATCAATTGACTTGTGTTTTTGTTGATCATGGTTTACTTCGTAAAAACGAAGGTGATGAAGTTGAAGCTATCTTTGGCCCTGATGGCAATTATGATTTAAATTTTATTAGAGTCAATGCACAACAAAGATATTATGAGAAATTAAAAGGCATTGAGGAACCAGAAGCGAAAAGAAAGATTATTGGTGAAGAGTTTATTCGTGTCTTTGAAGAAGAGGCTCAAAAGATTGGTACAGTTGATTTCTTAGTACAGGGTACAATTTATCCTGATGTTGTAGAAAGTGGCTTAGGTGGCGAATCTGCAGTGATTAAGTCACATCATAATGTTGGTGGATTACCTGATTGTGTAGATTTTAAAGAAATTATTGAACCTTTAAGAGATTTATTTAAAGATGAAGTTCGTAAAGTTGGTTTAGAGTTAGGTATTCCTGAATATTTGGTATTTAGACAACCTTTTCCAGGACCAGGTCTTGGTATTCGTATTATTGGTGAAGTGACTGAAGAAAAGGTCAAGATTGTTCAAGATGCTGATTTTATCTATCGAGAAGAAATCGCAAAAGCTGGACTTGATCGTTCAATTGGACAATACTTTGCAGCTCTTACAAATATGCGTTCTGTAGGTGTGATGGGTGATGAGAGAACTTATGATTATGCAGTAGTCTTACGTGCTGTGAATACCATTGATTTTATGACAGCTGAATCTGCTGAGATTCCTTATCAAGTTTTAAATAAAGTGATGTCTCGTATTATTAATGAAGTTCGTGGTGTGAATAGAGTGTTCTATGATATTACATCTAAACCACCAGGGACAATAGAGTTTGAATAGTAGATAAAACGCAAAAAGTTTGTATTTTACAGACTTTTTTTATTTGATTGAAAGAAAATGATACACTTTTGATACTACAGTTAGGTTGTATATATTATTCTTTTTAATAATTAAATTAATTTTTATCTGTAGTTTTAAAAGGAAGTGAATATAAAAAATAGGACTATACTTGTAAAAGTTATAATAAGGATGATATTATTTAAATAATATATTGTGCTAAAGGGTAATTCTTGGTTGCTTGCAGAGTTAGCACATACGTTGTATAATTATTGCAACATATGCGCTGGTTTTAGATGAATGAAAGTTTAATAGTTATCTATATTTTGTGGTCAAAGGAATATAATACTTTGATATTGTTAAAAAAATTATTATTTGGTAAAATCAATAAAATGAAGTTTAAATAAATATAATTGTGTGGGAGAATAGGAAAATGGATGAAAATGTAATATATAATATTATTGAAAATCATTCTAATAATGATGAAAGACTTTTTTTGCTAGATGCACCAACTGGTTTTGGAAAAACGTATAATGTAATTAAATATATACAGAATCATTATAAAGATAAAAAAATTTTTTAATTGCCAATCAATTAAAATTGTTGCCAAATGAAAGTAGGATAATTGAAGGACTCAACAATGAGGAAGCTAATGATTTAAAAGACAATTTATTATATTTAAGATCATATTTAGATTCTTTTCTATTAAATTTCAAAAATAGTTACGGAAATATGGATGATGAATTTGTTCAAATAAATAATAAATTATTAAATGAATTAAAAAGTTTAGTTGAGAATATCAATAAAGAAAATGACAATCAAATAAAACAAATTTTTTATGATAAATTTACAACTACTGAATACGAATTTAGAAAACAAGTAAAGGCATTTTTAAAATCAAAGGGATATAAAAAGAACGAAATAATTAAAACTAAGTGGCTTACTGATTTATATCCTACAATTTTGTTAGAAAAAAAGCAAGTGATATTGTTGTCAACTAAAAAGTTCTTTTTGCCAATTGATACGATTAGTGGAGGTATAATATTACTTTATAATAAGAAGTTCGATAATTCAATATTATTTATAGATGAATTTGATGCTACAAAACAAGTTTTATTGGACACTATTATAGAAAATGCAACAGGTAATTATAAAGTAGACTGTTTTAGGTTGTTTAGATTGTTAAAAAATATTTTTGAAAAGAATACATTAATAGAGTACACAAAATCTTGGAATAATGAAAATATAACTATGATTATAGAAAATTTGACTAATTTATTTTTAGAGACAAATAAAAGTTTTCAAGAATTATTAAACTATCCATTTAAAGTAAAAGATACCTCACTTATTACAAAACATTTTATTTTTAATGATAATATTACTTTATCTATAAGTAAAGATACTGATTTAACACAATTTTATACATATTTTGATGAAAAGGATAAATTTAATTATATTGTTAAATCT
>NZ_HG005289.1:183841-198656 GCF_000455285.1 Candidatus Stoquefichus massiliensis AP9 | reverse complement strand
AAAATAAAAGATAGCTGTATAAACAATTACATAAGGTTGGATGAAATATGCCAAAAAGTTATAGAATGTATAAATGAATTTTGTGAAAAAATGACATTTGTTGTTGAAGGGTATTTAAAATATATTGATGAAAATAAGAATGAATCAGATAGTGAGTTTGCTAATCAAGATGGTTGTACAACGGTTATTGATTTTTTAAATATAGGAGAAGAAAATAAAAAATTCCTAGTAGATAGAATATTGGGATCTTATACAGAAGTATTAAAATTCCAAAAATATATATTTGAAGATTTAAATATTCAATCTCATAAGAATAGTAAAAACTATAATTTTTATCAAAATGGTTTTTCATATTTAGAAATTAAAGACGATTCTGAACATAATCTAGAGTCTAAATGTTATTTATTCAGCTATAATCTTACTCCAGAAAAACTTATTATTTCTACAGCAATAAATTATCATGTTATAGGTGTTTCAGCGACAAGTTCTTATAAGTCCTCATTAGTTAATTATGATTTAGAATATTTAAAAAATACGCTTAAAATATCTCATTTGTTCGCTGATCAATTTGAACAAGCTCAAATAAAAAAAGCTTATGATCAACGTAATGAGGTAATCTATAGAGATACAGAGATTAAAGTAAAATTTATGAGTGGTGATGAAGAATTTGATTATCTAAATAATGTTTGGAATCAAATATTTAGAAAAAATCATATGGAACTTTTGGAAACTCATCGAAAGCAGTTAAATCAAAATAAATATTTGTATAAAGTTATAGCAAATTTATATAAAGTATTTTATGAATTTATACAGGATAATAATATGTCATCGTTTATTTATTTTTTAACTTTTAACCTTTATAATAGAAAAAATATTCATAATCTAGTACAAGTCGTATTTCACACAATGATTGGTAGAAACAAAGAGATAGAATATATAATAATAGATAGTATGGATTTTGAAAAAAAGTATAAAGATATAAAAGAGGAAAAGTTAGAGAAAGGTAAAAAAGTTTTCTTAATGACAACTTATCAAACAATTGGAGCAGGGATTAATTTACAATATTTAGTAACCACTGAAAATATTAAATATGCTCCTCATTTAAAAATAGGAGAAGAACGTGATTATGATGGTATTTATTTATCTAAACCTACAAACATAATGCCGTCTTTAAAAAAATCTTTTTTTGATTATATTTCTTTAGCACATTCAATTTATGCAATAGAATATTTAAAAGCAAGTAGAGAACTTCAGCCAGATAGATTCAAAAGAAATATTAATAATTTATTTAAAAGTGCATTACTTAATCAAGAAACTAGATATTATCTTTTATCATATTATAACTACAATAGTATATGTTTAGGAGCTGCTAAAGTTCTTGCTCAGGCTACAGGAAGAATTTGTAGGACAAAACAAAAAAACTCAATAGTTAATATCTATGTAGATGAAGAAAATATAAATTATTTATGTTTCGTATTAGATGTTTTAAAGAATAAAAATAATAATTTTGAATTTAATAAAATTTTGGAGAATATTACAAAAGAAAAATTAAAACCAGATATTATAAAAATATTTGACATAAAAGAAAAAAATAAATTATCAAATAATTATATCTGGAATATCTTGAATTCATACTCTAAATGGACAAAAGAAAAAATGGATGAGTGGAGAAAATTGAGAGAAAATGTATTAAGATATCCAACATGTAATAATTTGCTGCAGCATTCTTTTGTTGAGTGTTATTTTGAATTTGATCATCCTATAAATGAGTATAGTTATAGTAAATCTTGGAAATATTTACAAGATGTTTCTTTAGATATGAATAAACATCCATATAAAATGTCTGCTGATGCATGTGGTTTAATTATAGCATTATCCTCTATTCCAAAATTGAAAGATTACTTTATAAATTTAGGTTATGCAACAAATTTCAAAAAAAACACCTATATTCTTTCTGTGGATTTATATCATCGGATTTATAAAGGTGCATTAGGTGAAGAAATAGGTAAATTTTTATTATTATCATATGATATTAATTTAAAAGATATAGAAAATCCAGACTATTTTGAAAGATTTGATTATTTTTACAATAATGTCTATTTTGATTTTAAAAATTGGAGTGAGGATTTTCTAATACAAGAGAGTAAACAAGTTAGAAAGACTATCAATAAAGCAAAGAAAATAGGTACAAAAAGGGTATTTGTTATTAATGTACTCAGTCAGAATTATAAAAAAGAACAAACATTTAACATAGAAGGAGTCAAGCTTACAACAATACCTTATTTATATAATATAAGTACAGGTGAAATAAATAAAAATATGATAGCAGAAATAAAAATAGCTATTGAAAAATATTGCTAAAAACTTAAATTTTAAATACTCTAAAATAAATGTTATAAATAGTAAATTTGGTCTGAATAGACTTCTTTAAGTTTATAATTGATTATGACTTGTAGTATTTTAGAAGGTTATAAATGTTGGCGATTTTTTAATTGTTATAATTTCATTATATATTTAATATAAAAGAAGGTGATCATATAGATATGATAAATGAAAATGTATTTTTTGAGTTTTATAGAGAAAAAGTTTCATCAGATATTGTAGAAATGGAAAATGAATATAGGAATTTTAAAGTGTATTGGGATGAATTTATAAGACACTATTCATTAAAAGAAAAAGCGCCAGATAATCAGATGAAAATTGTACAATTAGCTTATATGTATGCGATTATATGGGATGTTTTCTCTATTTCAGCTATGTCAAGTGATAAGGAAAAAGCCAATAATTTAGTATTTAGTTCTTTAGCTACGACTATATCTAATGATATACTTGCTATTATTAAATTATCAATGGATGGTTTAGATTATCAAGCGATGAATATATTAAGAAACTTATATGAGATTAGTTTATTAATATTAAATATATGTATAGACGAAGAAAAAAGAGAAAAATATGTTCAATCAGCAAGTGAAGACAATTCATATGAAGTTTGGATAAAATATTTTAATATAAGTGCGATGTTAACAACAATTAGTAATTATACCAATAATAAAGATCTAAAAAAATATTGGATGAATGATATAAAAAGAATTTATAGTAGATTATCTTCTTTTACACATAATAGTCTTTTAAATGTTTATGTATTTAGTTTCAGTTTGCCAAAAACTAATCATGAAAAGCATGTATTAAATTCTTGTGCACATTATGTTGCTCGATATGAACAAATTTTGACAGAAATGGTAGAGATAATTTGGATGGTTACTAGAATTTTTAAATCCTTGTTAGAAGAGGCTAATCCAAATAGTTTTTGTGTAAATCTATTGGGTGATAATACAAAGGATTGTTTTAAAGCTGCTAATAATTATTTTTTCTTTGCGGATTATTGTTTTTTAAAGTTCATTAAGTAAAAAAATAATAGTATTTTGCTGAATTGATAAAGAAAGTTACATCTTGTCAAGGGAAATTCCACTTGTTTGGATAATGTAAGATTTGGTTGTTTTTAATTTATTATAAAAATAAAATAACTATTGATTTTGTTTTTTTATAATGTAGAGGATAAATGAATATTATTTGCTTTTATATAAGTTAGAGAATGCATTTCTGCAGCTTCATTTCCATATAATCTACTAAACAGTAAGTGTGGTGGTTTATCGTTTCGCTTGACTCTAGTATATAAATTAATATGGGACGTCATTAATCTGACGTCTTTTCGCGTATATTTATTATATCTCTTACACTTGTGAAAAATTATCTTAATAATTCATGTTTGATTACATACATGTCCTCTTCATATAGGAACTGAAGGATAGAAATAAAATATATAAGTTTATCTCTTTCTATCTTCATTGGAATCTATAGTTTTAGGATTAGAAAATTTAGAACTATAGTCTGTATTATCCTGAGAACAAAAAGAAAACAAATAATTTGAGGCAGTATTAATTTTAAATTTATTAAAGTAATATTTTATGGTAAAATTTATCTTGGGTGATGAAAATGTCAAATAAAATAGTACAGTATGATTTTAATAATCTGGGAATTGAGGAAATTCGAAGTTTATCATATGGTGTGAATTGGCCAATTGTATACATTCTCAATGGAGATAAAGAAGTATATGTTGGCGAAACAGCAAATGCTTATCAACGTATGAAACAACATAAAAGAAATCCTATAAGAAGGAAACTTGATAAAGTTAATATTATATATGATTCAGAATTTAATAAATCAGCAATATTAGATATTGAATCATTACTTATCAATTATATGTTGGCTGATCAGAAATATAAATTACAGAATATTAGTTCAGGTATTAATAGTCAAAGTGATTATTATCTAAGAGAAAACTATTTAAATAAGTTTGATGATATTTGGAAAGTGTTGTTAAAACAAGGTTTGGTCAATCATGAACGATTATATTTAGAAAACTTAGATATATTTAAATTTTCTCCATATAAAACATTAACTGAAGATCAACATATAGTTGCAATTGAAATTATAAAAGCGCTTATTGAAAATAAAAGTAAGAACAGCAAATCAACATTTATTGTAAGTGGAGTTCCAGGAACTGGAAAAAGTGTTCTTGCTGTATATTTAATGAAATTACTTATTGAAAGCCAACAAGCTATCAATGAATTAAGGTTTGATGATAATATTAATTTTATAACTTTATTAAATCTCATATCACAATATCATGGAAAATTAAAAGTTGGATTAGTTATTCCGATGGAATCGTTAAGGAAAACTTTGAAGAATGTTTTTAAGCAAGTTCATGGTTTAAGAGCAAATATGGTTATAGGGCCTTCTGAAGTCATCAAAGAACATTATGATATTCTGATAGTGGATGAAGCACATCGTTTACGTAGAAGAGTTAATCTAATGCCTGGATTAGCACATACATTTGACAATGTTAATGATCATTTAAAAATTGAAAACGGTGATGAACTTGATTGGATCATGAGGTCAAGTGACCATCAAATATTTTTTTATGATCCAAATCAATCTGTTAAGCCTTCAGATGTTAGAAAAGAGAAATTTAGAGAGATAATTAATCAGGTTGGAACAATACAATTTACATTAACCTCTCAGATGCGAGTGAAAGGTGGAGATTATTACATATCATCAATTTATAAACTTTTGGAGCAGAAGTTAAATAAACAAATAGAAGTTGAAAACTATGAATTGAAAATATTTGATGATGTAGAAGATATGTATCAATGTATTAGATTAAAAAATAAAGAAGATGGATTATGCAGAATGGTTGCAGGATATGCTTGGCCTTGGAAAACAAAAGAAGATAACTATGAAGACATCAAAAAACAAAATTTATATGATATAGTTATTAATGATTATCATTATATTTGGAATCATACTAATAAAGATTGGGTTAATTCTTTAAATGCAATAAATGAAATTGGATGTATACATACTGTACAAGGATATGATTTAAACTACGTAGGGGTTATTATTGGGAATGAGATAAAATATGATAGCATCAGTCAAAATATTTATATCGATGAAAAAAATTATTGTGATAGAAATGGAAAAAAATCACTTCAGACACAAAAAGAACTTTTTGATTATATTATTAATATTTATAAAGTGCTTTTAACAAGAGGAATAAAAGGAACGTATATTTATATATGTGATCTAGAATTAAGAGAATATTTTAAACAGTATATTAAATAGGAGTGTTATTATGGATGTTGTAAAGGAAAAAATAAAAAAGTTTAATGAGGAGCGAGATTGGGATCAGTTTCATTCTCCAGAAAATCTAGCAAAGTCTATCAGTATAGAAGCCGGAGAGTTATTGGAATGTTTTCAATGGAATAATAACTTTAACAATGAAGATGTTTGTGGTGAACTTGCTGATGTTATGACTTATTGCATATTATTAGCAGATAAATTAAATGTTAGCATTGAAGATATCATTTTAGAAAAATTAAAGATTAGTGCAAAGAAGTATCCCATAGATAAGTCAAAGGGTATTAGCACTAAATATGATAAGATATAAGTAGGGAGAATATGGATAATGCTATAAAAATTATTTCCGTTATCACATCCATTGTTTCGGCATTTTTCCTCTGCTTTAAAAAGAACACAAAAAAAGAAAGAGAATATTATAATGACATTGTTTTGCCTTTTATAGTTGAATATAAAAGAAATTCTAAAATAGATGTTATAAAATTTTTTGAAAATAAAATAGTTAGGTCAAAGATATTTATACCTCCGTATATTCATTATTTATATGACAATAATGAGAAGGAAAAATTAGAAAAAGTTTTGATTTATGATTATTTGGCATTAAGTGACAATCAAATAAATATGATAAATAAAGGTTTAAGTATTGTTTCAGATATGATTTATTATTTTTTTGTTGTGTTTAGTTTTATTGTTTTCTTATTGAGTATCATATTTATGATTAATTCTATTGTATCATTGGGATTTCATTATTCTGCATTGGAAAGTTATGATATTAGTATGTTGTTAAGTAGTCAAGCAATAAGTATTATTGGTAATATAATATATGCTTTTATTGTATTTGCTATAGCTATAGCACTGACTAAAATCACAATTACTTATTTTAAAGTTAACGATCGATATACTATATCTAAAAAACATATTAAAAATAGTATTGATAAAAAAATAAATAAATATCCCAAGATACTTAATAAATATTATTTTTAGAAAGAATAGTAAAACAATATTTTATTATTCAATATCTTATTTTATAAATACAAATCTCATTTATGAAGACATACCTTATATGAATTTTGGATGTCTTTTTAAATACATAGATTTATTATGAAGAATTATAGCAAATAATAACTAATGAAAGTCATTTGTGCCTATGATATAATATAGTTAAATTAATTGACAAGGATGGTGATATCAAATGGAATTTACACTTATGAATAAGAATACAGAAGTTTTGGATTTTCTATATGATGATGAAACTCATAATATAGATAAAATAACAAATTTAATTCATCCTGAATATGCACCATTAGGAATCATAGATTATAAAATAGGGATTTCAAGAAAAGCATTTAATAATTGGTGGCGAGATCGTGCTATTCCGGCTTCAAGAAGTCAATTTAAAGAAGTTCTTGAAGAATTAAATATATCTTCTTCAGTAGAATTGCTTGAACGTTGTTTGGGATTAAGTTTAAGTGATCATTATTGGATAAAAGAAAAAATTCTTCTATACGTTGGGAAACAATCAATTTCTTCACCAATGAATTTAGTGAAGATATGGGGAAATTATTAATGGGACAAATTGAATATCCTAAAGGTTTAGATATGTTTAGTCCTGATAATTCTAGTGATGGAAATCTCCGTAAAAAATGGAAGATTGTAGGTGGAAAGAGATGCTTGATTAAAGGTGGGAATACATTAAATAATCAAGAACCATTCAACGAAGTCATTGCAACAAAGCTATATGAACTGATATTAAATGAAGGTGATTATGTACCTTATTGTTTAATTGAAGAACATAATACTTACTATTCATGTTGTGAGACGATGATACATACAGATGAGGAATTAGTACCTGCAATTTATATAAATGCAATAAAGCAATTACGAGAAAATGAATCATTGTATGAACATTATTATATAGATGTATGTATTGAACTTGGATTACCAGATGTTAAATCAAAGATTGATAAAATGATAGTTTGTGATTATATATTAGCTAACTATGATTGACATTATCGTAATTTTGGTGCTATTAGAAACATCATTGACTTAAAATGGGAAAAGATAGCACCTATATATGATAGTGGAAGTTCCTTATGGGCAACAACACCTACACAACTGATTGGTGCAGCTTATAAAAGTAAACCTTTTAAATCTGATGCTGAATCTCAGTTAAAGCTAGTAGGTGATTTATCATGGCTTAATGAGGATAAACTTATAAGGTTCGAAAGTGTTATTTATGAAGTCTTAAGTGTAAATACTTTGATGGATGAATTAAGGATATCTACAATAGCAAACCAAGTGAAAAGAAGAATTGAAAGAGTTCTTATAAGAAAAAAAGAACTTGAAAATGATGAACATAATTAGGGCAATGATTATTGCTCTTTTTGATATATGAATCGAAAAATTTACATATCTAGAAAGTGAAGATATTTCAATTACATTTATACGTTAATGTATAAAGAAACACTTGAAATAGAGAATATAGTTTGTCCAGAATTATTGGAGTATGAATAGAAAAACTATACTATAATCAAGTGTTTTGATACAATATAAGAAACATACATACAACGAATAAATTATGGACTTCTTGAAACCAAGTACTATAACTGATAATTGAAGGTATGATTATTATTTGAAACATTATGTAGAAAATGTTTCAAATAAATGACTATAAATATGAAGGGAATATTAAAGGGAATTTAAAATATTGTTGCTTTGGTTAATGAAATATAAAATATCTTGAGTCGAAATATTATCATTAATTAGAAATGAAAAAGAAAAAGTGAAAAGATAATTCGATTACTGTTTTGATATTATATATGATAAAAATTAAAAGTTAATACAATTGGAAAACTGTTGAAAGATGAAATGTGAATTTGAGTGAGATTATATGAAATAGGATAGTAGGGGAGTACAAAAATGAGAAAACGTATTTATGAAATTATTGAAGTTGCTGATGAGAATGATAGATTGAGTAGAATTTATGATATTATCATGATGAGTACGATATTTGTTAGTCTTATTCCATTAGCATTTAAGGAAGAATTACTTATATTTAACTATATTGAGTTTATTTCAGTTACAATTTTTATAATTGATTATGTTTTGCGTTGGATAACAGCTGATTATAAAAGAGGGAAAAATAATATAATTGCCTTTATACAATATCCTTTTACAATTATGGCAATTGTTGATTTATTTTCTATTCTACCTTCAATATCTTTGTTCAATAGTAGTTTAAAAGTGCTTAGAGTTATTAGGCTATTTAGAACTTTTCGAATATTTAGAATATTTAAGGCTGTAAGATATAGCAGAAGTATTCATATTATTAAAGATGTTATACAGAATTCTAAAGAAAGTTTAATTGCTGTAGGAGTGTTGGCAATAGTATACATTTTAATATCAGCTTTAATAATTATAAATATTGAACCAGATTCTTTTAATAACTATTTTGATGCTATTTATTGGGCAACTGTTTCTTTAACAACGGTAGGGTATGGGGATATATATCCAGTCACTTCGCTAGGAAAAGTTATTACAATGTTATCATCATTTTTTGGGATAGCGATTATTGCTTTACCATCAGGTATAATTACAGCGGGATTTATGGAAAGCATAAACTCAAAATGATCATATTTTAAAAAGATAGATATATTTGATAATTGATTCATAAAGAGATAAATAAAATAATAATATAAGACATTCATTTGACAAATCTATTTATAAAAAATATTTGATTGGAAAACAAGATTAAATTCTGTAAGGATAAAGAAGTATGTTTGTATTAGAAGAAATTTAGAAATAGGAACAAAAAACTTATCGATGATGAAATTGATTTAAATCAATATAGTTTTATAAGATCAATAAACATATATGTAGTAAAGGATTATTAAAAATATATTTAATATTATAAAGACTGATGTATCATAAATATATTTAATATGACTTTCGGATATGATTAATCACAAGATAGAAAAAATATTTATAGTATAAAAAGTTCCAAAATTATGAAAGTCTTGGAACTTTATAAAAAATATATAATATATGAAAATAATTAAATTTTATTATTTTCTTGGACAGTTAATTTCAGTTCTTCAATAGTGTTTGTATCAGTAACTTTTAAATAAAATAAGTCATTATTTTGCACTCCAAGATAACTAGATGAACTTGTCCAAAGAATATGATTATCTATGAGAATTGCATTCATTGAACTTTGACTTCTTAGTATTTTGGTAGATATACCATTAAGATAATGAATAATATCATCATTATAATTTTTATTTATGCAAATATATATTTTTATATTTCTTGCTAATAGAGAGATAAAGAAAGAGTAAACCCTTTGAATTCTATTCAATTTACATTCATTAACAAAAATTGTAATTTCTTGTTTTGCATGATTTATACTTTCATTTAGAAAATATTCATAATTTGCTTTATCAAAGATAGCTTGTTCAAATTCAACTAGTTGATTATTTTCAATAATTTTATATCCATCAGTTTTGTATGTTTTTAAACGTTTTTGAAACATATTTTGTAATACTCTTATATGAATATCTACATAATCATAAACTTTAACAACTTTTTTACCAACATAATCTCTATGTAGTCTCCCTATATATTGAGATAAACGTCCTTTATAAGAAATAGGCATTGTTATGAACATTGTGTTTAAAGATGGTAAATCAAAACTTTCTCCTAGCAATTGTGATGTTGCAATGATTAAATAGTGATTTGATAGATCTATTTTTTCTCTAATATCTTTTCTTTCTTTAGTCGTGTTATCACCAGTTAAACAATAAGTATCATAATCTTCATACTTTAATTGATTATATAGAATCTGAATGTGTTCTTTTCTATCAGTTAAAACAATTATATTTTGTTTATTTTTAATTTCTTCAAATACATCTTGTATAATTAAATAATTCCTTTTTTCATTCTGATAGAGTTCTTTAATAATTTCTGTGAAATTTTTGGATTCATCCACAATTTTAAATGTAGTTGCTCTTGGAATAAGAATTTGCTCATAATCTCTATTTTGAATTAATTCTTTCTTATCAACTTTATAAACAATATCTCCTAAGTACATATAAATAACTTTATCCATTTCATCACGTCTTTCTGGTGTAGCAGAAAATGAATATATGTATTTAGCATTGAGATTTCTTAATACGTTACGATAAGTCTTTGATGATGCATGATGGCACTCATCAATAAGGATTAAACCATATTGCTGTAATAATTGATAATCTTCTATATTTGTTAAAGATTGGATTAATGCAACATCGATATGTCCTTTTAGTTTTTTCTTATTACCATGATATTCACCAATATAAGAAGCTCTCTTTTTCTTGGATATTGGATAATTAATAAACTCATTTATTTTATCTAACCATTGAATGAGTAATGCTTTACTATTGACAATAATTAAAGTATTCTTTTTTAGTGTGGACATTATATATAAAGCTATAATTGTTTTTCCAAAGCCTGGTGCTGCTTCAAGAATTGCAACTTCATGTTGAAGTAGTGTATCAGCAACAACTTGCTGGTTTGCTTTCAAAGCACCTTTAAATGATATTTCAATATGGTTACCTAGACATGTTTGATCATCAACTTCAACCATATTTTCATCTATATATTGAAGTAACTTTGGTTTCAATCCTCTAGGAATACAAATTTCTTTTTCATTTTCTTCTATAAATTCACATAAAACTCGTGGAACATTATAAACTGATAAATGTAAGTTAAGATTTTTAAAGTAATCAGGATTCCACATAGATGATATTTGACGTATAGTAAATAATGTGTTAGCACGTAAGCCTTTTTTTGATATGTGAAGAAGTGAATTTTCTTTGATTAATAATTTTTGTTGAATTTGATCAAGAAGATGTAACTGTAAGTCATCGGTGTCAAAGAAATCTGGTGACTGAGATTCTTGTGTATGGAGAATTCGATCTACTTGATTCTCTTCTAGTTTTTTGATGCTCATTAAATAATGGAATGGTTTTGTTATGGGCATTTGTAGTTCATTGATAAAGATAGAATTCTTATTTTGGAAAGCATCAAATTGATAGGGGAGTGCAATGCAATTTCCATATCCTTTTCCAGTATGAAAATCTTGGCTTGGGAACATCCTATCAAAAGAATGAAATGATAAATTTTTATTATTTCTCATAGCTTCTTTGAGTAAAAAATCTCCTAAGGATCTTGCTTTATGAGATTTAATAGGTGTTTCAAAGAATATCCACAAATGCCCACCTATACCTGATTGGGATTGTTCCATAACACATGAAATAGAATACTTTTTTGCTATTCTATAAACACTTAGAAGATCATCAAACCATAGGTCATCATCAAAATCAATGACTAAAAAATAACAAGTATTATCTGCTAATAGAGGATAGATTCCAATTCCATTATTTGATTTTTGAATATGATTAAGTATAATTTCAGGTGTAATTTTTTTGCCATTGAAATGAGTACATTTCTGACAGTTACCACCATTAGCAAGCAAACAAATCTTTTTGTTGAATTTGTTTAAGCATACTGGTGAATATTGAAGTGTTCCTTTTTTATTGCTGAAATATTTTGCTGCGTAAATATCATTCCTTCCTCTAAAATAAGACATATAAATTTTTAATCTATCTTGCTTGCTTAGATGTATATCATCTTCAATAAAAATATAACCCAAATTTTTAAGAATTTCTTTTAGTTTTTGGTTTTCTTCCTTTAACTTTGTTAACTCGTCCATAATAAAACACCTTTCTCTCGTTTATATTTGTTGTATTAATATAAATATATTATATTAGAAATATATAAATAATACAACTCAAATAATGAAGTACGTAAAAAAATATTTCTTTTGGTTGATTTATCATTGAAATGGTTTATAATAGGAATATAAATATTAACAAATTATATTGTTTTGAAATAATAATGAAGTTCGGGAAGAAAATTAACCTTAACATTGAGATGTATTAAAAATAATTTTTATATAAGCAGAAAGAAAAGAAATTTTAAATATTTATATATTAAATGTATTTTGTTATTTACTTTGATGTTATAAAGATATATAGTGATTGTTTTATTAATTAGGGAATTTGTTTTTTTGTAAAAAAGCAGGTTGTTATTTTGGTAATTATTTGGTTTATATGTAAAATAAGAGATGTGTGGAAGGAGTGCAGTATGATAAAGGATAAAGAAGTTATTATATATCATGGTAGTAAGCAAATAGTAGAATATCCTGAAATAAGAATGGCTAAATATAATAAAGATTTTTATTTTGGATTTTATTGTACTAGTTTTTTGACTCAAGCTAAAAGGTGGGCAACAAGATATACAGGTATAGGATATATCAATGAGTATGTATATGTTGAAGATTCTTCACTTCATATGAAAAGTTTTAATGAAATGTCTGAAGAATGGTTGGATTTTATTGTTGCATGTCGAAGTGGTAAATCCCATAATTATGATATTGTTGAAGGGCCTATGGCTGATGATACAATATTTAATTATATTCAAAATTTTATAGATGGAAAAATTACACGTTCTGCATTCTGGGAACTTGCTAAGTTTTCTAAGCCTACTCATCAAATGAGTTTTCATACAATTAGTGCACTTAAAACATTAAAATTTAAAGAAGGGTATGTGATTACTGATGAAAAATAATAGTCAATTATTTTATACTTGTAGTCTTATAGAATATATTGGAAGATTACAGAAGAGAAAAAGATCTGATGTTGTTTTTCAAATGGGAAAAGATGTTCTTATGAGAATATTTAATCATGCTGATGTTTTACATTGTGAACCAATTGAAAAAGTTGCTGAGGAGTTTATATTAATGTGTAAGATTGATAAAGGAGATTATGACAATGTTTCAGAATCTAAATATAATATTCCTGATTATTGGACGATTGGTGAAGTATATGAAAGGTTGATTGAAGATGTAGGCGGAAATGATATAATTGAAGTGTTAATGGTGGTTTATAATTCATGGATTAGTGAAGCAATTTCAAACTACAATTCTGATTTTTATTATCAATCAAGAGAGTATATTTATCAATGTTTTCATGATGGAGAAATTATTTAATGATGTATAGTTTATAAAATTTTCCCAAGTGATATTTTCATTGACACACAAAAAACAATGTAATTATCAATATAATTTTGATTTTTTATATAATTTTGCTAAACAGTATATTTACTTGGGAAAATATTGAAATAATGTTGAGTTTATCGTATTAATTTTATTTTCTTTGTTTTATAAGAGTTTATTTTCTCTAGGTTTAATAGCAACATATGATGTTTTGAAATTGAATTCACTGAATACGCAACTGAAACCAATAAGCCGTTTAATAGCAACATATGATGTTTTGAAATTCTTTTTCATAGATTGTTCCATCATTGAAGGTTATCCGTTTAATAGCAACATATGATGTTTTGAAATTATAAGTTTAGATTGCTTTTTAAGTCCTGTGTCTTGTTTAATAGCAACATATGATGTTTTGAAATCTATGTAATTTAATGTAATTAAGCAAATTGTCTTTCGTTTAATAGCAACATATGATGTTTTGAAATACAAGTGCAAATGCCTTTGCATTCTTTAAATTCGGAGGTTTAATAGCAACATATGATGTTTTGAAATGCCGAATATTTTCTAGATAAAGAATATGAAAAGTATAGTTTAATAGCAACATATGATGTTTTGAAATGATGTTAATCCAAACTGATCCATCATCATTTTTACGTTTAATAGCAACATATGATGTTTTGAAATAAAACATGTTACAGAAAGTCTTGATAATCTTGTTAAGTTTAATAGCAACATATGATGTTTTGAAATATGTACTCTATTATTAAATCTAATTGTTGTTTCAAAGTTTAATAGCAACATATGATGTTTTGAAATAGTATATAGAAACCACACAAAACTTAACATTTCTTGTTTAATAGCAACATATGATGTTTTGAAATTATTGTTTACAAGTTCTTATAGAGAGGTTCTTCCTCGTTTAATAGCAACATATGATGTTTTGAAATATGGAACAAAGATTGTATTACGTTAAAACATTAAAGTTTAATAGCAACATATGATGTTTTGAAATAAAAGATTGTTACA
>NZ_HG005289.1:67764-183815 GCF_000455285.1 Candidatus Stoquefichus massiliensis AP9 | reverse complement strand
GAAATTATTGTTTACAAGTTCTTATAGAGAGGTTCTTCCTCGTTTAATAGCAACATATGATGTTTTGAAATATGGAACAAAGATTGTATTACGTTAAAACATTAAAGTTTAATAGCAACATATGATGTTTTGAAATAAAAGATTGTTACAAGATTCTAAACTTAATATATGTGTTTAATAGCAACATATGATGTTTTGAAATTTTTAATGTTCTAGGTTTTAATGTTGTGCTTAATTTGTTTAATAGCAACATATGATGTTTTGAAATTTAAAAAAAATGAATTTAACGCAAAAGAAAAAGGGAGTTTAATAGCAACATATGATGTTTTGAAATATAATATCAAAAGAAATGTACGAGGATAGCATAGAAGTTTAATAGCAACATATGATGTTTTGAAATACAATAAGATAGTCAAAATCTTTCATCCATCCAGTTGTTTAATAGCAACATATGATGTTTTGAAATGTATGAGTAACAGGAAGCATTTGCGTTTTATCAAAAGTTTAATAGCAACATATGATGTTTTGAAATTTTGATGTTGATCTGTCTTTTATGAATGGCTTTGCGTTTAATAGCAACATATGATGTTTTGAAATAGCACGTTCTTTAAGGCTCACAAGCGATATTATTCTGTTTAATAGCAACATATGATGTTTTGAAATACATTGCACAGGCCACAACATCCGAATGGGAGAATGGTTTAATAGCAACATATGATGTTTTGAAATTATCTATACTGTTCGTTGTCTCGTTATAGACCTGTTCGTTTAATAGCAACATATGATGTTTTGAAATTACAATTTCATAATAAACACCCCTTTCAAAGTCGACGTTTAATAGCAACATATGATGTTTTGAAATTTCGTAAGCATAACGCCACCCAATGCACAGAGCCCGTTTAATAGCAACATATGATGTTTTGAAATTTGCGAGATTTGCAACCCAAAGACTCACAAATACTAGTTTAATAGCAACATATGATGTTTTGAAATAGATAAGGTTTTAAACATTCCCTTTCATCTTTTTCAGTTTAATAGCAACATATGATGTTTTGAAATTATGCTTTATTATCTATATACATCTGTGGCTTAAAAGTTTAATAGCAACATATGATGTTTTGAAATCCAGCTTTGGTATAGTTTTGGCAATTTAAGCTGGCAGTTTAATAGCAACATATGATGTTTTGAAATAGACATGATAATGAACTCTACCGGACTTTTGAAATTGTTTAATAACAACATATGATGTTTTGAAATGTATCTAAGATTTTAGAATGACGGTTAGCACCTCGGTTTAATAGCAACATATGATGTTTTGAAATGTTGATCCAGCAATCCCAATATAGAATCAAATCCTTGTTTAATAGCAACATATGATGTTTTGAAATAAACTTGAAAAAGCAAGATTTCTAAAGTGTACCAAGGTTTAATAGCAACATATGATGTTTTGAAATGGTTTTAGCAACAAATTCTTCTTTAGATAATCAGCTGTTTAATAGCAACATATGATGTTTTGAAATACATTCAATCTTCAGGCCAATTCTTCAACCATTTCAGTTTAATAGCAACATATGATGTTTTGAAATAGGCTTAATTCTACCTTGGATAAATCCTCTGCCTTAAGTTTAATAGTAACATGTGATGAAAAAAAGTTTTTAAATAAACATTTAAAAATTATTTAGGAGGTGTAAAAATATGTTATAATATAGTAAAGTTGATTTAGTTTTATGTATTTAAAAAAATAGTAACAAAAAGAAATGAGGAATAATGATGAAAATTTATGAATACAAAGTGAAGATAAAATTAAAACAAGATTTAGAATATTCCCAATTGGCGGAAAAAACAAGTTATTATATTGATAGTATACTCACAGAAGATAATGAATTTCTATCATACCATACGGGTAAGCAATACAAAGGATATGTTCATGATTTGTTATATCCAATTGAAAATGCAGGTCTCTACAAAAAGAATAAAATATATACTATGCGAATTCGAATGGTTGAAGATAAGTTGGTTCAATATTTAATGGCAAAACTATCTTTTCATGAAACAAATGAATTTGAAGGTGTTGGTGGTGAGATTAAAATTATACAAAAAAGAAATATTCAAAGAATATATTCAATAACACCTGTTATTTTAAAAAATCCTGGTTTAGGTTACTGGAAAGGTCACATGACATTAGAAGATTTTGAGAAAAGATTAAAAGATAATCTTATTAAAAAATATAAATTCTTTACTGGAAAAAATATTGATGAGAGTTTATCTTTATATGATCTTATAGAATTTAAGAATAAAGTTCCAGTAAAGCTGCCATACAAAAGTATTAATCTACTAGGTGATAAAATTGTTTTAGAAATTGCTCAGAATGAACAAGCACAAGAATTGGCTTATTTGGCATTAGGTGTAGGATTGTTAGAAAATAATAGTAGAGGGTTTGGATTTGTTAACTTTAAATACATGTAGAAGGAGGTGTAGATATGCTACAAGAGGCATTGGAAATCTTTGAAAAAAAACTAAGAAAAAACAGTAGAATTATTATTGACTCTCATACCCTAAAAGATGGTACATATAGATTAATCGAAATAGGAGATGATGATAATTGGAAGGTTACAAAAAATTTAAATGTTTATTTTGATAAAAAGTCCAAAGAAACGGTTGGTCATAATGATGAAGATTATTTGTTTATTCAAGAATTGGATTACTATAGTAAACTCCTAGAAATGAATAAGCCTATTGATCCAAAGAAAATTATACATACAAACAATTATCTTTCTATTGCAGTAAAAAAAGAAAGTATTGTTCTTAATAAGCTCACTCCTGAAATTATCAAAAACTTTTTCAGCATACTAAAAAATCCTATTGTCAAGTATGAGAAAAAAGCAAAATCAAGAGAATTATATAGAAATGTAGAAGAACAACTTGGGCCAGCAGATGTTGATTTGATTAACAAAATAGAGAATTATGTTTTAAATCATGATATTTTTAAGGATGAAGATATTGATTTGACTAAGAAAAATTATGTAAAGATATTCTTTGTTTTCACAGACAGAGAGAAGACTATAGAATATTATAAAAAAGAAAGCGAACGTTATTTACTCCCTAATTTATATAATAGTAATGATTATAATTTTGATGATGAGGGAATCATTTTAGGCTTGCCTAATAATAATATGGGAATGAACTCTAAAAAACCATTTTTAGAGAATAAAACACGTAAAGTTAAAG
The DNA here is from genome assembly GCF_000455285.1 of Candidatus Stoquefichus massiliensis AP9. GTDB lineage: Bacteria > Bacillota_I > Bacilli_A > Erysipelotrichales > Coprobacillaceae > Stoquefichus > Stoquefichus massiliensis. The sequence goes on along the minus strand of NZ_HG005289.1, from coordinate 180,587 downwards.
TTCCTTATTTATTAGATCAACAAAAAGCATTATTACAATCTCAATTATTTGATTATTTATTAGGGGAAGTTTCCAAGGGAAAATATAATATCTATATAAATAATTTTCAAAACAAAGAAGATATTAAAGCCTATACAGATTTAGAAGAACCTGAAGATTTGATGAGTGGATACTATCTCAGATGTCGAAAAGAAAAAAATGAAGTTGAAATTATTCATGCTGATAACATAAGTCATTATTCAAAACTTTTAAAAAAACCATTTATGCTTAAAAATTATATAGGGATATCACAAAAAGATATAGATAAATCCACACTCCCTTATGGTAATTCAATAGATAATTTATGGCAGATTAGGCATTTGATTGATAGTGTATTTTTTGAAGGAAGATTACAATTTAATCTTTACAGTAGAATGGAAGACATTCAAATCAATGATGCAGTTTTGAAAAGGTGTCTATTAGAAAATCGTGGGGTTTTATCTGCTTGGTTTTATCAAGGTGAAAAGAATCAAATAAGGGCATCATTAGATAAATTTACAATGGAACTGATTAAAAATGCTATTTTGAAAGATGAAACTTTTAAAGCACAAAGACAATTTAATTTAAGATGGTCTTTATTATCTTATTTTAATGATGAAAGGAAAATAGGTGAAAAGATGGAAGACGTACAAGAGAAACTGAGAAAACATATTAATTCAAAGAAAGGTGAGAAATGGGAGTTTGATGATGATTATGAATTTGGATATGCAATTGGACAACTAGCACAATATTTCTTATCATTAAATAAATCAAATAATAAATCATCAGCATATATTAATGCATTTTTAAATGCCAAAGATATTTCTTTGATGAAGAAAAAAATTATGAACTCATATAAGAAGTATAATTATTTAATTAATCCTATTGAGGGAGGTAGAGTTCAGCAACTCGTTGAACATATTATGTTATATACACCGCAAGTATTGCACGCTGAATATATTTTAGCTGGTTTTAGTGCTATGATGTTAGTATATGAAAAGAATAAGGAGGAAAAAGAAAATGGATAAAAGAGTTTATGGAGTTTTGGGAGTGAGTTCAATCATGGCAAATTGGAATGCTGATTTTACAGGATATCCAAAAACAACAACCAGTGGAGATACTTATGGAAGTGACAAAGCTTTTAAATACCCTATGAAGAAAATGTGGGAAAACCAAGGAGAGAAAGTCCTTTATATTAAATCTATGAAACTTTCACCTGATAAAAAAGGGGAGGTTAATTTAGTTCCACGTAGTTTAAAAGAAAGATATGAGTATTTATTTAATGTTAATGATTTGAAAGAATGTAAAGATACTTCAGAAGTTTTAAAAAATTTATTTCATGCAATTGATGTAAAAAACTTTGGTGCAACATTTGCTGAGGTGGGGATGAATATTTCTATACCAGGTGCTGTACAATTTGGTCAGGGATTTAATAAATATCGTGATACAGAGCCCCAAGAACAACAAATTCTTTCACCATTCCGTGACGCTACAAAAACAACTGTGGAAGATGGAGAAGCAAAAAACTCAACATTAGGAACAAAAATTGTTAGTGATGAAGCTCATTATTTTTATCCATTTGTTGTGAATCCTGACGCTTATAATGAATTTGTGAAATTAGGAGTAACAGAAGGTTATACGGATGACGATTATTTGAAATTTAAAGAAACTTCACTTGTTTCGGCAACAGCGTTTGCAACGAATTCTAAAGAAGGTTGTGATAATGAATTTGGATTATTTGTTGAAACTGATAATCATCTTTATTTGCCTAATTTAACAGAGTATATTGACTTTGAAAAGACAGATTCAAAGAACATTATTCATATATATCTCAAAGATATATTAGAGGGATTAGAATCTCAAATTCAAACAATAGAAGTATACTATAATCCAGTAACAACATCAATAAACTGTGATTTTGAAGGAGTTAAATATTTACATATTGTGACTAGAAAAGAGGTTTAATTTATGAAGGCTATAAAATTTACTTTAAGGGGAAAAACAGCTTTCTTTAAAAATCCAGAAGTGAATACTTATTATTATTTTACATATGGAAATATTCATAAACCTGCTTTGCTAGGGATTTTTGGGGCTATATTAGGATATCGTGGTTATGAAAGTGAGTTTGATACATATCCTCAATATTATGAAAAATTGAAAGATATTTCTGTTTCTATTGTTCCTCATAAGGAAAACGGACATTTTTATCGTAAGATTCAATATTTTAATAATTCAGTAGGATATGCATCTCATGAACAGGGAGGAAATCTTGTTGTTAAGGAACAATGGTTGGAAAACCCTGAATGGAGTATATATGTCTTGATTGGCAATGAAGAAAGTCAAAAACTAGCAGAAATGATCATGAACAAACAATGTGTTTATACTCCGTATCTTGGTAAAAATGATCATCTTGCTATTATAGAAGATACAAAGTTAGTTGAACTTCAAGAGAGAAATTGTCAAGATATACAAATTCATAGCTTATCTTTGGCTTCAATGTTAGAATACAATTGGCGAACAGCGATGTTTAAATATGAAGAGTACTTACCAATCTCTCTTAAAGAAAGTACCAATCATTATCAATTAGAAAAAATGCTTTTGACTGATGCAATTGTTAAGAATAGTTATGTACCGATATATTCTGATGGAGAAATAAATGTTACTTTTTATTGATTATAATGAAATTATAGATAGTCATGCATTGTTTTATGCACATACTGATGATCAAAGAAAAGAATTATTAAAAGAGCATATTGATAGATGTCAAAAGTATTTTCAAAAATTGTATGATGATAAAAATATAGAAATGGTTATTCAACGGTTTCATCAAAATTTGCATTTTCAAAATGAGAATGCAAGTTTTGACTTTCTCAAAGAATTATTAATTCAGCTTGTATCATTTCATGATTTTGGTAAAATCAATCCTGAATTTCAACGAATAAAAATGCATAACAATATTGGTAAGCCATATCAGGGATTAAAAAAATCAGATCATTCATTTTTCTCAGCTATCATTTATTTGGATTATTTTCTTTATAAACTATCATTGAATGAAATACTCGTAGATGACGATAGATACATTTTGGAGAGAATCATTGTAGAACATGCCTATATTATTGCTAGGCATCATAGTCACCTGGAAAGTTTATCACAGTTTACTCAATGTCTAAAAGAGAATCAAACCAATTGTTTAATAAAAAATTTATTATCAAATCCATTAAGTGGTTATAAAGGTCTCAAATATATAACTGAAGGAAATATTGATGTATTAAAGAAACTTGTATATCATCTTTATGATGAGCATCCAGATTATTCTTTTGAAGAATCAGCTATACATTATTTCTACTATCGTTTAACTTATTCTCTTTTAGTAGCAAGTGATTATTATGCGACAAGTGAATTTATGAATGATCATGATTATAACATTATAGGAGGTAAACTTTCTATTCAAGATTATCAGGAAGAATATAACACTTCCAAGTTATTAAAATCAATTCGGGACTATGAGAAAAAGAGTTATCAAGGCATGACTAAACATTTTGATAATATTTTACAGATGAATGATTTAAGAAGTGAATTGTTTTTAGATGCTGAAAAAAATCTATTAAATGATTTAGATAAATCTATTTATTTTCTAGAGGCACCAACGGGTAGCGGGAAGAGCAATACTGCCTTTAATTTGAGTTTTCATTTAATGCAAAATAGAAAGAAGATGTTTTACATTTATCCTTTCAATACACTTGTAGAGCAAAACAGGCAAACATTGAATAAATTATTTCCTCAAAAAAAGTTCCAAGATCAAATTGTTGTTGTGAATTCTTTGACACCACTTCCTCAAAGTCACAGGGAATATAAAGATAATGATGATTCTACTGATTTTTATCAAAAATTATTATTAGATAGACAATTTTTAAATTATCCATTGATTTTATCTACGCATGTTAGTTTTTTCAATTTGCTTTTTGGTGATAAGCGGGAAGATGTTATGGGATTTCATCAATTATCTGAATCAGTGATTGTATTAGATGAAATACAAAGTTATAGAAATGAAATTTGGGCAGAAATGATTATCTTATTAAAGGCGTGTGCTGAATTAATGAATATGAAAATTATCATGATGTCAGCAACACTTCCCAATTTAGAAAAATTATCTGGACAAAATCATGTGATAAAACATTTATTACCAAATTGTCAGTTATATTATCAGCATAGACTTTTTAAAGAAAGGGTTATTCCTCATTATGAGTTATTAGAAAATGATATTGATTTAGAAGATTTAAAGAATCATATTATTGTTCATCAAAGTCACGATAAAAAAATACTAGTTGAATTTATTTTTAAAAACACTGCCTATGAATTTTACAAAATGCTATCAGAATGTGATGATATTATTGTAGATGTCAAATGTATAACTGGAGATGACTCACTTTTAGAACGTGAAAAAATACTAAAACCTATCAAATCAAATGAAACATCAGGACTTATTTTAATAGCTACTCAGGTTATTGAAGCAGGTGTGGATATTGATATGGATATAGGGTATAAAAACATCTCATTATTAGATAGTGAAGAACAATTTTTTGGACGTATAAATAGATTGTGTCAAAAAAAGGGACATGTTTATTTTTTTAAACATGATGGGTATAAGACCATATATCGTAGCGACTATCGAGCAAGTGATGCATTAACCCTTATGTGTAATGATATGAGAAATATTTTTTCGAATAAAGATTTTGGTCAATATTATGATCGTATTATGCAAATTATTAAAAAAGCAAAAAATGAGAGTACTAATGATAGCGGACTGGATTATTTTTTTAATCACCTTGTCTTTAAATTGGATTTTTCAGAAATATCGAAAAAGATGAAGTTGATTGATGATGAAAACTGGTCTATCGATGTTGTGTTTTGTAGGAAAATCGAATTAGATGATGGATCCATTTTAGATGGATGGACTGTATGGAACTTATATAAAAATTTATTACAAGACAATGAGATGAATTATGCAGAAAAACAAGTTAAATTGATTGAAGTCAGAAGCAAATTAAGTTACTTTACATATAAATTAAAAAACAATATTGATATTCAATATAATGATATTATTGGTGAATTGTACTGTATTGAAGATGCAAGTGGATATTTTGTTAATGGAAAGTTGGATAGAGAGAAACTTGGAAAATCAAGTTATGATATTTTATAATGAAAGGGAGTCTTGATATGAAGGTGAATGGAACGTTAATGAATTATTATATTCATTGTCCACGACAATGTTATTTGCATGCACATAGACTAAACCTAGAAAATAATAGTGAAGATGTTAAAGTGGGGAAAGCATTACATGAAAGCAAATATTTAAATGATGTTAATGCTGAAATTGCTATTGAAAATATTAGACTTGATAAATTAACAAAAGAATATCTCACTGAAACTAAGAAAAGTGATGCCGATGTAGAAGCAAGTCGTTGGCAATTGATTTTTTATCTATATAAACTTAAAGAGAAAGGGGTAGAAAGAAAGGGGAAGTTAGAATTTATTCAAAAAAACAAGGAAAAGAAGACAGTTATTATTGAGTTAGATGAGCAATTGGAGACTGAATTGTTAATAAAAATTAATGAAATTGAAAAATTATTGAAGAGTGAACAGGTTCCTAGTGTTATAGAAAAGAAACATTGTAAAAAATGTGCGTATTACGAATATTGCTATATATAGGAGAAAGAAAATGGGATCAACAAAATATATTACAAGTATGGGCGAATTGAGTCGTAAAGATAATTCATTATGTTTTCGAAAGAACCAGAAAAATGTTTATTTACCAATTGAGAATATTAAGGAAATTTATTGTATGAATGAGATTTCTATTAATACGAAGTTACTTGATTACATTTCTAGTAAAAATATAATGGTTCATTTCTTTAACTATTATGGATTTTATTCAGGAACATTTTATCCTCGAGAACAATACAATAGTGGGAGATTATTAGTTAAAGAGGTAGAGGCTTATCATTCAGAAAAAAGAATTGTTATTGCAAGAAAAATAGTTAAAGCTATTGCGGTAAATATAGACGAGGTTTTATATCATTATTATAAACATAACAATAAAGAGGTAAAAAATACAATAGATTGGATTCGTGGTGATTTTAAGAAATTGATATATGAGCAAAATGATATTCAATCTATTATGCTTCTAGAAGGAGAACTATGGCAAAGGTTTTATTCAGCATTTCAATTTATTTTACCTACTGATTTTATGCTTAATAAACGTGTAAGAAGACCACCGGATAATCCAATTAATGCTCTTATTTCTTTTGGAAATTCTTTATTATATACGAAATGTATTTCGATTATTTATCAAACACATTTAAATCAAACGATAAGTTATTTGCATGAGCCAAGTGAAAGCAGATTTTCGTTAAGTTTAGATTTAAGTGAAACGTTCAAACCAGTCATTGTTTTTAAAACTATTTTTGATTTAGTCAATAACAAAAAATTAAGAGTTAAAGATCATTTTGAGAAGAAAGTGAATTATTGTATTCTTAATGAGACAGGTAGACAAATTTTTATTCAGGCTTTTGAAGAACGGTTAGATAAGACTTTTGTAAATAAGAAATTAAATCGTAAAATGACTTATAAAACTGCAGTCAAAATGGATTGCTACAAATTGATTAAATATTTGTTAGAAGATAAAGATTTTGAATTCTTTTCTTTGAAAGAAGGCCAATAATGAAGAAAAAGTATAACTATAATTATGCAATTGTATTTTATGATATTGGAGAAAAGCGTGTTCAAAAGGTTTTTAAAATATGTAAAAAATATTTATCACATTTTCAATATTCTGTATTTAGAGGGGAGATTACCCCATCAAAACTAATTTCTTTAAAAACCGAATTAAATAAAGTCATTAATAAAGAGGAAGATTTTATATGTATTATAAAAACATTTAATGATAATGTATTTGATGAGGAAGTTTTAGGTAATAAAAAGAGTGAAGGTGATGAATTGATCATATAATTTACCAGCTAAATTTATCTTTATAATTGAAATTATACTGATTAAATCAGATAAAAGTGATATTTTTAGAATAATTTTTGTTATAATCATTTTTACTTGGAAAAAAATCGTAAAAACATTGATGAAATCAGTGTTATTTGATTTGTTATAGTCATGAAAACGTTGATTTATCTAGGCTTAATAGCAACATATGATGTTTTGAAATTCATTTAAATTTATAATTTGTCCACTTTTAAAGCAAGCGCTTAATAGCAACATATGATGTTTTGAAATTGGAAAAATATCTAATGATGTTTGGTATGATGTGTAGCTTAATAGCAACATATGATGTTTTGAAATAATATAGATGGAATACGCATCTGTTTTGTTGCTAAAGCTTAATAGCAACATATGATGTTTTGAAATCTGAATCTATCATTAAACCACTGTCCGATTGAACCGGCTTAATAGCAACATATGATGTTTTGAAATAGTTTGTTATCTCTTAATGTTCCGATAATACCAGCCGCTTAATAGCAACATATGATGTTTTGAAATAGTATGATTTTTATCAATAACAGTTTTATCATATCGCTTAATAGCAACATATGATGTTTTGAAATTCAAAAGGAATTAGCCAATTTACATAAGAAAGATAAGCTTAATAGCAACATATGATGTTTTGAAATTTACTATTAGGAAGTTGCCATATAAGCCCCCAATTCGCTTAATAGCAACATATGATGTTTTGAAATTCATTAAATGGCTTGTATGAGTTTTTCCAATTTCGGCTTAATAGCAACATATGATGTTTTGAAATAATGTTTTGCATGCTCCGCCTGAAACTTTTCCGAAGCTTAATAGCAACATATGATGTTTTGAAATAAATTGCCTTTTCTTTTAACGGGATTGACAAGCATTGCTTAATAGCAACATATGATGTTTTGAAATTTTTGAATGACTTTAAAAGGGGATGTAAAAAAGTATGCTTAATAGCAACATATGATGTTTTGAAATTTGATATTTCAAAAATAGGAAATTACAAGGACTTTGGGCTTAATAGCAACATATGATGTTTTGAAATAACAAGTTATTTTAACAGTAAGAAAGTGAGGACGATGCTTAATAGCAACATATGATGTTTTGAAATATGATAGAACATTAGGAGATATTACACCCGTTAATAGCTTAATAGCAACATATGATGTTTTGAAATTTATTGGTAATAAAAACAATTTAGATCTTGTAAATGGCTTAATAGCAACATATGATGTTTTGAAATCTTTCATAGTGACCAACCTTTGCTTTTGTAACAGTAGCTTAATAGCAACATATGATGTTTTGAAATCTAAATACACAACTGAAACTAATAAGCCATAAAAGGGCTTAATAGCAACATATGATGTTTTGAAATTGGCCATTTATACAATGATTGTGGGATTCTATTTTGGCTTAATAGCAACATATGATGTTTTGAAATAAGGTTGCATCATTTCCTAGAACCCAATAATTTGTAGCTTAATAGCAACATATGATGTTTTGAAATTCGACTAGACTATAAGCATAATCAACCATTTCTATAGCTTAATAGCAACATATGATGTTTTGAAATGCAAGTTTATCATATATAACGATATAAATATCACTGCTTAATAGCAACATATGATGTTTTGAAATAGTTTATGTATTGGGTAGTGTTAAGAACATCTCACGGCTTAATAGCAACATATGATGTTTTGAAATCAAGAATATAATCCAAATCATTAAAAAGATACATAAGCTTAATAGCAACATATGATGTTTTGAAATTTCTTTACGTCGAAAAATCTACATTTTTATTCCACGCTTAATAGCAACATATGATGTTTTGAAATAAAAATACAATGAATGAAATTTTGAAATATAGAAAGCTTAATAGCAACATATGATGTTTTGAAATCAGATACTATCAAATACACGCTCCGAAACCTTAACCGCTTAATAGCAACATATGATGTTTTGAAATATGAATCTGCTCGAATTTCTTTCAATTCACACGAATTGCTTAATAGCAACATATGATGTTTTGAAATTGAGACATAATTTTATAAACTAAATAGCGATTTCTAGCTTAATAGCAACATATGATGTTTTGAAATGGTTTTGCAGACATGCTTCAAGATCATTTGAATTTCGCTTAATAGCAACATATGATGTTTTGAAATTTACTGCAATCTTGATGATCTAAAAGTAAAGAAGATGCTTAATAGCAACATATGATGTTTTGAAATTAGACAGAATGGACATAACAACTACGACCATCATATGCTTAATAGCAACATATGATGTTTTGAAATGAAATACTTAAAAATTATGTTGGTTCTTCTATAAAGCTTAATAGCAACATATGATGTTTTGAAATGAAATACTTAAAAATTATGTTGGTTCTTCTATAAAGCTTAATAGCAACATATGATGTTTTGAAATTGTCTATGCAACTAAGACAATAAAAAGCAATAATCAGCTTAATAGCAACATATGATGTTTTGAAATTATTCTAGAAAATATAAAAAACAAGCAGGAAATCCAGGCTTAATAGCAACATATGATGTTTTGAAATATACCTGGAGTAGCTTATCCTCGTCTTTGAGGACTGGCTTAATAGCAACATATGATGTTTTGAAATAGGTAAGACAATGGCTATGACTTATCTTGCGTTAAAGCTTAATAGCAACATATGATGTTTTGAAATTTTTACGTTTAAGTTTTTTTGCCGTACCTTTTCTCAGCTTAATAGCAACATATGATGTTTTGAAATGTTTTCTATTTTCCTAAGGCCTAACCTTGATTACAGGCTTAATAGCAACATATGATGTTTTGAAATCCCTTAACTCCTCTTCAGTTTCTTGTGACATACCATTGTTTAACAGTAGCATATTATGTTTAGCAAGTGGTTTTATTTTATTGTCTTTGTTGTTATAAAGATGAAAAAAGTGAAGATGAGCTAAATCATTCTTCACTTACAAAATTCATTCTTTAAGCTTTAATTGCCCATCTCATTTTAGTTGATCTAGCACGGCTATTAATGTGACATTCTTCTTTGCTAGGACGTATCACATTTCTTGCAATCTCACTATAAATCCCAAGATTTTTCATTTCTTTAAAAGCTTTTTTAACAATTCTATCTTCTCCAGAATGAAAAGTAAGAATAGCCACTCTACCACCTGGTTTGAGAATACTAGGAAGTTTTTCCATGAATTCCATAAGTACATCAAATTCACTATTAACTTCAATACGAAGTGCTTGAAAAACTCTTGCAGCCGACTTTTTAATTGAATCTTTTCTCTCTTTAGTAGGAATAAAAGAAAGGCTTTTTTCGATAATCTTATAGAGTTCAGTAGTCGTGTTTATAGGATGTCCAGCTTTTAAAAACGAATCTATATTAGATGCTATTTCTTTTGCATATGGTTCATCAGAATTTACAATAAAAAGTAATTCTAACTGTTCTCTTGTTAATTGTTGTAATCTTTGAGAAGCGGGGATACCTTTTTCAGGATTAAGTCTTAAATCTAAAGGACCTTCTTTTTTATAGGAAAACCCTCTTTCTGGATTATCGATTTGCATTGAAGATACACCTAAATCCGCTAAAACGAAATCAAATAAACCAACGTCTTTTGATACCAAATCAATATCTTTAAAGTTGCATTGTTTAATTGTTAAAAGATCTTCACCATATCCTTTGTTTAATAATCTTTCTTTTGTTTTTATACTTTCGATAGGATCAATATCTAGAGCATATATATGTCCAGTATGATTTAAAGATTCTAGCATCTTTAAAGTATGTCCACCGTATCCAAGCGTACAATCTAATCCAATTTGTCCTTCTTTAATATCTAAAAACTCAAGTATTTCATTTACCATAATAGATAAATGCATGCCTACAGGTGTACTGCCCTTTTTAATCACTTTTTCAATTGTTTCAGGATATAATTCAGGATTCAATTCTTTATATTTTTCATTATATTTTTTAGGATGTGTTCCTTTATATCTCACTCTTCGTTTATGTTGTTTTTCCATCAATAATAGACCTCTCTTTTATATATAGCTAATATCTATATTATCATCATAAAATGATATATGTCTAGATAAATAAATCATCTCTACATGATTTATCTACAAAATTTGCTCATAATATGTTACTCTATAAGAAGAAAGGGTGATAATATGATAGAAGACATAACAAAAACCGTGAGAAAAGAATTTATATACGAAATATATTATAGAACAGTAGAGATTCCAAAAGAATATGAAAAAATAACGCGAAAGAAGATGATTAAAGAAATTTTTGATTATTATAGAGAAGATAATCATTTAGAACTCTGCTTATCTTATCAAGATATGATAGAATTAAACGAAATCATCAAAAATGGTAATATTTTAACATTGGAAAAGAGCCATCTTTATCAATTACTGTTATTGAATTTTATTGATTATAAAACATTTTGTATTCACGAAGATATTTTACCTTTTATAAAAGAGAAAATAAAAACTTTTGATTTAGAGGCAGCAAAACAAAGAGATGAAATGAATCATTTGGTAATAGGAATGATTAAAGGATATGGTATTATTAAAGAACAAAATTTAAATCAAATGATAAATATCTTCAATGAAATCAATGGAACCCATTTAGATTTAGAAAGAGATGTCTTACAAAATCGAATTGCCAGAGAGTATTATGAGATTATAGATAGTGAATACGGTTATTATATTGTTTATAAAATATTCGATGAATATATTGATGAACATATGGAAATACAAAATGAAGGTCCACTTTATGTAAAGATATTTGAATATAATTCATTAATGAATATTGCCCAATATGATTTCGATATCTCAAATTCTAAAATCAAAAAATTATATGATCAAATAAACCAAATTAAATCACAATATGCAAGAGATAACATAAAAGAAAATCTTATGATTATGTTAAATTTAGGTCATAACTATCAAGATATTGAAGATTTCTTTTTAAGATTTCCATATTTAAAAGATAAATTGTCTCCTCTATTATTAAAATGTATTAAAAATGCTATGAATGACATACCTATAGCAATTTTTAATGGAATGACAATAAATGAAATGTTAGAAAAAGAAGAGCAAAAAGAAAATAATTCAAAGTACTTAAAATCAGTTCAACAAATTCGTGCATGTCTTGGTGAAAAAGAAGCAAAGTATTTTTATAAAATGTATATGAACTTATTGGATTATGTGAATAAAAAGTATCATATTATACAAGAAAATCATTTAGCTACTGCACGACATGTAGAACCATTAGATCAAGTGAAAGTGAGAAATAAAATGTTTGAGGACATGTCAATTATTGACGAATATATACAACGTAATCCAAATCATTTAAACAGTACAATATTAAAACAGATTGAAGAAGTGAAAAATGCTATTATGGTGAATTGTATCATTGTTAAATATGAGAAAAACTATACATTAATTATGGATGATCAAGATATTCTTTATGCTATTATTGGCGGAGTGAGTAATCTAGATGAAGTCATTCCATCTCAAGAACTTCCTTATATGTGCAAATTAGTGTTAGTTCCATATAAAGGGAAAATATTATATGACGGAGTTATTGAAGGAACAAATATTCAGATGGGATCAGGAATTCAATCAAGAATCATAGAAAGTATAAAGAATACGGAAATACATAAAACATTACCTATTATTGTCAATTAGATAGGAGAAAATAAAAATGAATTATGCAGATGAATTAAAGGGCATTCAAACTGAAAATGAAAAATATTTAAATGTTTTTTATGGGATTTAAGAAAAGAAGGGCTTGTTGAGAAAACAATACGAAAACATATGAATAATGTTGAATTTTATATCAATGAGTTTTTACTTTATTATGAACCTAGAAAGATGGTTATGGGATGTTATGTAATTAATGAATTTCTAGGTAATTGGTTCATTAGAAAAGCAATGTGGTCAACAGCGACAACTGTTAAAGAAAACTGTGCGAGCCTAAAGAAATTCTATAAAGTCATGTTTGAAAATAAATTCATAAATAATGAAGACTATGCAGAATTAGTGAGTATAATTAAGTGTCAAAAAGAAGATTGGCTTAGAACTGTTAAAGAATACAATAATTATGAGATTGATTGGTAGACACATATGATATCAAATATATAAAATTATAATAGTGATGATTTCTAGTTGAATACTTTAATCGTTAAAATTTCGATTTTACATGAAAGAAATTGATTTTCTTGTAATGTTTATGTTACAATGGGCACATGTCAAATTGAAAGGAAATATTTATGGGAAAAGTTAACAAATTAGGACAATATAAAGGTATTGAAGTCAAAGTAGAAAAACATACTGCAACTGATGAAGAAGTCAATCAACAAATCGAAGCTATGGTTGCTCAAAATCCCACTTTTGTAGAAAAAGATGGTGAAGTAGAGCATGGAGATATGACAACAATTGATTTTGAAGGATTTAAAGATGGTATTGCTTTTGATGGTGGAAAAGCAGAAGGACATCAGTTAGAAATTGGATCAGGACAATTTATTCCTGGTTTTGAGGAACAAATGATTGGTATGAAAAAAGGGGAAACAAGAGATTTAAATCTTACATTCCCAGAAGATTATGGAATGGCTGATTTAGCTGGTGCTGATGTTATTTTCAAAGTTAAATTACATAAGATTGAAAATAAGAAAGATTCAGAATTAAACAATGAATTTGTGGCATCTTTAAATGTTCCAAATATGGAAACAGTTGAAGATTTACAAAATCAGATGAAAGTTCAACTTCAATCACAACATGATCAAAAGTATAGAACAGATGTAGAAAATGCTATTTTCGATAAGTTGATTCAAGCAAGTGATGTAGAAGTAAGTGATGAAGATATTCAAAGAGCAATGGAACAACATATTCAGCATATCCGTATGGAATTAGCTCAACAAGGTATGCAATTAGAACAATACTTACAAATGACTGGTGCAAATGAAGAAATATTACGTCAGCAATTAGAACCATCAGCTAGACAACAAGCTATTTTTGAAGCAATTATTGATGAAATTGTAACTGTTGAAAACATAACAACAACTGATGAAGAAGTAGATCAGCAAGTTGAAATGATTGCTCAACAAAATCAAATGACTAAAGAAGATGTTTTAACAAGAATTCAACCAGATGACTTGAAACGTGATTATAATCGTATGAAAGCAAGTCAATTAGTTATTCAAAGTGCTCAAATTAATAATTAATAAAATGAAGATTCATTCTTAAGGGAATGAGTCTTTTCTTATATAAAAAAGTTCTCTTTAAAAGAGAACAAAAACAAATCCAGATATTTATAATAAAAGTAAAAGAAGGGAGAATATAAATGATAAAGAGAATAAAAGAATGGTTAATGAATGAAGAAGAGGGAGATAGGGATGAAGAAAAATATAAAATTGTTCAATATAAAATTCATAATTATGATTTGTTAGATAAAATAGGTGAAGATATTAAAAATCATAACTTTGTTATTTGTATCATAGATGAAAACTATCTCATCAGAACATTAGATTTTATTTCAGGAATAACTTTTGTTTTAGATGTTCAGGAGGTCGTTTTGAGTCAAAATATTTATCTTTTTATTCCATATGATTTCGATTATAAGCCCATTTCATAAAGAATTTCATTAACTGTAAAAAGATCATAAATATGATGTTGGATACAATAAATAATAACAATATCAAATTCATTATTTAAAGCCAATGCATACTGTGCACTTGTTAGTAATAATTCAAATTCTTCCAAGGTAAGTTCTAAAGCAAGTCCTAAAGCAACAACTGTTTTTCTTGAAGGATGATATTTTGGATTTCTAATTTTTGAAAATAATTTGGCATTGATATGAGCTTTTCGATAAATATATGAATCTTTTTCTAATGGATATTTGATATGAATAAAATGATACAACAACTCAATAAAAGTATAAAAAGCATAAGGATTTTCATTCATGAAATCCTTATTGTTTTTTATTTTCCATTCTAGACTCTTAATTTCTTTAATCATTTCATTTATCATGATTGATAAAATGCTGATTCAAAAAATTTTTAAATCTTTGAATCTGCTCCTGATTTCCAGAAATTTGAATCTTTCCACCAAAACCTATAATCCATGAATAAAAAGTGCTATTAATAATATGTTTCACTTGAACCCTATAAATTTGATTTCCAATATCGTAAGGCTTAATATCTTTCCCAAATTTATCAATCATATTTGAATAGATAGATTGATCAAAATCCAATTCAATTGTTTCCAAATTTCCTTCTCCATACATATAAGTTGTATTTTTCAGTTTTTCATGGAAACATTGCAATTGATACTCATCATAGAAAAAACTTGAGTCTTTTATAATCTCAACATCTTTTATATAATCTAAGCGATACAGTAAGCAATCATTAGGATTTCTTGCTCCTTGGCATAATAAATAATATTCATTATTAGAAAAGCAAGTATCAATCGGGGCCAACTCTACTCTTTTCAGTTTTATATCATGATTTAAACTTGGTTTTTGATAAATAAAACTGATTTTCTTTTTTTCATGAATGGCTCTTGTGATTGTTTCAAGTTCTTTATAGAAAACTTGATCATTCTCATTTTTTACAATATGCAGATTTAATTTTTTATTAAAATAAGCCTGATAATGAACACTAAACATATCTTGAATTCTCTTCTTATAGTTTTCCTTTGTTTTTAAAGTGAAGAAATCTGAACTATATACCAAATCAACAATGGCTTTTGCTTCCATTGTATCAAGCGAAGTATTGATAAAATAATAGTAGTCATTTCTACCTTGATGATAACAGGCTATCACTGTATCTTCATAATATTCATTATAATACTGCACATATTTTTTAATTAAACGATAATCAATGCTAAAATCATACTGCAGTGCGTAAATTTTTTCCTGAATATCTTTCACTGTTAAAGCATGTTTTTCATCACTGTTTTTAATAATAATATCTACCACAGCAAGAAATTTAATGAATGATTGACTGTCTTTGTTTCTTTTCATTGATAAGCACCTTCTTTCTTATATATTAAAAGATTAATACACAAAAATCAATAATGTATGCTTATATAAGCATGTATTTTCTTGTCGCATAGTTTATACTTGGATTCAAGAGGTGGATATTATGGATTATATGATTACAATCACAGGAATTTCGCATTTTATTGAAAGCGCAGATCTAGAAGCGCATCAAAAAGTTATTTTAAAAAAAGAACCTTCAAACAAGTATGACAAAGAAGCCATAGGCGTTTATATGAACGACACAATACAAATAGGATATGTAGCTAATAGTATTCATACAGTTGCAAAAGGGACCTATTCAGCTGGAAGATTATATGACAAAATTGGTGATAATGTAGTCGCTGAGATATTGGTTGTTATTCATCATGTTGCAATAGCATCTTTGTCAGTCAATTCAGGAGAATAATTTATGTTAAAAAGATTAAAAATGAGAAAGTACAAAAAAATATTTTTAATTGATAGTGAAAATGTTGGGTATCAATTGCCTAATCAATTGCCTAAAGATGTTTATATTTATTTGTTTATAAGTGATCAAAATGTACTAGAAAAAATTCATCATCAGCTTGAACAATACTCTAGACAAGTTGAAGTGGTTAATATTAAAAAAATTGTGAAACAAAATCAAGCAAAGAATGCCATGGATTTTTGTATTGTTTCTCAATTAGGAAACTTATTACATGTTTTATCTCGTAAACAAAAGGTCATTATTGTTTCTAAGGATAAAGGGTATGATGCTGCTATTGAATTTATGAAACTGCAATTTCCTAATCATCACATTGAAAGATATCCTTTATCAATGTACTGTTATTATACAACAAATCCATATGCTCAAAGAATACTCAAACAATGTCATCAAGAATTGCTAAAACGTATTTCGACATATCAAACAATGCAGAGTCTAAAAAAGTCACTGACAAAATCAGAAAAAAGCATTTTTATTATTGATGAATATGTGGAAGAAATATCAGGAGTAAAAATTTTTATTGAATTTGATATTTATCTAAATCAATTTGCATTATATCATTCTGGTAATGTCAAAAAACGCTATCAGACTTTAGAAGAAGTAAATGAAGATTATTGTTTATTAATGGACAATCTTCAAAAGAAATATCAAAAATATTATTCAAGAGAATTATTAGTAAAAGCCAAGCAGATGAATATTCATCCTTATATTGAAGAGGCTTATTTAAAGAATGAAACATTACAGAAATGCTTAGTCAATCATTTTGGACAAAATGAAGGAGTACAATTATTCAATCAGTTTATACATTCATCATAATAAAAGAGTATAGAGTGTAAATATTATCGAAATTTGTAGGCATTGGTGATAAAATTCGTTATAATACTTATATCCACTTTTAAGGAGAATATTCATGCAAATCAATGATAAATTAATAAAACCCATCTATGAAGTCAACTATTTAAGAGCTGAAAATGTTGATCGATATCGTATGATCATTAGATATTTTTATCTTGAATATGAAAAAATTCATAACTGGTTACATAAAGAAGATGTTTATGAAGAGATTCATAAAATAGAAGGATATGAGAATTATACACTAGAACAATGTCAGCAGGATTTACAAATGCTTGTTAATTGGGGAAACCTCACAACCATGCAAGACAGCAATAAAGTCAGAACAATTGAGGATTTTAAAAATAAAAAATATCGTTATCAGTTAAGCGAATATACTGTTGAGATAGAAAGAATGACCATTCGTTTAGAGAATTTGGAAATCGAAGGTGCTTCTTTAGAACCTACTTTATTAGAACGTATTTATAAACAAATATTACAAATATCCAATATAAAATCACAAGATGATATGAACATTCATGGTTGGTTGCAATTGTTGATGAATGATTTTGTACGCTTGAATCAAAACTATCAGGATTACATCAAAATGCTCAACAGTGCAAAAGCAGAAGAACTGATGAAAACAACAGAATTTCTTGTCTATAAAGATAAAATCATTATGTACTTAAGAACATTTGTTATGGAAATGCAAAATAATGGGAACTTAATTGCAAGTGTATTGATGCAAATAGATATCAGCGAACTTGAAATAATTTTCCAAAAAGCAGCTCAGTATGAAATTTCTATTCCAAGAATTGGTTATGATCTGAATGAAAAGGAAGTCTATCAGAATTTCAAAGAAAAATGGGCAAGTCTTCATCGTTGGTTTGTAGGCGAAGATGGATCAAATGAAATGGATAAACTCTATGAAATCACTAATGAAATTATCCGTAAAATGACAAGATATGCTCAACAAATTTCAGAAATGATAAACCGTGGTTCAAATCGTAAAGAACAATATCAATATATTGCTGATATATTTACAAAATGTGAAAATATAGAAGAAGCACATTGTTTAAGTGCCTATGTTTTTGGAGTTGAAGATTGTCTACATTTAACGCATATTCAGCCCAGATTAAGTGAAGATATTCATATGGGTGTTTATCAGGAAAGTCCGTCTTCAATCCGTTTTGATCCGCATTCACGAATTGTTAGAAAAAAGACATTGCGTAAACCAGCGAAAGATTATTCATTAGAGCGAAAAATGAATCAATTGGAATTAGAAGCAGAATTAGCTAAACAAAAAGAGTCTATTCAAAAACTCATTATCAATGGTGAAATTGATTTTGCTTCCTTACCAAAAATTGATTCATCAACACGTAAGACATTGCTCATCTGGTTATCAAAAGCTCTGGCACAAGAATCACTTTCATCCAAGACTGATTATGGAGATCATTACTATATAGATAAAAGTCTCGAAAAGGAGACTTGTGTCTTACATTGTCAAGATGGAGATTTCCTGATGCCATCATTTAAAATTGTATTTAAGGAGGCTCACCATGAATAATGTAGAAACACTTTTATCAAAAAGATGGATATTGAAACGTGATGATCGAGACCGTTACTATAAAATAAAAGATCACATGAAAGAACTTAGAAATTTATTTCAAGATAAATTAGGTTACTCACTTGTTTCTCATCAGCAATTTATTCGCCTTGATAAAATCCCTGGAAAACCAGAACCATGGATGGGAATTACAGATTTTAAAACGATTGAAGAATATCAGATTCTTTGTTATGTCTTGATTTTTTTAGAAGATAGAGAAATTGAAGAACAATTCATTCTTTCTCATTTAACCGAATTCATTCAAGTTCAGTTAAAAGTCAACGAAGAGTATTGGTTAAAACATGCACATCGTAAAATGCTTGTTAGTGTTTTAAAATTTTGTATGAAAGAGCAGTTAATTGTACAAGATGATGGAAATACTGATCATTTTATTCAAGATCAACAAGTTGAAGCTTTATTTGAAAATACAGGATTATCTAGATATTTTATGCGTAATTTCACAACTGATATTTTTGAATGGAACGAACCATCACAATTTATGCAAAATGAATGGCTAAACGAAAATGAAAGAGATCGTGGTGTGATTCGTCGACAGCGTATTTATAGAAGACTATTATTGTCATGTGGAATCTACCGTGAAAATGATGAATTGAATGATGATTTTTCTTACATTCGCAATTATCGGAAAAGAATTCAAAATGATTTTAATCAATTCTTTCCATGCGATTTACAGGTTTATCAATCAAGTGCCTATTTGATTTTAGATGAAGAAGTACGGGTGGGAAGACTCTTTCCAAAGAGTAATGCTTTAGATGAACTGGTCATTATCTGTTGTAGTCAGATTCGTAAAGGTATTAAAAATGGAGATTATCATATTGATAGTCAGGAAATTTATTATGAAGAAAAAGAAAGAATGTTGAAAAGAATGAGAATTGCTATTCAAAAACAGCATCAGTTTTTACCTTCAACATATCGTCAAAAAAGTATTGAACAGCTTGTGAATGAAGTTTATCAGCGCATGTTGGAAATCGGCTTTGCAAAAGAAGAAAAAGAGAATGTTTTATTTTATCCAGTTGTTGCAAAACTGGTTGGAGAGTTCGATGGAGAGGGGGATAAATCATGAATTTAAGTCGTTGGCATATGCACAAAATGGGATTGGTTGATTTTTGGTGTTATCAAAATGAAACTTTTGAGTTTGAAGATGGCCATATGTTGTTAAGAGGAAGTAATGGGAGTGGGAAATCTGTCACAATGCAGAGTTTTATCCCTTTACTATTAGATGGGAATAAAAGTAGTGAAAGATTGGATTCTTTTGGGACAAGATCAAGAAAAATGGAAACATATTTAATTGATGAAAACAGTGATCGTGAGGAAAGAATCGGTTATCTCTATTTGGAATTTAAGCGTCAGGATAGTGATTTGTACAAAACAATTGGCATGGGCTTACGTGCTAGAAAAGGAAAACCATTGCAATCATGGTATTTTGTGATTGAAGATAATCGGAGAGTTGGGATTGATTTTTCATTAATGCATAATCATTTAACATTAAGTGAAAAACAGCTTAAAAATATATTAGGAAACCAAGTTATTTCATCTCAGGGTGAATATATGAAGCGTGTCAATGAGGCATTGTTTGGTTTTGAAAACCTTGATGATTACAGTGATGCCATCAGTTTGTTATTACAATTACGTTCTCCAAAACTCAGCAATTCCTTAAATCCTCAAAAAATCAATGAGATCTTAGCAAAATCTTTACAGCCTTTAAGTGATGAAGACTTACGTCCAATGAGTGAAGCGATTATTAATATGGATAATTTACAAGATCAATTAGAAAGTTTAAAACAAAGTTTGAATGCTGCAATGACATTAGAGCAGGCCTATCATACATATAATCAAGCAATCTTAATGGATAAATGGAATAAATATTTAAAAGTTTATCAAGAATTATCAATGTTAAATCAGCTGATTGCAAGTAAGACTAATGAACGTACTGATTTCCTCCAAAAAATTGATGAAGCAAAACAAAAACTTCAGGAAAATCGTATTGAAAATGAAGTCAAAAAGAAAGAGCAAGCTTCATTAAGAAATAATGATATTGAAAAATGGATTGAAGATATCGCACAGTTAGAAAAAGATGTAAAAGATTATACACAAGAGTTAGAAAAGAAATACCAAACCTTAGAACAAAAAGAATCAGCATGTCAAAATACTCAAAATCAGATAGACCATTATCAAAACATCATGGATGAACATGAAAGAAAGTGTCAATTAACTTTAAAAGAAATGGATATCTTAAATGAGAACTTACAGTTAAGTGAACATATTGCTATTCAAGATTGTTTTGATAATCGAAAATCAAACTATGATTTTTCCTATACACGTCAAATTTTACATGAAACATTACGAAAAGTTGAAAATGGTCTTGAAAAATGGGATGCATATGATAAACAAAGGGAACAGATTGCATTCTTTGAAGAACAAGAAAGTCGTTGTAAAAGTGATTTACAAATGACACAAGATCGTGTTGATAAAGCTGAAGACAATTATCAACAAACAGTAGAATCATATCTTGAATTTTATTACCAATATAATGAAACAAATCAAGTTTTAAAGTTTCATCAAGATCAAATGGATATGTTGAGATTATCATTGATTGATTATGAAAAATCACAGGATTATTCATCTATACAAAATATCTTAAATGAAGTTCATCAAAAACAACTCACTCAATTGACTCAACAAAAAATAGATATGATGAATAAAAAAGAAAAAACAGATCAAGATATTTCTGAATTAAAAAAGGAAAAAGATAGATGGGAAAACATGAGTGATCCTGAACCAGAAAAAACGATGGAGAGCTTGGCCAACAGACAATATTTAGATGAAAATCATATTGAATATGTTCCTTTATATAAGCTTCTCGATTTTAGTGATGCATTGAGTGAACAAGATAAAAGTCAAATTGAAGAAATATTAAGTCAAATGAAACTCTTAGATGCTTTGGTTGTTTCTGAAACACATCGTTCTTTTATTGAATCATCACCAGAAGGTTGTGAAGATTATTATTTATGGACTAGTCAGTCTTTAGATGCATTAAAATCGTTTGTTTTTGATAAACCTTTAGATAAAGAAACATTATTATTGTTATTGTCAAGTTTAGGCATTCAAGCAAATCATGATTTTATGATTCACCAAAGATATTTCCAATCTGGTATTATTGAAGGAAATATTTCTCATTGTAAACAAGCTGTTTATATTGGATATAAACGTCGTTTAAAAATGAAAGAGGATGCTATTGCATTATTGACTGAGCAAATCCATGAAAAAGAAATCATTTTACAACAATACATTGATAAAGAAGATCATTATCAAAATCAACTGATTTTACTTCATAAAGAATATCATCAATTTAAAGATGAAAAAGAATTAAAGAAGAAAATCAATCAAGTTGAACAATTAAGAGCTGAGTATTCACGTTTAGAAAAAGAGTTAGAATCTATTCTTATGCGTATCCAATCAGTGAGTGAAAAGATGTCTCATCTTTATAATGAATTACAAAAAATAGCTTCTGAAATGTTGTTATCTGTGCAAAAGAATGCTTTTATAGAAAGAAAAAAAGATATTCAAGAATATCAAAGTTATTTTGAAAAATTTAAAGATGATTATATGACATTACAGCAAACACAAGAATTAAAACAATTAGAAACAAATAAACATGAACAATACTTAATTGATTTAGATGATCTTAATTATGAAATCAATCAATATGAACAAAAGAAAGAGATTGCTATGAATCGAAAACAATCACTTCAAAAGCAGTTAGATGAAGCTGGTTATACAGATTTGGCTAAGAAACTTACAGCCATTGAAAACCGTTTGGTTGAATTAGAAGAGGAATATAGAAACTATAGTAAAAATCTTGATATCTATGAAAATGAATTGAAACATATTGATGAAGAATTAATTGTTAAGGAAGAAGAAAAAGAAAGTCAATCTGTCATTGTACAAGTTTATAAAGATATTTTGATTCAGGAAGTCGATTATCAATTTGTGATTAAAGATTATAGTGATGATAAAGAGCTTATAAGACAATTAAGAACAATGTCAGCACAATTCAATAATAAGAAGAGTATTTCGGATTATCAAAATCAATTACAACATGTTTATTTTGAACAAATTGCTTATTTATCACAATATAATGTCGTTCAAGAAAATGTTGAATTATGTCATGAGGTTGAAGATATATCTAATCGTTTAATTTTAAAGGCTATTCATCAAGGAAAGAAAGTGTCTTTCTTAGAATTAATTGAAGTTCTCAAAACAAATATTGATATGCAAGAAATGCTTATTCAAGAAGAAGATAGACATATTTTTGAAGAGATACTCGTCAATACAATAGGTAAGAAGATTAGAGAACGCATCCAGGTCAGTCGCCGCTGGGTAGAGAAGATTCAAGATTATATGCAATCAATGAATACAAGTAGTGGATTACAATTAAGTCTTAAGTGGAAAAGTCGTAAAGCCATTGATGATCAACAAATGGATACGCAGCAGCTTGTTGAACTCTTAGAAAAAGATTATCGTATTTTAAAAGAAAATGATCGTCAAAAAATATCTAATCATTTTCGTTCTAAAATTGCTTCAGCACGTAAGATGAGTCAAGATGAAAGTACAACTGCTTCTTTCCATCAATTAATGAAAGAAGTTATGGATTATCGTGAATGGTTTGATTTTACATTATTTGCAAAGAAACCTAATGAAAATCGCAAAGAATTAACTTCCCATATTTTTTATGCCTATAGTGGTGGGGAAAAAGCATTGTCAATGTACGTTCCATTGTTTTCCGCTGTAGCAGCTAAATTTGAAAGTGCACGAGAAGATGCACCACTATTAATTGCTTTGGATGAAGCCTTTGCTGGAGTGGATGAAAATAATATTGATAATATGTTTGCTTTGATTACAAAATTTGGATTTGATTATATTATGAATTCTCAGGTATTATGGGGAGATTATCCTTCATGTCCATCACTTGCAATATATGAATTATTTAGACCCAATAATGCACCATTTGTGACTGTTGTTGCTTATATTTGGAATGGGCATAGTAAGAGTGTGAGGGTTTCATGACTTTAGAGGAAGAATTTGCTGATTATCTCAATCAACCAGCATTTGATCAATTCATTGAAGCTTGGATAACAAAATATCAAAGTCTAGGATATCTTGGTGGCAAGATACAATTATCCCATTTAAACTCTCAAGAAATTGAGAGTTTAAATGGATTGCTGGGCTTACATATATCAAATGGACAACTCCAGATCACATATCATCAATTTGAACTCATTTTATCAAAGACACGCTTTGAAGGCGTTGATTTCTTCAAAGTTATTGAATTATTGAAAAAACAGAAAGTTTATTCAAAAAAAGAAATCAAACAACACCATGAAAAGAAATTAAATCAATTTAAAGATGTATTGCTTTCTCAATTTATAGAAACAAAATGTTATGAATGGTTATCCGATTATTTGAGCACTGATAAATATGTCAAAAGATACTTTGAAGATAATTCAAAACAGTATTTTGATATATTGAAGTCTGTTTGTCATGCTTTGAATCATTTGCCTATATATGAATCTCGTTATGAACTTTTAGCCATTTTCTCTCAAACCATCACCAAAGATCCGCATTATTTTGATGAAGATTTACCTAGAGATTTATTATTAAAAGGAATAGCATTTTTATTTCATTTAGGTGAAGTTTCAAAGTCAAGTGAAGACATCACACGAGTCTATTATGAAGCAGGCATCTTACGAGATGATTTATCAAATTATTGTTATATTTGTCATATACTTCCTCAAGGTGCAATATCATCATGGCATGGTTTTTACCATGCATATGAACCATGGAATATGAACTTATATAATATCAATCAAATCCAATTAGGTTTTTATCCTCAATCTATCTATATATTTGAGAATCCGTCAGTCTTTAGAACGTTGTCATCTTTTATCAAAGAACAAGGCTTACCAATTGGACTTATTAGTAGTAATGGACAAATTAATTTGGCAACTTATATGTTAATGGATAAATTAGTTGAAAGTGGGTGTTATCTCTTTTATGCAGGCGACTTTGATCCAGAAGGTCTTGTTATTGCAGATAAACTCAAACAGAAATATCAAGAGAATTTAACATTATTCTGTTATGATCAAGACTTATTTGAACAGATTAAAGTTCATCAGTTAGAAATTTCGCAAAATCGTTTACAAATGTTACAAAATATTCAAGATGAAGAATTATTAATAATTGCAGATAAGATAAAAGAGAGTATGTCCTTTGGATATCAGGAAGGACTTATTGATGAGTATAAAAAGTCTTATATGATGAGAATATATGAATGTAATGTAGTGAGACAATAAAATATTATTATATGTTTATAGACAAATGAGAGTTTTTATGTAAAGATTTTAGATAAGAATTTGAAATAGAATCGAATTAATGATAAAATTCAATGACATGTAAAATATAAAAGAAAGGTGTGAGGTTATGAGATATACTTTGATGAATAGAAATATCAAAATATTAGATTTTGAGTATCAACAGGAATATCAAGCATTTCTAGGTGTAAGTAAAGTTTATGATCTCACCTATGCACCTTTGTCATTGCAATATTGTCATTCAAAAGAACTCGCTCATAGTTTTTATCAATGGTTCAATGACAGAAAAATTCCACCAATGAGAGATGAACTTCAATACTTGTTAAAAAGTTTGAAATACACGAATACGACTGAACTCATGATGAGGCATTATGGTTTATCATTAAGTGATCAGTATTGGTTTTTACCAGAAAATGAAGATATTTTATGGGAAGATATCAATTTTTTTGATAATTCTTATAGTTCACATAATTTTTTGGAAGCAACATTTAGATATTCTGATTTCCAATTGTCTTCAGATTATAATATATCTCCTAATGCCTCTACGAATGGACAACTTAGTAAATGCTGGATTCAAAAGAATGGGAAAAACATTTTATTTAAAGGTGCAAATACTATCTATAGATTTGAAGCTATTTGTGAAGTTATTGCTTCAAGGATGTGTGAAGTTTTAAAAGTGCCTTATGTCGAATATCAATGTTTAGCATTATCAGGAACAAAATCAAGAGCACTTGTGAGTGCTTGCCCTGTCATGATTCAAAGCCATCAGGAATTTATTCCATCATATCACATTCTTCAAGTTAGAAAAAAACAGATAACCCATACATCAGCTGATTATGAATTGTATTTAGATATTTTAAATGAACATCATGTACCTCATGCAAGAGAATATGTTGAAAAAATGAATATGTTAGATTTTATACTTGCAAATGAAGATCGTCACCTTGGTAATTTTGGTGTTATCAGAAATCTAGATACATTAAAATGGGAATCTGTATGTCCAATATTTGATACTGGTAGAAGTTTAAACACAAATGTTTCTCGAAAATATTGGTTAGAGGAAAAAACTGATATGAAATTCTTTACTCATGATTTTGTATCGAGTGAAAATGTCTGTCGTACTTTTTCTATTCGCATTTCTCATCAACAAATCAATAAAATGTATGAACTCACAGGTTTATTTCAAGAACTTCTAGAAACATATCTAGAAGAACTACCTATTCATAAAGATGATATATATATGTTGAAAAAGTCTTTTGAAAAAAGAATAGAATTATTTGAATCAATCATGTACCATAAGCATCTCATTATTGATGATTAATGAATGGGATGTGTCGAAGAATGTCACATTATAAATGTAAGGGTTTCCATTTTTGGAAACTTTTTTGCTTTACTCTTGTTTTTTACCTATAATGAAGGTGAAAAGAGAGGGGAAACTCAAATACATAAGATCTGATCAATCTTACTATGTAGAGAAATTATTTATGACATGTCAATCAAACTCTTTTTAACAAACGATAGGAGGAAAAAGATATGCAAGCGTTGAATCGATTTTTTGAAAAGTATTTCATGCCTTTTGCAACAAAACTCAATAGTATCAAAGGTTTAATTGCGATTCGTGATGCTTTTATACAAATATTCCCATTAACATTTGTGGGATCAATTGTGATTTGTATTAATGTTGTTTTATTAAGTTCTACTGGTTTTATTGGACAATTTTTAGTTAAAGTGATTCCTAATTTAGATGATTTCCAAGCGGTTTTATCACCAGTAGGAAATGGAACAATCAATCTTATGGCAGTCTTTGTAGTCTTTCTGATTGCAAGAAATATGGCATTA
Organism: Candidatus Stoquefichus massiliensis AP9; assembly: GCF_000455285.1. Taxonomy (GTDB): domain Bacteria; phylum Bacillota_I; class Bacilli_A; order Erysipelotrichales; family Coprobacillaceae; genus Stoquefichus; species Stoquefichus massiliensis. The sequence goes on along the minus strand of NZ_HG005289.1, from coordinate 153,369 downwards.
CAGTATAAAGAAGATGGTTTAAAAGCAGGCTTAACTGCTTTGGCAGCATTCTTTGTTTTGTATCCACCAAAAGTAGAGGGTATGTTAACTGACTCTTACTTAGGAGCTAATGGAATTTTTGTCGCTATTATTGCTGGGTTGCTGATTGGATGGGGATTTAGTAAGTTGGTTAAAGTCGATAAGTTAAAGATTAAAATGCCTGATCAGGTCCCACCAGAAGTCGCTAAGTCATTTATGGTTGCTGTACCATCTGCAATTTTGATTATTTTGACTTCTATTGTTGCTTACCTTGTTTCATTGATTGAACCATTAGGTATGAATGCTTTACTCTATTCATTATTACAGGTTCCAATTCAATCATTAGGAGCAACACCATTTACACCGTTAATACTGATTCTTATGGCTATGATTTTATGGTCAGTTGGAATTCACGGAACATTTACAGTTTCACCTATTTATTTAACATTATATGCTTCTATGAATATTGCCAATATTTCTTATGCTGCACAGGCAGGAACAACTGCAGGTTCGCCATATCCTTATACATGGTTTGCCTTATTTGAAAATTATGGGTGTATAGGTGGAACAGGAAATACACTTGCATTGATTGTTGCCATTCTTATTTTATCAAGAAGTAAAGGATGGAAACGTGATGATTATACAAAGACTGCAAAAATTGGATTGATTCCAGGATTATTCTGTATTAATGAACCGATTATCTTTGGATTACCAATTGTTTTGAATCCAATTCTTGTGATTCCATTTATTCTTTCACCAATTGTTTCTATGGCATTAGGAGCATTGATGATTTCGACTGGTTTTGTATTGCCAGGGACTTTAGATGTTGGATGGACAACACCACAGCCAATTAAGGCATTCTTATCTGCTTCTGGGTCATGGGAAACAGCAGTATCAGTATGTATTGTTTTTGTGATTTGTGTATTGATCTATCTACCATTTGTGAAAATGGCAAATAAACAAAATATTGAAAATTATGGAGAAGGAGAGTAATTTATGAGTCAAATTCCTAGTGATTTTTTATGGGGTGGTGCAACGGCTGCCAATCAATTAGAAGGAGCCTATAATGAAGGTGGAAAAGGACTGAGTACTGCTGATATGGTCAAGTTTGTACCAAGAGAAGTTAGTCAAGGAACAAATACAGAAACTGTCACTTATGCAGAAGCACTTGAAATCATTGCTGGGCAGCATGATAATGAGTACTATCCAAAAAGATGGGGAGTAGATTTCTATCACCATTTTAAAGAAGATATTGCTTTAATGGCGGAAATGGGAATGACATGCTTTAGAATGTCTATTAGTTGGCCAAGAATATTTCCTCATGGTGATGATCTAGAACCAAATGAAGAAGGGTTGCAATTTTATGATCAAGTCTTTGATGAATGTTTAAAATACGGAATTGAACCCTTAGTGACATTATCACATTACGAAATGCCATTACATCTCTCATTAGAATACAATGGATGGGAAAATAGAAAATGTATTGATTTCTTCTTAACCTATGCAAAAACTGTTTTTGAACGTTACAAGCATAAAGTCAAATATTGGATACCATTCAATGAAATCAATATGTCATTACACTTGCCTTATACGGGTGGTGGAATCTTTATTGAAAAATCAAACAACAAGCTCCAAACAACATTCCAAGCCTTACACCATCAGTTTGTTGCAAGTGCCTTAACAACAAAACTTGCAAGAGAAATCAATTCACAATTTCAAATAGGTTCGATGTTAGGATTGTCACTATATTATCCAAAAACAAATGCACCAGAAGATATTTTGGCTGCTCAAACTGCAAACCGTATCAATTATTTCTTCTTAGATGTCTTATCAAAAGGAGAATATCCAACTTATGCAAATGCCTATTTTCAAAAGAATCAAGTTCAGATTCACATGGAAGAAAATGACCTTAAAATTTTAAAAGATAATACTATTGATTTTAACTCATTTAGTTATTACTATTCTTTATGTACATGTGCTCATCCTGAAAATGAAGAATCTTTAGTAGCTTTTGTTCCAGAGGGAGAAGTGATTGATGAATTCCATCCACGTAAAGTCAGAAATAATAATTTAGAAGTGACAGACTGGGGATTCCAAATTGATCCAATAGGATTAAGAATTGCAATTAATGAGATATGGGATCGTTATCATAAACCTATTATTATATCTGAAAATGGTCTTGGAACATATGACACCTTAACAACTGATAAAAAAATTCATGATAATTATCGTATTCAATATTTAAGAGAACATATTGCACAAATGAAAATATGTGTTGAAGAGGGAATACCAGTAATTGGATATACATCATGGGGATGTATTGATATTGTCAGTGCTGGAACTTCTGAACGAACAAAACGTTATGGTTATATTTATGTAGATAGTGATGATTATGGAAATGGAACATTTAATCGTTATAAAAAAGATTCGTTTTATTGGTACAAAAAAGTCATTGCATCTCATGGGGAAGATTTGGATTAAAATAAAGAACTCTTGTCTATCTCAACAAGAGTTTTTCCTGTATAATAATAAAAAAGAACAGATAGGGGCTGAGAATATGATTATTGATAAATTAAATGAGGTTTTAAATAGTGTTGATACTCATACAACAATGTATGTTTTTTGTTATTATGTGAAATCGCACATGAATGAAGTGTCACATATGACTATTGATGAGATTGCACAAAACTGTTATACGTCAAAAGGACAGATTTCAAAATGTGCTAAACATCTTGGCTTTCATTCCTATTTAGAATTTAAAGATGCCTGTATAGATTATAGTCAGTCCTATCGTGATAAACCCATCTTCTTTCGGCAGGATTATGATTTGCCACACAACTCAAAACAATTTGCCAATGGGATATCACAGGCTATTACACATGTGAGTAAAAACATTAATTATTCTTCCTTGAATCGTTTAATTAATGATATTTTTCAAAGTCAAAAAGTCTACCTTTATGCTCAAGGAGATAACCGTTCTTTGTGTAATGTCATTCAGGTAGAATTAAGTGCTTTACGTATTCCAGTGATTATTTGTGATACTGATTTTGTGAAAGATTATCACTTTGAAAAAGGACATCTTTTGATTATTTTAAGTACTAATGGAACAATTTTCCAATTAAACAAAAGAATTATTTCTCGTCTTCTTAAAGCTGATGTGAAAACATGGCTGATTACATGCAATTCATTAATGGATTTTTCGAAAAACAAATTAACTGTTCCTTCATATGATTTAAAATATAATAAATTTGCAATTCGATATATTGTTGATATTTTAATTGCTAGTATGCAAATGATCTCAAGAAAACAGTAAAGATTGATATAATAAGTCGGAAATTAAATGGTACAATAATAAAAATAGAAATGATAATGTATTTTAAAAAAGTCTGATTTTACATCTTGACGTGTACTCAGACTTTTTTAATTTATATTCTTTTCTGGCTGCATTTTGAAAAAAAGATCATCTTCTAATCTTTATCATTAAAATATGTGAACCCTAAATAATAAACCATTTCATCAAACATCTTTGTATTAAATCCATAACAAATACAATCATCCATCTCTCCATCCCAATCATTATTCAACTGATCAAGTAATGGCTGTACTTCATTCTCTTGTAAATCACATGTGATATAAAATTCACTATGACCTTTCAATCCTGCATACTCACGACTAGGTGAAATAGAAAACTGAGGATTGATATTCAATAATTCTTCTTTGACTTTTTGATAGTCTGTATCCTTTTCACTAGATATAATAACATGTAATCTTGCTAACATATAAACACTCCTTTTTATGACTTTCATTATAACATAAGCTTATATAAATAAGAAACTCATTTCAATAAATGTCACTTGGTTGTCATTTGAGGCAAGTGAGTTTTATTTTGTGGATATTTATGCTTATTCTTATTATAATGCAAATAAGGAGTGTGGAGAAATGAAATTCAAAGATACGAATCTACAAGATTTATCATTGTATATTGAATTTGATAATATGCAGGAAAAACAAAAAGTTATTTCAATCTTAAATAATATAGATGCAAAACTTGTAGGTTATAAACGGGGAAAGCAATATCTCTTAGATATTGAATCTATTTACTATATTGAATTGGTTGATAAGCAAGCATTTATTTATACACAGGATGACTGTTATGAATCTCCATTATGGTTATATCAGTTAGAAGAAAAACTGAGTGATGCCTTTGTCAGAGCTAACAAATCAACTTTATTGAATATGAATCATATAGAAAGCTTAAAAGCAGATATTGGTTCACGTATTATGGTTTATCTGGATAATAGAGATCAAATATTGGTTTCAAGAACTTATTCAAAAGAATTCAAAAGAAAATTGAAAGGAGATACAGATGGAAACAACAATTCGTACAATCATTGATATTATGAAGAAAACGGCAATTTCTTTTATAGTCTGTGTGATGTCTATTTGCGTGATAGGAAGTTTTGTGGGAGATGAAGTGACTACTATATCTACATTGTTTCAAAATGGAAATATCACATATGCGTCATTGTTTCAAATTTTTTCATTAAGTTTGATAATTGCTATTATTAATGCGATCTTTGATTATCCTAAGTTTATGAAGAAAATACTTCTCCTTTATAAAATTATCTTTCGACTCATGATTGTTATTGCAGTGACAATTCTTTATATTTATTTATTTGATTGGTTCCCATTTACAAATGTAGGAGCATGGATTGGATTTATTGTATCCTTTGGATTATGTTTTGGTTTGGCTTTTTCAATAAGTCTTTATACAACAAGAAAAAAGAATCAGGAATATCAGGAATTATTAAATAATTATAAGAAAAGAGGACATAGTGATGGAAGCCATTCGTATTGAAAACATTTGTAAATTATTTTCACAAAAACAAGTTTTAAATGATATTTGTATTGAAATAGAAAAAGGTGAAATCTTTGGATTGCTTGGACCTTCTGGAGCAGGGAAAACCACATTGATTCATATCATTACAGGACAATTAGCACCAGATAGTGGAAAATCTTATATACTAGGTAAAAATTCATTAAAACTATCACATGATGATTATACACATATTGGTTTAGTTTTAGATCAGGAGGGTCTTTATACACGATTAAGTTGTTATGATAATCTGGCATTGTTTGCATCGATTTATCAATTGGATAAAGCCAAGATAGAGAAAGTTTTAAAGCAAGTTCATCTTTATGATGATCGTAAGAAAACAGTTAGTGAACTTTCTAAGGGTATGCGACAGAGATTGGTTTTAGCAAGAGCAATTATGCATGAACCACAAATATTATTTTTAGATGAACCAACGTCAGGATTAGATCCTGCGACGACATTAAAAATTCATAACTTATTATTAGAGTTAAAAGATAAAGGAACAGCTATTTTTTTAACAACACACAACATGGAAGAAGCAGCAAAATTATGTCATAGAGTCGCACTATTACATGAAGGAAAAATCATTGAGTGTGATTCACCTGTAACAATTTGTGAAAGACATAATGATTTGAATAAAGTCATTATAACAACCAAAGATCATCAAAAATATATTCTTAATAACAATCGAGAAAGTGCACAACACATCTATCAATTATTCCAATCAGAAAATATACAATCAATTCATTCATCAGAACCAACACTAGGAAATGTCTTTATTTCTCTTACAGGAAAGGAGTTGGGCTAAATGAGTTTTCGTATTATCAAAGCTATATTTATTAAACAACTAAAAGAAACATTTAAAAACAAAGAGGTCTTAATACAAATTGTGATGTTTCCAATTATTGCGATTGTATTAACAAATTCAGTCAGTGATAATATGGTTCCACCTGAGTATTTTGTGATTCTATTTGCTAGTATGTATGTGGGGATGACACCTATTATTATTCTTTCAAGTATTATCAGTGGTGAAAAAGAAACTGGCAGTTTAAGAATGTTAATAATGTCCAATGTCAAACCTATTGAGTATATTTTAGGAATTAGTATTTATGTGATGATTTGTACAGTTATTGGATTAATTATTATGGGAATTACTGGGGGTTATTTAGGAATACAATTATTATACTTTGTTGGAATATGTACTTTAGGAATGCTTGTATCTATTTTTATAGGAAGTATTATTGGTATTGTTTCTAAAAATCAGATGGCGGCTAATTCATTAGCTGTACCAGCCATGATGATTTGTGCATTTGTTCCTATGTTATCTATGTTTAATGAGAGTATCAAAAAGTTTGGCAGTTTTCTTTTTACTCAACAGATTAATAATGTCTTAACAAAATTACCATTAAATGAGTTTCCAACTCAAGCAATTCTCATTATTCTTGCTAATTTATTTGTTTTTCTTATCATTTATATTCGTTTATTTCGTAAAAGAAATCTATTAGCATAAATAGGATTCAATAGTTGATTTCAACTATTGAATTTTTTTGATTGTTTACTTGACTCTCCCCTAACAGGAGGATATATCCTAGGTTTGTAAGGAGGAGGAGAAGATGAATAAATGTATTGAAGTCCATCAATTAACAAAAACTTATGATGGCAGAAAAGTTGTTGATAACCTGACTTTTGAGGTTGAAAAAGGAGAAGTTTATGGACTCTTAGGTCACAATGGGGCAGGCAAATCTACAACGATAGAATGTATACTTGGTTTAAATACACCTGATAGTGGGTCGGCAAAATTATTAGGAAAAGAAGCAACTAAGCACCGAAAAACTATTTTTGAAAAGGTTGGTGTACAATTACAGCAATCTCATTATCAAAATAATATTCGTGTTGGTGAAGTCTGTGAAGAAAGAGCAGCTATGTATAGTCATCCGGCAGATTATCATGCTCTTTTAAAACAATTTCAATTAGAACAATATATCCATCAGGCAGTCGCTCAACTTTCTGGTGGAGAAAGACAAAGATTATCAGTTGTTATTGCGTTAATTCCTCATCCTGAAGTCATTTTTTTAGATGAATTAACTACAGGACTTGATGTTACAACTCGTCGAGAAGTTTGGCAGATTTTAAAACTGCTGAAAAAGCAGGGAATGACATTGTTACTGACTACACATTATATGGAAGAGGCAGAAAATCTATGTGATCGTGTTTTGCTTATCAAAGAGGGTCAAAAAATTGTTGAAGGAACGGTTGATGAGATTATCAAGAAGAGTCCTTATAACAATCTGGAAGAAGCTTACTTATGGTATATGGGAGAGGAGAAACTTGTATGAAAAGAATGATGACAATGTTGAAAGTTGAAGGAAAATTAGCATTACGCTGTCCAGATGGATTAATATTTGGTGTGGGAATGCCTGTAGGTGTTTTATGTTTGATTGGGATGATTGCTGGTAATCAAACTGTCAATGGTCAAGGTTCATATACATTTATGGATAGTGCTTTTGCATCTTTATTGACTGTTGGCATTTGTGCTACAGCATTTATGGGCTTACCATTGACTTTTGCAGATTATCGAGATAAAAAGATTCTTAAACATTTCTTTGTAACACCAGTCAGTCCAATGAGTATGTTGTTTGTACAAGTCATGATAGCAATGATGACAGCATTATTATCATCAGTGATTGTTTCACTTGTTGCTGTGTTTGGCTTTGGGTATCAGATGCAAGGGAGTGTCTGGGCATTTATTGGCGCTTATTTCTTAGTTGTCCTATCCATGTTTAGTTTAGGAATGGTAATAGCAAGTCTATGTAAAACTGTGAAAATTGCAAATGTTGTGACAACTTTTGTCTATTTTCCAATGTTATTTTTATCCGGTGCCACAATTCCATATGAAATATTCCCACCATTTTTACAAAATATTGCCAATATATTACCACTCACACATGGCATCAAATTATTGAAAGATATATCAATGGGTGTTACAAACGAGCATTTGTTGTTTTCAATTGGCATTTTAGTTGTATTTACTATTGTGGGATGTATAATATCAGTTGTATCATTTCAGTGGGAATAAGGGAGGAATGAATGATGAGTAGAGAAAATTGTTATGCAGAAAAGTCACCTCAAAAGTTATATAAAATCGGAATGTTTGCTCAAATGAATAGAGTGACTATTAAAGCATTAAGACATTATGATGATATTGGTTTATTTAAACCAGAATATGTAGATGAAATGAATGGTTATCGTTATTATACCTCAGATCAGCTTCCACAATTACATAGCATTTTAGCATTGCGTGAACTTGGTTTTTCATTAGAAGACATCAAGAAAGTCAGTAATGGTGTGTCAGAAAAAGATTTACTGATACGCAAAAAATGTGAGTTATTGCATGAAATGGCAGATATTCAAAAACAGATTGCACGTGTTGAAGGGTATCTTTCAGGTAATTGCTTGAATAGTGATTACCGCATTGTGATGAAATCTATACCTGAAGTGATTATCGCATCAATGCAAGTGCATATGGACGGTTATGAGGATTTATTCAATTATATGCCAGCAATGGGAAATGAAATGGAAAAGGCAGGCTGTGAATGTGCGATTCCAGAATATTGTTTTACAATTTATTATGATGAAGAATATCGAGAATCAGATATTCATGCAGAGATTTGTGAAGCAGTTACAGAAAAGAAAGATGATACCGAACTTATTCAATTCAAAGTTCTTCCAGCTGTTGATTTAGTAGCATGTGTGTTGCACAAAGGTCCTTATTACACATTGCCAAAAGCCTATGAGGCAATCGTGCAATATATTGAAGAAAGTGGTTATGAAATTATAGGTTATCAAAGAGAATCATATATTGATGGAATATGGAATAAAGATACAGAGGATGAATGGTTAACGGAGATTCAATTTCCAGTACGTAAAATAGAAAAGTCATATTAAGGAACCTAGAGTGAAAACTTTAGGTTTTTATATCATATGTCAAAACACATTTCATGAATAATCAAAAAGAATTCCATTTCTTGTTAAAAAATGCTAAAATAGGCATGTGAAAAAGGAGTGAGATGATAATGAGAATTGGAATCGTAGGTTATGGAAATCTTGGACGAGGTGTAGAATGTGCAGTACACAATAGTCCAGATATGGAATTAGTGGGAGTTTTTACAAGAAGAAAACCAGAAACAGTTCAAACACATACAGAAGTATCTGTATATGAAATGGAAAAATTGAATGATATGAAAGATAAAATTGATGTTCTTGTTTTATGTGGTGGAAGTGCAAATGATTTACCAACACAAACTGTTGAATTGGCAAAATCTTTTAATGTTGTGGACAGTTTTGATACACATGCCAAAATACCTGAACATTTTAGCAATGTCAATGCAGCAAGTGTTGCAGGAAAACATATTAGTATTATTTCAGTAGGTTGGGATCCTGGTTTGTTTTCATTAAATCGTTTATATGGACAAGCTATTTTACCAAATGGTGCAGATTATACATTCTGGGGAAAAGGTGTCAGTCAAGGACATTCTGATGCTATTAGAAGAATTGATGGTGTCAAAGATGCAAGACAGTATACAATTCCAGTTGAAGAAGCATTGGAAAGTGTACGTAAAGGTGAAAATCCAACGCTTTCTACAAGACAAAAACATACACGTGAATGTTTTGTTGTGACTGAGGAAGGTGCTGATTTAGCTGTTATTGAAGAAACAATCAAAACAATGCCTAACTACTTTGCTGATTATGATACAACAGTTCATTTTATCAGTGAAGAAGAGTTGATGAGAGATCATCAGGGTATTCCTCATGGTGGGGTTGTTTTAAGAAGTGGTGTAACAGGTTTTGATCAAGAACATAAACATGTGATTGAATATAAATTAACATTGGATTCAAATCCAGAGTTTACTTCTAGTGTATTGGTTGCTTATGCAAGAGCTGCTTATCGTTTGGCTCAAGAAGGGCAATATGGCTGCAAGACAGTTTTTGATATTGCACCTGCTTATTTACATGTAAAATCTGGTGAAGAATTACGTAAAGAATTGTTATAATGGAAATGCAAGGTACTACTTATGAAAGAAGTACCTTTTTAACATTCAAAATAGGGAATCAAAAATGTTGGAATACCAGTAGAATGTGGAGCAATATCATATAATGCAAAGAAAACAACTACACCTTCACTTGTTAAATAAAAATTCTGTGGATTAAAAGTTTCTTCAACTAAACTTTGATAATTATCAAAATAGTTGCTTAGATCATGACTGGTTTTTATTTGTTTAATAATGTTATTTTTGATACAAGTTTCACAGTTTTCCGTATTTTGAAAAAAGTCACAAAGTTTTAGAATTTCACCTGTTAATGTATTGACTGTTTGACTCATTCTTGTTGTGTTACCATTAGCACCTCCTGTATATAAATATTCCTGCTGATAAAAACTCGCAATTTGTTCAGTTTGTAACGTTATTGTGATTGTGACTATCATTTCATAAGGAAAAGCCTTTGATCCTTGTAAGAATGCTTGAACAGCATCCGGATATAAGACATTGCTACAATATTCTTTTTTCTTCAGTGCATTCCAATAGTACTGTTTATTTAATTTATGAAAGATAGGATTTTGACCTATAAATTGTGGGTAGACAATATGATAAGAAACAACCTTTATACCTTCAAAATAATAATCCTCATGTAGAAGAAAACGTTTAATACACACAAATTCATTCATATTAAAACCTCCTATCTATTCATATGATTATAGATATAAATATAGCATTGTTCAGATGTGAATAAATAAAAATATTTGTATTGAAATTGTAAAATAATTTGATAGAGTTCATAGCTATGATATAATTTTGCTTGTAGAGAAACTATCATTATTTGGGAGGACAATATATGGACGAACTATTATGCTTTCAAACGCGTGCTGACTTTAGAGATTGGTTATCTGAAAATTGTCAATCACATGAAGGAGTGTGGCTATTATTTAGCAAAACAAAAGAATTACCTACATTAAAAGCAAATGAAGCTCTAGAGGAAGCACTCTGTTATGGCTGGATAGATGGATTAATGAAGAAAATTGATGATACTTCTTATAAGAAGTATTTTGTAGCACGTAAACCTAACAGTAAGTGGTCTATAAAAAATAAGGAACTAGTTGAAAGGTTAGAATCATGTGGATTAATGACTGAATTTGGAAGAATCAAAATTGAAGAGGCAAAGAAAAATGGTCAGTGGGATCTTGCTACAAAGCCATCAGGGATTACAGATGAACAAATTGATATTGTATCTGAACTACTCAAAGCAAATGAATTGGCATATACCCATTTTTTAAACATGTCTCCATCTGTCAAAAAGACTTATACAAGAGCATACTTTGATGCAAAAACAGAGGTTGGTCGTTTTAAGCGTCTGACTTGGATGATAGAACGATTAGAAAAGAATTTAAAACCTATGGAATAGAGAATCGTACATAGATGAGAAGCAACTTTTTGTTGACTTCTTTTTTATTTGAATCAATTTAGAAATGAAAAATGTCGATTTTAAGATAATTTCCAGGAATTATGATAAAAAAATAATAGCGTAATGGGATGAATTATATTATAATAGCACTGTATATAAATAAGAAAGTCAGGAAGGTACTTATATGGATAGAAAAGTAGGAACTATTTCAAGAGGAATTCGTTGCCCAATTATTAGAGAAGGTGACGATTTAGCAAAAATCGTTGTTGACAGTGTAACAGAAGCTGCTTATAGTGAAGGATTTATGTTAAGAGACAGAGATGTCATTTCAATTACTGAATCTATTGTAGCAAGAGCTCAGGGAAATTATGCATCAATTCAGAATATTGCAGCTGATGTTAAAGAAAAATTAGGCGGAGAAACAATTGGGGTTATTTTACCAATTATGTCTCGTAATCGTTTTGCAATCTGTTTAAAAGGAATTGCAATGGGTGCTAAGAAAGTTGTTTTAATGTTAAGCTATCCTAGTGATGAAGTCGGAAATGCGTTATTAACATATGATCAATTAGATGAAGCAGGTGTTAATCCCTATAGTGATGTTTTAACATTAGAAAAATATCGTGAATTATTTGGAGAAAACAAACATGAATTTACAGGTGTAGATTATGTGCAATACTATTCAGATATTATTACTGAAGCAGGTGCAGAAGTAGAAATTATTTTTGCGAATCGTGCACAAGAAATCTTAAAATATACTGATTGTGTATTAACTTGTGATATTCATACACGTGCAAGAACAAAACGTCTATTAAAAGAAGCAGGAGCGAAGGCTGTTTGTGGATTGGATGATATTTTAACTGCATCTGTAGATGGTAGTGGATATAATGAAAAATACGGTTTATTAGGATCTAATAAATCTACTGAAGACACTATTAAATTATTTCCAAGAGAATGTCAGGACTTAGTTGAAAATATCCAAAAAGAAATCTTAAGTTTAACTGATAAACATGTAGAAGTTATGGTTTATGGGGATGGTGCATTTAAAGACCCTCAAGGGAAAATTTGGGAATTGGCTGATCCTGTTGTTTCACCTGCTTATACAAGTGGATTAGTAGGGACACCTAATGAATTGAAACTAAAATATTTAGCTGATAATGATTTTAAAGATTTAAGTGGTAAAGAATTAAGAGATGCAATTGCGAAAAGTATTAAAGAAAAAGATGATAATTTGGTTGGAAATATGGCTTCACAAGGAACAACACCAAGACAATTGACTGATTTGATAGGTTCTTTATGTGATTTAACAAGTGGTTCTGGTGATAAAGGAACACCTATTGTATTAGTTCAAGGTTATTTTGATAATTTCACAGATTAAGGAGAAAAAGAATGAAACAAGATATGATTGTTATTTTAGATTTAGGTAGTCATAATAATACTGTGATTGCACGTACAATTAGAGATTTAGGTGTATATAGTGAAATTAAACCTCATGATATCACTGTAGATGAATTAAAAGCATTACCTAATGTGAAAGGGATCGTTTTAAGTGGTGGTCCTAATAATGTGATTGATGGTGAAGAAATTGATGTATGCAGTGATTTATATAATGCTGGATATCCAATTCTTTCATTTGAACATAAATTAGCAAAAGTGGATAATAGAACATATCCTGCTAATGAAGAAGAATTAAAAGATATATTAAAAGCATTTGTGATTGATGAATGTCAAGCTGACAAGAACTGGAACATGAAAAACTTTATTAATGATCAAGTTGAAATCATTAGAAATCAAGTTGGTGATAAAAAAGTTTTATTGGCTTTATCTGGTGGTGTTGATTCATCTGTAGTTGCAGCATTGTTAATCAAAGCGATTGGAAAACAATTGTATTGCGTACATGTTAATCATGGGTTAATGCGTAAAGGTGAATCTGAAGATGTTGTGGAAGTTTTCCAAAATCAGTTAGATGCTAATTTAATCTATGTTGATGCAACAGAACGTTTCTTAACTAAGTTAGAAAATATTGCTGATCCAGAACAAAAACGTAAGATTATTGGTTCTGAATTTATTCGTGTTTTTGAAGAAGAAGCGAGAAAGTTAGATGGTATTGAGTTCTTAGCTCAAGGAACGATTTATCCTGATATTATTGAATCTGGAACAAAGACTGCAAAGATGGTGAAATCACATCATAATGTTGGTGGATTACCTGAAGATTTACAATTTGAATTGGTTGAACCTTTATATCAATTATTTAAAGATGAAGTGAGAGCATGTGGTGTAGAACTTGGTTTACCATATGAAATGGTTTATAGACAACCATTCCCAGGGCCAGGACTTGGGGTACGTTGCTTAGGTGCAATCACAAGAGATCGTTTAGAAGCTGTTAGAGAATCTGATGAAATCTTAAGAGAAGAATTTGCGAAAGCAGGTTTAGATAAAAAAGTATGGCAATATTTTACAATTGTCCCTGATTTTAAATCAGTTGGTGTCAAAAACAATGCGCGTAGTTATGATTATCCAGTCATTATTCGTGCTGTAAATACTGTGGATGCTATGACGGCAACGATTGAACAAATTGATTGGCCTATCTTGATGAAGATTACTGATCGTATCTTGGCTGAAGTGCCTCATGTTAATCGTGTTTGTTATGACATGTCACCAAAACCATGTGCTACAATTGAGTGGGAATAAATAGGTAAGTCAAAAATAGCCGATAAATAAAGCGTATTTTGAATATTAAAAAGAAAATGACCTTAAAATGACCTTAAAAAGTCAAAGAATGCGTCATTTTTAATTATTAATTATTGTAACTTAATTTATTTTGTTTTACTCTATCTATATAGAAAAATAATTAAAAAAAGGAGGTACTTTAATGAAAGAAAACATAACTGAACAAAGTTTAATTGATTTTTTAACTGCTATTTTACGTGTTGAAGGAGAAATTACATTGTATGACTTTAAAAAACGTGTTGCTGAATCGTTTGAACTAACTGAATATGATATGAGTTTTTCAAAAACTAGACCAAACGAACGTATGTATGAGCAAAGGTGTAGAAATTTAAATTGTCATAGAAATTTTCCAAGTAATTTGATTTCATATGAAAATCAAGTTTTCAAATCAAGATTTTAATGGGGAATCAAAAAAGTATGGATTTTAATGTGTTTCCATACTTTTTTAGTCTATAAAATTCTTTTTTTTGCGGCTTTAAAATATTCTTTATTTATCTCAATTCCTATGAAATTTCTTTTCAAATTTTTGCAAGCTATACCAGTAGAACCAACACCCATAAATGGATCGAGTACAACATCATTTTCGTTTGATGCTATTTTGATTATGTGTTCTAAAACAGAGACGGGCTTTTGCGTTGGATGCTTTGGGTTTGTTAATCTTTCAGGATATTCACAAATTGGTGTTTCAATAAAGTTGTGCATTTTTTCTTGAGAAATAAAATTCCATTTATGACCTTTGTTCCATAAACAGATAATTAGTTCGCAACTATTTAAGAAAGTTTTTTTGTAAACACAGGGTGTAGGGTTAGTTTTATGCCATACCATAAACTGAAAAGTATCAAATTCTTTGTCAAAAAACTTATGCCAAAGACCAATTTGATTGTAACTAGTGAATACAAAAATATTTCCATCTGGTTTTAGTATTCTTTTAAAATCATCTACTAAAAGACTTGGATCAAAATAGTTTTCATCCCATTCAGCTATTTTGGTATTTAACTTTCTATTACCAATAAACACATCGGTTTTTGAATAATTTGATATGTTGTAAGGTACATCAGTTAAGATTAAGTCTACTGAATTAGACTTAATTTTTTTCAATTCATCAAAAGCATCGGCGTTAATTAAATTCATTTTTTCTTTCATGTAAAGTTCCTCCTTATAATGTTTTTTATAGTGAGTTACTTCTGCAAATATTAATTAATATTTTGAGGACTTTACTGTTTTATGCTTTTAAGAAATATAAAATTTTGATATAATTAAACATAAAGGAGACGTGATCGTAATGGAAAATATTTTGAATGAAAGACTCTCTTCACTAATAAAATATCCAGGTGGAAAAGAAAAAGAACTTAAATATATTTTACCAAATTTACCAATTAAAATAAATAATTATTATGAACCTTTTGTAGGTGGTGGTGCAGTTTATTTTGCAGTGCAAGCCAAAAATTATTTAATAAATGATAAGTCTGATGAATTAATTTCATTATATAACATGGTGAAAAATCAAGATAAAGAATTTTTTGAAAAACTAAAAGCTTTTGACCATAACTGGAAAATCATTAGTAATGTTGTTGATAATCATTCAGATAATTTAATTACACTTTATTGTTCTTATAAGAATGATACTTATAATGAACGAGAGTTAAACGATGAAATTACTGAATTTGTATTAGCTAATGCTGATGAATTTAATGGTCTTCTTAGTCGTAGTTTTAACTGTCAAATTGAAAACTTTGTAAATGAACTAATTAAAAGTATAAAGAATAAAATGATTAGAATGAAACGTTTAGAGAAATCTAAAGGAACATTATGTCAAGAAGATTTAATTGCTAATATTGAATGTTCTTTAAAAACAGCATTTTATACACATTTTAGATATCTCATTAACTATAAAGATGAATTTGGTATTTCTAATGCCTTTGCGACTGCTATATACTTTTTTATGCGTCAAACATGTTATTCTTCAATGTTCAGATATAACAAAAACGGTCAATTTAACGTACCATATGGAGGAATTTCTTATAATAGAAAATCTTTCTTAAATAAAATTGATTACTATCAAAATAGTGATTTAGTAAAACATTTAAATAAAACTAAAATTGGAAATATGGATTTTTATGATTTCATGTATGAAAATCCACCGATGCAAGATGATTTTGTCTTTTTAGATCCGCCATATGATACTGAATTTAGTACTTATGCAAAGAATGAATTTAATCAAAATGACCAATTAAGATTAGCAAATTATTTAATTAAAGAATGTAAAGCTAACTTTATGTTAGTTATAAAAAATACTGATTATATAGCATCTTTATATCCAGAAGGAACAAAGACTGCTAACGGTGATAAGATATATATAAGTAGTTTTGATAAAAAATATTTTGTAAGTTTTCAAGATAGGAATGATAAAAATGCGCAGCATTTGTTAATAACTAATTATCAAATAAGCGGAGGTGAATTCAATGGATGAAAATAAAAAGAAAGCAATACAACAAATAATGGATTCTAATATTAAGAGTTTTGCTGAAGGATTTGAATTACGTTATTCTAGTGAAGTAGATGATCCTGAAGGTGTAATTAACCGCAAGAAAAATAATTGCTTTATTGCAGCACTTGGTAAAGAATTTATGTTTTATAGTGCTTTTGTAAGAAGCTTTGATAGCTCGTTTGGACGTATTTTAGAAAACATAGGGAATAGTATTGCAAAATTATCTTATGACGTAAGAGGCAATATTGAATCATTTTTACTTCCTCAACAATCACAACACATGGATTATATTATATTGGAATATGAAAAACATGCTAAACCAAAAGCATCAGATTACAATACTTTCAGTTGTATGATTCCTGCTGATATTAGAAGTTTTCAAAAATCACATGTAACAGATCATTATTTTTACAATGAGGAAAAGAAAGAACATTATTTAATTGAATTAAAATCTGGTGGAGATTTAGATAACAAAAAAGCAAAAACGGAAAAACTAGCATTATTACAAGAATACTTTATTTTAAAAAATTCTTTAATAAATAAACCTGACGAAAAAATCAAATTATTCTTTGGAACAGCATACAACATGTATGGTGAAGGTGCTGAATGGAAGCAAGAAAGAGTTAAACAATTCTTTGCTGATGAAGAACTTTTAATTGGTAAAGATTATTGGAATTTTGTTTGTGACGATGAAGATGGATTTGAAATTATATTCGAACAATATAAGCAAAGTGCTTCATATATTAAAGAAGCTTTAGAAAGAATTAAAACACTTTATTTTTAAATTTTTGAAGAAAATTAGAGGGTAAGGTACATAAGTTAGGAGGAAACAATCATGCATTCTGAAGGAGATATTAGAAAAGCTGTAAGGTTATTATTGGATAAGTATGGAGAGATAAATGTTACTGAAGCTAAAGAAATGCTTCATGAAGTACTTGAATATGACGAAGAAGATAAAGAGATGTCTTCATCTCGTAATGAAATTAAAATTTTGCAAAGAATAGGGAATATTGCAAGTCATCAAACAACCGAACAAAAAATTTACAGAGAAGGATTTATACTGGATAAAAAATATGAACCTGCTAGATTCGCAGCAATAAAAGGTATTGGTGATTCTAAGAATAAAATTTCTAAAACTCAAATTAATGCTAGAAAGAAAAAATCCAAAACATTTAAAGGACGTAAGGTTAATTGGGGAGAATTAAGAGAAAGAAATGATGATTTAGGGAATTTAGGCGAAGAATTTGTATTAGAATATGAACAAGAAAGAGTATCTGAATTTGATCCTACTTCTGTTACAAGGGTTTTACATCTTAGTCGATTACAAGGCGATGGACTTGGGTATGACATAAGTTCGATTAATGATGATGGAACAATTCGAAGAATTGAAGTAAAAACTACATCAGGTGGTTTAAATACTCCATTTTTTATGAGTAAGAATGAAAAATTATTTTTTGAAACTTACAAAGATGAGAGTGTTTATCTATACAGAGTTTATGATTTTGACAAATTGACAAGAAGAGGGAAAATAGAAATTATTGATGCCGAAACATTGCTTAACGATTATGATTTTAATCCAGTTACTTTTGCTGTTGTGAAGAAACAACAAGAAATATAAAAAATAAAAGAAAGAATAAAACTAGGAGGGTATCAATGAAAGGTTGGCACAAAATTGATTTACATCAACATACTTTACATGAGATTACATATGATGGAAAAGAACCTCAAAGTTTATATACTCATGAGAAATTTGAAAATATCTTGATAGAGGAAGCTGTTGAACTTAAAGCAGTAACTAATCACAATACATTAAATATCGTTGATCATATTAAACACGCATTAATTTGTAAGAAAAATAATGTTAATTATTTACCAGGAGTTGAAATTGACTACTTATTTGATGCAAAAGATATACATGCTATTACAATTTTGAATCCACAAAATGATATAGTAAGTTATTCAATAAAGTTAAATGAAATTATAACAAATAAATTAGGAAACAAGTTTTTAGATAAGGATGAGTTTGCTAGATTACATGAAAATATGGAATTTATTTTTATTCCTCATGTTATGAAGAACAAAGGAATCTATCCTTCAAAAGATGTAGAAATAGTAGAAGAAGCAGAAGACTGGGTAATCAATATGATAAGAAATGGTATTTTTGTACCAGTTATATTTGAAAACACGCAGAATTATAACAAATACTCAATTTATGGTAAAATTGAAGAACTTTTATTAGACGATTATCAATATCCTGCATGTTATGTTGGGTCGGATTATAAGTTTGATAATGATGTGAAACGTAGAAATATTGCTATCAACAGAGTTAAACATTATATTTTTTCCGAACCAACATATCGAGGGTTAGAGATTTCTGTTAGAAATCACCAAACCAGAATGGCTCATGAATCTGAAATTATTTCAAGAAGTAATTATTTAGAATCAATTAAGATTCGTGATAATAAAAATTTTAGGAATAATTCAATACTTGAGTTATCTCCATCATTAAATGTAATTATTGGTGGATCGGGTTCTGGGAAAACATTATTACTGAATGAAATATTTAGATGCATAACGGGAAATGATTTAAAAGATGTCAAAAATAACAGTAAGAGAAAAGGAGAAAGTGCGTATTTTTCTAGAATTGGGAAAGGAACTCTTTTAGAGATTAATTCTGTTCCAGATGATTATAAAAACTTCAAAGTTGTGGAAATACCAAATATTTATACTGAGATTATGAAGTATGTAAACGATCATGAACAATTAGGAAATGTTTTCAAAATTTCTAATAGGTCTTATGTAAATTCGTTGATAAATGACTTTATCTCAGATTGTAATAAATATAGCGAATTAATGTCTGATTTAGAGGAAGAGAAAAAATTGGGAAGTGAAAGTTTAAGAAATATTTTTACAAGTATTGAATTTTTAAATACTAATCCAATTGAAAAAAGTTTGTTTAAATTAAAACCTAAAAATATGGCAAATCTTGACTCAACAAAAACTCGTTTAATTATAGAAAATGATGAAAAAATCATTTTAAAAAAGGATGAGATTCTAAAATATTTTAACGATATCAATAAAACTTTATATTTTGAATTTAAGGAAGTAGTTGAAGAAATTATAGATGATTATTTGTTTTTGTTAGAGAAAGTAAAGGATAAAATTATTACGTTTGAAAAAAGAAAGATTGAAGAAATGATAGTAGAACAAATACAGAATTTATTAAATGTAGCTATACGTAATTCTTCAACTAAATTAGGGCAAAAGGAAAAAATATTCAAAGAGAGGGAAGAATTATTATCTAATAATCAGACAACTTTAATCAATTGTATAAAAAATGTTTTAAAAATTAATAAGGATCTTGCAGGTGTTT
Source organism: Candidatus Stoquefichus massiliensis AP9 (assembly GCF_000455285.1). GTDB lineage: Bacteria > Bacillota_I > Bacilli_A > Erysipelotrichales > Coprobacillaceae > Stoquefichus > Stoquefichus massiliensis. Next base: position 133,431 of record NZ_HG005289.1, on the reverse strand, counting down.
ATCTCGAATATCCTTTTGATCAAATAAAAAATACAATTGAAACAAAGAATGCAAATGAATTAGCTAGATTTACATTATCATTTGATAAAGCCAGTTTAAAACATGTTTTAACGGATGATAGTGATTTTATAGAAACAAAAAATATCTCTACAAAATTAAAAAAATTACCAATAAAATTTATTGATTTTTTAGATGATCAATCAATTAAAATGTTTATAAACGAATTAAAAAAAGTAACTTTAGATATTAATGATGTTATTAAAAACGATTTATCATTAACTCTTGAATTAAATGTTAATGGTAGTTGGAAAGAAGCTACAACTGTTAATCAAGGAACAATAGCAAAAGTTTCTATGGAATACTATTTTAACGATATTATAAAAACTGAACAACCAGATATTATTTTTATTGATCAACCTGAAAATGATGTTGATAAAGAATTTTTAACACAAACCTTAGCTAAATTTTTAATTGATAAAAAAATGACATCGCAGATTTTTATTACTTCACATGATGCTATACTAACAGTAAATGCAGATGCAAATATGATAATACAGGCAGATGTTGATGAAGATAATAAAATTAATTACATGTCATATCCATTAGAATATACAGAATGCAATAAAGTTGGAACGGATAATGTTGCACGTATACTGGATGGAGGAAAACAAAATATTGAGAAAAGATATCAAATTTATGGAGGTATTTTGAAATATGGAAATTAGTATTTTAAAAGAAAAAGAGAATGTTTTTTTTACTGTAGATGGATCGGAAAATCAATTAATGAATTTTGATAATTTAGTTGCATTATCAGAAAAAATAGTTGATATTAAAGATGATTTTGAATACCAGATTAATTGTACTGATGGTTCATTAGAACTATATAAATCCACAATAGATGAATTAATAAAAAGTTTAAGAAATGATACTGATTTACTGGATTTGCTTTCTCAAAAAGAAAGTAAATTTGGTGAAACTAAATCTGATACTTAAATTTAGACTATATTTTACTGAATATTATTTGTTTACTACCTTTTTTGCTTACACTGGTTCTTATCTATGATTAATATAGTTAAAGCTATAATTAGCAAAATTGTATGTGGTGTGAGAATAAATATGTTTAATACTAAAAACTGTTGACTGGAGGTACTAGTATATGAAATGTATTTATTGTAACGATGAAATAAATTTGACTATATCTGATATAATTCCTGCTGCCTTGACTGGAGCAAAATTAAGAAAAAAATTTGTTTGTCGAGAGCATAATTCATTTACAAACGATCATTATGAAAAAGCAATGATACGACAACTTGATATTTTCAGAAATCAGATAGGTTTAACTGAACGAGATGGCGATTCTGTTCGATTTTCTGCAAATTTAACTATTGGTGAATATGTTTCTCAAAAAAATATTATTGTATCTGATAATAAATCCATTATGGATAGTGATAGAGTTTTTAGAATGAAGGACAAGCAGGGAAATACAGTGTTAGTCGGTCCTAAAAATAAGTTGCTGAAGATTAATGGAGTGGAAACGAACAAAATAATTGATCTACCCCTTGAGGATATTTCAATTAGTTCTAAGGCAGATATGAGAGATTTGTTCAGTTCAGAAACAGTGTTACATGCGGTAGCTAAAATTGCGTATGAATGGCATTGCTATATTAACGATATAGAAGAATTTCAAGAAGATACATATGGAATGATTACATCTTACATTTTAAATCCTGAGCAAGAAAATACATTAGTCAATATAGTAAATGATTCCCATGTGAAAGTGGTGGCAGATCGTTTTTCACGCACAGGTAGTAATATGCTTTTTGAGTATAATGATCCTAATGGAAATATCTATGTTATTTTCTGTTTATGGAATGTTATAGCATATAAAGTCAAGATAGGTGTACACAACGAAAAGCTTAGTATGGTTCATTGTCCTATAGCATATTTTTATCATCCCGATGGTTCTCAAAATGGTGTAATGTTCAGTGTTTATGGGAATTTTCATGTTAATGCAACTTCACCGAATGTAGGAATTTCTGAACTATATTCTGAAATTAAGTTTAGATTGTCTAAACTAGGTGAGCGTGATTTATCTAAAGAGTATCTGCAAAATTGTATAGCAAAGATATCAAAAGAGTTACCTACTTATGAGGAGCATAAGATTTCTATTGCCGATTTGCTTGACTTTGAACATGAGGATAGAATAATACCTGTATATATTCTTGAACAAATATATACACATAGGGATGAATACTTACCGTCAGAAGATTTCTATAAAAATATGCAACAAATTCTTCAAGTTAATGAACGTTATGTATTAACAAAAGAAATTGTAAAAGAAATTATAGAACGATATTCGAGTATGGATTGTGATGGTTCTTTTATTACAATGCTAAATCAAGCAATAAAGTTCTTTGAAACAATAAGTAAGGACGAAATAGATAGTTAATGAATTATAAAGTGTGTGAATATTTCTCATTTGAATAGCTAGTTATCATCTTAACAATAATCCAAGCGCAATCGCTTAAAATAATATTGTTTCTGCTACCGTTTTGATACCATTAGCTCGTATAGTCAATATAATTGATATAAAACATGTTAAAAATAGCAAAATAGCATACGATACGTGAACAAATATGTTTAATTTTAAAAATCGCTATCCGAGTGGGAATAAAAAAATAAAGTCCATAGAGCCTTATTCTATAAGGTTTTACGGACTTTTTCATTTTGTTTGAGTACAAAATAAGTTAGCAGTAATAAATCTTTAGGCATATAAAATTATATAAAATTAAATACAATCATTTTTTAACTCTTGACAAAAAATTATAAATGTATATATTGTACATGTACGATATATACATTTATATACATTGGAGGAATGGTTGTGCAAATACTGATCAGTAATAATACTACAAAACCAATATATGAGCAGATTATCACTCAAATAAAAAATGCTATCATGAGTGGGGAACTCAAGTGTGGAGATTCATTGCCGTCAATGAGAATGTTAGCAAAGGATTTGCATATTAGTGTGATAACAACGCAAAAGGCTTATGAAGAATTACAAAGAGCAGGCTTTATTGAGAGTGCTGCTGGAAAGGGAACGTTTGTCTCTTCACCAAATAAAGAATTTATACTGGAAGAACAAATGCGATTAGCTGAAGAAAAATTACAGGAAGTGGCTGACATTGGGCGAACGAATGGGATTCAACTAGACAAGTTATGTGAGATATTAACGATGTTTTATGAAGGTGAATAATAAAAAGAAAGGTGTGTTGTTATGAATGCATTAGAAATAAAAAATATTACAAAAAATTATGGAGATTTTCATCTAGAGAATATATCATTTATTTTGCCTTGTGGAAATATAATGGGTTTAATCGGTGAAAACGGTGCAGGTAAATCAACGATTATAAATTGTATTTTGGATACAATAGAGAAAGATTCTGGAACTATTTCAATATTGGGACAAACAAATGAAAAAAATAATTTGAGGTTAAAGGAAGATATTGGAGTTGTGTTTGATGTAAGCGAGTTTTATGATAATTATAATATTCTGCAAACAGAAAATATTCTTAAGGATATTTACAAGAAATGGGATAAAAAAACATTTTATAACTATATGGAAAAGTTTGATTTACCAAAAAATAAGTTAGTAAAAGATTTCAGTAGAGGAATGAAAATGAAGTTAGCAATATCAATTGCTTTATCTCATCAACCTAAATTACTTATATTGGATGAGGCAACAAGTGGGCTAGATCCTATTATGCGTGATGAAATATTTATTAAGGCTTGGTTAAGAGCACAATATGCCATAACTATTAGAGAAAACAAAGCAGGAGCAGTAAAATTAGATTTTGATATCATTGGAGGGCCATTTCATAAATGGGTTAGAGATGAAAGTAAAAAATTAAACCTTGAAACATCATATGATTTTGAACAGTTCATTAGAAAGTTTGCTAAATATGCAGATATATATATGAAAATTAGGGAAGCAGAAAGTAAGTTTTCAAAGGAAACAAAATATGTGTATTATAATGCTCAGCTCAATTTCACTTTTCAACCTCAGTTGATTTTATCGACGATTTGTTTTGAAGATAGTTGGGATATAATCATTAAAAAAATGAATATTGTTGCAAGATTTATCGATTTATATATTGTTTCAAGAGTTACAAATTATAGTAAAATTGAATATAGTACAATTAAAAATTATATCTTTAATGTAACGAAAGAAATTAGAAATTTGAATGTAAATGAGTTAAAGGATAAATTGTTATTTATATATAATAGCCTTGATTTTGACAGTGATAAAGTTTTACAAGATTTTAGATTAAATGGGTTTACTAAAAAATATATCAAACATATGTTGGCACGTATAACTGGCTACATTGAGGAAAATACTGGTGTTGCTTCAAACTATTGTAATTATGTAAAAACTGTAAAAGTAAAAAATCCATTTGAAGTTGAACACATTATTTGTGATCATTTTGAGTGGTTTACTGATGAATATTTAGATCATGAAGATTTTAGACGTTGGAGAAATAGCCTTGGTGCATTACTTTTATTACATAAAAGTATAAATGCTAGTTTGAATGATGCTAAATATGAATATAAGCTAAATAAATATTGCTCTAATGAAGGAAACATATATTCTGAATCTCTTGGTACACAGGCTTATCAAAATAATCCACAGTTTATTAAGTTTATAAAAGAGAATAAACTCCCCTTTGAGCCTTATCAAAAATTTGGAAAAAAAGAAATAGAAAAACGCAATGAGTTATTTGCAAAGTTATTCAAATTAGTTTGGAATAATGAGGTATTAAAAAATAAGGAATAAAGAATATTGAAGTTGTAAAAAGAGATAAGAAGTTCCAGTTAATAAAATTTAAAGTGAATTTTTAGATATTATTAATTGATTTATAGAGATAAAAAATTATTGATTAGAGAAGATAAAAATATAAAATTTTGAACAAGATATTTCAATTTAGATATGGTAAATTAAATATAAAATAAAAAAGCAATAGATAAATCTTAGTTATGATGAAAGATATGTAGAGTAACGATATGAGCGGATATAATAAAGATAAGTTAAAAGTGATATTAACAGCGTTAGCAAGAAATGAAATACGGATATCATATAAAAAGGCAGATGAAATACTTACTGCTTGCAGTAGCAAAATTGGAGGTAGACCAGCAGTTCCCAATGATTTTGTATGGCCTAGATTTTTAGGTGAATCATTTGATGGTAAGACAAAGGAACGACCTTTATCATTTATGGCTCAAATTAATCTTGAAGATGTAAAAAATGATGATACTGAAAATTTATTACCCAAGACTGGCATATTAAGTTTCTTTTATGAGCAAATAAGTATGCCATGGGGATTTGATCCTAAAGATAACGGATCAGCCAAGGTATACTATTTTCCCACAAAAGATCATCTAATTCCTATGAATATTCCTAAGGATATGGATGAAGAGGCAATTATGCCAGAATTAGCCATAACTTTTGAAAGTCATATCAGTTTTCCTGAATATGGTGATTTATCTGCTGAAATTACAGATATGGAAATAGAATGGGAAGATTATGATGAATGCCGCATTGAATATGGATATCCATGTGATGAATATGGGGAAGTGACAAAACTTCTTGGTTATTCTGATACAATTCAATCATCTATGGAAGAAGAATGTGAGATAGTAACTAGAGGATATAGGTTAGGATCTCCAGAAGATTTTGCTGTTATTCCAGATGATATATTAGAACAAGTTAAAATCAATAGTAAAGATTGGATACTTTTATTTCAAATGGGAACGATTGAAACAGAAGATATGGAGTATATGTTTGGTGATTGTGGTCACATTTATTTTTGGATACGAAAACAGGATTTAAAAAATAAAAATTTTGATAGAATATGGCTGATTCTACAATGTGGTTAATGACTGAGTTTTTTTATCAAAAAGAGTTAAATAAGTGGGAAGTAATAAATGATTTAAGTTCTGTTTTGATTAAAAAAGTTATTAAAATATATTTGGGTTTTTTAAATCTTATGAAAACACAATGAAAACAAGATTATCGATGTCATGTTTAATATAATGAGCAAGAGGTGGGATATTATGAAAGACAATAGATATTTTCAAATGGTGTATCTTTTGCTGCAAAAAGGGCATATGACTGCACCAGAATTAGCTGAACATTTTGAGGTTTCAGTAAGAACTATTTATAGGGATATTGACATATTGAGTTTAGCAGGAATACCTGTATATGCTACACAGGGTAAAGGTGGAGGTATCTTTATTCAAGAGAATTTTGTACTTAATAAATCTCTTCTGAGTGAAGAAGAACAGAAACAAATATTAATGGCTTTACAAGGGATTAGAATCATAGAAGAAGGGGATACAAGTGCTCTTTTATCAAAACTGAGTAGTGTGTTTCAAAAACAAAACACAGATTGGTTTGAATTTGATTTTTCAAGTTGGACAAAAAGTGGTGCAAGGAAAGAAGTTTTTCATTTATTACAAAGTGCAATTTTTAAGAATAAGAAAGTTATGTTTCATTACTATAATGGTAAAGGTGAATGCATTCAGCGTATTGTTGAACCACTTAAACTGGTTTTCAAGTCTTATGATTGGTATCTATATGGATATTGTTGCATACGAAATGATTACCGTTTTTTTAAATTCACACGCATTCGAAATTTAGAGATGACAGATGATGGGTATACCCGTAATATACCAAATGAAATTTTTACAAGAGCAGAAAAATTTGAAATGGAAATGATTCAAGTCACACTTTTGTTTGATAAAAGTATGTCAGTTCAAGTTTATGAGAAATTTGATGATGAAGTCACTAAAAATAAAGATGGAAGTTTATTGGTAGAAACATTCATGCCAAATAATGAACTTCTCTTTAGTTATATATTATCTTGTGGGGATAAAGTAGAAGTGATTGCTCCTCAAAGTATTCGTAATATCATATTTGAAAGAGTTAAAAAAATCCAAGAAAAATATAGAACATGACACGCTGTTGCAAGTTATAAATGATATGATAGTTTTAACATATTCAATGTAAAATGCTTTATAGATAAATTGGCTATTTCAGTCAGAACAAAGTATAGGAAGAAAGTAGGGGAATGAAGGCTCAATTAATTTTCCATTGTTTTGCAATAATAGAATCTAAAATTGAATAAGCATTATATAATTCAATATGTTAATGATTAAAGAACTCAACACATTAATAATGATGTGATGATAGTATCTATTTATAAGAAGGAGAGAGTGTACAATGGAAAAAGCTTTAGTAGTTATAGATATTCAAAACGATATTACAAAGAATTATAAGGAAATTATTGATAATATAAATAGTTCAATAGATTGGGCAGTTAAAAATGATATTCATGTTGTTTATATAAGGCATTATAATTTATCAGCAGGAACAAGAACATTTAAACCTAATACACCTGGATCTGAATTAGTTTCTGATTTAAAAATAGTATCAGATCATATTTTTATAAAATCTAAAGGAAATGCATTAACAAGTGAGGAATTTGCAAACTTTATAACTGAAAATCAAATAGGTGAGTTTTATATTACTGGAGCAGATGCTGTTGCTTGTGTGAAATCAACGACTTATAATTTACGCAAGGCAGATTATCAAGTTAATGTCTTATCTGATTGTATTACAAGTTATGATAAAAAGAAGATTGATGAAATGCTTCATTATTATGAGAGTAAAGGCTGTAAGCTAATGAGTTTGAATGATTTATTAGATTCATAATTGATAAAGCTTTAAAAGTAAATAGTATGGAATATAATTAGTTGTTTGCTAAACATCAAAATGTCTTAGAGTTGATTGATTAAATTTGTTTTTTATGAAAGTGACCATTAAATTTTAATAACAAGAATAATTCAATCATTTGAAAGTGCTCACTCATTTTTTCTATATAATATCAAATATGCTAATATAATTAGTTTCATTAAAATTTTATGTAATTGAATTTAGTTATAAAATGAACTATGAAAATAGAGATTATGACAATAAGTAGAAATATTATAAATGAAAGTTATATAAAATAATGTGTATTTTTTTATAAATATGGTAACATAGTAAGTAAGATAATAAGCAAGATGAGGTGATAAAATGAAGGATTATAAACCACCTTATTCAATAACAGAAGATATGTTAAATTTAGTTTCTTCTATATCTGAAAAAATGGGTAAAATTAATGTATATCACAATCTAGATGCAAAGCCACATCTAAGGAGAAATAACCGAATTAAATCAATTCATTCATCTTTAAAGATTGAAGCAAATTCTTTATCATTAGGAGAAGTAAAAGATGTTATTGATGGTAGGGTTGTTCTTGGGTTAGAGCGAGAAATTCAAAAAGTGAAAAATGCATATGAAGCCTATGACATGATACAAGAGATAGATCCATTCAGTTTAAAAGATTTGAAAAGAGTTCATGGCGTTATGGAAAAGTTTTTAGAAGTAGAAGCTGGTGAATTTCGAAGTGGGGATGAAGGTGTTTTTAATGGAGATGAATATTCCTTATTTTATAGGAGCGTTTATTTATTATATTAGGTTAAAAAGCGAAGTCAAAAAATAAAATGACTTATTAAAAAGTATACAAGAGAAAAAATCAATATCATTCTTAAAGTGTATATAATCATAAAATAGCATTAAAATTTTCTTATGAAAGTTTATAAAAGAGTGAAGTGATCAATTTTTCTGTGTCTATGTCTTACAATAATCCATGAAACAGCTCATCTTATAATAGTACATAGAAAGAGTGGTAATAGAAAAATGAAATAACCATTCACATATTGGTTAGTAAAGACTATGAAGCATGTAACGATTTTTATACAGAATAGTTAGGATTGGTGTCTATTTGGGGAGATAGAAATGGACTTTATACATCATTTGCAGTAAATGCTGATGAAGCACCTTGCATGGCTGTTATTCTATCAGTGAAGGATGTGCCAACTGTTATTATTATGAGCCCACATGCCAAACATTATAGACAAAATACTGTTGAAAAAACAGATAATAACTGTAACTAAAGAATATCATATTAATATTTTAAATGGAAAGAAATTCTTTTAATAGATGAAGGCATCACATGATGTCTTTTTTAGATGTTTATAGCAGAAAATATCATGAAGACAATAACAAACTTTGATAAAATGAAGGAAATGAAAGAAAGGAAGTATACGAAATATTATGAAAAAGTGCATAATCAATGGAAAAGTTATTCTACATGATGAAATTGTTACTAAAAATGTTTTTATAGAGGGAGATAAGGTTGTAGAAATTAGTGAGAGGAAACCAGAAAAAGAAGACATCATAGATGCCAAAGGGTTATATGTGAGTCCAGGGTTTATTGATATTCATACTCATGGTAGAGGTGGATATCAAGTGATGGATTCAACTTTCGAAAGTCTCAATGCCATTTCAAAAGCATCTTTACAAACAGGTGTGACTTCTTTTCTTGTAAGCACAGTCACAATGCCTATTGAATCTATTTCACATGCGATTGAAAATGTTGTCAAAAATAAAGAAAAAGTTGAAGGAGCACAAATTTTAGGCGTTCATATGGAAGGACCATTTTTCAGTAAAGTTTACAAAGGAGCACAACCGGAAGAATATATGATTCATCCTACTATTCAAAACTTTGTTTCTATTGTTAATAATAATGAAGATATCGTCAAAAAAGTATCACTTGCTCCAGAATTAGAAGGGGCTACTGAATTGATACCCTATTTATGTGAGAAAGGTATTATTGTCTCATTGGGTCATACCAATGCGACCTATCAAGAAGCGCAAAGAGCAATTGACTTAGGTGCTACATCAGCAACCCACACTTATAATGCAATGACACCTCTAACCCATAGGGAAGTGGGTGTTACAGGAACTGTGATGATAAATCAAAATGTATATGCTGAATTGGTATTAGATGGAATACATGTTTCTTATCCAGCTGCTAAAATCCTCTTAAAAACGAAAGGAAAAGACAAGGTGGTTTTGATAACTGATTCTGTAGAAACCGCAGGATTACCAGATGGTATTTATGAGTCATCAATGGGAACAGTTCGTATCAACAATCATCAAGTCAGATTATTAAATGAAACTTTAGCAGGGAGTCAGGCTGATATGAATCAATGCGTCAAAAATGTATATCAGCATTTAGGATTAACTTTGAATGAAGCTGTTTCTTTAGCAAGTTATAATCCAGCGAAAAGTTTAGGTATTGATAAAATGGGAGAAATAAAAGTAGGGAATTTTGCAGATATTATTTTCTTTGATGATAATTTCCAGATTAAACAAACAATAGTGAAAGGAAAGGTGTTATAATATGTTAACTATACAGACACGTACTATTGAGGTCGGTGGAACCCATTATGAAATTGGTTATCAATTAGGAAAGATGATTGAGACAAATTTATTATTAAAATCAAAATATATTGTAAAACCAGAAATGACTCTTTATCAGATTCAAGAAACCAATCAATTACTTGATAAATGGTGTCCAGGATTAACTGATGAAATCAATGGCTTTGCTGATGCTTTGAATGTATCATTAGAATCATTATTCTTCTATAATATGACTTGTTATATTCCTCGCTGTAGTCATATTGCATTGCTTCCAAGTATGACGGCTGAAAAGAAGCCATTACTTGCAAGAAATTATGAATTTTCTTGTGAACTTGAAGATTTTTGTCTGATGAGAACAGTGGCAAAAGGCAATTATACACATATTGGAACATCTATGTTACAATTTGGACGGGATGATGGTTTCAATGATCAGGGTTTAGCTGTCACAATCAGTTCATGTGGTCTTCCTGTTGCTAACTTACCTCATATGAAAAAACCACAATTTCAAGGTTTACAATATTGGGTTGTTGTGAGAGCACTGCTTGACAACTGTAAAAATACAAAAGAGGCATTAGCTTATTTAAAAGATATGCCAATTGTTTTTAATATGAATATTATTTTATTAGATAAGACAGGTCATGGGGCACTTGTCCAAACGATGGATGGTCAAAAAGCATTTCGAGAAATTGATATGCATAGTTCTCAACAAATGCTTCATGCCACAAATCATTCTGTATTACCAGAATTGATGCATTTAGAAAAACACGCCTTTACACATAGCGTTGGTCGATATCAATATATAGAAAAAGAATTACAATATCAAAAAGCAATCACAAGAGAAAAACTCAAAGAAATGTTATTAGATAAATATCCTGATGGACTTTGTTTTCATAATTATAAAGAAAGTTTTGGTACAACCAAAAGTATGATTATTTCACCGATTGATGGGACAATCGAGTTATGCTGGGGTGGGAGACATGAGAATGGCTGGAATCTGTATCATTTATCTCAACCATTTGATAATCAAACATCAGAAATTGAAATTCATATTGATGATGTTCAAAAAGGATTGTTTGATTGGCAATCATTATAGAAAGGATATAAAAACATGAACTATCAAAAGGCTTTAGAAGATGCTATTATCTACATTGAAAATCATTTAGAAGAAGATATCAGAGTTGAAGAAGTTGCTCATTTTGTTGGTTATTCATACTTTCATTTTAATAGACAATTTCAAGCATTGATTGGAGAGAGTGTTGGTAATTATATAAAAAAACGACGACTTGCCAATGCTGCTCACCAACTTTTATATACGCATCATAAAATTATTGATATTGCTATAAAAAATAATTTTGAATCAGCTGAGTCTTTTAGTCGTGCTTTTAAATTGATTTATAAAGTGAGTCCACAAAAATATCGAGAGAATCGAATACAAACATTAACTTCTAATAAAGGAAATTTAAATTCTGATTTGTTAGAACACTTAGTTCATCATGTTACTGTTCATCCTCAAATTGTCATATTGCCTGAAATTAAGGTTGTTGGAATCAGAAGACAGACTCAATTAAGAACCAAGGAGATTAAAAAACTTTGGGAAGAGTTTTATAGTCTTGAAGAAAAGGCTCCTTATTCTTATCAAGAGCATCGTAAATTTGGTATTTATGAATCATCTTTAAGTGATGTTCATTTTATTGTTGGAGAAGAGACGATATTTAATGAAGTGGTTGGTATAGAGGTTGATTCTTTTGAAAATATGGCATCATATTTTATCAAGAAAGTCATACCAGGAGGCCGTTATGCTGTTTTTACACATCATGGTTGTTTTAAGACATTACCACAAACAATAAATTATATTTGGGGAACATGGCTTCTTTCTACCAAAGAAGAAATAGATTCACGAGAAACATTTGAAGTTTTAGATGAAAGATTTTTAGGCTATGATCATCCTGATTCTGAGTTGGATTTATATATTCCTTTACGATAACTTATATCATTTAACTGGTATAAGTTTTTTTATATGCCTTTTAGGTATAGGAATCTATAAATTATAAGTGTTTGTATTCTTTTTATTTATATATTAGAATAAAAACATCAAAAGATGAAATAATTTATTATTCATTTTTTGAAAACAATTGAAAATATAAATATACAAATTAATAGGAGGAATTTATGGCAGCATTATCAACTTTATTTCCCGTATTCTTTATGGTACTTTTAGGGATTATATCAAGAATTAAGGGATTTGTTACACCAGAACAAAAAGAAGGAGCCAACAATATTGTCTTTAATGTTTTGTTTCCAATCTTAATCTTTAATATTTTATTAACTTCAAAAATAGAATCATCAGCAATTTTGATTGTTGTTTATGTTTTTATCGCATTTGTTTTGACAATGTTCATTGGAAAACTTTTCACAAAGTTCACAGGTGAAAGATTTTCTCACATTTCTTATTTCATGTTAACAACATGTGAAGGTGGAAATGTTGCATTACCACTTTATACTTCTATTGTTGGTGTTGCATATGCCAGCAATACAGTTATCTTTGACTTAGCAGGAACTTTAATTGCCTTTGTGCTTATCCCAATCATGGTCGCTAAACTGAGTGCAGGACAAACAAGTCCAAAAGAATTGGCCAAAACAATTTTTACGAATTCATTTGTGATTGCAGTTATCTTAGGTTTAGGATTGAATTTATTAGGTGTTTACAATATGTTAGCACAAACACCATTTATTGATGTTTATACAAATACAATCAATATGATTACAGGTCCAATTATTGGTATGATCTTATTCATTATTGGCTATAACTTAAAAATCAATATGGACACACTAGGTTCGCTATTGAAATTATTAATTGTGAGAATTGTTCTATTTGCCTTTGTCATTGTAGGGTTCTTTGTATTCTTCCCACATTTAATGGCTGATAAGATTTATATGTTGGCAGTGCTCATCTATTTTATGTGTCCAACTGGATTTGCTTTACCAATGCAAATATCACCACTGTTTAAAAGTGAAGAAGATAACAGTTATACAGCTGCACTGATTTCATTAAACATGGTTGTGACATTGATTGTCTATACTGTTATCGTTATTTTTATTGTATAAATCATAACAAATTGTTTTTATATACAAACATAAAATTTGTTACAATAGAATCAAGGAGGAAAGAAAGATGGCATTTCAAAAAGATTTTTTATGGGGTGGAGCAATTGCTGCCAATCAAGCTGAAGGAGCTTGGAATAAAGATGGAAGAGGACCAGCCAAGACTGATGTGACAACAGGAGGCTCAGTCAAAGAACCTCGTTACGTGACATTTATTGATAAGGATGGGAATCCTGGTAAAGTCAGGAATGGTCAGCCTATTCCTGATGGGGCAAAATATGCAGTTTTAGATGATTACTATTACCCCAATCATGATGGTATTGACTTCTATCATCACTACAAAGAAGATATTGCATTGTTTGCAGAAATGGGATTTAAGATGTTTAGACTCTCTATTTCATGGAGTCGTTTATTTCCGCATGGAGATGAAGAAATACCGAATCAAAAAGGCATTGAGTTTTATCGTCATGTGTTTAAAGAGTGTAAAAAATATAGAATTGAGCCATTGGTGACTATCTGGCATTTTGATACACCACTTTATTTAGAAGAACATTATGGTGGATGGAACAATCGAAAACTAATTGATTTTTATGAAAGATATGCCAGAACATGTTTTACTGAATATAAAGGACTGGTTAAATACTGGTTAACATTTAATGAAATCAATAATACAATTATGATGTTGAATTTATTTGGGAATCAAGCTGGTTCAAAAGAACATCAGGAAGGATATCAGCAATTACATTATCAGTTTGTAGCCAGTGCAAGAGCTGTACAAATTGGACATGAAATTGATCCAGACAATATGATTGGTTGTATGATTTGTGGGATTACATTCTATCCAGGGACATGTGATCCTCGTGATATTTTAGCGAATCGCCATATGTGGGAAAAATCCATCTTCTATTGTGGAGATGTGCAGTGCAAAGGTAAATATCCAACCTATGCAACACGTTTATGGAAGGAGCATGAAGTTCATTTAGATATCACGAATCAGGATTTGATTGAATTAAAAAATGGGACTGTCGATATGTATACATTCTCATATTATATGTCATCACTTGAAACAACGCATGAAGCAGATGAAATGGTTTCTGGAAACTTTGCGGCTGGTGCTAAAAATCCATATTTACAATATTCAGATTGGGGATGGGCATTTGATCCTCAAGGACTGCGTTATTATCTAGAGATGATTTATGATCGTTATGAACGACCATTAATGGTCGTTGAAAATGGATTAGGAGCTTTTGATACAGTTGAAGCAGATGGTAGCATCCATGATCCATATCGTATTGATTATTTAAGAGAACATATTATGGAGATGGGCAAAGCTATTGACAATGGTGTCAATTTAATTGGGTATACAACTTGGGGATGTATTGATCTCGTATCAGCTGGAACAGGTGAAATGAGAAAGCGTTATGGTTTTATCTATGTTGATAAAGATGATGCTGGAAATGGAACTTACGATAGAAGTCGTAAGGATTCATTTTACTGGTATCAAAAATGTATCGCAACCAATGGTGAAGATTTAAAATAAAGACATAAAAAGTACAGAAGAGTCCAACTCATTTCTGTACTTTTTCTTTCAGCATATTCATAAAGATTTCAATAGGTTTAGAAAACACCTGATATTTACGCCAAATAAATACCATGTTTTCTTCTATTGCTGGTGTAAGTGGTCGAAAACAGACATTATCCATTGCATCATCAAAACTCTGTTCAAAACATAAAGCATAAAGATGACTTTCTTTCACAAGCGAAGATAAAGCAAAAGGAAAATTATAAGTTCCAACAATATTTAATTTCCTTTGATTACCACCAACCCATCCAGCAATTTCATTTTTAACCAGTTCCTGTGAAGGACATAACAATGGTATTTGACGTAGATCATCAGCAGTGATGTATTCAAGTTGAGAAAGTGGACTCTTTTGAGACATTAAAACACCCCAAGTATGAGAATGTGGTATTTTCAAATAATCATATTTCATAAAATCAACTGGTTCAATCACAATCCCAAAATCAAGTTCAGACTTTTCTATCTGAGATGAGATGTCTTCAGTGCTTCCATATTTAATATGGACTCTGACAAAGGGATGTTTCTCTTGCATGAGGGCAAGTGATTGAGCAATATGGTTTAAACCTATTTTTTCAGTACATCCAACATGAATATCTCCTGTCAGTAATTCTTCATTTGCTCTCACTTCTGCTTCAGTTCTTTCAACAATACTGATAATTTCTTCGGCACGTTTTTTGAGAATCATACCTTCATCAGTTAATGAGATTTGCCGATTTCCTCTTGTAAAAAGCTGTTTACCAAGTGTTTCTTCCAACTCCTTCATTTGTCTTGAAAGGGTGGGTTGTGTTATATGTAAATGCTCAGCTGCTTTAGAAATATTTTTTTCTCTAGCAATTGTTAAAAAATATTGGAGTGTTCTTATTTCCATGTCAGTCACCTCATCTTTATTATAAACATCCTCAAATCAGCTTTCAAATAGAAAATTATTTTTTATTTTCTTCTTGACTCTCCCCTAATGTGAAGGTTTATGCTATAGATATGATAAACAAGGAGGAATTGAAAATGTCACATCAGGATTTTATAACAATCAAAGGTTTAACGCAAAACAATCTTAAAAATATTTCTTTAAACATTCCTAAAGAGAAAATAGTAGTCTTTACTGGAGTTTCTGGTTCAGGAAAATCAAGTATTGTCTTTGATACTATTGCAGCAGAAAGCCAGCGTCAGATGAATGAAACATATACAGCGTTTATACGTGGAAGATTACCTAAGTATAGAAAACCAAAAGTCGATTTGATTGATCATTTATCACCATCAGTCATTATTGATCAGGCACAATTAGGTGGCAATGCACGTTCAACAGTAGGCACAATTAGTGATATGTATGCAGCCTTACGCTTGTTATTTTCACGTATTGGAACACCTTATGCAGGAAGTGCGTCACATTTTTCATTTAATAATCCGAATGGGATGTGTCCAACCTGCTCGGGAATTGGTAAAGTTTTAGACATTGATATTGATGAAGTCATTCATTCAGAGAGAAGTTTAAATGAAGATATGTTAGATTTACCAGCCTATCATGTTGGAAACTGGTATTGGAAACAATATGCTGAAAGTGGTTTATTTGATTTGGATAAAAAGTGGAAAGATTATACACCACAAGAAAAGAATCTCATGTTATATGGTGCTTATGAAAAAGACGGTGAACGTGTTCATAAGAAGGTTGAAGGTATTTATCATCATTTTAATCGTCTATTAATCAAAAGAGATTTATCACAATCTAGTGATACAACATTAATGAAGTTAAAGAGAATTGTCAAAGAGTATGAATGTCCTGATTGTCATGGGAAACGTTTAAATCCAAATTCCTTAAATTGTTATATCAATGGCTATAACATTATGGATATGTGCGATATGGAATTTACACAACTTCGTGAAGTCTTAAAACACATCAATGATTCACGAGCAAAAACGATTATCAATACTTTAATTGCATCTCTCACGAGAATGATTGATATTGGGTTACCTTATTTAAGTATGAATAGAGAGACGACAACTTTATCTGGTGGGGAGGCACAGCGTTTAAAATTAGTCAGATATATGGGAAGTTCATTAACTGGCTTAATTTATATTTTTGATGAACCAAGCACTGGAATGCATCCAAGAGATGTTTATCGTATGACAAAATTACTACAGAATTTACGTGATAAAGGAAATACTGTTTTGGTTGTTGAACATGATAAAGATGTGATATCGATTGCAGATGAAATTATTGATGTGGGACCACGTGCTGGAAGATATGGAGGAGAAATATTGTATCAAGGAAGTTATCAAGATTTATTGGTTTCTGATACACTCACAGGAAAATCAATGAGTGAAGCCTTACCCTTAAAGTCTCAGCCTCGCAAAGCTACTCAATTTCTCCGTATTCGCCATGCCAATCTCCATAATTTAAAAGATGTCTCTGTAGATGTGCCAGAAAATGTTTTATGTGTTGTGACAGGTGTTGCTGGTTCTGGAAAATCTAGTCTCTTTAGAGATGTGTTTGCTAGAGAATATGAAGAGCGTGTCATTATTGTTGATCAGTCATCAATCACTGCAACCAATCGTTCTATGCCAGTGACCTTCTTAGGATTCTTTGATGATATCAGAAAACTCATGGCGCAAGAGAATCAAGTGTCTGCTTCACTGTTTTCATTTAATAGTAAAGGAGCATGTCCTGAATGTAAAGGCAAAGGAAAAATTACAATAGAACTTGTCTTTATGGATCCTGTGATCACAACATGTGAGTCATGTCATGGTGAACGTTATAATCAAGAGGTTTTGTCTTATCGTTATCATGGAAAAAATATCATTGATATATTAAAGATGACAGTTGAAGAAGCGTCTGAATTCTTTAAACACCATCATAAGATTTCTAGAAAGTTACAGGCAATGATTGAGGTAGGTCTTTCTTATCTTTCATTAGGACAACCACTATCAACCCTTTCAGGAGGAGAACTGCAAAGAATAAAATTGGCTAAGCATTTAAAACAAAAAGGAAATATCTATTTATTAGATGAACCAACAACTGGGCTACATGCCTCAGATATCAAAAATATAATGAAACTCTTAGATCAGTTTGTTGCTCAAGGGAATACTGTTATTGTGATAGAACATAATATTGATGTGATGAAACTCGCAGATTATATCATTGATGTTGGACCGGATGGAGGAACAGCTGGTGGTGAAATTGTTTTTACAGGTACACCTCAAGAAATGATTAAAAATGCTAATACAATTACAGCACAATATCTTAGAAAGTCATTAACTATTGAATAGGAAAAAAGAGTACTTTGATTGTTGTCTTAAGTACTCTTTTGTTGCTTATGATTTGATACCTGCATTTTTTTGATAAATAGAAGTTGATAAGAAATAACAGATGGTAAAGAAGATAATAATTGCTATGACACTGATGATATTAATCATCAATAAATCAGTTTGAACCATATTGGCTAAAGCACGAATTGAGAAATAGGAAGATATTGTCATAACTAGAAGTGGAGCAGCATAAGCAAAACGAAGTTCATTAGTTATAGAATGTTTTAGAGTTTTCTTGCTAATACCAATTTTTTGTAATACTTGGTATCTTTCTTTCTCTTCAAAAGCATCATTATAAAGTTTCATAAAAATAATACTTCCACTTGCAAAGACAAAGACCATAAACATAAAGATACATAATGAATAAAGAATTCTTACCCATTGTAATTCATCATCTTGAGGATCCATTTTGATAAGCCCCATACAATCAGAATGCCCTTGAATATCTTGAATAGATGCTGCAAAATGATAAGGATTAGTAATTTTATAATTGTATAAATAAAACTCTTCTCCTATTGATTTTAATTGCTGATAAACTGTATCATTGACCATATAAAATGCTGTCTTTTCTTGCATATATCCTAAATAGGGAGTTGTAGTATAATCTGCTATTTGATATTCCTGATGATTAATTTTGATTGTTTCATGAGTATTATCAGTTATAATAGTCATTAATGTTTTTCTATCAACACGAATATATTCATTGTCTTTTGGAATAGTAAAATCAAAAGTGAAATGTGTATCTTTGGCAAGTTGTTTAACTTGGGAATAAGATAAAAAACCATAACTTGCATTTTTGAATCGTTCATCAATATAAGAAGAGTCTACTTGTAAAAAAGAAACTTCTCCACTATACTCTATATCATTATTTTTATCTATAAGTTCAGAAAAATCTTTATATAAGTCCTTTTTTGGACTCATAACCTGAAAAGTATACGTATTTCTAAAATGGACGATTCCATCATGACGTTCTTTCATTGCAAAACCAGTTGCTAGGGCAGTTACTGAACATAACATCAAAACACTTACCATAGCATATGTGCGATAATTCTTTTTTATTCTAAATATGATATTGTTCACCCAAAGATTACGTTCTTTCTTATATAGGAAAGTTTTTCTTTTCGCAAGTGTTTGAAAGAGCAGGGGAATCATTCCTCCAAAGAGAAGATAAACACCTACAATCACAAGTACCACAGCAAGCATGGCATTATTGATTGTGTCCATACCACCCTTTTTAATCGCAAAATAATAACCAGTACAAAGGAATCCCATGCCCACAATCGTTTTCATTATTAATATGAAATGATTTTGTCTAACATATTCATTTTGTCTTGAAGCAGAGACCATTTCTAAAACACTACTTCTGACAATATTGATATATCCTTTACATACAAAAATCAAATAAATAAGAAAATAAATCGCTGATACAATAAGTACAGATTTGAGGGAAAAACCAATCTGTAAATCAATTGAAATATCTGAAAGTTTAAAAAGAATCATTTGAAATAATTGAGCAGTTATGATTCCTGACACAATACCAAACAATAAAGCCATCAGACCAATAAAAGTTGTTTCAATCATATACAATTGACCAATCTTTTGATTGGTTAAACCCATAAAGATATAAATACCAATATCTTTCTTACGTTTAGATAAAAAGACATTTGTCGCATACCAAATAAAGAAAAGCATAAAACATATCAAAACAATAGTAATAATTTGAATAATGATTTCTACATTTCTAAAAACAGCCTCACCTAAAGAATCAAAAATATGTGAATCAATTAGATTTTGAAAATTAAAGAAAATTAAAATTGTAAAAGCGAGAGAAATAACTAAAGATATATAATTTTTAAAACTTCTTTGAAAATTTTGAAAAGCCAATTTTAACATACTCATGAAAAATCACTTCCTATAGATGCCTGTGTTTCTATAATGCGATCATAAAATTCTTTACGATCATGTCCACGACTTAATTTACATTGAATAGATCCATCGCATAAAATATAAACATCTTTGGCATAAGAAGCACTCAAGGCATCATGCGTGACCATTAATATTGTTGCCTGATTACCTTCATTCACATTTTTTAGACACTCTAATAAATCGCGACTTGATTTTGAATCCAATGCTCCAGTTGGTTCATCAGCAAAGATAATTTTGGGTTCCGTAATTAAGGCACGACAAGTAGCACCTCTTTGTTTTTGTCCACCTGAGAGCTGATGAGGATACTTTTTTAGGTGTTCCTTTAATCCAAACATTGTTGCTAACTCTAAACTTTTTTGTATACAAATTGAGGAATCAACACCGTTTAATGATAAAGGTAAAGCAATGTTATCTTGTAGTGTCATTGTATCTAATAAATTATAATCTTGAAAAATAAAACCAATTTTATCTCTTCTTATCTTTGATAATTCTTTGTTTGTGATTGTTGTGATATCTTGACCATCTAATGTAATTGTTCCTTGGGTTGGTTTATCAATAGTAGATAAAATATTCAATAACGTTGTTTTCCCAGAACCACTTGGTCCCATAATCGCAATGAAATCATTTTCATAGATTGTCAGATCAATCCCTTTTAAAACTCTTGCTTGAAATCCTTTGTTTCCATAATCTTTTGTTAAATTTTTAATTTCTAATACTTTTTTGTTATTCATTTAAATACCTCCTGACAATCTTATGATAAACCAGTTGAATAATAAAATCCTTACATTCCTATTACAAAAGGAGTGTCAATCTTACATAATTTGTAAGATTAACGCTGAAAATAGTCTCGATTATCTTGAAATGTAATGATAAATTTTGTGTACTTTCCATACTCACTTTCAACATCAATATCATGTCCAAGTTTTTTTAAAATTTTATCAACAAAATAAAGTCCCATTCCTGTTGATTTATATTGTCCATTATGTCGATTTCTTCCAGTAAAACCTCTTTCAAATATATTTCGTATATCACTTTCTAAAATTCCTATTCCATTATCTTTAATAATGAGTTTTCGCTCTTGTTGTTCCTTTTTGAATGTGATTTGGAGTTTTGGCTTTTTTTGACAATATTTAATAGCATTAACAATGATTTGATCTAAAACATAAACAAGCCATTCTTTATCTGAATAAATTGTTTCTTGACAAGGATCAATATTGATTTCAAAATGTTTTTGGATTAAAAAATACTGATTATTTTTGATGGATGTTGTGATACATTCGTTGAGATTGACTTCTTTCATTTGTAAATCATAAAGGCGGCTTTGAACTTTACAACCAATTAACGCTGCATTTAATTGCTGACGAATTTTTTCTAATTGATCCTTTGTAGACATGCGTAGTTCTTGATTTTCAATTTTTTCATTCATTAACAAAAGTGCCGAAAGGGGGAGTTTAATTTCATGGCACCATTTGGCTATATAATCTTGTAAATCACAATTAATTTTGAATTGTTCATTGTATTGTTGTTGCACGATTTTTATGTCATGTTCTAAAATATCTTTATGATTTATATACTCAATTTCATGATAAATGATATGATCATGTTTTAACATATTCTGGATATGTTTTTCGTTTTTGATAAATTTAATAAAGTCAAATATAAAAAAGAAAAGAATGCATAGGGTAATTAGAAAATCAACATATAAGATATAAAAAAGGTTACGCTGAGGAACAAGATAGATAAAATAGAGATTAAAAAGAATACAGACAAGTATAAAAGGAATATATGTGCAGATATGTGTTTTTATATATTTATGCAATGTAATATCCCATTCCTTTCTTGGTCAGAATCATATCATATTTGCATTGCTGTTTTAATTTATGACGAAGTCGACTCATAACTGTGTTTAATGTTCCATCTGATATAAATTCATCAGTACTCCATAATTCCATCATAAGTTCTTCTCTTGTCACAATTTTACCTTTGGCATTGATAAGTGTATTCATAATTCTTTTTTCAGATTTTGTTAGTTCAATTTCACGATCTTGCATGTATAAAGATTGATGTGTTATATCATAAATAATTGTATCAGTAACGAGAATACGTTCTTTCATTTGATACTGATAAGTTCTTCTTAATATAGCATCAATCTTAGCTTTAAATAATTCTAAATGAAATGGTTTTTCAATATAATCATCTCCGCCTTGTGCCATTGCCATAATTTTATCTTTATCATCGTTACGACTACTGATATAGATGATAGGAACTTCAGATATTTCTCGAATTTGATGGCACCAGTAAAATCCATCATAATAAGGGAGATTAATGTCCATAAGAATAAGATGAGGACGAAAGTTAAGATATTCATGGAGAATGTTTTCAAAATGTCTTGTTGTTATGCAATGATAATCCCATTTCATTAAATAATCTCTCAGTTCATATGCAAGAGTTTCATCATCTTCTATAATCATAATTGTCATTTTTTTGTCCATATTTATAATCACCTCTTCTTTCATTATATAGATATTTATAATTGATGAAAAGAAAATCAATGAACATTACAAAACTGTAATATAGGACGGTATTCTTTTATTTATCATAATAAGTAGGTTATAATAAAGATAAGAAATGGATGTGATCTTATGGAAAATATATTACAATATTTAAAATGGCGTGGAGATCTTTCTTTTGAAGAAAGACAATGGAATGAAGTTGATGCCTTAATCTGTGCGCTTTTAGGATATGTAGAATGGGATGGAATCGTTTTGGATATAGCCGTTTCTTTGCAATATGCCTGTCAAACACTTTGTCAAAAAGACAGCCATGAAGATATGGTCCAAACATATGCTTATGCACCAATGATTGCTGATATGATTCCTTTGTTAATAGATGCAAAACGATATCAGGATGTACAACTGCAAAGATATATTTCGATTTGTGATCAGGAGAATGATATACAATTTGCTGCCATAACAATTCTTCTTCCTTTTCAAGCATTATATATATCTTATCGTGGTACAGATTGTACTTTACTTGGATGGAAAGAGGATTTCCAAATGATGTTAGATACAATTCCATCACAGAAACTTGCTTTACAGTATTTAAAGGAAACTTATCAAGATCTTGTTATCCCCAAAAAATTATTAGGTATTCAATATGGAAAAACAAACAAATCTCTCTATTTAGGATGTCATTCAAAGGGTGGAAATCTTGCTATGTATGCAGCTATTTGTTGTGATGAGATGAAAGAATATATTAATCATATTTATAGCTTTGATGGCCCTGGATTTCAGGAAACGTTTTATCAAGAACATGAGTATCAATCTATTATTAAATGCATTCACAATTATGTTCCTACATCTTCCTTAATTGGAAGAATTATGACTCATAAAGAAAAACATATTATCTTAAATGCTTATGGTAATGGTCTCCAGCAACATGATGCTTTTTATTGGAAAATCAGTCAAAGTCATTTTGATTATGCTCTTTGTTTTGACGAAGAAACTCAGCACCATATTAAATATATTCATGACGTTTTATTGTCACGAACGGATCAGGAAAAGAAGGATTTTATTTCATTAATTTTTACAATATTAGATAATATGAAAATAAATCTTATTACTGATTTTAATGAAATCACTTTTAAACAGGCATTTCAAGGTATTAAAGAACTCAGTACTATGAATTTTGAAGAAAGTAAAATATTTTTTGATTTCTTAAAATTTATATACGGACAAATTAAGACTGTCTATTTTTCTAAAAAGAAAGAATAAATTTATTATAGTAGAAGAAAATAATTTTCAATTTATGAAATAATGTTTGTAATCTTTTTTAAACAATGTATACTATATATATAACATACGTCAAGAGTTGATGAAAGGTGAGTGTGTATGTATAAGTCAAAAGGATTAAAGTATATAAGTATACAAAAAGTGAAAGATTATTTTATTAAGTATAAGTATGCAACGAAAAATGATATTGCTGATTCAACAAAACTTTCTCATGCCACAATCACAAATATTTTAAAAGAACTCTTAGATAACCACTATATTGAACAGGTAGAAGATTGTGAATCAACAGGTGGCAGAAAAGCAAAACGATATAAAATCTGTGGAGCATATATGTTTTTTGGATTGATTGATTTACATGTTGAAAAACATATCATTCATGTTATGTGTAGAGTTATTGATTTGGATTTTCGAATAATTAAAAATGTACAGTATTGTTATAAGCAATTATCAAAAGAAAAACTTATTCACATTATTCAAAAGTTAAAAGATGATCATTTTCTTGAACATATCAGTCTTTCTATACCTGCGATTGTGAATAATGGGAAAATTGAAAAATGTGATATTGATAGTTTGGAAAATATTGATTTAAAAGAATATATTGAATCAAAATGTGATATTCAGGTTGCGATTGAGAATGATGTCAATACAGCTATGCTAGGATATATTCATACGCATGAAATCAAAAGTTCTTCAGTTGCTTTTGTTTATCAGCCAGATCATCATCATAGTGGATGTGGATTATATATTAATCATGCTATTTTATATGGTGCAACGCATTTTGCTGGGGAACTTGGTTATTTACCAAATGGGACACTTATTGAACAAGAAGAAACTTTAAAGAATAATCCATTATCATTACTTGTTAAACAAGTCACAAGCATTATTGCTATTGTGAATCCATCCTTGATTATTCTTCATGCACCATGTATAAATGATGCAGAGTTCATACATATGATTGAAGTCAATCTACCTCATCAACACTTACCGCAATTTCAATTTATAGAAAGTATGGAAAAAAATATATTTGATGGTTTAGCATGTCTTTGTATAGAAAATTCAAGATATAAAGGAATAGGAGAATAATTTATGAGTGTAAAAGTAATAGCAGTAGATATGGATGGCACTTTTTTGACAAGTGATAATCAGTATGATAAAGAAAAATTTATGAGACAATATGAATATATGAAAGACAATGATATTCATTTTGTTGTGGCAAGTGGGAACCAATATTATCAGTTACGGTCTTTTTTTCCAGAGATTCAAAAAGAAATAACTTTTATTGCAGAAAATGGTGGGTACATTGTAGATCAGGATAAAGATGTATTTGTAGCCCAATTAAAGGATGGAGAATTAGAGCAGGTTCTAGAAGCCATTGAGCAATATCCTGAAATCAATAAGATTGTATGTGGAAAAAAGAGTGCATATATTAATGAAAATGTTGATAATGATTATTTTGATCGTCTTCTTTTCTATTATCCAAGAATGCAAAGAGTTGCTCATTTTGAGAATTTAGATGATTCTATTTTTAAAATATTTTTGAGTTGTCAGGAAGATAATTTTGAATATATTTTAAATGATCTCAAAGAAAAAGTTGGACATATTATGACACCTGTTGATTGTGGTCATTTTGGCATTGACTTGATTATTCCAGGTATTAATAAAGCTCATGGCATTCAGCTTTTGATGGAGAGATGGAATATTGCTGGTGAAGACGTGATGGCTTTTGGAGATAGTGGTAATGATATAGAAATGCTAGAACATGCAACATTTAGTTTTGCGATGGCAAATGCGAAAAAATCTGTCAAAGATATTTCTCGTTATACAATTTCATCAAATAATGATGGTGGTGTTTTAGAGGTTATTGATTGGCTGATTCATAAAGAAAAGATGTTTAAATAAGTGATAGACATGAATGCGTTCATGTCTTTTTTCTTGCTGCGTTTGTTAAAATATCTTGTTTATTTACTTTTGTTACATTATAATAAAAGTAAGGAGTGATGCTATGGGAGTGTATGTTCATAAATTATTAAAAGAAAATAATAGTTTCCTATTATTGCATAGTTTATATAATAAACAAAATGCAACAATGTTTGAATTGGTAGAGGATACACATTTATCACAATCAAGTGTCAGGAATCTATTAAGAAAGTTTGAACAGGATAGAATTGTTGGAAGTATTGGTGTTGAAAAATCAACAGGTGGCAGATGTCCCATTCGTTTTTCATTAATTGCACAATCCTTTACTGTATTTTGTTGTTATGTACATAAGGGATATCTAGAGTATCGGGTGATTCAACTATATGAAATGCTTGATGAAGGACAGATTCAATATGTAAATGATCAAGAGATGATAACGCAATTTCTTTCATTAATAACAAGGTATTCACTGCAGTGTATTGTTATAGCAGTAGAAGGAATTGTAAGTGGACAATACTATTATACTGACCATGAAAATCGCTATGATGTAAATGTGTGGATTGAAGATATACAAAAACAAATAAATATACCTATTTATGTTGAAAATGATGTGAAAGTCATGCAGCAGGGAATTTACAAAGAAAATGAAGAATTGAAGAATTTTGTATTTATATATATCAATCATCTTGGAATGGCATCTTCAACAATGAGAAAGGGTGAACTATTACAAGGAACAAAAGGTATTATTGGAGAATTAGGATTAATTCCATTTGAAAATATGACGTTGAATCAAGCTATTCGTATATGTTATACACAAGAGCGATTTTATCAATTGATGATATTTATATTAGCCATTATTTGTACTTCATTAGATCCTCGAAAAATACTTATTTCATGTGATTTACCCTATAACATAGATATTGACTATCTTACACAATCCTTATACAGTATTGTTTATCAAAATTATCAAATAGAATGTAGAAAAGAACCTATTAAAATTTTATTTGATGGTTTAAGTTATTTAGGTATTATGAATTTATTAAAAAGAAGAATAGGAGAAAGTTATGAAAAAATATAAAGCAATTATTTATGATATTGATGGTACAGTTTTAAATACATTAAATATGAATATGTATCCTTTAATGAAAATCATTAAAGAAGAAACAGGAGATGATTGGACTTTTGAACAAGTTTTAAAGTTTGCACCATATCCAGGTATGAAAGTCATGGAAGAATTACAGGTACAGGATAAAGAAAAGACATATGCTAGATGGGTTCAATATGTTAATGAATATGAAGAAGGAGCAATACTTTATGATGGTTTTCAAGATGTTTTTGATGCATTTGATGGACAAATTATTCAAGCCGTTGTCTCAGCAAAAACGACGAAACAATATCAAATTGATTTTGTAGATAAAGGATTAGATCGTTATATGAAAACAGCCATTTTAGCTGATGATACGAAGAAACATAAACCTGATCCAGAACCATTATTAGAATGTGTGAAAAGATTAGGTATCAAACCAGAAGAAGCCATCTATATTGGTGATGCACTATCTGATTATAAAGCTTCACTCAATGCACATATGGATTTTGGATATGCAACATGGGGAAGTGTATCGAGTGAGGGAATTGATCATCCTGATTATGTATTTGATAAGCCAATAGACTTATTAAAACTATTGAAAGAAATATAATGAAAGATATAAAAATCATTATGTGTGATTTGGATGGTACTCTGTTGGATGAAAATGAAAGACTCACAATAAAAACAATTCAAACAATGAGAAGAATCAAAGAAAAAGGATATTTATTTGGCTTAGCAACAGGTAGACCTATGTGTTCAGTAGAAAAGTTAATGACACAATTTGAAGTGAGTGGTGTGGTTGATATGGTTGTGGCATTAAATGGAGGACATATTAAGGATTATGTCTTACAGAAAGAGGAACATCATTATTTAATAGATGGTCATTTGATTAAAAAAGTTGTTCAGCATTTTGAGGGCTTTCCAGTAAATTTTGGGGTTTATCTTGATGATTCTTTAGCAGTTATGTATGATGATGCATTAGCAAAAAGATTGGCTCTAAGTGATCAGATTCCTTATCAGGTTGTTGATTTTAATAAGATATATAACAGTCAGCAAAGTAAGCTGATTGTTATCACTGATCCAATGGATATGAAAAAAGTTGTATTTCATGGTGATCTCTTCCATGATCCCCAGTTAAAATCCTTACAAGCTGGAAAAATTGAATATGAATATATGCATCCGCAATTATCTAAAAGTTTTGGTTTAAATCAAATTTGTGAATGGCATCATTTGACACTTGAAAACATGTTAGCATTTGGTGATGCAGATAATGATGCTGATATGATTAAAAATGCTGGAATTGGTGTTGCGATGGCAAATGCAAGTGATCTAACAAAATCGGTTGCAGATGATATCACATTGAGTCATCAAGAAGATGGTGTTGCAGATTATTTGCTCAAATATATTTAAGGAGAAAACGAAAATGACTGAAAAGGAGAAAATGTTAGCGGGTGAATTATATGATTGTGGTGATCCTGAGTTACTTGAACTCTGGCATCAGGCAAAAGATTTAGCAAGAGATTATAATGTAGCAGATTCGGCAGATGATATTCAGAAAAGAAAAATACTGAAACAGTTACTAGGTGGAATGGGTGAACAGCTTTGGATAACGGCACCATTTCATGTTGACTATGGTTGTAATATCTATTTTGGAGATCACTGTGAAGTCAATATGAATTGTACTTTTTTAGATGATAATAAAATTATCATTGGAAATCATGCTTTGATTGCTCCTCATGTTCAGATTTATACGGCTTATCATCCAACTCATTATCTAGATCGATTTGGTGAAAATACAGATGGATTTGCGTTTTGTAAAACCCAAACAGCTCCAGTGATTATTGGTGATCATGTTTGGATAGGAGGAGGAAGTATTATCCTGCCTGGTGTAACAATTGGAGACAATGTTGTGATTGGTGCAGGAAGTATAGTCACACATGATATTCCCTCAGATAGTATTGCTTATGGACAGCCTTGTCAGGTTGTGAGAGCAAATGAAAGAGAGGACAGAAAATGAATTATCAAGATTTCAAGTGGTTATCTGAAAGTCAATATGAAGAAATAGAAGATGGTATTCAAATTTATGCACCTGAAAAAACAGATTACTTTGTTGATCCTGTAAGTGATCAAGTTCATACGAATGCACCTTTCCTTTATCAGGAAGTGACAGGTGATTTTGTATTACGTGCAAAGGTGAGTCATGATTTTCTATCAACATATGATGCCTGTGTTTTAATGGCATTGGAGAATGAGAAACTGTGGGCGAAGGCATGTTTTGAATATTCTGATTTTGATACACATTCTATTGTTAGTGTCATGACAAATCAAAAATCAGATGATGCTAATAATATAAATATTGAGGGAAATGAAGTGTGCTTGCAGTTAGCAAGAAAAGAAAACATTTTTGCAATTCACTACTCAATTGATGGAAAGCATTATTTTATGTCAAGATTGACTTATTTGCCAATGAGTTCAACGATTAAAGTTGGATTTGAAGCACAGTCGCCTATTGGAAAAGGTGGTATGCGTTATTTTAAAGAGATTTCATTAGAAATGAAAACATTAGAAGATATTCGTAATGGTAATTTTTAAAAGGAGTAAGAAAGTTTTAGATTCTTTCTCTATGTAAATTGATTATGTAAAAGGGATTTCTTTTTCTATTGATATTAAATAGATTATGAAATCTCTATTTTTATAATCCAGAAGTGAATATGATAAATATTGAAATATAAATATAGCATGATACAATGTATTTGTTATAATAGTAGAAAGATTTATAAGAATAATAGGAGAACAAAATATGTGTACAAGTATAGTTTCAAATGGAAATAAAACGATTATAGGTTGGAATCTTGATATTTTGGATATGGAATATAAAGTTGTGGCTGAAAATGACAAAGTTTTCATTGCAATCAAAGATAAAACAGAGGGTTGGTTGCCACTATTTGGGGCAAATGCGAGAGGGGATTTCGTAGCTATGCCAACATGTTGGCCATTTGATGAACGAAGTAATCCTATCAATGCAGAATGCCAAAATATTATTATGCTAGATATTGATCTACTTCTTGGTAAAAAAACGTTAGATGAAATTAAAGAAATTGTTGAGTGTGAACCTGTTTTTAGTGTTCCGAATGTCACTTTTCAAGCACAGTTATCAGATTGTCATGGAAATGTTTTACAGATTATTCCAGGTCAAGGGATACAATATTTACCAAAGCCCCATTATTCAGTTTTAACGAATTTCTCTCCATTTAAGAATCATAGTGAGACGCATCCTTGGATGGGTTGGGATAGATATAATACAGCTATAGAAATGCTTGAAAATAAAAATGATAATTTTGATGTTGCTGATTGTTTTGAAATTTTAAAGCAAACAGCACAAACAATATGTCCTACAGTTGTATCAATGGTGTTTGATGTTACAGATAATATGGTCTACTGGTGTGAAAACAGGGAATGGGATAAAATAGAAAAAAAGAAAATAGGTTAATCAAATTTCAGTAGATAATATTCATTATTGAAATCGATTCAATAATTTCATAATAAAAGAACGAAATATGCCACTTTGTGGTGCAGAAGAAAAGTATCTTTTCTCTTTGCATCAAAGGGTATCGAGAATAATTACGAATGAATTGTTTGATTGGTTAAAAAAGGATAGTTTTAAAAATGAGAATTTGAGAGGAAATTGTATATGAATAAGGAATGGTCTGAACTCAATAAAACAATGCAAGCACAAATAAAAAAGAAAAATACTTATAAAATAGGTATTGAGACTTTACTTAGTTTACGAAGGCAGTTAATGCAAACCTTAATATCTTTCAAAGAGGACTTATGCAGAGAAGATTTTAACTCATCCCCTTTCATAAATACAGATGGTTATCATAGTAAGACAATTGCTTATTCTATTTGGCATATTTTTCGCATTGAAGATATAGTTGTACATACAGTAATCAATGAAGATGAACAAGTGTTTTTTGCAGGTAATTATCAAAAGCGTATCAATTCACCTATCATTACAACAGGAAATGAACTCATTAAACAGCAAATTGTAGACTTTTCAAAACAACTCAATCTGGAAGAATTATATACATATATTTTTGAAGTACAGAAAAGTACTGAGAAAATGCTTGAACAGTTATCTTATGATGAATTGAAAAGAAAAATACCAGAAGAAAGAAAAGGATACGTAGAATCATTAAATGTAGTCAATAACAATGAAAATGCAATCTGGCTGATTGATTATTGGTGTCATAAAGATATTCGTGGACTTATTCAAATGCCGCTGTCAAGACATTGGATTATGCATACAGAGGCCTGTTTGCGTATAAAAAATAAGATACATTTATAAGTAGACATTTCAGTTTCTAGTGTTTATTCCATAGAAATAGTGTAAGATTTTTTATTAGGTAATTTTATGATAATGGCGGAGTAGTTGAAGAAAAATGAGATTGTTTTTTGTATGATTGAAGAATTGATGAAGTTTGCTTAAACGATATTGATAGAAATGAAATAATACTTCGATTTTGATAATTAACAATTTCTAGGCTTATTTATCATTTTATAAATAAATCTATTGGTGAGTATTGGTTTGAGTATAAATGTATCTGAAATTGTAAAGTCATATGTTTTAATAATTATATAAGAAATTGCTATTTTTTCCCACCTTATGGATTTTTCTATATGAGTTGTAAATTTGGGAATTGAATGGTTTTTGAAAGAGAATCAATAAAAGGAAAGTCATTAAGACTATTCATCTATCAAAGAAATCTTAATATACTTCAAAAAGTATTATCACTAAGAATGGATGTATTATGTGTTTAATAAATAGTTGTGAATAGAGAAGAGAGAAGTAAACTCAGAATCGATAAAAGATTTGATATGAAATTCTTTTTAAATTGAATAGATGCTTACTGCTCAATTGCTTATTACAATTTCTTTCGTACAGTTCAACAGACACAGTATCAAGGACGCAAAAGACATTGTGTTCCTTTTTTATATTTGGTTGTTTATTTAGGTTTCATAATTTGAGTAAAATAAAAATAAGTAGAAAGAGAGGAATAGTTATTTATATTTTTTATTTAGTATTTTCTAGGGACAAAATTGATTTTGACCTTTACATATATGTTTTCTTTTTAGTATTTTGTGATATGATTAATTTATGAAGATTGATAGGAGGAAATATTGTGCAAACAAATTTGGAAAGAATGAAAAAGGATTTAGAAGTATTAGCCACTTATACTTCAACACCAGGATTTGGTGTCACACGTTCATCATATTCTAAAGAAGATAAGCAAGCAAGAGAATATTTAATAAGAGAAATGGAAAAACTGAATCTTAAAATCTATGAAGATGGAATCTTTACTTTGTTTGGTCGCAGAGAAGGGACAATTACAGATGCACCAGTAGTGATGATTGGCTCTCATTATGATTCAGTAGTGAATGGTGGTGCGTTTGATGGACCTGTTGGGTGTATAGCAGCTTTAGAAGTATTGCGAGTTTTAGAAGAAAATCATTTTATCAATGATTATCCCATTGAACTTATTTTGATGAATGCTGAAGAAGGAGCAACGTTTGGCCAGGGGTCAGGAGTTACAAATTCAAGGGGGATGTTAGGAACATTGACAATGGAAGAGTTAACAATGAAAAAGAACCGTTTTGGACAAACAAAACTGGAAGCTATGAAAGAATATGGATTAGTTCCAAATTTAGAATCTGCAAAAAGAAAACCCGGTTCTATTAAGAATTTTATTGAAGTTCATGTAGAACAAGGACCTATTTTAGAAAATGAAAATAAAGACATAGGATTAGTAGGGTTTGTACCAGGGATTGGTAGATATAAGCTTTGTTTATTTAAAGAGGAGAATAATGATACAAAAACGGCCATCGATTATTTCAATGAACTTTTTAATGAAATGTTAAAAAGTTTAGAAGATAAGATAACAGGAATCATTATTCTCTTGAGTACAGATGATGATAATTGCATAGAATATAAAGTTGAGATTAGAACATTAAATAAAGAAATAATCGAAGAAATTGACTTTAAAAATAAGATCAATGATATGGTTAATATCGTTATTCAAAAGACAGGACTACATATAGAATTAGAAGAAATGGCGAGAATTAATTATCCAAATCCAACACCTCCAAGTATTATGAATAAAGAAAATGTAGAAAAGATGGAGAGAATATGTCATGAACTAGGATATAGCTATATGATCCTTAATGATGGTAGTGGACATGACGCAATGATGATGACAGAGTTTACAGATACCAATATGTTATATGTTCCAAGTGTTGGTGGATTAACACATTGCCCAGAAGAATGGACAGATTATGAAGATATTAAAAAAGGGGCAGATGTACTTTTGCATCTAGTTATGGATATTGCTGTAAATAAAAGATGAAGTGACTTATATATGTAAATTATCGTAGTTGTTGGCTATATCTAAATGAATGAACAATTATTTTATACTTTCCTTAACTGAGATTTATTGGCTAACTTCTCATAAGTATAAATTCTCATAATGGATACATGTAGGGCATTAATTTTACAACTTGTGAAATGCTATTAGAAAAATAAGTAAAAATTTGCATCATTAATGAAAAGGAATGATTTATCATGTCATTTTTTGCACCAATTCCACTCATAAGAAGAAAACATATCTTTAATTGTCTAAGAAAATGTAGTGCTACTTCAAAAGAAATAGCAAAAATATTTTATGATGCAGGGGTTATCAATCCAAATGCGTTTAAAGCAATTACAGAGAAATTAATAAAAAACATGAATTAGGAAAAACGAATGATAATAAATATTATCTTTTATAAACAATATAAATTTCAAATTTGAAAAGTGTGAAAACACTAGTTTGTCTATAATTGAATAGTCCATCCTATAAGCAGTTAGTCAATGATTGACTGCTTTTCTGATAGAGAATGCTTAGTAAAATCTTTAATATACTTTGTTATAATAGAGTTTTTCATAAATATATTCTAATGTTGTGTCTATATGATAAATAGATCATTTATTTTTTATTGATTTTCCCAGTAACTATCAATATTTGAAACTTAGATATTTTTGTTTTACGATTATATATGAGATCAGATTGATCTTTACAATTGGCTAAATAATCTAAACTTTCAGCAAAATAGAAATAATCTTCATCGTAACCTACGATAGACACATAATGTGTGTTATGAGGACTTTCATAAGATTCTTCAACACGAATAAAAACAATGACAGAAGCACCATTAGAAATTTCAAATTTTAGACCATCAATTGTTCCATTGACAATATATTCTACTTGATGATCTAGACTTTTAAAAATTCAGTGATTCTCTCTGGTTTGACACATCCACCTGAAAGTTTGCCAGGAAAAGTTTCAAACAGTTTTAAATCTTCTGCATCTTTACTATAATGACGTAAGAGGTAAGGACGAAAACGCAATACATTCTAAATTAGGCTGATAATCAAAATCGTTTTTTGTATCAATCATATATATTGGTACTATGTCTATCAGTATAAGAATAGAACTGAGAAAGAAAAGGGATAAATGAATCGACATCGAGGGCAACCATCTTAAAGAAAATCTTAGAGAAATGATTCTCAATTAACTGATATCATCATTTATAAAGAACATTTTTAATATATAAAGTTATTAATATCTTTTTTTATTTTATTGATGACAGTTATAATAGATAAAAGATAAACTTTTTGAAAAAGATTTTATATTTAAGGATTTTTTAAGAATTGATTCTTTATAATGACATTGTAAGATAGGAGGAATCAAGATGTTTTGGCAAATATTAAAAAGGGATATGGTGAAACGTAAAGGCGTAAATATTATATTATTCTTATTTATAACACTTTCAACAGTCTTTCTGGCAAGCAGTATCAATAATATTTCTGTTGTCTTCTCGGCAATAGATTATTATATGGATTTTGCAAATGTTCCAGAAATCAGTATGATTATGAATTCTGATAAAGATAATGATAAAATTCAGTTTTATTTGGATAAACAAAAGGAAAAGGGGATTATTGAAGATTATGATTATGATCATTTAATTGAAATTTCTGATCAATCAGTAATCGTTCATCAGAATAATGAAGAGAAAAAACTTGAACAAGAAAGTACAGGTATGTATCTTTCAACAATGGATGCAAATTATTGTAAAGTGTTTGATACTGATGGAAATGAATTAACGCTTAATGACGAAGAAATTGCTCTTTCTGTTTCTATGATGAAAAATGCTCAATTAAATGTGGGAGACAAACTGACAATTCAAAATGGTGGTGTTAAAAAAACATTGACTATTAAAACAGCAGTAAAAGATGCTGCTTATGGAAATGAAATGGTAGGGATGACTCGATTTATGATGAGTCATAAGAACTTTCTGGAATATCAGAAAAACGCTCAACAATTAGGTGTGTATTATATATCTACATCTAATCAGCACTTTTTGCAGGATTTTAATAATCAAGGATTCGAAGGTGTTATGAATACAGTCACATTGGATACATATCAGTTAATTTATTCTTTTGATATGATCATTGCTGGTTTATTGATTTTAATTGGAGTCTGTTTGATATTGATTGCATTGCTTGTTTTACGATTTACATTGGTTTTTTCATTAGAAGAACAATATCAGGAAATAGGTATATTAAAAGCTATTGGATTAAGAGATTTTGCGATTAAAAGACTCTATCTTATTAAGTATTTAGCGATTGTTATTGTTGGAGCAACACTAGGGGCATTAATGAGTATCCCTATTAGTCAAATGATGATTGATGGTGTCAGTCAAAATATGATTATGAACAATCATCAATTAAATGTTTTATTAAATATAGTATGTGCATTCATTATTATTGTTTTGGTTTTAATATTCTGTTATTTCTGTACAAGAAAACTGAATAAGGTGTCCGCTATTACAGCCATACATGGTGGATATACAGGTGAGAGATATTCTAAAAATAGCGGTATTCGTTTATCGCGTAGTCAACATCTTTCTGTTCCATTTTATTTGGGATTGAATGATATTATGACACATATATCTCGTTATATCGTTTTGATGGTGACTTTTTGTATTAGTTTTATTTTAATGACAATTCCACTCAATACAATTCATACAATGAACAGCCCTGAAATGAGTAAAAAATTTGCATTAAATCCTGAGAGTTCTGTTTATGTACGTAAGATAGAAGGAAAGAACGGAACTTATCATCATACGAAGGAATTAATGAATGGCGTTGAATATTTACAGAAAGAAATGAATGAAAAAGGTTACTCAGCCAAGATGACAGTTCTACCTATTTATTTTCTCAGTTATAATCATGAAGATACCAATCAGAAAAACACTATTATGAGTTTGCAAATCTTAGGTCCATCAGATTCCTATCTAGAATACGATGAAGGTGATGCACCATTGTTAGAAAATGAAATAGCTTTTTCAAAAGATATCATGAAAGCCAATGATTGGGTGATTGGAGAGCAAGTTATTTTAAATCTGAGCGGACAAAAGAAAAAGATGATGATTACTGGGACTTATACTGATTATATGCAAATTGGACAAAGTGCTCGTTTAAATCCTCAGATTGACTGTAGTCAGGAAATTTTATTTGATTATTGGGCTATTATGGTTGATTTAGATACTGATAAATCACAACAGGAAGTTGCAAAAATAATGCAAAATCTCTTTCCGGAATATGAATGGAAAACGGCTCAAGAACTGGTGGATCAAAATGTAGGTGGTATTCAGGAAATTTTATCATCGTTGCTTATACCAATGACAGTAATGTTATGTGCTGTGATTATGCTGATTACATTATTGATGGAAAAATTATTTATTACGCGAGAAAAAGGTGAAATAGCAATGATGAAAAGTATTGGTTTCAAGCAAGTCAGCATACGTCATTGGCAGATCATGCGAATGAGTTTGGTTGTCATTGTTTCTATGATGATTTCGATACCATTATCATTATTGACAAATCATTTCATGCTACGGCCAATATTTGCAATTATGGGGGCTGAATTAACAATTCAGGTAGATCCATTGCAAGCCTATCTGATTTATCCAGGTATCTTGCTGATTGGAATTATCGTTGCAACTGCTATAGCAACACGTAGTGCAAAAAATATTAATATTCGTGAAATGAATAATTTAGAATAGGAGATCAATGAATATGGACAGTTTAAGAGTATCAAATTTATGTAAAACATATATTGTGAATAAGCGTCAAAACAATGTTTTAAGAAATGTGGATTTAGAAATAAAAGCAGGAGAAATGGTTGCTATTATGGGACCATCAGGGTCTGGAAAAACAACTTTATTATATACTGTTAGTGGAATGGATGATGCAACTGCAGGCAAAGTGAATTTCTTTGGCAAAGAGTTAACAGAGTTAAAACCTAATGAAATGAGTGATTTACGATTACAAGAGATGGGATTTGTTTTTCAGCAGATGTATATGCTGAAAAATTTATCAATCTATGATAATATTATCTTACCAGCATATCAGGCTAATAATAAATGTAAACGTAAAGATATTCAGGAACGTGCAAAAGTATTAATGCAAAAATTAGGTATTAATGATGTTTCTGATAATGGTGTTACAGAAGTATCTGGCGGTCAATTACAACGTGCCTGTATTTGTAGAAGCTTGATTAATCAGCCTAAGATTATCTTTGCTGATGAACCCACAGGTGCTTTAAATAAACAAAATTCTATTGAAGTCATGGAAGAATTAACACGTATTAATGCTGAGGGAACAAGCATTATGCTAGTAACACATGATATGCGTGTAGCAAGTAAATGTGAACGTGTTCTGTATATTGAAGATGGGAATATTCGTGATGAGATGACATTAGGAAAATGTCAGTTAACAGATGATATGAGATTGAGAGAAAGACAATTAAATGACTGGTTAATTAAATTGGGGTGGTAAATATGACAGATATCTTATTGGTTGAAGATAATCAAGAACTTGCACAATTGATTCAAACCTTTCTGAAAAAGGAAGGTTTTTCCTGCTATCACGCTTTAACAAGTGAAGATGCTTTAGATTGGTTTGAAAATCATCAAGCACAAGTTATCCTTTTAGATATCATGTTGCCTGGAATGGATGGTTTTGCATTTTGTCAAACAATTCGTACTCATCATCATATACCGATTATTATGATGAGTGCCAGATCAACAAAATCAGATCAGTTGATGGGTTTTGAATTAGGGGCTGATGATTATCTTGAAAAGCCAGTTGATCCTGATATTCTTTGTGCGAAAGTGCGTGCCATCTTAACTCGTACACAGAAAACACAAAAGCGTATACTTATATCTGGAGATATTAAAATGAATACAGATGCAAGACAAGTTTATTTAAAAGATGAAATCCTCAACTTAAGTGTTAAAGAATATGAACTTCTGTTGATTTTTGTACAAAATCCTGGCAAAACATTACATAAGGATTACTTATTTAATGAGATATGGGGAATGGAAAGTATGAGTGAAAACCAAACTTTAACAGTCCATGTGAAGATGCTACGAACTCATATTGAAGAAGATTCTAGACATCCTCAACGTATTCAAACTGTATGGGGAGTTGGTTATCGTTATGAAGAGATATAATTATATTATTGTTTTTTCTATTTTTGTTTATCTTGTTATTGGATTTTTTTCTGGGTATGCCATTTTAAGTATGGAAGAACAGAGAAATTATGGATATCGTGTTGAGAGTCATCGTATTCTTAATCAAATGAAAACGATTGAAGACATTGAACAATTCAAAAAAGATGATTTTGAGTACATTTTAGATATAGATTATTTACATGTACAGACTGATGATCCATCTTCAGTCAAGAATTTTTTTGATGAAAACTATCAAAAACAAATACAAATTATTCCTTTTTATCATGAACAAGAATTACAGGGATATATTAAATTTATATATCAGTTACCACAATTAAATACTCATTACGTTTTTTGGATTTTAGAAGGAAGTTTATTGATTTTAGAAATACTTATTCTTATTGTCCTTTTTGATATGAGAAAAAAATTAATACAGCCATTTCAACGTTTAAGTCATATACCATTACAACTAGCAAAAGGTCATTTTAAGGGTGAAGTTAAAGAAGAAAAAAGTAAATACTTTGGGCAGTTTATGTGGGGAATTGGACAGTTAAAAGATAGTCTAGACATTTCTCAAAAAAGGCAATTAGAATTGTTAAAAGAGAAAAAAGAAATGCTATTGTCTTTATCACATGATATGAAAACACCATTAAATCTTATAAAGTTATACAGTAAAGCTCTAGAAGAAAATATTTACACAGATAAACAAACACAAATACAAGCTATTCATCAGATTGGTGAAAAAGCCTCAGAAATAGAAAACTATGTTGAAGAAATTATTAAATCATCTCGT
Organism: Candidatus Stoquefichus massiliensis AP9; assembly: GCF_000455285.1. Lineage (GTDB taxonomy): Bacteria > Bacillota_I > Bacilli_A > Erysipelotrichales > Coprobacillaceae > Stoquefichus > Stoquefichus massiliensis. The sequence goes on along the minus strand of NZ_HG005289.1, from coordinate 93,948 downwards.
GAAGATATTCTCAATATTCAGGTAAAGAACGAAGATTTTTATCTTCAAGATTTAATGGAACAGGTATTATCAGTTTATGATGAGCAATGTGCATTATGGCATATAGAACTTATTGTTCATCCTTATGATAATAAAATAGTAAATGGTGATAAAGAGCGTTGTCAGGAAGTCTTTGAAAACTTATTTGAAAATGCTTTTAAATATGGGGATGGGAGACAAATTGAGATATCTTTCTTTGAAGAAGATTATTGTCAGCTCATTCGTATTTTTAATACTGGTACAACTGTTTCTGATACTGAATTTAATCATTTGTTTGATAGTTTCTTTAGAGGAAGCAATAGCCATGGACAAAAAGGCAGTGGATTAGGATTATATATTTGTCGTGAACTGATGCAAAAAATGGATGGAGCAATTTATGCTGAAAAATGTGAAGATGGAATGGCATTTGTTGTTGTAATACGTTAAAACGAACTGTGAGTCAGTTCGTTTTTTCAAATATGAATTGATAAATTTTTGAGATGGTGAATAGATCTGATCTGGTAAATGATCTAAATCAAACCATTTCCATTCATCTTGTTTTTCTGGTTCCATGATTTTAAGTTCTCCCTCATATTGATCTGTTACTATCCATATTGTTACAAAATGTTTATGAGGTTGAATGTCATCAATAGTACCAAAGACTTCCATATGATTAATGTCAAGATTTGTTTCTTCTTTGACTTCTCTTTTTGCACAATCAAAAATTGTTTTGCTTCCTGCTTACCTCCAGGTAAACACCAAATACTAGATTCAAAAATCCCACCTGTATCCTGACCATATATTGCACGATGTCCTAATAATATGCGACGATTTTTAACAATCATGACACCTAGACCAACTTTAATTATAGATTCCATTTTTATTTCTTTACACCATTGTTTTTTATATAGTGTACATTTTTAATAATCCAACCTGACTTCCATCTATTCTTACTTATATACCATTGTTCTAAATAATATTTCCAAGATCATGTGATAGACTATGATTCATCAAATAATTCCTGCAGTTGAATATCCAAAATATCACACAAAGGTACAAACAAAGAAGCGTCAGGTAAACAGATTCCACATTCCCATTTTGATACAGATTTATAAGTGACACCAAACATATCTCCTACCTCACTTCAAATATATCATTTCTTTGGAATAATGTGTACCAATCAGACGTAGAATTGTGTGTTTTTATGATAAAATGTACCAATGAAATCGGAAATGATATATTAAAATTTATTATAAGAATTTATATGGCAAATTTAAATAAATATATTTTTCATAAATTGAAATTCAATATGAAATATTGTAAATAGATTTATAATCTGTATAATAAAAAAACATGGGAAGGGGAATTATGTTATGAAAAAAGATATGACATCAGGAAGTCCATGGAAATTGATTTTAGCTTTTGGAATTCCTTTAGTTATTGGGAATATATTTCAACAGTTTTATAATATGGTTGATAGTATTATTGTTGGAAAATATGTTGGCAAAGCTGCTTTAGCAGCTGTAGGATCAACAGGCTCATTGAATTTTATGATTATTGGTTTTGGAATAGGAATATGTAGTGGATTTGGAATTCCTATTGCTCAAAGTTTTGGTGGTAAGAAAATAAAACAAATGAAAGAATATATTGTAAATTCTTTTTATTTATGTGCAGTGATAACAGTTGTTATGACAATAGTGATGGTATTCACATTGCCAACTATTTTAACTTGGATGCAAACACCAGCTGATATTTATGATCAGGCTTATGGATATATTGTTGTTATTTTTATTGGTTTGTTTGCGACAATGATTTATAATATGTTATCAAGTATATTACGTGCTATTGGTGATTCTAAAACGCCATTGTATTTCTTAATTTTATCATCAGTTATTAATATCATATTAGATCTCATCTTTATTACTCAATTCAAAATGGGAGCACCTGGTGCTGCTTATGCAACAGTCATTGCTCAATTTATATCAGGAATATCATGTTATGTGTATATGAAGAAAAAAACAGATATCTTAACATTTGAACATGATGAGAGGACATTTCAAAAACATTTATGTGTAAAATTATTGCAGATGGGACTACCTATGGCATTGCAGTTTTCCATTACGGCGGTTGGAAGTGTTGTGATTCAATCAGCAGTGAATACACTGGGATCAGATGTTGTGGCAGCTGTAACTGCGGCTATGAAGATATCTATTATGTTAACACAGCCATTAGAAACTTTAGGATTAACAATGGCGACATATGGTGGACAAAATCTTGGTGCAAATCAGATTGAGCGTATTTTCAAGGGTGTGAAAGTGAGTTATCTCATTGGTGCTATTTATTGTGTGATGGCTTTTGTTTTTGTCTATTTGACATCAGATTATTTATCCTTATTGTTCATTGATGCACGTGAGATAGTGATTATTGGTGAGATAAAGCAGTATTTAATTGCCAATTCTATTTGCTATTATATATTGAGTATTTTGTTTATATTACGTAATTTATTACAAGGTTTGGGTTATAGTTTTTTAGCAATGTTTGGTGGGGTTGCAGAAATGATTGCACGTTGTATTGTGGCATTTTGTTTTGTTGGAACACTTGGATTTAATGCTATTTGTATAGCTAATCCATTAGCTTGGATATTTGCTGATATTGTTTTTATTGGTGGGTGGTTTTATAAACGTAAAGAATTAAAATTACAAATGCAAATGCAGACAATGAATATTCAAAAATGATATCCATTGTTCTCTTTATGGAGACGTGGTAAAATAAAAGTAGAATATGGGGGATTGTATGAAGAAGATAGTCATTGGAATTTTGGCACATGTTGATGCTGGAAAAACAACTTTATCAGAAAGTTTGCTCTATTTATCTGGGAGTATTCGTAAACTAGGAAGAGTTGATCATCAGAATGCATTTTTAGATTATAATCACCAAGAACGTGATAGAGGAATTACTATTTTTTCTAAACAAGCTATTTTTGATTGGAAAGATGTTCAAATCACACTCATTGATACACCTGGTCACGCTGATTTCTCAGCGGAAATGGAAAGAACATTACAAATTTTGGATTATGCAATACTTGTTATTAATGGGTTAGATGGCGTTCAGCCCCACACTGAAACAATCTGGCGATTGCTTGAACATTATCAAGTTCCTACATTTATCTTTATGAATAAAATGGATATGACTTCATATTCAAAGTCAGAACTTATCTTAAATGTACAACAGCAATTGGATAATCATTGTCTTGATTTTACCCAGCAAAATGATGAGTTTTATGAAAATATAGCATTAATTGATGAAAACATGTTAGATGAATATCTCACAACACAAACAATATCAATTCAAAATATAAAAAATATGATAGAAACAAGACAAGTCTTCCCTCTATTTTTTGGTTCAGCTTTAAAACTCAATGGGGTAGAAGAATTTATGGATGCCCTGTTGCTCTATACAAATGAAAAGAAATACTCTCATGATTTTGGAGCAATTGTTTATAAAGTGACATATGAAGAAAATGTTAGACTTACGCATATCAAGATAACTGGTGGAAAACTACTGGCTAAGAGTAAACTAAGTGATGATGAAAAAATTGATCAAGTCAGAAGATATACTGGTCAAAAATATGAAATGATTAATGAAGCATATGCTGGTGATATTGTTGCTTTGAAAGGACTGAAAAACATACAGCCAGGTACTGGTTTAGGTTTTGAATCAACGTCTCATCAGCCTGTTCTTTCATCGTATATGAACTATCGTATTGTTTTACCAGCCAATTGTGATCAACATCAGATGTTAAAGAACTTACAATTATTGTCAGATGAAGATCCATCGTTACATGTCACTTATCATTCTCAGTCAGATGAAATAAGAGTACAGTTGATGGGAGAAATCCAAATAGAAATTCTTAAAAATATGATTCAGGAAAGATTTCATGTCAATGTAGATTTTGATCAAGGACAGATTTTATATAAAGAAACAATTCTGAATACTGTAGAAGGTGTTGGACATTTTGAACCATTACGCCATTATGCAGAAGTTCATTTATTACTGGAACCATTAGAAGTAGGGAGTGGGTTGCAATTTGCTACAGAATGTTCAGAAGATATCTTGAGTCGTTCTTTCCAAAGATTAATTTTATCTCATTTACAAGAAAAAGAACATAGTGGTGTTTTAATAGGAGCACCTATTACAGATATGAAAATAACATTATTGATAGGCAAAGCCCATCAAAAACATAGTGAAGGTGGAGATTTTAGAGAGGCAACTTATCGAGCTGTTCGACAAGGTTTGAAAATGGCAGAATCCATTATTCTTGAACCTTATTATCAATTTTATTTAGAAATACCTAGTGATTGTTTAAGTAGAGCTCTCTATGATCTTGAAGAAAAACATGGAACTTTTCAAATCCCTGATGTCATTGAAGATACTGTTATTATTGAGGGACAGGCACCAGTGTCGTGCTTGCAAGATTATCAGCAAGAAGTGATTTCTTACACAAAAGGAAAAGGACGATTGATATGCGCTTTAAGTGGATATCAGCCATGTCATAATCAAGAAGAAGTGATTCTTCAATTTAATTATGATAGTGAAGCAGATATCCATCATCCTACAGGTTCTATTTTCTGTGCTCATGGAGCTGGATTTTATGTGAATTGGCAAGAAGTACGAGATTATATGCATGTTCATAGTGGCTGGACACCTGAAAAGAAGAACCAGCCATCACCACAGCGAAGCACATCTTATCAATCATCTGATAAAGAACTAGATGCAATTTTTGAAAATACATACGGACCAGTGAAACGGAGATTAGCAGATGATTATTATTGTAAGGAGCCACTGGCTGAATCAATGCGTGTACAGGTAAAACCTGAATGCATACTAGTAGATGGCTATAATGTCATTCACTCATGGTCTGAACTTAAAGAATTAGCCAATATGAATTTAGGTGCTGCAAGAGATAAACTGGTTGATATTTTAAGTAACTATCAGGGCTATCGACAATGTCTGATGATTATTGTATTCGATGCTTACAAAGTGAAAGAAAATCAGGGAACATTACAACAAAATCATGATATTTATATTGTTTATACAAAAGAAGCACAGACAGCTGATATGTATATAGAAAGAGTAACTCATCATTTAGCACAAGATTATCGCGTGGTTGTTGCGACTTCTGATGCGCTTGAACAAACGATTGTTATTGGAAGAGGAGCACAACGCATATCATCACGAGAATTAAAGTTGGAAGTTGAGTCTTTAGGAAAAGAGCGTTTTGATGAATTTCAAAGAAAACAAGAAAAAAGTCGCAATTATTTATTAGAGGATATTCAAGATTGGAATGAAAAGGAGTAATGGCTTATGGCAAGAAGAGTTATTAGAGATGCATTTGTTCGTATTATTGAAAATCAGTTGGATAATGAACTATCTCCAGCAACAAGCTTACATTATCAAAAATTATTAGATCTCGATTTAAGTGAAGAAAGTTCAAAAGAATCATTGGCTTATTTTTATGAAGTTTATCTCAGGCAAAATCCACAGCATAGTGAGGGATTTAAAGAAGAAGATTGGTTATCATTTTTAAATCAAGTTCCTATCCATACCCATTTTGGTGAATATTCATTTACAACAGTAGAAGCAAAGAAAAATATTCGTCAAATTCAAAAACGTTTTGGGTCATTAAAGAAAAATACCAGACTCTTTGAAAAAGAATTGTTTTCTATTGAAAGTTATCTTGTTGTTTTAAATGCAGCATTTCAGACTTCTAGTTTAGATGTTCAAAAAGTTATTCATATTGTTATAAATCGACTTTTAGATTTAGAAACACATGATACAAGCGATTATAGTGGTTATGCAAGTGAAGATCTATTATATATGGCAGATGGGTTAGAAGAGATTTGTAATCCTTTTATAAACCAAGAAATTGAGAAAATATTAAAACCTTATGTCAATATTCATGATGACATGAATTATGAATATATTTTCAAAAATGTATTGATCTGTTTAACAAGGATTCTTGATAGTATTTCTTTTTGGGATAAAGAGTTTGGTAAAGATGGTTATTTTAGGTATATACAGCAATTTATTAATGCTGACCAAATTATAAATCATGGTCCAATCATATTTTTTAATGATCAAACTTTACAAAAAGATATCAATAATCTATAAATATTATATCGTAAAAGGGTCATTAAATAATTGGGGATTACTCCCAATTATTTGACGACCCTTTATCTGCTTCAAAATAGTAATATCATGTCTGTCTATTAGGCTTCGTAATTATTCTACAGACTTTTGGATATTTAATTAAGTCAGTCTTATATATGTAAGCAAATAAAAATTATTATTTGCTTACGAAATTGTTTTATTATTTATATTAATGACAAATAAATTAAGGACTTTCAAAAATGTTTCTATACATTGGAATTAAATTTTTATTGACAGCACTTTCAATAACTGAGTACTCATTATCCAATTTAGTAAAACTTCCTTTTTGTGATATAAATGATATCCTTCTTTTGTTAAATGTAAACAATGTATGTAGATCCCACATATTGTTTAACTAAACTTTTTATTTTAGAAATACATTGAATTAATATGAAATGTATATATGTTATTTTTTTGTTAATTATAATTCTTTTAGCTTTTTGAAATTTATTATCTATTGCAAACATATTAATTCATATTGCTGAACCATTTTGGATGAATCCATTTTCACTATCTTCAAGTACTGAATCTGCATATAAAGAAAGGAAACCAATTGTTTTAGAAGATATTTCATCTATCATAATAAAGGTAGTTGTGATTTCACAACAGATTCCATCCATTTGAAGATAATTATTAATTTTCAAATTGCTACAATTAAAACCTTCTATATATTTTTTTGTTTCTTTAGTTAAACGTGTTATTTTTAAATCTAAGTCATCTAATAATTCAATATTCATTTAGTCTACTTATTTCTTTATAAAATGAAAAGTATATGTTCCTGGTTCTTCTTGAAGAGTAATTAATTCAATAGCTTTTCAAATTTTTTTGTACCTGAAGTTTCAGACATCTTCTTCAGTTTTGCTTCAGCAGGAAGTATAAAAAGTTTATTATTTGGTTGTGCATAAATCATATTTTTTCTACCTTCTTTCTTTTTGTTTTCTATAAGAGCATCACCTCAATAATTATATTAATAACTTTGAAGTCGTATGCTTCTCATCACAATAATCATATTATGGTATGGGAAATAGTCAATTATTTACAGTTAATAGAAATATCAACCATGAATCAAATATGATAATGTACTTTATGTACCAAAGTTAAAAATGTCCACATTATTAATAGATTATGTTATTTGAACCTCTTTAATAAAAGAGATGTTCCTATGAGAAAGGTAAACTTAAGAATGAATGCACTGTTCATTATCGAAGGTCTAAAAGATGTTTTCAATTTTCATATCAAAGATCAATTTTAAGCAATTTACAAGAAAAATGACATCTTACTATATTGACAAGTATGCCTATTACAGATATGAAAGAACCATTTTAACATGTTTCAACGTTTAAACAATGGCATTGTAGATAAATGATGAATATGATATAATGTTGTCGCTTTTGTAAAGCATAATTGGAAATAATTGTTATTGTTTTTCGCTGCAACTACGACACTATTTGATGTGGAGAAGGTGAGTAAAACATAGAATTATTTCTGAGTTATATACATATGAAGGGAGATAGAAATGGGACATAAGAGAAAAATATTAAGTTTATTTGTTGTTGTCACAATGATGTTTTCTTTAATAGCATGTACGCCAAAAACATCAACACAATCAACGCAAATAGAACTTACTGATCAGGCAAAAAGGCTAGTCACCTTAAAACAACCTGCTCAAAAGATTGTGAGTTGCTATTATATTACAACATATGCCACATTATCTTTAGGAATAAGTGATAGACTTGTGGGTATTGAAAAAAAGGCTGAATCACGTCCTATTTACCAAATGGCAAATCAAAAACTTTTAAATTTAAAGCAGGTAGGAAGTTTAAAAGAATTAAATATTGAAGCTATTGCTGAATTAAAGCCTGATTTAGTATTGATGCCATTGAAGTTAAAAGAAAAAGCACAAATTTTAACTGATCTAGGTATTCCTGTTTTGGTTGTCAATCCAGAAACCCATGAACAATTAGTAGAAATGTTGTCATTAATAGGAAAGGCATGTGGTGTTGAAGATAAGGCTAAACAACTTAGTGAATATTATCAAACACAAATAGATAAGATGTCAAAAGTGAAAACCAATAGTTTTAAAACTATTTATATGGGGGCTAATTCATCTTATTTAGAAACAGCACCAGCATCGATGTATCAAAGTACTTTAATAGAAATGGCTGGAGGAATGAATGTTGCGAAGGATTTAAAGGGAGATTATTGGACAAAAGTTTCTTATGAAACACTTTTGAAAATGAATCCAGATATGTTTATTATCCCAACAGGTGCCAGTTATACCATTCAAGATATTTTCAATGATCCACAGTTAAAAACTTTAAAAGCTGTTCAAACACAATCTGTTTATCAAATGCCCCAAGGTATTGAAGAATGGGATTCACCTATTCCATCTGGTATCCTAGGAACAATGTGGCTACATAGTTTGTTGTATCCAGAGAATTATTCTTTTGATACATTTGAAAAGGATGTCAAAGATTTTTATCAGACTTTTTATGGTTTTGATATTGATCAGAGTTTAATGACAAAATAAATATGAAAAAGAAACATTTAAAATGGATTTATATCGTTCTCTTTCTGTTGATTGTCTGTTGCGGATCGTTATTGATTGGCAGTTATCATCTTTCTTTAGATGAGATATTGCTGTTAATCAGTGGTCAATCAACTGATGTGATGGCACAGCAGGTTTTTTATACATTACGCATGCCTAGAGTACTAATGGGATTGCTTGCTGGTATGGCTTTGGGAGTTGCAGGGGCTGTTTATCAAATGATTTTTTCAAATCCTTTAGCTTCCCCAGATTTAACAGGTGTAGCATCGGGTGCTAGTTTAGGGGCTGCTTTAGCGATTGTGATAGGTGCAGGAAGTGCTTTTGAAATGATAATTGGTTCTTTTGTGATGGGTCTATTGGCATTGCTTTTTGTGATTTTATTAGTGAAGATGACAGGAAGTCAGCATGCAACAACTTATATTCTTGCTGGTATTATTATTTCTGCTTTAGCAGATGCTAGTATTATGATATTTAAATATATATCTGATCCTTTAGGTGAATTGGCAGCCATTGAATTTTGGATAATGGGTAGTTTATCAGCTATCACATTGAATCATATGCTTATTACTTTTTTTAGTATGATGATTCCTCTAGTTTTATTGCTTCTGTGTCATCGTCAAATTGTGATGTTGTCATTGGGTGATGATAATGCTAGATATTTAGGTTTAAATGCTCAAACTTTTCGAATAGCTGTTTTACTTTTAACAACATGGATGGTTGCCACGATTGTTGCAATGACAGGTGTAATCTCTTTTGTTGGATTAATTGCACCTCATATTGCTTATTTGATTTTGAAAAAACGTACTGGTTCTTTTCTTTTGATAAGTGGCTGTATAGGAAGTTTGATTATTTTAGTAGGTGATATGCTCGCCCGTTCCCTCATTCCAGGGGCAGAGTTACCTTTAAGTATCTTAACAATTTTCTTTTCAACACCTGTTTTTATATTTTGGATGATGAAGCAAAGGGGACGTATTCAATGAAACCTATATTAGAAGTAAAAAATATGTCTATATGTTATGAACGTATTGTTGTTGATGATGTGTCATTATCTTTATATCAGAGTGAAGTTGTTGGTTTACTAGGACGTAATGGGTGTGGGAAATCTACATTATTAAAAGGAATTATGGGTGGTTTTCCAAAATGTGAAGGACAAGTTTATGTTTATGAGAAAGATTATTTTGCTATGAATACCAAAACACGCGCACAGTATTTATCTATGCTGACACAACGTTTTGATATCATGGAAGGAATTGACGCTGCTGATATGATTGAATTTGGGTCATATGTTTATTCGTCTTTATGGAGTTACCATAGTCATCAGGAAAAAGTATATGAAATTGCTAATGCATTTCATATTCAGCATCTCTTGCATCATGAGTATACAAAATTGAGTGAAGGTCAAAAGCAATTGGTTCAGCTAGCTCGCCTTACAATGCAAAATACACCTGTATTGCTTTTGGATGAACCTGATAGTGCTTTGGATTTTGATAATCGCCATATGATTTTTCAATGGATTCAAGAAATGATTAAGCATCATCAAAAAACTGGATTAATTGTTTTACATGATCCAGTTGTTGCCTTCATGTATTGTGATCGCATTTTATTAATGGAACAAGGGAGAATCATTAATGAAATTCAACCACAAAAGGAAACATGTGATGAAATCACATTAAAAATGCAATCTCTTTATCCACATCTGATTGTAAAAAAGGATATAGAGACAAATCAATATTATTGTTTAACGAAATAAGAAAGGATACATATATATGAATAAAAATGAAGAATATACATCGCCTTATGATTTTGAAGGAAAGATTCCTTTAAAACAGGCAATACCATTAGGATTACAACATGTTTTGGCTATGTTTGTTGGAAATTTAACACCGATTTTAATTATAACAAGTGCTTGTGCTGCCATGAGTGATGCAGAACAATTTGCGGCTATTCAAGTTTCATTGTTGCAAAATGCGATGTTAATTGCTGGTGTTGTGACTCTGATTCAGTTGTTTGCAATTGGACCAATGGGTGGAAAAGTCCCTATTATTATGGGAACAAGTTCTGGATTTATTGGTGTTTTTCAAAGTGTTGCAAAAGTGATGGGTGGCGGTATCTTAGGATATGCTGCCATTATGGGAGCTTCTTTAATTGGTGGATTATTTGAGGGAGTGTTGGGTTTTTTATTAAAACCATTACGCCGTTTCTTTCCTGCTGTTGTTACAGGAACAGTTGTTTTATCAATTGGACTTTCATTGATTAGTGTTGGTGTTGGTTCTTTTGGTGGTGGAAGTACAGCAAAGGATTATGGTTCTTTAGAAAATTTATGTGTAGCATTAGCTGTATTAGTGATTATTTTAGTTTTAAAACATGCAACAAAAGGAATGATGAGTTCATCTTGCATTTTGATAGGGATTATTTGTGGTTATATCATTTGTAGTGTGATGGCGATGTTTTTATCAACGACTGGTGTCACTGCTGAAGGTGTTGAATTTACAAAATCATGGGTTATTAACTGGGATGCTGTGGCACAAGCCAAATGGTTTGCAATTCCGGAATTAATGCCAGTGACTCCTGTGTTTGATTTACGTGCGATTTTACCCGTTTTAATTATGTTTATTGTGACAGCTGTTGAAACAGTTGGCGATATCTCAGGAGTTATTGAAGGTGGTATGGGCCGTGAAGCGACTGATCAAGAGTTATCTGGTGGTGTCATTTGTGATGGAATTGGTTCTTCACTTGCAGCAGTCTTTGGTGTATTACCAAATACTTCATTTAGTCAAAATGTTGGTCTGGTAACAATGACTAAGATTGTCAATCGCTTTGCCTTAGCATGTGGGGCTATTTTCTTGATTTTATGTGGACTATTCCCTAAATTAGCTGCTTTGATTTCAATTATGCCTCAAAGTGTACTTGGTGGTGCAGCAGTGATTATGTTCTCATCAATTGTGATGAGTGGTATTCAATTAATTACTAAGGAACCATTAGATGCACGCAATATGACAATTGTCTCTGTTGCTTTAGGATTAGGTTATGGATTAGGAGCAAATAGTGCTGTTTTAGCTGGGTTACCACAAGCTGTTCAAATGATCTTTGGTGGGTCTGGAATCGTTCCAGCAGCATTGGTTGCAATTCTTTTAAATATTTGTTTACCAAAAGATAAAGACGTTAATAAAATATAAAATGAACATGAAAACAATAGAATGTCAGTATTGTAATGAAATATCGACATATCAATCAGAAGCCAATTTTATCGTATTTTGTCCTCAATGTAAGAGAAAAATATATTTAGAATGTGAATATGGGTATGGGCCTGTTACACCTTGTTCTATTTTACTTGGATGTGAAAAGATAGGGGACGTCGTAGTGAATGATAAAAACCAATATAGACTTGATATCAATGGGAAACAAATATTGTTAAAAAAGACCTATTTAAATGCTTTGGAGGAAGCAACTCAAATCATAAGAAAAATGTTAAATCCAAAATATCGAGAACAAGAAGATGATTTGTTTGAATTGAAAAGTAACGGTGGGTTCTTAAGTTTTTATGGGGAGCCATTTGGTAGACCTGGTGATAATTTTCATGGAGTTATAGACTGTTCATTTCATGATCATCTGCTAGAAATTCTATTTAGAGAGGGAGAACATCTCATCATTTTTGAACCTGAGGGAATTGTAAATAATGAACATGAATTGATAATTCAAAAAGCACAAATTATTAAATGGAACTGGATTCCTTATGGTTATTCAGAAAAAAGAGTTCATAAAATTTCATATGAATGCAAAGATGGTAAAGTTTATAAAAGAACTTCTTATGGAGAACAATTATTAGATAGAAAATCCTCTTATGCATTTGTTATGAGATGATTTTAAATAGAAATGGATTTTCGTCATTTTACATCTTGAATCATGATATAAATCATTGATTTATAAAATAGAAAAGGAGGGATTGTCTTGCTTGATATCAAAAATTATGTTAAAGTTCAAAGTCTTGAAGAAGCCTATGAACTTTGTCAAGATCGAAAAAATATTATTATTGGTGGTATGCTTTGGTTAAAGATGCAAAATCGTAGTGTTGAAACAGCTATTGATCTTTGTGATTTGGGATTGGACACTATTGTAGAGAAAGAAAATGAAATTCATGTTGGAGCAATGGTCACATTGCGTCAACTTGAACAAGATCATTTACTTAATGATTATACATATGGTGCCATGAAAGAAAGTGTTCGTCATATTGTTGGTGTTCAGTTTAGAAATCTTGCAACTGTTGGAGGAAGTTTATTTGGTCGTTATGGTTTTTCTGATGTCTTAACAATGTTTATGGCATTAGATGCTTATGTAGAACTTTATCATGGTGGGATTATTCCTATTCAGGAATTTGCCAATATGCGTCCAACTCCAGATGTTTTAGTGAGAATTATTATTAAAAAATCACCTCTTCATGTTGTTTACATGTCACAACGCAATACCAAAACAGATTTTCCTGTTTTAACATGTGCAGTGAGTCAGATTAATTCTGATTATACATGTACAATTGGTGCTCGTCCTTTAAAGGCTGTAACTTTTAAAGATGAAAATCATCTTTTAGATTCATCTTTAAGTGATGAAAGTATCGAAGCATTGGCTAATGACATAGCTCAAAAAGCAGTATTTGGTTCAAATTTAAGAGGAAGTGCAGATTATCGTCGTCGTATCAGTAAGGTTTTAATTAGGCGTGCATTTCAACAATTGAGAGAGGAGAAAAAATCATGAACGTTAAAATAAATTTAAACGGAAAAGATATTGAAGCACTTATTGAACCAGATATGTTATTGATTGATTTTTTACGCTCTCAGGGGTGTTTTAGTGTCAAACGTGGATGTGATACAAGTAACTGTGGTTTATGTACTGTCTTGGCTGATGAAAAACCGATTCTTTCATGTAGTGTATTGGCTGCCAGAATGAATGGTCACTGTATTGTTACATTGGAAGGATTACAAAAGGAAGCACAGGGCTTGGCTGAATTTATAGCTGATCAGGGAGCTGAGCAGTGTGGATTTTGTAACCCAGGTATGATGATGAATGCGATCGCTTTATTAAAAGAAAATGCTCATCCTAGTGATGAAGAAATTCTTGATTATTTAGCAGGAAACTTATGTCGTTGTTCAGGATATGAGGGACAATTGCGAGGTATGAAAGCATATATCGCTTATCTTGAACAAGGAAAGGAGAATTCATGATGAAAAAAACTTTCCAGCAGGTGAACAAGCCTGTTCGTAAAAAAGATGCTATGAATTTATTGTTAGGTAAACCTGCCTATGTAGATGACATCACACCAATAGATTGCTTATTGGTAAAAGTTTTACGTTCTCCTCATGCGCATGCTTTAATTGAGAATATTAATACTGAAAATGCAAAAAAAGTAGATGGGATTGAAGTCATTTATACATATAAAGATGTTCCACAGAAAAGATTTACTATGGCTGGTCAAACTTATCCTGAGCCTAGTCCCTATGATCGTTTGATATTAGATCAAAGAGTTCGCTTTGTGGGTGATGCTGTTGCAATTATTGCAGGAACAAATGAAAAAGCAATTGATCAGGCTATGAAACTTATTCAGGTGAAATATCAGGTATTAGAACCTGTTTTAGATATGCACGTAGCTAAAGACAATGATATTTTGGTTCATCCAGAGGACAATTGGAAAGCTTTATGTCCTGTAGGTGCAGATAATCAGAGAAATCTTTGTGCTTGTGATGAAACAATAGAAGGTAATTTGGAAAATGTTTTTTCATCATGTGATGAAGTGATTGAAAGAACCTATCATACTCGTGCGAATCAACAGGCCATGATGGAAACTTTTAGAACATATTGTGAAATTGATCCTTTTGGTCGATTACATGTTGTGAGTTCAACTCAGATTATTTTCCATGTCCGCCGTATTTTAGCTCATGCGTTAGATATTCCTAAATCTCAAATTCATGTTGAAAAGCCAAGAATTGGTGGCGGGTTTGGAGCAAAACAAACAGTGGTTGCTGAAGTTTATCCAGCCTTTGTGACTTGGATGACAAAGAAACCATCAAAGATGATATACTCACGTACAGAAACTCAAATTGCTGCCTCACCTCGCCATGAGATGGAAGTGACAGTACGTATTGGTGCTATGAAGGATGGAACCATTCGTGCTATTGATGTGTATACATTATCAAATACAGGTGCTTTTGGTGAACATGGTCCAACAACAGTTGGATTATCAGGACATAAATCGATTCCATTATATAATCATCATTTAGAAGCTTTCCGTTTTGCCTATGATGTTGTTTATACCAATTGTCAGGCAGCTGGAGCTTATCGTGGTTATGGTGCAACTCAAGGCATCTTTGCAGTCGAATCTGCCGTTAATGAACTAGCCTCTCGTCTAGGAATAGATGCAGTTGCTATTCGTAAAACCAATATGGTGAAAGAAGGACAGGAAATGTCTGCTTATTATCATGAAGTGGCTAAGAGTTGTGCTTTGAATCGCTGCATGGAACGTGCTGAAGAATTATTTGATTGGGAAAATAAATCAAAACCAAGAATAATGCCAGATGGGAAGATCCGTAGTGGTGGTGTTGCCATGGCTATGCAGGGTTCAGGAATTTCTGGTGTTGATGTTGGTTCAGCAACGATTAAATTAAATGATGATGGTTTTTATGCATTAACAATTGGGGCAGCAGATATGGGAACCGGTTGTGATACAATTCTTGCTCAAATGGCTGCTGAATGTTTAGAGTGTGATGTTGATAATGTGATTGTCTTTGGGGCAGATTCTGATGCTTCACCATATGACTCAGGTTCTTATGCTTCAAGTACAACATATGTCACTGGAAAAGCTGTTGAAAAAGCTTGTCTAGAATTAAAAGATCATTTATGTGAGATAGGTGCTCAGATGTTGGATTGTGTAAAATCTGAGGTTGAGTTTACGGGGCAAGGTATTGAAACATTAGTTGGTCAAAAATCTGTATCTTTAAGTGATATTGCAACAAAATCAATGTGTGGAAACAATATATCTACACAAGTTACAGTTTCCCATTCATCACCAGTTTCTCCACCACCATTTATGGTAGGAATGGTTGAAATTGAATTAGATAAAGAAACAGGACAAGTTGAAATCTTAGATTATGTTGCAGTCGTTGACTGTGGGACAGTCATTAATACCAATCTTGCACGTGTTCAAACAGAAGGGGGAATTGTTCAAGGGATAGGTATGGCTCTTTATGAAAATGTTCAATATAGTGATAAAGGAGCAATTGCTGAAAATTCATTCATGCAATATAAGATTCCATCTCGTTTAGATATGGGAAAATTACGTGTGGATTTTGAAAGCAGTTATGAAGAGACTGGACCTTTTGGTGCAAAGTCAATTGGTGAAATTGTTATTAATACACCATCTCCTGCCATTGCTCATGCGATTTATAATGCGACAGGGGTATGGCAAAGAGATTTACCAATGACTCCTGAAAAAATCTTAATGAGTTTACCAGAAGAGTTATGAAAATTCATATGATTTATTTAGCGGCGGGTAATAGCCGTCGCTTTGGTTCTAATAAATTACTTTATTCATTTCATGGTTTACCATTATATCAATATGGGTTGAAACAATTACGAGAACTCTTAGAAAAAAATGACAATTATACTTTAGATGTTGTGACTCAATATGATGAAATTATTGAGTATATCAAAGAATTATCATGTCCTCGTTTGTATTCAATAAAGAGTGAAAAAAGTCATTTGGGTTTATCATATTCCATTCAAGCTGGAATTCAAAAATATAATCATGATAAAGATTGTTATTTCTTATTTTTGGTTGCTGATCAGCCTTATATTCAATCATCAACTATTAAAGCTATGGTTAATCTTATAATCAATAATCATGCTTTATTAGGAACTGTTAAATATCAACAGCAAGTTGGTAATCCAACTATGTTTCATTGTCAACTTTATAATGAATTGATGAATTTAACAGGTGATGAGGGCGGAAGAAAGATTATTGATAAATATTCAAGTGTATGTCTAAAAGTTCCTGTTATAGAGAAAAGAGAACTTTATGATTATGATTATCTTCAGGATATCAAAAATAATGAGGTATAAGTTCATTTAACTTATGCCTTTTTCATAAAAAAAGCTTTATAGTAAGGAACAGAAATGAGTTTTTGTCCATTCCTCATATAGAGCTATGTTGGATAGTCATTGTAAAAATACTTTTAAATATTATGTTCATCTTTTGATATCTGGCAAATATAAAAGTCAATAAGCGGGAATAACCAATCAGATAATGGAGTGAAATGAAAACCGGTATCTTGAGCTTTTTTTACATTTAAACTATGTGACTGTATATCATTAAATGGTGCCTTATCTCCATCAGATGTTATTATAGCTTTTTTACCAGTATGGTCTTCAATATAATCGAAAATTTCTTGTAATGTTATGGACTGTGGGCTACATGCATTTATGGCTTCAAATATATCTTTATCACTTAAATAAGCCAAAAAAGCACCAGCATCATGCGAGGATATGAAATTGAATGATGTTGTGAATTCATCTATATACATAGGAACACCTTTGAAAATATGTTCAACATAAAAATACAAACGTTTTGTATAGTCATCTCTTCCTAATACAACTGGAAAACGAACTCTTGTTGTTTTCTGTTGTGGATGTAACTGGACGATAGCACTTTCAGCCTGACGTTTCCCTTCATCATAAGAAAATGAACTCCTTACACCCATTTTTAAAACATGATGAGCTGCTATGAAATCATCTTCCTTTGTATTTAATTGAAAAGGATAAACCGCATTTGATGATGTTAGGATATAACGATGACAATGTAAAGAATTGAAAAGAGTTTCAATATCCTGAGATGAGTACGCTAGATTATCATAAACAATATCAAATTCTTTATCCTTAAATATATCTTTTAATTGATTGGTATCATAACGATCTACATGTATTCTTTCTACACTTGTTCCAAAAGAGTCAGGTGTCATTCCTCTTGTAGCAATTGTGATATGATATCCTTTCTTAATTAATTTGTTGACTAAATGAACACCAAAATAACGTGTACCTCCAAAAACCAATACATTCATAATTATTCTCCTTAGATTTTCATAAGATATATATATTATAATTGGATAATCATTTATAAGCAATCAATTCAATGTATATGGTATATATATCAATATTTTTTAAAAATTTTCTTGAAAATCATTTGAATAGGATTTACGATGATTATGTTGAAGTCGACATCAACTATGAAGAATAGGAGAATAAGATTATGAAAATTGAAGAATTTAAGAATGTGACTATGATTTATATGCGTCATGTTGGTGAATATGGACTCAAAAATAAAGAGTTAATGGAGACTTTTAAACAGTTTCTAAAAGATAATCATTTATTAAATGATCAATCAGTTATTTTAGGGATTGCATTAGATAATCCTCAAATTGTTCCTGCTGATCAGTTGCGATATGATGTAGGTCTTATTGTTGATGAAACTGAAAATGATATTTTGCCAAGTCGATTAATTGATGATGGAAAATATGCAATATTTGAAGTACCTCATACTGCTCAAGGTGTCCAGGATTTTTGGATTCAAATTCCAAAGCTGGCAGAAAATCTATCAATTGATGAAAAGAAACCAATTCTTGAACGCTATGCTATGAACAAAATCAAGAATCATTTGTGTGAATTCTGTATTCCACTTAAATAATATAAATTGTATTAATAAAAAAGATGTGTTAGAATCAATTTTTTCCAAAATAATACAAATAATTCTAAAACTATGTTATAATGAAAGCGTTAATAAAAGTTCGTAATAGTAGACTTTAAAAGACTATTTATATATGCTAAAATCATAAATAAATCAAATAGAATTTGTTAAAACCATAAGGCAGAGAAGATAATTCTCTGCTCTTTTTTTGTCTACTTTGAAGTACGAGGAAAGGAGAATGATATGATTAATAAGTATTTTAAAAAGGTGAAACAATTTCTATGTTTCGTTTGGAATGTATTCATTGCAATTTTTTTTAAAACGACAAAAACATTCTTTGATTATCATATCAAAGACTTTGCTTTTATAGATTTTAGTATTTATAAAAGTAGAGATGGACCAATATTTATTTTATAAAGATTTATAAATATATTAGTGAAAGGAAAAGTATGAAACTTATATCTGCTAAAAGTAAGTAACATACAGTTAATGAATCATGAGATTGAAGTATAACTTATTACAGCACTATAAAAAATTATCATTTATTATATTTGTCGTTGTTGCAATTTCTATTACATACGTAACGAAGTATGGTATTAAAGCTGCCAATCAGAATAATATAGGTGATTTTATTGTGACTGGTGGTACCTATGGTATTGATTATGAATATGGAGATGTCACATATTATATACAAGGATATGGTATTAATGAAAGTGCAGTTACTGATAAGGATATTCCTAAAAGTGGTGGTATCAAAAATCTTGTTGTGAAAGCATTAATAATTAAGACATCCACTCCATTAACTCTATCAACATCTCAAACAACAACATCGGGAATATATATTGAACCAGGCAATCATGCAGACTTGACATTTAATAATGTTAATATTAATGGTAGTCTTCCAGTAAATATTCCAACCAATATAGGAAATCCAACATCTTTACATCTGACATTGGCTGATGGAAGCCATAATTCGTTACAGGCAACAACAAATGCAACTGCTCATTTGCCAGGATTGCGATGTGGAGAAGGATCGTCTCTAACTATAGATGATGAACGTAGAAATGTAGATATTAATGGAAATTTTGTTGCTCCAGAACAAGGGAGGGTTTCAAGAGATGTAACCTTAATGGATGGTACCAAAGTACAAAAAGGTGATCGTTTAACAATACTAGATAGTTCAAATCCGGGTCAGCTTATAGTTAATGGTGGTTATCGTGCATCTGCAATTGGTGGAGCAGCAATTGAAAATAGCGGAAATATGACATTTAATGGTGGACAGATTATAGCTCGAGCATATGGACCTAATGACCAGACTTATGGAGCTGGTGCTGGAATAGGTGGGGGACATGCTGGTGGTGGAACAATAACAACTGTTAATGGTGGAAATATAGAAGCTTATGGATCATTCCATGGTGCTGGATTTGGTGGAGGATGTACATATTGTGGTGGTATGTCAAATAAATCAGTGACATATACTTTGACAGATGCTATATTATGTAAAACCCCAAAGTCAACAATTGCAGGGGACATGAATATAAATGGAGGATATCTAAGAGCAGAAGGATTCACACATAGTAATGCTTTTGGACAAGGATGTCAAAGTACGAATATAGGAAAGACAATCAAAATCACTGGAGGAACATTATTACCAGTTTCCAAATCAGGTTTTTATGATATTGGTGGATTGGGAGGTGATGTTATTGTTACTGGTGGTTCAATCCGTCTCTCTGGCCCAGGTAAATTTCAAGGTAAAAATAATGGTGATACTTATGCTTGGGGTAATTTGGAAATGACAACTAAGGTTTTTATGACTAAAATTGATTTGAAAGGTTACAATCTTCCTGATACTCTTGTAGACAGTATGAAAATGTCTATCAATGGTGTAGAAACAAATTATGGAATGCCATCATACACAGATGAAAAAGGTGGACTATATTTTTGGCTTCCTGAAAGTGGATCAGCAACAGAAGTACGTGTGGATTTAGGAATTAAAGGTAGTGATGGTAAGGAAATTCCAATGGATTCATTCTTTGTTACTGATGCTAAGCAAGATTCTATCTTAAAGCAATATGTGACATTTTCTGTAGATAATTCAATTATTAATGAATCTGATCGTCTTTATAAGAGATATGATGGATTAAGTTTTACTGCCCAGCAACAACACAATTTCTTAAATTCCGCCATTGCTGGAGGTATAAATGTTCCTATACCAACAAATGGACAGTTAACAGATATCAGTAAAATGTCTATTCAATCACAATTGTTAGACAGTGAGACACTTGAACCGTCTGGCTCAGAGGAAATTATATCAGGTACAAATGCCAATGTAGGGAAATATCAACTTATTATCACTTCAACAGAATATGCAAATTCTATAGGTTTTAAAGATAGTTTTTGGGGCCATCGTGCTTATTACAAATACGCTGAAATTGTGAAAGCAGATAGTATCATTAATACAGAGGTGAAGAGAAGTAAGAATGAAATTGCTGCAGATCAAGAAATAGAATTGACTGCCTATGTTTCTCCCAATAACAAGGAAGCTTTAACATGTAAGGCACCAACTGGAAAAGTACAATTTTATATCAATGGTGAGAAATATGGAGATCCAGTAGAATTAGTCAAAGCCCCAAATTCTAATGGGGCTGGGTTTGAACAAAGCATGGCAATTATGAAATGGACACCAACAGATGATGGAGGGAAATATAGTAAGAATGGAGAACAGGTTATCACTGTAGAATATTTAGGAGGAACAAACTATAAGGAAAGCAAGGTAGATTCAGAAAAGATTCAAGTGACACCCGTCAATCAAGGGGATATAAATAAAGGTGGAACACCAATTAAGGTAACTGATATGTCAGAAAATAGAGTTGTAGCACCTGGGGATATATTAGATAAGATTTATGGAGATGACTTTCATCTCAAACTTGAGGGTGGAGATACAGATAATAAACCAATCTACAGTTCATCAAATGAAGATGTTTTAAGAGTAGATAAAGATGGAAATGTCCATATTGTAGGGCCAGGAGAAGCAGTCATCACTGTGACAAGACCAGGAAATGGAGCATATAATGATGCAACACAAAATATTACAGTGCATGCAGGAAAGAAAAAATTGACTTGTGAGTGGCTTGATATATTGGATAAATATTATGATGGAAATCGTAGTGCATCAATAGATTATCAAACTCTGAAACTTTTAGGAATAGCAAAAGAAGATCTCCAAGATTTTATAAATAATATTGAAATTATTGCTACTTTTCCAAAAAAAGATGTCGGTAAATATGTTGATGCTCAAGCAAAGATATTATTAAGTGAAGAACTTGCAAAGAAATATTATTTTGAACAACCAAATGGTGAGAAAACATCATATATAGATGTGAAAGATGAAGCATCTATATTACCAAAAAAATTAAATAATAATGATGAGAAATTAACAGTAGAAAAAATACCAAATCATCCATATACAGGAAGTGAAATCAAGCCACCTATAGTTGTAAAAGATGGTGATAAACTTCTTATAGAAGGTGTCGATTATACTGTAGAATATAAGAATAATGTGAATGTTGGAGTAGCAACAGTTGTTATTAAAGGAAATGGAAATTATGAATCATCATTAGAAACACAGTTTAATATCACAAATATTAATATAGATATAAATGGTGATGGCAAATCTGATATTAATATAGATGTGGATGGTGATGGAAAAGCAGATATCAATATAGATGTAGATGGTGATGGTAAAGCAGACATCAATATTGATATAGATGGCGATGGGAAACCAGATATAAATATAGATGTGAATGGTGACTTCATTGCAGATTACAATATTGATACAAACGGAGATGGCATAGCTGATAAAAATATTATGAATCAAAAAAATAATTATGATATAGTTATATCAGATGATGCAACATCTATAAATTATCTTATTCTTATGTTAGCAATATCTTCATTGTTAATTATGTGTATGATATTCAAACACAAAAAATATAATTGATCTATTTTGGGATAGAATGAAACTATCCCTTTTTCTGTTGAATGATGAAAATAAAAAAACAACTCTTTATTTAAGTGTTGCTTGAATATATTTTATATATTTGTCTTCATTTGTACCTTTATCATACCACAAAATGGCTGTTTTTTCAAGTCTTGTCATTTTCATATAATAGGTGTATTAAGTATAAGGGAGGAAAATATATGGATAAAATTATGCAGTTACAAGTTGTTAAAAAAGAGGAAGAAATCAATCAGATTATGAAGTGTAATGAGCTGTCGATACAGTATGGATTGACTCTCACACCACAAGATGTTGAAGGTTTATTAGAAATGCAACATAAAGTTTTACAAGATGTTGGGAGGGTAGAATTTCATTCAACAATCTTACAACAAATCATCAATGAGTTTTGTGATAGTTTATTTATTCATAAATATAACTATGTAGAAACAATCAATCAACTTTTAGAAATTTTCTATTATTATCGAGATGCAACTGAAGATTATTTAACTGATAAAGAGATTATTCATTATATGAAGCTGGCATTTGATGGGTGTTGTCAAGGGTCGTTATATTATTTATCAGAGGAACAGTTGGATACATTAATGGACGATTTAAATAGTAGAAATGATATTTATGAGGGGTTAGCATATGGAGATATCTAAGAAAATCATTTCATTTGAAGAATTGTTAGATTCAGAGTTTCTACCAATTGAACTCAAAGATAAAATGACTCAAGGCATGATAGAAGTTTTCATGGAAAAGATGAGAAGATATACAGGTGGAGATTCATCAATATCTAAAGAAAGAGCTCAAAGTCTAATGGATTCTATTCTCTATACTTTATCTTTTTATATGCGAAATATGGATATGAAAGATATGATAGAGATGCTTGAGACTCAGGATATCGTTGAGGTCTATAAACAGAGTCATTATCACTTATTACAACAGGTTCATAATCTCTATTTACAAGTTCAAGAATTACAAAGTCATAAATTAAATATATCTTTAGATATTTATCAAGAAACAATAACAAAAGGATTAACGGCTTTCTTTGATGTTTATAACTTTGATTATTGTAGTCAGGATATTGTTTTAACTTTGGATTATCCAACGTGTCATCCTTTCAAACAAGTTGGTTTAGAAAGATTGATTGAATATGTTCATTATTTAGAAATAGAACATGATTTCTTAAATTGTTTTCAACAAAGTGATATTGAAAAGGTCTTAAAGGGCTATTGTTTCTATAATGATGGAATAATTGATAATATTTCGTTGCTTTTTATGAACCAACTTTTAATGAAAAGTTTAATAGGTTTTGATCAAGATTTGTTATTTCAAAATCAAGAAGAAATCAATCAACTTTATCAAGTTTTATCATCTTATTCTTCAAAAGAACTTTATGATGTCTTATATAGACAACTTCAAATATTGATCAAGAGTTTAGAAACTCATCATCAACAAGAGATATTGATTTATTTTACATATATATTAAATGATCTGGTTTCTTATTTACAACAACATAACCAATTTCATACTCTAAAAAAAGCAGTTGCTTGTGCATTTTAAGATATCTGTGTTTATTTCAAGCATATGAGTGGAAGACTCTTTTTAAGATATGTTAGAATGCATTGAAGGATGTGGATGAAATGTTAATACAAAAAAGAAATGGTCTTTATCAGGATTATGATAGACATAAAATTAAGAATGCGATTATAAAAGCATTTAAGGGAATACACGAAACAATAAATCAACAACATTTAGAAAATATTTTAAATGATGTTGAAAATCAGATTCAAGAGAAAACCAGTGTTGAATATATTCAGGATAAAGTAGAAGAGGCCTTAATGCGACATGGCTATTTACAAGTTGCAAAGGCTTATATTCTTTATCGTGAAAAGCATCATCATTTAAGAATTGTTATTGATGAACTTATGCAGATGTTAAGTGATGATAGCATAGAATCTCTTTTCATAAAAATACAAAAAGACTATCCTCAAGCTGAATATTCTCTACAATTGTTATTGATAAAATTAAAAACATTTTATAAAGTAGGTATGAATCAGCATGATGCTTTTAAGATGTTAATGAAAGCAAGTGTAGAACTGATCAGTAAAGATGCTCCTGAATGGGAAAAGATTTCAGCAAGATTCTTAACTTATGATATTCATCAAAGAATAGATGAAAAGATGGAAACTATGGATATTCATTCTTTTTATGATAAATTGGTTTATTTAACTAAAGAGAATTATTATGGTGATTACATCTTAGAACATTATTCTCATAAAGATATTCAAGAATTAGAAAGTTATATGCAAGATGAAAGAAATGAAGTTTTTACATATAGTGGTTTAGAATTAATTATGAAGCGTTATTTGATTCAAGATAGAAATAGAGATATCTTAGAAAAACCACAAGAAATGTTTATGGGAATAGCTATGCATTTGGCGATGAAGGAAAAAGAGAAAGTCAAATGGGCAAAAGAAATTTATGATATTTTAAGTACATTGAAAGTCACAATGGCGACGCCCACAATGTCAAATGCTAGAAAACCATTTCATCAGATGAGTTCATGTTTTATTGATACTGTTGATGATTCATTAGCGGGTATTTATAAGAGTTTGGATAATTTTGCAAAGGTTTCTAAGCATGGTGGTGGAATGGGACTTTATTTTGGAAAAGTTCGCGCCAATGGAAGCAGTATTAGAGGGTTTAAAGGGGCTGCTGGAGGTGTGATTCGTTGGTTAAAATTAGTCAATGATACAGCAACTGCAGTTGATCAATTAGGTGTGCGTCAAGGAGCAGCAGCCGTTTATTTAGATGCTTGGCATCGTGATTTACCAGAATTTTTACAGATTCGTACAAATAATGGTGATGATCGTATGAAGGCTCATGATATTTTCCCTGCTGTCTGTTATCCAGATTTATTTTGGAAATTGGCAAAATGCGATTTAGATGCATCATGGTATATGATGTGTCCCCATGAAATTTATGAAGTGAAGGGATACTATCTTGAAGATACATATGGTGAAGAATGGGAAAGAAAATATTATGAATGCGTAGATGATAAACGCATTTCTAAACGTGTGATGTCAGTTAAGGATATCATTAGATTGATTATTAAATCTCTCGTAGAAACTGGGACACCATTTGCTTTTAATCGTGATCATGTGAATCGTATGAATCCTAATGCTCATCAAGGAATGATTTATTGTAGCAATCTTTGTAGTGAAATTGCTCAAAATATGAGTGTTATGGAAATCTTGCCACATGAAGAAGTACAAATCAATGGAGAAACAATTGTTGTTGAAAAAACCAAACCAGGAGATTTTGTGGTTTGTAATTTAGCCTCTTTAACACTAGGACATATTGATGTGACAAATGATAAAGAGTTACAGCATATTATACATGTTGTCATGAGAGCATTAGATAATGTGATTGATTTAAATTATTATCCTGTACCTTATGCAAAAATAACAAATCAAAAATATCGTCCAGTAGGACTTGGAACAAGTGGCTATCATCATATGTTAGTGAAATTAGGCATGACTTTTGAAAGTCATGAACATTTAGAGTTTGTTGACCAACTCTATGAGAAAATCAATTATTATGCATTAGAAGCATCGTGTGCTCTTGCTAAAGAAAAAGGGAAATATGATTATTTTGATGGCAGTGATTTTGATACAGGAT
>NZ_HG005289.1:42972-66794 GCF_000455285.1 Candidatus Stoquefichus massiliensis AP9 | reverse complement strand
CTTACTTTGAAAAAAGGCATTATCAAAGTTCATCTTGGAGAGTCTTGCAAAATGATATTCATGAATATGGACTTAGAAATGGTTATTTATTAGCTGTTGCGCCAACAAGCTCAACATCAATTATTGCTGGAACAACAGCAGCAGTCGATCCTATTATGAAGAAATTTTTCATGGAAGAAAAGAAGGGCAGTATGATAACAAGAGTTGCTCCTGACTTAAATATGAAGACATTCTGGTTATATAAAAATGCTCATCATATTGATCAAAAATGGGTGATTGAAGCAGCTGGAGTGAGACAAAGACATATTGATCAATCACAGTCGGTCAATCTTTATATAACCAATGAATTTACATTTAGAAGACTTTTAGATTTATATATATTGGCTTGGGAAAAAGGTGTGAAAACACTTTATTATGTACGTAGTCAATCTTTAGAAGTTGAAGAATGTGAATCATGTAGTGCATAAGGGAGGAAATATAATGGAATTAAAACGTAAAGCTTTATTTAATGCATCTGGAGATATTGACGTGAGAAAGCGTCGCATGATTAATGGAAATACAACAAACCTTAATGATTTTAACAATATGAAATACAATTGGGTGAGTGATTGGTATCGTCAGGCAATGAATAATTTCTGGATTCCTGAAGAAATCAATTTAACACAGGATATTAAAGATTATCGCTTATTAAATGAATATGAGAAAACAGCATATGATAAGATACTTTCTTTTCTCGTTTTCTTAGATTCTCTGCAAACTGCAAATCTGCCTAACGTCGGTGAGTATATCACTGCCAACGAAATCAATTTATGTTTAACAATCCAAGCATTCCAAGAGGCAGTTCATTCACAAAGTTATAGTTATATGTTGGATTCAATCTGTTCACCAATAGAACGAGATGAAATTTTATATCAATGGAAATATGATGAACATCTTTTAAAAAGAAATGAATTTATTGGAGAACAGTATAATGCATTTTTAGAACATAAAGATAGTTTTCATTTTATGAAGACGGTTATTGCCAATTATATATTAGAAGGAATTTATTTCTATTCAGGATTTATGTTCTTTTATAATTTAGGAAGGATGGGGAAGATGCCAGGATCTGCTCAAGAAATTCGTTATATCAATCGTGACGAAAATACTCATCTGTGGTTATTTAGAAATATGATTCTAGAACTTCAAAAGGAAGAACCTGATCTTTTTACTCCTGATAAAATAGAGGTCTATAGAAATATGATGAAACGTGGTGTCGAGGAAGAAATTGCATGGGGACAATATGTGCTTGGTGATCGTATTGAAGGTTTAACAATGAAGATGGTCAGTGATTATATTCACTATCTTGGAAACTTCCGTGCTCAAGCTTTAAACTTTGAACCACTATTTGATGGTTACATGCAAGAACCTGAATCTATGAAATGGGTTAGCATTTATAGTAATGCCAATGATATTAAAACAGATTTCTTTGAAGCACGTTCAAGTGCTTATGCGAAATCAAGTGCTTTAGAAGATGATTTATAATAATACATAGCTACAAAAAATAGTCATTACCTTTTTGAGTATTGACTATTTTTGATATCTTCAATAAGGTCTTTATATGTTTACTTTTTATACCCGTGATTTGTTAGATGTTGTCTTTTGAAAAATTAACATAATATAATACAGGAACCTTCTTTTCATTTTCATTAATAGATTCTGTATTAATCTTTATCATTATAAAAGAAGAATAGTTATGGTTTCTGTATTTAATATGATAAAATAATAATAACCTTTTATATAACAAGGAAAAGTAAAATTTATGAATGATAAGATACTTAGAAAATATTGGAGGATATATGATTATGAAAGCAAAAACAATTCGAGTTAATCGTGATAGTGTCTGTATGGGAGATGATTGCTTTCCGCATGAAAAGAGTTTAACTATTGATGAAAAGATGACAATGATTAACTTGTTTGAATATCTTATTGATTATATTCCAACTATGTATAATGTCATTTGGGTTATCCGTTCAGATAAAGGGATATGTGGTTACATCATAACAGATGATAATGGTCATTCAAATATTGAACTTGTCGGAAATAACTTCTTTATCATCAATACAAAGATAAGTAAAATCATGTGTAAATATTATCATTCATCTTCTTTTATATGGATTGATGGTCAAACAGGAGAATGTATTAATGGATATGATGAAAGTTTAACACTTTTAGAAAAGGTCAAAAAAGAAAATGAGGAGAAATTATATAATGAATGAAAGAATTATACAAGCTAAAGATAAGCAGGTAATATTTATAAAAGAGATAACTATACAAACTATTCAGAGTATTTATCCACGTTATTATCCAAGTGGGGCAGTTGAATTTTTTATAACTCATCATAGTGAACAAAATATTCTACAGGATATTCAATCAGGTGGGGTTTATATAATATATGATAATTATCAAAATGCAGTAGGTACAGTTACAATAAAAGGAAACGAAATAAATCGTTTGTTTGTTCTACCACAATTTCAAAGAAAAGGATTTGGTAAGCAACTCATGGATTTTGCAGAAGAATGCATTTCTAAGCATTATCAAAATTGTCAATTAGATGCATCATTACCAGCGAAAATTATCTATTTGAAAAGAGGGTATCAGATTATAAAAACAGATATTATTGAGACAAAGTCAGGGGATTATTTATGTTATGATGTGATGCAAAAAGATTTCGCAAAGAGATTATTAGGAGAATAATGATGGGTGCTTTTTTATTACTCATTCTCTTTTTTCTGATAAGGTTCACTCTATTGTCATATTTAAATAAGGATGCTGTGAAACGTGCTGCTTATTTTGCTCCATTGATTCATAATGAAAAGATTGCTTATTATATTTATCAGATTTCAAATATGATGATTTTTATCTTTCTATGTTTCTTCAATGTGAAAATTGATATGTCCTGGCAATTTTATTTAGGACTTTTTCTATATAGTTTAGGTTTGTTTTTATTGACACTTTCTGTTATTGATTTTGCATCTGCATCAGATGGAAAAATCAATACAAATGGAATTTATCGTTTTTCTCGACATCCTATGTATTTATCTTATTTTGTTTATTTCATGGGTTGTGTATTCTTAACACAATCGATTTTCCTGCTTGTCATTGTACTAATTTTTCAAATATCTGCTCATTGGATTATTCTTTCAGAAGAAAGATGGTGTTTACAGCAGTTTGGAGAACAATATAAAGATTATATGAGTGAAGTGAGACGTTATTTATAAAATAATATGAAAGATGAATTGATTATAGGTAGGATGATATGAAATTAATATGGTTGAATTAATGTATAAAGATAAGAAGTTAGCATAAGTTTATCTGTACCATAGTGAACTGTTTGAAACAAGTGGAGATTACATAGAGTATTCGTTAATGAGTCAGTATAAGGAATTTTTCAAAGCATTGATTTGTGAAGATGGTTTTGATGAATCTTTGTTTGATGAAAATTTATTGAATGCAGAGAATTGATTTTTGTATGATAATGGAAAAACGATTGAAATTGAATGCCCATCTTTGTATGAAGATGATATTATGAGTGAGGAGTTTATGATGCAAGAAGAGAAAAAGATACGATTAAAACAATTACAGCAGCAACAAAGGCAAAAAATATATAATGCAAGAATCAACGCTCAAAAGGAACATATATTTAGAGAAATACCTCACTTTCATAAACAGTATCAGTTTGCAGATAAAGAAGATATCATAAAATTAAAAACATTTTTACAAAGTCTACCTACTATCACAAGTCATCGTTTAGATATTTCTCAACTTTTGTTTAATAATGAAGTGAAATATGTTAACGATATAAATACTCATTTCAATGTTTATATTTGTTTTTTATGTGGTTCTTCTGAACTTTTTGAATTATTCCCTTGTGGAGATATTCAAGATATAATTAATGATTTTGATAGTTGGCAGGCTATCAGTCCTTATTTGATTTTGGTGTTTGAAAATTTTGAGGATTTTCTATTTATTGATGATGAGAAAAAGATAATGCAATCGCGTCAATCGCCAATGAAGAATATAAAATAAAAACATAAGTGTTGACAGAATAATGAATTGTATGTACACTAAAACAAGTTGAATAAATGGTAGAGGTGCAATGATCATGAGTCTATAATCATAATGTTTGGTACAGTGATTATAAAAAAGGGTGATTTGCCGAAGTATTTTCATGATGCCAATAGTGAAAATGCTGGGGAATGATAGAATATATCATTCACTGTCACAATATGTGGAGGGCTATCTCAGCAAATGTTTTTTGATGCTTTGATTGATTTCCAGTCAAGGCTTTTTCTTTTGCCATTTATCACAAAAAGGAGGATATATGAATTTTATTGGAACATTTTGGGCTTTGATCCCAGCTATTCTGGCAATTGTGATTGCATTAAAGACAAAAGAAGTTTATATTTCATTGTTTATTGGTATCTTTGTAGGGGGATTATTATTATCTGATTTTCAACCTATTATAGCAATTGAAACAGTTTTTCAAACAATGATAAATAGTTTATCAGATACTTGGAATATTGGGATTCTTATATTTTTAGTGTTTTTAGGGACAATTGTTGCATTAATGACACGCGCAGGAGGAAGTCGTGCTTATGGGAAATGGGCAACACAAAAAATTAAGAATAAGAAAGGAGCTTTACTTTCAACATTTGGATTAGGTGTCTTAATTTTTGTTGATGATTATTTCAATTGTTTAACAGTTGGGAGTGTTATGCGTGATATTTGTGATGAATTTCGTATTTCTCGTGCAAAACTTGCTTATATCATTGATTCTACAGCGGCACCTATCTGTATTATTGCACCTATTTCAAGTTGGGCAGCAGCAGTGAGTGGATATACTAACGAAGATGGTTTTACATTGTTTTTACAAACGATTCCGTTTAATCTCTATGCTCTTTTAACAATTGTTATGGTGTTATGTGTCATTCGTTTTGATTTGAATATAGGCAGTATGAAAGAACATGAAATATCAGCTAGAAATGGTGATGTACATCATGGGAATGAAGAATATAAAGAAGTAGGAACTATTCATACATCAGATAAGGGGAAGGTTATAGATTTGCTCTTACCAGTACTTTTTTTAATTTTTAGTTGTATAACATGCATGGTTTATACAGGCGGTTTTTTTGAGGGAGTGCCTTTTATTGAATCATTTACAAAATGTAATGCTTCAATGGGCTTGGTATTAGGATCATTTTTGACATTGGTTTTTACTTTCTTTTTATATTTATCACGACATATCTTAACTTATACTGAGTTTGCTGAATGTTTGCCGACTGGATTCAAGATGATGGTTCCAGCTATGACAATTTTAGCATTAGCATGGACATTAGGGGACATTGTTTCTACTCATTTACAGGCTGGGCTTTTTGTGACGACTATGTTAAAACAATTTCAGATCAGTCTTACGATTATGCCAGCTTGCTTGTTTATTATTGCAGCTGGACTAGCCTTTGCAACAGGAACATCTTGGGGAACATTTGGTATTCTTATTCCGATTGTGACAGCTATATTTGCCCAAGGAGATTCAATGTTAGTGATTTGTATATCATCAGTTTTAGCAGGAGCCGTTTGTGGAGATCATGTTTCTCCTATATCGGATACAACGATTATGGCGTCAGCAGGATCACAATGTCATCATGTTGGTCACGTCTCTACTCAGTTTCCTTATGCAATGATTGTCGCAGTTGCGTGTGTTATTGGATATATTGTTTCTGGTCTTACACAAAATGTCTTGTTAACATTTATAAGTGGGTTAGTTACATTGATGTTGATTTTAGTGATTATGAAAAAATGTTTATCATGAAAAAGTCCTATGACATTAATCATAGGATTTAAAGTTTTATTTGATTTTGTATAATGATAGATTTTAAATGCTCATATAGTTCATAGGTTGCTCTACAATCAGCTAAAGATCTATGCTCATTATTTGTTAAATTGAGGAATTCTACCATATCTGTTAAACGATGATGTTTCATTTGTGGATAGACTTTTCTAGAAAACTGTAAAGTATCCATATATTCATTTTCAATATTCCATCCAAAATGATTTGCAATAAAACTTAAATCAAATGCCGTATTATGGCCAATAATAATATCATCATCAATAAAACGAATAACTTCATCCATGATATCATAAAGAGTTGGCATCCCAAATACCATATTGTTATCAATTCCTGTTAATTGTGTAATAAAATGACTAATCTCACGTTGAGGATCTAAGAGTTGTTCATATTTATCAACAATTTTTTGATTTCTCACTTTGATAATACCAATTTCAATGATCTGATCTCTTTGCCATGATAACCCCGTTGTTTCTAGGTCAAGAACAGAATAATCATCAACAATCTTTTTGACATATTTTCCTCTACTTTTTGCTTTTCTATAATAAGTTTCCATAATATCACCGTATCTTTCTCTTTCTATTAAAACGAATATTGTTATAAAAATCAATAAAAATAAAACATATTTATAAATAATTAACTTTCACATTTTTTTCATATCGTTTTGATATAATAAAGAAAAGAAAAAGGAGATCATCATATGAAGAAAATAATGTTGATTTGTTTAAGTATTATTGTTACTTTGGGATTGATGGGTTGCTCTTCTCAAAACAATGAAATTGATGAATTGAAAAAGCAAAATAAGACACTTCAGGAACAATTAGATAATTATACAAAAAACGTAGGAAAAATTAATATAAAAATTTCTGGCAGTTTTACACTTTATGTTCATGACATTGGAGAAGATTATGAACTCAAAGAAGATAATTATAAAACATTGATTGTTTCATTTTTTCAAAGTGCACCTTTTTTGTTACGTGTTGATAAGAATATGGCTACTCAGTTAAAGAAAGATAAGAGTTATACATTTGAATTTAAAGATGATGTAAAGAGAAATGATATTGATTATGAGGCTTATTTAAATGGTTATATTTCTGATGAATGGTTTATCCAAAAATGTATTGAAGATGTGATTTTAAAGGGTGAAGCTAAAGAAAATGAAACTGGTCTTGAATCAAATAGAATTCAAAAAGATATTATTGATAAATAATGAGGAGACAAAATCCTCATTTTTATTTTATAATTCTCCTTGCATAAAAGAAATGTATAAAATCAATAGGGATGTGATAAAAATAGTGCTATAATGGAAAAGTTGAAGTAGGGGGATTGAAGATGAAATATATACATCAGTTTTTAATCATTATGTTTATATCATTGATAGGAGAACTGTTAAGTTTATTGCCTTTGCCAGTACCAGCAAGTGTATATGGATTATTGATTTTACTTGTTTGTTTATTTACTGGACTGATAAAATTAAAAGATATTGAAGATGTTGCGGATTGGTTGATTTTGATTATGCCTGTTTTGTTTGTCCCTGCAGCAGTGAGTTTGATGAATGTCGGTGATGAAATGTTAGGGGATTTGTTAGTGATAGGAGTGGTATTGATTGTCAGTACAATTGTTGTGATGGTTGTGACGGGGAAAGTTGCACAGTATATGATTGAAAGGAAAGAAAATCATGGATAAGATATTTCAAGAAACATTGTATTTTGGAATTGTTTTGAGTTTGTTTTCATATTGGATTGCAGTTCAAATTCGTAAAAAATTTCCCTATCCTTTGTTTAATCCTTTATTGATTAGTGCTCTCTTATCTATTGGAGTTTTAATCATTTTTGATATTGATTTTAATACATATAATAAAGGGGCTCAAATGATTACATTTTTGTTAACACCGTCGACAGTTTGTCTTGCAGTACCTTTGTATAAACAAAGTCAAATTTTGATAAAACATTTAGATGCTATTTTATTGAGTTTGTTAAGTGGTTGTTTAGCAGGTATGATAAGTATTGTATTATTGTGCCTATGCTTAAATGCAAGCGATACATTATTATTTTCACTTTTACCAAAATCAATTACAACTGCCATAGCTATTGGTGTCTCTGAACTGATTGGTGGAAATTCAACAATCACTGTTGGGATAGTCATTTTGACTGGAATTTTTGGTGCTATGATTGCAAAATCTGTTTTTCGTTTTTTTCACATTACACATCCTATTGCTAAAGGATTGGCACTTGGTAATAGTTCACATGCGATTGGAACAGCGAAAGCTATTGAATTTGGTGAAATTGAGGGAGCTATGAGCAGCCTATCAATTGTCATTGCTGGTATTTTTACTGTTATTTTAGCACCACTACTAGCCAGTTTGTTTTAAATAGAATATAATAAGGATGGGTGATGAATAATGATATTGATTTTATATTTTATTTTCTTTTTTTTGATGATTATGTCTTTGAAAAGTCGTTACTATATTCTTTTTAAAGCATTGAATAGTCTGGCTTTTATTGGCATTGCAGTTTACGCCTCTGTAATATCAAATCATGTATCAATTTTATATATTCTTCTACCAGGACTTATTGGTTGTTTTATTGGTGATGTAATATTAGCAACGCATTATGAAAATCATTTTTTACATGGTTTGATCACGTTTTTAATAGCGAATCTTTGTTTTATATGGTTTTTTTCACATTATAAGGGATTAACTATTGAAGAATTTCTTTTGCCAGTCTTCTCTATGATATTACTGACTGTTTTATCTTATTTACCTCATATGGATTATGGAAAATTAGCGATTCCTGTACGTATTTATACTTTTGTGATTGCTTGGGTGGCTGCAAAGAGTATTGTTGTTTATTTGGCTATGCCTTCTACTATGTTTTTTTCTTGTATGATTGGTTTTTTGCTTTACTTATTATCAGATTTGATTTTATTGTTTTATAAATTTTATGAGTGTTCTTATAAAAATCAATTAAAATTTATCAATTTATTTTGTTATTATAGTGGATTGCTGATGATTGCATATAGTTTAATGTAAAATAAAAAAGCATAATCATTGTATAGGTATATACAAGAATATGCTTTTTTATTAATCTTCTAAACAATCATAAAATGATTTGAGATGGTTACATGATTTCTGAAATTCTCTTATTTCTTCTCCTGTCATATTTAATTCAACAATTTCTCTTACACCACTTTTATCAATAATAGCAGGAACACTGATATAAAGATGATCTTGTCCATATTCTCCTTGTAATAATGTTGACACAGGAAGAATACGATTTTCATTATGCAGGATTGTTTTCACAATTCCTACTGTACTCGAAGCAATTCCATAACATGTATTTCCTTTACGATTGAAAATTTCCCAACCTGCTTGAATAGTATCTTTTCGCATGTCTTCATAGGGATTTTTGCCAATACGCATTTCATTGTCTCTGACGACACTATAGATATCTTTTCCGCCAATACGAACAGTTGACCAAGGAATCATCTCACTATCACCATGTTCACCAATAACCAATGCATGGACACTGCGGGGATCAACATTAATTTTTTGAGCAATGAAATATTTTAAACGTGCTGTATCTAAGGTTGTTCCAGAACCAATGACTTGCTTTGCAGGTAAACCAGATATTTTGTATGCATAATACGTCATGAGATCAACAGGGTTTGATACAACGATAATATGACCATCAAAACCACTGCTCATAATTTGTGTAATAATGTTTTTCATAATTGTTTTTGTTGGTTCTAACATTCTCAAACGATCATTGCCAGCATTATGAACAGGAACACTTGCTGTAATAATCACAATATTTGCATCATAACAGTCATCATATGTTCCTAACTTGACACTGGTATTTCGATTCATATATTCCATACTTTGTGATAAATCCAAAACTTCACCAAAAGCTTTTTCTTGATTAACATCTATTAAAACAATTTCATCACATAAACCTTGATTAATTAAACAAAATGCAGTACTGACTCCAACATTTCCAGCTCCTACAATAACAACTTTACTTTTTTGTATATTCATAGCATAACCTCCATAAGTTTCTTTTATTATAGACAAATTATTGAAAAGTTAATATAAAGGTCATAAATGAAGAGGATAATGATCTTTTGTTAAGATATGGAAGGGGAAAAAGAATGAAACGTATCCAGATTACTCACAATATTGTCACAAAAGATATTTTAAAAGAATTAAAATGGCATAGGATTTCTCCATGGCAAAAATATATGTTGTTATTGACTAGCATTATTGCAGCAGTCATATCAATTTTTAATTTTATGCATCAGGATTATCTCTTTGGTGCTATTTTGATTGCTTTAGCTATTTTATGTTTATTTGAGATTTATTGGTTAGATGAAAAGAAATATAAAAATATTATTGAAACAATGCAAGAAGAAACAAATAAAGAAGAAAATACATATACATTGATTTTTGGTAGTGATGCTTTAACAATTCGTAATTGTGATATGGCTACTGACAATAAGATGCCTTATGAACAAATAAAAAGAATTTTAGAAACAAAAAGTACTTATACTTTATTTGGAAAAAAGAATCAGTTTGCAATAATTAGAAAAGATGCATTAAAAATAAAAGAAAATGAATTATTTGATTTCTTAAAAAATAAGGAAACGAAGATTAAGAAATGGCCAAATGATTAATTGAAGAAACAGAATCAATGAGTATATTCTGTAAAAATGAGAACCCCACCATATATGAAAATGGTGGGGTTGTTATTTTTATTTGATTTTTATTGTTTTATATTTAGTAACATTTTTTACATGGAGTATATCCACGACTTTGCGCTTCGCCTAATGTTACACAAGATGGGTTTTTCATATTGCTGCAACTCGAATTTGAATGATATTTTTTTCCGGTTTTAGGAATATAAACCATCTGTCCATTTGTATCTGAACTTTTTGATGTTGAAGTTTTTGACTGAGAAGATGTTGAGGATGAAGATTTTTTTTGTGACTCTGTCTTTTTCTTTTGTTCCTCAGCTTGTTTTTGTTGTGTTTCTTTTTCAGCTTCTTCTTGTTTCTTTTTTTCTTCTTCCTTTTTTTTGGTTTCTTCTGCTTCTTTCTTAGCTTGTGCAATTGCTAAGGCTTTTTGTTTATCAACGACTTGAATTGTAATTGTATTGCTTTTTATATCTCCCTTTTCATAATAAATGGTCACTGAGCCTTCTTTGTCAGTAGAAGATATAATAAGTTGTTGATCTTTTAAATCTTTAATTGAAACAACATTTTCATCACTAGAATGAAAATCATTCATATCTAATTCAGAATCTTTTGGATCAATATCAAGTGATAGTGTTTCTTCTTGATTGATATCAAAATTTGTGTTTTCACTATGAATTTGTACACTATTAAGCGATGATCCACAACCTGTTAAGCACACAACAAGAAAAGTGATAAGACATAATTTGATGGTATTTCTGATCTGTTTTGCTGGTTTCCCTTTTGAAATGACTCTTTTCATAAATTTCCTTCCTTCCCTTATTTACTTATATTATACATGAATTTACATTTTATGGAAATATAAAAACTATAGCACATAAGCTATAGTGATGTTTGATAATATGTTTCTTTATTAACGGCATTATTCTGATGAGCGACAATTGTTGTACAGACAGCATCACCTGCAATATTGACAGCAGTTCTTGTCATATCCAAAATACGATCAATTCCCATAATTAATGCAATTGCTTCTACTGGTAATCCAACAGAATTAAAGACCATTGTTAAAGTAATTAACCCAACACCAGGAACACCAGCTGTTCCTACTGAAGCCAATGTAGCAGTACCAATAACTGTAATATAGTCCATGTGAGTAGTATACCATAGGCTTGTGCGGCAAAGACAACAGCCACACCTTGCATAATTGCTGTTCCATCCATATTAATGGTTGCCCCTAAAGGGATTGTAAAAGAAGAAACTCTTTTGGATACTCCCATCTTTTTGGCTAAAGTATCAATAGATAAAGGAATTGTTGCATTTGATGTTGCTGTAGAGAAGGCAAAAGCCATAACAGGAAAGAAATTTTTGATAAAGATAATAGGGTTCAATCCAGTAAAGAGTTTTAATAATCCTAGATAAACAATAAAACATTGAACACCTAAAGCTAAAAAGACACCCAACATATATTTGAGCATTGGTAAGAATGCTTCAAACCCTATACCAGCAAATGTTTTTCCAATTAAACAAAAGACACCAACAGGTGCAACCTTCATAACAATCATAGTCATTTCCATCATAATATCATTGAATTGACTAAAAAAGTTACCTACAATTTCTACTCTATCACCTAATTTAGCAATGATAATCCCAAGCAATAAAGCAAAGAAAATAATTTGTAGCATAGTTCCACTTGCTAAACCTTGAAATATATTTGTTGGAATGATGTTTAAAAGTGTATCAACAAAACTTGCTGTTTCTGTTGTAGTGACAGCAGAAGTTGTTGCAGTCACTGATGACATATCTAAACCTGTTCCTGGATTGATAAGGTTTGCTATTGCTAGTGCAACACTAATCGCAATGGCTGTCGTTGCAAGATAAAACAATAATGTTTTGACACCAATTGTTCCAAGTTTTTTTGTATCACCAATAGACATACTTCCACAAACCAATGAACAAAAGAC
Organism: Candidatus Stoquefichus massiliensis AP9; assembly: GCF_000455285.1. GTDB lineage: Bacteria > Bacillota_I > Bacilli_A > Erysipelotrichales > Coprobacillaceae > Stoquefichus > Stoquefichus massiliensis. The sequence continues at coordinate 54,260 of NZ_HG005289.1, read as the reverse complement.
AAGAGGAACAACAAGCATTTGCATGAGTCGAATAAAACCTTGTCCAATCACATACAATATACCATTAATAATGATCTCTTCTTTAAATGCACTTTGAGGAACAATATAGTTTAAGAGAATTCCAAAGATAGCTCCAGCAATTAATCCAATAAATATTTTTGTAGTTAAACCAAGTTTCTTTTTCTCCACTATTTGACCTCCTTTAAATAATCTTTAAGTGCTTCTTGCCATGTAGGCGCTTGATAATCATTAAGAATTCTTAAAATTAAATCATCTAAGACAGTATAAGAAGGGTGTTTACTCGTGAAATCTGCCTGCTTTGTAGATACAGACTGGATTATTCCATCAATATTGCATTGTTTTAAGATTTCTTTTGCAAATTCTTCACGACTACAAACACCTAAACACGTCATATGATAGGTTCCATATTCATTCGTATTCATAATATAAAGAATGAATTGAGCAAGTTCATGGGCACTTGTTGGTGATCCATATTGGTCATTAGCGATTTTCAACACTTCTCCATTTTTAGCAGTACGAATGACTTTTGTAACAAAGTTTTCTTTATAACCATAGACCCATGAGCTTCTAATAATAAAATGCTTTCTAGTAAATTCTTTGACATATCTTTCACCAGCTAATTTTGATTTCCCATAAACTGTTGATGGATTTGGTTCATCAAATTCATCAAATGGTTTTTCTTTTGTACCATTAAAGATATCATCAGTAGAAATATGGACAAGTTTTGCAGAAATCTTTCCTGCAATAATACTGAGATTTCTTGCTCCAATGGCATTGACACGAAATGCTTCTTCTTTATTCTCTTCACATTCATCAACATTTGTCATCCCAGCACAATTGATAATAATATCTGGTCTGTTGATTTCACCAAAGCTCATAACACTATCAACATTTGTAATATCTAACTCATCTTTATCAGTACAAAATATTTCATATTGTAATGGATCTAATAGTTTGTTAATTGCTTGACCTATTTGCCCACTATATCCATTTAACCATACCTTTAACATATATTTTATTCTCCTTAATGTTATCTTATAATTATTAACTGATGAAAATACATTTTTCTACAAGAACTTATAGAACTTTGCTTTTTAGCTGTATACTTTTTCCTTTGGCTCCAGATGCATATGTCCATTTAAATATTGTATTAAAATGTCCTTTGATGTTTTGTGAATTAATTATATCTATGTATTCATTTATAGAGTACATTTCACACTGATCAGTATTGTTTTTATATGTAATAATATATTTAGCCCATTGTATATTTGGATTTCCATAACCATTAATACCACCATAAACCCAAAGCTCTAACATTCTGTTATATGGAATAAGTGCTTGAGATAAATAATCACTATTCTGCTGTCCAAATTTTTTAATACTACCAACTCTTTGGAATTCATAAATACTATTAACTAATTGGTCATCTCTAATATTTAAAATATCACAAAAACACTTAGCAGAATATTGATGAACAGTGACCCATTCAGCACTACTTCTTTTGCAACTAAATGTGATGGGAATTTTTTCTCCGTTTGATTTATGTATGTATAAAAGAATATCAGTTTTTGGACTGCCGTTGGAAGGTAATTTCCCTATGTCTTTAATTTTATTTGTAGCTTGTAATAAATCAACTTCTTTTGGGTTTAAATTCAGCTTTCTCATTATCATTTTAAATGTAGAATAATATAATCCAGTTGCGATAGTAGTGTTTGTTTTCCAAATATTCATATTTTCTTTATTATTTAGTAATTGCACTATTCTGTCTTCAAAAGATATTCCGATTATTGATTTTGAATATCCGATTTTGGAGTTTGATAACGCTTTTTGTTCTATCAAATTAAAAAGTTCTGTTTGACTAATAACGCCATCTATTGAAGAGTGTATCTTATTATGACATATTTTTATATGATATGATTTGGCAATTTTATCTTCATTTTTAGGTATATTGTCAGGATAGACGATAAAAGCTTTTGTAATTTCTTTGTTTAGTATTTTTAGATGCTCACTATGCCATTGCTGTATGTTAATCCGATCCCTTATTGAAGTGGTTGACTGAACTATCCACTTTGTTTTGTCATAAAACTCTATTAAAAATTGAAAGTAAAATTGTTTATCTTTATTTGGGTATCCACATTTAAAAGAATATTTGTAGTACTTTATGTATTCTTTTTCTTTAACTTGGTTTAATAAGGTTTCTAGGCTTTTTTGTCCATTGAAACCGTGTATGTTTTTGGTGTTATTACTCATAAGTTATTCTCCAAGTATATTTGTTTAAGTGTTTTAACTATTTCCTTCCCTAAAGCATAAGCTAATAGAGGAGGAATAGCATCGCCAATTTGTTCATATAAATCTTGATCGGGATCACTATGAAATTTTACAAACGGTCCACGGAATTGATACCAATCTGGGAAAGATTGTAATCTTGCAACCTCTCGGGGGGTCAGACCTCTATCTTGAAATGGATGTAACATTTCATCAAGACAATGTGATGTAACTGTAAAACTTGTTTCGTGTGGCAGTAATCTTCGATTACGAGCAGCATATATTTTTTTAGGAAAATATTGTAAAGCTAATTCTTCGTTTCCTTCATTTACTAAACGTTGATATGATGTTTTCATGTTTTCACCAGGGCGAATCAAAGTAATTCTTTTTCTCATCTTTAAAGTATGACCAGGTGCTTTATGGCATGTTAAAATAGATGGATCATAAGCAATATGTGAAGGAATTTGTGAATTTTTACCGCGAATGTAACTGAAATATTTTTTTTGTACTAAATTTGTTATTTCATTTATATTGAAAGAATAATGATTGTTTTCTTCTCCAGGTTGTAAATTAGGTAAATCAGAAATTGCCATATTAACAGTCACTACAGTTTTTTTGTTTGAAGTGCCATGAGTTTTTTTTGGATAACAAAAAGTGACATTTGGAAATTTTTGATTTATTCCAAGTAAGAAAAGTCTTTCCCTAGATTGAGGAACACCATAATCACTTGCTTTTAATAGCACTGTTGTTTTATCACTTGTAACTAATCTATAATTTGTCATATTAGGTATTTTGCTTTGAAAATCATCACAAACTTTTTTATACATTTCTCCTACTATCCCATTATATTTTTTTGAAAATAAACCTTTTACATTTTCAAATAAAAAAAGTTTTGAATTTGTGATTCTTGCAATTCTGAGAATGTTTTTATATAAGGAATTTCTTTCATCATCTTCTTTTCGGCTTCCAGCCATACTGAAACTTTCACAAGGAGCTCCACCAGTTACTATATCTACACTGGTCACATTAAATCGTTTTTTCAAAATTTTCATTATAAGATCATTAGTTACTTTGTTAATATCACCATATATTAGTAAAGTTTTGTTATTAGGGAGAAAAAAAGATTCTTTATTTTCTAATGTATTGTCTAAGTATTTATCAAGTTCAAAAATATCTGCGTTGTGTGAAGCAGCGTACGTTTGTACTGTCCAATAGCTCCATTCAATTGCAATAAGTGGTTTTATTCCAGCCCATTTAAGACCTGTACATAAGCCACCTGGACCTGAAAATAAATCTATTGAAGTATATTTGTATATCATGTTTTTTCTCCTTTTTATTTAATTTAAAATTAGTAATTATGAATTTGTACCTGATATTCTAGCTATGTAAATAAACAAATTATAATCTATGATTTATTTAATAAATGTTTGTTTATAACAATATCGTGATACTCCTAGTATTTTAACATAATACAATAAAAATTTGAATTATTATATTAAAAATATATTGAGCTATTTATTACAAATGATAAAATTAAGAAGAGGAGATAATTTTTATGACAAATAAAATATCACAGGAAAAACGATCAAAAATTATGTCACATATTAGAGGGAAAAACACATCAATTGAAGTAAAAGTGAGAAAATATTTGTATCTACATGGTTTTAGATATAGAAAAAATGATAAAAGTTTACCTGGTACGCCAGATATAGTGATTACAAAATATAGAGTAGCAATATTTGTGAATGGTTGTTTTTGGCATCATCATTATAATTGTAAACATGCTACCTTACCAAAAACAAGAAAAGATTATTGGATACCTAAAATACAAAGAAATGTTGATAATGACATTAAGCATTATCAACAATTGGAAGAATTAGATTATAGAGTTATTGTGGTGTGGGAATGTGAGATTAATGATGTATTTAAATATAGAATGGAACAATTAATTGAAGAAATTAAAAATCCTGATTATAAATAGAATAACTGATTTATTAACTTATTATTTTTAGAATATAATCATTATTCATAAAAAAACTTTGTTTTGTTATTATAATGCCGTCTGGTAATAAATCTCCATCCCTTTCAATATCACCATCACCTATGATTTCATTGTTTAATAATTTATAAACTGATTTTTGTGTATGAGGTCTTACATGTAAGATTAAATTATCACCTTTTTTTGGTAGATTGTTTGTTACTATTGTTTTTCCTGTTTTTTGTTTTTTTATTTCTAAATGGAGTCCATTAGTTAGAATGTCTTGTGTCTTTTTCCATACGTCAAAAACATAATTTTCTAAATCATTTTCTGGCATGTTCCACAACATCGCTTTTCTAAATTTGTATTGTTTAGAAGTATCGTCTATTTCATCAAAGATACAGAATAAGAATTTTTTGCTTAAAAAAAGATTTCTCAATGTAGACGTTTCCCAGTTTTCTTCTATTAATTCTTTAGTTCTAAATGATGGGAATGACATTGACTCTCTAATTATACCTTTTTTGTTTATGCGAATTGTTTTAACCACAATATCCGCTTTTTCAAATTCATCAAGTTTATTCGCATCTACAGATATATTCATCATCTTAGATATGTAGACTCTTAAATAATTTTTTGAATTCCTATTCACATTAAATCCAATACTATTATCGATTTGACTTAATGTTAATCCTTCATAATGCGAGAATGTATTTTCTATAATATCTTTAAAAGTATTGTGTTGAAGAATTGAAATATCTTTAATAAAACTTTCTCTATTTTGGTTTTTGTTAAATATCTGGTTTCGTAACAACTGAGTCATATATGAATTTTTTAAACAGAAAGCTCTTTTCATTGCCTTGATACTATTGAAAGGTTGAGGGACTTTATATTCTGAATTTGCACCTTTAGGGCATGCTCCAAGGTAAAAAGTATCACTTTCAGAAATAAGGTGTGCATTTCCTGATTTGATTTTATTTATTATTGTTTCATAATCATTTAAGATAATTAACTGATCTTCTTCGCTGAGTTGGGAAAACTGATATAGAAAAACTTGTGATATAATATAGTCGTACTTATATTTATCTTTCTCATGTTCATAAAACATCATTAATATTTTTTTCATTTTTTGATAGCAATGACTTTCTGTGAATTGCATAGTATAATCTTTTTCATAATTTATATCTGTTAAAACTAAACGCTCTTTAGCGGAAACTTTTTTGTTTTTATTTACCCATTTGTATGGTGTTACTTTTAATTCGACACCTAGATTTGGAAAATCGGCTTCTTGATTATTATTGACATCATATCCAAAATAACCTTCTTCAATTATTTGACCTAGATTTCCTTTGTTTTTCTGATTTTGAATTCGATTGCTTTTATCTAAGTCTCCTATTTTCTTGCCTATAGCTCCATATGCTTTTTCCATTAATTGTTCAATCGTCTCATATGTAATATTTTCCATAAAAATTTTCTCCTCCTATTTCTTAATCTTTTCATAAAGAGATGTTATACTAAAAAATATTCATGAAAATAAAGTTTAAAATTCTTGCTACAGAATAGTTTTATTTGTATAATTATAACATGTTTTGAAAGGAATTGGTATAGATGGAGAAAACAGTAGTTGAGCTATTTGCAGGTGTTGGTGGCTTTAGGGTTGGATTAAATCATATAACTGGATTTGATGAAAATGGAAGAGCAATAGAAAATGGAGATTGGGAATTTGTATGGGCTAATCAATGGGAACCCTCTACTAAAGTTCAACATGCTTTTGACTGTTATTGTAAACGTTTTGGGTATGAAAATCATTCAAATGTAGATATTTCATTAGTCGATAAGTCAGAAATTCCGAACCATACATTGCTAGTTGGAGGTTTTCCCTGCCAAGACTATTCTGTGGCAAGGACATTGTCAGGTGAAAAAGGGATTGAAGGAAAAAAAGGTGTTCTTTTTTGGGAAATTGCAAAGATTCTGGAAATTAAACAACCACCTTTTGTTTTGTTGGAAAATGTTGATCGATTATTAAAATCACCATCTAAACAGCGTGGGAGAGATTTTGGAATAATGCTGAGAACTTTTGAAAACTATGGATATAATGTGGAATGGCGTGTAATTAATGCTGCAGATTATGGGTTTGCACAGCGACGACGTAGAGTTTACATATTTGCTTGGAGAAAGGATATGCTATATAACACGACTATTATGCAATCAGAATTAAAAGAAATAGTTTTGTCTGATGGTGTATTTGCTAGAGCATTTCCTATTGATAGAGATGCTAGTAGAGAAAACAAGAAAAAAGAGTTTGGTATTGGAAAAAAGCATTACAAAGATACAGTTAAAATGACAAGGATATTTAAAGAGACATTTGAAAATGCAGGTGTAATGATAGATGGCGATGTTTGGTCAAAAAAAGTATACCCACAGATTGTCGAGTATACACCACTAAAAGATATTTTAGACAAGCAAAGCGATTTAGAGAAATATATTTTAACACAGAAACAAATAAATCAATTTAAAGAACTTCGTGATTCTAAAAAGAAAGAGAGAACAAGACCAGATGGATCAAAGTATATTTATTCTGAAGGAGCCATGTCACCTTATGATAGTCTTGATTTGCCTGGTCGAACAATGTTGACAAGTGAAGCTAGTATAAATAGAAGCACACATATAATTTTTGATGAAAAATTGCATAAACTAAGATTTATAACTCCAATAGAGGCAGAAAGAATGCAAGAATTTCCAGATGATTGGACAAAAACTGATATGCCTGAGAAAAGACGTTACTTCATGATGGGAAATGCATTGGTGACAGGGATAATAGCACAATTAGAATATTTTATTTCTGATATTGTTAATGATGAATAATTACAATTTATTTGTAATTGTTTGTCTTTTTTTTATATATATTATAAAATAATGAGTATGAAGAGGTGGAAATATGGATATTTTTGGGTATTTAGGTAAAATTGGAGAATGTATTGATAGACTTGAAAAGAAATATTACGAACATTATAAGAACAAAATATTAATTGCCTTTAGAGGTGAACCAAGAAATTTTGAAGATACAAAGTTAATGCCCTCTATGTTTAGAGAAAACGAGTATATTTATAAAGAAAATTATTTGTTTGATCTTTTTTGTGATTTGGGTTTGATAAAGGATAGTGATAAATGGATAGATAAAGCTACAGATACACAACATTATGCTGCATTAAGTCGAATGTTGGATATAACATTTGATTGCTTGGTTGCATTATATTTTGCATGTAAAGATAGGGATTCGTCGGATAAGGATGGGTATCTTTATGTTTTTGGTTTTCCAGAGTATTACTCCCCACATTCAGGGTTTATTGAACAGTTATATGAAAATGTTTTAAACGTAAATGAAAATATTATGTTTCAAAAAAATTTTCTCGTATTCTCAGAAAATTATGCTAATGAAAGAATAAAAGCGCAAAAAGGAGGATTTATATTTTTCCCAAGTCAGGTATTTACACCATTAGATGAAGTATACTATAATTTTGTGAAAATTAATGCATCTGATAAGGAAAAGATAATAGATGATTTAGATAAAGTATTTAAAATAAATGAGGCAATTCTTTTTCCAGAAAAAGATAAAATTGCAAGATATGCTCGAAATAAATTTATTGAAAATGAATACAAAATCAAACAATTTAGTGTTCAAGATGAAATGGAAAATAGAATTCAACAAGTTAAATATGAAATGACAATGAGTACTCATTTGAGTTCAATAGATAAACTACGACGTATTAGAAAAGATAAAGATGAGCTCATACAATATATTATGAAACAATATAATTTGACAGATGTGGATAGAATGAGGTTATTAAAAGAATTGGATTATAAATTTAAATTACTTAATGGATATTTTGGAGGAAGATAAGATGGATGAGTTAAATTATGCAATAGACATGCTAGTGGAAAGACAAGGATTATTATCTGATTATGATTCTTTAAATCTTACACCCCTAGATGATAATAATACTATATATGAGTTTGAAGCTATAAATGATATGTCTGATATTGAACGTTATTTGATATATAATGCAAGTAAAAAGCAAGATATTGAAGATTATTTTAAATTTGAACGTGATCTTGATACCAAAAATTATATTCTAGATGTGTTTTTTATTCCAGTCATTATTTTTAATAATTGGGATGATGAAATGAATTTCTATCAATCTGTTTTTGATAAGCTTAAAACAGCAAAAGAAAGAAGAAGATTAAAGGATATATTTGCTTCTAAAATATCTATATATATGGAATTGAATCAAAAGATAAGTTTAAATATAGATGATGAAGTAAATTATTTAGAATATTTAGACGAGAGGAATTCGTATACCTCAAATGTAAAAGGATACATATATAATATTTCATTTTATGAATTGAAAAAACTTTTCAATGTTACTGGTAATGACTTGTTTAAGAAAAATATTAGAAAGGGCAACAAAGGAGACAAAACTATAAGTGATATAAAAAAGGAATTTAAAAAATATTTGTGTGTTCACGTATATAATGCTTTGCGTACTGAGATTGATAGAACGCAGTTAGAAGAACTTCTTGGGATTAGTAAGGATGTTTTAGTAAATAATTCTCCCAATAAGTTTTGGTTTTGTCATAATGGAATAACAATTTTTTCATATGATCAAGAAGAGTTTGGAAGAATAGGTAAGAAAATTGTTTTAAATCCTAAAAATGTTAGTGTCATCAATGGAGCACAAACTATAACTGGATTTTATAATAGTATTAAGGAATTAAAGTTAGAACTTTTAAGTATATTTCAAGACTTTGATAATATTAACATAGATATTGATAAATCCTTGGAAGATGCATCAAAATCGATATTTGTAAAATCGATAATTATTCAAGGAAACGAGAATTATGTTAAGCCTATTACTTGTGGATTGAATACTCAGGTTCCTATATTACCGGAACATATTATTGCGGATTCAGATGAAGCGAGAAGACTAAATAAAATTCTAAAAAAGGAGAACATAGAGATTGTGCCTGAAGGGTATAATTCTGTTTTTGATCAAGGATATAGTGCACTTGATTTTGCAAAAAAATACTTAATATGTATTAAGCAACCAGGGAGAAGTAAGAATTTAAGAAAAAATGACTTGAAATCTATAATAGAGCAAGCCGTAGATAGATTTAATGGGAAAAGTGAAGAATTACTTAAAGAATTTCGTACTATAGGAGAAATAGATAAATGGTGGAAAACTTATAAAAAAGAGCGAGAAGAATTATATTTAAATGAAGAAGATGTAGTGTTTTGTAAATATGGAAAAAATTACTTCACATCTTATGTATTAGATAACGACTATTCTAGTGAAGATTATTTTTTAGCTTTTGATGAATTTGTAAAATCCATGAAGAAAGTTTCACACAATGAAATTACATTAAATGATTTTAAAAAAGATGATTTATTTAAAAGTTACTTAGATAACAAAGGTTCAATGAAAAAAACATATGAAAATAATAAAATATCAAAATTTGATTGTAATCAACTGTTAGCTTATCTGCAAAATAATATTAAGTCTAGGTACTCTATCTCAGTGGTAATATCAAATTATTTATCAAAATGTAATATACAAATAGAAAATTTCAGAGTCATTAACAGAATATCAGGAAAATGTTGTGAAGCGTACCCTTTTACTGGATCAGTTTTTTCTGAAATATATCAAACAAACAGTGAATATGACAATAAATACATTGTTTTTGATGATTCTAAATTTAAACAATCTTTGGAAAAGGAATTTCCTTTATTTGTGTTAGATAATGAAGTAAAAGAAGACAATAAAAAAGAAATTGTAAAGGTACATTTTATTGAAAAATTTACGTTTAAGGATTATATTGAAGATGGTAGAAACGTATTCAATAAAACAATAGAAGCGTTTCAAAAAGGTGATGAAACATTGTTTCCTAAAGTAAGTCAAAAATTAAACTTCCATGTTCGTCCTAAAGCAATAAATGCAAGTGACACATTTGAATTTTCTAATGGAAATAATATAACGAAAAGAACATTTTGGGCAAACAAAGATTTAATAAATGAACTTATTACTTGTTCTATTAATAAAGAGGTTGAATGAAAAAGTAAATTCACTTTATTTTCACCCTGCAAGAATTTAGTCTAATACAACAACAAAAAAATTAAAAAAGCTAGAAATTTTTAATATCTAGAAGAACATGATTTATTGGATGATGAAATGGAGGATGAATTTTATGAATGAAACAGTAAAAGAATTAACACTTATTTTAATGTATTTAACAAGCTTTTATAATGATAAAATGGCTAAAGAATTAGATGTCAGAAGTGCATGGAAAGGTTATGATTTTGATATTCTTAATCAATTAAATGATGAAGAGTTGGCAGTTGGGAAACCACATAATAAATCTGTATGCTTAACAAAAGAAGGCGTAGAACTCGCAAAACAACTGTGTCAAAAATACAATATTGATTTATAGGAGATGAAAGAGATGGAAATCAAAATCACAAAAGGTGATATTACAAAAATAAAGTGTGATGCTATAGTCAATGCTGCAAATAATAGTTTATTAGGTGGTGGCGGTGTTGATGGTGCAATTCATCGTGCAGCTGGACCAGAACTTTTAAAAGAATGTAGAACATTGGGTGGTTGTGCGACAGGTGATGCAAAAATAACAAAGGGATATCAGTTACCTGCAAAATATGTCATACATACAGTAGGACCTGTTTATTATGATGGAGAACATAATGAAGCCAATCTTTTAAAGTCTTGTTATCAAAGATGTTTAACATTAGCAAGTCAATATCATTGTTCACATATCGCTTTTCCATCTATTAGTACAGGGGCTTATCGTTATCCAACATCAGAGGCGGCTAAGGTTGCGATTGAAACAATTCAAGAATATGCAAAAGACAATCATGATATTCAATGTGTAGAGATTGTTTGCTTTGATGATTATACATATCAGACTTATCAAAAACTGATTAAGGAATAGGAAATGGATATGTCTATAGAAATCA
>NZ_HG005289.1:40867-42844 GCF_000455285.1 Candidatus Stoquefichus massiliensis AP9 | reverse complement strand
GTCTTGTCTATGTGATAGGCATAAGCATGTTTGCAGTCGCTTTGTATTATGCTTTTTCAACAAAACCAGTGACTATTTATAATCAAGGAAAACCTCCATCAGCAACAGAATTAACAGATGTGAAAAAATACAATCAGACAATTGCCAAACTGATGTTTGTCTATGGATGTGTATTCATTGCCGAAGGTCTCTTTTTAGCCTCTCATCCTATGACCTGTATGATTATTGGTATTCTTACTGTTATACCTGGTATTGTTATAGTGATTGCTATATATGAGTCTTATATTCTAAAAAAATATAAAATAAAAAATTAAAGGTGCATATGATTAGCACCTTTTTCATATAGATGATAGAATAGAATCGTAAAATCAATAGGAGGAATAAAAATATGAAATTGTACAAATGTATGCATTGTGGAAATGTCATTGAAAAAGTATTAGATAAAGGAGTACCAGTTGTTTGTTGTGGTGAACCAATGGTAGAATTAGTAGCCAATACAACTGATGCAGCAACTGAAAAACATGTTCCAGTATTATCAATTGAAGGAGATGTTTTAACAGCAAAAGTTGGTGAAGTTGCTCATCCAATGACAGAAGAACATTTAATCACTGCTATCTTCGCAGTTTTAGGAAATAAAGTGATGAGAGTTGATTTAACTGCTACAGATGAACCAGTTGCAACTTTTGCATTAGGTGGTTACAAAGGAACTGTTGAAGTTTATGAATATTGTAACTTACATGGATTATGGAAAGCAGAAATTGAAGCTTAATTCATAAAAGAAAGGGCAAATTTGTCCTTTTTTCATATAAATCAAAAAGATGTGGTATACTAGATAAGAATGGAGTGATTGAATGAAAAGTCTTAAAACATTATTAACTGGATTATTTTTAGTTGGCTGTACAACAGGTTCTGGAAGTTATGAAACAATCAGTGCCAAAGAAGCAAAAGAAATGATGGAAACACAAGATGTTGTTATTATTGATGTCAGAGAAGAAAGCGAATATCAAGATGGGCATATTCAAAATTCTATTTTGATTCCATTATCTACAATTAAAGAAGGAAATACACAACTTCCTGATAAAGAGCAAACGATATTGGTTTATTGCCGTAGTGGAAATAGAAGTGCTAAAGCTGCAAAAAAATTAGTCAATTTAGGTTATGAACATATTTATGATTTTGGTGGTATAATAGATTGGCCTTATGATATAGAAAAATAATGAATAAAGTTTATGATGATTACCCATACTTATATGGGAGATGATAAAATGCATTTTTATAAAAATGAAAAGGATAATTTTTTTATTCAATTAGATGATGATGTTCAAGATCATCAAGAGCTAATGCGTGTTTTAGTTGAAAAACACGAAGGTGATGAAACAAAACATCAGCCAATTGTTTCAAAAGAAGGACAAATTGTTAAAGTCAAAATAGGAAACATTATGCATCCTATGACAGAAGAACATCATATTTCCATGATATTCTTAAAAACTAAACAAGGTGGACAGTATAAATTATTGCCTTATACATCAACACCGATTGTTTCATTTGAATTAACTGAAGAGGATGAACCATTAGAAGTCTATGGATATTGTAATCTACATGGTTTATGGAAAGAGGTTATTTAGAACATACTTTTCACTTGTATGTTCTTTTTAATATGTTAAAATAGACACAGGTAGGTGAGAAAATATGGAAAAAATAAGTATCAATGAGTTTGATGAAGTCTATGCATTATTTGAAAAAGCATTTCCATTAGCAGAATTAAGACCATATGAATTGATGAAAGAATTGTTTGAAAACAATGAATTTGTGATTTACTCATATGTGCATAATCAGCGTATTGTAGGTGCATTGATTGTATGGGAATTGAGTGATTTTGTCTATTTAGAAAACTTTGCAGTTGATGAATCATTAAGAGGTCAAGGAATAGGTAGTTATTTCTTAGATGAAGCGAAGAAACTTTATGCAAATCAAATC
>NZ_HG005289.1:0-39430 GCF_000455285.1 Candidatus Stoquefichus massiliensis AP9 | reverse complement strand
ATTGTTTTAGAAGTTGAAGAACCAGTTGATGACATAACCAAAAGACGTGTTGCTTTTTACGAAAGAAATCAATATGTATTAAATCCATATCATTTTATACAACCTGCATTAAGAAACAATGTATCAAAAGTAGAACTCATGTTAATGAGTTATCCAAATGCTATTGATGTTTATACTTTTGATCAAATCAAAAAACAAATCTTTAGAGTTGTTTATCATCAAGGAATATAAGGAGTATTATGAAAGCGTTAGAAGAAAAAATATTAAAAGAAGGAATTGTCAAAGAAGGAAATGTTTTAAAAGTTGATAATTTCTTAAACCATCAAATTGATGTTGCATTCTTAGATCAAATGGGTGCAGAGTTTAGAAAATTATTTCACGAGAAAAAAGTCACAAAAATCTTGACAATTGAAGCCAGTGGAATTGGTGTTGCAGTGATGACTTCAAAACATTTTGATTATGTTCCAGTTGTTTTTGCGAAGAAATCAAAAACATCAAACATATCAGATGAACTTTATCATACAAAAATTCATTCTTATACACATCAAAAAACAAATGATGTTGTGGTTTCAAAACAATATTTAAATAAAGATGACCATGTCTTAATTGTTGATGACTTTTTAGCTAATGGATGTGCGATGTTAGGATTAATTAATCTTGTTCATCAAGCAGGAGCAAAAGTTGAAGGCGTTGGCATAGTCATTGAAAAAGGTTATCAGGAAGGTGGTGCTAAGATTAGAGAACTTGGCTATCACCTTGAATCACTTGCAATTATTGAAAGCATGAATGATCAGACTTGTGAAATCACATTTAGAAAGTAGAGGGTAAATATGTACTGTCAAAACTGTGGAAAAGAATTAAATGAGACTGATCAATTTTGTGGAAGTTGTGGAGCCAAAGTCATTCAGCTAAGAAGGAATTGTCCAAATTGTGGAGCATCAATTGAATCATTTGATCAAGTTTGTTCACATTGTGGTTATCAATTGCCTGTTGAAGTGAAACATCCAATTATACAAAAATCAAGAGTCGTTGCTGGTTTGCTAGGTATTTTCTTAGGAGGAATGGGTGTTCATAATTTCTATTTAGGTTATTCGTCCAAAGGGTTTATTCAGGTTTGTTTATTTTTGGCTGGAATATTGACATTAGGATTAACAAGTTTTGCAGCTGCTTTATGGGGATTTGTAGAAGGAATTTTATTATTATGCGGATCTATTGAAAGAGATGGTAATGATCATTTATTAAAATAAGAAGTGAAAACTTCTTTTTATTATTCATAAAACATTGATAAAATGGTGGAATTATTGTATTCTTATGTATACATATATGAGTGAAAAGGGGAGATTTTATGAGTAAAGTTGTGAAATTTGGAGGGTCATCTTTAGCAGATGCCAATCAATTTAAGAAAGTCTATGAAATTATCAAGGCCGATGAACAAAGACGTTTTGTTGTGCCAAGTGCACCTGGTAAACGTTTTAAAGAAGATACAAAAGTAACAGATTTACTATATAAGGCATATAATGCTGAAACAACTGTTGAATTTACAACAACATTTGAAGAAATAAAAGAGAGATATCAGGATATTATTGATGGATTAAAATTAACCATTTCTTTAGAAGAAGATTTCAAACAAATTCAAGAAGATTTTGAAAATCACATTGGTGAAGATTATGCAGCAAGTCGTGGGGAATATTTAAATGGAAAATTATTAGCCAATTATCTAGGTTTTGAATTTATTGATGCCAAAGATGTCATCTTTATTGATGAACATGGAAATTATGATATTGAAAAAACAGATAAAATTTTATCAGAAAAACTAGCAAGTGTAAAAAATGCAGTTATTCCAGGTTTTTATGGTTCATTGAATGATGATTCAGGAACAATCAAAGCGTTCTCACGTGGTGGCTCTGATGTGACTGGTTCTATTGTTGCTAAAAATGGAAAAGTCGATTTATATGAAAACTGGACTGATGTCTCTGGCTTCTTAATTGCTGATCCACGTATTGTTAAAAATCCTGACGTCATTGAAACGATTACATATAAAGAATTAAGAGAGTTATCTTATATGGGTGCTTCTGTTTTACATGAAAATTCTGTTTTCCCTGTACGTAGTGAAGGGATCCCTATTAATATAAAAAATACAAATCATCCCGAAGATCCAGGAACTTTAATTGTTGAAAGCACATGTCATAAACCAGCCCATGTGATTACTGGGATTGCAGGAACAAAAGGTTTTGCGACTGTGATGATTGAAAAAGATATGATGAACTCTGAAATTGGTTTTGGACGTAAAGTCTTAGAAGTCTTTGAAGAACATGATTTATCATTTGAACATATGCCTTCTGGTATTGATACAATGACAATTATTGTGAATACTGATGAATTTATTGATAAAGAACAAGATGTTTTGGCAGGAATTCATCGTGCTGTTCAACCTGATTCAATTGAATTAGAGTCTGATTTGGCATTGATTGCAGTTGTAGGACGTGGAATGAAAGCCAGCAGAGGAACAGCTGCTAGAGTTTTCAATGCTTTAGCAAAAGAAAATATTAATATAAAAATGATTGACCAAGGTTCAAGTGAGTTAAATATTATCATTGGTGTCAGAAATTGTTATTTTGAACCTGCTATTAAAGCAATCTATAATGAATTTATTGATTAATCACCTTATGGTGATTTTTCTTTTAAATGAGATATTTCCATGATAAATGATAAAATGTAACTAAAAGACAAAGATTGCAAGTTAAACTGAAAAACTTTCTTTTTTCTTATGTTAATATACTGAAGATAGGAGGTGGTATGAATGGAACTTGGAGTGATTATTTTTGACTTTATATGTTTACATTTTCATTTTCTGGATGTACAGGTATATAATATTGAGTTTTTTCCATTAAGCATAAGTTTAATGATTCTGATTTTAGGATTTCTACATGAATTTCAAAAAAACACGTAAAAAAGAATATCCCTTTTTGATTGGAATAAGTTGTATCATGTTAGGACAAACATTGCTTTATACTTTGTTCCTATTGTTTATGAAAAAAGAAGTTTCAAACTATCCCAAATCAAAAGCCTATCGTATTTGGATTATCCTTTATGTCATATGTAGAGTTGTAAAAACTTTACCTGAACTTTGCTATTTTTATTTTTTTCGTAAGTACAGTCAGTAGCTAAATGAATATTTTTCTATCATGTTTGTTATATCTGTTATAGCAACTCTCATCCATTTGTTAAGGATTAAGAAATGAGTTCGTGTTAATAACCATCCTCAACCCATCATCATGAAAAAGTTAGTATCTCTATCTATTCTTACAATTATCATCACTATCATTGTTATAACATTTCCATGATATATCCATTCAAAATGATATTTATCAGATATCTAATGATCAAATTGTTATTAATTATCTCTTTCCTTTCCGTATGAATTATACAAATGGTGTGATGACAAATATAGATGTTTTCTCAGATATCGAATTAAAAAAAAGAAATCAAAGCAAAGTATTTAGCTAGTGAAATCAATAATCAATCGTGGTAATATTGTTTATCATGATGATCAAACATGTGAGTATGATGAACAAGAATCATCTGAATATATGGGGATTATCCTATTTCTTCAAGTTGTGAAATGACTCTTGATGATTGCACATATCAAGCTAAAATCGAAAAGATTCATTTAGATAAATACAAATATGAAGATAAAAATAGAAAAGTTCTCACTTATCAAGAACGAGAACTTGTTGAACAGTAGTATCGTGATGGCGTTACATTCTATAACGAACTGCCTTTTTGTCAAACGCTCTATCAAGGAGAGGGACCTTATACGATTATTGTTCTTACCAAGATCAGAGCTACATCATAGAGAAAGAATATCCTTTAACAAGAGATGAAACTTCTTTGCCATGATCAACACCATTGATTTTTAGAAGAAAAGTTAAAGCATTACGATTATTTAGATGTTGTCTTGGTTGAAATTGCTTTTATATGCTGTTTTATTATCATTGATGATTAAATCACTTTATTCTCACCTAAGAAATCATCTTTAATATATAGTTTATATGATTTAATCAGCTTGCTGATTTATAATCAACTGAGATGGGAAATGTATCTTTACATGAGTGTTTATGTATTTCTCTCTTTAAGTATTGATTTATATCATGAGTATAGTTGGACAAAATTACTTAGAAAAGCAACTCAATCTTATGATGAAAAAAGAATTTCATAAATGATAATTTTAAAAGTTTTAAAAAGTGTTATAATTAATAAGGAGGCGTTTTTATGCGAATATTGATGTTAGCACCTTTACAAAAAGAAAACTTTGAGAAGATTGAAACTCATTTTCCAGATGATGAATTTAATTATAGTTCTGGACTTACTGTAACTCAAGATCTTATTGATGAATGTGATGTAATTGTTGGGAACACTGGAAATTACGTAAACATTAATAAAGAAAATATTCAATTGCTGATGTTACATAGTGCAGGAAGTGATAGCTATATAAAACCTGGACGTATGCATCCTCATACGAAATTAACAAATGCAAGTGGAACTTATGGAAAAGCTATTGCAGAACATGTTATTGGAATGATTTTGACATTAAATAAAAATTTAAAAGTATATACCCACCATATGGAGCAGCATTTATGGCAAAGTGTTTCTATCGGAAAAGAAATATATCAAAGTACAGTTCTGATTGTTGGATTAGGAGATATTGGTTATGAACTTGCTAAACGTTTAAAAGCATTTGATTGTAAGATTGTTGGTGTGAAAAGAACAAATTCATCATTACCGCCATATATTGATGAACTCTATACAACAGATCACATTGATGCAATTTTACCTCAAGCCGATTTTGTAATTTTGGCTTTGCCACAAACAGAAGAAACAGTTCATATGTTTGATAAAAAGCGTTTGTTGTTGATGAAAAAAGATGCAGTACTCATCAATGTTGGTAGAGGGAGTGCCATTGTAACAAATGATTTAGTAGATGTTTTAAAGAGTGGTCATCTTTATGGAGTAGGCTTAGATGTTGTAGAAGACGAACCATTATCCATAGAACATAAATTATGGGATTTTGAGAATGTTTTGATAACACCACATGCTTCTGGAGGATATGTATGGGCGAGTGCAAGAAACTATTTTACTGATTTGGTCATTAGAAATCTTAAACATTTTCAAAATCATGAACCATTAGAAAATGAAGTTGATTTCCAAACAGGATATCGAAAGATTATTGAATATAAATAAAATCAATGAGGTTATACTGAGAGTATAACTTCTTTTTCATATGAGTTGACTTTTTATTAAGAAGATATATAATAACAGTATACCCTATAGGGGTGGGAGGTGTTTTATGAAACAAAAATATGATATAGTGGGTATGAGTTGTAGTGCATGTAGTGCTCATATTGATAAAGCGGTAAGACATCTTGATGGTGTAGATAGTGTTAATGTAAATTTACTCAGTAATTCAATGGTTGTTGAATATAATGAGGAAAAAGTGAATGATGCCTTAATTATGAAAACGGTAGAAGAGGCTGGATATAAAGCGACGCCTGAAAAGACAGCTATTCAGCCATCCTCAAAAGAGGATACAATCAAACAAAAAAAGAATTCATTGATTCTTTCGTTTATTTTTCTCATTCCATTGTTTTATATTTCAATGGGACATATGATGGGGGCTCCGTTACCTGATATTTTATTAGGTCATGAAAATATGATGGTTTTTGCCTTGACACAATTATTTTTAACTTTACCAATCATGTATATTAATCGTGGCTATTTTCAAAGAGGGTTTAAATCATTGTGGCATAAGAGTCCAAATATGGATACATTGATTGCGATGGGATCGGCAGCTGCAGCCATTTACAGCATTTATGCAATATTTATGATGGGCTATGATTTAGGACATAGCAATATGAATGAAGCTCATCAGTATATGATGCAACTTTATTTTGAATCGGCTGGTATGATCCTCACATTAATTTCATTAGGAAAATATTTAGAATCACGTTCTAAGAAGAAAACATCAGAAGCAATTGAAAAATTAATGAATTTAATGCCATCTACTGCGACTGTTTTAATAGATGGTCAGGAAGTGGTTGTGAATATTGAAGATGTTCAAGTTGGGGATACAGTGATTGTGAAATCTGGGCAAAGCATTCCAGTAGATGGTGTGATTATCAAAGGACAAACATCTGTTGATGAATCTATGATTACAGGTGAAAGTTTGCCTGTAGATAAAGCAGTGAATGATAAAGTCATTGGAGCAACTATGAATGTGGAAGGATATATTCATATTCAAGTGACTCATACAAGTGGAGAAACAACACTATCACAAATTATTCAGTTGGTGGAAGATGCGAGTTCATCTAAAGCACCAATTGCTAAATTGGCTGATCAAATTAGTGGAATATTTGTTCCTATTGTCATGGTCATTTCCTTAATCACATTTATTGTATGGATGACGTTAGGAAGTCAAACATTTCACTTTGCGTTGACTTGTGCTATTGCAGTATTGGTGATTTCGTGCCCTTGTGCTTTAGGTTTAGCAACTCCAACGGCTATCATGGTTGGAACTGGAAAAGGAGCACAACTTGGAATCTTAATTAAATCAGCTGAGAATCTAGAACTGTTATCAAAAGCAGATAGCATTGTATTGGATAAAACAGGAACAATTACGAAAGGGAAACCACAAGTCACAGATATTTATCCTATCAACCGAAGTGAAAATGAATTGTTAAGTTTAGCGGCATCTATTGAAAATGCATCTCAGCATCCATTGGCCAAAGCTATTGTTCAGTATGTCAAAGAAAAAAATCTTTCCTTTACAACTGTTGAATCTTTTGAAATGATTCAAGGGCAAGGATTAATTGGCTATCATGAAAATCATCAGATTGTTTCTGGTAATAAACGTTTAATGGAAACAAATCAGATTGATTTATCGCAAGTTGAAGATATTTCTCAGCAATTAGCAAGTGTTGGAAAAACACCATTATATTATGCAATGGATGGACAATTGATTGGGATGGTTGTTGTGAGTGATGTGATGAAAGAAACAAGTCAGCAGGCTATTCAGCAATTAAAGGATATGAATTTATCCATTTATATGTTAACAGGTGATAATGCTTTAACCGCCAAAGCCATTGGTGATACGTTAGGTGTTGAAGTGATTGCTGAAGTCTTACCACAAGATAAAGAAAAACATATTCGAGATTTACAAGCACAAGGTCATCAAGTTATTATGGTTGGAGATGGAATTAATGATGCACCTGCGTTAATGCGTGCTGATGTTGGTATTGCAATGACATCGGGAACTGATATTGCGATGGATTCAGCTGATATTGTTTTAATGAAAAATGATTTACAAGATGTTGTGGCTTCGATAGAATTAAGTCATGCAGTGATTAAAAATATTAAAGAAAACTTATTCTGGGCATTCTTCTATAATGTGATTGGTATTCCTATTGCAGCAGGCTTGTTCTATCCAATATTTGGCTGGTTACTTGATCCAATGTTTGGAGCTGCTGCTATGAGTTTAAGTTCAGTCTTTGTAGTGAGTAATGCTTTAAGATTAAGATTTTTTAAACCAAAACAAATACAAACAAAACAGGAGGATAAAAAGATGAATAAAGTGATGAATATTGAAGGAATGATGTGTGCACATTGTCAGGCACATGTTGAAAAAGCATTAAATACTATTGATGGTGTCAAAGCAACAGTTGATTTAAAAAATAATTGTGCTAGTATTGAATTATCAAAGGATATTGATGAGTCAGTTTTAGCAAAAGCAGTGGAAGAAGCTGGATACAAAGTGGTAGGATTTCAATAATGAAAGCTGATAAATCACAAGTTACTCGTTTATTAAAAACAGCACGAGGACAAATTGATGGTATCTTAAAGATGATTGAAGATGATCGTTATTGTGTAGATGTTTCTAATCAAATTATGGCAACACAAGCTATCTTAAAGCGAGCTAATAAAGAGATTATTGGTGCACATATGAAACATTGTGTACATGATGCTATGAGTAGCGATGATGCAGATCAAAAAATAGAAGAAATGATTGGCGTTATAGACCAGTTAATGAAATAGAGGTTAAGTGTTGACTTAACCTCTATCTGTTTCATAAAGAGTATCTTCTTCTCGTATTATTTTGTCATAAATATCACTGCGATGTCCAATTGTGATGATATGAATAGTTTTATTTTCATCATCAATCTCACAAACAATACGATAATTCCCTACACGATATGCCCAATATCTTTGGAGAGAACCAGACAAAGCTTTCCCATGTTGACGTGGATTTGCAGAATTTAATAAATTTTTAGATACCCATTTTCTTATTACCTTTTGCTGATAATTATCAATTTTATGAAGTTGTTTTTTACTAGCTGTAGAAAATTCAAAAAAGTATTTATCCATGTCAATCAAGTTCTTTCATAACTTCATCCCATGAATAAGTCACTGGATTTTTTAAAAATTCGGCATATGCTTTATCAGCCTGTTTAGCTAATTCCTCATCTTCAATTGTTTCCCAAATTAAATGATGAATAAATTTAACTATGTCCTGTTTTTTTTCTTTACAAATCATTTTCATTTTTTCTTCTTGAATACCATCTAATACAATTGTTGTCACTGTTTTCACCTCGCAAATATTATAACACATTAATTGCTAAAAGCAACAATAATTGTCTTTTTATTATGTGAAAAAAAGTGTATAATAGAGACACTATGGAGGTGTCAAATTATGGAAAATGGAGTGATGATGCAATATTTTGAATGGTATCTTTCAAATGATTCACATTTATGGAAATTATTAAAAAAAGATGCGTTACATTTAAAGGAAATAGGTATAACTGCTGTATGGATGCCTCCAGCGTTTAAAGGTATTGGTGGAATTAATGATGTGGGTTATGGTGTATATGATATTTATGATTTAGGAGAATTTGATCAAAAAGGAACAATTCATACAAAATATGGAACAAAAGATGAATATATAGAAGCTATTGAAGCTTTACATCGTGTTGGTATACAGGCATATGGTGATATTGTTTTGAATCATAAAATGGGGGCTGATGCAACGGAAATTGTCAAGGCGTATGAAGTAAGTCAAAATAATAAAAATCAAATTGTGAGTGGGGAAGAAACTATAGAGGTTCCTACTGTATTTACATTTCCGGGGCGTCATGGAATGTATAGTGATTTTACATGGGATTGGACATGCTTTAATGGTATTGACTATGATGTGATGTCTAAAAGACATGCAACATTTTTATTTAAAGATAAACAGTGGGATCGTCATGTGGATATAGAAAATGGTAACTTCGATTATTTGATGGGTGCTGATATTGATTTCTCTAATTCGCATGTTGTGGCTGAATTAGAGGATTGGGCACAATGGTATTTGAATACAACGCAACTTGATGGTTTTCGATTGGATGCTGTAAAACATATTGATGCTTATTTTTATAAAGACTGGATTCGTGAATTAAGACAACATTATCAAAAAGAACTTTTTGCAGTAGGTGAATATTGGCATGGAGATGTTTCACGTCTATTAAATTATTTAAATCAGGTTGAAGGGGAAATATCATTATTTGATGTTCCGTTACATTATCATTTTTATGAAGCCTCTTATGGCAATGGACAGTATGACATGTCTCAAATTTTTAATGGGACCTTGGTTCAATTAGCTCCAAATCGGGCAGTGACTTTTGTAGATAATCATGATACACAACCAAGTCAGGGATTACAATCTTGGGTGGCTGATTGGTTTAAGCCTTTGGCTTATGCTTTCATTTTACTAAGAAAGGATGGCTATCCATGTCTCTTTTATGGTGATTATTATGGAATAGAATACAGTCATATTTCAGCAAAAAGAGATTTATTAGATAAACTTTTATATTTAAGAAAAAAATATGCTTTTGGTGAGCAGAAAGATTATTTTGATGATAATAGTATTATTGGCTGGGTTCGTGCTGGTTCTCAAAAAGGTGCGTTAGTCTGCTTAATGAGTGATAGTGTTGGTGGGGAAAAAGTGATGAATATAGGGAAAAAATATAGTGGACATAATTTTTATGATTATTTAGGGAATTATTGTGATGATATTATCATTGATGAAAATGGCAATGGTCTGTTTGCAGTTCATGGGGGTAGTGTGAGTGTTTATATAATGAAAGAGGAAAATAATGGATAAAAAAAGTCTTTTATCTGTTCATATTGCAGTATTATTATTTGGAACTTCTGGTTTGTTTGTCAAACTTATTCCTATGTCTGCATTACTTATTACTCTGGGAAGAGCTTTATTTTCAGCTCTTTCGCTTTATTTATTTGTTCATTTTCGTCATTATTCATTACGTTTGTATCGAATTCAAGATTACTTTTGGAATTTGTTTGCAGGTCTTATATTGACAATTCATTGGTTTTTCTTTATTATGTCAATTCAAGTGTCTACTGTTGCTATTGGAACAATAACATTTGCTACATATCCATTATTTGTCGTTTTTTTAGAACCATATGTTTTTAAAGAAAAATTTCAATATAAAAATTTATTAAGTGTTCTTATGATTGCAATAGGAATTGCCTTTTTAATACCATCTTTTCAATTAACCAATGCTATGACTTTGGGAATTATTTATGGTCTTATAAGTAGTTTTCATTATGCAATTCTTTCCATCATCAATAGACATTTGGCAGCTTCATATGATAGTGTTGTCGTGACTTTATATGAGCAGGCAGTGGCAGCCTGTGTGATGACAATTGTTATATCTATCATTAATCCACCGCTTGGTCAAGGTGCTTTTAAAGACTTTTTATATCTTATGATTTATGGTATTATTTTTACTGCTTTGGCTCATTCTTTATATATCCATGGATTAAAGAATGTGAAAGCACAAACTGCAAGTATTATTTCTGTTTTAGAACCTGTTTATAGTATTTTTTTAGCAATATTATTTTTGCATGAAAGATTAGCTTATCAAGAAATGATTGGAACTGTTATGATTTTTTTAGCAGTTATGGTTGGGACAATGCAAAATAAGGCAAAGGAGGATGAGACATGAAACATCAGCATCAAATCAAATCTATCTGTTATTTAGCGTGGCCTGCAATCGTACAAGAAGCTTTGAATGTTGTTGTGACATATGTAGATACAGCTATGGTAGGAGCATTAGGGGCAAGTGCATCAGCAGCAGTTGGTTTAACGAGCACTGTAGGCTGGCTTGTTTCAAGTGTTGCTGTTGCCTTTGGGGTAGGAGTTCTTTCTGTTTGTGCTCAAGCTGATGGGGCCCATGATACCAAACGTTTAAAATTAGCTGGGCAGCAGGCATTTTTTATGACATTAATTGTTGGTTTAGCTTTAACAGTTATCTGTTTGTGTATTTCACCTTATTTGCCTACATGGTTGAATGGTGACCCATCTATTCATAAAGATGCATCAGCTTATTTTATGATTATTTCATTGCCACTTTTACTGAGATCATCTGTTTTGATTTTATCTTCTGCATTAAGGGGAGTCAGTGATATGAAAACTCCGATGATGATTAATCTTTATATGAATCTTATTAATATTGTTTTGAATTTTCTATTGATTTATCCAAGCAGAGAAATCTATGGTATTCTGATACCTGGAGCAGGGTTAGGTGTCATAGGAGCTGCAACTGCTACAGCTATTTCGTTTTCCGTAGGTGGTATTTTGATGTTTATACGTTATTATCGTAATCCTATTTTCGATTTTATACAAACTGGTTTTCATTATCATGCGAGTGTTTTTAAGGATTGTTTACGTATAGGATTACCCGTTGTGTTAGAAAGAAGTGTGATTTGTTTAGGACAAGTTGCTTTTTCTTCATTGATTGCAAAACTAGGTGTTATTCAATTTGCTGCTCATACAATTGCAATTCAGGCAGAACAAGCATTTTATATTCCTGGTTATGGTTTTCAGTCTGCTGCAGCTACAATGGTAGGTAATGCGGTGGGTGAACAAAATGAAAAGAAAGTCAAACAAGTGACTTATCTGATTTGTTTATTGACATTTGTTTTGATGCTGATAGCAGGAATTATTTTATTTATTTTTGCAGAGAATTTAATGAGTTTGTTTACTCCTGATCCACAAGTTATTGCTCTTGGAGCTCTGGTTTTAAGAATCGTTTCTGTTTCTGAACCGATTTATGGTGTATTGGTTATTTTGGAAGGAACTTTTAATGGAATGGGAGATACGAAGGCGCCTTTTGCTTATTCACTTTTTACGATGTGGGGAATACGTGTTTTAGGAACATGGATTATGATTAATGTTCTTCATTTGAGTTTGGCGTTCGTATGGATCATGATGGTTTGTGATAATGTGGCAAGATGTTTCTTGTTGTCACGAAGGTTCTTGCAAGGTAAATGGATTTATCGAATGAATCGTTAAAACATCCTTTTTCTTTTTATGAAAAAAGGATGTTTTTCAATTGGTTAATGCTAAAATAGTGCCCATTAGAGGGGGACTAATGATGTTGAGAAAAGGAAGTTATTTCTATTATGCATTAGCTAATGGTATGTTTTATTATTCATGGGGAACATTTGCCTGTATTATTTCAGTTTATTTAGCAGGTGTGGGATATTCTGCAACAGAGATATCTTTTATTACTTCAGCAGCACCACTATTTGCAATGATTTCTCAACCAGTTTGTGGAATGATTGCTGATAAACTAAAGAGCCCAAAACTCGTTGGTATTGTCTGTTTGATTCTCTGTATGATTTCTGGATTACTCTTTGCCTATAGTCAGAACTTTATCTTTTTATTTTTATTTAATGGTTTAACACAAGGTTTTTTAAATGGAACAACTGCTTTATCTGATCGTTTGGCAACAGCTTCATCTTATCCATTTGGAGCCATTCGAGTATGGGGATCAGTCCTTTACGCTATCGCATGTCAAGTTGCAGGCTTTGTCTATGATTATATATCACCACTAGCAAATTACTATATTTTTGCTGTGGCAGTAGGATTAACCGTTATTGGTTTTATTAACATGCAAGATGTTAAACCTCAAGTTAAAACAAATGAGGAGCATTTTACTTTTCATGAAATGCTTAAAGCTTTGTTTAAAAACAAGGCCTTTATAATGTTTGTTGTGATTTATGTTTTGTTTCAAGGTCCAACCAGTGCTAATAGTGTTTATATGCCACTTTTAATTAAAGAATTAGGGGGAACAACAGCAATGGTAGGGACAACACTATTTCTCAGTACGATGTTTGAGTTGCCAGCTGTTTTGTTTTCTGATAGGATTATGAAGAGGATATCCTATCGTCATTTGATGATTTTTGCAGGCGGTCTTTCTGTTGTACGTTTTGTTTGGTATGCAACATGTCCTGCACCAATGATGATTATGTCAATGTTTTTCTTTCAAGGGTTAACAAGTATTATTTTTATTTTAGTTGCTGTACGTATTATTATGGATATTGTAGATGAACGTTTTGTAAATAGTGCTTATGGTATCTCTTCTATGTTGGCAAAAGGCTTTTCAGCCTTTATATTTCAAATGATATCGGGAAATATTATTGATTATTTTTCTGGAGCAGAAGCATATACTATTGTTTATTTCATGTATGCATTGATTATTTTATTAGCAACTATATTGGCTTTTTATTTTAAAATGCCAGCACATCGATTGAGACAAGAAAGGGAATGATTTCATCATTCCACTAGTCTATTATCTCAATAGTCCAGCTCCAGTCGGTTTCTTGCCCACTGGATTATGTTATCTTCTGCAGATCTGTCTATCAGATAATATCCATTGTCTGTAAGTCTACTCATCAGCTTCTTCTATAACACTGTTTTGTTCTCATGATGATTATTTCATTCACTATGACCATAGCGATAATCATCATGAGTTCTTTTATTTATATATTGCTTATTAATTGATGATACTTTCTCCACCTTATCAGCAGTGGTTTATTGATTCTTCCATATATCCTTTTAGGCAGTCTTTCTTTGTAACCCATTCCGCGTTTGGCAATTACATAGGTACTGTTATTCCTTTTATATCTGCATATTTCAGTTTGCCTATAATGCTTGTATAGACTTGATTCACTTCATTGATGCCAATTCCTGCCTTATAGCTTCGACTGTACAGCTTCTCTATGATCTCTCGATAGGAAAACTCACTCAGCATTCTATGATAGGACTTATTCTTATTGTACAGCTCAAAGACACATGCATATTTATCTCATACTTGAAAATTTTTGCACCTATATAATATCACAACAAGCAAATATCATCGATGCTATATGCAAATATATTCATAAATATTTGATGAATCCAACTTTTTTATCTATATGAAATTTGAGAAAGATAGCATAAATAATCATGGGTCTAATCAACAAAAAATGACATGTTTCATATGAGAGAATATAAACATGATTAATTGCAGAAATTCAATACCATGATGAAATGTTTAAGAGTGAATAGGATGTGTCATTTTTAAAGTAATAATCAGTAAAGAGATTAACTATCATATTTCATGATATATGTAATGTGATATAAAGAATGCTTATACATAATGTCAACAACATACCAGCTTCTAGTAAAGTTGCAATAATCTTATCATGTTTTTTTAATATTCCTCGATTTCTTGCTTCATTTAGAAGCTGATAGCCAATCATTAGTGGAATAACATTAAGAAGACTAAGTAATGAGCCTATTAAAGCGAGAATAGCAATTAAAAATGCTGCTAATGTAAATTCGTTAAATTGTTTTTGATATTCCATATGTTCACCTTCTTCACTATTATTATATCTCGATGAGATTTACTAACTATCAATGAAGTCTTAATATTATGTTAAGATTATCTAAAATAACAATAAACAGTATAAAACAGTTGACAACAGTTATATACTGTTATATACTGTTTGTGAACAGAGGAGGAGAATTATGAAAATTATTATTAATAATTCATCTATGCAGCCAATATATGAACAACTCATAGAACAAATTAAAAACATGATTGTCTCTGGCGAACTCAAAGAAAATGATATCTTACCATCTGTTCGTTCTTTAGCAAAAGAACTGAAAATTAGTGCTTTAACTGTCAAGAAAGCGTACGATAATCTTGAAGGTGATGGTTTTACAGCAACGATTCATGGGAAAGGCACATATGTGAAAGGTGCCAATCAGGAACTTTTGTTAGAAGAACAAAGAAAAGAAGTCGAAACCGATTTGGAAATGGCCGTCCAAAAAGGCAGAAGATGTGGAATGAATAATGATGAAATAAGAGAATTATTTGATCTGATTATGGAGGATTAATTTATGTTAAAACTAATTGATGTGAAAAAAGAATATAATCAGTTTACACTCAACTGCTCTTTAGAAGTACTACCTGGATGTGTAACTGGACTGATTGGGCAAAATGGAGCTGGAAAAAGTACAACATTTAAAGCCATTTTGGATTTGATTTCAATTGATGGTGGTAGTATTGAAGTTTTGGGAAAAGACAGTCATCAATTACAGCAAAAAGATAAACAGTTATTAGGTGTTGTATTATCAGATGCCGGATTTAGTGATTATTTAACGATTCAGGATGTTATTCCCATCTTAAATCAGTTATACAAAAAGTTTAACCGTCGTGATTTTGAAAATAAATGTCAAGCATTTGATTTACCGCTTGATAAGCAAATCAAAGATTTTTCCACTGGAATGAAAGCAAAATTAAAAGTATTGGTAGCTTTATCACATCAGGCAAAACTATTGATTTTAGATGAACCGACAGCAGGATTAGATGTGATTGCAAGAGACGAACTTTTGGATATGCTCAGAAAATATATGGAAGATAATGAAGACTGTTCAATTCTCATTAGTTCGCATATTTCTAGTGATTTAGAAGGGCTATGTGATGACTTGTATATGATACATGATGGTCAAATCATTATGCATGAAGAAACTGATGTGCTACTAGGAGAATATGCTATTTTAAAAGTTGATGAAAAACAATATTTAGAATTAGATAAACAATATCTTTTAAGACATAAAAAAGAAAATTTTGGTTATTCTTGTTTAACCAATCAAAAACAGTATTACTTAGATAATTATCCTTCAATAGTTATTGAAAAGGGAAATATTGATGAGTTAATTATGATGATGATTAGGGGTGAAAAATAATGTTAGGATTATTGATTAAAGATTTTAAACTGTTAAAGAATCAAAAGGCTTTCTTTATGATGCTGATTGGTTTTGCGTTATTCTTTTTGGTTATTAATAATGATCCTATTTTTGTTGTCGCATATGTGACATTTCTAAGTTGTTTATTTGTTGTGAGTAGTATTAGTTATGATGAATATAACAATTCTAATGTTTTCTTAATGACATTACCTATTACAAGAAAAGAATATACAATAGAAAAATATACATTTGGTTTATTAATTGGATCATGTTCGTGGGTTCTTGCCACAACATTAACTACTGTTTACTCTTATTTGAATATGAGTCATTTTCAATTGATTGAATGGTTAGGGACATGTTTTGTCATGTTGTTGATTGCTTTGATATTTATGTCAATTGTTGTTCCTGTTCAATTAAAATTTGGACAAACAAAGGGAAATGTTGCTATGATTTTATGTATGGCAGCGATTGCAGCCATTGGATTTGCCGGAATAAAAGTCGCTGAATTATTTGGGATTGATATTTTTGGAATCATTGATTCTTTAAGCACAATGGGAAGTGCTGCTTTGCTGGTTATGATTCTTGCATTTGTTCTTGTCTGTTTAGGTATTTCATATAGTATCAGTTTACAGATTATGAGGAGAAAGCAATTTTAAGATGATTCTCAATGGGAATCATCTTTCTCTTATGTTATAATAATGATGCAAAGATAAAAACACATTGAGAATCCGTTGGTAGTCGGATCACTGCTTGCAGTCAGTAACCTTCCTCCTTGGTCGTCCGTTCTTTGTGAATGTTTGTTATAAAGGAGGACTTTTTATGGACACAATATCAATTCAATTGACTGTCTATTTTGATGAACCATTTTGGGTAGGGGTTTTTGAAACAATTTCACAACATCAACTACAGGTAAGCCGAATTGTTTTTGGAGCGGAACCTATAGATGAAGAGATTCTTCTGGCTATTCAAAAATATCAGCGATTGAAACAGAGTCCATCTGTTGATATCAAATCAAAGCAACAACATATCTCACCTAAACGTTTACAAAGAGATGTAAAAAAGCAGATGCAGCAAGGACTTGGAACGAAATCTCAAATGGCATTAAAAATGCAGTATGAAAATGCTAAGCAAGAACGTCTCCAGGTAAGAAAAGAACGTTTGGAAAAAAAGAAACAGTATGTGTTTGATTTGAAACAACAAAAGAAAAAAGCAAAGCATAGAGGACATTAGTCCTCTATCTTGTTATTAGAAAATATTGTATTATGATTATTTCATTGTATAATAAAGATACTTTAAAAGAAGTTATGCTTCTTTTTCTTTTGGGAAGGGGTTAATTATGAGTATATTAAATGTTGAACATGTGAGTCATGATTTTGGAGGGAGAACAATTTTAGATGATGCGAGTTTTCGTTTGTTAAATGGAGAACATGTTGGACTTGTTGGTGCCAATGGTGAAGGCAAAACAACATTCTTGAATATTATTACTGGAAAACTTGCTCCCGATATAGGAAAAATTGAATGGTGCAAGAGAATCACAACTGGTTATTTAGATCAGCATACAGCATTACAGCCAGGACAAACGATTTATGAAGTTCTACAAGGCGCATTTTCACATAATTATGATTTAGAAAAAGAAATGTTATCAATGTATGACGAAATGACAACAGCAGATGATAAAAGAATGTCACAATTATTAGAAGATGTTGGAGAAATTCAGAATATTTTAGAACAAAGTGGTTTTTATATGATTGATGTCAAGATTAAAGAGGTTGCTAATGGATTAGGATTAAATGAAATAGGATTAGACAAGAAAGTTGATGAATTATCTGGTGGTCAGCGTTCTAAAGTTTTATTAACAAAATTATTATTAGAAAATCCAATGATATTGATTTTAGATGAACCGACTAACTATCTAGATGAACATCATATTCAATGGCTCACAAATTTCCTCATTAATTATGAAAATGCTTTTATTTTAGTGAGTCATGATGTTTCATTTTTGAATCAAGTGATTAATGTCATTTATCATTTAGATAATGGTGAACTCACAAGATACAAAGGAGATTATCAATATTATTTACAGCAAGTTGAACTCAAGAAGAAACAACAGGAAAATGCTTATCAAAAGCAACAAAAAGAAATTGCTGAATTAGAAGAATTTATCGCAAGAAATAAGGCGCGTGTAGCAACCCGTAATATGGCTTCATCACGTCAAAAGAAATTAGATAAAATGGATATGATTAGTAAGCCAAAAGAAAAAATCAAGCCTCAATTTTCTTTTCAACCATCAAGAACTCCTGGAAAAATCTTATTTGAATGTCAAAATTTAATTATTGGATATGATACTCCACTTACTCAACCAATGGATCTCATATTCGAAAGAAATAAAAAAATCGCTATTAAAGGTGTCAATGGTTTAGGTAAAACAACATTACTAAAGACTTTGATAGGTATGTTAGAACCATATAGTGGAACAGTTATTAAAGATCCATTCGTAGAAATTGGTTTCTTTAAACAAGAAGAAGTGGCAATTAAGAAAACAGCATTGGATTATATTTGGGATGAATTTCCAAATCGTAATAATGGTGAAATAAGATCTATGTTAGCCAAATGCGGTTTAACAAGTGAACATATAGAATCATTGATGATGGTCTTATCTGGTGGTGAAAATGCGAAAGTAAGATTATGTAAAATCATGCATCGAGAAGCCAATGTTCTTGTTTTGGACGAACCAACAAATCATTTAGATGTTGACGCAAAAGAATCACTTCAAAAAGCTTTAATCTCTTTTAAAGGAGCTATTATACTAGTGAGTCATGAACCAGAATTTTATTTACCTATTGTTGATGAAGTTATTAATCTTGAAGAGTCTTCAATGAAAATTATATAAGAAAAAGAAGATGGATCCCATCTTCTTTTCAAATTATGCTTTTTTCTTGTTTTTTAAAATAACAGCAACAATGATAATCAAAACAAGCATTACAGCAATACAAATACCAGTTGCTGTCCATAACTCAGGTTTAGCATAAGCTTTTGTCCATTCAGCAATTTTTCTAATGAGAATGGCAAGAGCATAACCAGAAGTCGCTGCACCTAATAATGCTAAAAAAGCCTTAAACCATTTTGGAAAAACTTCTGTAAATAAAATTGCAGTGATTAGACAAATCAGTGCAATAAAAGCACATATTACAAAATGCATAGAGAAACCTCCTTTATATACATCATTTAAAATAACATAATTAGTAAAATATTGCAATAAAATAATGAAGTGTTCAATAGAATAATGATTATTTTTTTGTGTTAATTGTAGAATTATAGAAATGAATATGATAAACTATAAGGGCAAAGAAAAGAGGTAGGCTATGAGATTTAATAGAGGTAAAAGATATACATATTATAGTTCGTATTCATCTTCAAGAAGACAAAGAATACGTTGGGATAGAATTGCGATTATTGGTGTTGTTGTAGCACTTGTTATTGGAGTTATTGTTTGGTTTAATTTAAGTCGTTTGAAATTATTGTTCAAAGGCTATTCTTTTTCACAACAAAATGAAATATTGTCTTTAGAAGGTAAAGAAATTGATGAAATTTTATCACATGAGAAAATGGATCATATTACTGATTGGATTAAGACAAGTGAAAATGTGAGTTACTATGATGAATATGAAAAATACTTTTCTTTACATAAGGATTTACAAGTGAAAGTAGTTGTGACTACAATTGATGATGTTTTCAACAATTATGTTGCACAATTATCTGGTTTAGGTTATACCAATGATCAAATTTGGAAAGTATTAGAAACTGCAAGTGCGAATGATTTAAAATATTTACTTGAAAAACAATATACATATACTCAAATAGAGCCATATATGAAAGTGAAAGGTTTTGTTTTTACTGATATGGAAAAATATATGGAAGTTTATGCTCAAAAGAAAAATTATAATTATGCTGTTTTGATTACAACGTATCCATTTATTATTTCTGAAAATAAAGTTACAAAAACATATACAATTCAAAATCCAGAGAATATTTTAACTTTGGTAAAAAAAGGATTCCAATTAGCTGATTCATATGTACCAAGTGATTTAGTGAAACCAAATGTTCCTGTAGCACCTGATTGTGATAATTCAATGATGAGAAAAGAAGCATCAGAAGCTTTAGAAGAAATGTATAAAGAAGCAGAAAGTTTAGGATATCATTTGGTTATTAATAGTGCCTATCGTTCATATGCTGATCAAAAGAAAACATATGATGATTACTTTAAAAAATATGATGAAGTGACAGCAGCAAGTTTGGTTGCTTTACCTGGAGCAAGTGAACATCAAACTGGATTAAGTGTAGACTTAACAAGTACGAGTGTTATTCAAAAGAAAGCCAAAGGCGATGTCGCTGTTTTTGGTGATAGTGAAGAAGGAAAATGGGTAGAAAAGAACGCTTATCGTTTTGGATTTATTTTACGTTTCCCACTTGCTCAATCATCAATTACAGGAATTGGAAATGAACCATGGCATTTTAGATATGTAGGAAAAGATGTTGCTTTGAAAATACATGAAAATAATTGGTTACTGGAAGAATATTGCTTATATGAAGGCGTTATTCCAAATATTAAGGAAAATCAATAATCTAGGGATATCCCTAGATTATTTTTAGGAGAAATTTATGAAAACACTGATTACAACTTTAAATTCAAAATTTATTCATACATCACTTTCATTAAGATTGTTATATGTTTCTACATATAAAGATTTTGATATTGATTTTAAAGAATATACAATTAAGGATTCCTTAGAACATATTGTTTTAGATATATTATCAATGGAAATTGATGTCTTGGCATTGTCTTGTTATATATGGAATATTGAATACATCCAAAAATTATGTGAAATGATTAAGAAGGAAAAGCCAGAGATGATGATTATTTTAGGTGGGCCAGAGGTGACCTATGAACCACAATATTTTTTGGATTCCACATATGCTGATTATATAATAAGTGGAGAAGGAGAACGTGTTTTTCCCCAATTATTAAAAACAATAGAAAATCATCAAAATGCTGATATTCCAGGTGTGAGTTATCATGATCATATTTCTTCAATTATTGCAACGGTAGATTTAGCTTATGTTGAAAGTTTAGATTCACCTTATATGCTTCCTCAAGATCGTGACAATATGTCTAAACGTATTCTTTATTTTGAATCTAGTCGAGGATGTCCGTTCCAATGCCAATATTGTTTATCATCTTTAGAAAAAGGTTTACGATTCTTTAGCAAAGACTATCTTCTTAAACAATTGGATATGATTTGCCATAGCGATATAAGAACAGTAAAGTTTTTAGATCGTAGTTTTAACGCTGATGCAGATCATGCTATTATGATTTTAGATTATATTTTTAAGAATTACCAGCCAGGGCAACAGTTTCAATTTGAAATAAATGCTGATGTTTTAAACCAGAAAATTATAGATTTTATCAAAGATAATGCACCCAAAGATTTATTAAGGTTTGAAATTGGAATACAATCAACATATGAACCAACGAATAAAGCAGTAAAAAGGATTCAAAATTTTGATCGATTAAGTGAAGTTGTTCAGCAACTTATGGAAGATGGAAAATGTGATTTACATCTTGACCTGATTGCTGGACTACCTTATGAAACATATGAACGTTTCAAAAAATCATTTGATGATGTTTTTGCGTTTCATGCTAAAGAATTGCAATTAGGATTTTTGAAGTTATTAAGAGGGACATCTTTAAGGGAAGATGCATTGGTGTATGGATATCATTATCAGAAAGAACCACCTTATGAAATGATTGAAAATAAGTGGCTAACACAAAAAGATGTTATAAAAATTCATATGGCTGAAGATATGTTAGAAAAATATTGGAATAGTGGTCGTTTTGTCAGAACAATGAATGCTGTTATGAGTCAAGTTCAATCACCTTTTGATTTCTTTTATCAGTTCGCTTATTTTCATCATCAGCATCATTATAAAAAAATAGGCTATCAATTAGATGAATTATTTATGTATTTAGACAGTTATTTAGGTGAAGAATATCATGATTTATTAATATGGGATTATTTATCTTTATTTAAAGTGAAACCAAAAAGATGGTATCATCCTACATTAACAGCTCAACAACGAAAGGATGTCATTCGTTATTTGGTAGATGAATACCATCTTTCTCAAGAAATGCTTTTTAGATATGCGATTGTTGAGAGAATTAGTCAGGGTTATCTGGTTGTGATTTATAAAGACTTTCAATGTAAGATGGAAATTTATAAATAATGAAAGTTATTAATAGTCCTGCTAAGAAAGAAAAAATCATATCTTGCATCGTATCATGGACGCCTGTTGTATAATGCCTAGAGGCATCATAGTTAAAGAGAATCAAACCTGAGTATTCAAAAACTTCCCATAAAAAAGCAATTGCTGTTTCTACACAATTAATCATAATATATAGGAGTGACTTTTGAGTGATCATCGGTTGGAGAAGAATATAAGCTATGATGACAAAAAGAGCACCAGAAAGAAAATGCATAACTTTATCATAATAGGGTAAGTTATAAAAACCACAAGTTGTACCTAAGACCTGAGTGAGATAGATATAGACAATATACTCACTCCGATAAAGATAGGATTGTATAAAGAAAAGTGGAACTAATAAGGCAAGTGAAATAAAAAAACTAAAATGGAACTGATAAAAAAGAGACATGATTAATGTTATAATGTAAATCATAAATAATGTTTTATAGATATTTTTCATATTCATATTATAGAAAAAAATAAGAAAAGTATTCATAAAGGAGTATAAATAAATGAAAACAATGGTAGAGTATGTTCATCAAAGAATTTTATCTTATCCAAAAAATTTGATTGGTGTCGATTTTACAATGGGAAATGGGCATGATACTGTTTTTTTGCAAAAATATTGTCAAGAGGTTTATGCATTTGATATTCAAATGGAAGCATTTGAAAATACGAAAAAGAAGTTAAAATCAATGGCAGGTATTCATTTTATCTTTGATGGACATGAAAACATGGATAAATATTTGAACTCATTTGATATTGGAATTTTTAATTTAGGATATTTACCATTAGCTGGTCATCATGTAACGACGTTATTGCAGACAACAAAAATTGCTATTGAAAAGGCTATTGTGGGAATGCAGTATGTTTTATTTATTGTTGTATATCCGGGACATGATGAAGGAAAAAAAGAAAGTCAATGGATTGATGAATATGTAAGTATGTTAGATGCTCATCAGTTTCATGTATCAACATATCGCATGATGAATAAACATTTATCACCATATGTTATAGAAATTGAGAGAAAAAATAAAAATCATCTTGAATAAAGATATACATATTGCTGCAAAATAGTCTTGAAAGAGGTGAGTTTGTGAGTTCTCGATCAAAACGTTTACTTATTCCGCAAGCAAAAGAAGGCATTGATGAAATGAAATTTGAAATTGCTAATGGGGTTGATCATCAGGGAAAAAGTTTAGCTGATGTCGCTGGTTCTATTGGTGGTGAGATAACGAAGCAATTAGTGGCTTTAGGTGAAAAACAATTAAAAAATCAGATGCCAAAAAAATAAGACAGGGATGATTCCCTGTCTTTAACATAATGTATATTTGAAATCTTCTTTTTCTACAGAATAGATAAGATCTTCAGGTGCATCTTTACAGAAATGGAACAATTGACCATCTTCAATTTTTCCATTCCAAGTTGCAACGACGATAATGTCTTCACTTAATTCTTTTAAGAAAGCAAGTAAATCAATTTGACTATTTTTGGCATAAAGAATTTTTTTATTATCAAGTAACAAAACTTTTTGATGATATGTTGATAAAAAGTTTTTCATTTCATGCATAAGTTTCTCACTAGGTGTATTGATGAATATCTTATCAAGATCAACAATAGGAATACCAGTTTCATTGCTGTATTCACGGATAAGTTTAGATTTCCCGCTTCCAGGTTGTCCAATAATTAATAGTAACTTGTGTTTAATATCATTTAATTCCTCTACTTTTTGACTTATGTTCATTATTATAATCTCCTTTATGTGTTTTGATATGTCTATTATAGCATTTATTGTAAGCGTTTTCTATCATTAATCATAAGATTTTCTAAGAAAAAGAAAATGTAGCATTTTTTGCTACATTAGTTTTGCCCTTGGACACAGAGAATGAGTTGACCTAAAAGTGTGTATTCTTGTAAGATATCTACTTTAATAATATCAGGTATAAAATCTTCTGGGAGATAATTTTTCAATTCTTTTTTTAATTCATCAATATCTGGGATAAGTACACAACATAAAATAATAGCTTGTGGACTAATAATACTGATAATAGAAAGAATAATCTTTGTAGCAAGTTCAAGAGCACCTTCTGGTGTTTTCGCTAATGATAGATAATCATCTGATAGACACATAGGTAAATACTGGACTTCACCTGCAAGATGAGCTCGACCGCGAATTAATTGTCCATTAACAATTGTTCCTGCCCCAGAAAAGTGATTTGTTGGCTGGAATAAAAAGGAAAGAGAATCATATTGCTTTTGTGATGCATAATAGCCTACAGCAGCAGTATTCACATCATTACTTAAAATAAATTTAATCTGTTTATAGCGTGATGATAAAATGGACATAAGGTCCATATCTTCAAGTCCATCAACATTAGCAGAAATAACATAGCCATCATTGATAATTCCAGGTGTCGAGACACCAACTATTTTGATGTCTGGATAATGAAGAATAGAGGTATCGATAATATCAAAAATATCTTGAATTGTCATTTTGGGTTTAATAATTTCATTATCCAATAAAACATGATTTTGTTCATCATATATACGATATGCAATATGAACTCTCAAACTATTTCTGAAAATGGATAGCACTAATATCTTTGTATCATTATGAATTGTTGTTTGTAAAGAAAGAGGCTGTGATTCATGATCAATTTTTTTTGATTGATTGTTTTTTAATGCATCTTCAATTAAATGTAATGTTTGTGCTACATCATATTTTGCAAAAATATGAGGTGGTATTTTTATAACAATTTGATTTTTAAAGATTTCTTGCGCTTTTGCATGCATATATGAAATTTGAGGAGCTAAAATAATAACATCATATTCATGGCCTACATTAAATAATTCATTATAACCAATCGCCTTCACCTCATAATTTAAAAATAATAATTCACTTGCTTCACTTAATTTTGATGCAAAATATGATGTTGTTAATCCACCACTACAGCTTAAAAGAATTTTAATTTTTGGTTTTTCAACCAATTGCTGTATACTTTCAATCATTTCATGAAATAATTCTATAGCATGTTTCATTGTTTTCATTTGGAAATGAAGATAAAATTCAATTTCCTGATTTGTTGTATTCATTACTGATAATTCAATAATACTCAGTGGATTAAAAGTGATTTGACTATAACTATAATCTGTTTCAATGATAATAATATCATCGTTTTTATCGTCTAAATGGATTTGATAATTCTTTTGGTCTTGAATGAGAATCCATTCCTTGAATATTAATGTATGTATTTCTCTTAAAAATTCATCCATACTTCTCACCTCTTTATCTTCATTATATGTTTATTATCATTGAAATCTAGTTTTTTTACTCATTTGGAAAAAGTTTTTCATAAAATAAATGCTTATTTTCTATTCAATGATAAATTTTTTTGTCTTATCTAACAATAGCATGATTTTTAGCCATAGATAGTGTATAATAAGAACTTGAAGAAATGATGGTATAAAATCTATGTGTGTTTATACTTCATTTTTAAGTTTTATATAAAGAAGGCAGAGAGTGTATGGCAACAGTTTTAGAGTTGATGTTAGAAATGAGAGAACATGCCACTATATTTTATCATAAGGATACAAATACTTTTGATATATATCCTTTTTCTCCAATAGAAAAAGAAAGTTTGGCGATGGATAGTCAAATTCCTGATCATGATACAAATAATTTTAGATTACCATCATATGAAGATATTGAGCATAAAGATATTTTTGGATTTTTTTGTAAGAGAATGTGTTAATGACAAAGATATGAGAAAAGAGTTATTTAATATTTTAAGATGTCATCACTATATAGATGAATTTTTAGATAAAATTTGTGAGTTTGATCTATATGATGATTTTGAACTTATTTGTGGAAATATTTATGGAGTGGCAGAAAGAAAACGATATAGATGTTTAGTAAGAAAGGAAATGAATTGAAAATGAAAATAATTGCTTTTACTGGTGCAGGAATATCAAAACAATCTCATATTCCAACATTTATGGAAAGACCTGATGTGAGGGAAAAACTATTTAGAAGCTTTGCTCAAAGACATCATAAAGAATACAATGAAGTGATTAGACAATTAAAAGCCAATATGAATGGAGCGAAACCTAATGATGCACACTATTCATTAGCGCAATATCAGATTCCTATTATTACAATGAATATTGATGGTTTACATAAACTTGCAGGCAGTGATGCTTTAGAGTTACATGGCGGACTCCCTGAAGATGATGAAATGGACAGGGCTTATAGTTTATATAATAAACCTGTATTATATGGTGATCCTGCTCCAAACTATCAAAAAGGCTATGAGATGGTTTATGACTTAGAACCAGGTGATGTATTCCTAGTTATTGGTTGCTCATTTCATACAGGAATCTCTGTTGATTTAAGGGAAATAGCGAGAAGTAGAGGAGCAAGAATCATAGAAATCCAAGAAGATGCAGCTCATAATGTTAGAAAAATATTAGAGAAACTAAAAAATCAAGGAATTAAACCTTGATTTTTTGATCGCTTAGTAATCTATCACGTTTTTCTTTATAATGCTGGAGTTGTTCACGAATTTGCTTACGTGTTTGTGAAGTAATATATTCAGCACTAATAATAGATGTAATCATAGATAAAACAACAGATATAGGCATAAGATAAACAAAAAACATATCTTCTGTTAAGAAATATAAAATAAATAATATAATAGCAAAAATGATAGATTTCTTAAGACTCTTTTTCCCTAAGAAGAGATTATACATTTCTTTTCTAAGATTTTGATAAGTATCTTGTAAAGCTGAAATAATTTCAGAACATTTTTCAAGTGTTAATTCATAATCATTAATATTTGTACGGACATCAACTTTAATAGGCATTTTCGCACCTCCTTTTGCATATCCGACCTTATTATAGCACGCTTTTAAAAAAAATAAAGAGATTTACTAGAAATATAAAAGGGTGTATACTATTTTGTGGTGAGAATATGAAAGCTATACAACATTTTAGAACAATTACAAAACACAAAATAAAAGTCATGAAACTTTGTTTTCGAATCGGTCTATATAAACAGGGATTATTACATGATATGTCGAAATATTCACCTTGTGAATTTATGACGGGTGTTCGTTATTATCAGGGCGATAAATCTCCAAACTCTGCTGAAAGAAGTGAAAAAGGGTATTCATTAGCATGGTTGCATCATAAAGGACGAAATAAGCATCATTGGGAATTTTGGGTTGATTTTACGCGTCATGGACTTGTTCCCGCCAAGATGCCAACATGTTATGTACTTGAAATGTTCTGTGATCGCATTGCTGCAAGCATGACATATCAGGGTGAGCGTTATCAGGATACTTTTCCATTAGCATATTATGAGCGAGGGAAGCATACTTATATTATGCATCCAGATACTAGGGCATTATTAGAAGAACTTTTAATACATCTTCATAACCATGGTTTAAATGAAACAATTGATTATATCAATACACATATATGTAACAAAAAGTGAGACTCTATAAAAGTCTCACTTTAACATGATTCACGTTCAATCAGGAAACATGGCATTTGGATACGAATTGGAGAAATGTTTTCATTTCTTTTAAATGCATCATAGATCATTCGTGCACCCATATAACCCATATCAAATGTTGGAGCAAAAATAGTTGTTAAAGGTGGAGTTGTATAATTTGCTGTATTAATGTTATCAAAACCAATCACAGCAATATCTTGAGGAACCTTTATACCATTTTGATTTAATGCACGTAATGCTCCAATTGCAATAGGATCACTTGCTGCAAAAATAGCAGAAGGGATCTTTTTTTGACGTATTAATTCATTCATCATTGTAAATCCAGATTCAATCGAGAAAGAATCTTCCATTATATAATCTTTATACTGAATGTTTTTGTCTTCACAAAAACGCATAAAATATTTTTTTCGGACATCTGGATAAAGAACGCTACCTGTATATTCCTTACCACCTAAGTAACCCACAGAATGATGTTTTAATGTGTGAAGATAATCAATGACACTTTTCATTGCATTTTTAAAATCTAAAACAATACAACATTCATGAATAGGATCAATATTCATATCAAGGTAAATAAGGTTAGGACATAATTGGCGAAAAGTATTCATATCTTCTTGACTGTATTTTCCAATACAAACAAGTCCATCTATACCTTCCAATGAAAAAAGATAATCTACATCAGTATGAAAAGCTCTTTTAATTGCTATTTTGTTTTGAAAACAAAATTCCTCAACGCCTTGTCTGATAGATAGATAATAGGGATCTTCAGTTTCTTGAATTGGTGAAAACCATTGGATAATGCCAATTGTCATTATATTATCATCAAATTTTCTTTTTTTCTTTTGATATCCCAGTTCTTTGGCAGCTGAAAATACACGTTCTCTTGTTTCTATGGGGACATTTAATGTTGGATCATTATTTAAAATGCGCGATACACTCGCACTAGAAACACCTGCTAATTTTGCAATATCTTTTAATGTTGCCATTTTATCACTTCCTTTGTTTTATTCTACCATTTAGTAAAATTAAAATCAATATTTACTAAAAATAACTAATCATAACATTTGTTTTGCTTCATATAATGATGTGGGTGATATTATGAAAAAGTGTCTATGTTTATTTTGTTTTTTATTATGTTTAACACCAATTAAAGCTATTGATTTTCAGGGTAAAGCATATATTGTGATGGATTCTTATAATCGAACAGTGTTAGAGGGTAAGAATCAAAATACTGTTCAAAGTGTGGCGTCTATCTCAAAGATAATGACAGCTATTGTAGCCATTGAAAACGGAAAGCTTGATGATGAATATGAAATTGGTGAAGAAGTAAATGAAGCTTGGGGTAGTGGGGTCTATATACATATTGGAGACCACATTAATTTAAGAGATTTATTACATGGCTTGTTGCTTAGAAGTGGTAATGATGCAGCAAATGTTATTGCTAAAAATATTGGTGGAGATATTCCTCATTTTGTTAAAATGATGAATGAAAAAGCCAAACAACTGAATATGACACAATCACATTTCTCTAATCCGACAGGCTTAGACGAAGAAGATGATGGCAATCAATCTACAGTTTATGATATGGCATTATTGATGGCGTATTGTTCACAGAATCCTATATTTAATGATATTGTTATGAAAGAAACTTATTTAAGAGAAGATGGTGGAGGAACGTGGCATAATAAAAATCGATTGCTTGATGAATATGAATATTGTGTTGGTGGAAAAACAGGATATACAAAAAAAGCGAAGAGAACATTAGTAACAAGGGCGATAAAAAATGATATTTCATTAATTATTGTTACTTTTAATTGTGGAAATGATTTTGAATTCCATAAACAAAAATATGAAGAATGTTTTGAAAAGTACCAGAATATTTTAGTTTTACCAAAAGGTATCTATCAATATCATGGACATTCATTTTTAATTGATGAAGATTTATATTATTGTGGACAGCAGGCAGCAAAAACATCTTTTTCTGGAGGAAATGAAACACTCAAGGTCTATGTCTCAAATCAGCAGATTTATGAAGTGAAAAGAAGTGAGGGAATCCAGATTATTTTAAGATATTGGATGATTTTGTTGGGAGAATTGATCAATGGCTAAGGTATGGAAATGGAGTGTTGTTATTTTTTTGTTAACGGGGCTCTTACTTGGTCATGAAGGTGATATGATGAATGCTATGATGGAAACTCCTTATTTGGTATTTGATTTAGTTACCACAGTGATTTTATCCGCTTGTTTTTGGGGTGGCTTTTTGAAGATTATTGAAAAAACAGGATTTATGGATTACCTTTCATTTTTATTAAAACCATTATTAAGATTGATTTATGGACCAATTCTTAATAAAGATCATGTATATGCTTATCTCTCCTCCAATGTAGTTGCCAATTTATTAGGTCTAGGATCATTGGCAACACTTAGTGGTATTAAGGCTTTTCAAAGGCTTAATGAATTAAATCCACATCATGATCGACCTAGTCGAGAAATGCTAACGCTGGTCATTGTGAATACTGCAGGTTTATGTTTGTTTCCATCATCATTAATTATGTTAAGACAGCAAATGGGATCAGCAGATATTTATGCGTTTTATCCTTATATGTTAATGATTGCAATAACAATTATTGTTGTTGGTCTTATTGTGCAAAGGGTGATAGATCATGAATAAAGTCATTATTATTTTCTTGCTCATAGTTTTTGTTGATGGGCTTATCAAACGATGTCATCTTTTTGAACTATTCATGGAAGGTGTGAAAGACGCTCTAACTTTAATTAAACCTATATTTACAACACTTATGGCTTTTATGCTGTTTGTTCAATTGTTAAGAAGTAGTGGGACTATAGATGTTTTAA
The DNA here is from genome assembly GCF_000455285.1 of Candidatus Stoquefichus massiliensis AP9. Classification (GTDB taxonomy): domain Bacteria; phylum Bacillota_I; class Bacilli_A; order Erysipelotrichales; family Coprobacillaceae; genus Stoquefichus; species Stoquefichus massiliensis. The sequence goes on along the minus strand of NZ_HG005289.1, from coordinate 8,626 downwards.
GTTCACTATTTCAGCCAGTTATCCAATGGTTACAGATTCCTATAGATATTTTTGTATTAGGGATATTACGTCCTATTAGTGCAAATGCATCGCTATCCTTTCTTTATTCTTTTTATGAAGTATTTGGTGTAGATCACCCTTTAAGTTTATTAGCAACGCTTATTCAAAGTGGTAGTGATACAACAATGTATGTTGTTGCATTATATTTTTCTTCAATTCAAATGAAGAATACACGTTATGCTTTATGGATTGGCTTAATGATGGATTTTTTATCTGTTTTATTTGCAATTATGATTTATTTGAAAATGTTTGTGTAATTTGTAAATATGTGTATAATGGATAAAGAAAGGACGTGAGACTATGGAGAGACTACAAAAAGCAATTGCATCGAGTGGGTATACATCACGCAGAAAAGCGGAAGAACTTATTCGTCAAGGCAGAGTCAAAGTCAATGGTGAGGTCGTAAGTGAGTTAGGATTTAAGGTCAAGCAAGGTGATATAATCATGGTTGACAACAAAACATTAGAAGGTGAAAATAAAGTTTATTATGTTTTCTATAAACCCAAGGGATGTATCTGTTCGTTAAGTGATGAGTTAGGGAGAAAAACAGTTATTGACTATTTTAGGGAAATACCAGAACGTATCTATCCTGTTGGGAGACTAGATTATGATACAACAGGATTACTTTTAATGAGTAATGATGGAGAGTTTGCTAATTTGATGATGCATCCTTCATCACATTTGGAGAAAGTTTATGAAGTTTCAATAAGTGGTTTAGTGACTGGTGAAACATTGAATAAATTAGAAAAAGGAATTTATCTTGAAGGAGTTAAGACTTTACCTTGCAAAATTAAGGTTGTTGGAAAAGATGTTGAACATAAAACAACAATGTTAATGATTAAATTAATGGAAGGGAAAAACCGTCAAGTTAAAAAGATGTTTGAATCAATGGGACATCGTGTGAAAAGGTTGCATCGTATTTCTGTTGGGGGAATTGAACTTAAAGGCTTAAGACCTGGTGAATATCGAAGATTAAAACCACAGGAAGTTAAAGAATTAAAAACAATGGCATTAACTAAAAAAACAGATTACCGTAAAAGATAAGGATATCAAAGAAAGATATTCTTTTTTGTGTTTTTTGACGATATTTGTATGATGAAGTTTATTGCAGAAAAATAAGAAGTGATTATAATGTTAAACAAGGAGGTAAAAATATGCGTAGTGTGGTTTTAGAACAAGAAAAAGCAAATATGTGTGGGATATGTGGAGCCCAGGAACCTTTTATAGAATATAAAGAATTAGAAAATGTTCACTTTATTTGGTGTAATAAGTGTCACACAATCACCTTTTTTAAACAACCTCAAAGTGATGATAAAAAAAGAATGATTGAAAATGAAATGAATTTCTATAAACCTGTTACAAAGTGATAATAAAAAAAGATCTCCTATGAGATCTTTTTTATCTACTATTCGTTAACGATTGCAGCAACTGGACAAGATTCCATAGCTTCTTTAGCAGAACCATCTAATTCAGCTGGAACATCACCAATGATGTTTTCAGCTAATCCATCATCATTTAAATCGAAAACTTCTGGACATACAGCAGTACAAGCACCGCAACCAATACAATTTTCATTTACTTTGTACATTTTTTATTCCTCCTATTTCATTCTAATTTTATTATAAACTAAAAATAATTATTTTTAAAGGTTATTTTATAATTTTTATAGTTATGTTATAATGAGGAAGGTGATGAAAAGATGGAAAAACAGACAAGGATTAATAAATATAAAGAATTAAGAGAAGAAATGAAGGAAGAAGTGGCTATAGATCGTCATGTTGTTGAGACTTCTGATGATGCTGATGATGATTTTTTGGCTTTTTTACCAAAAGATGAAAAGCAGAGTGTTGATGATACATTAATAGAGCCTCTTTCTTATGAAACATTAAAAAAAGATAATGAAGAAGTGAAGATGGCTTTGAATCAGGTTAAGGTGAATGTTGGTAAAGAACAATATAACACGCGCTTAGATATTCTTAATAAAATCAAACAGGAAGAAGAACATGTTCCAGCACATTCTTATGATGAAACTGATGCTTATGATTTTGACGAAGAACCTCGTAAAAAGATGTCTTTATTAGAAAAATTAGCAGCTATGTCTCCAGAAGAAGATGCCGAAGAGTTAAAGAAGTTTGAAGAAGATTTGACAGTTGCTGATTTAATGCATGAATCAAAGAAACATAAAAAACAAAAACCACGTCGTGAAGAACAAATGAGTGAACCTGAAATCATTGAAGAAGATGAACCTGAAGAAGAAAGTAAAGTTGTTACTATTTTGAATTATGTTATAGTGATTTTTATTGTTGTGTTTATTGTTTTAGCATTTTTTATTGTGAAACAGTTATTGTTTTAAAACTAAGGGGAAACCTTAGTTTTTTAAGGAGGATATATTATGAAAAGAATTTCAATAGCGATTGATGGACCGGCAGCAGCAGGTAAATCTACAATTGCAAAATTAGTTGCAAAGAATTTGAACTATACTTATATTGATACAGGAGCAATGTATCGATGTGTAGCTTTTTATGCAATCAAGAAAAAAGTAAATTTTGAAGATGAAGAAGGAATAAGTAAATTATTAAAGGAAATTGATATTCAGATGTTACCTGATGGTACAATTCATTTGAATCAAGAAGATGTCACATCATTTATCCGTGAAAATGAAGTTTCAATGGGAGCAAGTGTCGTGTCTAAATATCAGTCTGTTAGAGATTTTTTGGTTGCGAAACAACGCCAAATGGCTCAAGGTGGAGGCGTTATTTTAGATGGACGTGATATTGGAACGGTGGTCTTAAAAGATGCAGAATTAAAAATTTATCAAATTGCAAGTATTGAATGTCGTGCAATGAGAAGACATAAAGAAAATATTGAAAGAGGTATTGTATCAGATTTAGAAGCGATTAAAGAAGAAATAGCCATGCGAGATGAGCAGGATATGAATCGTCAAATTTCACCACTAAAAAAAGCAGATGATGCTGTTGAAATTGATACTTCTGATATGACTTTAGATCAAGTTGTAGCGCGCGTTATGAATTTAGTGTCACAAAGAGTGTAGAAAGGAAGTGGATTGAATGAGAAAAGGTGTTATGGCAATTGTCGGTCGTGCAAATGTTGGGAAGTCTACGATATTTAATCGTATTGTTGGAGAAAGAATTTCTATCGTAGAAGATGTTCCTGGTGTTACACGTGATCGTATTTATGCTGATGCTAGTTGGCTAACACGTGAATTTCGTGTGATTGATACTGGTGGAATTGAAATAGAGGATGCATCTTTTACAGAACAGATAAAGATGCAAGCTGAAATTGCTATTGAAGAAGCAGATGTTATTTTATTTGTAGTCAATGGTCGAGAAGGAATTACAAAAGAAGATGAATTTGTTGCAAGAATGCTTCAGAAATCTAGAAAGCCAGTTGTGTTGGCAGTTAATAAAATAGATGATCAGGCATATAAAGATAATATATATGATTTCTATAGTTTAGGAGTAGGTAATCCTATTGCTGTTTCAGGAAGTCATGGAATCGGAATTGGAGATGTACTTGATGAAGTCATTCAGCTCATGCCAGATACAGAAGAAGAATATGATGAAGATGAAATTCGTTTCTCAATTATTGGAAGACCTAATGTTGGGAAATCTTCATTGACAAATGCATTGCTTGGTGAAGAACGTGTTATTGTTTCTGATATTGAAGGAACAACAAGAGATGCTATTGATACAGCGTTTGTTAAAGATGAGCAAAAGTATCGTGTTGTTGATACTGCTGGAATGCGTAAAAAAGGAAAAATTTATGAAAATGTTGAAAAATATTCAATTTTACGTGCTTTATCGGCAGTTGAGAAAAGTGATGTTGTTTTGGTTGTTGTAGATGGAGCACAAGGTATTATTGAACAGGATAAGCATGTTGCTGGTTATGCTCATGAAGCGGGAAAAGCAGTTATATTGATAGTTAATAAATGGGATTTGGTACAAAAAGATGAGAAGACAATGCAAAATATGGAAAAAGAGTTGCGTGAGCAATTTAAATATTTAGATTATGCACCTATTATCTTTGTTTCTGCAAAAGAACATAAACGTGTTGGCTTGTTATTTCCAATGATTCAGGAAGTTTATGCAAATAATCGTAAACGTGTGACAACAAGTGTTTTAAATGATGTTTTGATAGATGCTCAGGCAATGAATCCAACAACAACATTTAATGGTGGACGTTTAAAAATATATTATGCAAATCAGGTGAGTATTTGTCCTCCAACATTTATTTTATTTACCAATGACCCAATGTATTTACATTTTAGTTATAAGCGTTATCTTGAAAATAGATTAAGAGAATCATTTGGTTTTGAAGGAACACCTATACATATTATTGCAAGAAAGAGGGATTAAGATGAATAAAATTGCAATTTTGGGAACAGGAAGTTGGGCTACAGGACTTGCGCGTGTTCTTAATGATAATGGACATACAGTGATGATGTATGGTATTGATCAAAATGAAATAGATGATATTAATATAAGGCATTGTAATTATAAATATTTTAAAGAAGTACAATTAGAAGAATCTATTGTCGCAACACTTTCATTGGAAAAGGCATTAGAAGATGCACAATATATTTTAATTACTATTCCTACACAATTTGTGAGAAGCACCTTGGAACAAGTGAAACCTTTATTACATAATAAAGTGACCATAATTAATGCTTCTAAAGGTTTTGATATGAATACAAATATGCGTATTTCAGAAACAATTCGAAATGTTTTTACACAAGATGAAATTAATCCAGTTGTCTCATTAATTGGACCTTCACATGCTGAGGAGGTTGTGGAAAGAATACTAACTGCAGTCTGTGCTGTTTCATTAGAAGAAACTTATGCTAAAGATGTTCAAAAACTTTTCTCTAATCATTATTTTAGAGTATATACAACAACTGATGAAGTAGGAGCTGAATATGGAGCAGCTTATAAAAATGTTATTGCAGTAGCATCTGGTATTATTGCTGGTTTAGGCTATGGAGATAATACAAGAGCTGCGTTAATAACTCGTGGTTTGCATGAAATGTCGCTTTATGGGATGATTAAGGGAGCAAAACGTGAAACATATTTTGGATTAACAGGGATTGGTGATTTGGTTGTGACTTGTTCATCTGTTCATTCACGTAATTTTCAGGCTGGATATGAAATTGGTCAGAGTAATCGTGCTATCGATTTTATGGCTCATAATACAAAGACGTGTGAGGGTGTGAGAACATGCAAAATTATTCATGATGATGTAACAACACATGACTATGGTATTGAAACACCTATCGTTGATGCTGTTTATAGTGTCTTATATGAAAATGCTTCACCAGAAGAAACAGTTGCTTCATTAATGATGAGAGATTTAAAAGCCGAACAATTATAAGATTTATGCATATATTATTCTAGGTGATAAAATTGGATAAACAGGATAAATTACTAGATAAGGTATCAAGTAAAACGCATGTTTCAAAACAGGATATTTTATCGCTTGCGAGTGATCTACAGACAAAAGATTTAAACAATGATGAAAACATCAAAGAGTTTGTCAATAAGATTTCTAAAATGACAAATAAGCAAGTGAAACCTGAACAAATGAATAAAATTATTAATATTATTAAGAATAATCAAGTTCCAACTGATATTGATAAATTCGTTTAGAGTCCTAATGGACTCTTTTTCTTGTCTTTTTTCTCTGAATTGGTTATAATAAAGGTTAGAAATGAGGTGGAAGGATGTATACATTTTCTTGCTAAAACAAATGCATAATAAAAAGTCACGTTCTTTTTGTTATGCGCGCAAGAAAATGGACATCTTTCACTGATATACTCTTCTATGTATATTCTTTTAGCGACAAGTCTGTTTTCTTGTCGCTTTTATACATAAAGGAGGAATGAATATGGCAGTTATACAAGTAAAACATTTAAGTTTTTATTATGAAGGAAACTATGATTTCATTTTTAATGACGTATCATTTTCGTTTGATACAGAGTATAAGACAGCACTCATTGGTAGGAATGCAAGAGGAAAAACAACTTTTCTAAAATTGCTGATGAATCAGTATAAATATCAAGGTGAAATTATTAAATCAGTATCATGTGAATATTTTCCTTATGAAGTTAAGGATGAAAGTCTTTATACAATTGATATTTGCTTAGATATTGCACCATATATTCAACAATGGGAACTTGTCAAAGAATTTCATCTTTTAAATATGGATAGTGATGATATCATGTATCGTCCTTTTCATACATTATCACAAGGTGAGAGGACAAAAGTATTATTGGCAGTTCTTTTCTTAAAGAAGAATACTTTCTTATTGTTAGATGAACCAACAAATCATTTAGATCAACCATCTAGAAAAATTGTGGCAGAATATTTGAACAAGCAAAAAGGATTCTTGCTTGTCAGTCATGATCGTGCTTTTATTGATGGTTGTTGTCATCGCATTATTGCGATAAATCCTACTTCTATAGAAGTTGTTAATGGGAATTTCACATCATGGTATGAAAATAAGCAGAAGAAAGATATGAGTGAAATACAATATAATAAGCATTTAAAGAGAGATATTCATCGATTAGAAGAATCACGTAAAAAGACTAAGCAATGGTCAGATAAAGTAGAAAAATCCAAAAATGCACATGGACATCGAGATGCGATGGTTAAACCTGATAAGGGCTATATTGGCCATATGGCAGCGAAAATGATGAAGAGGTCTAAGAATATTGAAACAAGGAAAAATCTTGCTATTGAAGAAAAGAAAACGCTTTTTAAGGATATAGAAGTCTATGATGATTTAAAAATGATAACTTTATCATATTTTCAATCAATATTATTGAACTTTTATGATTTTTCTTTATCGTATGATCAAAAAACGATATTTCGTCATTTAACTTTTTCAGTAGAAAATGGTGATCGTATTTTATTGAAAGGTAAAAATGGTTGTGGGAAGTCAAGTCTTCTATCTTTTATCTTGGGAAAGAAGATAATGTATCAAGGAAACTATGAAAAGGGAAGTTGTCTAAAAATCAGTTATGTGCCACAAGATTGTTCATCATTATCGGGTTATTTAGATGATCTCATAGATGCTCAGCATGCTGATAAGACATTAGTCTTTACTATTTTAAGGAAACTTGATTTTTCTCATATCCATTTAAAAAAACGCATAGAACAATTGAGCGAAGGCCAGAAAAAGAAAATCATGTTAGCCTTATCATTATCGTCATCTGCCCATTTATATATTTGGGATGAACCATTAAACTATATTGATGTTTTTTCAAGAATTCAAATTGAAAAACTGATTTTAGAATATAAGCCAACCTTGTTATTTGTTGAACACGACCAATTCTTTCAAGAAAAAATTGCGACTAAAATTATTGATTTTAATGAACTTGTTTGACAAAAGAAATTGTAACCTTTACAATAAAGAAAGAGATGTTTATGAGGGGATGAAATATGAAAAGTTTAGTTGTTACAGATAAAGATATTTCAACACGATTGTTTCAAAATTCTGTTGTTGTGAATTTAAATAATATTCATTATTCTGCCTGTACAGGTGGTTTAGAATGCCTCAAATGTGAAGGAGCATGTTATTTTCGTGATGACATGAATATTATTTCTAAATGGATGAATGAATGTCAATTAATTGTTTATATAACAAAAGTTAAATATGGTTGTTTTGATGTCCCTTTTAAAAAGATGTTAGAGAGATTAGTTGTTAATCATGAACCTTATTATTCAATGGTAGATGGTGAAACTTGTCATTTAGGAGTTAGCCAATTGCGTAAAAAATTATTAGTTATTGGCTATGGTGATGTTGTAACAGATGAAGAAAAAAGGATGTTTAAAGATTTATTAGATGAATCGACATTAGGTTTTTCTTATTCGTCAGTAGATGCATATTTTTGTGAAGAATATGAACTAGAAGATACACTTCACACATTTGGGGGTGTTGATCATGTCTAAAATATTACTAGTGAGTTCAGGACTGAAACACGCACAGGAATTTGTTGAACCATTTTTAAAACGTTTAGAAGTTTATTTATCATCTCATGATCATTGTGTTATTGATGTGAGAAATGCTTCTAATTTTGATGAACGTGCATTCTTTGAATATGATCAAGTCGTTTTTCTTTTTTCTATTGCTTTAGATTCAATACCTTCTTCAACTTTGGAAATATTTGAAAAACTAGAAAATCAGTTAAAAAATAAAACAGAAGTATATGCTTTAATTGCATGTGATGAATATGAGCCTGAAAAATGTAATTTGTCTGAAAAAATTATAATGAAATGGTGTGAGAAGGAAAATTTACAATTTAAAGGTTCATTGAAGATTGGATCAGTCCTTTTCATTATGAAAAGTGCATCAAAATTTGTTGTTTCAAACTACATAAAAAGTTTTGCTTCTGCTATCTTGAAACATGAAGAAACACATAGCAAAGTTACTATGTTGACAGATAAGATATTTATGAAAACGGCAAATAAATATTGGAATAAGGAAATTCGTAAAAAACATAAAGAAAAAATGAAAAAAATGGATTAGGACACTTTATATAAAGTGTTCT
>NZ_HG005288.1:332991-337292 GCF_000455285.1 Candidatus Stoquefichus massiliensis AP9 | reverse complement strand
CGTATTCCTCATGAAGCATGAAGTCTAGTTTTAGCTTCAGCACGCCATGTACGATATGCTTTACGTCCGTTGTGGGGAAACGTATGCGTACATAATCAATCAGCATGGTAAGGGGTGCTTCTGGATTTAGCTTTTCTAAAGCCATAGCGATTAGCTTCTGTTTATCTGCTGGCGGTATAGTCTTGCCTGTTTCCACTTCACTGATGTATTGGCGAGGGAGTGAAGCCATGACCGCAAGTCGTTCTTGTGATATCCCATATTGCTTGCGCTTGCTTTTCAGCGTTTCTGCAAATGAGCTTGTTTCTTCTTTCAATTACATTCCTCCAATCAAAAAGGCGATTGTCTGATTTTTGAAGTAATCGGACAACCACCATAAATCATGAAAACCCCTTATGAGATAAAAGATTTCTGTGATTTTTGTTCGTGTTATTTGTCTGTTTGTACCCCTCTGTTAGATACGAGGGGTTTATCGTGTTGGCGTGGCTTCGCCACACCAACGCAAGGCTAGAGCGTACCTGTGGCTTTCGCTTCGCACGCCACCTGTCCGTCCTGCCTGCTTTGTGCCAGTTCACCTATGGTCTGTAAGAAATCATGACCTTTTGGCACTAAGGGGGTATAAAATTCTGATATAACACTTGTTCCTACATCAACATAGCCACGCCCCTTGATAGGCTTTAAGAAAAACTGCTTTGACGTTTCACCAAACATCATGGAATAGCCAAGCTCCGACATACGACCTAACGCAACTCTAAAATTGAACTGGTCACGAATACCGTCACCAAGATATTTTGCGTCTGGTCTTTGGCAAGCAAGTATCAAGAAAAAGCCTGCCTGTCTGCCAAGCATGACGATCTGTTTCAGCTTGTTAAGGACTGCGGTATTTTCTTTATTGCCTAGCATCTCCATGAATGCCACATATTCATCAAAAATAAGAAAACAGGGTGCTAGTCCTAAGTAAGCATAATTCTCACCTGTCTTATAGTTGTGCATGAGCTTCATTGCTTCGGAACGTGCCATCATATCGTCATAGAATTTATCAATGCAGGAAGTCATATCTTCCTTGCGATAGTAAACGTCTGGCATGACGGTCTGTAAATCGGCAAGGTCAGCATTCTTTGGGTCTAAAATATACAGCTTTGCATTGGTGCGTAGCAGTGCTTCAATGATGGTAAGTATGTAATAGGTCTTACCGCCACCAGTACCACCAGCAATAAGCATATGCGGTAAACTGTCATATTCCCAGCTCACATTTTTCATAAGCTGTAATCTACCGCCTTTTGCCTGCACTTCCTCAATACTGATACGATTAGCGATTGTATCATAGAGTAGCGTATACTCCACAAAACTGTCATGCAGTATTTTGTCAGTCAGCTCACAATACAAGCCACTTTCCAGTTTCTTTTCCAAGTTCAAAAGCTGGTCTTGATACTTTCCTAATGTGATTTCACACTGGATATGAAGCAAGCCTTTTTCCATACGGTAGTAGAGCTTTGGAAAGTAGGTGATTTTCTCTTTTGTCTTGTTTGACGGCAGGTCGGTGAAAAAGCTGTTTCCCTGTATATTTTCACTTTCATACCAGTGGTTATCCAAAACCATGCGTGCCAGCTTTTGGCGGTGCTGTATCTGCTTTCTATAATCAAAGCAGTAGCGACAATAAAGAAATGCCAGTAAGGCACATACCAAGCTGGAAGCTACCACCGTAAACACATGATAGGGTGTCGGTGTAAATGTGATACCGTTTCGTAAGCTGATAGCTCTCCAATCAGTACGCACGAGCTGTCCACTGTTTAGCAGTAATAAAACCACTGTAAAGACAGACAGGAGCGTACCAGCATAGAAGCGAAAAACCAGTGACTTATCACTGGCTCTTATCCGCTTACCTTTGTAGTTGTAAAATTTCATTTATGCTCCTTTCTTGGGTATAGAAAAAGCAGTCAATCTTTCTAAAACTAGACCAACTGCTTTTGAAAAAATAAAATATCATTTATCAATATCACGATTGCAACGTCGTATAGAATTAGGCAACATTACATCTATTTCATGTTCTGAAAAAGTTTGTTCTTCTTCAGTTTTTAAAGCCTTTTGTGCTTCCTTATAGCTTTTAGATGTAGTTCTTGGCGAACCACTATATACTTCTGCTGTTCTTTCTTGTAATTCATTTCTTTTATTCATGATTTCTTCTACAGATAAAATTTCAAAATCGGTTAATAATGAAACATATTCTTCCCTTATTTTCCACAATAAATCAGAAGCTTCTTTATGCTGTTGAGCATCCTCGATTAAATCAAAATTTTTAACGTATGAATTTAATACTAGCAATAGTAGCGATACAATAGCACCCAAAATACTAGCTATTTTGCCCTCAGACAATATTGCTACAACAAAACCACTTGTAGTTACTGCTGATAATACAATTTGCCATACCTTTAATCTATTATTAGTTTTTAATAAGCTACTTATGATTTTATCATGGCACGTTTGAGTATATGTAACTTTACCATAGGCTTCTCTTATTTGTGATTCAAGTTTATAACCTTGGCTATGCAGGGAATTTCGCTCCATATATTTCTCTCCATTTCTGCTTAGCAGAGTATGATTGATTATTACTTTCATATGATATGGCTGTTAAAGCATTTTCATATGCTGTTTTAGCTTTAGATTGAAAATTACCATCTTTGTAAACATATCTTCCGCTCCCTGGTGCTAACCAATACGTTTTATCTGTATCTATGTTCTTTAAGTATTCAAAGAAGTCTCTACTCATATAATCATAATATAAATATGATTTATCCTTGTATTCCCAATCATTTATAAACTTATATGCCAACGTGTCTATTAGAATACCACTCATAGAGACATTACACTTTTTCTTCCATGCACGAGCCATTCGACACAAACGCTTAAGGTTTTTATTAACAAGTTTATTTCTGTCGTTAATAGCCTCAATTTCTTTTTTGGGGTCTGTGGTTTTCCAACTTCCCCCATTATTACTATCAGGATATGTATAACTACTACCATCTTTGTTAATAAATGCAGGAACAATTTCAAAATTAATACCATCATCAAAATTTATCCCTATAACTTGTCCATCACCTTTTACATATGATGTACTGTATGTCTTTTGTAAAACTGTTTTAACTTCTTGTAAGAGCGCAGATTGTCCATTACTTGTATACGCATTAAATTTAGCATATGTTTCATATGGTAGTTGCACAATCATATCAATATCACTTGTCCAGATTTCGGTTCCTCTACCATAAGAGCCTACATATAAACTGTATGCTGTTTCAGATGAACTGTTTCTATAATCAGTGTTAATTCTTTTTGTTATTTGATGATAACGATATTGAATTTTTGAAACTGTATCTGTACTCATTCTTAAATTTGAACAGAATGTTGAAAAATAGTCACTGACTGACACATTTACCCCTCCCTTTTTTAGGTATTCATTTCTACAATTTTACCAAAAATTACCTATATTGTCAATTTAAGTAACTGCATATACATGGGATATAAACGCATTGATATCTTCAATAAATCAAATGATTTCTCATGTAATAAAACAGGGTCAATAATTTCAACTTCTGCATTTTGCAAGGCTATTTTTCCTTGTTAGGTGTCTGCTGGTTATTTGGCTGTACTGATTGTTTCCCATTCTTTAAGACGATATTTTCAGCCTTGATATACCAGTCAACGTCTGCACCCATGTAGGTAGCCGTTGCGACTGTATCAGCCACAGGATTGATGATTTCCACTTCTGCGTTATACTCAAACTCCTTTAATGGAACACTTGCTGGAATGGAAACCTGTATCATACAACCTTGTTCTTTACACTTTAAATCATAGGTACGTTCTTTGACTTCTGTACTAGCTGTACCGTCCTCATTCTGAACAAACACTTCACGGCGTAATGCTGAAAATTTCAATTTCCCGAATGTCTTTTCTTTGTCTGTAAAAATTCCATTAGCTAATCTCATGTGTTTTTCCTCTCTTTCTTATGCTTTCACCATATCGTCTGCATGCAATATGTATCTTGTAAATCCTCTAGTGCCAATCTTGTACCCCTCTGCGGTAATACGTGGATTGACAAGACGTACTTTTTCTTCAAAGGTGAAGTGCTTTTCTCCTGCTTCTGCTGGCAAGATAACCACAATGTCGTCTGCTCGCTGTACATCACTGTACAGGTTGAAACTACGGGTAACTACCGTCAAGCGTCCGTTGATCCGTTTCTGTTCAACCTTTGCTTCGCCTGCATATTCTAATGTTCCAAATGTTTCTTTCATGTGGGGTATTACATATTT
>NZ_HG005288.1:294284-332889 GCF_000455285.1 Candidatus Stoquefichus massiliensis AP9 | reverse complement strand
TACATATTTTAATTCCATTGAATTTTCCTCTTTTCTTTCTATATTGTTTTATATTCAGTTGTGTTTCTTTCTTCTGCGTGACATAGGGTATCAGTCTGACTGTATCTTATCAAGGGCAAGCGTTGTGCTTTCAGCACCCTTGACAAGCTACATTCATACTGAAAAACGGTCACTAAGCAGAAGTAAGGGTGTTACCAGCCATGTTTTGGCTGTTTCTTTCAGTTAAAACGGTGGGGAACGTGCTGTGTTCATATCCTCACCGCCTGCTATTCAGTTTTTTTCTTCTTGCGGTACTGAATGAAGCTGATACCTGCTAAAGATATGCCAGACATTCCAAGCATAAGCAGTAATGCCATAGCGTTGCTGTTGTCGCCAGTTTTCGGAATGTCCGTTTTAATGACTGGCTTTTCTGGTATCTTTTTATTGACGGCTGTTATCTCGATGATTTCACCGTCTTTTGATACACTGAACGCATATACGGTTTCTTTGTCAAATTCAAAGCCTTTTACTGTTTCCAGCTCTTTTAGATAATAATCACCATATAACAAATCATTCATGCCGTATGTACCATCTTTACCCGTGGTAAACTCTGCTATCGGTGTGCCGTCTGCCTTATATAGACCAAACTTCACACCAGCTAAAGGCTTCTTGTCCTCGTCTGTTTTTAACAGATTGAAACCACCATGAATGAGCTTGTTTTCCATTTTGATTTCTGATGTTTCATCATGTTTGATAGTAACGGTCTGGCTCTCTGGTGTGATATAACCGACTGTCAAATCGTCTACAACCTCTGATACTTCATAAGTGCCGACTAATAAATTTTCGATACTGATTTTACCGTTTTTATCTGTCTTATAAACTTCCTCATAAGTCGTACCGATTTCAGTTGCACCAGATACTTTGAAGCTGATACCCTCAATCTTTTTATCCTCACTTGTTTTCGTGATTTCAAGATTGCCACGCATGAGCTTATTCTTGATTGGTTTTCCGTCATTCACATGGATTGGGATATAAGGTGCTTCCTGCCCCATATATGCAAAATCAAAGTCGTAAGCTGTATCAGTGAGTAGATAACCTTTTCCTGTGGCTATCTCTTTTATTGTGTAGCTTCCTGCTGGCAGGTCGGTATTGATATTTCCATTTCCTAATTCATCAAGGCTCACAACTTCAATGAATGAACCTTTTTTCATGCCAATATCACCACTTGCCGTTAAAATATCTTCACGGGCATATAACCCGAATTTGATTTCTGATAATGGGTTATACTCTTGACCGCTTACTGTTTCATACTCCTTGAATAATGAAACCTTAGCTTTCTGTCGTGTGTTTTCAAGACACATAGAAGTTGTGACTATTTCTGTATCTTGGTCTTGATAGGTCAATTCAAATGGATGTGCCGTTCCATCTAACACAAAGCCGTCCAGTGTACTTTTTTCTACAGCTTGGTACTTTCCTAAATACAGTGCTTTTGATGTTGCTTTGCCGTCTTTTCCTGTGGTAAGCGTATCAACGATTTCACCTTGTTCATAACGGACAGTACCGTCCTGTGTGGTGATATCTTCAACCGCCACGATATCAAAGGTCACACCCTCTAAATTCTTCAACTCATAAATAGGTGAGAACATGATACCTAATTCTGTACCGATAAAGTCACTTGCCACAAAACGCTCACCTTGCTTTTCGATCGTGACCGTTCCTTTTACTGGCTTGTTTCTGCTTGTGACTTCCAGCATGGTAGATGGGTCACTGGCTGATACGGTAAAGGGAATAGGCTCTTTTGATACCGTGTAGCCATATGGTGCTTTGACTTCATGCAATTCATACTCATCAGCAGGCAAAGATTGTGGAAGAACCAGCGTTCCATCTTCGGCAGTAGAAAACGTATCAATGGTCGTTGGCTTTGGGTAATTGTATTTCTGTGTTACCCAGTTGCCAGCACTATCCTTGATTTTAAACTGCGTACCAGCAAGAGGTATGACCTTGCCTGTTTCAGCGTCTTTCTTGACAATTTTCACGTCTGTTTCATAGACAGTATTTTCTAGGATATACTTGTAAATCTTGCCGTTGCTGTCAATCTTGATGTCGAAAGGCTCAATCTTTCTGTAACCCTCTGCACCTTTGGTTTCTTCAATGCGATATGTACCATAAGGCAGTAATGGAGTGATAGCGTAACCGTCTGCGTCAGTTGTAATCTTGCAGGTTTCATCACCTGTACTTTTCAAGGTCAACGTAAACTCGATACCCTCTAAAGGCTGTTTGACACCGCCGTCCTCACTGTTTCCAGTCAGTGGCTTGTCTGCAAACTTTGTGACTGCAACTTGACCCTTGATAACTCTATCGGTGATACCTGTGTCAGCTCGTCCTATTTCTACGGTCTGCCCCTCAAAGTCACCATTTACAGTGATAGGCTCGTTGTTCAAGGTGTAACCTGTTGGCGGTACAACTTCATAAATCTTGTAAGTACCTAAGACCAGCAATTTACTTGTGGCAGTCTTGCCGTCTGCTTTCATATGGTCTACTAAGTCACCTTGACTGTTGTAGATATCATATTCTGCACCATTAAGCGTTGCGTCACCCTGTTGGTCGTTTCCTGTTTCTTCGTCTGACTTTGTAACATGGATATTGAATTTTTTCAGGATATTGCTAAAGTCTACCGCTGTGGTTTTAGCAGGCTTGACCGTTACCACCTGTGTATGTGGCTGAACGTATTTGTTCGGTGTGTCTACTTCGGTAATGACGTAATCGCCAGCAACAAGGTTCTGAATGGGGATATTGCCGTCTTTATCTGTGGTATAGATACGGTCAATGCCGTTTCCTGTAATCTGGAAACGCAATCCACTTACCTTGCCATCTTCGGACGTTTTCTTTAATTTAATATGTCCGATTTTCTCTGTATGTAACTTGAAATAGGCTGGTACAGCTTCACGAGAACCACTCACATTTAATGAAGTGAAATTCTGTTGTGTAGGGTTGTACCAAAATTCGGGCGTACCAGAAATCAAAGAGGGTAAAGCGTCTTTAGGCAGGTTCTTGTTTGCTTTTAATGTGATGGTATCGAACTGTTTTTCAGTCGGTGCGGATAGCACCAGTTTGTTACCGTTACGTTGTACACTCACACCAGAAGCGGAAAAGTCAAAGTATTTCAATGCGTTTCTGCTGTCCTCTAGTGTTAATTCAAATTTGCCAGTGTTCATGTTGTACTTCATTTCATAATCTTTGGCACTGCCAGCACTAGAAGTTGTGAATGAGGGGATAGTATCATAGCTTTCCATGTTGGCACGAATTTGATTGTAGATATTTCGTGCGGTTGGGTTATCTTGTAGAAGATTATCAGCAATGCGTGTTTCCCATGATGTACCATATTGACCGCCTGTAATGACCCATACCATAGCTTGCGTTGCCATAGCATTGTCAAGCCATGAGCCACCATACAAATTGCCCGTATTCTCGTTATATCCAAAGACCAAGGCACGCTGTAATAGCTTTTGTTCCTTAGCGTTGATATCTGGGTGGGTATTCTGATGATTGTATCGGTCGCCTGTATTACATGGAATACTGAACTGAATACAGTAGACAATCTTTTCCAGTCCGCTAGAATCAACATTCATGTGGAACGTCCACCAATTCTGCCAGCCAGATTTATAGTTAAATGGGGCTGGATAGCTATTGTCAAATTCATAGCCATACTGTGGGTGCTTTTCCAAACGGACAACGCTGTTTGATGAAGCGTGTACCTGTGTAGCAGGCAAAGAGGTAAAAAGGGTTGCCAGTGTCATTGTGGCAGTAAGCAACCGTTTAAGTATTTTCTTCATTCTATCAAATTCCTTTCTATACTTTTTGGTATCAAAAAAAGCACTATTGCTAGTGCTTAAATCGAAATACTATTCCCTTTGTTTATGGTTTAGTGTGGTTATAGAGTTCCTTTCTTTTCTATATTGTTATGTAAAGCCTTATAAACAAAGGGTTTTCCTTGGTTTGGTATAAATACATGGCGCAGTTGCTCCCATAGGTCCAGTACCTCCTGTTGCCCCAGTAGGTCCCATTGTTCCTGTTGGACCCGTAGGTCCTGTTATACCTGTTGGACCGATAGGTCCTGGATTACCTTGAGGACCGGCTGGTCCCGTCACACCAGTATTTCCTTGTGAACCAGTATTTCCTGGAATTCCCTGTGGCCCCATCAGACCTGTTGCTCCTGTTGGTCCAGGGAAGCCTTGTGGTCCCATAGGTCCAATTGGTCCTGTTGGTCCTGTCGCTCCTGTTGCACAATTGATGATGATTGGTGGACAGCATCGACTACCTGGACACCATGTGCAGCTATTACATTCATTTTGACAGCAATTTTGCTGATTAATATTTTTGAACATATTTTCAAACAAACTATCCATTTTTTCACCTCCTTTTATTAACCTAAAATAATATATGTCAAAAAAGAAGAATGCTCTATGGGTTTGTCATTGATTATAAAAATAAAAACCTAATTAATGAAAATTAGGTTTCAAACATTAAAGAATTCTATCAAAATACTGTTTGTTATAGAGATAACTTGAATCATTTGGTTTACACTTTCCAGCCATTTCATTATAAAACTGGGCAGTTTCATGATTTCCCATAGCATCATAACATAAGCATAGTTGCATATAAGGGATATAATCATAACAATCAGGTAAAACAAATCCTCCAGATTGATCATTTCTTTGACATGATAATGCCATAGCATACCAGAATATTGCTTGTTCATAACATTCAAGTTCAAAGAAATACTTTCCTAAATCACAGCATAATTCTGCACGTGGAACATCATAACATAAACTTTGTAATGCCCAGCTTACCGCTTCTTGTCTATCGCCTTTATGATAATAACAGTATCCTAAGAATTGACATGCTGATATAGCATTCTCTTTCCATCCTCTTTTGGAGTTCAAAAATCTTTTAAATTCAGATATAGCTTCATCAAAATATTCATGATAAAACAATTCTCTTGCATAATAGAACATTTCTCTAGGGGAAAAGACAACACCTTCATTTCTTTTCTTTTGGAATATTTTTAAATTACGATAAGGGTTTGCTTTTAGCTTCATATGCGTAATAGCAATCTCACTATATATAATTTGACCTCTAGGACTAATAACTTCATGAACAAATCCTTCCCACCTCAAACAGTCTCTTCTTCTTAATAATCTTTCACGATAATAAGTAAAAGTTGGATGACCATTTCTATCAAAATTCGTATTATACCTCATCATGACAACAGATGTTTCAGGAGATAATGTTTCTTTTAACTTCAAAAATTCTTTTTGATCTGCTTCTAATATAATATCGTCAGCATCTAACCACATACAATAATCTTTTGTTGCTTTAGCAAAAGAATAATTCCTTGCTTTTGAAAAATCATCACACCATTCAAAATCATAAATCTTATTTGTATATTGTTTTGCTATAGTCTTTGTAGAATCAACTGATCCAGTATCAACAATAATGATTTCATCAGCAATATCCTTTATAGATTTTAAAGCTCTCTCTAAAACATCTTCTTCATTCTTCACAATCATACATACACTTATTGTTATCATATATTTCACCAATATAATATATGAGCATAAAGTTTATATGTTCCTAAGTCTTTATAATCGTTTTCTTTTTTGCATCAGTGATACAATCAAAATATCTAATATATAATGAATAGATAATCCATATAACATTAAATTACCAGGATGATAAAATAGGGATGCATCAATATATAAACTTTCATTACAAATTAATGAGAGTGTTGGATCTAAAATACCTGTAATGGCTATGATTCTGGCTCTTTTTTTTCTTAAATAATAGGCAGCATCGACCATTGTCTGATTTTTACCAGAATGACTCACTACAAAAGAGAGAACATTTTGAGGTAAAAATGTATCAACATACTGTTGACTTAAAGTATTAAATGCCTGAGCTCTAATTCCTAAAGTATTTAATTTCAGACAGGCCGATTGGACTTCTGAATAGTTATTATCATTTGCGTAAAAGTCAATTTGTTTTGCCTGTATCATATAATTAATTGTTCTTACAAATGCTTCTTTTTTTACCAAATGTTGCGTTTCTTTAAATATACGATTATAGATTTTAGGAAGGTATTGAATAATATCGTCAATGGAACTCTCTTGAGAAAGTTGAATATTTTCGGTTTGAAACATACTATATTCTTTTGCATAAGTTAATTGAAAATCTGGATAACCATGAAAACCAAGTTTTTTTGTCAATCTCACAATTGTAGGAGAACTGACATATGTAAGTTGAGCTAGTTCTTTAGCGTTATGATTCATGATACATTCAGGATTTTTTTGAATGTAATCTATTATTCGTTTTTCTTGAGGTGTTAATGGAGTTATTTCAAATAATTCTTTAAGCATAAAATATCACATCCTTTATCTTATTTTAACACGTATTTCATATGAATGAAATTGAATTTCACTCATTGTATAAAAAGGAGATAAAAAATAAATCATCTCCTCAAGTTTATTCTCTTTCTAATTTTAAAATTGTTAAAGTCAGTTGTGCATCGGTGTTGGTAACGTTGGAATTGAATGTGAGTGTAAATATTGTTGGCGTTTCTACGTGAATAATAAGTGTAGAACTTCCTTCGGCAGTTTCTTTTGCAAGACCAGTACGTGAATAAATACCAAAATCAAGATGAGGTGCATTGTTATAGTATGGTGTAATTTGCATATAGCCATCCGTTGATAGAATGGCACTTACCTCATAATTAACAAGATAATATCCTGGCTGTAATTGAATTCTTGTTGAATCTAGTGAAGTAATGTTTTGTGACGAATCAGTAATAGATGGATATAATGCCATTATTTCACCATTAGAAAACTGTGTTGCAAAATTTATAAACGATGCAAATGATTGATTTGTTATTCCACTTGGGCCAGTTGCGCCAGTCGGTCCAGGAATACCTTGAGGGCCAGTAGGTCCTTGTAATCCCATTGGTCCAGTAGGACCTGTTACTCCTGGTAACCCACTTGGACCAGTTGCACCAGTTGGTCCAGGAAAACCTTGAGGACCAGTAGGTCCTTGTAACCCCATTGGTCCAGTAGGACCTGTTACTCCTGGTAACCCACTTGGACCAGTTGCACCAGTCGGTCCAGGAAAACCTTGAGGACCAGTAGGTCCTTGTAACCCCATTGATCCAGTAGGACCTGTTGGTCCTGGTAACCCACTTGGACCAGTTGCACCAGTCGGTCCAGGAATACCTTGAGGACCAGTAGGTCCTTGTAATCCCATTGGTCCAGTAGGACCTGTTACTCCTGGTAACCCACTTGGACCAGTTACACCAGTCGGTCCAGGAATACCTTGAGGTCCAGTAGAACCTGTTATTCCAGAAGCGCAGTTAATGATAATTGGTGAACAATAACGATTGTTTGGGCAACAATGATATAAATCTAAAACTTGTTTTTGTGGACAATTGTTTTGAAAGAATTCATTCATATAATCACCTCCTTTTATATGGTTTCAATTTAATATATGGAATATCCTATAAAAGGAATAGACAAAAACCTTTCAAATAGAAAGGTTTCCAAGAGAATGAATATAAAGTTATAAATTAATTTCTATAAAATCATTAATTTTTTCTTTTAAAATAGCACGAATCAATGATAGATCATTATCTAAAATAATAGGATTAATAAAATAAAGATAGGTATTGTCATTAAAATGAAATTCGAAATCAACAGTATCTATATTTGTTGGTAAATTAGTTCCAGGAATTTTCATAAATCTTTGAACATGCTTTATTTTTACTGATTGAATTTTATTGTATTGAATATGTTTTAATACATCTCTTCCTTGTAATACATTATATGCATATTTGAGTTGATTTATAAAATTCTCTCTTTGATGATAATAAATACCAGTCTCATCAAATTCAATAAATACACTTATATTTTGGCTTATAGTCAATGCATTCATTTCACCAAATCCCATACCAAATGATATAAATATGAAAAGAATAAAACAGAAAAAACTGATAATCCATACATTGATAGATAATTCATGAGTTATTCGTAAATATCCATAGGTAATTGCTGATGCAAGAATGATTGAATATAAAGTTTGAAGAAATATTTCCTTAATTAAGAATTTCCTTGTAAGTTTTCTTCCAATCGAAACATGAGGTGTTGTTTTATAAAATCCAAAATATGTTTTAGAATCAATTTTTTCAACATCTTGTAACGCTGGAATTAAAGGAATATGTTTTTCTTTATAAAATTTGATAGTCTTTTGAATATTTTGTATTTCTTTTAAATTGTTTTCAATATACATACTTTGAGTATTAAGACAATCTTGAATAGATAATTGATCTTGTAATACTAAACGAATATCATCTATTCCAATATTCATTGATCTTAACATTTTTACCAATATTAAAATCTGTATATCATCCTGATTATAGTTTCGATAATCATTATCATCTCTTTGTGGATTAATTAAGCCTTCTTTTTCATAATATAGTATTGTTTGTTTACTTAATCCTGTTTTTCTTTCAACCTCGTTTGTTTTCATAAATATCTCCTTATTTGTTAAAGTTTATATATAATATGTCTTATCTTTACATCTTCATTTAACACTATATAGTGACTATATAGTCAAGATATAAATGAAAAAAAGTTTATCTTTCTTGATAAACTTATAAGAAATGATACTCATGTTCCCAAGAGCATTCAATAAAATATTGTGCAGCTTTCTTTGCATTGTTTAAATTCATGTAGGTATAATTGCCACATTCTTCTTTCTTAGCACCAGGAATTTCATTACTCCATTGACTAATTTGAGTGAAAATATCTTTTATTAATACTTTAATCTCATCAAAAGTTAAATCTTTTGTAATGAGATAAAATCCTGTCATACACCCCATTGGTCCAAAATAAATGATGGAATCTTTATATTTTCCATTTCTTAAAAGTGTTGCTCCGATATGTTCAATTGTATGTGCTGCTTTAGGATCTAATGGTTCATCAATATTAGGTTCACACATCCTAATATCATATGTTGTTAAATCTTCATCCATTCTTGATATATAAATTCCTTTCTTTAACATTGTATGATTAACACAAAAACTTGTTATTCTTTCCATATATATTCTCCTTAATTTATCATATTAGATATATCATATCATTTATCAAAGCCAATCTCTATTACCAACAAAGAAATAATTTTTATTTTTTTAAAATTATCCTTTACAAAAACATTTAAATCTTATATAATCTTACTTGCCTAATTAAGGTAGATATGGCGGTCGTGGTGAAGTGGTTAACACACCAGATTGTGGCTCTGGCATTCGTGGGTTCGATTCCCATCGACCGCCCCATATAACTAACAAAACCCTTGTATATCAAGGGTTTCAGATTGTTGACAAAGTGATACTCCAAAACGAGTATCGCTTTTCTTTTTGTGTTTCAAAGCGGGAAATCATCATTTTCAACCAATTATGAATGGTATTTGATGAAGTTTTCCATCTCCATCTTGTCATTCTTTTTAAATTATGACACGCAAAAATCATCAGCGCCTGATGCTGATTTTTTTGTAGTCCTCGCAATCTTGTATATCTTAAATTATGATGCTCCTTACAATCTCCAAATACACGTTCTATACTCTCTTTACGCTTTGGATATAATTCTTTCCATTTTGGAGTATGCCGTATCTCATCCATAACTTCTTTGAATGTCTTATGATTATTTTCTAATGATTTTAATAAGGAAGTTTGTATTTCTTGAATAATATCTTTTTCTTTTTCAATAGCATCTTTTTTTCTGGTAAAACCACTTTTTCCACTATAAGCCATTTTTTGTTGCCAAACACCATTATTATCTTTATATTTATATCTTATTGACCATAGACCTTTATCATTTCTATAGACCGTCATAGTTATAACTACATATCATGATAAGAGTGGTTAGAATCTTTAAGTATAATATCTTCAGACATTTCTTTAGAGTTATCTAAGAAATACACTTTTTCTTTAATTCTTTGAAATACATGTGATATTTTCTCATGTGCCTTTTGACATAATTCTTTTAATGAGTGGATATTTATTGAATCATCCTCTCTGTTAAAAAGTCTTTTAAAAGATTTAAAAATTTGATTTAGATCTAAACAGTTGAGAAATGTTTTATGATAATAAAGTTCATTTTCTAACTTATCATTTTTTTGTTCAAGATGGTCATAATTTCTTCTTAAATGTGAAAAATCATATTCTATATCTCTTACATGATTTTCTAGTGTTTGGAGTGATGAATAAAGATTATGAATGGTTTGTTCTTTCTCTTTTAATTGTTTTGATAAAGGCATTTGTCTATAACTATCAATTTTTTTCTTTTGAACCTTAACAAGATTTGATAATGATTCAGTATCATTTTGAAGTTGTTTATTATTATATTTCAATTCATCAATAATCTTGTTACATTTTTTTTAGTGATTTTGTTTTCTCCAATAAACGAGATGGTTCAAAATCAATCTCATTAGCTAATTTAATAATATTATTACTTGCATCTAAGTGTTCATGTACATTGATAAGACTTTTTTTCAAACTTAAATCCTCTTGATTTTTGAGTTCTTTTATTGTGCGATTTCCGTTGATTGTAGCGTCATTTTGAATGGATGGCATATAAACCTAGCCTTTGTTCTAAATAAGCCCCTAATTCAGGATGAAACTGTTTAAGTGCCGATTTTGTGATGGCCTTCTTGCAATTCAATCTTTCAATTCCTTCTATAGTTATGATTGGAATAAATGAAAAATGAATATGAGGTGTTGTTTCATCATTATGCACCCAGGCACTTACAACATTTTTTTCTCCATATTTTTCTTTTAGAAATTCAAAAGTATAATCAAAGAAACGCTCAATATCATCTTCATGAACATCATTGGGTACTGTAACAATCCAATCAGTCATAAAAACAATATCACTACGATTTATATGTTTTACTTCATCTATACGTTGTTTTAAAAAAACTTCTGGTTTTAATGGCTGAAGATCTTTTGCTAAATTATAATTTAAATACGTTCTACTTTTATCAATATCTTTATTAGATAACTCGCAACCTTCTCTACGCTCACAATGAATGACTAAACCAATAACTCCATTTTGCTTGATTTTTTCTACATGTGCCATAATTACTCCTTTCAAAGCCCCCCCCGGCAGGGCAAGTTTCCAAAAAGCGTGCTTTTTGGTATAACTTGCTAGACCAAATGTTTTGGTCTTTTCTTTTGAAGATTACCGATAGGCACTATATTTTATTTTCAATGTTCCTTTTGTGACAGAATGACAGTTCTATTTATGCACTAAGATATGTCACAAGTGTCATTTTCAGGTGAAAAGACTAATTCTATAGTTCTTTCTTTGCCATTCCTTTTTCTACTAAATGATATATTATTTTGAGCTAAAATCATTTTATGCTTAGAAAGATATTTAAATAATCCTCTAGGATTTAAATCTAAATTCATATTGGCAACAAGCTCTTGACAATTACCTTCAATTTTCCTAGATTTTTCTTTTGCTAAAGCATTGATAATAAAAAGAATATTCCGATCAATATGTTCATTAATTTCTTCATCCATATCATCCAAAATCCAATTAATTCCTTTATCATCTTTTTTGATATTAATGATTTCTTTTTTTGATCTTAAAATAAATCTAAGTTTTCCTCGTGTACTAAACTCATTTTCTGTTTCAATTAATATTGTTCCAGTTGATGCAGAGGTTAATGATTTTGATCCTAAAACACTATCTTGAGTATGAGAACTTCCTTTTCTTGTATGATGTATAAGAATACAACAAAGATGATATTTCACTATAAAATCTCTAAATTCTTTAATAGTATTATATTTTCAGTAAAAGCATCTGTATCAGGAAATTCTTCGAGATTCGCAAGACAATCGATGATGATAAGATTAAATTCCTCTATATTTTCTAATTCCAATAAAAATTCCTTTATATCATATAAACTACTTGAATTTTCAAAATTATAGAAAAGTTTATCATTCATTCCATGATTTTGTGCTTTTATTCTACTCTGAGTTTCAAAATCATAATTATCATTATCAAAATAAATAACTTTTCCTTGTGTTGTCCTTTTTCCTAAAAAGGGAATACCTTTAGAAACACAATTTGCTAATGATGTTGTAATAAGAGATTTTCCTATTTTACTTGTTCCGGCAAGTACATATAAGCCTGATTTAAATAATCCCTCTAATATCTCATTTTGTTCAAAGTTAAACTTTTTAACTAATAATTCACTTTGTGAATAAACTTGACTATTATTCATATTGCTCCTTACAAAAAAAATTTGAAATGAAACATATTTTTTGATATACTGTATGAGAAAAGAGCATATTAAAAATATGTTTCTTCGATTGAACCATTCATGTCTTACTTGGCGGTTGGAGTGAATGGTTCTTTTCTTTTTTCAATAGGTTTTGTCACATCAAAATATTGTTCACATGCTTCTACTGGTAATAAACCAGCCTTAGGAAGTTTTTTGCGATCAATTCCAAATGCATCCATAATTCTTTTGGCATGTACTTTAGCAATTTGTTGATAACTACATCCAACTGCATCTGCCAGCTCTTGATATGTACAAAACTTTTGTCTTAGTTCCATATATTCACCTCCTTTCAATGAAATAAATAAAATATTAAATTTTACAATCATTTATTTATTTTAATATTATTATATCATTGTATATGATAATTGCGATGATTTATCATATAAAAAATAACAAATTTATGATTTCTGCAATACAAATATGGAATTATAATGTATAATTGTTTATGAGGTGAACCAAATATCTATTTCTACATATATACACAAATTAAAGAATGAAAAGGGGATTTCCTTTCGTCAACTGTCTATTGACTCAAAAATAAGCTATGGAAATATTATGGATATTAAAAATGACAGAATTGCATTTCCAACAGATTCAATATTAACAAAGTTATCTAAGTATTTAAATCAATCTAAAGCAGATATATTATTTGAAATACTTAAAGATGATGTTGACGAAGATTATTCATTAACTTCATTATATTATCTTGCAGAATTAGGTGCTAATAATTATACAATAGTTATTAATCCGAATGTTCCTGATCCATTTAGAAATAAGATAATGACATTTGATGGGTATGCATATAAAAAACGTTCCGGAAATACTTTCACTGTAGTTGATTCATGGTCGCATATAAAAAAAGAACATTGGAAAATGTTCAAAAAGCAGTATAGTTTAGCGTTAAGTAGAGATTCGTAGGCTGAAATTTTTATTAATGAACATATGTATGTTGCTAATGTATTGAATTTTGCTATATGTAGAGTACACCAAAGTGGTTTTGACAACATAAAAGAATTTGTTATTACATATGATGAAAATGATTTGGATATAAACTTAGCAAAAGAGTTTATACCGATAAAAATGGGATTTTCTATCAAATTTATACAATAAAAAAATATATAATCTAATTATGGATTTATGTAGCACTATATTGCACTCTTAAGAGAGTTTCATGATTTAAAAAATAATCTTGTTTACATATTAGATAAAGTAAGTTTTTTGTTATAGGGGTGAACTGTATTTCGTATCTCATAAGAGTGTTAATAAAGTTTCTATAATTAAGTTAGATTAGAATTAATAAAATCACCACCAAAAGAAAGTAAAATCATTATATTTTCCAATTAAAAGATATGAATAAAAAATTGTATAATCAATTAAAAGATTGACAAATCATAATTACAAGATTTATAATATAATAAAGAAAATAGATAGAGGATGTTGCAATATTTCAGAGAGGAGAAATTAATTTATGAAAGATAAGGGATATTTTGCAATATTACTTTCAATGATCTTAATATTTGTTTTTGCTAGTCCAGTAAGTGCTTCTAATACTGTTTATGATCAGGAAAACAGAGAAGTTCAACCAAGAGCACCAATGTACATTCATAGATATACTTATGAACCAAGTTCAACTTCTAGATATAATCAGTATAGGAATGTTGGGACTGTATCACTTGATAACACTGGAAGTTCAGTACAGAGTTACTTAGGTTTTAAGGTACAAAGTTCTGGAACTGTGAATATTTCTGTTGGGATAAGTGGAAGTGTTCAAGCACAGGTGGATGCATTGTTTGCGAAAGTTAAAGCAAGTACATCAGCAAGTTTAACAACATCTCGTTCATACACAAAAGGAACATCTTATGCGACTTCTTTTTATGTACCTGCCAGAAAGAATGGTTCTATTACAGGTTATATTCCAGCTATGAA
This sequence comes from Candidatus Stoquefichus massiliensis AP9, assembly GCF_000455285.1. Classification (GTDB taxonomy): domain Bacteria; phylum Bacillota_I; class Bacilli_A; order Erysipelotrichales; family Coprobacillaceae; genus Stoquefichus; species Stoquefichus massiliensis. The sequence continues at coordinate 318,594 of NZ_HG005288.1, read as the reverse complement.
GACATCAGGAAGAATGAAAGATCAACTAATTGATGCAAACACAGCTGACTTTTATGTAATTAGTACAAGTTATATTACAGTTAATACATCTTATGTACCACTAAAAGATGACATGCACTTCGTGAATAAAACTTGGTAACATGTATGGATAAAAAGTATGTTAAGTTCATCATTGTTTTAGTACTATTTTTAGGCTTGTTATCGTTTTCTCTTTTCTTGATAAATGATAATAATTCAAAAAAAAATGTTATTCTAGATTTGCAGAATAAAATTAGTGATTTAGAGTTTGATAACTCAATGTACAAACAGGCTACTGCTACTGATTTTATTGATTTTAAGAAAAGCAGTGGAGTTGTAGATGCTGCATTTCTATATCAAGATAATGAAATTATGAGTAGACATGGTATTGCAATCATTATTGATAATCAATTCTATAGAATAGGTGTTGATCCAAAAAATAATGTTTCATTAAGTACTAATTCAAAAATTACAAATATTGATAAAAATATAATTGAATTTGAATATATACTTGATAATAAAACTACTTATTATCAATTAACAATTAATCTACAGGAAAATAGTGTAAACTTTAAACTTGATGAAGTTAAATAATCGCATGAAACATTCTAAGTCTATTTTCGTACAGTTGTTAAGAAGTAATTTAAAGCGTACTTTAAATAATCACTCGGTTCCAGAAAAGCCTCTTTAAAGGATATGTGTAGTCTTTTACAAAATCCTTTAATGCAAAAGTGTGGTTTTACAGAAGAATTGAGTGATTATGAAATTAATAGGAGACTCCAAACATGTGAGTCTCTTATTACGTCTGCTAATAGTACATAATTGTTTCTTTATAAAGTGCAAAAAATGATGTTAAACAAATAATTATATATCTTCTAGAAAATCATTAAACAATCACATTATCTCACATAGCCAATTATATGGCTTTAAATCAACAAAAATAGAAACAATAATTACAATCAATACAGATATATCTTTTTACTACAGTCATAACTTTATAAACAAAATTGTTTATAAGTGAATATAATAACATTTTTGTATATTTACTTTTACTGTAAAAATGAATAGATTCACATTTTGGACAATATTTAACAATTTGTTTAATCTTTATGTATACTTAATCTTTATTATTTATGAATTCAATATAATCATTGTTTACGATAGCATCATCAATACAAAAAAGTGTTAATAATTCTTTGTTATCTTTATCCATTACAATGTTTAATTCAGGCAATATAATTACAAACTTAAAAGTGGCAATTTTAGTTCCGCAATTATTTAATATACCAAAATATAGAATCAATAACATTTTTCCACCAAATTTTAAACAAAAGAATATCATTTTATACATCTATGTACATTGATATGCTTTTTAAATGGCTTAAATACGTTGTTTTCTATCTATTATATATAAATGCTAAGTTCCCATCGACCGCCCTATTTTATATTTTTATATATTTAGGTTATAAGACCTGATATTAACATGAAACTTTATGTTTTACGTTAATGTCAGGTCTTTTTGTGTTATCTGGGAGGACAGGAATATGGATAAGAGAGAAGAAGCTATATATAAAGCAGAAAACAACTTAAATGAATTATCTTTGTATTATAAGTTTGGGATTCCAAGTATTGTAGAGACAACACAGTCTGGAAATGTTTCAGTAATATCAATTAACTCTGATAAGCCTGAAGGTTCTGGAATATATCAGAACCCCATTATAAGAGCACTAAATAGGGAAGAAGAAACTATAGCTTTTATTGATCAGCAGCTTGCTTATATAGAACTGTTGCCTAGTGATTACAAGAAAATTATTGTCTATAAATACCTCAAGAATATATCTATTCATAAAATGCTTCATTATGTAGAGTTTGAATATTATACAAAAAATACTCTTTATAAAATGTTAAATGATGCATTGGAAATGATTGTTGTTTTCGATAAACAGATAGATTATACTGTTAAGGATTATGTAAGTGTGCATGATCGTAAAAAAACTGCAATAAAGAAAATTATATTTTTTTTAATGGAAGCGATGAAAGTTGATTCTGATATATCAGTTGTAGTTAAAGTAAAGGTGGCATTAAATAATCTTAGTGAGAAAATGTATAAAACACTAGCTGGCTATGAAGATATGACGACATCACAGGAAAGAAAGGAATATAGGTATGCAATTTTAACACTTGCATTTTGTAGTCATATTTTTGATTATGCTAAGGAAGAATATCTGAATGACTGTAGAAAATTGCGATTATATTTCTATCACCGAGCAAATGAAGAAATATAAAGATTTAGTAATAAAATCTTTATTAACAGAGATTGAAGAGAATAAAAGGAAAATAATGAAGTTTGCTCAAGATATTCTTAAATGATGACTATATTTGTAATTTGTTAGATTTGACACCTAAATAATAACATTCTATAATTTAAATAACTAAAAAAGATATTAAACTTATTTTGATTAGTGGTGCAAAAACATAGTTTAATTCATTTGTAATAAAAGAGATAGGGGGTGATACTGTATGCATTTAAAGAATAAAACATTCTTGATATTAGGAATATTAGGGATACTCATTGTTATTGTTTTTTGTAATCACGATAGGACGAGTTATCAAATTAAAAATGAAATAAATACTGTTGTATTAACGGTTTATGGGATGAGTGAAGAACCTGTTGTCTATTCTTTGGATGATGAAGATAGTATTGAATCTTTAATACAGAGAGTCAATAATATGACTCAGTCTGATAAAAAATTAATGAATGAAAAAGAGTTAGATAAACCTAAAGGAGTTTCATATAAATTAGAGTTTTTAGGTAAAACAAATTATGAATATACAATAGTTTATGATTATTGTATTTGTAATGAAGATGTTTATGCTATTAATAATTATGATGCATTTATGAATGATTTAAAAGCAAAATTTCATTTTTGAAATAAGACATAACAAAAAGCATATCAATACTTTTCATTGATATGCTTTTACTTAGATATGATGTTTGACACGATCATGTTCTTCAGCTTTTTTTGCATCATTAAAACGATCAAGTGTTCCCACTAAATAACCAGTAATTCGACGTATTCTCTCAATTGGCTGAGGTTTAAGATGGTAATGCATATCAACATAATCTCCATCAATTGTTAAGGTTAATGATAATAGTGTTTCATCTTTATATTTCTCTTTAACATAATGAATATAAGCTCTTATTTCTTCCTCGTCCATTGCACCATTAATAATTTCCACATTGACATTCTCTGTTTTTTTCATATTAACCTTACATTCCTTTCCGCCTGCGGCTTCAAGGCACACATTGTGATGAATAACCTTGATTCTGTAGGTCTTTTATTTTATTCTTTAACTGAAGGAGAGTCATACTACAAAGCACGATGAGGTGAGTTGTAGATTTCTGCAACTTATTCAGTTCAAAACAGTATATTAACCAGTGCGAGAATGACTTTTTCAAGCACACATGAGTAGTCTTCGAGGCTGCAGATTAATCATTGACTTTAGTTTTTCTCTTTAGTGTCAGTCATTCAGTCACTGTTTCTTCTTCTCCATTCTATTTGAAAGGAGATTTTTATTTATGGAAGTTATTTATTCCAGAGCTTGTGGTGTTGACGTGCATAAATGCTTCATTGTTGCAGTTATCTGCTTTTCTGATTCCACTAAGCCCAAGTATATTCGCAAAAGATTCTCAATCTTCAATAACCAGCTCATCAAATTTAGAAACTGGCTCATTGAAAACGACTGTCAAAATGTATGCATGGAAAGTACCAGCAAGTATTATATCCCTGTATATAATGCACTGGAAGGTTTTATTTCCAATGTCGCCGTTGCCAATCCTAAATATTAAAGGTGAGAAAGATGACAATAAGGATGCCAAATGGATTGCTGATCTTTTCAAGTTTGGTCTTGTCAGATCCAGTTTTATCCCTAAAAAGGATATTCGCATCCTTAGAGAATTGACCAGATATCAGTTTAAGCTTATCAATACTCGTTCTTCTGAGAAGAATCGTTTCCAGAATGCTCTTACTGTTGGAAACTGTAAAGTTGATATGGTCTTTACTGATACCTTTGGTAAATCTGCTTCCTCCATTGTCAATCTTATTTTATCAGATGATGACTATAGTCTATGGACATTGTAAAGCTTCTCCCGAAGATATCCTCAGTGCTGTTGATGGGACGGACCTTAATCCTCATCAGAAAGCAAGAATCAATATCGTTAAAAAAGATATGGAATATGTCGATTCACTTTTAGATGGGATTCAGCTTCACATCAATGAAATGGTGGCTGGATATGAAAACCACATTCAGCTTCTTTGTACCATTCCTGGTATTGATATGTCTCAATGGTCATCACATAGAAAACTGACTTCATGGGCAGGATTAGCTCCAGGATGTAATGAATCGGCTGGAAAAAAGAAATCAGTTAGGATTTCAAGAGCTGGTGTTTACCTTAAGCCATGTATTGTTCAAGTTGCCCAAGCAGTAGTCAAGGATAAAAAATGTGACTATTATGCTGATAAGTTTAATAGAATCTCAAAACGTCGCAGTAAGAAACGAGCCATCATAGCCATTGCCAGAAAAATTCTTATAGCTATTTACCACATGCTTAAAACTGGAGAAGTTTTCAATCCGTCCGATATGGCTGATATTGAAACGACTCAGAAACAACGTATTGAATATATCAAAAACAATCTTAAAAATGCTTATAATCAGTTATCACGAACTGGTTTAAGTGAAGAAGAAATTATGGGCATTCTTCTCAAGAAATCTAGCGACTCACCCCACCTAAAATAGTCATAAAATTGGGGAAAGGGGTATTATACACTTTTTGTAGTTTCCGTTCTTAATTTTTATTCAGATTATTCACCTACTTTAATATTATTATAGGTACTTTCTCCTAAACTTCAATAGATATGCACTATCACATTGTATAATTCAAAATTGAAATTATGTCAAATTATGTTAGAATGATTATATGGATATTGAAAGGGGAAGCTAAATGAAAAAAGTATTTAAATTTTTGGCAATGATATTAATGGTCATTGTCTTAACTGGATGTATGAAAATGAATATTCAGGTTGAAGTTAAATCTGATAAAACAATGAATATGGGAATGGAAATGCTAGTTGAAGAGTCTTTACTAAAAACAACAGGCATGACAACTGATGATTATTTGAATAAAATGAAAGAACAGATTCTTTCTAAAGAGAGTTTAAAAGATGCTAAGACAACACCAATTAATAAAACAATTGATGGAACAAAATGGGTTGGATTAAATATTGAAGGAGTAAGTTCGGCAGAAGAAACAACAAATTTATTATCTGAAAAAGAGATTGATGGAGAAAAATGCATTGTTTTAACATTGCCGATGGATGACTTTGAAAATGAAATGGATTTAGATTCAATGAATGCATATGGGTATTCTGTTTCTAAATTAAAAGCAGCTGGAATGGAAATGAATGTTATTGTAGAAATGCCAGGAGAAGCAACAACAAATTTAGGAAAGGCTGAAGGAAATAAAGTCACTGTTGATTTATTAGAATTAATGTCTAGTGGAAATACTGATGATTTAGTGATTTCTTCACCAATGTCTAGTGGTGGTATAGGAACAACAATTGCTTTGATTGCTTGTGGTGTGGCTATTATTCTTATAGCAGTATTCTTTGTATTAAAGAAGAAAAAAACAAATGGGAACGCAGAATCTTCAGCTACACCTGAAATAACTAAACTTGAAGATGAACAAACATACTGCCCTAATTGTGGAGAAGTAATTCAATCTGAAGAAACATGTCCTAAATGTGGATACAAAATCAGGAAATAGTGGTTATTGACCACTATTTTTAATATAAATAATAATGAAAAATCATTAATAATATGGTTAATAATAATATAGATAAAACATGATTCACTCTTCTTAACATATATTTCATAATCTCACCTATTTTCATTATATGCAAATGATTTAAAAAAGTCTTTTCATCATAATAAAAAAATGTTAATATATTTCAAAAAGATGAGGTGATACTATGTTGAGATTTACAAAAATGGAAGGAATAGGCAATGATTATATTTATTTTGATGGTATAAATCAAGATATTCCTATGGATAAGCAATTCATCTCAAAAATTAGTGATCGTCATTTTGGAATTGGTAGTGATGGTATGATTGTTATTTTAGCATCAAAACAATATGATTTTAAGATGCGTATGTTTAATTTGGATGGCAGTGAAGGAAAAATGTGCGGTAATGGGATTCGCTGTTTTGCTAAATTTGTATATGACCATGGATTGACAGATCAAACATATTTAGAGATTGAAACTCTAGGTGGTATAAAGAAAGTTTGGTTGACTGTTGAAAATCATATAGTTCAAAGTGTAAAAGTAGATATGGGAGAACCAATCTTAAATACTAAGGAAATTCCTTGTCTTTTTGAAAAAGAATATATGATTAATGAAAATGTAGAAGTTACTGGTAAGATTTATCAATTAACATCTTTATCAATGGGAAATCCTCATACAGTTATGTATGTAGATAATCTTGATTTTGATATAAAGACCATTGGACCAAACATTGAACATCATCCGTTGTTTCCAGATTTAGTTAATACAGAGTTTGTTGAAGTTATCAATAGACAATATTTAAAAATGCGTGTTTGGGAACGGGGCTCAGGAGAAACGATGGCTTGTGGAACAGGTGCATGTGCAGCTATGTATGCAAGTTATTTAAATGGATTATGTGATGAACATGTTCGAGTTGAATTATTAGGTGGTGTTTTGGATATAAGTTATAAGAATGGACATATTTATATGGAAGGTAATGCTCATACTATATTTGAAGGTATTATAAACGAGGAGGATTTTTATGTATAAAAGCGCTGAAGAGATTATTGAATATATTGGTAATGCAAAGAAGCAAACACCTGTAAAGGTTTATGTGAAAGGAAATAATTTGCCAGAGGGAGATGGATTTAAATCTTTTGGAGATAAGTCTACAAGAGTATTAATAGGTGATCTAGAGACTGTTCAAGAATATTTGAATCAATATGCCGATTTGATTACTGATTCTTATTTAGAACAGGATCGACGTCATAGTGCGATTCCTATGCTGGATTTAACGAATATTAATGCACGTATTGAACCTGGTGCTTTGATTCGAGATAATGTTGAAATTGGAGATCATGCAGTTATTATGATGGGGGCAATCATCAACATTGGAGCAAAAATCGGTGAAGATTCTATGATTGATATGGGAGCTATTTTAGGTGGACGTGCCATTGTTGGTAAACGTTGTCATGTTGGTGCTGGAGCAGTTCTAGCTGGTGTAATTGAACCACCGAGTGCAACACCTGTTATATTAGAGGATGATGTTTTAATTGGTGCAAATGCGGTTGTGGTTGAAGGGGTTCGTGTTGGTAAAGGAGCAGTTGTTGGGGCAGGAAGTATTGTTTTAAAAGATGTTCCAGCAGGAGCTGTCGTAGCAGGAAATCCAGCAAGAATCATTCATGAAAAAAAATCGGAACAAACCAAAGAAAAAACACAGTTGATGGATGATTTAAGAAAATTATAGGGCGGAAACATGGAAGAATTAAGAAGATGGCGAAGAGATTTACATAAGATTCCTGAGTTGGGTTTAAAAGAATATAAGACGGCAGCTTATTTACGACAAGAATTAGAAAAAATGGGGTATCAATGGGAGGCTGTTGTTGAAACAGGAACAATTGTTTATGTTGATTGTCATAGAGAAAAAACGATAGCATTTCGAAGTGATATAGATGGTTTAGCACTAAATGAACATAATGATATTGATTTTCAATCACAACATCATGGCCGTATGCATGCCTGTGGTCATGATGGACATATGAGTGCATTACTAGGGCTGGCAAAACGTATAAAAGAATCTGATTTTTCTTTTCCATATAATATTCTTCTGATTTTTCAGCCTGCTGAGGAATCACCTGGAGCAGCAAAGTTTGTTGTTGAATCAGGGATTCTTGAAGAATATAATGTAAAGGCTATATTTGGTATGCATTTAATGCCATTTATTGAAGAAGGTACAATTGCATGCAAGAATGGTCCATTAATGGCAATGTGTGGTGAAATGGATGTTTCTATTCAAGGTAAGGGATCTCATGCTGGATTGCCACAAGAAGGAATTGATAGTATTATGGTAGCTAGTCACGCTATTCAACAGTATCAGTCATTAGTTGCTAGAAGAATCAGTCCTTTTGTACCTGTTGTACTGAATATCGGACATATTCAAGGAGGAACAACTCGTAATAGTGTTGCCAGTGAAACAGTCATGCATGGAACATTACGTTGTTATGATGAAAAATTATTTATCGATATCACAAATGAAATTGATGCGATTCATCAGGGATTGGAAAAGACTTATGAATGTCAAATAAAATGGAGTTGTCCTCCAATGTATCCACCTGTTATGAATGATGAAAAACTTTATTCAATATTTCGTGAATTGATTAAACAAGATTATATTGAATTAAAAGAACCATTGATGCTGTCTGAAGATTTTGCATTTTATCAAAAAGTTATTCCAGGTATTTTCTTTTATCTAGGAACATATTGTGATCAATATCAAAGTGGATTACATACAGAAACATTTAATTTTCATGAAGAAGTATTAGAAAAAGCAGTGAATTTATATTATACTATTGCATGTCATATGAAGGGAGTGTAAATGATGGATTTATATACGAGAGGGGAACAGGCTTTTTTAAGAGCTTATGGAAGATATGATATTCTTTTAGAAAAAGGTGAAGGTGTTCATTTATATGATACAGAAGGGAAAGAATATTTAGACTTCTATTCAGGAATTGGTGTCAATTCATTAGGTTATGGATATCAGCCTTATGTTGAAGCCTTACAAAAACAAATAGCGACATTAATGCATGTTTCAAATTACTTTTATACACCAGTATCTATAGAGGCTGCCGAAGCTGTGAAAAAAGCTACACAATTAGATGGAGTATTTTTCTGTAATTCTGGAACCGAAGCAACAGAAGGGGCTTTAAAACTGGCTAGAAAATATTATTATTTAAAACATAGAAAAGCAGATAGCGAAATTATTTCTTTTCATCATTCTTTCCATGGGCGTTCTACTGGTTCAGTTAAACTTACTGGCAATCCTCATTATCAGGAAGCCTTTGGACCATTAATTGAAGGTGTTCAATATGCAACACTCAATGATTTAGAAAGTGTTAAAGAACTCATTAATGAACGTACAGCTGCTATTATTGTAGAACCATTACAGGGTGAAGGAGGATTAAACCTTTGTCATAAAGATTTTATGAAAGGTTTAAGAGAACTTTGTGATCAGCATGATATTTGTTTAATATTAGATGAAGTACAATGTGGAATGGGGCGTACAGGAACAATCATGACGTATTTTCAATATGATATCTTGCCAGATATTGTTTGTCTTGCTAAAGGTATTGGCTGTGGTGTTCCAGTTGGAGCATTTGTTGCTAATAAAAAATATGCGAAAGCTATGGAACCAGGGGATCATGGAAGTACTTACGGAGGAAATCCACTTGTATGTGCAGCAGTGAAAACAGTGTTTGAAATTCTTGAAAAAGAAGATTTGCTTACACATGTTAGAGATATGTCAGAATATTTATTAGAGAAGTTAGATGAGTTAGTTAGAGAATTTGATATTATTGAGGAACATCGTGGGTTGGGATTAATGCAAGGTCTCGTCTTTAATCAGAATGTCAAACCGATTGTTAAAGAACTATTAAATGAGGGTGTCATTGTTGTTACTGCAGGAGAAAATGTTTTAAGAATGTTGCCTCCATTTATCATCAATAAAGAGAATATAGATGAATTTATAGGAAAATTGAAAAAAATATTAAAAAAATGAAAATAAAAAAAGAAAATCCGCTTATTTTTACGTATATAGAAGTAAGGGGGTTTTTATATGCACAAATATCCAATAGAATTACAAGACGAAGAAAAAGCATGCGGAGCCTATTGTATTTTAATGATTTTAAAATATTATGGTTTCCAAGAAGAAGTTAAAGAAATTAAAAAGAAAGCAAGACTTAATCAAAATGGTATATCCATTAAGGGTATGCTTGAATGTTTAAAAGCATATCAAATAGAAGCGAAAGCTTATGAGGCAACATTGGATGATATTCATCAAGAAGTTAAGTATCCATGTATTTTGTATATGATTTATGAAGGTATGGGTCATTTTGTTGTTTTGTATGAAAGAAATGATGATGAGTATATTATAGGTGATCCTGCTCGTGGACTCATAACAGTTTATCAGGAAGAAATGAATGAACATTACGCATCACGAATGATAGCTGTTTTGCATGTTGGACGTGTTCCTCAATTGCATTATAAATCTTATCGAGATTTTTTGATGGAAACGTTTATGTCATATCGTCTGCATATGATGTCTTTGCTTTATAAGGGCTTAGGAATATCTCTTTTAGGATATCTTAGTAGTTATTTTTTTCAGATATTCATAGATGATATTCAAAGAGAAACGCAGTTCTTTTATATGGTTGTTTTATGTATTGTGTATTGTTTGATAGAACTTATCAAAACCAAAATGGAAAAGCAAAAAAATAAAGCTATTATTCATTTACAGATGGCATTAGATGAGGATTATGTATTTCATTCATCAATGAAAATGCTTCAGCAATCATCTGCATTCTTTTATCAGGATATCGGATCACTGCAAAGTCAGTTATTAAGTTTATTTGATTTAAGTGAAATGAGTATTGCCTGTTTTGAGAGATTATTTTTAGATGGGTTATCTTTTTTTGTATTTTTAGGTGGTATGATAATATTAAATATTTATATGACGATTGTCGTTGTTATGATGCTGATGGTCATTATGTGTTATGCTTACAAGCGTTTTTCTGTATTGCAAGACATTAATAAACAATACTTAGAGGCACATTTTAGTTATCAGCATCATATATTAGAACTTATTGAAAATCAATTCCTTATTAAAAGATTTCAGATATTTCAAAGAACAAGAGAAAGAAGTTATCATATTTATTTAGATGAGGCTTTATTAAAACAAAAGCAAGCACTTTTTTTAAATCATTTACAAAGTACAATTCAATATATTATTTATATCTTTTATGGTATTGTTTTAGTATTAGGGTTTTATTTTTTTCATCAGGAGCATCTTTCAATAGGTCAATTGATGATGTTTTATATGCTTGTTTCTTATTGTATTCAGCCAGTTTTAAGTATGGTAACATTAGCAAGTCAGTATAAACAAATGAGTTTAATCTATGAAAAATATAAATCTTTTGAATTGGATGAACCTGTTGAAAAAATCAATTTTGATGAAAAGATTACATCTATTACCATTGATAACTTAACTTATGCCTACGGTTATCAGTTGCCTATTTTAGAACATCTTGATTTATCTATTTCTACACATCTTCTTTTAAAAGGAGAAACAGGTTGCGGAAAATCAACTTTCTTGAGGTTATTAATGGGTATAGATTTGAATTATCAAGGAGATATTTATATTAATCATCATGAATTAAGAACTTTAGATTTACAGTCATTATATCAGCATATTGGTTATACTCATGAAACACCTACTTTTTTACATATGAGTTTGTGGAATAATTTTTTATGTCAGGATGAAAAGAAAGTCAAGATGTATTTAAAGGCTTTTGGACAAAGTCATTTAGAAGAGATGTTTTCTGTTGTTTTAAGTGAGGATGGCAGACCTTTATCGCTAGGACAAAGACAAGTCGTTGCGATAATTCGTTTGCTGTGTCAAAATTATGATGTGTTCATATTAGATGAAGCTTTTTCTCATATGGATTCAAAACTAGCAAATAAGATAATACGTTATCTATTGAAAAATGATGATGGGAAAATTTACATTATTGTGAATCATCAAACAAAAATAGTGAACAAGAATGTGGCTTGTGCTATAATTGAAAAAGGAAGATTGAAAAGTAAAGGGTGATAATATGATGATAGATTTTGTATATGAAGATGAAAAAAATTTAAGTGAAGAGAACTATGAACAGCAGTTTATAGAAATTATAGAGAAAACACTTGAGTATTTAAAAATAGAAGATGATGTGGAATTATCTTGTATTATTATTAACGATGATGAGATTCATGCAATGAATCGTGATTATCGGCAAATTGATCGTTCTACTGATGTCATTAGTTTTGCTTTGGAAGATAATGATCAGTTTTATGTTGAAGGGATGCCAAGAAGTTTAGGAGATATTTTCATTTCTTATGATCATGCTAAGGTGCAAGCCATTGAATATGGACATTCACTTCAGCGTGAAATGTGTTTCTTGTTTACACATGGCTTATTGCATTTACTAGGATATGATCATATGAATGAAGAGGATGAAAAAGAAATGTTTGCTTTGCAAAAAGAGATATTAAATGAATTAGGAATTGAAAGGAGTTAACGTATGGATTATCAAAAATTAGTTGATGAAGCTTTTATAGCAACAAAAAATGCTTATGTGCCTTATTCTTCTTTTCGAGTAGGAGCATGTGTTTTGCTTAAAGATGGAACAATGATTCATGGTACAAATATCGAAAATGCTGCTTATGGCTCAACAATGTGTGCTGAAAGAAATGCTGTTTTTCAGGCTTATTGTAGAGGGTATCGTAAAGATGATATTGAAGCACTTGCAATCGTGGGAGATTGTTCTCCATTGATTTCACCTTGTGGAGCATGTCGTCAAGTTTTAGCAGAATTGTTAGATCCTTATACACCTATCATATTAGGGTGTAAAGATTATTATGAAGTGACAAATATGCAAGAATTATTGCCACGCGCATTTACGGGAGAAAGTTTATGACATTTAAATCAGGATTTGTAAGTATTGTGGGTCGACCTAATGTTGGGAAATCGACGTTACTTAATTATATTTTACAAACGAAATTAGCAATAACTTCATCAACTGCGCAAACAACACGGAATACAATTCAAGGTATTTATACGGATGATGAAGCACAAATCATTTTTATGGATACACCAGGTATTCATAAGCCTCAAGATGGCTTAGGATCTTTTATGAATACAAATGCATTGAATAGTATTTATGGTGTTGATTTGGTTTTGTTTATCGCACCAGCTGATGAAAAAATTGGAAAAGGAGATCGTTTTATCGTTGAAAGATTAAAGGAGGCTGATGGACCTGTTTATTTGATTTTAAACAAGATTGATTTGTTGAATAAAGATCAATTAATTATGAAATTGAATGAGTGGAAAGACCTCTTTGATTTTAAAGAAATCATTCCAATTAGTGCATTAAGTGGAGATAATGTTTCAAAACTTATTTCAATCATTAAAGATGATTTAAATGAAGGCGTTATGTATTATCCAAAAGATCATATTACAGATCATCCTGAAAGATTTATTATGGCTGAATTTATTAGAGAAAAAGTTCTGTATTTTACGCATGAAGAAGTTCCTCATAGTGTAGCAATAGTCATTGAAAGAATGATTGAAGATGATAAGGGGGTTCATATTATGGCAGCAATTGTTGTGGATCGTCCAAGTCAAAAAGGAATTATTATTGGTAAACAGGGAAGTTTAATTAAAAAGATTAGACAAAATGCTCGTCGTGAGATGAAACGCTTTTTACAGGTTCCTGTTGAACTTGAACTCTTTGTGAAGGTTGAAAAGGACTGGCGTAATAAACAAAAGTATCTCAAGGAGTTTGGATATGATGAAAACGACTACTAATGAAGAAGTCGTTGCTGGTATTATTTTAAAAACAACCCCTTATAAAGATAATGATATGATTTTACATGTTTATACACGTGAATATGGAAAGATTGGTATTGTTGCAAAAGGGGTTAGAAAAATCACAAGCAAGAATGCTCGTGCCTGTCAGCAGTTAATGATAAGTGAATTAACAATTTACTTAAAAAAAGGACTGAGTACATTAATAAAGGCGACTCCAATTGACTATTTAAGACATGTTAAAGAAAGTTTGGAAAGTGAGATTGTTGCAAACTATATCTTAGAATATTTTTATCGATATATAGAAGAAAATGATCCTATTGAAGAAGAGTATACTATACTTTATCAATGTTTGAAGGCGATGGATCAAGGTTATCAGCCTTTGCTTGTTTATTTATTATTTAATGTGTTTATTCTTGATCATAATGGTGTGTCTTTAGATGTTGATGGTTGTGTTATTTGTGGTTCGCCAAAGGTTGTTTCAATCTCTTTATCTGATGGCGGTTTTTTATGTCAAGAACATGGACAAGGTCATCCAATCTATAGTCCAGATATTTTAAAAGGATTTCGACATATTCATAAAATACCAATTGATTCTCTTGATCATTTACATTTATCAAGAGAAGTCATTTGTACATTAATCAAGATTATGGATGGTTTTATCGAAGAATATACAGGAGTGATGTTAAAAACATCAACATTTATTCAACAAATTGTGTAGATTTCTGCACAATTTTGTTTTTCTTAGCGCTTGTTTGATGTATAATAGGTGCATAAAAGGGGAGACATTATGGGAAATTTTTTACCAACTACAAGAGAAGAAATGTTAGAGAGAGGTTGGCAGCAACCTGATTTTGTTTATATAAGTGGTGATGCCTATGTGGATCATCCTTCATTTGGAGCAGCTATTATTACAAGAACATTAGAAAGTCGTGGTTTTAAAGTTTGTTTTTTGGCTCAACCTGATTGGCATACTTTAGATGATTTTCAAAGATTTGGAAAACCGAGATTAGGATTTTTGATTTCTAGTGGAAATATTGATTCAATGGTGAATCATTACAGTGTGTCTAAAAAAAGAAGAAAAAAGGATAGTTATTCAAATAATGGTGAAGGTGGTCATCGGCCAGATAGAGCGGTTATTGTCTATAGTCAAAAAGTTCGAGAGGCTTATAAAGATGCAACAATTTTAATTGGTGGAATTGAAGCGAGTTTAAGACGTTTATCGCATTATGATTATTGGGATGATAAAGTGAGAAAATCAATTTTGGTTGATTCTGGAGCTGATTTACTGATGTATGGTATGGGTGAAAATAGTGTTGTGGAAATTGCTGAAGCATTGGATGCTGGAATTGATGCTCAATATCTGACTTATTTAGATGGTACAGTTTTTAAAGTCAAAGATCTTTCTCTTGTACCAGAAGGGTATGTTATGCTGCCATCGTTTCAGGATGTATCAACTAATAAAGGCGCATATGCGAAATCATTTGGAATACAATATCGGCATACTGATCATTTTAATGCGAAGACATTGGTAGAACCTTATGATGGGTTTTATGTTGTACAAAATAGACCCAATCGTCCATTAACTCAAATAGAATTTGATGATACATATGCACTACCATATCAAAGAACATATCATCCTATGTATGATTATATTCCAGCGATAGAAGAAGTTCGTTTTTCATTAATTAGTAATCGGGGATGTTTTGGAGCATGTAATTTCTGTGCTTTAAACTTTCATCAGGGACGTATTATCCAAACACGTTCACATGAATCTTTAATTAATGAGGCAAAAATTATGATTGATGAACCTGATTTCAAGGGATATATTCATGATGTTGGTGGACCAACAGCTAACTTTAGACAGCCGAGCTGTAAAAAACAGGAAACACATGGTGCTTGTCCAACAAAACAATGTTTATGGCCTAAACCATGTCAAAATTTGAAAGTTGATCATAGTGATTATTTAGAATTGTTAAAGAAATTAAGATCATTAGATGGTGTGAAAAAAGTTTTTGTGAGATCTGGAATTAGATATGATTATTTGATGTATGATAAAAATGATTTGTTCTTTAAAGAATTGGTTCAAAATCATATTAGTGGTCAATTAAAAGTTGCACCTGAACATATTAGTGATCAGGTCTTAGACAAGATGGGTAAACCTCATCGTGAATTATATGAGAAATTTGTTGAAAAGTATCAAAAATTAAATAAAGATTTAGGAATGAATCAGTATCTTGTGCCTTATTTAATGTCATCACATCCAGGTAGTGATTTAAAGAGTGCCATTGAACTTGCAGAGTATTTAAGAGACATTCACCATACGCCAGAACAAGTGCAAGATTTTTATCCAACTCCTGGAACTCTTTCAACAGCAATGTACTATACTGAATTAGATCCGCGTGATATGAAACCAGTATATGTCGCAAAGACACCAAAAGAAAAAGCAATGCAAAGAGCTCTTATGCAATATCGTAATCCAAAGAATTACCATCTTGTCTATGAAGCTTTAGTTCTTGCAAAAAGACAAGATCTCATTGGATTTGATAGTAAATCTCTCATCAAACCAAAAGGACAATTCCGTCCACCAAAGAGGAGGTCATCATAATGAAACGTACAGAGACTTATACATCTTGTATGCACGTACATGTGCGTTACCATGTTTATGAGCCAAAAGTTGTTTTACGTGTTAAAGGTATTATCCAGATTCATCATGGAATAGGCGAACATGCTGATCGTTATGATCATTTTGCATCTTATTTATTAAATCAGGGGTTTGTTGTGGTAGTGAGTGATTTTGCAGGTCATGGTAAGTCCTTGATTGATTTTGAACAAGGTTATTTTGGTAAGGTGAATGGACCTGATAATCTTGTGAAGGATATGCATCATTTACAACTGATTATGCGAGGACGTTATCCTGATGTTCCTTATTTTATGTTAGGTAGTGATTTGGGGTCTGTTTTAATTCGTAAGTATATGAGTGAATATGGTGATTTTATTGAAGGTGCTTTATTACTTGGTACGCAAACAGAAGTAGAATATCAGTATATAAAAAAAATATATCTTCAATTATTAAAGTTATGGAAAGGACCACTGTATAAGGCAAATTCATATTTTCAATCTTTCCATCAGCGTTTAAATCGAAAGGTTCATCAAACAACAAGTGAAATTGATTGGTTAACAAGTGATAATGATGAGAAAAAGAAGTTTTTAAATGATCCTATGACACATTTCTCATATACAGTACAAGGATATAAGGATATTATTAGGATTGTTAATGAAGTGAATGGTGATGAATCTATTGCGAAAATTCCACAGTATCTTTCACTCTATATAGGTGTTGGGGAATATGATCCAATGGGTAGAAAAATAAAAAAATTATATAATAAATATAAAAAAAGAGATATAAGAGATTTGACTTTAAAGATATTTCCTGCCAAAAGACATGCACTTTTATTTGAAAAAGGAAAGTTAGACGTTTATCAGGATATTTTAAATTGGTTAAATGAAAGAACATATTTATAGTATACCCTTATTGTTGGTTGACAAATAACCACTATAAGGGTATAACTACATACGATAATACATATTATAGGGAAAATATGACTTGGCAGATAGGCTAAGTCTTTCATACTTTATATAAGTGTATAAAATTTGTAAAAAGGGGTAAAAATATGGCAAATAAAGATATGGATAAGTTAATTGCACATGCAAAGAATTCTGGATTTGTTTATCAGGGTTCTGAAATTTATGATGGTTTAGCAAACACTTGGGATTATGGTCCACTAGGTGTAGAAATGAAAAACAATATTAAGAAATTATGGTGGAAGAGATTTATTCAAGAATCACCATATAATGTTGGATTGGATTCAGCTATATTTATGAATCCACGTGTTTGGGAAGCAAGTGGACACGTTGGTGGATTTAGTGATCCTCTTATTGATTGTAAAAACTGTAAAACAAGACACCGTGCTGATAAATTAATTGAGGGATATGATCCTGATGTTCATAGTGACGGTTGGGAACCAGATAAAATGATGAGTTATATTAGAGAACATCATATTAAGTGTCCTGATTGTGGAAGTGAAGATTTTACAGATATTCGTGAATTTGAATTAATGTTCAAAACATATATGGGTGTTGTCAAAGATGCAAAAAATGTCGTTTACTTACGTCCGGAAACAGCTCAAGGTATATTTGTTAATTTTAAGAATATTCAAAGAACATCACGTAAAAAAGTTCCATTTGGAATTGGTCAAATTGGAAAATCATTTAGAAATGAAATTACGCCAGGTAACTTTATTTTTAGGACAAGAGAATTTGAACAAATGGAATTAGAATTCTTTTGTAAACCTGATACTGATTTAGAATGGTTTCATTATTGGAAAGATGGATGTATGCAATTTTTATTAGATTTAGGATTATCAAAAGATAATTTAAGATTTAGAGATCATGAAAAAGAAGAGTTATCTTTCTATTCTAAAGCAACAAGTGATATTGAATACCTATATCCATTTGGTTGGGGTGAATTATGGGGTATTGCTGATAGAACTGATTATGACTTATCAAGACATCAGGAATTCTCTAAGAAGAATTTAGAGTATCTTGATCCTGAAACTAATCAAAAATATATTCCATATGTTATTGAGCCATCTGTTGGAGCAGATCGTTTATTTTTATCTGTGTTATCAGATGCTTATGATGAAGAAACTTTAGAAAATGAAACCCGTACTGTGATGCATTTGCATCCTGCGGTTGCACCTGTAAAGGCTGCTATTTTACCATTAACGAAGAAACAAAGTGAAAAAGCAATGGAAGTTTATACACTTTTATCTCAAGAGTTTAATGTTGATTATGATGTTGCAGGTCAAATTGGAAAACGTTATCGTCGTGCTGATGCTATAGGGACACCATATTGTATTACAATAGATTTTGATACAGAAAATGATCAGTCTGTAACATTACGTGATCGTGATACTATGGAACAGATTCGTTTACCAATTGATCAGTTAGTTACTTATATTTCTGAAAAAATTAAATTTTAATGAAAGGAGAGGACATAAATGGCACGACTACCACAGGAAAAAATCAATGAAATAAGACATAGTGTTGATATCGTTGATGTGATTGGACAATATCTTCCTTTAGAAAAAAGTGGTAGAAATTATAAAGCTTTATGTCCTTTTCATGATGATAAAAATCCTTCTATGTCCGTATCACCAGATAAGCAGATATTCATGTGTTTTGTTTGTGGAACAGGTGGGAATGTATTTACCTTTCTACAAAAATATCTGAAGATATCATACATAGAATCTGTTAAAAAAGTTGCCGAATTAGGTCGTGTTGATTTAAGAGATTATCATCTGGATGTTGAAAAAAGGCCAGAAAATAAAGAACATGTCGCTCTTTATCAAATGCACCAAGAAGCACAGAAAATTTATAGTTATTATTTGAATACGAAGTTAGGACTAGAAGCAAAGACCTATTTAATGAATCGTCATTTTACAGATGATTTGATTAAAGAATTTCAAATTGGTTATGCACCTATTGATCCGGTTTTACATACTGCGTTTTCAAAATTAGGATATAGTGAAATTGATATGGTCAAATCTGGATTGGTTATTGAATCACAGAGTCATTTTGATCGTTATCATGATCGCATTATGTTTCCTTTGTATAATCAACAGGGACAAGTTGTTGGTTTTAGTGGACGTATTTATAAACCAACACAAACTGACAGTAAGTATATAAATTCTCCTGAATCTGATATTTTTGTTAAGGGACAAACCTTATATCATTATCATCAATGTCGAGAAGCAGTTAAACAAGCTGGGTTTATTTATTTATTAGAAGGCTTTATGGATGTCATTGCTATGTATAAAGCCGGAATTGAAAATACTGTAGCTATTATGGGAACAGCACTTACCAAAGGACATATTCAAGCTTTACGGCGATTAACAACTCAAGTTTATTTATGCTTGGATGGTGATCAGGCGGGACAGGCCGCGATGAGTAAAGCAGCAAGAGAGTTAGAAGAAGCAGGTTTTAAAGTAAAAATTATTGTTTTGCCAGATGGACATGATCCAGATGAAATATATGAAGAACATGGTCAGTTAGGATTGGAAGAAGCATTACATAAAACTTTAAAACCCATTGAATTTTTGATGGATTTTGAATATCGAATGGTTGATCCTTTAAATTATGATGATCGAAAAAATTATTTAGAAAAAATGTGTTTTGAAATTACACAGATAACTGATGATATAGATCGTGATTACTATATGCATATTCTTTCTTCTAAATCAGGTTTCTCTTATGAGGTTATTGCTCAGCATGTTGCTGGAATGAAACCCAAAAAAGAAGAATATGTTTATCAGGAAGTAAAAAAAACAATTCGTCTCGTTGATAAATATAAAAAAGCAGAACATGATTTGTTGTTTTATATGTTAAATAGTAAAGATGTTGCTGCCAAGTATGAGGCAAAGGCAGGATTTATGTACAATGATCAATATCGTGTTATTGCATCTTATATTGTTGATTATTATCGTCATCATACATTTATTGAAGTTGCTGATCTTATTGATAGTATACAAAAAGAGGAATTGGTACAAACTGTGTTAGAAATATCGCAGTCAGCATTACCACTTCCATATGAAGAAAAAGCTATTGATGATTATATTCAGACAATTGCAAGTAATGCTAGAAAGATGAAAAAGGATCAATTGTTAGAACAGTTTAATTATATTTTAGATCCGAGTCAAAAGGCTCAGATTTTAAGTGAGATAGTGAAATTAGAGAGTGAAAAGGAGTCTATATGAAAAAAGAAACAAAGAAAAAAGCAGCACCAGTGACTTTCGAAGATTTAAAAAATCTAATTAAAGAAACAGCTGATGCATTAGGTGGAACATTATCACAAGATGATTTGGATGCCTTTTTAACAAAATATGATTTGGATGATGAATCAGCAGAAGAGTTATTACAATTTATTACTGAAAGTGATATTCTCATTGAAGATGGTTTAGATGCTTTAGATATTGATGATGAAGAATTATTAAAAGGTGTTGTTACTGATTTAGATGATTTAGAAGGTTTAGAATCATTAGAAGGTTTAGAAGACCTTGAGGGATTGGATGACGAACTTGGTGGAGATGTTCCTGATTTAGATTTCGTTGGTGATTTTGATATGATGACTGGTGATACAGTCAACATGTATACTGATCATAGTGATGATGATGAGAATCAATTGGGAAGCAATGTGAAGATAAATGATCCTGTTAAAATGTATTTAAAGGAAATAGGACGTGTTGAATTATTAAGTCATGATGAAGAAATTGATTTAGCAAAACGTATTCTTGATGGTGATGAAGAAGCAAAGAAGAAGTTGGCTGCTGCCAACTTACGTTTGGTTGTTTCTATTGCAAAAAGATATGTTGGACGTGGTATGTTATTTTTAGATCTTATTCAAGAAGGAAATATGGGTTTAATTAAGGCTGTTGAAAAATTTGATTATACAAAAGGTTTTAAGTTTTCAACTTATGCGACTTGGTGGATTAGACAAGCTATTACACGTGCTATTGCTGATCAGGCAAGAACAATACGTATTCCAGTTCATATGGTTGAAACAATTAATAAATTAACACGTGTGCAAAGACAATTAATTCAAGAATTAGGAAGAGAGCCTTCTGCCGAAGAAATATCTGATAAAATGGATGGTATGACACCTGATAAAGTGCGTGAAATTCAAAAAATTTCATTAGAACCAGTTTCATTAGAAACACCAATTGGAGAAGAAGATGATTCACATTTAGGTGATTTTATTGAAGATGAAGGAGCAATGTCACCTGATGATTATGCTGCTAATGAATTATTAAAGGATGAATTAAATGAAGTCTTATTAGAACTAACAGATCGCGAAGAAAAAGTTTTACGTTTACGTTTTGGTTTAGATGATGGACGTACGAGAACATTAGAAGAAGTTGGAAAAGAATTTAATGTTACTCGTGAACGTATTCGTCAGATTGAAGCAAAGGCTTTAAGAAAATTGAAGCATCCTTCACGTTCTAAACGTTTGAAAGATTTCTTAGATCGTTAATATGAAACTATCAAAAAGATTACAAGCCATTGCTGACTTGATTATCAAATATAAACAAGGAAAGATACTTGCTGATATCGGAACAGATCATGCTTATTTACCGTGCTATTTAGTGAAGCATGATGTGATAGAAAAAGCATATGCATGTGATATTGCAAGTGGACCTATTAATGCATCAATAGAAACGATTCAGCAGTATGAATTAGAAAAGCAGGTCATACCACTTCTAGGAAGTGGTATGAACCCTATTATAGATAAATCGGTAGATATGATTAGTATTTGTGGAATGGGTGGAAAATTAACAGTTGATATTTTAAATGAACATCCTGATTTTCTATCTCAACATCGCTTTATTTTACAAGCAAATATTGGATTGGAGATTCTAAGAGAATATTTATATCATCAGAATATGAAAATTATTGATGAGGATATTGTCAAAGATGCACATCATATTTATGAGATTATTGTATGTGAAAAAACAAAAGAAGAAATAATTTATAATGAAAGTGATTTTTATTTTGGTCCTTGTTTAAGAAAACGTAAAAACGGTTTGTTTTATGAAAAGTGGCATAGACAATTGGAAATTCAAAGAAATATTTTGAAATCATTAGATGAAAAACATCCCCGTTTTCAAGAGGTTCAACATATGATTGATTTGATTGAAGGTGAAATAAATGCAAGCTAAAGATATTATTGAAGTTATGGAAAAGCATTATCCTTTATCTTCACAAGAAGAGTGGGATAAGTGCGGATTACAGATAGGTGATATTTATACAAATGTCACAAAAGTTATGGTTTCTTTAAATGCGGATATACAAACATTAGAAGAAGCTATTGATAATGATTGTCAAATGTTAATAACACATCATCCTTTTTTGTTAGACCCTATTATTAATATCGATAAAGACTCAATTATGGGTAAATTTATTTATAAGGCCATTGAAAATCATGTTGTTGTGTATAGTTCACATACAGCATTGGATAATGTGTCTATGAATCAATGGCTTATTGAAGAACTTGGTGTCCATGATATAGAAATTGGTACAGATGGAATAACACGACAGGCAACTTTAAATCAGCCAATGACAATGGAGGCATTTATTGATTATGTTCAAAGTGTCTATCATTTAGAACATTTTAAATATGCTGGGTATGTTGATAAAGTTGAGAAGGTTGCTATATGTGGTGGGAGTGGTGCAGATTTTATGGAACAGTTTTATGGACAGGCTGATGCATATTTAACTGGTGATACAAAGTATCGTCATGCAAAAAATGCAGTTGATCATCAAATGTTATTGATTGATATCAATCATCATGCAGAAAATATTATGGTCTTAAAACTCAAAGAACTTTTAGGTAAGGAGTTAGATGTAGAAATCATTGAAGGAAGTTCATCTGATTACTACATGTATCGATAACATGATTCTCACAACCATGTGTTACATAAAACGCAATCACCAAACTTTAATGTTACATCGTATTAAAAAAGAGAATGATATTAATGCAGGAAAATGGATAGGTGTTGGTGGTAAGTTTGAAGCTGGAGAAAGCGCTGAAGACTGCATGAAAAGAGAAATCCTTGAAGAAACTGGATTGACTGCTCATTCTTTAAAGTTGCATGGTTTTGTAATGTTTCCTCAACTTTATCATGGTCAGGATGAAGGCATGTTTGTTTATACATGTACTGATTTTAGTGGTGAAGTTCATGAGTGTAATGAAGGTGTTCTACAATGGATTGATGATGAACATATATCTGATTTACCAATGTGGGAAGGTGATTATCATTTCTTTGATTGGATGAAAGATGGTCATTTTCATAGTGCTAAAATATTTTATCAAGATGATCACGTGATTGAATATCAAGATCATATTTATTAAGGTTTATCGCTTGATAAACCTTTTTGTTAAAGAAATTAGCAACATTGCCAAGTTTTTTTGATAGATAAATGATATGTTTTACCTTATACTAAGAGTATAAAGGAGAGATAAAAATGCTTGGTGATAATTTAATAAAATTACGTAAAAAACAAGGAATGAGTCAACAAGAAGTAGCTGATATTTTACAGGTGAGTCGTCAAACAATTTCTAATTGGGAATTAAATCAGGGAGCACCAACGATTGATAAAGCTACAGAATTAGCAAGGCTTTATCATATCAGTTTAGATGATTTAGTTGGTCTAGAAGTTGTGAGTACAAATCGAAAAAAAGAATCACTTCTTCTCAAAAACTTAATAGGTAAGGTATGTAAGCTTGATTGTAAAGAAGTAGATCTTTTGCTTGATTCTCCAATCAAGGAACAATTCTTAATATTAGATATTAATAATCAATGGGTTAAAGTTAAATATGAAAGAAAGAAAATGACAAAGAAAAAAGAAGAAGTGATTAAACTGATTGATATTGATGATATTAATGGTTTTGAAGTGGTAGGTGAAACTAATGAGTGATTTTTGGTTAGTATTTATTGCTGGATTATTA
>NZ_HG005288.1:249765-293029 GCF_000455285.1 Candidatus Stoquefichus massiliensis AP9 | reverse complement strand
GTTTATCTTGTGTATGATAGAGAAAAAGATAAGAAAAAAGTAGTTAAAAAAAATAGTCATATTAATGATTCACTGATGGATTTTGTTGGAGAATATTGTGAGATTGATTTAAAAGAATGGCTTGTGAGTCTTGATGATTGTTATGAAATTAATGGTTTCATTAAAGAAATGGATGATGAGTGGGTTCTTATTGAAACAATCAAGAAAGAAAAAACAAGGACAATCATTATAAGAAAATCTCTCATTAACAGTATTAAAATTGTAAAACAGAAAGTATAAAGGGGTTTGTCAAAAAACAAACCTTTTCTAGTTAAACTTCTCTTTTATAAACGAATCGTTTATAATAGATTTAAGGGGGAATTTAATGATGGACTTTATTAGAAATAATAAGAAATGGTTAATGATAGGATTAACTGGTATGACGATGCTCATAGTTGTTTCTTTATTCTTTCTTTTACCTCATCATGAAACAAAAGATAATGATGAAAAACAGATAGATACAACTTTAGTTGGTGATGCATCTATTGATCCAGAGAATGTTGACGAAATGGAAGAGGGGCAATCTATTCAAGCTAATCAATTAAATATGGTTCAAGGAAAAAGTAATGGAATTGATGTTTCCAAATGGCAAGGAAAGATCGACTGGAGTCAAGTCAAGAAAGATCGAATAGATTTTGCTTTTATTCGTATTGGCTATCGTGGTGAGAATGGTGTCATATATAAGGATGATAATGCTGATTACAATATTCAACAAGCCTCAAAAGCTGGAGTTCTTGTAGGCGTCTATTTTTATTCTACTGCTGTTAATCAGCAGGAAGCTATTGAAGAAGCTAAATGGACATTGCAATGCATCAAGAGTTATAGCATTTCATATCCTGTTGTTTATGATTGTGAAGGTTATAAACATTCATCAAGTCGTACATATAATCTTTCAACAAATGAACGTACAAAAAATGCCATTGCATTTTTAGATACAATTGCAAAAGAAAAATACGAAACTATGTTTTATACATCATTGAGTGATTTAGAATCACATTGGAATATCAATGATATAAAAAATAAGCATAAAATATGGATTGCTCAATATTCAGATGTTATCTATCCAAAGAAACAAACGCCTGATTATGATGGAACATGCCATGCATGGCAATATACAAATAAAGGTCAAGTCAAAGGAATCAGTGGTAATGTAGATATGGTTGTGTGTTATTTTAAAAATGAGAAATCAACTCCTAAGGACACCAATGCCTCAACACCTAAAGTATCTACACCATTAACTGAAGAAGATAAAATATATTCATCAGTTAATGAAAAGGTTACGGCTAAAGAGGTTACAAATTTAAGAACACTTGCTACAACAAAAAGTGATATCGTCACAACGCTTAAAAATGGAGAATCAATAACAAGAATTGGTGTTGGATCAAATGGCTGGTCTAAACTCAAATATAAAAATAAAACAGTTTATGCAATTACCAGTTATTTGACAACGGATTTAACTGTTAAAGAAAAGAAAACAGAAACAGAAGATATTGTATCAGGGCAAGTTTTTGATGCTAAAAAAGATAAAGTCACTGCTAAAGATGAGGTCAATTTACGCTCATTGCCTACGACATCAAGTGATATTGTCGGAACATTGAAAAGTGGAGCATTCTTAGAGCGTACTGCCATTGGACGTAGTGGCTGGTCTCGATTGATCTATAATGGTCAAAGTGTATATGCCATAACAAATTATTTAAGTAATGAAGTTGTCAAAAAACCTGAAACACAACCTGAAGTGTCAAAACCGAGTGATGGATTTAGCGATATCAATGAACAAGTCACAGCAAAGTCAGAAACAAATTTACGAGATAAGCCATCAATGGAAGGAAGCCAAGTTGTTTATACACTTAAAAATGGTGAGTATGTCAAACGTATTGGTGTGAATAGTAATGGCTGGTCAAAGATAGAATATAATGGAAAAGTAGTTTATGCTATTTCATCTTATCTGACTAATTAGGATTATCGAAATATGATAATCCTTTTTTTGATTATTTGTCATTTTTATATGATATGATTGTTATAAAAATGAGGGGAGGGAAAAATGCGAGAAATGATGAATTAGAAATTGTGTATCAGAAGTATTATCGTTCTTTGTTCTTGTTTACATTATCTTTTACTCAAAATCAGGAAGATGCTAAAGATTTATTTGAATTTGGTTCAAGTACACTAAAAGGAATAGAAGATTTACTAGATTCATCTCAATTTAATGTAACTATAACTTTTGATAAAGCATATATAGATATGACTGTATTATGGATGGCTATTGATAGTTATTTAATAGATTTATCACTTGCTGATGGAATCAGTTTATGGAAAAGTAGTATGTATGATTTGACGTTAGAAGCAAAGAAAAAGTAACCATACTTTTATATTGAGAATCAACAACAAATGACTCTTGAAGTCATTAAACAATATTATTTATCCCATTTAAAATTACTACTAGATCATCCAAAAGAAGTCAACATGATAGCAGAAATGTTGAATACAAAAGAAAACACTTCAAGTATAGAAAAAATATATGATTATGTACAAAACGATTTTCAGGTTATTGGTTTAAGAATAAATATCAGAAAAAATGAATGACCTAAAATGTTAAGTGAGAAAAATATACATTATATGTACATTCATGATGTAAAGTGAAGTTATTTGCAAGAATAATAATGCATTTCAACTATATATGAAAATAACGACTACCTACAAAGATAGTCGTTATTATTTTAAATAAGTCCATGTTTTTTCATAGATTCATAAATTGAGTCATCAGCAATATCACCAATGACCTCATCAGCAATATCTTTTAAACCTTGTTTCGCATTCCCCACAGCAATGCCATATTGGCAGTATTCTAACATATCAATATCATTTAAACCATCTCCATAAGCATAAGTATTTTCTCTAGGAATATTTAAATGTTTAATTAAAGCTTCAATTGCAGATGCTTTATTGACGCCAGGAACTGAAAGTTCACCACTTTCATCACCAAACATTGGAACAGTACAATGAATAACATTAAATTCTGACTCAAATTCTTTTTTTATATTTATAAAAGGGAACCCTTCTTTTTCTAAAAAGCAAATTTTATTTACATCACATCTATGCATATCATAACCAGTTTTTAATGATGGAATAAAATGACTTGGTTCTTTTTCTTTTTTTCTCTAGCTTGAGGGTCATTTTCTAAATCTCCATATATAATTGATTCTAATCTAGGAATAAGGTTTTGACTTGCATAGAGACCACCATTACTTTCGATATAGTAATCAAAATGATTTTCTTCAAAGTAATCAATGACATGATTGATTGCTTGACTTGAGACCATATGATGATAGAGCATATCATTACCAATTTCAACAAAACCACCACCAGCTCCTATAATACCATCAAAACCAACTTCTAAGATATGTGAATATATTTCAGCTTTACTTCTTCCTGTACATAAGAAGCAAAGATGACCATTTTGTCTTGCTTGTTGAACAGCTTGAATTGTTGACTCAGGAACATATTCTCGTGCTGGTCTTACATCTACAAGTGTTCCATCAACATCAAAAAATATAATACTTTTTTCCATAATTATCCTCCTCGTGATTGTATTATAACGAAATAATAAAGAAAATAAATTTATTTTCATATTCTGTAATTATTCTTTTCTTTTTCTTTAATTGGAGTAGAATAATGACTAAGTAAGGGGAAATGGTTATGAGGAAAAGTGAATCTAGTGATTTAATACATGGGAGTATTGCAAAATCAATTTTTTGGTTTTCGATACCTCTTTTGGTTGGAAATTTATTTCAGCAATTATACAATACTGTAGATGCGTATGTTGTTGGAAATTATGTGGGTAAAGAGGCTCTGGCTGCAGTGGGAGCATCTTCACCAATAATTAATATGCTCATTGGTTTTTTTATGGGACTAGCAACAGGTGCAGGTGTTATTATTGCCCAATATTATGGAGCAGAAGATAGTGGACGTCTTAAAAAAGCCGTCCATAGTTCTGCTGCTTTGACTTTAGTGATGTCCTTATTATTGACGGTTATAGGACTTTTGGGAACAAATCCAATGTTACATGCTGTGGGGATACCGGCTGATGTTTTTCCTGAATCATCTACATATTTATTAATTTATTTTGCAGGGATAACTTTTAATTTAATTTATAATATGGGATCAGGAATATTAAGAGCAATTGGAGACTCTAAGCGACCTTTATATTTCTTAGTGATTGCCTGTTTGATTAATATTGTTTTAGATTTCTTATTTGTTAAATTCTTTCACTGGGGTGTAGCAGGAGCAGGCTATGCAACACTTATTGCCCAGGCAATTGCTGCAGCATTGGTGACTATCGTATTAATGAAAACGGATGGATCACACCGATTAGAGATGAAACAGATTCGTTTTGATTTTCCAATTCTGAAGAAAATTATTATGATTGGGTTGCCTACTGGAATTCAACAGAGTATTGTTTCTTTATCTAATGTTATTGTTCAATCATATGTTAATGCTTTTGGATCAAATGTTGTTGCAGGATATTCTGCTTCCATTCGTATTGATGGCTTTGTTAATTTACCATTACAGAGTTTTAATATGGCTATTACAACATTTGTTGGACAAAATATTGGAGCAAAACAATATGATCGTGTTAAAAAAGGAAGTCGTTCAGCTTTATGGATGACAGTTGGCGTTATCGGGGCTATGGCTATTTCACTGTTCTTTTTTGGAGAAGAGTTTATAGCAATTTTCAATAATGAACCTGCTGTCATACAAGCAGGACGTACAATGCAGTTAGCATTTGTTCCATTCTATATTGTTTTACCTATTGTACAAATCTACAATGGTGTATTAAGAGGTGCTGGAAAATCTTCTATACCAATGTATATTATGGTTTTTAATTTTGTTATTTTAAGACAAATCTATTTATTCTTTGTTACACAAATAACAAATGAGGTTTTCTATGTCTTTCTAGGATGGCCAGTGACATGGATAACATGTGCTATTATGTTTATTATTTATTATCATAAAGTAAATTGGTTACCCGGATATGAAACAACAAAAGGATAGAGCAATCTATCCTAAAATTTGTTTTTTATCTATTGTCGGTTTTTGATGAGTTTTAGGTTTGTTTTCATCAAACTGTTTGAGAAATTCAATAACCTGATTTGTTAAATATGTTGGTGTTGAAGCACCTGATGATACTGCGACTTTCTTTTTGCCTTTTAAGGTATTGATATCTAAATCTTTGATACTTTCAATCATATAGACTTTTTTCTTGTTTCCTGCAATGGAAGCAAGTTTTTTTGTGTTATTTGAATGAGGGTCGCCAATAATAAAGACGATATCTATGTCTTCATCAATATTTTGAATGGCTTCCTGACGAACTTTTGTTGCAGTACATGTTTCTTTCTCTATTTCAACATGGGGTAAGACGTCTTTAGCATACTCACAAAGATCATAGACATCATATAATGACATAGTTGTTTGATTGGTCATAGTGTATGATTTTTGTGGATCTATTTGATCGATGTCATCTTGATTAGAAATGAGATGAATATGCTGACTATCAATAGAAATAGCACCTTCTGCTTCTGGATGCCCTTTTTTGCCAATATACAAAATTTCGTATCCTTGATTTAATTTATCTTTTATTAAAGTATGAGTTTTAATCACATCAGGACATGATGCATCAATGATATGAAGTCCTTTTTTCTTTGCTTTTTCAAAGACATTATCACCAGCTCCATGAGCTGTAATAATAACTGTTCCTTGATCTATCTGATCAAGAAGTTCCTCTCTTGTTTTATCTTTTTGATCAATGGTATGAATACCTAAATCTTCTAAAGCATTAACAATATATTGATTATGCACAATCATACCTAATATATAAACAGGCTCTTTTTCCTGACTTGCTTTTTTTGCTATCTCGATAGCTCTCACAACACCTTTGCAATATCCTCTTGGAACAATTGCTTTCACTTCCATGTATTATCACCTCATTGCTATTATAGCACAGAAGTGAATATTGTTTATAAGAAATAATTGGTATATAATGAGAAAAAATAGAGAGGTTAGGAATTATGTATATTCAAGAAATATCAAAAGAATTAAATATGTCAAGAAAGGCTATTCATGTTTATGAGGAAAAAGGAATTATTTTTCCTAAACGGGATACATTAGGATATCGTGTTTATACAGATGAAGATAAGCAAACCTTATTAAAAGTGAAGCAACTGAGAAATCTTGATTTTACAGTTCAAGAGATTAAAGAAGTACTCATTGATAAAAACTATCAAATATTTGATATCAAGAAAGATGAATATCAAAAAAAGATGTATGATTTAGAAACATCAGTTCAATTTATTGATGATGTTAAAGAATGTATTATAACTTCAAAAGATATCACATCAATTGCTCAAGATTTAGATGATATTTTTGCATTAAAAAAAGTCACTCCAGTTAAAAATCTTTCGATTGATTTTGATAAAGTTATTATGTGCTTAACAGTATTCGGTTTTTGTTTTGCTTTGAAAGCAGAAAATAATGAAATATTTGAAATCATTGCATGTTTATGTTTTGGTTTGATTTTAGCGCTTTATTATTCTTCTCAATTAAGACTTTTTATATTTCATTTACTAGAGAAATTTCAAAAATAACTTGACTACCCCTTAGGGATAAGCAGTAAAGTAAGTGTGTAAAGGGGGAAATGATTATGATATTTCTTGTTGCTGCTTTGATTTTAGTGGGGTTTGTTATTGCGATTATATGTGCACGATTTGTTCATAAGTGGATTGTTATTAAAAGGTTAATGCGATTATTTGGTTATCCAGTGAATGATGAGAGTTATTCATATTTAAATAAAGAGTATTTTCATAAATTATCTGAATATGATATCAATCAAACAACTGCTGATGATTTTGAATTAGATAAAATTTTTAATCTGATGAATAGAACGTATACTGATGTTGGTAGAGAGTACATGTATGCACAATTATTTACAAAAGAACATAATCATGAATTGTTAGAAAGTCTTATAGAACAATTAGGTACGCAAAAGATATTTGAGAATGTTATTTATGAATTGTATTGCTTAAGTCAAACTTATAGTGAATCGTTAGAGTTATTTGATGATTTGACATTTTTATCTTCATTTGATATGTTGATTGTTATCATGACATCTTTATGTCCATTTTTACTTATTGGTTTATCTTTTATATATGGATTACAAGTTCTACAATATCTTTTTATGTGGTTAGCAGTACAAGGTATGTTATATGCCCATTATACGAAGAAAACCAACCATGCCATGAGTAAAGCATTAAGTTATTGTTATTTAGTCACAACATTGGATCACCTCAATAATTTGCATGTATATCCAGAAAATGAATCAAAAAAAATTCGCCAAATGTCTCATCAGGCATTACGATATACATATATCAATAAAATATGTGATTCGATAGCTATTATTGACGTGTTTTATTTGATGGAATTAATTAAGGGTATCTTTTCTTTACCAATTTATCAATGTTATCTTTTATTAAAACATAAAGATGAATTAAAAAAATCTTATCTGGAAATGTATGAGTATGTTGGTATGGTAGATATGGCTATATCAATGATGTCAATCAGACAAAGTTATCAAACATGTATTCCTAAAGAATTGCAAACATTTGGAATAACATTTGAAGAATGTTATCATCCATTGTTAGAAGTTCCAGTAAAAAACTCTTTTTCAACAACATCATCTTGTATAATTACAGGCTCTAATGCATCAGGTAAGTCTACTTTTCTAAAGATGATAGGTGTTAATATTATTTTGGCTAAGGCATATCATACCTGTTTTGCTGATGCATTTTCTTATTATCCTTATCATCTTTGTAGTTCAATTCATATGAAGGATGATATTGAGTCTGGTGATAGTTATTATGTAAAGGAAATCAAAACATTAAAAGATATTTTAGATCAGGTACAGCAACAACAATGTATTGTATTTATTGATGAGATATTAAGAGGTACAAATGAAAAAGAAAGAGTATGTATTGCAAAAGTTATTTTAAAATATTTATTTGAATCCTCATCATTAATTTTTGTCACAACGCATGATTTATCAATTGTGAAGACTTTTGATGAGATAAATAAGTATTGTTTTAATGATTATGTTCATGGCGAAGAACTTTGTAGTGATTATAAGATTCATAAAGGTATATGTTCTGTTGGTAATGCAATTGCATTATTAGAAGTTTATGGATTTAACCAAGAAATTATAAAAGAACTGAAAAAGCCTAACTAGGCTTTTTCTTGTGGCATCATATTTTCAAAAACTTGGTTTGGCTCATTCACACTGTTATCAATTTCTTGATCTATATCATCAAAATCAAATTGTTTGACTGCTTTAACAACTCTAAAGGCTGTTTTTGCATTGTGTAATACAGGTCTTAATTGATTCACAATAGGAATGATTTGGTTCATTGTATAGAGTGTTTTTTGAGCAGTACGGATGGTTGATGACATAGACATTTGGTTCATTGAATATTTCATCGACTGCAACAAAGATGGTTTTTGGGGCATCATAGGATACATAGGTTGATTATAATACTGATATGAATATGGATCTTGAGGAAATTGTGGATACATAGTAACACCTCCTATACCAATATATGTCATTTTTCATAAGATGTTATTAGAAAAAAATTGTTTAGACTAAAATAATGACAGGAATATATTAATAAATTTATTCATCACTGAATCTTTTATGTTTATTTACAAATAATATTGGTATCATTAAAAAAGTGACTATTTAAGCAAAGTATTTTGCAATTTCATATCATTTATAGTATAATCAAAAGGCTTGAAAGGAGGCGTTATTATGAAATT
Organism: Candidatus Stoquefichus massiliensis AP9; assembly: GCF_000455285.1. GTDB lineage: Bacteria > Bacillota_I > Bacilli_A > Erysipelotrichales > Coprobacillaceae > Stoquefichus > Stoquefichus massiliensis. The sequence goes on along the minus strand of NZ_HG005288.1, from coordinate 284,131 downwards.
ATTTGAACAATATCAATTGAATCCTTTTGTTAAGGAAACATTAAGAGATTTAAAATTTGAAACACCTACAAAAATACAAAAAGAAATTATTCCACTTGTCTATAAGCATCGAGATTTAATTGGAATATCTCAAACAGGGACAGGAAAAACACATGCGTTTTTAATTCCTATTATGGATATGATAGATATAAATAGAGATTGTGTTCAGGCTGTTATTACAGCACCAACACGTGAATTAGCTACTCAAATTTATGAACATGCCAAATTATTTGTAGAAAACAATCCAGAGATACGTGTATCTCTTATTATTGGTGGAAGTGATAAACAAAAAGCTATTGATAAATTATCAGTGCAGCCACATATTGTGATTGGAACACCAGGGAGAATAAAAGATTTATCTTTAGATGAACATGCCTTAAAGATTACGACAGCTGATAAATTTGTTATTGATGAAGCAGATATGACTTTAGAATTTGGTTATTTAGAAGATATAGATGCAGTACTTGGAAAAATGAAAGAAGATTTACAGATGATGGTATTCTCTGCAACAATACCACAAATGTTAAGACCATTTTTACAAAAATATATGGATAATCCAAAGATTATTGAAATAGATGATGATTTAACAACATCTCGAAATATTTCACATTACTTAGTTCCAACAAAACATCGTAATCGTTATGAAGTTTTAAAAGATATTATGAAAATTATTGATCCATATATCTGTTTGATTTTCTGTAATAAACGTACAGAAGTTGCGGAGGTTGCTCATCACTTAAGAGAAGATGGCTATAAAGTTGGGGAAATTCATGGTAATTTAGAACCAAGAGAAAGACGTCAAATGATGAGACGTATTAAGAATATGGAATATCAATATATTGTTGCAACTGATATCGCAGCTAGAGGGATTGATATTGATGGAGCAAGTCATATTATCAATATGGAATTTCCAACTGAATTAGATTTCTATATTCATCGAAGTGGACGTTGTGGACGTGGTAAATATACTGGTGAATGTTATAGTATGTATGATACAACAAATCAAAATATTGTTGAAACATTAGAGAAAAAGGGAATCACTTTTGAAGTGAAAGAGTTAAGAGGAAATCAATTTGTTGAATCTCAGAGTCGTGAGAAACGTAAATCTAGAGAAAGACAACAAACGGATTTAGAAAAGAAGATTAATTCAATTGTGAGAAAACCTACAAAAGTGAAACCAGGTTATAAAAAGAAAAGAAAAAGAGTGATTGAGAAAATGGTTAAGCAAGAAAAACGTGCAATTATTAAACAAGATATTAAACGCCAAAAGAAAGAACGTGCGAAACAATCACAAAGGGAAAAACGTGAAAGAGAGGCTCAAGATTAATGTTAAAAATTGGTAGTCATGTTTCTATGAGCGGAAAAGAAATGATGTTAGGTTCTGTAAAAGAGGCATTATCTTATGGTTCTACAACATTTATGTTTTATACTGGTGCACCTCAAAATACAGCAAGAAAACCAATAGATCAATTACGTATTGATGAAGCAAAAGAACTTATGTCACAAAACAATATTGATATTAATGATGTTGTGATTCATGCTCCCTATATCATTAATTTGGCTAATACACTCAAACTTGAAACGTTTGATTTAGCAGTTCGTTTCTTAAAACAGGAAATTGAACGTTGTGAAGCGATTGGAGTATCTAGACTTGTCTTGCACCCAGGATCACATGTGAAGGCAGGCGATGAAGCTGGACTTCAGCAAATTGTCAAAGGTTTAAATGAAGTATTAACAGAAAATCAGAAGGTACATATTGCACTTGAAACAATGGCTGGAAAAGGTAGTGAACTTGGTAGAGATTTTGATCAAATTCAATATATGATTGAAAATGTTAAATATAATCATTTATTAGGTGTTTGCTTAGATACATGTCATTTACATGATGCTGGTTATGATTTAACAAAATTTGATGATTTATTAAATGAATTTGATGAAAAAATAGGAATAGATCGTTTATTGGTTGTTCATGTGAATGATTCTAAAAATGAGCAAGGTGCTCATAAAGATAGACATGAAAATATTGGATATGGATATATTGGTTTTGAAACATTGAACACTATTGTTCATCATCCTAAATTAAAAGATGTTCCTAAGATTTTAGAAACACCTTATATTGGTGATCATGCACCCTATAAAGAAGAAATTGAAATGTTTATCAATCAAACTTTCAATAACGGTTTAAAATAATTGTTTAATAAAATAATTATCTTTTGACAAGTGAATTCACTTGTCATTTTTTTTATATAATTTTCTATAATAAATTGATACTGATCATGGACTAATGCAAATTGATTATTTTTAATAATAGATAAAACCTGTCTTTGCATGTCTTCGTCTAGTTCAATATCAAATTCTTGTAATAGAATCTTAAAATCATCTAACTTTAATTTTGATATATATTCATTGTTTTGATCTCGCATTATCTTTCCTCCTTACCTATAAAGTATGAAGGTTTTCTCAAAATAATGACTATAAAAAAGATATTTATGAAAATAGTTGTTGACATACTGTACTTATAAAGTATATACTGTACATGTAAGGTGAGTACAGTTAGGAGGGGCATATTGGAAATTATATTAAGTAACAGTTCTCCAAAACCAATTTATGAACAAATTACATCACAGATTAAAGCAATGATCATGAATGGAACATTGAAGCCTGGTGATGCATTACCTTCTATGCGTATGCTTGCTAAGTCATTGCATATTAGTGTCATTACATCACAACATGCTTATGAGGATTTGGTAAGAGAAGGTTTTATTGAAACTGTAGCAGGTAAAGGAACGTTTGTTTCCAATCAAAATAAGGATTTTATTAAAGAGGAACAATTAAGAATAATAGAAGGAAAGATAGAAGATATTGTTGAACAGGCAAAAATAAATGACATTGAATTATCACAATTAGTTGATATCATGACAATGTTTTATGAGGGGGATTAATATGGATATGATTTTAGAGTTAAAGAATGTATGTAAAAGTTTTGATGATTTTCAGTTGAAGAATGTCTCTTTACAGGTGCCAAAAGGGACAATTGTTGGATTGATTGGTGAAAATGGTGCTGGTAAATCTACAATTATCAATATTATAGAAGGGTTATTAAAAGAAGATAGTGGTGAAATTTATGTTTTTCATCAGAATATGCGAGAACATGAAAAAGAAATTAAACAAGACATTGGAATTATCTATGATACTTGTCATTATAATGAAAAATTTAAAGTTAAAGATGTTGGAAAGATGTTAAGTCTTGTTTATAGAAATTGGGATCAGGAAAAATATATAGAGTATATTGAAAGATTTCAGTTACCTAAAAATAAAAGTTTAGATAAATTTTCTAAAGGTATGAAGATGAAGTTATGTTTTGCAGCAGAACTATCACATCATCCAAAACTTCTGATTCTAGATGAAGCGACAAGTGGTTTGGATCCTATTGTTAGAGATGAAATCTTAGAAATTTTACAGGAATTTATTATGGATGAAGAACATGGGATTTTGATTTCTTCACATATTACAAGTGATTTAGATAAGATTGCAGATTATATTACTTTTATTCATAATGGTGAAATCTTATTAACAAAGACATATGATGATATTCATAATGATTATGGAATTATTAGATGTGGTCAAAAGATATTTGAAGCTTTACCTAAAGATGAGATTGTTGCTTATAAAAAAGAAGAATTTGAGTATAAGGTTTTAGTTGAGAATCGTCATGACTTTGAAAAAGTTTATCAGGATTTAGTCATTGATAAAGCAACTATAGAAGATATTATGTTGATGTATGTAAGAGGGGTAAGAGTATGAAAGCATTGATTTATAAGGATATGTTCGTATTAAAACAAAAAGGACAAATTTTTTCGTTTTTATCCAGTACTATAATAGCAATTATCATTGGTCTATTTTTTAGAAATCTTTATGGGTTAGCGTTAATTGTTGTTTTATCTATACCTATTGGAGGTTGTGGTTTTGTCCAGATTGTTATGGAAAAAGAAGAAAGAACTAATTTTGATAAAAGAGTTATTTCTTTACCAGTCACAAAAAAAGAAATTGTTTTAGCAAGATTTATCACATCCTTTATTTTCCTCATGATTAATATGCTCATTGCTCTTATTTATGCCCTGGCACATGTTTATCTATGGCATATCGTAACACTTGATGTTGCTTTATTACTATGGGTGATTGGCGTATTACTTGGATTTTTCTTAATTGGATTAAATTCTATTGGTTATCATTGGTTAGGTGCAAGAAAGGGAACTTTTCTTTATCTTGTGGTTGTAGGGTTATCAATTGTTGTTTATCTGCTTATTTTCTTAGGACTTGATGTAGAACAATTCTTAAGTTTAGGTTCAACTATTCTCTTTCTCATAGGTTGTGTATTCACAATTCTGACTTTATTCATTAGTTATTTTGTTTCACTCAAGATATTTGAAAGAAAATATTCATAATAAAAATGGCAAGTTATTCGCTTGCCATTTTTAATATCTCTTCTTTAAGTACTTTGACCATATCTTCTTGTTTGACTTTTCTAATAATTTCACCTTTTTTAATTAATAATCCCTCATTCACACCACCAGCAATTCCAATATCAGCATGTTTTGCTTCTCCAGGGCCATTAACAGCACAACCCATAATAGCAACTGTAATATCTGCATGAATGGTATTTAAGAAGTCTTCTATTTCACTTGCTATAGGAATTAAATCATATTGAATACGTCCACAAGTCGGACAAGAAACAAGCGTAGGAACATTTGTGATTAATTCCAACTCTTTTAATAATGTTTTTGCAACCTTGATTTCTTCAACTGGATCAGCACTAAGTGATACACGAATGGTATTTCCTATACCCTGATATAACAATATACCAAGACCCAAACTTGATTTAATTGTTCCTCCAAGTTTAGTTCCTGCTTCAGTCACACCAATATGTAAAGGACAATCAAAAGTCTCACTAGCTAGTTTATAAGCTTCAATTGTTAATAAAGTATTTGATGATTTCAGTGATATTGCATAATCATGAAAATCAAGCGATTCTAAAATATCAATATGTTTTTGAGCACTTTCAATCATTCCTTGTGCTGTGGGTTTTCCATACTTTTCTAATATATCTTTTTCAAGAGATCCACCATTAACCCCAATACGAATAGGAATATGTTTTTTCTGACAAGCTTCTACAACAGCTTTAACCTTTTCTAAAGAGCCAATATTGCCAGGATTAATTCTAATTTTATCTATACCATTTTCAATCGCAATTAATGCAAGTTTATAATCAAAATGGATATCAGCAATTAATGGAATATGAATGTGTTGTTTGATTTGTGAGATAGCACGAGCATCTTCTTCATTTAATACTGCCACTCTCACCATTTCACAGCCAGCATTTTCTAATTGATGAATTTGTTGAACTGTTGCTTCAATATCTTTAGTTTTGGTATTACACATAGATTGAATAATGACATGATTATTACCACCAAGTGTTAAATTTCCAACTTTAAATGAACGTGTCTGATTTCTTAACATAATATAACCTCATTTCCTTTTTTATTATACCATAAATTATGAAAACGCCTAAAGATATAAGATAGAAATGATGAAAAAATTTTATTAATTGTTTTTGTGTTATTTATAAAGGATAATAAATGTGAGGGATTTTTGTTTTTGGTGTGTATATAGAAGTGAAGGAGGGGATAGGGATGGATAATCTTATTATTGAAAAAATGAAACAACATGATGAATCTGGAATAGTTCTTTTAAAAAACATTTACCTCCCACTTATTCTCTATATCCTTCAATCATTTCCACTTAATCATCAAGATCATGAAGAATGTATCAATGACATTATATTAAAAGTTTGGAATTCTATTGATCAATATAATTATCAGTTATCTTTAAAGAATTATATTGCATTAATTACACGTAGGGTTGCTCTTAATTATGTCAGAAAAAAGAATCAATATCCTTTATCATATGAAGATATGGATATCTTTGCAAGTGATGATCAATATGAGAAAATACCTTGGGATCATATTTTGAAGAAATTAAATCATAAAGAAAAGATTCTTTTCTATCGTCGATATTATTATTTTCAAAGTATTGAGACAATTTCATTAGAATTAGGAATGACATATAAATCAGCTGAAAGTCATTTGTATAGACTAAGAAAGAAATTACAGAGGTTCATTAGAGAGGAGGGTTATGATGGATGAATATAAATCTAAAGAACTTATGAAAGCTATGGATATGATTAGTCCATTTCAAAAAGTGATTGACTTCTTTATTGTTGGGTTTATTGTTTCTACTATTCAGTTTGATGTTGGTTATTTGCCTATATTAAGTACATTGGTATCATTACTTTGCTTTTATTTAGGATTGAGAATGGTAAGAAAAGAAAATAAAGCATTCTTTTGGGCCTATGTCATAACAATTATTTTAATGATCAAGACCTTTATTCAGGCAGTGATTCTTGCGACAACTATGGAATATCCTTCAGTGTTTTATTTCACATTTATCTTTCTTAAATTTTTACAAGTTATACTTATTTGTTCTGGCTTGAAACAATGTATTCCTTATCAAAAATATCCAATGTATATATTGTTAAGTTATGTGATGATGCAAGTAGGTTTGTGGATAGATATCAATGAGATAACTTTAATCTTATTTATGATTGGGTTTATTTCATTATTATATCATTTGTTACAATGTCAAAAGTATCTTGTGACTTATCAATATCAGTTGAAATTAGCACCTATAAAGATAGGTGAAAAACTTATGAGTTTTTGTTATATTGGTATAACAGTTATAATTGTTATGAGTATAACAGTTATTTCGCCATTTTTGAATTACGAGTATGTTGAAAGAACTGTTCCAGAGTTTTCTTATCATGTTTTAGATTATCAAGAAAGGAGTCATTCTGATTCACTTATAACTCAGGAAAAAGAACAGGTAACCATTTATGAATATGATCAAGATCATTATTTGTATGTCTATCATTTTCAGTTTACAGATATTCAGCAACTGATGACATCACTCGTTGTTTCTGTTGAACAGCAGCAAGGGAATACTGAACAAGTTGTACAGGATATCTGGGTGGGAGATGGAAATAAACAATATCAAATTCAAAGTGAGAAAGAAATTGAACACAGATTACCACCACAGTTTAATAGTTTTGGTTATGCTAATGATTATTATGTTGTCGATGTCTCACCTCTTGTCCATGATTTAGATATAACGATTAGTATTTTAGTCAATAAAAATGAAGATTCTACACAGAGCGAATATAATTTTGTATTCTATTTCCAAAATGGTTTTGGTTATCCTTATTCCCCAGATCGAGGTCTATGTATTAGTAGAGGTTTTCATTCAATTAATGGAAGTTGGGGTTATCATGAAGAATAGTGATGTTAAAGGAGGGTTATATTTTGATGGGATTTGTCATAATATACATTGGTGATAATATGTGGTTTGGATAGTTAGTTTTTTAGAATTTCTTTTAGGCTCACTTATGCATTTTGCATATAATGTTTTTCCTTACACATTTGTTGCAATACTGACCCCTATTCATGAAAGCATTTTTGAGCATTTAAAGTTAGTTTTATATCCTATGCTAATATTTGATATTATCTTATGGTATAAGTATTATCATAAAGATTTGTCAGCTATTGCACCAATGCTTATTGGCATCATTGTTGGCTGTTTGAGTATTGTTTTGATTTATTATTTCTATCATTGTGGTTTAGGTGTTAATAGTTTGATTGGGGATATTTTCTTATTGTTTGTTGGGATATTATTAGGAAATATTATGATGATCATGTTTTATAAATTTCATTGGACTATGAATTGGAAAGTTAGCTTATTGATTTTGGTAAGTATAATCATTATATTTAGTTATTGGACATATTGTCCACCAGATGTTCCTTTATTTATTGATTATAGTTAGTTTTATTTTTAAGATTCAAATAGAAATATGCTATAATGGAAAGAGAAAGGGATGGTAAAGATGTTAGATCATTCAATGAAATCTGCGATGAAATTTTTAATCACTGGTTATATTCTTTCATCAATAATTATTCAGATTGGCTTTATTGCTGAAATCCAGGAATATCTTTCTGTTTGGTGTTTTCTGTTTGGACTTTATATTTTAAGAAAAGAAAATCGAATCTTTCAATTAAGTTATGCTATGCAAATTGTTTTCATGTTCATGTTTATATTTTCTAAAATACTCTTATATATAACACCATTACAAATTCCTTTAAGTTTAACATGGATTATTTTTACAATACAAAGTATTCGTAATTTGATAATTTTATATGGCTGTCATTTATATTTGCCATCAATAAATTTAGTTATTGTCATGGTGTGTGAAATGACGTTAATTGTTTTAAAGATATTTTTCCAAAGTGAGAATATCCACATTGTCTTTGCACTCATCATTATTTTATTGATTATCACTGTAGGATATCAGTTATATAAAGGTCTTAAAGAAGCTGAGCATTGTTCACTAAAAAATAATGTATCAAAGATACCTATTGGTAAAATGGTCAGTATTTTCTTGATTGGTGGATTGGCTATAAGTATTGCAACGCTTTATATATGGCCATATCTGGTTTATAAGTATACAGATGAAAAACAAGAGTTAACTGTTGATTATCAATTGACTGATACATTAACTTTATCTAATGGCTGGAAAGGTGATATTTATCAATATAATGAGAATGCTAATGTTTATGTATTTCATTATAAAGGGAAACTCCCTAAGAAGTGTTCTTATATTGAGATTACACCACCTTATAGAGCATATGGTGGATATCTTTCATTAGATTATGCTTATTTTGGAAATGGATCAATGAATTATCACTATGATGAGAGATATTCAAATGGAGCTAATGATTTTTTGACTTTTGGACAACAGTTTGCTGGTTATCGAATATATATCAATCCTTCAGATGATACTTTTGAAGCTATACTTCAATATAAGGAAAACTTTGAAGAGGAAAGTAAATATCGTTCAGAGGAATTCGTATTTAATGTTTGCTACTATGAATATGGAAAAATAAATAAAATTTCTCAACAACAAGTAATTTTTCAGTTAGATAATCTAAAATGGCGACCAGAATTAACAGAATAATAGTAGAAATATTATGATAATGATTGATTTAGTTATCTCATCTTCTAAAAATGGTTATGTCTGTGGACTGTGTGTAACGGCCACATATAAAAAAACAATCTTACACATTGGTATGAAAAATTCTCCTTTTTAAGAAGGAGAATTTTTAGTTTAAAGAGAGGATGGGATTTTATGAGATTTAAAAAATTAAAAGACTCATACTATGAAGCTATAAAATTAGTTGATCATGAAGTTTTACATAATGATAATGGAAAGAGACCATATATTATTCTTGTTGATTTAATGTATAAAGGGAAAATACAAACTTTTGCATTATTGTGTAGATAAATAGTTGAATAATGTGTATTTTTCATAATATCACCAATAAAAAAGCACCTGTATAAGGTGCTCAATACTGTTAAGATGTTGTCTTTTCTACAGGTACCATTTTAAATGCTATGTATTTTCAATAATGTTTTCAAATTCATTCAATATTTTTTCAAAATATTGGAAAGCATCATCATATAATTGATCTTCTAATGGATTTACAAGAGCATCTTTTAACAAATCAACTGGATCCTTGCTGCCACCAGATTTTAAGAATTGTAAATAAGCATTCTTTTGTTTTTCATCACCATTTAAAATACGAGAAACAATAGCTAATGCAACAGTCATTCCTAATGTATATTTATAAACATAATAATTATAGTAGAAATGTGGAATATAATAACAAGAATAACCCACATATTCATCCATAGTGACGTCAGATCCATAATACTCTGCATTTTTTTTGTGATATAAATCTGTAATCGTTTGAGATGACATAGGTTTACCTTCTTTAGCCCAAGTATGCAGAATATGTTCAAAATCAGCATACATAGGCTGTCTAAAAATTAAGCCAACACAATTCTCTAAGAGTTCATATAAGAAGTAAGCTTTTTCTTCTTTTGAAGAAGCGTGTTCTAACATATAATTGATTAAGAGTGTTTCATTCACTGTTGATGCAACTTCAGCAACAAAGATACGATAATCACAATTCACAGGTGATTGATTGTGACATGATAAGTAAGTATGTGCACTATGTCCTAGTTCATGAATCATTGTAGATAAAGAATTATAATCTCCAATAAAGTTCATAAGAATATATGGATTCGTATCATAACATCCACTAGAATAAGCACCAATACGTTTACCTATATGAGGATAATAGTCTATCCATCTTTCATCTCGTGCTTTCTTAATAATATTAACATAGTCATCACCAAAGACTTTGACAACATCAAGAATAATATCAAAGCATTCATCAATTGTATATTTTTTTGTTTGAAATTGCACTAAAGGAACACTTAAATCATAATTATACATACAATCTAATTGTAATATTCTTTTCTTTAATGCGTTATAGCGATGAAATAAAGGACGATATTCTTCATTGGCCTTTTGTAATATTTTAAAGAATAATGAAGTTGGTACATTATCATCAAATAGGCTTGCTTGTAGTGGATCATCAAATTTCTTGACATCTGCATAAAAAGCATCTTTTTTCATAACTCCTGATAATGTAGTCGCAAAAACATTTTCAAATCTCTTATATTCTTTAAAGAAATGATGATATGCTTCTTTTCTGACTTCTGGATTCTTATTCTTTAAAAACTCAGTTAATGTTGCACTATTTAGGAATTTCTCTTCACCATCAATATGAACAGGATCATAGTCTAATCTTAAAGCATCAAAAACTTGAGATGAGACATCAGAAATCGTTGATGTTTTAGATATTAATGTTTCAATTTCTTGTGAAAGAACATGTTTCTTTTGACGTAAAATTTCTGAAATAGAATAACGATAATCAGAGAGTCTTTCATCTTGAATATATTGGTTGACTTTCTCACTTTCGGCAATCATCGTAACAGTATAAAAGTCTAATGAAGATGTGACTTGATCATAAAATGTAAGTATAGATGAATACATTGTTTGGTACTCTTGTTGGTTAGGTTCTACATCACAATGAAGATGAGCAAAACAATGTAATTTTTGAATATAACGAGATAACATAATATAATCTTCATGAAATTTTAAGAAACTATCTGTATGATTTAAGAACGTTTCTTTTTGTTTGATTAACTGATTTAATAATTCTTTGGCTTTATCTAAATCATTATAAAAATCTTGTTGATCATTATAAATATATGATAAGTCCCATGTATCTTTTTTATCAATGCTTGATCTTTCCATAATTTCCTCCTTATATTTCTATATGATATGTCTTTCAATGATTTTTGTCAATAAAGATAATATTTGCTTATTACAAATATTCTGTATTTGTTGTAAAATAATTTAAAGAAATTGCAAATAAAAAAAGAAAAATAGAAAATTTTTGCGTATATAGAAGTAGAAGTAAGTTTTTAGACTCTAGAAAGGATGGTTTTATGGTAGAGAGTACTTCTTGTGTTCCTATGTTCGCAAAGGACTATTTTTTCCATTATTTGCTTTATAATTCTGCTGAAGTGAGGTTGATGATAGGCAATTATTTAGCTGAGCATCCTGTTCAATGGACAAATGTATTGTCAAATGATGAATATGGTCCAACAGATGATGCAAAGAAGATGATTTTAGATGTCGTTTTTAACGATGATCTTGATTATCATTATGATGTAGAAATGCAGAATGGTGATATTGGTAGAGAGGAACTTGTTCGTTTTATATGCTATGCATCTCAATTATTGGAGAAGGAGGTAAAAAAAGGTGAAAATTATAATGTGAAAAGTATTCGTATGCTGATTATTTACACGGGGAAGCCCATTGAAAAATTTAAGCACTTTACACATCATATTGAGTTTATGGAAAAAGAAAGTTGTATTATTTTGGAAGATGGTCCAATACATATTCAAATTATACAGACACAAAGATTGGAGGAGTTACCAATGGATGTTATAAGAAAGAATTCGTTTTATCAGTTTGTTCATTTGTTTGAAAATGAAGAAAATCATTTGGAGGAACAAAGTGATTCTGTTTGTAAAATAGCAGTTGAAATGTATAGAAGATATTTAAATTCTGATGATATTATTAAATATTATCAGATGGAGAGAGATCGCAGATATGTCAATACTGAAAAAGATAAGTCTAAAAGAGAAGGAAAAGAAGAAGGGATAGAAATAGGAAGAGAAGAAGGTATAGAAATTGGTTTAGCAAAAGAGAATGAGGAATTAAAAAGTAAAATACAAAAGTTGATTCAAGGTAGGTATCAAGATGATGCTAAGTAGGTTGAACAATGTACATCTCAACAGATTAACAAAATATTTGAATTATTATATGATAACCTTAGTTATCAGGAATTTAAGAAGAAAGTACTGGAGGAATAGAGATGGATATTCATTTTAAAGATACACATGTTTATCGTATATTACGTCAATATATATGTTTTTTAAAGATGGTCAAAATTTAAGTGAAGAAGAAATGGATCAAAGATGTCGTGATATAGTCACAAACATTCTTGAAAGTTCTGATTCTGATTTGGAATCAGGTATTAAGTTTATGCAAATAGAACGTGATGTAAGATATATAAATACTGAACTTGACAAAGCGAAAAGAGAAGGATATCAAATAGGATTGGAAGAAAGGTTAAAAGAACTAGATAAAATGTTATGTGAAACTTAATTTAATATAGTCTAATATTCGTTAATGGACATTTGGAAGATAACTGACATTCTTAAACAATAGTAAGAATATAAATAGGTGAACAAGTTTGAATACTTTGTTCACCTATAATTTTGTGTTATAGATTGTCAGCCAAAAACATAATGTAATAAGGAAAAGTAAAGGAGCCATAAATTGTTTCTTTTCTTCTGTATGTGATTGACAGTTATATATTGTAATAACTGTGAGAATAAATGCATAAATAATGCATATAATATGAATAAAGAGATAGGGTATAGGAGATTGTATAATGTGTCCTTCTATTAAAATACATACAATAGCAAGGATTTGTAAACAAAATGCAATGATATATCCTTTTTTTAGTGGAATAAGATATTTAGGAATAATAATCATATAATGAGCTAAAGGATATTCAAGAATATTCATAAAAGTAATAGCGACAACATAAATTAATAAAAAAGCACCAATGAGACTACAAAGCATTGTATCCCTCCTTGATGCTATTTTATCATTAATTGTATGTATAATTTGTCAAAAAAAATCTATCACAATTAAGCGATAGAATTAACTAATTTTGCTAATCTTGATTTTTGTCTGCTAGCATAGTTCTTATGATGAATTCCTTTGCTTACTGAAGCATCTAATTTAGATGCAGCAACATTGTAAGCAACGATAGCAGCTTCTTTATCTCCAGCTTCAACTGCAGCTCTTACGTTTTTAATTGCTGTTTTTAAAGCACTTTTATAAGAATTGTTGATTGCACGTTTTTTGTTATCGTTTTTATAACGTTTGATTTGTTGTTTCATGTTTGCCATTGTTCTTTCACCTCGCTTTTGTCTTTCGCCTAGTTATTCTATCAAAAATAGACGATAAATGCAATGTTTTATTGTGAAATGATTATTTTTTTTTAATTTGTCAATGCTTAATGTGGTGAGAACATGAAGAAATATTATACACGAAGTGATTTAGCAATAGAATCCTTAGCATTAGCTACACAAGATAAAGATTATAAACGTTTCGAGAAAAAAGATGGAAATATTACAATTGAAACATTTGAAATATTACAAACAAGTGATCTTTATCCTCATGAAATAGGACAATATGTAGAAATAAGTTTTCCAGATTATCAGGATGTTTCTACTATCGCCAAACATTTTGAACAACAATTATCTTTATTTATTAAAGAAAAAACAAAGAAAATAGATCCTTTAATTCTCTTTGTAGGCTTAGGAAATGAAACATTAACAAGTGATGCTATTGGTCCCAGAACAATTAAACACTTACGAGCAACACATCATTATCCATTAGATGAAAGACATCATCAACAATATTATGATAGCTTATGTATTGCACCAGGTGTTATGGCACATACAGGAATGGAAACAGCAGATATTGTGAGTTGTTTAGTGAATGAATACCGTCCTGATTTAATTATTGCCATTGATGCATTGTGTGCTCAAAGTTATGAAAAAATCTGTCATGTGATTCAAATGAATAATGTAGGAATATATCCAGGAAGTGGTATCGGAAATCATCGTAAGAGTATTACAGAAACATCGATGGGTGTGCCAGTCATTGCGATAGGAATACCAACAGTTATTCATGTATCAAGTCTTGTTAGTGATGTTTATAATCTGTTAGAAGGATACTTTAAAGAATCATTAGATCCCTCAACAGCATTAAAAGTAGGAAAACGTAAAAGATATGAAGGAAGACTTAATGAAGTCCAAAGACGTTTAATCTTAGGAGAAATCGGACAATTAGACGAACAAAAAAGAATACAATTACTCAATGAAGTCTTAAATCCTATAGAGGATCAGTTTGTCATGAGTGACAAACAAATAGATTTTGATATAGAAATGATATCAAAGATACTATCAACAAGTATTAATAATTTAAGATATTAATTGCAATAAGAAATAATATAATTATAGAAAAGGTGTTCATACCAAATGAACACCTGTTTATTAAAAATATTTTTCGCAGAACTACTTATTCTGCGAAAAAATTATAACACATATATGCTAAAAATCAACCTGAAAAGACAGATTTATTCATTATTAAGATGTAATTGAAATATATATAAGTCGTATTATTGATTTAATATTTGAACAAAGGAAGGGTCTATGAATGGAAAAAAATTGTATGACATTTCAAAATTTATCAGAAGAATGGTTGAATCTAAAAAAGATGTATGTAAAATATTCCAGTTATTCTAAGTATGAAAATATTGTTTATTTACATTTAATACCATTTTTTGAAAAATATATATTAAATGATATAGATGATAAGTTAATTGTTACTTTTCTAACAGAAGAATTACAAGGTAAAAAACTATCCAATAGTTCTATGAAAACAATATTATTTACAATTCAATCTATTTTTCAATTCGCAGAAGATAAATATCATATTCATCACATTAATTTAAATTATTTTAAACTTCCTAAAAGTAAAATTAAATGTGATGTATTAGGAAATGATGAAAAACAATATTTAGAAAGATATAGTTTATTACATTTAGAATCAATATCTGTATGTATTTTACTAGGATTATATGCAGGACTTAGAATAGGAGAAATTTGTGCCTTACAATGGGAAGATATTGATTTAAAAGCAGGAACAATTGAAATAAAAAAGACTGTTCAAAGACTTAAAAATAAAGAAAATAACGCTTCTAAAACAACTCTTATTATATCTGATCCAAAAACAATAACATCACAAAGAATTGTACCAATTCCTTTATTTCTTAAAGAATATCTTTGTCAATATTACAATATAAATAAAGAAAAAAATGATCAATATTATGTTGTATCAAACTCATTAAAACTCGTTGATCCAAGAACTGTTCAATATAAATTTCATAAATTATGTCAGCAATATGATATTCATATGAACTTTCATGCATTAAGACATACATATGCAACAAATTGTGTTATGTCTGGTGTAGATGTGAAATCATTAAGTGAAATATTAGGTCATTCTAATATTTCAACAACACTTAATTTATATGTTCATTCATCATTAAAATTTAAGATGAGTCAAGTTGATAAAATAGAAAAACCTATGTTGTCTTAGTTCCTTACCTATTTTAATATAGATAGATGAAGAAAGAGTCAAATGCTTATGAATTTAGGGATTTTACTCTTTCTTTTATTTTATAACTTTAATTATCTATTTATTTTCAAGTAATTTATCCTAGAATAAGTAGTTCTGCGAAGTAAAAACAGGGAGGAATGACGTATGGATTGGTATATAGTGCATGTTAAATCAGGAAAATGTCAAGAAATTATTGATTATTTGAATGATAATCAAAATATTTATGCATTTTTACCAAAGATGGAGAAATGGTTCTCTAATTCTAGAGTTAAAGAATTTCAGACATCCTATATGTATCCTGACTATATCTTTATTAGAACATCTTTAAAACATGATGAATTTCAGAAGAAATATGAAGATTTCTTTTATTCAATTAATCATGTTGCTCAATTATTAGAGTATGAAAGTATTTTTTCATTAACTTCAATGGAACAGGTTCTTTTGGAAAAGATGTTTGATAATCAAGGGGTAATAAAACATTCTACAGGACATATTGCTGATTCTCGTTTAATCATAAATGATGGACCGCTGATTGGTCTAGAAAAAAGTATTAAAAGAATAGATAGACATAAAAGAATGGCTATTTTGGATTGCAATATATTAGGTAGAATCATGAAAGTTCCTTTAGAGGTTGTAAGCAAATCATGAATTGGTATGTTTTATATGTATTAAGTCATAAAACAAATAAAATACTTTCTAATTTGAATCAACAAAAAGAACTTATTGCTTTTATTCCTAAAAGTGAAGTTTTTCATAGGGAAGCAAAGAAAAAAACAGTAAGAGATATGTTTAATAATTATATCTTTGTAAAATCTTATTTAAATCAAAATGATTTTAATGATCTTTTATTATCTATGAGAGATAAGAACGAAGGACTCATTAAACAATTAGAAAATGCTGAAGTATCAGCATTAAGAGACAAAGAAATAGAATTCTTTAATAGTGTATTAGATGATGAATATGTTGCGAGAGTATCTGTTGGTTATCAAGAAAATGGTAAGACAGTTATTACAAGTGGACCATTATTAAATTATCAAGATCATATTATTAAAGTTGTTAAACATAGTTGTATTGCACAGTTAGATTTACCTTTTTTTGATAGAAAGATAGTTCTTGGTGTAGAAATTAAAAGCAAGAATTAAGTGTTACGTTGGTTAACTGGCTGACACTTTAATTTGGAACATAGAGTCTTGTTTATTTGGGGTAGGGGAGACTGTATCTTCTCACATATAAATAAGGCTTAAACAGGCGATGAACCTGTTTTTTTTATTAGCATAAGGAGAGTGAAATTATGTTGGAAATATTAACAAAAATAGAGTCAGAAGTCACATGCATAATTGATGATAAGCAATATCATTACCAACATGGTAAAGATGCTTATCATCAATTATTAAACAATTACTCTATTCATTCTATGAAAGCAGTTAATAATCAAATCATTATTAACTTAGAATTAAAAGAGAATAGTAAAGATTGGGAAGAAGATTATAAGAAACAGTTTGGTGAAGAACCAAGTTTCTTTTAAGGGGGATAAATAATGAATGAATGCAAAACTATGAAAAGAGTCATTCCATTTTCACCACCAGACATAGGTGAAAATGAAATTAATGAAGTGATTGATACATTAAAATCTGGTTGGATTACAACTGGGCCCAAAGTCAAAGAATTTGAAAAAGAGATTGCAAAATATGTTGGTGTTAATAAATGTGTATGTCTTAATTCTCAAACGGCATGTGCAGAAATGGCATTGCGTATTTTAGGTATTGGTGAGAGAGATGAAGTGATTGTTCCAGCTTATACATATACAGCAAGTGCTGCTGTAGTGTGCCATGTAGGAGCTAAACTTGTTATTGTTGATGCTCAAAAAGATAACGTAGAGATGGACTATGATGCTTTGGCTCATGCGATTAATGAAAAGACAAAAGCTATTATACCAGTAGATCTAGGGGGAATACCTTGTGATTACGATAAACTCTATGAAATAGTAGAACAGAAGAAACATTTGTTCAAACCATCTAATGATATTCAAAAAGCAATTGGAAGAATAGCAATATGTGCTGATACAGCTCATTCGTTTGGTGCTTCATGGAACAATCAGATGGTTGGCTCAATAGCTGACTTTAGTTCTTTCTCATTTCATGCAGTTAAGAATCTGACAACTGCTGAAGGTGGAGCACTTACATGGAAAACAATTCCAGGTATTGATGATGAGGATATCTATCATCAGTTGCAGTTATTATCATTACATGGTCAATCTAAAGATGCTTTAGCTAAAACAAAATTAGGGGCTTGGGAATATGATGTTGTTGCTCCCTTGTATAAATGCAATATGACAGATATCATGGCTGGTATTGGCTTAGCTCAATTCAAAAGATATCCTGAAATGATCAAGAGAAGAAAAGAAATAATCAACAAGTATGATAAAGCATTAATACCTTTAGGAATACAAGTATTAGATCATTATAGTGATGCTCATCAGTCTAGTGGACATTTATATATTACAAGAATTCCTAATATAACATCAGAACAAAGAAATATGGTTATAGAAAAGATGGCAGAAAAAGGTGTTGCATGTAATGTTCATTATAAGCCACTTCCAATGCTGACAGCTTATAAGAATTTAGGCTTTGAAATTACGGACTATCCCAATACTTATAATTTATTTGTTAATGAGGTAACATTACCACTTCATACAAATCTCACTGATGAAGATGTTGAATACATTACTAATACCTTTAAGGAAGTATTAGAATGCTTATAAAGAAGTGGGAAGACCTTCCTGAATATATGCAAACTGATGAAGTCAGACCTTATTATGAAATATTAAGAAAAAAGAAGTTTCAGTTAATATTAAAGAGGTTGTTTGATATTATTGTTTCCTTCATATTGATTATTCTTTTGTCTCCAGTTATTCTGTTCTTTTCTATATGGATTAAGATAGATTCAAAAGGAACAGTCTTTTATAGACAGGAAAGAGTTACACAGTATGGAAGAATATTTAAAATATTCAAATTTAGAACAATGATCAGCGACGCTGATCAAATAGGTAATCTAGTCACATCTAAGAATGATTCTAGAATTACACGTGTAGGTGAAAAGATACGAAAGTATCGCATAGATGAGATACCACAACTATTTAATGTTTTAATAGGAGATATGAGTTTTGTAGGAACAAGACCAGAGGTTAAGAAGTATGTAGATCAATATACAAATGAAATGTATGCAACATTATTATTACCTGCAGGTGTCACATCATTAGCGAGTATTCAGTTCAAGGATGAAGATGAGATTATAGAGAAGTATGTGTCACAGGGAAGAGAAACAAATGAAGTCTATATCAATGAAGTACTGCCATTAAAGATGAAATACAATCTAGATGCAATGACTTCTTTTTATTTTATGAAAGATATCAGTGTGATGATAAACACTGTAGTGAAAGTGTAGGTGGAAGAATGAAAATATTAATACTTACTGATAAAAAATATATAGATGAAATAGTTCATATTCATCTACAAACATTTGATGGCTTCTTTTTAACATTTTTGGGAAAAGGATTTTTAAAGCAGTTATACCTTGGATTTATGGAACATGAAAATTCTAATATTATTGTTGCATTAGAAAATGATAAAGTTTTAGGATTTATAGCATATTCAGAAGATATGAGTTCATTTTATAAATATTTAGTGAAAAGAAAATTATTATATTTTGGCTGGTATGCATTTATAGCATTTGTTAAAAAGCCAACAGTTTTAATAAGATTGTTATCAGCATTTAAAAAATCTGAGGAAGTCCAACGACCGGAAAAATATATTGAATTGGCATCAATAGGTGTAATGCCAACTGAAAAAGGTAAGGGTATTGGGTCACAGATGATCAGTTATTTAAAAGAAAATATTGATTTAAACAAATTCAAATATATTTCTTTAGAAACAGATGCTAAAAACAATGAATATGTGAATAAGTTTTATTGCCAAAATGGTTTTATATTATGCAGAACATATGAAACTAAGCAAGGAAGAAAAATGAATGAATATCACTTGAGTGAGTAGTAATTATAAAGTATCAAATACGGATAAATCACAATAGAAAGGTAGGGTAAATATAAATGAGATTTATACATAGTAATGTGCAAAAGTATGACAAAATAATTATAGGTGCAGGATTATATGGCATATATGCTGCATGGTATAGTGGCTTAAAAGGAGAAAAAGTCCTTGTATTAGAAAGAGATGATGATCTTTTTCAACGAGCAACATATATTAATCAGGCAAGAGTTCATATGGGATATCACTATCCTCGGTCTTATTCAACGGCTATAAAATCAAAGAATTATTTTGATAGATTTGTGGATGAATTTCCAAATTCCATATATTCAGAGTTTAATCAAATTTATGCAACTTCTAAAAATTTTTCTTGGACAAATAGAGAACAATTTATAAATTTTTGCAGAAACACAGGAATTCAGTGTGACGAAATATCAATAAGCACCTATTTTAACAATGATGTATGTGATGGTGCCTTTATGACAAAAGAATACACATATGATGCTAACGAATTAAAAATTGATTTATTACATAAAATTCAAGAGATGAGTAATGTGAATATTTTATGTAATCACGAAGTGAAAACAATTGAAAAAGATGATAATTATTATTATATTTCTGCTAATGATAAAGAATATAGAACAGAATTTCTGTTAAATGCTAGTTATGCTTCAATTAACCAAATATTGGATATGATTGGTTATGAAAAGTTTAAAATTAAATATGAATTGTGTGAAATAATATTGTGCAGAATTAATAAAAATCTAAAAAATGTAGGAATTACAGTAATGGATGGACCTTTTTTTTCTATTATGCCTTTTGGGAAAACAGGATATCATTCGTTAACATCAGTAACATTTACACCACATAAGGTATCAATGAATGATTTGCCTACTTTTTCATGTCAAAATGATAATGAAAGTTATTGTAATTATAAATCGCTAGGTAATTGTAATAATTGTATGAATAAACCAAAGACTGCATGGATATATATGTCAAGTCTTGCAAAAAAATATTTAAGAAGCAATTTTGAATTTGAGTATGTAGATTCTTTATATTCAATGAAGCCTATATTAAAGTTATCAGAAATTGATGACTCAAGGCCAACGGTTATAAAAAAATTTTCTGATAAACCTATGTTTTATTCTGTCCTATCTGGGAAAATTAATACTGTATATGATTTGGAGGAAATTCTATGATGATAAAAGAAAAAAAATTTATTTCTATTGTTTTCAGGGTCAGAAATCATGAAAAATATATAGAAGAGTTCTTAAATCAAATAATACCTCTATTTGAAAAAAATTTTGAAAATTATGAATTAATATGCGTTAATAATGAATCAACAGATAGTACAATAGACAAGTTGAAAGCAATTTGTAAATCTAAATTTTCACATGTTACACTTAACATTATTAGCTTAGCTTATTGTAAATCTATTGAAGAGGCAATAGCAGCTGGAATTGACTTTGCTATTGGAGATTTTGTGTTTGAATTTGATGGGATTATAATAAACTATGATTTAGAATCACTTATTAAGACGTATGCTATTGCATTGCAAGGGTATGATATTGTCTTATTTTCGCCATGTAGAAAATCGAGTATATCCCAAAAAATGTATTATGCTTTGTATAATATAGGTGTTATAAAATCACAAAAAATTTATCCAGTAACGGTTAGAGTGCTTTCGAGGAGAGCAATTAATAGATTAAATAATTTTGCAAAATTGTATTCCAATGATTTATCTAATATCTTGTCTTGTGGGATGGATGTAAAAAGAGAGAAATATATCCCTTTATCTAAGCAAATAAAATATGATAAAACTGAAAAACGCGAAAGAATATATAAGGCAATTGAAAGTTTCATTCTTTATACTAATACTATTCAGATTATTGGTTTGCTTTTTTCAGGATTATCATTAATATGTGGTGTACTTTTTATTGGTGATTTATATGCTTGTTTTTTATGTTTGATTTTATTTGTACTATTTATTATTAGTGTAGTAATTACACAGTATATACGTGCACTAATAAATATAAATATAAAAAACGAAATCCATTTAATTAAAAATATTGAAAAAGGAGAATAATAAATGGAAGAAAATTTAGTTTCTATAATTACTCCAGCATATAATGCTGGAAAAACTATTAGAGAGGCAATAGAATCGGTATTAAATCAAACTTATCAAAATTGGGAATTATTGATTGTTGATGATTGTTCGACGGATAATACATATGAAATAATTAATGAATTTGAAGATCTTAGAATTAGAGTGTTTAGACATGAAAAGAATATGGGAGCAGCAATTGCTTGGAATACTGCTTTCAAACATATGCAAGGTAGATATGTTGCATTTATAGATGCAGATGATATATGGACTGATAATAAATTATCTTTACAATTAAGATATATGAAAAAAAACAATTATGAATTTACGTATACATCATATGATTGGATAGATGATAATGGATTATCATTAAATAAAATTATTAAAGCTCCTAAAACTCAAACTTATGAATCATTTTTAAAAAATACTAATATGGGGAACTCAACTGTAATTATGGATAGGAAATATATAAACATATTACCTGTCCAAAAAGTGGACATGAATTGGGATGGAGCTTTAAGATTTCCAATTTTAAAACAAGGGCATACTGCACATGGAATGGATGAAGTATGTATGCATTATAGAGTAAATAATAATTCAGTATCGAGTAATAAGATAAAAGCTGCAAAAGGGTTATGGAATTTATATAAAAACATTTTGAATATACCATTTTTTCCACGCTGCTATTATTTTGGGTGGTATGTTTTTAATAGCTTAAAAAGATATTATTTAAATATATGATTCTAAATGAAAGGTGTAGAAAATGAAAAAAAATTACCATGTAATTATATATGGAAATGGATATTGGTCAAAAATATTACAGCAGCATATTAAATCATATTCTTATATATTGAAAATTATAGGTATTGTCGATATTGGAACAATTAAGCAAAAAGAAGAAGAGATGCTTGAGGAAGCAGATTTGGCATTTGTTTGCACTCCAGTTGCGACACACTATTCGATTGTTAAAAAATTGCTTTTAAAAAATATTCATGTTTTTTGTGAAAAAATATTAGCACAAACCTATGAAGAAGCGATTGATTTATATGATTTGTCATATAAACGAAACTTATTGTTATTTGTTGATTATACATATCTTTACTCACAAGGAATTAATTATATAAAAAAAAATGTTTCTTTAATTGGAACTATAAAAAGTGTCAATGGTGAGATAACCCAGTATGGGAAATTTTACCCTAATGGTAATGCTGTCGAGACGATAGGTGTTCATTTGTTTTCAGTTCTTAGATATATTGTTAATAGGGAAAATAATTATACAAAAAATGAAATAATTAAAATGAATAACTACAAAGAAATAAACAATTATTATTATTCTGGGAGATTAGGAAACATAGATATTCATATACATTGTTCATTATTATCTGCTACAAAGAGAAGGTATATTGAATTTGTTGGAACAAAAGGAATCATATCATATGATATGTTATCCAAGAAGACAGTGAAAATAATAATTTATGGAGAAGATGAAAAACATATTTCCTTTGATGAGTCAAGTAATTTAGATAATGTAATTAAAGCAGTAATACACCATTTGTATAATAAAGATTATAAGCAATACAATAATATTGGATTAAAAATACAAAAAGATATTGATTGCTTATAGAAAAAGATACTATTGATTATTTACTGACTTATATAGCAATCAAAATTCAATTATTATTTTTTGAGAAGTAGATTTATAATTTAAATGACTTTATTGTAACTGGGCTTATTATTTTTGTTGATACGATTTTTATTATAGTCATATGCGGTTATAAATAAAATATTTTTCAATTAATTAAGTGGCCAAAATCAACAAGGTACTAATTGTAGGTATGAAATAGGTGAATTAATTATATCATGTAAGATATTTATAGACAAAAACTGTTTAAGGAGTGAGGTTAAAATGGGAAAAAATATAGCGGTATTTGTAGATTCATTTGATGGATATTCTGATATTTGGTCATCATTTTATGAGATTATGAATCAATATTGGGCTAATATATCTTTTAAATCATATCTTGTGAGTAATTTTAATAATTACAATAAAGAAAATCTTACTGTTTTAAAAATGGGGAAAGAAATAAATTGGTTTGATAGAACAATTAGAGCATTAGAATTAGTTGATGAAGAGTATATCATATTTTTTTTAGAAGATTATTTCATTAGTAAGAATATTGATGAAAATGAAATATTGCATATAGTTCAACACATGAAGGATGAAGAAATATTTTTTTATCAGTTGTCTAATAATAAGAGATTTATTCAAAATGAAAAGGAAATTAAAGTACCTAGTAATACTGAATATCCAATCAATTTACAGTTGGCAATATGGAACAGACTCAAGTTTCTTTCTATACTGAAAAAAATGAATAAAGAAGGTGCAATTTCTCCATGGGACTTTGAGCGCTTTTTTGTGAATATATATAAAAAGAATGGAAAACCAGATGAATATATTGATGGAATAGAGTATGACACAAGGGATTTGTTTGGGTATAAAAACGGGGTGTTACAAGGAAAATGGATAAGAAAAACAATTAAATTTTATGAAAAAAACGGAATAGTGATTAATACGGGAACAAGGGAAACTATGACATATAAGAATGAGATGTTATATAATATAAAGGTTTATTTATCAATAAAATTATCAGGTAATATAAAAAGAACTATCAAGAAAACACTAAGAAAATTAGGGTTTGAATTTATGACAGAGTAAAAGGAGAAATATAAATATGTGTAATTTTGAAAATAAAACATTATTAATTACTGGGGGTACGGGATCATTTGGTAATGCGGTGTTGAACCGTTTTTTAAATACAGATATAAAGGAAATAAGAATATTTAGTAGAGATGAATTAAAACAAGATGATATGCGTCATGAGTATCAAGCAAAATATTCTGCAATCTCTGATAAGATTAAGTTCTATATTGGTGATGTAAGAGATATAAACTCAGTTAGAAATGCTATGCATGGTGTAGATTACATCTTTCATGCAGCAGCATTAAAGCAGGTGCCTTCTTGTGAGTTTTTTCCTATTGAAGCAGTTAAGACAAATGTTTTAGGAACAGAAAATGTATTAACCGCAGCCATAGAATGTGGTGTTAAAAAGGTAGTGTGCTTATCTACAGATAAAGCAGCCTATCCAGTCAATGCAATGGGAACAAGCAAGGCAATGATGGAAAAAGTCATTGTTGCAAAAAGTAGAACAGTCGATCCAGAAAAAACAAGTATTATGTGTACACGATATGGAAATGTTATGTGTTCAAGAGGTTCAGTTATACCTCTTTTTATTAACCAGATAAAAGAAGGAAAACCATTGACAATTACAGATCCTCATATGACAAGATTTATTATGTCATTAGATGAAGCGGTAGATCTTGTTATATTTGCATTTGAGCATGGAGTAAGTGGAGATATTTTAGTTCAGAAAGCTTCAGCAACAACAGTTGAAGTTTTAGCAGAGGCAATAAAGGAAGTGTTCAATTATAAAAAAGAAAATAAAATTATTGGGATTCGTCATGGTGAGAAAACATATGAAACTCTTTTAACTAATGAAGAATGTTCAAAGGCTATAGACATGGGAGACTTCTACAGAGTTCCAGCAGATAAAAGAGACTTAAACTATGATAACTATTTATCTAAAGGTACCAATAGAAATGGATTAACTGAATTTAATAGTGATAATACTCAACTACTAACAATTGATGAAACAGTAGAAAAATTATTGTCGTTAAAGGACATAGTTGAAGAAAAGGAAAAATGGGAAGATCAATGAAGATATTAGTTACAGGAAAAAATGGTTTTATAGCTAGAAATCTTATAGAATTTTTAGAAGATGATGGATATGAAGTTCTTTCTGTTTCTCATGAAGAAGACGAAAAACTTAATCAATGCTGCGAGATATGTCATTTTGTCTTTCATTTAGCTGCTGTTCAACGTTCTGATGATGATAAGAATTTTATTGAAGGAAATATTTTGTATACTCAAAAACTTATTAATTGTTTAGAAAAACATCAGAATAGGTCAAGTATTATTTTTTCAACATCAACAGCTATAGAGTTTAATTCTATTTTTTCAAAGACCAAAAAAGAAGCTGAAAAATTATTAAGAGAACATTGCACGAAAGAAAATGCTAGATTGTATGTTTTTAAACTGAATCATGTATTTGGTAAATATGGAAAGCCGAATTTTAACAGTGTTATCTCAACTTTCTGCTTTAATTTAGCGAATAATATACCAATTATCGTTAATGACCCAAGTCATAAGATTACAGTTACATATATCAATGATCTTTATGAGGATTTTAAACAATATTTAAATAAGGACATATATTGTGATGACTATATATTACCATCAGTAAGATATGAAATGACATTAGGTGAATTATTAAGTATCTTAGGAAGGATTAAGAATAATGAGTTTGATAAGTATGATATACTGCAAAATCAATTACATAATACGTATAAATATTATAAGGATGAGGAAAAAATATGATAGGTATTATTATATTGAATTACAATACATGGATTGAAACAAAAAAATGTGTAGATTCAATTAAGAGTCATGTAAGCATAAAAGATACTTATAAAATATATATTGTAGATAATTGTTCTACAATTCAGATAAGTAGTAGAGATAAGGAAGAATATGAAAGGGATGAAAAAATAGCATTATTGTTTTCAAAAGAAAATAGGGGATATTCCGCAGGAAATAATATTGGCATTAAAAAAGCAATGCAAGATGGGTGTCAATATTTTTTAATAAGTAATAGTGATATATTAATTGTAGATAATTCTATTAAAGTTATGAAAGAATATTTGAATGATAATGTAAATACTTTAATAGTTGGACCGGAAATATATAATGCAGAAAATGAATTTCAGTATATATATATGTTAAAAAGGTTAGATGCAGTGGGGAAACTTAAAAATATGATGTTAAGTACACCTTTTAAAGTCTTTTTTAGGAAATTTGAAAAATCTTTTATCAGAAAAGAATCTTTAAAATTGCCAATAAAAGTATTTGGGGTTAGTGGTTGTTGTTTTATGATATCTAAAAAAGGAGTAGATTTATTATATCCATTAGACGAAAGAACATTTTTATATGAAGAAGAATATATAATTGGATCAATAGTTGAAAAAGCAAATTTTGATATCTATGTTATACCCAATACACATGTAATTCATGCGCATGGAGTTTCGACTGGAGGAATGACACCATATACATATACTTGTTTGGTTAATAGTGAACAGTTATATTTGAAAGAATATTTAAATGAAAAAAAGATGATGTGCAAATTATTAGTAAGAATAAGAAAGTTGAGGTATTTGATTCTCTGTATAAGTAAAAAGAATTACAGAGTGTTTTATAAAAAGTTTAAAAATCTCATTAAGGATTATCAAGATGAAGTACTTGATTTTGCAAAGCAGAGGAAAAAAATATGATTTGGTTTCTATACTTTACTGCAATCATATTTGGATTGTTAGCAAAAAAAAATAAGATAGTTACCATATATATTATTGTTATTACATCAATTATTTTTGGGTATGCTAGTGGTATCCCGGATTTAGAAGGCTATAGAGGAGTCTACAATTGTGCAGGGAATATAAATGATATATATTATTCATACTATATGAATTTTGAAGTAGGATATAGATATTTAGGATTAATTTCCTATAATTTAAATTTAAGTTTTGAAAGTTTTAGGATGTTATTATTTATGGTTTTATTTACTATAATGGCATTATCAATTTATAAATTATCAAATAAACCTAATGTCTTATTGGCATTATATATGATTTATCCTTTTCCTATTGAGGTAATACAGGCGAGAAATGGATTAGCAAGTTGTATTGTAATATCAGTGATGTGTAATTATATTTTTAGAGATAGAAATGTGTTTAAATATAATATGGGAATTTTAATTGCTTCATTATTTCATTCATCAGCTTTAGTATATCTGATTTTTAATTTTATCTATTTAAATGAAAATACTTTCAAAAAAACATATAAATATCTACTGTTAGGTGACTGTATATTAATAGGTTTGATTTATTTTAATATTTTTAATTTACAAAAAATTAGTGGTTATTTTCAAACAAAAACGAGTTTTATAACAGTAATAACTTTTGTAATACTGATTTTTTGTTTGTTTATTTTTATACTGTATTCTAAAAAGAATATTAGGTTAAGAGATAAAATAATATTAATAACAAAGCAAGCTAATATAATTTATGAAAATAGATTTATGTTTATTACTTTCTTATTTGTCCCATTATTAATTTTTCATTTTGACTATTTTAGAATTATAAGAAATGTATTAATATTAATAAATATGTTAATTTTTAAAAATTTAAATAGTAAGAAGATAAATTATTTGATTAATGTAAGTGGAGTTTTGTTGATATTATGTATATTGGTTTATAGAACGTGTATATATACTTATAGTCCATCACTTTTAGAATTAGTTATGGAAAATAATATATTATTTAAATAAAGATATATTTTTAAAATATTTATGTGATATAAATAATGTTTATTTGTTTAGTACATTTTGAGGCATATATTATTTTATATTAATACTAATGATAGTTCTTGATTACCCCCTATGACACAGGTTTGGTAAAAACAGGTTCTGATAAATCTAAAATATAGGTCAATGTCTTTTCAGCCACAGGAAAGGACATTGAAATATATTGTTTGATTCTATTCATGACATTATTGCCTATATTTCTATGATTAAATTGCTATTCCTGTTTATTTAAAAACAATGGCAGACTTCTTTTTGGTATACCATGATATATTCCTGTTATGTTATTCTTGATATTTGCAACAATGACATTTAGTCAATTACTAAATGATTTTTGATACCTATGTCATAGGGGTAGTCGAATGATAGTTTAATTGTTTTTGCTATTGATTAATTTTAATAATATAAGGACTTATATGTTAATGCAGGAATGAAAATTATATAAATAGGTTCACTTAATTCATTATTAACTACAAGTTTTATTGTTTATAGAAGTGAAATAAGTCAATAAACTTGAAAATATAATCTTTTCAAAGTTTATAAAAAATAAAAGAGAGGAGAGGAAGTATAAGAATACCTAGTATCTGGTATCATTATACGTTTATAGTGAAAAATGACATTATTAAAGTGTTTCGCAGTAATTTTATTAAAGTTTTTTCTACACTAATAGTTACTTTTTTTATTCCAAAAATACTCTCTATAGATAATTACGCTTATATTAAATTATATCAGTTATATTGTTCTTACATAGGGGTATTTCATCTAGGCTATTGTGATTCCGTTTATATAAAATTTGGAGGAAAAAAAATAGATGGAAATGTAAAAAATGATTTTTTTATTTTGTTTTTATTTCAAATGATATTATCAGTTTTTATTCTTATTTATGCTATAATAAAAAAGGATTTTGTTGTGTTTTTTTGGGCACTCAGTTTTGTGCCAACAATTTTAACAACATATTTATCTCAGTATTATCAGTCAATTGGTAATTTTTCTAAATATAGCAGAATTTTAAATAACACTTCTTTTTTTGATTTATTATTAAATACAATATTATTATTTGTTTTAAAGATAAGAGATTATAAGATTTACATAGCTTTTTATTGTTTTGTATTATATTTAATTTTAATCATGTCTATATTTGATTTTTATAAAGAATATTTTAAAATGAAAGTAACTAGAAAATGTAGCATATCATTGTTACCAATTAATATTAGGATAGGTTTTTTATTAATGATAGGTAATTTTGGATATGCAATTTTTTCTGGAATAGATAAGTGGTTTGTTAAATTATTATATCCTATTGAATCTTTTGCAATATATTCATTTGCATGTCAACTTCTATCAACTGTGAATATGATTACAACACCTATTGGTTTAACTCTATTTAGTTATTTTAGCAAAAATAAAAGTAAGCAGTTTGAAAAAATAATCTCAAATGGGTTTATAATAATATTGTTGGGAGTATTATCTTTTTCATTTCCAATAGTATTTTTTATAGAATCTTTTCTTACAACGTATAAATCATCTATTATGTCATTTCGTATATTGTTAATTGGCCAAATATTTTTAGTCTATAATACAGCAATTATAGTAAATTTATATAAAAGTTATTCGTTACAAAAAGAGTATATTATTAAAATGATAATAGTAATAATAACATCTATAATTACAAATTTTTTATTTAATTTAAAAATGAATTTTATAGAATCTTTTGCAATTGCAACAGTAATAAATATGATTTTTTGGACGATCATTAATTTAAATTCATTTAAACATTTACTCCCCACCAAAATTACAAGTTTATATATTTTACTGCTTATTACTACTTACATAATACTTTTTGCATTTAACTCAGTAGTTGGTTTTTTTATATATTCATTTATTTTCTTTATTTTAACCTTATTATTGATGAAAAATAATCTAGCAAGTCTCATAAGAGTATTAAAAAAATAAAAAAGTTATTAAAGATCATGCTTGTTTATAGATGGGTGTCAACCAATTTTGAAAATGTCCTGATTTTTTCTAAACATGAGCGTTTTCTTGACGATGTTTCATGGTTGCAAGATAGTTAAGATAGGAAGCATGTTTTCATGGATGACTCATTGGTGGAATATACTGCTTCTTTTTCTTTGGTTTTGCTTTCCTATCAAAATCAAAATTTCTGGAATACTCTTCATAGTTTGGTATTTCTTCCATAATATAGATTTGATCAAGCACATTCACATATTGTCTACCATCAAATGCTTCTATGACCATACAGTCGCTCTTATTCTTGAAATAGACTCTTGATCCATCACTGTTTACAGGAATATAGTAATTGTTCATATATTTAATGCAATGTCCATTATTGATTTTTCTGGGTGTAATGATGGATAGCGTTCTGTTTATTAATTCAATATCTGGTTGCTTTTCATATACAGATCTGGTACTATTCAGATGTAGAGCGAACTGATGATTGAATTCTTTTAGGTAGTGCTTTAAGAATTCATTGGCATCCTCTATATTTGTAATGTTGGCACGTCTAAGCTCAATGGGCAATCGGGATTGTAGAGTCTGATTCAAACGTTCAACACGGCCCTTGGCTTGTGCCGCACTTGTTGTTTTGATTTCAACACCTAATTGATGACAGGCATAGGAGAACTGTGTAAAGGTATCCTCGTTATCAAAAACGGTGTTTTTTCTTTTGTATTCAAAGACAGTTCTTCTATCAGTGTAAAACAGGGCAGGAATACCATAAGTCGTAAGAATCTGATAGAAGACATGATAGTAAGCCTTAAGTGTTTCCTGTGCATCAAAATAAGCACCAACAACTTCACCAGTGGCATCATCAATAGCGACATGAAGATGCCATATTTCATCTTTAATCCAGTTATAGCTGCTTGCATCCATCTGAATCATTTCACCAGCATATTTGCATCTGGGACGCCTGGGATGGGCATCCTGGCTATCAATGATGGCAATAGCCTCTCTGATATTGTTTTTAATTTTTTCAGAAGAAACATTGTCAAGCTGAAGCTTTAATTGCATCTTCATATTTTTCTTTGTCTTTTTTCTAGCCTTGGGAGAGAGAATGCCTTCGTTTCTCAGCCAGATATTAAGAGTTGTATCACTCACAGAGATACCAAGATCCTGTAGAACAATTTCAGAGAAATGACGAAGATTGGCATCACCATAATCATTCATATAAAGCTCAATGATTTTAGATTTTGTTTCATCAGGAAAAGAAGTGGCAGGGATACGACCTCTATTACCATGGATAAAGCCAGTTTTTCCTTGATTTTCATATTTCGTAATAAGTCTGTTAATCGTTCTGATAGAGCAATTGAGTTTATTGGCAGCTCTTTTTTTATTGCCATTATTGTCAACAAGATTTTTAATAATATCATATTTATATTGTTCATTCATTCTTAATTCAACCTTTCTCATAGGGAACCTCACTTTCATAGAAGAGGTTCATCATAACATGATTTATAAATAATTTAATTTCTTTTGGGACATTTTTAACTTTGATATATTAAGACATTATCATATTTGATTCACATAAAGATCATGCTTGTTTATAGATGGGAATTAAAAATGTCGAGGAGAGGTATATAACAGATATAGATGCAACAATGATAGAATTAATAAAAGAGTTTGTATATCAAGTACTAAGTATTGGTAAACAATAACTTGATGATTTATTGATAGATTGTTATAACAATCAATAATGATAAAGAATCCATGTAAAATTCATTGCTATATGGAAAATAACAAATAATTTAATTAAAACTTGTAGTTCTGGAGCAACCAGTAAGAATAACTATAAACATAATAAATAATAATGATAATGGAATTTCAATATCTGACTATGCGATGGAATAGAGAAGAAACTTGTCAAATAAATTTGGAGGTGAAACAATGCAAATTAAAACGACATCATATCAAGATATATTAGAGTCATTATGTTCTGCATTAGAATTAAGTGAACAAGTGATTCTTGATATTATAGATTCAGGATATCATATGTTTCAACAAGATCATCAAGTATTATATATTGATGAACTATATGAATGTTATTTCAATATAGTAAAAAAGAATTTTAAACATAGTATTGAACAAGTACCTTTCTATAGTATATCTAGAAGATTAAATGGTTCTGATAATGATGGTTTAAGTCTGTTAGAATTACTAACAGAAAATAATAGTTTTTCAAATTATTTAAAAGAGTATGGACTAACATTTAAATATAATCAAGAGATTGAAATGTATGTTAATAATAACAAAGTTAATATTCCTGATAAAGATAATTATAAAGATTATCTTAAATATAGATTTACATGTGATTATTCTTTTAAAGGATATGCTTTTTGTGATCAGTTAATGAATAATGATATATTTGAAAAAGTAAAATATGGTCCTGAGTTCTTTGGTCATCTTTATGAGTATGTAGATAATGATGATGAAATTATGGATAATTATTATGAACATAGTAAGTTATATATGTTTGAGTACTTAGTATCCATTGATGAGATTTATTTTGAAAATTATGAAGAATTAAGTAATGAAGAAAAACAATATCATATTCTTGCTATGATGATGTTAAGATTATATTTTTATAAATATGATCAA
Organism: Candidatus Stoquefichus massiliensis AP9; assembly: GCF_000455285.1. Taxonomy (GTDB): domain Bacteria; phylum Bacillota_I; class Bacilli_A; order Erysipelotrichales; family Coprobacillaceae; genus Stoquefichus; species Stoquefichus massiliensis. The sequence goes on along the minus strand of NZ_HG005288.1, from coordinate 250,954 downwards.
TATTTTATTGGAGTAGATGAACTCAACCCACTTATGGGTGTAGTTAATAATGGTTCACTTTCTCATAAGCATCTTATAAATAAAACTGAATTAGATGAAATGACACTAAGTTAACAAGTAACTTAGTGTTTTTTGCAATCTTTTTATAAGAAGTTGGTACAATATAATAATTATAAAAACCATTTTTTATTAGCAAAATCGTGTAAATAAATATAACATATCTATAATATGTAATATGTTTTTGACTATTTATACTTGAACATGAGATATAAATAGCATTTCATGCGTTTGGTTTAATACGATAATATTGTTGAATTTGTTTTAATAAAATATAACTATATATTATCTATATGAAAAAGTTATGTTTACTGTTGATATCAAATATAATCCTTCTCATTGTAATGTTATATTATATAGAGGAGGATTTTTTTATGGACAAAATAACTGTAAATAAAGTATTAAAAAAGTATTATGAAGATTGCAAACTAAGAAAGAAACTCAATGATAAGACATTGTAAGCATATCGAATAGATATAAAACAGTATTTAGAGTATGTTAACTATCAGATAGAAGATTATCATGTGATTAATGATTATATCCACTATTTAAATAAGATATATGATAAGGTTAAAATTGTGAAAAGAAAATTAGCAAGTATTAAAGCATTTTATACATATTTAGAGTATCAGGAGATTGTAGAAGTAACACCGTTTAGAAGAATAAGAACAGAAATTAAAGAACCAAAAATATTACCAAAAGTCATACCCACTCATTTAATGAATGAGATATTAACTTGTTTATATATAGATATTAAAGATGCTCAAAATGATTATCAGTATAAACAAGCAATACGTAATGGGGCTATTATTGAATTATTATTTGCTACTGGGATAAGAATATCAGAACTATGTTCTTTAAAAAATGAAGATATTGATCCAAAAGAAAGAATGATTAAAATATTTGGAAAAGGTTCTAAAGAAAGATATATTTATTTAGGGAATGAGCAAGTTGTTAATATGTTGGTTAAATATAAGAAATTAAATGAATATGAGCAATCAGAATATTTCTTTATTAATAAATATCATAAAAGATTATCTGAACAATCAGTACGTATATATATTCAACAATTAGGTCAAAGATTATCTCAACCTATTCATCTAACACCACATATGTTCAGACATACTTTTGC
>NZ_HG005288.1:219453-249585 GCF_000455285.1 Candidatus Stoquefichus massiliensis AP9 | reverse complement strand
AACAATGCTATTGGATAAAGATGTAGATATTAGACATATTCAAAAGATATTAGGTCATAGCTCTATATCTATTACGCAAATCTATACTTATGTATCAAATATCAAACAAAAAGAAATATTAATTGCAAAAAATCCAAGAAATGATTATGTAAAGATTAATATTTGAGTATCAGAGATAAAGAATTTTGTTCTTTTTTTGCTTGTAAATGATAAGATCATATATTTTTCCAATGTAGATTTAGTTCTACATTTTTTAGCTTCACAAAATACAAAATATGAGAAATCTCGTCATCTCAACTTCATGACATGAGTGCAATTTATTCTTTATTCTTTCCTAGTAATCTGTTTCTGTATATTTTTATACCTTGTTTGTCCTATAGGTAATTCAATGCCGTTTACTAATGTTGCTTTATAGCGACATATCTTCGTAATATATCTTATGTTAACTAAATAACTGTTATGAATACGAATGAAATGTGAATTTTCCATCTCATTCAGTGTTGTTCTTGCAGTAAATGAATGATGTTCAGTGTAGACAGTAACTAGCTTATCATCTGATTTCATATATAATATCTCATTAGGAAATAGAAAATGAACATTACCACTTAAATCACGTATACTGATTTTTTGTGTTTCTTTATTAGATATATTTTCAATGTGTGTACGATCAAAAATCATTGCTTGTGGAGTGTTTTCAGAAATTTTCGCTTCCTGTACTGGGTCGTCTGATACATGACAAGCATTAGCATGTATCAATTTTAAAGTGCCTTTATCCTGTTTCCATACAAAGGTGAAGTGTATTCTGCTGGAAAATAGTATTTCTTTTCCAACATTTGTTTTAACTATAAAACGTCCATATGTGATCCATGTATGTCGTTCATGTGTCAGTATTGTATATTCTTCTTGGCTTAATTCAACAGGTGGCAATTCTCCTTCTAGGACTATGGTCTCTAAAAATTTATCACGTCCTTGAATATACTGTGAGGTATAATCTCCTATCCAGACAAAATTTTCATCTAATAATTCTTTAAAAGGAAGTAATTTCTTGCTCATAAAGGCATGAATAAGTTCTCTGGATTTATCTAAAATATCTGTTTCTGTATAACGATGATTTCTCATATAGTTAGTCTCCAATTTATTTAAAATAATAATTACTTTTATTATACATTTTCTATAAAAAAACGCAAATATAATAGATGGGATGTTTTATTTACGAACTATAATTATCATATACGAATTATTTTGACAAAATCATGAGAGAATGATAAAATAGAATAAAGAAAAATATTAGAGTTATAAAGATAAGTAATTTTGACAAATCATTCTATATTCATAACTATTTTTTAAATAATGTAAGCAATTAATATAGTGTATTGGAATTATGATTTTTTAAGTCAAACAGTGATAATGTGTGAGAAGATTAAATGATATAATTATTTATCAACATACAATGACTTATATAATTTTGATATCGGTGATAATAGATGAAGGAATTGTGTGAAATAGGTTTTTTATTAAAAAAGTAATTCTAGACTATGTGATAATAAATGAAATGATAAAAGATCAAGTTTTTAAAGATATAAACGATCTGTATAATAAGGTAGGGAAGATAAAAAGATAATCTAAGTAAAGAATAGATATATCCTCTATAATGCAAAATATAGCAATAGTATCGAATGGATATTTGTGTTAAAAGCAGTTGATACTTTCAAAGTATATGATGAATTATCCCAATTGAGTAGTATTCAAATGAATAATTTATTATTTCTTTAAGAATCTTATAGAGCAAAATCAGGAAGTACTATTATTACTTTAAAACTCGGATGTTTAGATACATGAGTATCTCAAACCAATGAATTGACTATTCTATTTGTAGATGGTTATAGTAAAAGAATTCATAATTTATTTGATGTATAACAATTTTAATTCAATATAAGATTCTATATATGAGAGAATATAAAATAAATAATCTAAAAGACAATAAAAAATATAAAGATTATCTTTTATTAAGAGATACTTTTTATACAAATAATAATCAAGAAAGTTATTGTAAGTTTATTAACTTTCATGATTTTAGATAGAAAGAAGATGATTCCGATGTTTTGAAATATTAAAAAAATTTATATGAAAGAGGTTATACAATGAAAACATTAGCAATTTCAATGGGAAGGTTTTCAAAAGATTTTATGGTTCAAGAAGGAAGTGTAAATTATCAAAACGTTTCTCTTTTTCAATCAATATCCTCAAAGTATATAAAAATAAAGAATAATTCTCAATACCCTATTTGTTTTTGTATACCAGCTAAAGCAGATGAAAGTGGATTGATTCTTGAAATGAATAGCCAAACAGAGAATGTTATTAATAAAGATATATTTCATCTATTAAGCAGAGAGTATTTAAGAATAGGTTATTTTATCGATGAAAAGAAGACTATTGCTAATAAACTTGTTTTAGAAGCTCATGATTTTTACTTAAATAAAAATACTATTCAATTTAATGTTTATAGAATGAAAATCGATATGAATGGTGTTTCCTTTTGGCCAATTGAATTAGGTATTCATCAATTAATTTATATGAGAATTGTAAGTGTAACAGGTAAACAAGTTATCAATGAAAATGTAATTGACCCTGTTATAACAACAAAATTATTTTATGAATTTCATTTAGAAGATTATGCTTTTAATATCTATGATAAAATCAAAGAAGTTTATTGCGTTTTTAATTTAGAGTATAAACTATAGGAGGAAAGAAAAAATGGGTATATTAAGTACATTATTAAGTGGTGGAGCATTGGTTGGAACATTATGCAAAGTAGCAGCAGGAGCTTTATCAGAAATGGCAACATATGTGGATGATGAAACAAAGGCAGTTTTTACAAGTACGAATTTTAACTATGATAATACAGAATTTTATCTTAAAAATGATAAGATAGATCATGTTGAATTCATAGCTTTCAACAATGATAATAAAGCAAGTAAACTCTTACAATTTCCTACTAATGAGGATGGTTCATCAATTATGTTTGAAATTCCATCCAAAAAGTCTCAAGAGATTGGTGTTGATTTGAAGTATTGTCAAAATCCTGATCAGGTGATTGGAATATCAACAATCAATGGAAATTTAAAGGGTGCTGATAGTGATGACCCTGTTGTTGTAAGAATGCGTGTTAATAATTTGAAAGTAGGAGATCCTAACTCAATAAATGATGTGAATGGTTATAAAATTAACCTTGAAGAAGATGGTGTTCATATTGTGAGTAATAGAGACGACGAACCAAATGTATTACAGAATTTTAGGTTAACAACTGAATCTGGTATTGAAATAGTTTGTGATCAAAATATTGCTTCTAAAACAGGAACAAATAGTAAAGAAAAGGTTTATCCTATTGATTTTAAAAATTATGCAATTGAAGAAAATGACAAGGTAAGTGGTGAACTTTCATTAACACTTTCTAAAACTGCTTATAAAGATTTTATGTTAGCTGGAGAAAAGAAACGTGGAGTACGTATTGAGAGTTCAAGAGAAGATGATTATAGATTCTTAAAGTTTATTGGGGTTATTAAGTAATTATGGAAGATTATTATATAGGCTATGTTGGAGAGTATTTTGAAATTACTGTTTTGTCACAAGAAGAAAGTGATGTAACATTGAGTTTGCAAGAAGAATCTATTTTACCAAAAGGACTTTGTTTTGACTCTCATCAAAAAAAGATTGCTGGATGCCCGGAAGAGGTGTATCGACAAACAATTACGATGCATAAAAAAGATGAAAAGACAGGGCAAGATACTTTTGATAATATTCTTATCATTATTAAAGAAGCAAGACAATTAACATTACTTACAAAAGAAATACCGGATATTACAGCAGGCACTGACTTTCAATATCATTTTGAATATAAAGGAGGAACTGGAGAAATTGAGTTTACTTCAGATACATTGCCAGATGGATTAGCACTTTCAAAAGATGGATGTTTAAAAGGAAATGTTTTTGTAGGTGGTGGAATGTTCCCCTTATTCATTTCTGTTAAGGATAAGCAGGGACATGAAGTTAAAAAGGAATATCATATTCGCGTTCGAAGAAAAGATGAATAGGAGGAAAGAAAAATGGGAAATAGTCGTGTATTAACAGGGCAATTAAGTGATCATAAAGGAATGACTTTAGATATAAAGGAAGGCTGGCAAGTTTGCATTATGATGACAACTCAATCATATTTTAATCAGAGAGTGATATTAAAAAATCAATATGGACGGATATTTTTTGAACAAATAAGAGGAAGAAATAAACCAATGGAGCCAGTCTTTTCACAAGTAATAAGGAACTTTGCGTTTGCTCAGCCAACTCTTCTTATTGATGTGCCAGAAAGTTCAAGAGTAGATTGTCGTTTTTCAGAAGTCAAGATTGATAATGATAAGGGAGAATATGTTGCAGTTTCATATACCTTTATGGTTGAAGATTCCACAGACTATGATTACAATGATTTGTTATTACATATTACTGCCTATAGAAATGTGGGATAATGTTTATGGGCGATAACTTATCAAGAAACCAATATATTCTTGAATTATCAAGTAACAATGCAGGTTCTTTTTTAGCAAAATGGGAGATACCACGTACTGAGTGGAAAAGTAGTGATAAAATCAGGATATATGAAGATGCCTCAAAATCAATAAATGATTTTTTGGAAGAAACAGCAGTTATAAATAATTGGGGGAGTCATACATTTGCTACAAGTGTTGATCCTGGAGTTGAATTAAGATATATTCAGGGAGGAACTACAGAACTTTATCGAACTTCTCCTTTCCCTAAAGTAGTAATGGGGATGACAAATGATACATATTACCCAACTGCCACAACGGATATTAAGAGTATGCAAATAACATATAAGAATGGATTCATGATTGTAAAAGCTATTGTGAATAATCCTCAAAATAATGATTTTATTGGATTGTATGATAGTTTGTTAGCAACTCATGATAGATATTTATATAAAATTGATAAGGATAGTTTCGATAGTGAGGTTACAACAAATGTACAGCTTTCAGGTAGAATTTTTGCTCGTTATATAACTACTGATTCATCATTAAATCTAAAAATGGTTAGACGTACTTTTCAAATGGCTGAAAACTTAAGCATTCATGAAAAGTGTGATAAAGATTTAAGCCCTGATGAGAAGTATACATTGCTACGTCAATATCCAAAAATAGAATTAGACCTTGTTAAAAAGACAGACAACCCCACATATGAGTATAATTGTATTGGATGGTCATTAGGTTTTGATGATAGATGGATTAATCCTTTGGGATCAATTCCAAGTATGATTGAGTTTTATGAAATATATGGTTGTAAAGAGACAACAACTCTAGATGAGCAAAAGATAGATTTATGGGCAACTGTTGATTTAAAACCTACTCATGGAAGTAAGTTTTTAAAGGAGGAAAACTTTGAGGCTGTCTGGGAATCTAAACTGGGGGCATCTGAGCGCATTACACATAATCGCTGTGGTGTTGAGAATGGAACTTATGGGGTCATTGTGAAATCATTTACTGTGCCACAACTGTCAAATCAATATCATCGTGAAAAAAGAGAGTGGTCATGTTTTGAACTGAATATTATTGATAAAGAAATAAAGAAGATATCTTTAGAATTAGTTCACGAATTTGAAGTAAGATTTATAAAATGGAAAAACACTTGGTTTCAAGGTGAAACAAAATATTCGTCAAATACTAATGACTTGAAGAAAGTGACTGAATATCAACAACTATGTGAATTAGGTGAAGAAGTTATTCCATTATTAATAAGGAAATTGTGTGACGAAGAAAACTTTCCCGCTTTAGTACTTTATGATGAATTACAAGGTGATAATCATTTGAAATTAAATAATGAAGAACAGTTTGATATATGGATTATGGGTGAGCAGGAAAGAACAGTTCAATCAGTTGTGCAATGGATAAATAATAAAAGGACATAAAAGATTATATTCTCATTTCAATACTTAGTGAATAATAAATATATCAAAAGCCACTGAAATACGAAATAACAGTTCAGTGGCTTAGTCCTTTTATTTTCAGTTTATATGTTTCTGATTCTATTTAAAAAAATTGTCTTGATTTATAAAATAACTAAAGATGCTCAAAATGATTATCAGTATAAACAAGCAATACGTAATGGGGCTATTATTGAATTACTGTTTGCTACTGGAATAAGAATATCAGAACTATGTTATCTAAAAAATGAAGATGTTGATTTAAAAGAAAGAATGATTAAAATATTTGGAAAAGGTTCTAAAGAAAGATATATTTATTTAGGGAATGAGCAAGTTGTCAATATATTGGTTAAATATAAGAAATTAACTGTACATGAGGAATCAGAATATTTCTTTATTAATAAATATCATGAAAGATTATCTGAACAGTCAGTACGTATATATATTCAACAATTGGGTAAAAGATTATCTCAACCTATTCATCTTACCCCACATATGTTTAGGCATACTTTTGCAACAATGCTATTGGATAAAGATGTAGATATTAGACATATTCAAAAGATATTAGGGCATAGTTCTATATCTATTACACAAATCTATACTCATGTATCAAATACAAAACAAAAAGAAATATTAATTGCAAAAAATCCAAGAAATGATTATATGAAGATTCATATTTGAGTACCAGAAATGGTACTTTCTTTTTATGTTTGACAATTGCTATATGCAATTATATAATAAAATTGTAAAAAGTTTCCATAAAAAAAGAAAAATCCGAAAAAAATGCGTATATAAGAAGTAGGAGGATAAATTTTATGGGAAAAGAAAAAACAAAACTGGACTATAAAGATGATTTGTTCTTTAAGTTTTACTGTGGAAAGGCTGGTGATGAAAGCTTGGACTTTAGAAGGTTTCTAATCAAAAACATTACAAAGCTCAATACTGATGGTATAAGAATAGGCAACGGGGAACCAGTCGTTCTTACATCTAGTGACAAGAAGATTATCATGGATACCTTTATTATACATGATGATTATTTTCTGGATCTGGAGATGCAGAACAGTACCCTTAATATCTATCAAAGCAAGAGATTTCAGTATTATCTATGTAAGAATATTGTTCTGCAGATGATGGATAAGCAAAAGGATTATCAAAAGATTAAAGAATTTCATCTGATATTGTTTATTAATCGTGAGTATAAGGATAAGATGATTGATTATGCATCACTGAGATATGAACATGGAGACCTTATCAGCAACTGCATTGTACATATGCATATTGTGAATCTTAAAAACATCGATAGAATAGCTAAGGAAAGAAAACTGAGTGAATTTGAAGCAGTGATTTATTTAATGGCAAACAATACGCTAGAAGGTATTGACTATGAAGAAAAGGAAGGGATGGTAAGTTATATGAAAGCAAATTATGAAATCTTTGGGTCAGATGTCACAATGATGAAACGAATTCTTAAGGAAAGAGAAGAAGAGGTTTTCAGACAGATGGAAATGGAGGAAAGAGAAAAGATTAGTGAAGAACGAGGAATCGGTATTGGAGAAGAACGTGGAAGAAAGTCTTCATTAGTAGATTTATTATGTCAAACAATTCAAATGAAATATCAAAAGGATGCAAGAGATTGGTTAATGAAATGTGAGGAAATTCAATTAATGGAAATTAATAAATTATTATATGAGAATATTACATATGAAGAACTGGTTCAACAATTTGCGTTTCATTGATTTTATTTAAGGTCGGTTTGAGAAGGAGGAAAATGAGTATATGTATGAAAATGAATTTGAAAAATATGATATGGTACAATTTTTTAAGGAATATTTAAGGGAAAGAGAAAAAGAAGTTTTTTATCAAATGGAATGAGATGAAGCATATGAGAGAGGATTTAAAATTGGATTAGTTAGTACATTAAGTGAGATTATGATGGAAAAGTATCATGAAGATGCAAAAGATTGGTTAATGGATTGTAGTAAAAAAGAGATATATGAAATATATGATCTTGTTGGTAATGATGTACCTTATGAAAGTATATTAGAAAAGTATATTAAAGAGTAAGATCAAGGATTATAGTCTATGATTTTAATCCTTTTTTTGTTTTGGGTACTAAATTTCACTTTTTTTGCATATGTTAAGTTGTATAGTTATAGGAGGAAGAGATAATGAATAATAATGCTAAGATTCTCATCAAAGTGGTTATTGTGATAGTGATACTATTGAATCTTCCTTTTCAAAAGGTTTATAGCGAAAATATTGAAAATGTTGTTTCATCATTAACAACAACAGATGTTAAGAAACAGTCTAATGGAAAATCTATTTATATTTATAACACACATCAGGGAGAAAAGTACGCAACCAATTCAGTGAAAGAAGGGAGTAAATATTTAATGCAATTATTACAAAACAGAGGATATGATGTTGACTATGAAACAACAGATTTTGAACTTTATAAAACTAAAAATCATATTAATTATGCTTATTCTTATACTGTTTCTAAAAAATATTTAAACAATGCCTTAAAGGATCATGGAAATTACGATCTCGTTATTGATTTTCATAGAGATTCAGTTAAAAAATCTTTAACAACAATTACAGTTGATAATAAAGATTACGCTAAACTCATGTTCGTTGTTGGAAAAGGAAGTGACAATTATCCAGAAGTTAAAAAATGCTGTGATAAGATGTCAAATATGCTTAATCAAAAAATACCAAAGATATCTAGAGGGGTTATGTTAAAACAAAGTCATTATAACCAAGGAGTAACAAAAAACATGGTCTTAATTGAAGTGGGGGCCAATGAAAACACATATGAAGAAATTCAAAATTCTTTAAATATATTAGCTTTAGTTATAGACGAGTATTTAAGTGCATGAAACAGTTCTTGACTGATTTATGTCTGGTTTTACTTGTCATATGTGTTCTGGCTATATTTTTTGATGATAACAATGTTTCACAAACAATGTTTCAAAGATCCATAGATAACTTTGAAGAAACTGTCTCATCAGGAGAAACAACTCAAAAACAATATGTTACAGTTCAAGATTCATCAGATAATCAAGTCTCTTCTTTATTAAAAGGTATAAGCCAAGGCTGTGTTCATATTATAGAATTTATTGCAACAATCTTTTCTAATTTTGTCAGTATGATATTAACTGTCATGATTTATTGAAAATGAATGCCAGAAGAGTTATGATGACTCTTCTTTTGTTTTGAAGGATATTGGGCATACTTTTTAAAATGACTTGTAAGATATCAGAATTTAACGTAAAATGATTAATATATGTTTTGATAAGAAAGAGAGTTGATATAAATGAGTCAAAAAAGAATCGTATTTATGGGAACGGCTTCATTTTCATTAGCCGTGTTAAAGATGCTTTTAGAAGAAAAATATAATGTTGTTGGTGTTGTGACACAACCTGATCGTTATGTGGGGAGAAAAAAGATTTTGACAATGCCAGATGTGAAAGTAGAAGCGTTAAAACATGATATTCCTGTCGTACAGCCACAGAAGATTAAAGATGATTATCAGGCTGTTTTAGACTTAAAACCTGATTTAATTATTACGGCTGCATATGGACAGATTGTTCCACCAATCATCTTAGATGCACCAACTATTGCATGTATTAATGTTCATGCTTCATTATTACCACTTTATCGTGGTGGAGCTCCTGTTCATCAGTGTATTATTGATGGACAAAAGAAAACAGGTGTTACAATTATGTATATGGTGAAAAAGATGGATGCTGGTCATATTATTAGTCAAAAAGAAACTGATATTTTAGATGATGATACAGTAGGAATATTATATGATCGATTAAGTGAATTAGGTGCACAATTATTAAAAGAAACATTGCCATCAATTTTAGCAGGAACAAATGACAGTATTCCACAAGATGAGTCATTTGTCACATATGCACCTACTTTATCAAGAGAAGATGAGCGTATTGATTGGAATTCAACAGCAAAACAAGTCTATAATAAGGTGAGAGGAACGTCTCCTTGGCCTGGTAGTTATACAACATATTTAGGGAAAGTTGTGAAGATTTGGGCTGGAAAAGTTCATCAATGTGAAAATGCTGTGAAACATCATGCTCATCAGGATAATGGAACAATTGTTAAGATTTTTAAGGATGCTATTGGAGTTAAGGTTGAAGATGGTGTTTATTTGATTACTGAATTTCAGTTGGAAGGTAAGAAAAGAATGTCTGTAAAAGATTATTTAAATGGGCATAATATATTTGAAGTTGATACAAAGTTTGAATAGATAGTCATTTTCGCATGACTATCTATTCTTTTCATTGTATAATAAAGAGTGCAAGGAGTGATAAATATGCGAATGGTTGATTTAATTCAAAAAACAAGGGATGGGATAGAATTAACAGATGAAGAGATTCATTTTATTATTGATGGATATGTTCATGAAAAAATTCCTGACTATCAAATGAGTGCATGGATGATGGCTATTTGTTTTCAAGGATTAACAAAAAGAGAAACAGCAACATTAACTAAAGAAATGATGCATAGTGGAGATGTGATTGATTTAAGTGCCATAGAAGGTATAAAGGTTGATAAACACAGTACTGGTGGTGTAGGTGATAAGACATCATTAGTTTTAGGTCCTATTGTTGCTGCTTGTGGCGTTCCTGTTGCGAAAATGAGTGGGCGTGGCTTAGGACATACTGGTGGAACACTAGATAAACTGGAATCAATTCCTGGTTTGAATATTATGATGAGTGAAGAAGATTTTGTCAAACAAGTGAATGATTGTCATTTAGCAATCATTGGGCAAAGTGCTCATTTAGATCCAGCAGATAAGAAAATGTATGCTTTGAGAGATGTCACAGCAACTGTTTCTTGTATTCCATTAATTGCTTCATCAATTATGTCAAAAAAACTTGCAGCAGGTAGTGATGCGATATTATTAGATGTCAAATATGGTGATGGAGCTTTTATGAAAACGATTGAAGATGCAAAAACATTAGCACGCACAATGATTGAAATAGGTGATTCATTAGGTAAAGATACCCGTGCAACCATTTCTAATATGTCGCAACCATTAGGTCATGCTATTGGGAATAGTTTAGAAGTGAGAGAAGCAATCGATACATTAAATGGACATGGTCCAAAAGATCTATTAGAACTCTGTTTACAGGCTGGAACTCATATGCTTATTCAAGCCCAAAAGACAGATTCTCAAATAACTGCAAGAAAGATGCTAGAAGATGTGATTGTCAGTAAGGAAGCATTACGTACACTCTGTGCAATGGTTAAGGCACAAGGTGGCGATGATGCCTATATCCGACATCCTGAAATGTTTCCTAAACCAAAAGAAGTCATTGCTGTTCGTAGTTTAAAAGAAGGCTATGTTCAAGATTTAGAAGCAATGACATTAGGACTTGTTAGTATGAAATTAGGTGGCGGACGTCAAACAACAGATGATGAAATTGATTATAGTGTCGGATTAATACTGCACAAAAAAATAGGAGATTATGTTAAAAAAGATGATGTCTTAGTTTCTGTTTATACCAATACAGGATTATCAAAAGAACTCAAAGATGATATTTATAGTGCATATCATTTTACAGATGAATTTGTAGCAAAACCAGTATTAATTGATGAAGTCTTATCATAAAAGTTATAATGACTCAATGATGTCAACTTAAGAAGTATCTAGAACTTAAGTTGACTTTTCTTATTTTAAAATATCATAACTGAATATTTTACTTCAAAAAAGCACAAAATACTCTATTGAAAATATGATACAACATATATCTTAACTACAGGAATACAATCATGAATCCATCACTATAGTTTCTTACATCTAATGTAAATTGATAGCTTAATATACTTTTTATGAACTCCCTCCATCGAACGTTGTTGCTGTCTATTATATACAAAAAATTGCTTATTGCATATAAAATTGCTGTGTTGTATAATAAAGTTGTAAAAATAAAAAAGTTTGAAATAAAAAAAGAAAAATCGAAATTTTTTGCGTATATATATAGTGAGGGATAAAATTTTAGAAAGGAATATATACGTATGAAGAAAAGTGTTAAGAAAAAGGCTTCTCTATTTTGCTCAGATTACTTCTTTCATTATCTCATGCATCATAGTCATGAGTTTAGAAGAAGGCTTTGTATGTATCTAACTGGTGATGAAATTAATTCAACAGAAGTCACATATAATGATGTATATGGTTCAAACAAAGATAGTCGTAAGATGATTTTAGATATTGTTGTGAAAGATGATCAGGATAGGTATTATAACTTTGAAATGCAAAATGGCTGTATCAATGAAGGAACTCTCGTTAGATTTCAGCTCTATGCAATGAGTCTGGTCTCAAGACAAATGATAGAATTAAATAATTACAAAGAGGTTAAGAAGGTCAGACAACTTATTGTTTATACAGGACCACTGATTAAGAACTTTGAACATGATTATCATATAGCACAGCTATATGATAAGGACTATCAGGTGCTGATGGAAAGAGGTTTATTAGAATTCCATATATTGCAAATACAAAGATTGGAGGAAATGAAAATGGATGTAAGATATCGAGATATACAGGAGGTGTTCTGGATGTTTTCCGATGAAATGAATCATAAGAAAAAGGCAAAGACAGAATTAGGAAAGGATATAAAAGCATTATATGATAGATATTTGCATTCAGAAGACTTTATGATCTATTGCCATATAGAACGAGAGAGAAGGGTCATTGAGCAAGGAATGAGAAATTCAAAAGAAGAAGGCGAGAAAATTGGATTTGACAAGGGGAAAATAGAAGAAATCAAGAAAATCATTTATGCAAAGTATGGAATACATGAGTTAGAATGGTTAAATGATTGTACAGAAGCACAATTGGATAGAATACATATGATTATTTTTGAAAATATAAGTTATGAGGAATTTAAAGAAAAAATTATTGAGTAAAGAATTTTTGATGATATGGGATAAAGAGGTTTTAATTTATTGAGTCCAATAGTGTCAACTTTTCACTATTGACTTTATCCCTTTCATTATAGTCTTTTCATCACTCAATAACGTAACTCCTGAGCTATTTTCAATATCTTGTACGGTATAAGAAACAAAAAGCATCTACTTAACATATTTAACAAGTTGACACCATTGAGTTATTGTCTTTTAGACAATGACTTTTTATTTTCATTTTCTGTCGTTTTTCTTTTCATGAATATAGATATTATGTATAATGGAGCAAGGTGGTGGAATATATGGGAAAATTTTTATTTTATGATATTGATGGTACTTTAATGGGAAAATCAAAAAAGATAACTGAAAAAACAAAATGGGCAATAGAAGAAGCCCAAAGAAATGGTCATAGAGCATTTCTTTGTACAGGAAGAGCACCAACATCTATATCAGATGATTTAAAAGAAATCGCTTTTGATGGTATTGTATGTAGTGCAGGTGGTTTTGTTATTGTTAATGATGAATTTATCTTTGAAAACTTTATGAATCAGTATATATTATCTGAAGTCATGACATTATTTATTAATAATCATATTCTCTTTACTTTAGAATCTAAAAAGGCTTTGTATCAAACACCAGGTGTTAATGAATTTTTTATGCAAAGACAACAATTAGACTTTAAGAACAATTTAGAATTAGCAAGATTTTTTGAAATCAGAAGAGCAAATGAAAATCGAAGACCAATTAAAGACTTTGACATTCTTAAAACAGGAATTACAAAAGTATGTTTTATAGCACCTCATAAAAATGATTTTCAATTGTGTGTTCCATTTTTAGAAGAATTCTTTAATATTGTTATTTTTTCAAAAGAAGAAGATGAATTTGTTAATGGTGAAATTATTTTAAAACATTGTACAAAGGCTGATGGTATTATTAAAGTCGTCAATCATTTCCATGGTCAAATGAAAGATACAGTTGGATTTGGTGATAGTATGAATGATTATCAGATGTTAGAAGAAGTGAATATTGGTGTTGTTTATGAAAATGCACCACAACATCTTAAAGATTTAGGACAATATTATTTTACTGATCCAGATCAAGATGGAATTTATAAAGTTATGAAGGAAATGAAATTGATTAACGATTGAGAATATTTTTTCAATCGTTTTTCTATTTTATAAATATAAATGAAAAAGCTTTTTCAAAATATAATAAGTGACTTTTCCAAGTTATCTTTCATGCTATGATAACGTTATGAAAGGGGAAATAAAAAATGAGAATTTTACTTGTATGTAATGCTGGAATGTCAACCAGTATGCTTGTTTCACGTATGCAAAAGGCGGCTGAACAAAGAGGAATGAACATAGAGATTATGGCAGTTCCAATAATGCAGGCTGAAACCATTTTAAAAGAGTGGGATATTGTAATGTTAGGACCACAGGTTCGTCATCAACTTCAATATCTTCAAAATAAAGCAGAAGGACAAGTTCCTGTTTGTATTATTGAAATGCGTGATTATGGTATGATGAACGGTGATAAGGTTTTAGATGCAGCACTAAAGGTCATTGGATAGCCCAATGACCTAATCAATATAGTTGATAAAACGATATTCAAGATTTTTTTCATAATCTCTATTAAAATAACATGCATATAAGCAATCCAATAAATATTGTAGAGAAATTCTTGAAGAAAAAGAAGCAATCTTTTCTTCTGAATCTTCATATGAACAAAAGTAGAGATGATGATTAACATAACGTGATAATTGATTTTCATGCGTAGAGGAAATTAAGACTAATGTTGCTTCGGTACTTTTTAAAGTTTTAACAACATCTAAAAGCCAGGGGGTCCTATTGGCATACGAAATGATAATCACTACATCACCTTTTTGACAAGCAGAAGCAGCCCAATGCTGATAATAGGATTGAGGATAAAGTTCAACACGAACACCAATTTCAATCATGTTTTGCTGAAAACATTCAGCCATAAAGTAATTACCTATGGTTGGAAATAACAAGATATGTTGTGCATTATAAAGCACTTGGACAACTTTTAGAAATTCATTTAAATCAACTAAGTTAAATGTAGAAGTTAATGTTTGTTCATAAAGAGACAACATCTGTTTCATAATTTGATGGTGAGTAGCATCCTTTTTGAATGGATAATTATAATCAGTATCTTTCTTTTCACGAAGATAAGCTTCATGCTGGTTAGAAATAAGCATTTTCAATTGTGCTAATCCTGAAAGTTCTAATTTTTCAATAACACGATAAATTGTTGAAATAGAAACATAACTTGATTTAGCAAGTTGTTTCACATTGAGATTCATAATTTGTTGGGGATGCTGTATGATGAAATCAACAAATGTTTGTTCTGTTTCAGTAAAATCAGTTATTTGTTTCATTTTTGTATATATATTCATATTTTCACGTCCTTGTATATTTATTATAACAATATCTTTGACTTTCTGATATAGAAAAAAATATCTTATTGAGAAAAATATCTAAATAAGCATAAGAAAGATATATAATAAAAACATAGATAAGGGAGGAAATTTATGAATTACCATTTAATAGCATGTGATTTAGATGAAACACTTTTAAATAGTCATCATCAGGTCTGTCAAAGAAACAAAGAACTTATACAAAAAGCAAAAGCTATGGGAGTAAAGTTTGTACCAGCAACAGGAAGATTGTATCATTCAGTACAAACCACTTTAAAAGAGCTAGGGCTGTATGATGAAGCCTATGAATATGTATTATCAGCAAATGGAGCTGTCTTAACTGAAAATAAAAATAATCGTATCTTACAATTTAAAGGATTATCTTTTGAAAAAACAAAAGAAATTTTTGAATTTGGTAAAACCAAAGATGTTTGCATTGCCATTTATACATTACAGAATATCTATGTATATCATTTGAATGAAAATGAAAAAGAACGTATGACAAATCAGGGCATACAATATCAATTGATAGATGATCAAACATTTGAAGATGTTAAGAATGATGATATTGTAAAAGTATTATTTGAAACATTAGATATGACTTATTTACAGTCTTTAGAACTCCAAATGGAAGATATTATTAGAGATGAAGTTGCTTTAAGTTATTCATCAGGACGTTATATGGAATTAAACTTGTTAGGAGTAGATAAAGGACAGGGTTTAAGAGATTTAGCAGAATTATTAAACATTCCCATTGAACAAACAATTGCAGTAGGGGATAATTATAATGATCAGGCAATGTTAGAAGCCGCTGGGTTATCTGTTGCAGCAGCAAATGCTGTAGATGATATCAAAGCTCTTTGTGATTATACAACTGTTGCTAATTGTAACGAAGGTGTTGTTGCTGAATTAATAGAGAAATATATTTTAATAAATGAATAGTTATCTTTAAAGAAATAAAGAAGGATTTGTGGTATGATATAAGAAATGGAAGGTAAAGATGAAATACAAAGGAGGAAAGAGTATGGATATTGTATTATCAAGAATTTTAAAGTATTTAAATGGTTGTTTAGATAATGATCATATGTATAAAGTTGGACTCTTTATTGTTCATCATTATGTGGAAATGGAAGATTATTCTTTAGATAAGATTCTTAAAGAGGGACAATTTAGTGAAGCAGAAGTTTTAGATTTCTGTCGTCACTTAGGTTTTTCAACATATGAAGAATTTCAAGATGAACTTATAGCTGACTATATGTTACGTGTTTCTCAAATTCGTGCTCGTATGCTTGGTATTTCATCTGAACAGCTTTTAGAACAATTAGATGTTTCATATTCTAAGGATGAGCTTGTGAAAGAATTGGAATCAATTTGTGAATTAATTTTTAAGAACAAACGTGTAATATTAATTGGGGCTCTTTATCCAATGAGTATTGCGGTTGAATTCCAAACTGATTTTATTACTTTTGGTAAAGAAGTCGTTCAGTATCATCATTTTATAGATGATTTTAAGTTTAAGAAAGATGATGTTGTCATATTTGTGAGTGCGACTGGTAGAACATTGAATGATTATCTAAAGGAAAGTGCTAATCAAAATATTTCAGATGCACAGATAGTCTTAATGACCCAAAATATCAAATATAAAAAGAAAAATGATTTAGGAGCTAATTATGTGATTCAAGTACCTGGACGTTTTGATGGAATACAGTTTAATTATCAGATAATGATGATGTTTGATATCTTAAGAATTCACTATTATCAAAAATATTATATTTAGGACTTTAATGATTTCATTAAAGTCTTTTTTCTTGTATAATAGAAATAGAGGTGAAACAGATATGAATATTACATTAATTGCACATGATCAAAAAAAAGCAGAAATGATTGAGTTTGTAGAAGAACATGAAGATATTTTAAAGAAACATCAATTATTCGGTACTGGAACGACAGGATTAAGAATTATGGAAAAGACAGGATTAGAAATTCATCGTTTTTTATCAGGACCTTATGGTGGTGATCAGCAAATAGGAGCATATGTTGCTGAAGGAAAGATAGATCTTGTGATTTTCTTTAGAGATCCTTTAACGGCTCAACCACATGAACCAGATGTGAGTGCTTTAATGAGACTATGTGATGTTCATCATGTTCCACTTGCATCGAATAAATCAGCAGGAGATTTAATGATAGGAGGGTTACTAAAATGATATGTCCTTATTGTCATCAGGAAATGATTATAGGGTATATTCAAAGTGAAAAGGACTTGTCTTGGACACCAGAGGAGCAACCTGCAAATTTATTTGTCAATAGATTTAAAACATATCAAGTACCACTTGATAAAAGACATTTTTTCAAGATGGCTATAGTGAAAGTTTACAGATGCCAAAAATGTCAGATAGAAATGATTATTGAAAAAGATTTAAAATTATGAGGAGGAAATCAATATGGAATATGAAATTATAGGAACACCATTACCAGCGGTTGTTTGTTATTTAAAGAAAGGTGAAGTGATGCTAAGTGATAGTGGGGCTATGGCTTGGATGGATCCGTGTATGGAAATGGGAACGACAAGTAATGGTGGTATTGGAAAAGCATTTGGAAGAATGTTTTCAGGCGAAACAATGTTCTTGAATACTTATACTGCTAATGCTGATGGAAAAATAGCTTTTTCATCTTCTTTTCCTGGAGAAATTAGAAAATATGATATTGAACCAGGTAAGGAAATTGTTGTTCAAAAATCATCTTATTTAGCAGGTGAACCAACTGTTGATAGAAGTATTTTCTTTAATAAAAAAGCAATGACTGGAATCTTTGGTGGTGAAGGTTTTATTATGAATAAGCTTTCTGGAAAAGGAACAGTCTTTGTAGAAATTGATGGAGCTACAGTCGAATATGATTTAGCGCCTGGACAACAAATTATCGTTGATACAGGGTATGTGGCAGTTATGGATGCAACATGTACAATGGCCACACAATCAGTACCTGGCTTAAAAAATAAGATGTTTGGTGGCGAAGGATTCTTTAATACAGTGATTACTGGACCTGGGCATGTGGTTTTACAAACAATGCCAATCTCAGCTATTGCAAGTAGTTTAGCTCAGTTCTTCCCATCTGGAAAATAAGTCATACACATGTATGACTTTTTCTCACGAAAAGAGGTGTTTAAATGATTATTAATGCAAGTGCAAGAACAGATATTCCAGCTTATTATAGTGAATGGTTCTTTCGTCGTCTAGAGGAAGGTTATGTTTATGTGAGAAATCCATATTATCCAACACAAGTTACTCATTATTTACTCAACCCGCAAGTCGTTGATAGTATTATCTTCTGTACAAAAAATCCACATCCTATGTTACCAAGAATTAATGAATTAAAACCATATCATCCTTATTTCTTTGTCACAATAACACCTTATGAAAAAGAAATAGAACCCAATGTTCCACCCTATTCATTAGTCATAAAAGATATTCAGAAACTTTCTCAACAGTTAGGATCTAAAAGTGTGAGTTTTCGTTATGATCCCATCTTTTTGAATCAATATTATACCATAGAAAAACATATGCAAATCTTTGCAGAAATCACAAAACAATTAGCAGGATATACACATGAATGTGTGATCAGTTTTATAGATTTGTATGCCAAAACGAAAAAGAATTTTCCTGGTATTCAAGAAGTTACAATTGTTCAACAACAACAAATTGCAGAGGCTTTTTCAAAAATTGCATATGAATATGACATTCACATCAAAACATGTGCTGAAAATGTTGATTTGAGTCATTATGGAATAGGACATGAAGGCTGTATTACAAGACAGATTTTAAAAGATGTAACAGGTTATTCTTTGAAAGAATTAAAATTGCAGCCATTAAGAGCTGCTTGTCATTGTTATCCAAGTCGGGATATTGGAGAATACAATACATGCATGCATGGATGTTTATACTGTTATGCGAATGAAGATAAAAAACTTGTTTTACAGAATTATCAGCGACATGATCCTGCCTCTCCATTATTGATTGGTCATCTTCATGCTGATGATGTTATTAAACAGGCCAAACAGGAAAGCTATATAGAAAGGCAGTTGTCATTAGATTTATGAAAAAATATTGTGAAATTCAATCGTTACAAGAGACAATAGAGGTTAACAAGGACAATGGAACTCATGTTTATTATCATATATTTCCTGAATATGAGATTCATATAAATGAAATAGCTCCACACGCAGTACAAGAATGGCATTATCATTCTCTAATTGAAGAAGTGATATTGGTTAATACTGGTCAATTAATATGTTATGAAGAGTGTTCTCATCAACAAATTAAGCATATTTTAAATCCTGGTGATGTCATATGTGTTCATCGCTCAATACATACTTTTGCTAATGAAAGTAATGAAAAAACTCAATTTACAGTTTTCCGTCTTGTATTACAAGGAAAAGATTATCGAGATATAATGAAGAATGATAAAACAGTTATTATTCATCATTTTGATAAGATGGAGGAATAAAATAGTATATTTTTTAAGGTTCTTCTGTAAGTATTGATTTATAAAATATTTTAATATGTAAAAAGTTATTCAATGATATATGCAACAAAATATGAGAAAATTCTAGCTTATTAAACTTAATACTTTATTATATAGATTATATTTGCGTATATACGCAAAAAATTCATAAAGTTATTGAATTGTTATTTTAATAAATTAAGAATTCATGGTACGTTTAAAAAGATTGTTGTTGTAAGTGATGAGCTTATTCCTTTCCATGATGAACAAGGTATACTTTATATTGGAGTTGAACAATTCTTGTTAAATGAAACATCAATAGATTTATAACAAAGACGAATTTTCGTCTTTTTCTTTTTATAAAAGATTATTGTGAGGGATAAAATAAGACATTTATCATATAATATTTTGAGGTGTTTCCATGATTAAAAAAATATTCATATGTTTATGTGTTACATTATTGTCCATCTCTTTGCCCTCTGTACATGCCGAAGAATTAAAATTAGCACCTAATGCAGCTTCTTCAATACTGATGGAAGCATCAACAAAACAAGTGCTTAATTCTTCACATGAAAATGAGAAATTGTTTCCTGCATCTACAACGAAGATTATGACGATGATATTGTTATTTGAAACCATTAATAAAGGAACTTTAAAATGGGATGATGTTTTGACTTGCAGTGCTTATGCAGCGAGTATGGGTGGTAGCCAGGTCTATCTTGAAGAGGGAGAAAAGATGAATGTTTCTGATCTTTTTAAAGCCATTAGTATTGCTTCAGGAAATGATGCCTGTGTTATGGTTGGTGAAAGAATTGCTGGTTCTAATGATGGATTTGTGAAAATGATGAATGAAAAAGCTAAAGAATTGAACTTGGTGAGTACGCATTTTATGAATGCAACAGGACTTCATGATGATAATCATTATACTTGTGCATTAGATTTAGCATTAATGGCTGCTTATTTAATTGAAATTGGTGGTGAGCGTTTGTTTCAAACAACATCTTTATATGATAGTTATATTCGTGAAAATTCGGCACAGAAATTCTGGTTAGTGAACACGAATAAATTACTTAAATCATATGAAGGAGCAGATGGATTAAAAACGGGATATACAAAAGAGGCTGGATATTGTATTGTTTCAACTGCAAAAAGAAATGGTTTAAGATTAATTGCTGTTGTGATGAAAGAAAGTGATCCTAAAGTCAGAAATCAGGAAGTTTCACAATTATTAGATTATGGTTTCTCATTATATGAGAATATCACTTTATTCAAAAAAGATGATGTTATTGAAAAAGTAAAGATAGAAAATGCGAAAGAGAAGAATGTTGAAGTCATATGTCAGGAAGATGTTGTTTATGTTAAAGATAAATCATCACAAGATGAAGTCACATATGAAATCAATTATACGGATTTAGTACCACCTATAAAAAAGGGCGAAACCATTGGTCATCTTCTTTTAATGCGTAATGATGTCAATATTGCATCTTTTGATGTGACGACATTAAAAGATGTTGAAGCTTTAACATTACCTGAAAAAATGTACAATTATTTGAAAGCATTTATATAAAACTGACATCATAAATATGTCAGTTTTTTTGCAGAATTTTTCTAGTTTTGTTGAATAAGTTCTAGTTTTAGCGAATCGATTTTCATTCATTTTGAATTGGTATATGATACCTAAGAAGGAGGAAAGTACAATGGAAAATAGTATGAATATTGAAGTTATAAATCATTTGATTATTGTTCATTTTCAAGGTGAAATTGATTGTGTTATGGCACCTATTTATCGTCAGCAATTAAGTGATTTATTGGAAGAAACAAAAGAAGATGTTGTCTTTGATTTTCAGAAAACTTCTTTTATAGATAGTTCTGGTATTGGTTTGGTATTAGGGCGTTATAATCAATTGAAGTTTGAACATAGAACACTTATTTTAACAGGATTAAATCAAGTGGCTTATCGTTTGTTTGAGTTAACTGGGTTATTTCAGATTATGCCTTATTATGAATCAATAGAGAATCTTAAGGAGGGAAGTCTATGAATAGTATGGAAATCAGTTTTAGCGCAACATTAGATAATGAAAATTTTGCAAGAACTGCAGTTGGTGCTTTTTTAACACCACTAAATCCAACAATAGATGAAATTATTGAATTTAAAACAATTGTTTCTGAAGGTGTCAGTAATGCAATTATTCATGGATATAATCATAATCCTGAGTGTCATGTTGTCATGAAAATGACTATAGAAGAGCGTTGTGTTCAATTGATTATTCAAGATTATGGTAAAGGAATTGAAAATCTAGAACAGGTGAAAACACCTTTTTATACAACTGCAAAAGACTTAGAACATGCAGGGATGGGCATCACAATCATAGAAACACTGGCTGATTCTTTAGAAATAGAAAGTGTTGTCAATATAGGAACAAAACTAATCATCACAAAAAGACTAAAAGATAATGGCTAGTTCTAAAACTTTAGATCTTTTAGAAAAAGTGCGTTCAGGGGATGAACTTGCTAAAGAAGAGGTCGTTAAAGATAATCTTGGATTAGTATGGTCAATAGTCCATCGATTCAAGAATAGTTATTATGATAAAGAAGATTTATTTCAGATAGGCTGTATTGGACTCATGAAAGCCATTAATCATTTTGATCCTTCATATAATGTTCAATTTTCAACATATGCAGTTCCTATTATCATGGGAGAAATTAAAAGATATTTTCGTGATGATGGAACAATTAAAGTTTCACGTTCTTTAAAGGAACTCAATATTAAGGTGACAAAAGCCAAAGAATTATTACAAAGTCAAAATAATGAAGAACCAACAGTAGAAGAAGTTGCAAAATACTTAGATGTTGATGTACAGGATGTTGTAGAAGCCATCGATTCATCTTATTATCCAACATCATTAAATGAACCTATTTATGAAAAAGATGGATCGACCATCAGTGTAGAAGATCGTTTAATTGATAAAAGTGATCATATGTGGTTTGAAAAAATTGCATTAGAAATGGAAATGGAAAAACTGGATGATAAGGAAAAGATGATTATCTATATGCGTTATCAGCTTGATTATAATCAAGAAACGATTGCGAAACGTTTAGGTATATCGCAAGTTCAAGTATCACGTCTAGAAAAGAAAATTGTCACAAAATTAAGAACACGCTTAAAAGATGGAGAATAATGTGCTATAATGACATAGGGTGTTGAAAATGGAAAAACAAGATGTGAAGAAATCTTTACTAGAATATATAAAGGTTATTATTATTACAGTGGTTTTGACTTTAGGGGTCTTATATTTTATACAGATATCAAGAGTCATTGGGTCATCAATGGAACCAACTTATCATAATGGAAATATTATACTTGTTGATAAGTTCTTTTATAAACGAGGAGAACCTTCATATAATGATATTGTTGTTGTGAAATATCATGTGAGTGCTGGAGAAGATCAAATTATTAAAAGAGTTATTGGATTGCCGGGTGATCATATTGAAATGAAAGATAATCTGCTTTATCGTAATGGTGAGTTATTAGAAGAGGATTATATTAATGAACCAATGACTGGAAATGAAGATTTTGTTTATGATGTTCCTCAAGGAAAAATCTTTATTATGGGGGATAATCGCAATAACAGTGTTGATTCAAGGATGATTGGATATATTGATTTTGATGATCAGGTTGTTGGTCGTGTGTTTTTTAAGGTCTTTTGATAAGACCTTTTTTTCATGGAGGAAAATATGAAGAAGAAATTAAGATATGATCGTGTAGTGATTGTTAGTATCATATGTGTTATTTTGGTAGGCATTTTTGTTTATTTAATGTGTCATAGAAAACAAGTGTATATTTATAGTGGTGATATTGAAACTTATATTGGTACGTATCGTCAGGATGATAAGGTTTATACTTTTGATTTGAAAGCTTTTATAGAAAATGATGTTTATTATATTTCTTTAAATGATATGTATAATATGATGATAATATTAGATAAGGAAACGAAGGTTTATATTGATCAAAATAAGCATGTTTTAACTTATCAGTTAAGTGATATCAATTATTATTTTGATTATGGCCAAGACGAGATTGTATACAATAATGATTGTATTGACTTAAAAAATAAAAATACACATATTTATATTTATCATAAAAATGTGTATATTCCTGTATATTATATAGAAAAATTACTTCTAAATAATGAAAAAAAGATAAAAATTGAAAATAAAAACGCTATCATTGAATAAATTTTGTTTTTTTAGTAGTCAAGGACATATTTTTTTGATAGAATGTATGATAATCAAAAGAGATATACTTGGTATATCTAAAGAAAGGGTGGAAATATGGCGTATAAATTTAATATGACAAGAGGGAATGCAATACTTAATTTCTCAGAAGAGTTTTGTCAAAGTCGTTGTCAACTGATTGAAAGTGAATCTTTTGCAAAGGTTTTAGAAAAATATATAAAAAATATTAAAAGAAAAGATACAAGAATTTATGTATATTTACATGGTATTCAAGAAGATGATGTTGATTTATTAGATAATTTAAGAGGTATCTTTAAATTATTATTAGTTATGTCTGTTGATGAAGTGTGTTCAATTCGTCCACAAGCAAAAGCTTACTTTAAAGATAGAGATATGTTTATTGCTTTGGTAGAAGATATTTATTTATATTGGAGACGTCTTCAAAGATATGCAGTTGTTTTTAATGAAACAAAACGTGCAGGATATCAGAATGTTCAATTTGCTGATGCTCAAAATGAATTTGAAGAATTAGTTTTAGAGGTTTATCGTACTATTGAAGGTGCACTTGGTAAGAAAGATAAAGTTATGCGTCAAATTACAGCTGGTGTTAATGCTGGTTTAACTGTGACACATATGAGACCATTTTTACCATATGAATATCGTAATTTAGATGAAATTCCTTTTATTGAATCAGTAGTTATTCATCCGCCATTTATTGCTTATTCTAAACGTAATAAAAGAGATGGTGTCTTCCCAGAAATGAAAACAAACCCAATTGAAGATAAAAAGTTTGATTCAGATTCTTGGTTCTGTTATCCTGCTAAAGTTGGAGATTTATTATGTTTTGTTTACTTTAACGTAAAATTCATGGCACAGGGAGTCACTCTATGTAACTTATTTGATTTAGCAGATGAATCTGAATATAGAAATAGAAAGCCAGATTTAGTTTATGTATATGGATATGAAGATGGTAAAGATAATCAAGCATTTTATCAGGATGAAGCAAATGATATGTTAGTTGCTTTATTGTCAGCAAATGATGATTTTGATTATTTTGGATATATGAAGAAAATGATTTTAACATTACACAATGTTCAAAAGATTAATCATAGAGAATTACCAATTCACGGAGCTATGGTGCAAATGACACTTCATAATGGTGATACAAAGAATATTGTTGTTATGGGGGATAGTGGAGCTGGTAAGAGTGAAACAATTGAACAGATTAAAGTTATTGGAGCAGCTTATGTAACTGATTTAAAGACTATCTATGATGATATGGGTGTCTTATCACTAGGTGATAAAGGAAAAGTCAAGACATCTGGTACTGAAATTGGCGCATTTGTGCGTTTGGATGACTTAGATGCTGGATATAGTTTTAAAGAATTAGATAGATCTGTATTTATGAATCCTGATAAAGTGAATGCGCGTATTGTTATTCCTATTACAGATTATAAAGATGTTGTTGCAAAACATGATATTGATATGTTCTTATATGCAAATAATTATGATGATGCTGGAGAATCTTTAAGTTTCTTTGAAACACCAGAAGAGGCATTGGATGTCTTTAGAGCAGGTGCTCGTATGGCTAAAGGTACGACAACTGAAATGGGTATAGTAGAAAGTTATTTTGCGAATCCATTTGGTCCTGTTCAAAGAAGAGAACAAACAGAACCAATCTTACAAGATTACTTCAAGAGAATGTTTAAACAAGGTGTGAAAGTTGGACAACTACGTACAAGACTTGGTATTAAAGGTAATGAACATAAAGGTCCAAAAGAAGCAGCAGAAGCTATCTTAAAATATGTAACAGGTGAAACTGAATTAAAAGAGTTACCTGCTGAAGAGTAAATCTTTGAGTAATGTCATTAAGTTAAGATGATGATATTTTAACCATAAGGCAATATCTACATGATATTTCTTATGGTTTTTATTTTGCTGAAATTAAAAAAAGTGTAAGTAACAAACCTACGTTTAAAATGGTTTGTATTTTACGAATAAGTATTGATTTTAGAAAGTATCATGTTATTATAAAAATAAAAGAGGTTATATCTTTAAAGGAAACTGCTCATATAAAAGTCATTCCAAAATCTCGTTCAATAACTTTTAAAGAAGTGTTGGACAGTATTAGCGTTTGGGTTTCCTGCAAGTATGGTGACAGTATATCAATACGAAGAGGTCGTAACAATAAACAAATAGGAGTTGATGATTATGGATACACAGAAAATAAAAAGACTATCATTGATCTGCTTTGGTGGATTATTGGTTTTAGCTGTAGTATTCGTTATTGTTGATAGGATATATTATCCTGATATACAACCATTGTTTGAAGTGAAGAGAAAAGCATCAAAATTAGATGGATTAGAAGATTATAGTTTATTAGTAAGCAAAGAGACTAAGAAATTTATAGGAATTGGAATATTTTATCCTCCAAATCATCTTAAATCATTTATTTCACAAACTGAAAATCATTCCTTATTTGATAAGCAAGATAATATCTATAAAGATATATATACGACAGTTGATGACTTTTTGGTTCATATAGAGGTTATTGAGAATAGAAGACTTTATTTTCAAAAAGTCTATGATGCCAAAATGAGTGTATTTTGTAATGGCTATTGGATACAAGAATCATATTCTTTAGAAGATAATGATAGTAGTATTGATTTTAAAGAAGAAGATGAGGTTATTCTGGGCATTCAAAATCAAATAAAAAGAATAATTCGGTTTTATTTAGAAAATGAAAAAGAAATTAAGCAAATATTTACTGATGCACTCTCTATTCAGTAAATGTTTGCTTTCTGTTTATCTGGATCCATAATGTTCATGTTTTTTTGTTATGCTTGATTTGTAGAGTTATGATAATGATAGGGGTATTAACTATTATAGTTATATTATGTTCTTTCAATGATATTTCCATTTCATCAAGAAAGAATTCATTTCTATTAAGATGAGTGTGTAGGTATACTTTTCGTATTCTTTATGCAAAAAGCATAAGAAATTGAATACTGACAATAATCATCATAAAAATAAATTCTTTTAGATAATGATATTTGTAAAAGAGATATAAGCTGTAGAAAAAGAGGGGCAGACTTATATAACATGTAGGATATACAATTCCTACCCACCAAGGAAAACTGCCAAAACCTATAGAAATATTTACACATTGAACGATAATGAAAATAATCATGAATAAAAATAATGAGTAGAATATAAAACGATGTTTTTTCATTG
Organism: Candidatus Stoquefichus massiliensis AP9; assembly: GCF_000455285.1. GTDB lineage: Bacteria > Bacillota_I > Bacilli_A > Erysipelotrichales > Coprobacillaceae > Stoquefichus > Stoquefichus massiliensis. The sequence goes on along the minus strand of NZ_HG005288.1, from coordinate 222,262 downwards.
TTTATTTCCTATGATTTCTATAAGATAAAATAAGTGTCAGTAACAGGCCAGTTACACCTATGAGAAGACAAAATCCAGCAGGAGTCATCACAATCGCAGAACCTGTGAAATCTTCAGTGCTATTTGGTAAAAGAAATGACAAGAAGATGATTATAATAAATAATATTATGAAAATATAAGGCAGATACGATTTCTTTTGGATAGGCTTGTTTTGTAAGAATTCATCATATGTCATATGAAAGTACTGACATATTTTCTCTAACATTTCCAAATCAGGTGAAGACAATGATGATTCCCATCTTGATATTGTTTGCCTAGAAACATTTAAAATACGAGCTAATTCTTCCTGAGATAAATTTTTCTCTTTTCTTAAGGTCTGTAACCTTTCACCAAATTTCATAGAAATCTCCTTTCATATTTATTATTCATGATTTCATTCTGTTTGTCTATATCATTATTGTAATATGGATGTGACAATTTTTTGACAAAAAGAAAAAAGTTCACAAAAATGAACTTTTTAATAAATACCTTGAGAAATCATTGCTGCTACAACTTTTTCAAAGCCAGCAATATTTGCTCCCTTAATTAAGTCATAACCTAAACCATATTTTTCTGCAGCAGCAACTGATGCTTCATGAATACTAATCATAATTTGATGCAATTTTTCATCAACTTCTGTTGCTGTCCAACTATAACGCATTGAGTTTTGTGCCATTTCTAAAGCTGATACTGCAACACCACCAGCATTAGCCGCTTTTGCAGGTCCTAAAGTTCCTCCATTTTCTAAGAAATAAGCAATAGCTTCAGGAGTTGTAGGCATATTGGCACCTTCAATAATATATTTCACACCATTTTCAACCAATTGTTTGGCTTCTGCTTCACCAATTTCATTTTGTGTTGCACATGGGAATGCCATATCAACTTTCAATCCCCAAGGTTTTTCACCGGGATGGAATTCACAACCAAATTTATCTGCATAATCTTTCAATTTCACATCATTACGACTTCTAATTTGAACTAAGAAATCAATCTTTTCATCAGTAATAATTCCTTCAGGATCATAAATATATCCATCTCTACCAGAAATAGAAACAACTTTTGCTCCATATTCTCTTGCTTTTAAACAAACACCCCAAGCAACATTCCCATATCCAGAACAAGCAATTGTCTTTCCTTCATAAGAATCATTAAAATGTTTTAAAACTTCTTTACCATAATAAACAGCACCAAAACCAGTAGCTTCTGGTCTAATTAATGATCCACCATAAGGCAATGGTTTACCAGTTAAGACACCATTTTCAAAGGCACCTCTAATTCTTTTATACTGTCCATACATATATCCAATTTCTCTAGCACCTGTACCAATATCCCCAGCAGGTACATCCACATCAGGACCAATATGACGATATAATTCAGTCATAAATGATTGACAGAAACGCATAATTTCAGTATCTGATTTTCCTTGTGGGTCAAAATCCGAACCACCTTTACCACCACCAATTGGTAAAGTTGTTAATGAATTCTTAAAAATCTGCTCAAATCCTAAAAACTTAATAATTCCTAAATTAACTGATGGATGTAATCTTAACCCACCTTTATAAGGTCCAATAGCACTCGAAAATTGTACACGATATCCTCTATTTACATGTACCTTTCCCTGATCATCTTGCCATGGAACTTTAAACATTAAAGTTCTTTCTGGCTCAACCAATCTTTCTAGAATAGCCATATTTTCGTATTCTGGATGAGCATCTATAACAGGTTCTAAGCTTTCCAAAACCTCTTCAACAGCTTGAATAAACTCTGGTTGATCAGCATTTTTTGTTTTCACATCTTCTAATACTCTTTCAACATATTTCATAGTTTGAATCCTCCTTGGTCCTATTATATAGATAAAAATTCTACAATTCAATAAAAAATTTTTATTTTTTAGAAAAAAAGTAAAAAATATAAACTTTTAAGTTGTATAATTCACATGGAAAGCTTTTGTCAAATAATCGAAAATATGCTAGACTAAAGAGAGGTGATGAAAAGAATGGGTAAAAGATTTAAAGAATATAGAATGTTTTTACTTTGTTTAATATTATTGATGTTATTTACAGGATTTGGAGTTTATAGTTTACTTCAAGATGAAGCTCTAAGAGCTTTAGGATTAGCGATTTTAGCACTTATTACATTATTTTTATTATTAGGAAGATATAAAATGATTTTATTTGATGATATGATGATGATCTATGAATGGAAAGTTGCCGCTATGTTACCAACAATGATTGAATATAGGAATATTCAATCTATTGAAAAAAAGTCAAAGCATCATTTAGTGATTCATCATCAGCATAATAGTCATATTTATGTATTTAATAGTGATTTGTTTTTAGAAGCATATCATCAATTGAAAAAGAAATGAATCTTATGATGATGACTTTGCTGGATTATCTCAATAATCCAGATATTTCTTCTGTCGATTTTGTGATCGCTCAATATATTATTCATCATGCTGATGAATTTAATAATATCACGATTACACAAATGGCTGATTTATTGGGAGTTTCTATTTCTCAAATCAGTCGTTTTGTGCATCATATTGGATTGTCTTCTTTTCAGGAATGTAAAGATGTTATTCAGTGTCGTGGTAAGCCACCTCGGCATTCTTTCATTCAAAAAAATAATGATTATCATCATGTTTATCTAAAGTATGTTCAAGAAGAAATCGAATTCTTTTTTAATCATTTTGATGTGTCTACACTTTCAGGACTGATTAATGATTTCAAAACATACCAAAAGATTGGATTATTTGGTATGTTTAATT
>NZ_HG005288.1:184142-218995 GCF_000455285.1 Candidatus Stoquefichus massiliensis AP9 | reverse complement strand
ATAGTGGGAATGCGGCTAAAGAACTTCAATATAATTTAGCATTAAATGGATTGCTTTGTGTATCCATGAATGAATTTAATCATCAAGTAAAGTATATTCAAGAGGCAACACATCAAACCTTGATTATCATTTATTCATTATCAGGTGAATATGTATTGGATAATGTCTATTCGCGTTATTATCATATGTTACCAGTTTTAAAGAAAAGTGAGGCAAAAATATATGTGCTAACAAATAATAGAGATGTTCAATCTTTATCATATATTGATCAAGTTATCTATGTTCCTATTTTGCATCGTTTATACCAATATACTTTTCAATGTTTGAACGATTTGATACTCATGGAATATCAAAAAAGCCTATTTCTAAAATAAGGAAATTTAATCTTTTATAAGAAAATGATAGTAAAATAGAGAGAAAGGAGATGAAAAAAAGATGAAAATACGTGATAAATGTTTACCCTGTTTAGTGAATCAGGTCATCAAGGTAGCATATATGACAGAGGTTACCAATAAAGAAGCATTATATCATAAGGTTTTTGAATATTTAAGTCATCTTGATTTTGATTTCACAAATCCAGAAATTATTGGTCAAACATTCCAAATGGTTAAAGATATTATGGGTAATGATGATCCATATCGTGATATTCGTCATTTTTATAATCAGATGTTTCTAGAACATAGAAGATCATTTCAAGAGAAAATAGAACAGTCAAAAGATGAATTTACAACTGCTGTTAAATATGCAGTGATAGGAAATATTATTGATTTTAACCCAGTTCATAATCATGATATTAAAGATATTATGAAGTGGTTTGAAAACGTTGATCAGTTAGATTTGACAATTAATCACGTTGATGAGTTAAAAACAGATTTAAAGAATGCACATACATTATTGTATTTAGGTGATAATTGTGGAGAAATATGTTTGGACTATTTATTCATTGAAAAAATAAAAGATATGAATCCACAACTGGATATTTATTTTGGTGTGAGAGGAGAACCTGTCGTTAATGATTCTATTGCAGAAGATGCATATTATATTGGAATGGATCAATATGCTAAAATTATCAGTAATGGCGATTGTTCGTTAGGAACAATTTTAAAGAGAACAAGTCCTGAATTTCAGGATGTTTATCAGAATGCTGATGTTGTGATTGCTAAGGGGCAAGCCAATTATGAGAGTTTAAGTGAAGAAGTAGAGAAAAATATTTATTTTATGTTAATGGTCAAGTGTGATGTGATTAGTGAAGATATTGGTGTTCCTGAAAAATCTATGGTTTGTTTGAATTTTGGACATGAATAACTGAAAATATATCTATTTTTAATTTGTTTATTGATGTTTTTGAAGGAAGGTAAGAACTTTTTATAAAAAGTTCTTTTTTTATTATTGAATTTGTGCTAAAATGGTAAAAAATGAGGTGGTATTTATGAAAAAAACAATTTTAAACATACAATTTCATCACCATCATTGGAGCATGTAGGGTTATATCTCATAATAGATACAACCCATTTTGCATATGTTAAATTTGGGTGTATCTAATGACTTAGGGATAAACAGACGAGTCATTAAGACTCGTCATTTTTTTATAAGAAAGGGGAATGACAATGGAAGAGTTTAAATATTTAATACCAGAAGAAAGTATTGATGCGATTATGAACAATGTTGCATCATTGCGAGAAATAGAAGGACATTTAAGAGATGTCTTTAATAAACATGACTATTTGGAGGTATTGATGCCTTCATTTGAATATGTTGATTTATATAATGATATGGATATAGGGATTGAAGAAGAAAAAATGTTTCAATTTATCAATTATGATGGAAAACGTGTTGCTTTAAGAGCTGATTTTACTGTTCCGTTAGCACGACTTTATAGCAGTCAAAATGAAAAAGGTGAGAAACGATATGCTTATTTTGGAAAGGTCTATCGTAAAGAAAAAAGACATAAAGGAAGAAGCAGTGAGTTTTTTCAGGCAGGTATTGAATTGTTAGGAAAACCTGGTTTTGAAGGTGACTTAGAATGTTTAAGCATTATTCAGCAGACATTGCAGTATTTACAATTAAAAGAAGTGAAGATTGAAATGAGTTCAGCTAAATTTTATAAACGTTTATGTACTTTGGTCGATGATTCAACCTTCGTAGAAATTTTACAAAAAAGAGATATTTCTGCAATGCAGTCTTTAATTGAAAGAAAAAATATACAGAGCCCTTTAAAAGAATTATTAATCAAATTACCTGGATGTTTTGGTGATATTATTGTCTTAAATCAAATGATTGAAATGATACAAGATCAGGAGTTAAAAGATGCTTTGATTGAATTAAAGGATTTAAATGAAAAACTAGATGTCAAGAGTCAAGAATGTTTTAGTTTTGATTTGGCTATGACACCTAGTATGAAATATTATACGGGTATTATGATTAAAGGATATTCACCATATGCTGCGGAACCCATTATTAATGGAGGAAGATATGATCATTTAATGAGTCATTTTCATAAAGATGTTCCAGCCATAGGATTTAGCTATGATTTAAGTCATATCTTAAAAGCTCTTGAAAAGGAGGAAGAAGCCAATGCTTAAAATTGCAATTACTAAAGGACGTATTGAAAAACAAGTTTGTCAATTATTAAAAGCCAATGGTTTTGATATGGATCCGATTATCAATAAAGATCGTGAATTACTTATTGAAACAAGTGATGGTTTATCAATGATATTTGCAAAAGCAAATGATGTTTTAACTTTTTTAGAACATGGTATTGTTGATGTTGGTTTCGTTGGTAAAGATACTTTGGATGATAGTGATTTTCATGATTATTATGATATGTTGGATTTACAGATAGGGAAATGTTATTTTGCAGTGGCTGCTTATCCTGAATATAAAACGAAAGAATTTAAAAGAAGAAAACGTATTGCTTCTAAATATACGCATGTTGCTAAAAAGTACTTTAGTTCTAAGCAAGAAGATGTTGAAATTATTAAATTAGAAGGTTCTGTGGAACTAGGACCAGTTGTTGGATTGAGTGATGCGATTGTTGATATTGTAGAAACAGGATCAACACTCAAAGCGAATGGCTTAGAAGTCATTGAGAAGATTAGTGATATTTCAACGAAAATGATTGTGAATAAAGTCAGTTTAAAGTTTAAAAAAGATGAGATATTTCAATTAATGGATGGACTGAAAGGGGAAGAATAAAATGTTAAAGAGATTAGATTTTAAAGGAAATTATGAAGAGATTGCAGTAAAATTTTCAACACGTAAAGCAGAGATTTCTAAACAAGTCAATGATGCAGTGAATGATATTATTGAAGATGTGAAGAAAAATGGAGATAAGGCTTTAATGAAATATTGCCGTAAGTTTGATGGTTTTATGATTGAAGATCCACAGGAGTTTATTGTTTCTAAACAAGAAATATTAGAAGGTGTTTCCAGTGTTGGAAAAGATTTTATTCATATTCTTGAACGTACGAAACAGCAAATTACGGATTTTCATCAGCATCAGGTAGATAAATCATGGTCTTTATATAAAGAAAATGGTGTGATGATGGGACAAATCGTTCGTGGTTTAGAAAATGTTGCTTTATATGTACCAGGAGGTACCGCAACTTATCCATCAACTGTTATGATGAATGCCATTCCTGCAAAGTTAGCAGGTGTTAAAAATCTGGTTATTATTACACCAGTTAAAAAAGATGGAAAAGTGAATCCGACAATCCTTGCTGCAGCATATGTCTGTGGAATTGAGAAAATCTATAAAGTTGGTGGGGCACAAGGTGTTGCTGCAGTAGCGATTGGGACAAATACAATTCCTAAAGTGGATAAAATTGTTGGGCCAGGGAATATCTATGTTGCGACTGCAAAGAAAAACTGTTATGGCATGGTTGATATTGATATGGTAGCCGGACCTAGTGAAATCTTGATTATTGCTGATGAAACTGCTAACCCAAAATATATTGCTGCTGATTTAATGAGTCAGGCTGAACATGATAAATTAGCCAGTGCTATTTTAGTGACGACTTGTCCACCATTAATTGCACAAGTGAATGAAGAATTGGAACGTCAAATGAGTTATTTATCAAGAACAGACATTATTAAAGAGTCGCTTGAAAATTATGGTGGTGTGATTGTTGTAGATAATATTGAAGAAGCATTCCATGTTTCCAATTATTTAGCACCAGAACATTTAGAAGTCTTAGTAGAAAATCCAATGAATACATTACCACTCATTCAAAATGCTGGTTCTATATTCTTAGGAGAATATACACCAGAACCATTAGGTGATTATATGTCAGGAACAAATCATGTTTTACCAACTGGTGGAACTGCAAAATTTTATAGTGCATTAGGAGTCTACGATTTTGTTAAATATTCATCTTACAGCTACTATCCACAACAAGTCTTATCAACATTTAAAGATGATGTCGTGAAGTTTGCTAAATTAGAAGGGCTTGATGCTCATGCTAATAGTGTAGCTGTCAGATTTGAGGAGGAATAATATGCGTACATGTACAATTGATAGACAAACAAAAGAAACGCAAATTCACATATCTTTAAATCTAGATGGAACTGGAGAAGCGACTATTGATACAGGTGTAGGTTTTATGGATCATATGCTTGAGTTATTTGCCTTTCATAGTGGAATTGATTTAGAAGTACACTGTTTTGGTGATTTAAAAGTTGATAGTCATCATACAGTTGAAGATTTAGGTATTGTTTTAGGAAAATGTATTTTAAAAGCTTTAGGGGATAAAAAAGGAATTATGCGTTATGGTCAAATGAGTATTCCAATGGATGAAGCCCTTGTCACAACAACACTTGATTTGAGTGGACGTCCTTATCTTGTCTATAATGCAACATTACCAATGATGATGCTAGGAAATTATGAAACAGAAATGACCAAAGAATTCTTTAAAGCAGTGAGTGACAATGCATTGATGACATTGCATATTCAAGAAGTCTATGGAGAAAATACACATCATATTATTGAGGCTATGTTTAAAAGCTTCGCAAGAGCTTTAAAACAGGCGATTACAATTGATGAAAAGAATAAGGATTTGGTTATATCTTCAAAAGGGGTTTTATAGGAGGAAATAAAATGGTTGTCATTATTGATTATAATGTTGGAAATCTAAAAAGTGTTCAGAATGCATTTTTAAGAATTGGGGTACAGACAATTGTCAGTCGTGATCATGATATCATAAGAGAAGCTGATGGGATTGTCTTGCCTGGTGTTGGGACATTCCCTGTTGCAATGGAAAATTTACAGAGATATGATTTGATTGATATTTTAAATGAAAGAAAAGAAGCAGGTATTCCTCTTTTGGGCATTTGTTTAGGAATGCAGATATTATTTGAAAAGGGTTTAGAGATTAAAGAAACACAGGGGTTAGGCTTTCTTAAGGGTGAAGTGAAATTAATGGAAGTTGATGATAAAATTCCTCATATGGGATGGAATGAATTATGTTTTCAACAAGATCATCCACTATTGAAGAATATTAAAGAAAGAGATTATGTCTATTTTGTTCATTCATTTATGGCTTATCCAGCTGATGATGAATTGATAGCTTATTGTGAGTATGGTGGCCAGAAAGTAACAGCTATGGTTGCTAAAGATAATGTGATGGGATGTCAATTTCATCCAGAAAAAAGTGGTGAGGTTGGAAAACAAATTCTCCTTGCCTTTAAGGAGATGATTGTATGATATTAATACCAGCTATTGATTTAAAAGATGGTGAGGCTGTCCGTTTATATAAAGGAGATTACCAGCAAAAGACAGTTTATTCAACACAACCTGAAGATATTGCTTTAGCATTTGAAAAAATGGGGGCAGATTATTTACATGTTGTTGATTTAGATGGGGCAAAAGAAGGAACAACAAGTAATTTAGAAACAATTCAAAAAATAAGAAATATATTATCTATTCCTATGGAATTAGGTGGTGGTATTCGTGATATGAAAACTGTTGATTTATATCTTAACGATATAGGGATTGATCGTGTTATCTTAGGCACTGCGGCTATTGAAAATCCTGAATTTTTAAAGGCAGCACTGCAAAAATATGGACCACAACGTATTGTGGTAGGAGTAGATGTGAAAGATGGTTATGTTGCAACTGCAGGATGGCTCGTCAATACGCAAACACATTATTTAGAATTCTTGAAAGAATTAGAAAAAATAGGTGTTCAATATATTGTCTGTACTGATATTTCTAAAGATGGAACATTAACAGGTCCTTCATTTGATTTATATGAAGATATTTATCAAAACAGTTCTCTTCAGTTTGTTGTCTCTGGTGGGATTAAAGATGCAGCAGATATTTACAAAGTCAATGAAAAGGGTTATTATGGGTGTATCGTTGGAAAAGCCTATTATGAAGGAAAGATTGATCTGAAAGAGGTGATAACATGCTTGCAAAAAGAATCATCCCCTGTTTAGATATTAAGGATGGGAAAGTTGTCAAAGGTGTTAACTTTGTTGGTTTAAAAGATGTTGGTGATCCTATTGAAATTGCTAAACGCTATGATTTACAATGTGCGGATGAAGTTGTATTCTTAGACATTACAGCAACTTATGAAGAACGTGATATTATCAAAGATTTGATTCAAAGAGGTGCAAGTGAATTATCCATTCCATTAACTGTCGGAGGAGGAATTCGTACGCTTGATGATTTCCGTATGATTTTATCAAGTGGGGCTGATAAAGTTTCTGTTAATTCTGCTGCTATTAAAAATCCACAATTAATTAAAGAAGCTTCTGATGAATTTGGTGTACAATGTGTTGTTGTGGCAGTAGATGCCAAACAACGTGAAGATCATAGTGGTTATGATGTTTATATTGCTGGTGGAAGAGAAAACACAGGGTTAGATCTTATTGAATGGGTGAAAAAGTGTGAAGCATTGGGAGCTGGCGAAATTTTATTAACATCTATGGATCGTGATGGGACACGTGATGGTTTTGATATTGAAATGTTAAAGGCAGTTATTGCTGCTGTATCTATTCCAGTGATTGCCAGTGGTGGCTGTGGTGGTATAGATGATATTGTGAATGTTTTTAAAGAAACCAATTGTGATGGCGCATTAGCAGCATCTTTATTTCATTATGGAGAAGCAACGATTGACCAGGTAAAAGAAGAATGTATAAAACATGGAATACCAGTTAGGAGAAATATATGAGACCAGATTTTGAAAAGGGGAATGGTTTAGTTCCAGCGATTGTGCAGGACTATCAAACCAAACAAGTTTTAATGCTTGCGTATGTAAATGAGGAAGCATATAAGAGAATGTTAGAAACAAAAGAGACTTATTATTATTCACGTTCAAGAGATGAATTATGGCATAAAGGAGAAACATCAGGACATTTTCAATATATTAAAGGCATGTATTTAGATTGTGATGAAGATACTTTATTAATCTATGTAGAACAAATAGGTGCTGCTTGTCATACAGGGACCTATTCATGTTTCTTTAATGAAGTATTGCCCTATTATTTATCAGAAAATATTTTTCATGATTTGTATGATGTGATTGCTGATCGTGCTGTCCATCCGATTGAAAAATCTTATACAAATTATCTTTTAGAACAAGGAATTGATAAGATTTGTAAGAAAGTTGGAGAAGAAGCCAGTGAAACAATCATTGCAGCTAAAAATAATGATAAAGAAGAGCTCATTGGTGAAATTGGTGATTTATTCTATCATACTTTTGTTCTGATGTATCAACAAGGTATTACAGTTGAAGATATTGAAAAGAAGTTAAGTGAAAGACATCAAATTGCAGGAAATAAGAAAGATTTCCATACAAGAGGAGAATACTAATGAAGAATATGGTTACCAAATATGTATTCACATTATTTGGTTTATTGGTCATATGTACATTGATTCATTTTAGTGCTATTGCACCTATGATTGAAAGTTTATGTATTGATGATATATGCAGTGGAGTAATGAGTGGCTTTTCATTGCTTATTGCTGAACCTATTATTTGCGTTTTAATTGTTGTTTGGCTGATTAATCGCAAAGAGAACCAATATTATGATTCAATTTCGTAAAGCAACAGAAGATGATATTGAGTTACTTGTAACATTACGTATTCGTGATTTAAAGATGTTTTCTTTTCAAGAAATACAAATTGAAACAATCAATCAAATAAGACTATTTTACCAAAAGAAAATGAAGGAGCATTATTGCGAAACAATTCTAGGTTATGATCAGGAATATCTAGTTGCAACTGCAACGCTTTATCAATATGATGTTATGCCATCAAATAAGAATCCTTATGGGAAAGTTGGACAGTTGACAAATGTATGGGTACATGATCATTATCATCATCAAGGACTTGCAACGGAGATGATTCAATATTTCATCAAGAATTATCAAAATAAAGTTGGAATGATATGTTTAAATTCTTCGTTAGAAGCAGTTTCATTGTATGAAAAACAAGGATTTCAAAGGAAAGGGAATTATTTTGTATTCTATACAGAATAATTCTTTTTTTCTTGTTTATACTAAGTATACTTAAGGAGGTATAGTGAATATGAAATTTGAAGAAAGTCAAACAAAAGAGAATTTAATGCGTGCATTTGCAGGAGAATCACAAGCGAGAAATCGTTATACATTTGCTGCTGGAGTTGCGATTAAGCAAGGACATCACATGATTGGTGATGCTTTTCTTTTTACTGCTAATCAGGAAAAAGAACATGCTGAAATCTTTTATAATCACTTAGAAGCAATGGCTGGTCAAACAATTTATATTGATGGTGGATATCCTGTAGATTTATCTCAGGATGTGAAAACATTACTAGAGTATGCAAGACATAATGAATATGAAGAGTTTGAAGATGTTTATCAGAATTTTGCTGAAGTTGCAACACAAGAAGGATTTTTAAAGGTTGCTCAGGATTTTAAGAACATTGCTGATATAGAAAAAACACATGGTGATCGTTTTGATCAATTGGCTAAGTGGATGGAAAACAATGAACTTTATCATTCAAATAGTAAAATACAATGGATGTGTTTAAATTGCGGATTTATTTTTGAAGGAACACAAGTTCCTGAAAAATGTCCAGTCTGCAATCATGATCAAGGTTATTTCATTCGATTAGAATATGCACCATTTACAAAATAAATGCCTTTTAGGCATTTTTTCTTTGTCTTTTCTTAAGGCAATGATAAAATAAGGATAGGAGCGTGAATACTGATGAATATATTTACATTATTAAAAATAACCAAAGATTTTACCAATAATGAAAAAGCCATTGCTCAATTTATTTTAGATCATCCTCATGATTTCTTAAATATGAATACAAAACAAATCAGTGATGAATGTTTTGTATCAACATCAAGTATTTATCGTTTATGCGATAAATTAAATCTTTCGGGATTATCAGAACTCAAAGTCAAAATATCTGGTTCTATTGATAGTTATTTAAAAGGACATTCAGATTTGGATTTTAACTTCCCAGTACGTCAAAATCAGACACACTATGAAATCATTCATAAATTAAAAGAAGATTATGATCAGACAATTCTTGCAACATCTGAACTTTTTCAATTAGATCAATTAAAACATGCTGTGAATGCTATGAAAAAAGCCAAAGTCATAGATATCTATACATCAGCAGGGAATATTCCATTTGCATTAAACTTTCAGTTTCAAATGTTAGAGATTGGTATCCATGTACATGTTCCTATCGATGAATATCAACAGCAATTAATTGCTGTATCCAGTGATGAAACTCATTTGGCAATTATGATTTCATTTGAAGGAAGAGGATTGCTTGCTCATACGATTCCAGCTCATCTTAATAAAAATAAAACACCTATTATATTAATATCTTCACCAAATTATTCACCAAATGACTTTACCTATGATTATCATTTATATATGTCTAATCATGAAGATCATTACTGTAAGATTTCTTCATATTCAACAAGATTATCATTACTTTATATTTTAGATATTTTATATACATGTTATTTTGAAAGGGATTATGATAATCATTTAGAAAAGAAATTAAATGATTATCATAAGATGACAAGACATGAATAGATTGAGAAAAAATTATTTTCGTTTGTATTATTAGTGAGTAAATATGATAAAAAATTACTAAATCAATATCATCTATTGAGATTGCTTGGGGATGTTATATAATTGATGCATGTAAGGAGGAAAAATTATGGATATGAGAGCTATTATGTGTGATGTAGATGGAACATTATTAACAAGTCAGCAGGTTGTTTCACCATTCACAGTAGAAATGATTAAAGCGGCTAGAGAAAAAGGTATTTTATTTGGTTTATCTACAGGAAGAGATGTCAATAGTGTACAAACTTTACTAAAAGATTGGGGAATTGATGGTTTAGTAGATGCAATTGTAGGAACTGGTGGAGCAGAAATCTATGATTATGTACTCAATATTGAAAAATCAAGTTATCCACTAGATGGTGAATTAATTAAAGATATTATCAAACATTATGAAGATATGGATGTTAATTTTGCGATTCCATATGATGGTGTCTTATTTGCTCCAAAAGATGATCGTTATATTCAAACATTAGCAAGGGATGATAGAGTTCCTTATCAAGTAGTAGATTTTGATGAATTTTTAAAAGAACCTAAACCTAAATTAATTATTATTTGTGATCCTGAATATATGGATAAAGTCATTGCAAGAAGTCAAACATTCTCTAATGATAAATTCAAATCATCTTCATTAAAAACAGCAAGTGTTTTATATGAATATATGGATCCAAGAGTAACAAAAACACATGGTTTAGAGGAAGTTATGAAATTACATGATATTTCAATGAAACAGTTATGTACATTTGGTGATGCAGATAATGATTATGATATGACATTAAATGCAGGTGTCGGTGTTGTCATGGCTAATGGAAGTGAAAAAACAAAGAGTGTTGCTGATTTTATAACAGATGATAATGATCATGATGGTATTGGTAAATTTATACAAGAAAATATCTTATAAAATAAAAACCAGTTCAATTTGCTGGTTTTTTGCATGGTTGCGTGATAGTTGGTAAATATGTTGATATATTCTTGTTATGATGTGATTGATAGGGAGGGATTATATGGAACTTAATGAAAAAATAGCTACACTTAGAAAGAGTCATGGTTATCGCAGGAGACTTTAGCAGATATCCTTGGCGTAACACGTCAGTCAGTCTCAAAATGGGAAACAGGATTATCAAAACCTAATACGAAATGTATGCAGCAACTGTACGATGTTTTTCACATTTCAATTGAGAATTAACAAAGCCAGATGCTAAGATAGGCATTGTTTATGATTCTAAAAATATTCTTCAGCAACTTGTGAATAAGAGAAAAAGAATTATCATCACTTTATTGATAAGTTTTGTGATAGTCTTTTTAGTAGCGTTATATTTCAAATATACACAGGAAAATCAAAATTTAGCATTTATTATTGCAATGGTATCTATCATATTCATATTTGTAATCTATTTAATTATCGTTGTTACTATAGGTATATATGTTTACAGAGATTGTACTATTCGTCATATTAGACTAGCTAAATATATTATTTTATCTTTATCAATTATTGGGTTTGTATACTATCTTTTAAGAAGAGATGAGTTGTCTTATTAAAGATATCTATAAGAAAAGGTTTAAGACTTCAATGTTCTTAAACCTTCATGCTTTCTAAATAAACAAATCCGTAGATAAATAACGATCTCCGCCATCTGGTAAAATGACAACAATATTTTTGTTTTTGTTTTCTTCTTTTGCTGCTAAAACTTCTGCAATGTGTAAAGCCGCTCCTGATGAAATACCAACAAGTATTCCTTCTTTTTTAGCGAGTTCACGTGCTGCCTGAAAGGCATCTTCTGTTGAGATGGTCATGATTTCATCATAAATATGCTGGTCAAGAATTTCAGGAATAAAGTTAGCACCAATACCTTGAATTTGATGTGGTCCAGCTTTTCCTTGAGTAATGACTGGTGAATCTGCAGGTTCTACAGCTACGATTTTCATATGAGAATGTCTTTCTTTTAAATGTTGTCCAATTCCTGTAATTGTTCCTCCAGTACCAATTCCAGCAACAAGAATATCAATTTGTCCATCCATTTGTTCATCAATTTCTGGGCCAGTGGAAAGCAGATGAGCCTTAGGATTACTTGGATTTATAAATTGTCCTGGAATAAAACTGTTAGGGATTTCTTTAGCAAGAGATTCTGCTTTAGCAATAGCACCACTCATTCCTTCACTTCCTGGTGTTAAGACAAGCTGTGCTCCATAAGCTTTCATTAATTTTTTTCTTTCTTCACTCATTGTTTCTGGCATGACAATAATAACATGAAAACCAAGTGTTGCTCCAACAGCACAAATACCAATTCCAGTGTTTCCACTTGTTGGTTCAATGATAGTTGCACCTGATTTGAGTTTCCCTTCTTCCATTGCATCCAAAATCATTTGTTTGGCTACACGATCTTTTATACTACCTGCGGGATTATAATATTCTAATTTTGCGAAGATATTTCCTTTGAGTTGATGTGTGTCTTGGATATGATGTAGTTGTAAAATAGGCGTATGACCGATTAACTCATTAAATTGATGATATACTTTCATAATAACCTCCTTTTTTGATTATGATTATTATAGTTTTCATCATTAAAAAATGCAAAGAATTTGATAATATCTTTTCAGAGGTATTAAAAAATGATAGAATGGGGAAAACTGGAGGTAGTTATGAGAAAGATAGATTATCATATGCACACATATTTTTCAGCTGATAGTGAAGCAAATCCACGTGAACATATTCTCACAGCCATTAATAAAGGATTAGATGAAATATGTTTTACTGATCATAAGGATTTTCATTATCCTTATTGTTCGTTTGATTTAGATGCTGATGCGTATTTTTTAGAACTTCAAAAGTTGCAAGAAGAATTTGTTAATCAAATAAAAATAAAGATTGGATTAGAAATGGGATTGGATGTTGAATATATTGATGAAATCAATGACTTTGTTAATGCTCATGATTACGATTATGTGATTGGATCTATTCATGTGATTCATCAAACTGAGTTTTATGATCCAGCTGCTTTCTTTTTCAATAAAAACAAAGAAGAAGCACATCGTGAATTTTTCTTAAATACATTAGAATGTGTCCAAACATTTGATTGTTTTAACTGTTTAGGACATTTAGATTATATTTGTCGTTATGGTCCTTATGAAGATAAACATGTTGATCATCAGTTATATCAGGATATTATTGATGATATTTTAAGAACTTTGATAAAAAAAGGAAAAGGTATTGAAGTGAATACATCAGGATATCGTGATTTAAAAACATGTGGATTTCCTAACTTTAATATTGTTCAAAGATATTATGAACTAGGAGGAAGAATGATAACTGTAGGAACAGATTCTCATACCAGTGATAGAGTTGGAGAACATGTTGAAGAAGTTATCAGTGAATA
Organism: Candidatus Stoquefichus massiliensis AP9; assembly: GCF_000455285.1. GTDB lineage: Bacteria > Bacillota_I > Bacilli_A > Erysipelotrichales > Coprobacillaceae > Stoquefichus > Stoquefichus massiliensis. The sequence continues at coordinate 205,542 of NZ_HG005288.1, read as the reverse complement.
CCAACGTATTGGTTTTGAAGATGTATCGACTTTTACAAAAAGGGTTAGAGATTAAGACTTTTCTATGTTATAATAGAAACATATCATATAGGAGGGACAAATATGATTTGTTATAATAAAGAAGATATTGAAGATTTAAAAAAGCATGATGGTGAATATTGTATGCCTAGTGCATTGTTTGATACAATGCAATATAAATTGGTACGTTTAGAAGTAAAATGGGCTTATGTTGCATGTTTAAATGTGATGTTAAAGAGTCCATCATTTGATAAAGAAGGGAAAGCATTTATTAAGGATGATAATCCACAGATTATTGTTATTTTAAAAGATTTGGCCCATAAGAAAGTTGATCAGGAGAAAATCAATGGTTATCTTCATGAATTAGAAAATAATGGTTTAGTGGAAAGAAATGGACGAGATATTTATTTAAAAAAGATTTGTAATGTATTTTAGGATAGAGTTGTCTCTATCTTTTTTATAGGAGGTTTTTATTTATGTTTACTCTCATTGTAAAAAAGTTTATCAATAATTATCAAGATACATCATCACCAAAGGTAAGAGAAAAATATGGGATTGTCTGTAGTGTTTTATCTATTGTCTGCAATGGGTTGATGGTGATTTTTAAATTAATGTTTGGTTTTATAACAAAATCAGTTGCAATACAGGCTGATGGTTTTAATAATCTATCTGATATGGGTAGTAATCTAGCAGCTTTATTTGGATTTAAAATGGCTGGAAAACACCCGGATGCTGATCATCCTTATGGTCATGGAAGATATGAGTATATTACTGGATTAGTCATTGCTTTTTTAATTTTATTAGTTGCCTTTTCTTCATTAAAAGAGTCTATGATGAAAATTATACAGCCAGAAACAATACACTTTCAAATAACTGCAGTTATTGTTTTGGTTGTTTCTATTCTTACTAAATTCTGGATGGCTGCTTTTAATCGTAAAGCCAGTGAATTGATTCAATCTACTTCTTTAAAGGCTGCTGCTCAAGATAGTTTAAATGATGTTGTCACGACTCTAGCAACGCTTATTTCATTATGTCTAAGTCTTGTGACTGATTGGCCAATTGATGGTATTATAGGATTGGTGGTATCATTGTTTGTCTTAAAATCAGGAATAGATATTTTTAAAGATACTGTCGATCCATTATTAGGACAAGCTCCTGATAAAGAATTAGTGAATGAGATTTATGAATTTGTGAGAGGATTTGACAAAGTCATAGGTATTCATGATTTTATGATGCATGATTATGGTCCTGGTAGAAAATATATGACTTTTCATGCTGAAGTTGATAGTCGTGAGAATATTATGGAAATTCATGATCAAATTGACTTAATAGAAAGAGAATTATTAGAGAAGTTTAATATTTTAACAACGATTCATATGGATCCTATTGATATGAATGATGAATTAACAAAAGAATTAAGAGATAAAGTCAGTATGATTGTTAATCAAATGAATAATCAGTATAGTATTCATGATTTTAGAATTGTGAGTGGACCTACCCATACAAATTTAATATTTGATGTTTTGATACCTGCTTCTGATGAAATCGCCCATCGTGAGTTAAAAGCAAAGATTGAAAATGAAGTAAAGAAATTAAGCCCATCGTATTTTTGTGTTATTCAGATAGATCATGCTTTTATTTAATTTTTTCAAAAAAGGTTTGACAATTCTTTATATAAAGGATAATATATTATCAACAACAGTGAAGAGAAGAGTAATTTATGGATTCCTTTATAGAGAGTTCTTGGGTGGTGTAAAAGAACAAGGTAAAATAAATGAAGATGGTCTTGGAGTTTCATTAGTGAATTGATTTAGCTAATGGCGGTCGTACCCGTTATTGTACTAGAGTATGTTGGTACTCGAAGAGGTTGTTATAGTGATATAACAATGAATTAAGGTGGTAACACGGGTGATAGACTCGTCCTTTTGATAGGATGAGTTTTTTTATATTAGAGGAGGTTAAAATGATGATTGAATTAAGACATATTACAAAAATATTTCATACCAATAAGGGGGATATTGAAGCATGTCGTGATGTTAATTTGACAATACGCGATGGTGAAATCTTTGGTGTCATTGGTTATAGTGGTGCTGGAAAATCAACATTGGTGAGAATTATTAATCAGTTAGAGAAACAAACAAGTGGTGAAGTGATTATCGATGATGAAAATATTTCAAAACTAAGTGCTGATCAATTACGTCAAAAACGTACCAAGATAGGAATGATATTTCAGCATTTTAATCTTCTTTGGTCAAGGACAGTCCAAAAGAATATAGAGTTACCTTTAGAAATAGCTGGTGTTTCTAAAGAACAAAGACAACAAAAAGCAAAGGAGTTAATTGAACTTGTTGGTTTACAAGGGAGAGAAAATGCTTATCCAAGTGAATTATCTGGTGGACAAAAACAACGAGTTGGAATTGCAAGAGCATTAGCAAATGACCCTACAATTCTATTATGTGATGAAGCAACAAGTGCTTTAGATCCAGATACAACCGAACAAATATTAGAATTATTAATGAAAATTAATAAACAATTGGGTATTACAATTGTTATGATTACCCATCAAATGGAAGTTGTTCAAAAGATATGTCATCGGATTGCAGTGATGAGCGAAGGACAAGTGGTAGAAGAAGCCAGTGTAAAAAATATATTTGAACATCCAATTCATGATATTACAAAACGCTTTGTTAGAGACTTATCAAGTAAAGTAGATGATAGTCAGCATAATGAAACATTAAAGAAAATCTATCCTAATGGTATTTTATTAAGATTAACTTTTGATGAAGATATATCAAGACAGCCCATTGTTTCAAAAGTTATGAAACAAAGTGATTTAGATATAAGTATTGTATCAGGTAACTTAACAAATACAATTGATAGTTCATTTGGTGTTTTAATTGTCAATGTTTTAGGTGGTCATCAAAAAGAATATGATGAAATCATAAAAGTTTTTGAAGATTATCAAGTGATTGTGGAGGTGATTTAGATGAATGAACTTTTAAGTCAAATAGATTGGGATGCTATGATTATTTCAATCCAAGAAACATTATTTATGACATTCTTTTCATTATTGGTGGCAGTCATATTAGGTTTTGGTTTAGGAATTATTCTCTATGTTACAAAGGATGATGGCTTATTTCCTAATAAGATTATCAATAGAATCTTAGATTTTATTGTGAATCTATTAAGAGCTGTTCCATTTATTATTTTAATCTTTATCTTATTACCAGTCACAACATTCTTAGTTGGAACGATGCTGGGAGCAAAAGCAGCATTACCTGCTTTAATCATATCAAGTGCTCCTTTCTATGCTCGAATGTGTATGATTGCATTAAGCGAGGTAGATAAAGGAACAATCGAAGCAAGTAAAGCAATGGGAGCAAGCAATATGCAGATTATTACCAAAGTCTTGATTCCGGAAGCTAAACCGGCTTTGATATCAAGTATGACAGTTATGGGTATATCTTTAGTTGGTTATACAGCAGTAGCGGGATGTATCGGTGCTGGCGGACTTGGTAACTTGGCTTACATGTATGGTTTTGCGAGACAAAACATGACAGTCATGTATACTGCAACATTCTTTGTATTGATTATTGTCTTTGTGATACAGGGAATAGGAGACTACATTGTCAAAAGAATTGACAAGCGATGAAAGGGGAAAAGAAAATGAAAAAATTATTAAAAATCGCATTAGTATTATTATTAACAGTAGGTATTGTAGGTTGTGGAAGTAATAGTGGTTCAACTGATGAAAAGAAATTAGTCGTGTCTGCATCACTTGATCCACATGAAAAAATCTTAAAGGAAGCACAACCAATTTTAAAAGAAAAGTATGGTATTGATTTAGAAATTAAGGTTTTAGATGATTATTATATTTTTAATAAAGCATTAAACAGTGGTGAAGTAGATGCCAATTATTTCCAGCATAGACCTTTCTTTGAAGGTGATGTTGAAAAAAATGGATATAAAATTGTAGAGGCTGGTGCCATTCATATTGAACCATTTGGATTCTATTCAAAAACAATCAAATCTAAAGATGAATTGAAAGATGGTGCTGAAATTATTATTTCAAACTCAGTAGCTGATCATGGAAGAATCTTAGCTATTTTAGCAGATGCTGGATTAATCACAATTAAAGATGGTGTCAATGTATTGGAAGCAACTGTTAAAGATATTGCATCAAATCCAAAGAATTTAAAATTCACTGAAATAAAACCTGATTTATTAGCAACTTCATTTAATAATGGTGAAGGTGATTTAGTAGCAATTAATGGAAATTATGCTTTACAAGCAAAATTAGATCCAACAAAAGATGCAGTGATTTTAGAATCAGTAGATGCTGATAATCCATATGTTAATATTGTTGCATGTCAAAAAGGACATGAAAATGACGAGAAAATCAAAGCTCTAGTTGAAGTTTTAAAATCAGATGAAATGAAAACATTTATTGAAAAAACTTATAAAGGATCAGTTATTGTTGTTGAATAAAGTGTCTCAGACACTTTTTTCATTTTCGGATTGTTTTGGTTTAAGAATGGGTATGATTCATGTATAATAACAAAGAGGTGATGTTGAGTGAGATTATGTTTTAATAATTTTTTATTTGCTTTTTCATTTGCTTTAGATTGTGTTGAACAAGATTATTTTAAAACAACAAGTTTTCATGGAAAACGTGTTGCTTATTTTTCAATGTTATTAGGAGAATATTTTCAATTTAATGATGAAGAAATGAATGATTTGATTGGTTGTGCTATTCTTCATGATAATGGGTTAACTGAATATTATAAATATGGTGACAGTATGGAAGAAAATGAGTTTTTAAAAATACATTGTCTCGCTGGTGAAGAAAATATTTCTTATATTCCTTTTTTCAAAAAAGCAAAAAACATTATAAAATATCATCATGAAATGGCAAATGGTAAAGGTCCTTTTAAAATGACTGCTCAGCAAACACCACTTGCAGCACAGATAATTCATTTGATTGATTATATAGATGTTCATTACCATTTATCACAAATGATTCAAGAAGAATTTAATATGATGTGTCATGAATTGAAAGAATTACAAGATATCCAATTTTCATCTCTTGTTTTAGATGCATTCTTTGATACAATCACATATGCACATATTCAAAAATGTTTAGAAAATCTTGATGAATTGTTAGAACATAATATCCATAATCAATATCATAATTTTACACAATCTGAAATGTTAGCAATTTGTCGTTTGTTTGCGCGTATTATTGATAATAAGTCACCTCATACCAAATCACATTCCATTGGTGTTGCGACAAAAGCAGCGCAAATGTCTCTTTATTATCAATATGATGAAGATTTAATGTTAGAATTATTTTTTGCAGGGGCAATGCACGATGTTGGAAAATTGGTTATTGATAGGGATGTCTTAGAAAAACCTGCTAAATTAACAGATCAGGAATATACTTATATGCAGACTCATGCTTATTATACATATAAGATATTGAATGATATGGAGTTAGGGAATATTGTTCATTGGTCATCTTTTCACCATGAAAAACTAGATGGCAGTGGGTATCCTTTTGGTAAAACTGCTGATGATTTAGATTTTAATGATCGTTTGATGGCATGTTGTGATATTTATCAGGCATTAACTGAAAATCGTCCATATAAAGAAGCGTTATCCCATGATAAATCAATTGAGATTATGCGGAATATGGCTTCTATGAATAAAATTGATAGTCAAATTGTGGAAGATATGAATTTAGTATTTCAGGAATTGAAATGAATAGAGGTGTAGGGGAGATGGAATTTATTATACAGATGATTGGTGTCATAGAAATCATCATGATGAATATGTATATATTTAGTAAAAATGTAAAACGACGTTATTCATTGATTACAATATTATTTGTAATATCTATTTATACAATGATTTTAATTTTTATTGGTGTCAAAATCATACAAATATTAGGAATCTATGGGAATGGGAATGGCTTATTTACACTTTTAGGATTCTTTTATCTTATACCACTTCATTTTTTATTTGAAGGAAATACAACAAGACATTTTATTGTGATATGCTCAGTATGGATTTATACCTTAATTGTTTTTTCTATTTCTATGCAATTCATGCATTTTCCTTTTTCCTTAAATCCTTATTTGGTTGTTGTGATTGTTGAAACATTTTTATTCATTTGTACATACCATTATGTCAATCGATTTATTTCAAATGTTTATATTTATTTGCTTGACTGTTCGGAAGAAAGTATACAAAAATATTTAAGACAGGCTAGTTTATCATGGTTTTTATTGGCCTTTTTGATTAATTTACATTTTGTCTTTAATGATAGTGCTATATTAAAAATAGCAACAATGATTGTTGTTTCATTAACAGTTATATTTCAATTTCATTTAATCTTTGATATATTAAAAAATCGTAGTGAAATTGGTTCGCTAGAAATGCAGGTGGCTAAAGATAATTTAACAGGATTAGGGAATCGTATTGCTTTTAGTAAAAGCATAGATGAATTGATTCATAAAAAACAATCATTTTATTTAATTTATCTTGATTTAAATAATTTTAAAGGCATTAACGATCAATTTGGTCATTTGGTTGGTGATCAGTATTTGATTACTTTTTCAAGAAAAATTCAATTCATTGCTGATAAAGATTGTGCATTTCGTATTTCAGGTGATGAATTTATAATTTTAGATAGTAATAGTCATCTTGAATATATCTTAGAAAGTCTTTCTAAGATTGATTTTATTTTATCAAAACCTTCAGTCGTATTTCGAGGAGTCAGTTATGGATGGGTAGAATATCCTAAAGATGCTCAAATGGCTAATGAACTTCTTCATATGGCTGATCAAAGAATGTATGTTATGAAAGAAAAAAACGGAAAATTATGATTTTCCGTTTAGATTAAATGATATCTTTGTAACATTTCTTCTACCATGGTTCCCTCAAATTTCTTGAGGGCTTTTTTGCCTACAACTTTATAAATAAATGGTAAATGAATATCTTCTAATTTTTTACCATCCATCATTTTAGAGGTTGCATCTAATAAATCTCTCACATCATAACAAGATCCCCAAACCTCAGGAACACCTCTATCAATATCTAATAGAGTATAAACAGATTCCATACCAGTTCTTACAGAATATTCAGTTGTAAAGATTGTATCTCTAGTAGTTTCAGCAAATTGTCCAATAAATGCAAAATTGACACTTCCTTCAGGGACAACGAAAGGGCGATCACCTTTCTCGCGTGGCATAAAGAAAGCTGTGATATAAGGCATCATACATGGAATAGTACTTGCTGAATGAGTGGCCATTTCTTCGATTTGTTCTTCTGGAACACCCATGTGATAAAGCCATTCTTCACAAATTTCAATACCAGTACAGTCTTTCATAGGTTTTTTGATAAAATTACCTGGGACATCAGTGTATAAACCATAAATCCATCCAACCAATTGATTATCTGGTTGAGTTTTAAAATGAGGCTGACGATTAAATGTATAACTCATGAGCCAATGAGAATCTTTCACAGTTACAATTCCACCAGTAACAACCTTTCCTGAGAAAGGATCACGCTGACATATCTTTTCAAGATATGGTGGAATCTTATCATCCAATGTTGTAACGGTAGCAGATTCCCAATTTGTTTTTGAAATGTTTCCACAGAATTTTTGTGGATGACCAAAATCTGGATGTTGCTTAGCTATATTTTCCCATAACTGCCAGCAGCCACCATCACCTTCTTTTGTATTCATAATAGGTGCATGATCATTATCACCAAAAGTAGAATTCTCAGTGCAACTTCCATTGGTTATGAAAACTAAATCATTTTCAGTCAAATCAATAGACTCTCTTTCACCTTTGTGTAAACAAATGATACGTTTGGCTTGTTTCTGATCTTGATTGAATTCAAATTCAATATTGAGTACACGCGTATGATAATGAAATTGGACATGATGTTTTTCAAGATATTTCATCATTGGTAAAATAAGTGATTCATATTGGTTATACTTTGTAAATTTAAGAGCACTAAAATCTGGTAAACCACCAATGTGATGAATAAAACGTTGAATATATAATTTCATTTCTAAAGCACTATGCCATGTTTCAAAAGCAAACATTGTCTGCCAATATAACCAAAAGTTTGATTCAAAGAACTCAGGATCTAAAACATCAGTAATTGATTTATTATATAATTTCTCATCTGGTGTCATAAATAATTCCATAATACTCATTGCTGCTTTATCAGATAAAGAAAATTTTCCATCAGTATGGGCATCTTGACCACGATTGACTGTTGCACGCATTAATGAATAATTTGGGTCTTTTTTATTCAGCCAATAATATTCATCTAATACAGAAACACCCTCTGTTTCAATTGATGGAATAGAATGAAATAAATCCCACAAACATTCAAAATGGTTTTCCATTTCACGACCACCGCGTATAATAAATCCTTTTTCCTGATTATATATACCATCACAGGCACCACCAGGTAAATCCATTTCTTCTAGAATATGAATATGTTGACCTTTCATTTGACCATCTCTAATTAAAAAACAAGCAGCTGATAAAGAAGCTAAACCACTTCCTACTAGATATGCTGACTTTTGGTCTACTCCAACAGGCTTTAAAGGCCTTGCAAAAGCCTCATAATTACCATGACTATAATACATATATTATTCCTCCTTTGTTTATCTGATTTCATTATATATGATGTATTCATCTGTAACTATGGACAATCAAAAGAGAGTGGCTAAAATTTAACCACTCCCCATATATTGGTAAAAATAATCACAAAACATGATGTTTGTCTAATATTTTCTTTCAAAACGCAATAATGCTTTATGAAAGTCTCCCTCAATAAGAGTACTCAAATCAGTGATTATGTTTTCATAATCACTCTTCATTCCTTGATCAATCCAATCAATAGCCATTCCAACAAAAGCATATTTGTAAAAATGAGCAATGAACTCTTTATGTTTTGTATCGACATGTATACCTTGTGCTTGTTCCTCAACAACATGAATCAACAAATTATATGTAACTTGATAAAGATGGTCAATCAAATATTCTTTACTAATAGAATGATATGTGTTTTCTACAAAATTTTTATTCTCTATGGCATATTGAAACAAAGCACGTACTCCTTCTTGCCATGAATCATAAGTATCATGTTCTTGTAGTACTTTTGCTGTTTCACTTTTATAAATCCATTCAATTAAATCATAAATATCCTGAAAGTGATAATAAAACGTATGACGATTGATTCCACAATCATCTGTAATATCACTTACAGTAATCTTAGATAAAGTTTTTGTTTCTAATAATTTCTTTAATGATGATGCCATTGCTTTCTTTGTGATTTGTGACATTGTTATCGACCTTCTTTATTATAAGTATAACAGATATGATTGATTTGTTAATATTTTTGTATTCTAATTTGAAAAGGTTTATAATAAAATAAAGATGGAGGGTGAGAAAATGAAAGTTTTACTTATTAATGGAAGTACACATCAATATGGATGTACTTATACAGCATTGAAAGAGGTCGCTAAAGCCATTGAGGAGGAAGGCATTCAAACAGATATTCATTGGATAGGGAATCAGTCTTATAGTGATTGTATTGCTTGTGGAAAGTGTCGTGAAACTGGTGAGTGTGTTTTCCATGATGGAGTGAATATATTGGTTGATAAAGCTAAAACATCTGATGCTTTTGTGTTTGGTACACCAGTTTATTATGCCCATCCAAGTGGCAGAATTCTCGATGTTTTGAATCGTGTTTTCTACTCTGGAGGAAAATATTTTTCACATAAGCCAGGGGCAGCTATTGCCAGTGCAAGACGTGCAGGTACAATTGCATCTATTGATGTTCTCAACAAATATTTTACAATTAATCAAATGCCTATTGTTTCTTCAACATATTGGAATGAAGTTCATGGAAATAATGCTGAAGAAGTTATTCAAGATGAAGAAGGAATGCAAACAATGTATAATTTAGGTAAAAATATGGCATGGTTACTTAAATGTATAGAAATAGGCAAACAAAATGGAATAGAGAAACCAGTTAATGAAAAGAAACATACTAATTTCATTCGTTAATGAGTAAGAGGTTATCCAAAAAGGATAACCTTTTCACATATTTTTCACTTTATTATGTTAAAATAAAAACAGGTGATAAGTGTGAAAGAAAATATTTGTGATAAAAACAAATATTAATAACATTTGTTAAAAACGCTTAGCAAAAAAATAAATACTAAGGAAATATACAAATATTTTAGATTGTTATTTGTCAAAATAACAAACGACTTTTATGCAATATTTGTGTCCGTATGCGAAACATAGGGAAATGGAAGAAAAAATGATCAGAATTTTATTAGCTTGTGCAGGAGGAATGTCAACAAGTTTGTTGATGAATAAAATGAAGGATGAAGCAGATAAGAGAGGTATTGAAATCTCTGTTGATGCAATTCCAGAAAAAAGTATTGAAGCTCATTTGGGACAGTTTGATGTTCTTTTGTTAGGACCACAAGTGCGTTATGTATTAAAAATGCCCAGGATGTTGTAGGAGATAAGGCTCCTTTAGCAGTCATTGATATGCGTGATTATGGAACGACGAATGGTGCAAAAGTATTAGATACAGCATTAAAAATGTATCATGATTTTTATGATAAAGAAGGCAAATAAAATGAGTTTACCAGATAATTTTTTATGGAGTGGGGCAACAGCAGCTCATCAGTATGAAGGAGCTTATTTAGAAGATGGTAAAGGAATGTGCAGTGCAGATGTTGTCACACAAGGTGATGGAAGAAATAATATTCAGCGACGTGTGACTTATACATTACCTGATGGACAAAAGGGTTCACACACTGTTTTCCTTATGATACTTTAACCACAGGAGCAATATTAGAGTGTCATGATCATGAAGATTATCCTACACATATTGCAAGTGATTTTTATCATCGCTTTAAAGAAGATATAGCATTGATGGCTGAAATGGGATTCAAATGTTATCGTATGTCTATAAACTGGACTAGAATATTCCCTCATGGTGATGATCAAGAACCTAATGAAAAAGGTTTGTTATTTTATGATGATGTTTTTGATGAATGTTTAAGATATGGAATAGAACCAGTTGTAACAATCTTTCATTTTGAAATACCACTTGATTTAACAAATAGATATGGCGGATGGATTGATCGTCAGTGTGTAGATGCTTATGTTCGCTATTGTGAAGTCATCTTTAAAAGATATCAGCATAAAGTCAAATATTGGATGACGTTTAATGAGATTAACAATATGGAAATCTTACCGCTCTATGCTGGTGGTCTTTTAAATAATGACGACCAATCAAAAGCTATAGGAACATATCATCAATTTATTGCAAGTGCTTTAGCAGTTCAAAAAGCTCATCAAATCAACCCCAATATGAAAGTAGGAATGATGATAGCTTATACTGCTGCTTATGCCTTAACATGTCATCCTCAAGATGAACTTAAATTAATGAAAGATAATCAGATACGTCATTTCTATTGTGATGTTCAGTGTCGTGGACATTATCCTGATTATAAATCACAGGAATATAAAAGAAATCATATCAAATTACCAATATTGCCAGGTGATGAAGATATTTTAAAGAATGGAACTGTAGATTATATTGGTTTAAGTTATTATACAAGTTCATGTGTTAGCAGTGATCCTAAACAAAATACAACATCAGGGAATATGACAACATCGGTAGTCAATCCATATTTAAAACAAAGTGAATGGGGATGGCAGATTGATGCAGTAGGACTAAGAATTGCTTTAAATCAGCTGTATGAAAGATATGAGTTACCTTTATTTATTGTTGAAAATGGATTAGGTGCAATTGATGAAAGAAAAGATGGTGTTATCTTAGATGATTATCGTATTGATTATTTAAGAGAACATATTATAGAAATGAAGAAAGCAATTGAAGAAGATGGTGTTCATATTATAGGGTATACACCTTGGGGTTGTATTGATTTAATTTCTGCTGGTACGGGTGAAATGAGAAAACGTTATGGTTTTGTTTATGTTGATAAAGATGATGCAGGTCATGGAACTTTAAATAGATATAAAAAGAAGAGCTTTTACTGGTATAAAAATGTGATTGTGAGTAATGGAGAGGATTTAGAAATAGGTGAAGAGCGTGGCTAAAGTCAAATTAACAGTTATGAGAAAAGAATGCTATGAAGATTTACAGGCTGAATATTTAGCTGATCCTAAGTCAGGACCATGTCCAATCTTTGAAGTTGGGCAAGAGTTTATTTTAGAAAGAGGCAATGGAAGAGATGATTTCATGCATATGTTGGATGGAAAATTCTGTAGTGAAGCATGGGATGCAATCAGTCGTTATATTTATGCTGGTCTTCAGGGTGGATCTATTATGGAAGGCTGGACAAATGATGAGAAGATGATGATTGCCTGTTGTAATGATGGAACGAGACCAGTAATTTTTAAAATTGAACGTATAGATGAAGAATAATTTTATGGTAAAGAAAATACTTATTGTTCAAGGTGGTGGACGAGCAAGAGGTAACACTGCTCAGTTAATAGATGCTTTTTCTAAAGGTGTGTGTGATGCAGGACATCATGTAGAAGTTATTTCACTTATTCAAAATGAAGTCAAAGGTTGTTTAGGCTGTAATGCTTGTCGTTATGAAAAACTTTGTATTCAAAAAGATTGCTTCAATGATCTTGTTTCTAAGATCAAAGAAGCTGATCTTATTGTTTTGGCTTCCCCTTTATACTTCTGGACGATTTCATCAAGATTAAAAGCTTTTATAGAAAGATTTTATTGTATAGCACAGGTTGATCCATGTCCACCACTAGGTCATTATGAAAAATATCCCATCAAAGATTGTGCTTTACTCATGACATCAGCTGATCATTATTTTTGGACATTTGAACAGGCAGTATCCTATTATCAGTTTACACTTATTAATTATATAGGTTTTCGTGATAAAGGTATGCTTTTAGCAGGAGACTGTGGTGATACCAATGGAACCCCCCCAAAAAAAAATAGATAAAACAGATCATTTAATGCAGGCATATGAATTTGGATTCAATATATACAAATAATGTACATACTTCGTAAAGAAGTATGTATTTTTTGTTATGAAGATAAAGAATGACAATCATAATTGTGTTATGATATATGTAAAAGGAGAGATTATATGAATATAGGAATTGATATAGATGATACATTAACAAATTCTTTTGATTATTTTATGCCCTATGTTGCTGAATATTTTGGGGTAAGTATAAATGAATTAAAAGAAAAAAAGATTTCTTATGGAAATTTACCAGAAGAATGGAAGAAAGATGAAGTAGGTTTTTGTCAAACTTATTATGATCAAATTGTTCCCATGACACCCTTTAAAAAAGATGCAGTATGGGGAATTGAGAAGTTACGTGAATTAGGTCATAAAATCATCATTATTACAGCACGAAGTTATGAATTATATACTGACCCTTATCAAACCACAAAACAGGAATTAATGAATGGACAAATTGTATATGATCAATTGATTTGTACAATGAATAAAGCACAAGCATGTATTCAAGAAAATATATCAGTATTGATTGATGATCATATTGGAAATTGCCTAGCAGCGAATCAGCAGGGTATAGCAGCTATTGTTTTTAATAGTGCTGCCAATTTAAATGAACAAGTGGAATGGAATCGGGTATCAAACTGGCATGAAGCGATAATGGAAATTGAAAATATAGAGCGGGGGTATCCAGATTGTCACACAGCAGAAGAATTGCTTTTGGAAGCAGAAAAAATCAATCCAGGAGCATGGGGAAATCATTGTCGAGTTGCAGCACAATGTGCTAAAAAAATTGCAAAAGTTTGTGCAATGGATGATGAAAAAGCATATGTTCTTGGTATATTACATGATATTGGGCGTAAGTTTCTTGTTAGGGATCTTGGTCATGTTTATTATGGTTATCAGTATATGCAAAGACTAGGATATCATCAGGTAGCACGTGTTTGTTTGACACATTCTTTTTTGAATCAGGATTTGGATTTGTATATTGGAAAATTAGATATTCCTTATCCAGAAGTAGAAGAAGTCAAAACATTGCTTCAGCACATCATATATGATGATTATGATCGTCTTATCCAACTCTGCGATGCATTAGCAGGTAGTGAAGGTGTCATAGATATTGAGGAAAGAATGGCTGATGTTAAACAAAGATATGGCAATTATCCCCAAGCACAATGGGATAAAAATATAGAATTAAAATCATATTTTGAAACAAAAGCAAGACAAAATATTTATGATATTGTAAGTGATAAGTAGAGTAGCCAATCATGTTAGAAAACTTTATTGTATGCTATCCTAAGAGAACATAAAATAAGATGAATCAAAAGTATAAACATGTTAAAATAGTGTCATCCTAAAATAAAGGAGATAGACATGGAATGGAATGAGAAATTACAAATAATTATTGATTATGTTGAAAATCATTTACAAAGAGATGAAGAACCTATAGACATTCAAGAGATTACACAAATAGCTGAGTGTTCATATTCATTTTTTCAAAAAGTTTTCTCATATATGAATGGTATAAGTTTTGCAGAATATCTTCGTTTTCGTAAACTTACATTAGCAGGCTATGATATCAAAAGTACACATATGAAAGTTGTTGATATTAGTTATAAATATGGGTATGAGTCACCAACTTCATTTACCAAAGCTTTCCAAATTTTTCATGGTGTCTCCCCTAAACAAGCAAGAATGTCTGATGTAAAATTAAGAATTTATCCCAAAATGCAAATCTCATCAAAACAACAATATTCATGGCGAATTGAAAGGCAAAGCGCTCTTCGTATGATTGGTAAAAGTATCAAACTATCTACAATAAATCATGCTCATTATCAAGGTATATTAGAGTTTTGGAGTGAATGTCAAATGAATGGAACATATGCTCAATTGATGGCTTTGGATTCAAGACATCCCCATGGTATTTTTGGTATGTTTTCAGCAGAAAATGAAGAGACACATGATATTGAATATTCAATGATGGTTTGTTCAAATAAAGAGATTCCAATAGGCATGAAGGAAATCATTATTCTTGCATCATCTTGGGCTATTTTTGATTGTTATGGTCCCATTCCTTATTCCATTCGTGATGGCTGGAAGTATTTGCAAGAAGAGTGGTTAATACAATACCCTTTTCAACATGCACCTTGTCCTGAACTTGAGTGGTATAGTGCAGGGAATGTCTATAGTCAAAATTATTTAAGTCAAATATGGATACCAATTATAGAGGAGGAATAAAAATGGTTCATTTGGTTTATTGTGATAATGCTGGAAAAAAAGGAGAAAAAGTTTTAGATAAAATATTAGCAGGTCAAAAAACAATGGTCATTAGAGGGGCATCAGGACGTAAAATTCCTCATAGTCGTGTAAATGTTGGAGAAATGTTATATTTTATGGAGAAGGGAACAGCTCTCATTACTGCCAAAGCAACTGTTATCAATGTTGAAAATTATGTCAAATTAACTGATGATGAAATCACAAAGATTCTACAAGAAAATCAGCACAAGTTAAATCTATCTGAAAAACAAAAAGTACGCTGGCATAAAGAATGCTTATGTCTTGTTGAGTTTGAGGATGTTCAACAAATTGATCCTCTTCACTTTGATCATCAGGGAAATATGGATGATTGGTTAATCATTGATAAAATAGAGGATGTTGTGGTTGGAACAAGTATTCCTTACAATTATGAAAAATCAAAATTAAAGAAAACATTATGATTCAATTCATAATGTTTTCTTACTTATTCATCACAAAAGACAACCCCAAAACCTCCTGGACCACTATGACTTGTAATAACGCCACCTGTTTCAATAAAATATATATTTTGAAATCCTAAATCATTAACAATATCTTGACTTTCCTTTAAAATATCTTCGTCTAAGCCATATGAATACAAAAGAATAATATCTTCTATATCATAATCAGAAGTATCCAGCAAATCATCAATCATACGTAAACATATTTTTTTCATATGTCTACCACGATATTTTTTCGTTGCTACAAGTTTTCCATCTTTAATTTCAATTAAGGGTTTCAATTTTAAGATATTTGCTCCAAGATATGCTGCGTTAGAAACACGTCCACCTGCTTTTAAAAAATCTAATTGACTAGGTAAAAAACACATATGTGTTTTTTCAATAATTTTATATGCGTATTTTCTGACATCTTCTATGTGACATTCAGGATGAGATTGAATATATTTTGCTACTTTTAAAATAATCATTGTTTGTCCTGCAGATACAAATTTTGTATCAATGTGATAAACATAATCTAAGTCAGTACTTGCAATTTTAGCATTTTGATATGTAGCAGTTGTGACTGCTGAATAACATAAATGTAATATCAATTTATTTGGATGTTCCTGATGAATCTTCTTGAACGCCTGTAAATATTCTCCTACATTTGTTGCACTTGTTGTAGGTATTTTTTTTGTTTGATGATAGTAATCAATAATTTGAGATACTGGGAAAGTTCCATCATTATAATTATGCTGATCAAACATCACATGCATAGGCAATATGACAATTCCATATTTTTCTGCTAATTCTTTTGGTAAATCTGAACCAGATTCTACAACAATAACAATGCCATTATTTTTATTTTCCATAAGTTATACCTGCTTTCTTTACTTAATTATTTTTTATTTTACCAGTAATATGTAGAGAAAATTGTCAAACATTTTATGTTTATCCTATGAAAAGTTATTTAAGAAATAATGATATATTTTAATTCTTTACTTTCTATAATATCTGCATTAAATAGGAGAGATAAATATTAAGTTTATATTTGAATAAATAATTTCATGAGACAATTGGTTAAGAGATATGAAATCTCTTTTCAATTCTAACAAGTTAATGCCTTAAGAATATCTTCTTCACTCTTGATATATAATAACTAACTGATCCAATTGCCAAGAGAAAGATTGCTCTAATTGAATTTGTATTTCAGGAGTTAGTTTAGATAGCTGTTGTCTAATTTGTTGCGTTAAAAGATCAATTATACCTTCAATTATTCCTTCGTTCTTAACGTTTTCGAGAGTCCCAACACATGAAGTCATGCAGACATCCTATGAAATTATCATCAATAAGACGAAACATTTGTATAGTGTCTAAATATTCATTTTTTTCTATCAAAGTTGTATTCATTTTACTCACCTTGCTTTCTGTTTAAAGTGAGGGAACTTACAATATAATTGCTTAAAATAATTATATGTTATTGTTAAATGACCTTTCTATTTCAATATACGCAGAAATTTAGCATTTTTCTTCTTAGTTTTTAAAACTTATAAAAGAAATGATAAGAGGTATATCAAAATATAAATTCTTTTTTTGACTATATAAATTGGAATCGACTTACATCTAAAACAATAGTTGTTTTTTTTCTGAATATATAATTTATATATTTTTACTTATTTCTTCTTGTTTTAATTGACATAATGATATATTATGATTATACTGTTTATATAGAGTATAAACAGTATAATCAGTTGGGAGCGATAATATGAAAATAATTATACAAAATTCTTCTGATGAACCTATCTATCAACAGATATATTCACAGATTAGAGAAGCTATCTTATCTGGAAATATAAATGAAGGTGAGCTTTTACCATCAATTAGACAGTTATCAAGAGAACTCAAGGTCAGTGTTATTACAACTACAAGAGCATATACAGATTTAGAAAATGAAGGTTATATTATGATTGTTCAAGGAAAAGGCTGTTATGTGCAAAAAATAAACCAAAATGTTCTAGAGGAAAAGCTTATACAAAATATTGAAGAACATTTTTTAGAGATAAAGAAATGTGCCAAAATACTCAAGAAATCCAAAGAAGAATTATTTGGAATTTTATCGATTTTATATGAGGAGGATGAACAATGAATCAAAATATTTTAGAAATAAAGAACCTAACCAAAGAATTTGATAACTTTAAACTAGATAATGTTTCCTTTCATTTACCGACAGGTTATATTATGGGATTGGTTGGAAAAAATGGTGCTGGCAAAACAACAACAATAAAACTTATTTTAGAACTTTTAGAAAAAGATCAGGGTGTGATTCAAGTATTTGGGCAAAATATTATTCAGCATTATGATCTTAAACAAGATATAGCAGTTGTTTTTGATGAAGTCTTCTTCGTAGAGGATTGGAAAATATCAGATGTAGAAGCAGCTATTTCACCTTTTTATATAAATTGGGACACTCATATTTTTCAGAATTATTTAAAACAATTTCATTTACCAACTCAACAAAAGATCAAAGCGTTGTCAAGAGGTATGAAAATGAAATTAATGTTAGCAGTTGCCTTATCACACAAAGCAAGGCTGCTTATATTAGATGAGCCAACAAGTGGATTAGATCCTGTTGCTCGTGATGAATTATTAGATATATTACTGCATTATATTGAAGATGAACAAAATAGTGTGTTATTTTCTACACATATTACATCTGATCTTGATAAAATTGCTGATTTTTTAACAATTCTAGATAATGGAAATATTTTCTTTACAGGGTATAAAGATGAACTGTTTGAAAAGTATTGTATAGTAAAAGGTGGAATAGATAACTTAAATCAGGATATTGAGAAATATCTTATGGGTATTCAAAAGAACAGTACAGGATTTTCTGCATTACTAGATGTTAAAAATATGAAGTATATGAATGGTCACATGGTGATTGAAGAGGCAACTATTGATGATATATTAATTCATATTAACCATATGGAAGGAGAATAACAATGACACTTAAAAATTTAATTAAACTTGATTTTTATGCAATGAAACCTTTAGCAAAACTTATGATATGTTTTTTGGTTATTCCAATTATTTTAGGAATCATAGTTAATCTAGGCGTAAGTATTATGGTCACTCTAACTTTTGTTGTTTTTATGTTGAATATGATCTTTTCGATAAGTGAGAAAAGTCATTTTCATAAATTGTATGGGGTGCTTCCTATAAAGAAGTCTACTAGTGTTTTAAGCAGATATCTTTTTTCACTTATTATAGTTGCATTAACTGCCATTGTTTCATTTATTCTATATATCATTCTATCACTTATTTTAAATGGAAAAATGAATTGGATTCATGGAATATCATTTTTAACAATCTCAATAGTTATTGCGTTGTTTTTTATTAGTATTCAATATCCATTCTATTTTAAATTTGAATACTCAAAGGCTACAATTATGTCTATTTTACCATATATTATATGTTTTGCGATTGGGGCTCCATTGTTTCAATATCTTATGCAAAATAATCATTTTGCATCTCAGGTCATGAAACTCATTTCTTATTTTCAATCACATGTTAGTGTACTTGTCATATTAGGAATTGTTATTTCTGTTGTTATGGTAAGCACGTCTTATTTATTATCATTAAAAATTCAAAAGAAAGAGTTCTAATATATATGATTTTATAAATTATAGTATATATTTATCATGTTTTTATAGTGCAAATAATGAAGAGTATCTAGAGTATTACTATAAAATAGTTAATAGAAGTAAAAAAGACGAATTTTTCAATATGTAGAATTCTTCTTTTTTTATTGATTGTTATAAAAACAATATATTTTAATTATCTTCTTTTGATTATTTACATTTATTGATATATCAATATAAGTTGAATCGCATTTCTTATTATCAGTATAGTAAAAGATGAGTTATTATTTTTATTTAGATAGATTTTGATTTGAAAATTTAATATGAATGAGATACTGAAAATAGTATATTATAGAAAGAAATAATTTGTTATAATGAAAATTGATAAATGAGAATTGAAAAGGAGAATATTTTATGGGATTGTTTTCAAAAAGAAATGTTATTGCAAAAATAAATTGTGAAAAGTTTTATGATGCAACGATATATCAATGTTTTTATATGTTTTTAAATAAACCAAGAAATAAATCAATTGAGAATTATCATTGTGAAGCATATGGATATGTAGATTTAAAATTTAAAAATGAGAATAATGAATATGTAATAGTACAATATTGTGTTAATGATTGTAGAGGTTGTCATCAACTTCTTATATATCAAGAAGGAAAATCACCAGTTGATTTAAATATAGCACTTAAAGGTTATGATAAATTTACTATAGATTGGTATATTCATAAAGCGCAGTTACCAGAGTATGAATATAATACACCTTTCTATAGACATCTTATTACTGCAGCCAGTTTCTTTTGTGATGATAAACTTTATTCAGGCATGAAATATGATGATTTTATGAATAATGGTGGGAATAATATAGCACATATATTCAATTGTGTTACTGAAAATGATTTCCCAATAAATTTACATGCTTTTTTAAAAAATAAACTATCTGAAAAATGGCAACAAGATAGTTATGATGATTTAGTTAAGTCACTTCAAACAAAAGAGTTTGATATATTTAAAAGTTCATTGCATGAGCATATCACAAAAAATGAATTGAAGTATTTAGAAAAGTACATTCTTAAAGGATGTCACATTAAAGTGATTAATAAAAGAAAGAAAAATCTATGGATAAATCAAGATTAGATTCATATCTTCTATTTAATCTATAGATGCTTCATCGTTATTTAAAAAAACTTTTATTATTATAAACTGTGAAATAAACAATCAATAAATATTAGATTTAAATGTATGTCATTTGCATTACAATAAGAAAATAGACTGTATATAATATATTTTATAATAACAAAAAAGGAGAGAAAAAATGATAAAAATAAGAACAATGAATATTAAAGATTATGATGCTGTTTATGATTTATGGATGAATACTCCAGGAATGGGGTTGAATACAGTGGATGATAGTAGAGAAGGGATTGAAAGATATTTAAAACGTAATTCGACAACGAGTTTTGTCGCAGAGGATAATCAATGTATTATTGGTGTGATTATATCTGGTCATGATGGACGTAGAGGCTTTATTTATCATACATCTGTTTTGCCTAAGTATAGACATCAGGGAATTGCCAGAAAACTTGTTGAGAATGCTATGGATGCTTTGGATCAGGAAGGAATTCATAAAGTAGCACTTATTGTTTTTCAAAGAAATGAGATTGGTAATGGTTTTTGGGAGAAGATGGGATTTACTGTGAGAGATGATCTGGTATATCGTAATAAAAATATACATGAACTTGTAAGAATTGATACTTAAGATAGATAGAAATCAAACTTTTATTGGTGTGATTTCTATTTTATATATATTTTTTGTATATTATTAAATAGTTCAATCACATATTTAGAAAAATAAAAATAAAAATTGGTTAAAAAAACCAATACAGGATGTAAATATTGTGATTGTATCTCCCTGTTATATAATAAAAGTA
>NZ_HG005288.1:162200-184069 GCF_000455285.1 Candidatus Stoquefichus massiliensis AP9 | reverse complement strand
ATCATTGGAGATAACATCGTAGCTGTTATGTTCATGTATGTATTAATCTCATTATTCTGGTTAGTAGGTATTCATGGAAACAACATGTTATCTGCAGTTAAGGAACCAATCTTCCGTCCAATGTTATATGCAAATACTGCATTATACACAGAAGGAAAAACAATTGCTTTAACTCCAGAAATCAAAGCTCATGGTATGTATACAATGAACTTAACTATGATGCAAATGTTTGCTGAATTTGGTGGATCAGGTATAACTTTAGGTTTAGTTATTGCTATCTTTATCTTCTCAAAACGTGAAGATAACCGTGCAATTGCAACATTATCTATCGTTCCAGGTTTATTCAATATCAATGAAACTGTAACATTCGGTATTCCATTGGTATTAAACCCAATCTTAGGTATTCCATTTATCTTAGCTCCAGTAGCATGTATCTTTGTTGGATGGTTATTAATTACAATTAACTTCTGTCCACCAATAGTTATTGAAGTACCTTGGACAATGCCACCAATTTTACAAGGATTTTTAGCAACAGGTGGAAGTATTATAGGAGCAATCTCACAAATTATTGTTATTGCATTATCTGTTGTGATTTATACACCATTCTTACTTGTTTATGAAAGATATCAAAATAAACAAGCAGCCGCAGCTGAATAGAATATGAAAAGAAATCTGATATTTAATAGATAACTATTAAATATCAGATTTTCAATTATAGATACTGTTTTCAAATTTTTTCAGTATTAAGCTAAAAATAATTGTGTAAATGAAAATGTTTTTTCAATTACTTCTAACAATCTTTATAGTCATTGTTTTTATATTATAATAAAGAAAAATCCAAATGTTTAAACATTTGGATGCTGCCAATAAAGCATAAATAAATTGTCAAAAATATTTTAAGGAACTCTATCGACAATCATATTTTAGAGGAATTATCTATATAACACAATACTGCTTATAGTGTTTGAATAATTTAATCAGAAAATATGTTAAGAAGGCAATATTATTAAATATTATATTACATAGAAGTAGAGGAGAAAGAAAATTATGATTATAGAAAAACTTATTGATCAGGATTGTTTGACTGAAACTGAAAAACATATTGCAAATTATTTATTGAATAAAAGTAATGATATTGAAAATCTAACAAGTACTGAATTAGGTAGAAAGAGTTACACATCACAATCTGCAGTTATGCGTTTATATAAGAAGGTAGGAGTTAATACTTATCGTGAATTTATATCAGCATTAATACTAGAAAGAAATGAATATTTTAAAGTAGGAGATGTGAATGCAGGACATCCAAGTCAGTACTTTTCATCTTATACAGATATTCAAAACACAATTTCTAGATTATATGCAGAAACAATGATTCATACAAATCTTTTATTAGATAAGAATATTATGATAAGAGTCTGTAATCGGTTACTGAATGCTCAATCGATTGATATTTATGGGATAGAAATATCTGAGGTGATTGCTAAACAAATGTCATTTAAATTGCAATCAATTGGTTTCAATTGTACATGCCAAAATGGATTAAATTATGCATATATCAAAAATATGAAAGAGTGTCAAAAAAATGTTTCTGTACTTATTTCCTTAACAGGTGTAAATGATGCAATAATGAATATTGCAAAAATATTAAAAGAAAAGAAAATTTATACAGTGGTTATTCTTGGAAAGAAAGAAAATCAAATCCAGGAATTAGGTTATGATATTTTATTATTTGATACAAATGAATATGAGGATATTGATGTTATGTGTTCAGCCTTTGCTGCAGAATATATTGTTGATTTAATTTATTCAATGTTATTATCAAGATTACAAATTCATCAAACGTCACAAACAAAAAAAGAAACCATATAATAAAATTATTCTTTCTCAATAATAGATAGATTATGAAAATATCAAAACATGGAAAAAGGAGTCAGATTCCTAAGTATACAGGAACTTGTCTCCTTCTTTTTATAATATATTTCCTATAATAAAATATTGAGCAACATTGAGTATACCAGCTAGTACCATAACAAAGATAGGATTCATCTTCCATTTCATTAACAGTAACATACAAATTCCAAAAATCACTACCATTTGAATCTTGATAGCCTCAATGCTGATACCAAGTTCGCCGAAAATAGCTGAAATAATAATAGTTAAACCGGCAGTCGCAATCAATGAAACAACTGCTGGACGAAGAGTACTTAAGACCACTTGAAGAGATTGCATATTACGATATTTGATATATAACCAGGCAATAATTGTAACAATGATACATGCTGGTAGAATACATCCAAGTGTTGCCACAATCGCTCCAGGAATACCAGCAATTTTAATACCAACAAATGTTGCAGAGTTGACGGCGATTGGACCTGGTGTCATTTGTGAAATTGTCACAAGATCAGTAAATTCAGATAAACTCAGCCATTGATGCAAGTCAACAACCTGACTTTGAATAAGTGGCATAGCAGCATAACCTCCACCAAAACTAAAAGCACCAATTTGTAAGAAACTCAAAAATAATTGTAAATAGATCATGCCTTCTCACGTCCTTTCTGCAGAAATGTTTTTATGAGTCCTAAAACAATACATACCAAGATGACATAGACAACATTGACATGAAAGAAATAAGTCACAATGAAAGAAATAGCCATAATTACTAATGAAAAAGGATTTTTTTCTTTGACAATACCAGTTCCCATTTCAAAAACAACTGAAGCAATGACTGCACCAACACCTGCCTGCATTCCTTCTAACATTAAAGCAACAATTAAGTTTGTACGAAACACTTCATAACAAACAGATATCGCTGAAATAATCACAAAAGGTGGAATAATGGTTGCAATAACAGAAACAATCACTCCTATTAAACCAGCTAGTTTATATCCGACAACAATGGCTCCATTCACAGCAATCGCTCCAGGAGCCGATTGAGCAATTGCAATTAAATCCAACATCTCATCTTCATCAATCCAATGATATTCACTGACAAACTTTTTACGCATTAATGTCACAATGACATATCCGCCTCCAAAAGTAAAAGCACTTAAATATAAAGTTGAAAGAAAAAGCTTTCTTAATTTATGTTTATCTCTATTCATATGGTTACCTCCATTTATAAACACATCATACATTGTCTTGAAAAATAAGTAAAATACTATTATTATATAATATATATAACAATTTTATTATGCATTAAAAAGGAGAATTTTATGACATTACGCCATCTTGAAATATTTATTAAAGTTTATGAGTTTCAAAGTATTACCAAAGCGGCAAAGGAAATGCATATTGCTCAGCCATCTATTAGTTTAGCTATTAAAGAGATGGAAAATTATTATTCAGTATGTTTTTTTGATCGTATGAATCGAAAGATTTTTCCAACAGCTGCAGCTAAGCAATTCTATGAATATGCTGTTCATATTATTTCATTATTCTCAGAAATGGAAAAAGGTATTAAAAATTGGGAAGAAGAGGGAATAATGAGAATTGGAAGCAGTATGACTATTAGTCAATATGTTTTACCACATATTGTTCAATTACTAAAAGAAAAATACCCAAATCTTAAAATGAAAATGTATGTATACAATTCAGAAACATTAGAAAAAATGATTATTGAAAATAAGATTGATTTTGCATTGGTAGAAACCAATCTTCAAAATGATAATATCATTCAAATTCCTTTTATGTCAGATTATCTCTCAACCATTGTTTATCCAACACATCCACTTGTTCAAAAACAAAAAATTCAATTATCAGATTTAATTCATTATCCCATATTAATGAGAGAAGAAGGAAGCTCTGTTTACAATCTTGTGAATAGTTTATTTGTTGCACATCAGTATCATATTGAATATGCAATGGAAAGTACAAGTACTCAAGCAATCGTAAAAAGTGTTGAATCAAATTTAGGTATTGCAACTTTACCTTTTATCTTAGTTAGAGATGCAATTGAAGACAAAAAAGTTTGTGAAATTTTTGTTTCTGAACTCAATATTCAGAGATCCTATCATATTATTTATCATAAGAATAAATATCTTTCTTCATTATCAAAAGATTTTTTTGATATTTGTCACGATTATGGTAAACACCATTGAAATAAATAGAGGTATAATTATTTTAGGAATCTAGGAAACGGACGAGAGGTGAAAACAGTGAATTATTTAAATACAGGACATTTGTATAAATTATTGTTAATTGAGAAGATGTCAGATAGTATAGAAACAAGTATATATGTATTACAGGACCAAGAAGATTTTGTAAAACAATTAATGCAAATATGATAGCAACTTATTATACAAAAGGATATGATAGTCATGAACTATTTAATAATCTAAAAATAGCTAATACAGATCATTATGAAAAGCATATGAATCAATATAATGTGATTTATATTGATTTGGGTCATCTACCTGATCTTGTAATTCAAATGAAGAATATATTAATGAAATTAAAAGGAACTTTATAGAAAATATAAATGAGACATATTCATTAATACATCAAGAAGGTATGTCTATAGAATAACTTTTAAATAAATCAAATGATTCTTTTATTTTTATCTTAGATGAATGGGATTCTATCTTTTATAAAGACTTTATGAGTGAAAAGGATGAGGTTGCCTCTCTACAATTGTTAAAAGGTTTATTAAAAGATCAGACATATGTTGATTTAGTCTATATGACAGGGGTTCTACCCATTGCTAAATATTTAAGTGGATCTGAGTTAAATATGTTTAGAGAGTATAATTTTATGAATGATCCTATCTATGATGAATATTTTGGATTTACTGAAGAAGAAGTCAAAATGTTATGTCAAACACATTCAAAACCCACATTCAGTTAATAAAGCAATTACAAGAGGTTTCTGTCAGAACTACTGGATAGAAACAGAACCAATGAATGAGATTGTAGATTGTATTGAACATAATGTAGATGAAGCAAGAGAAGATATCGTTAATCTTGTTGCAGGTAATACAATAGAAGTTCACTTGGATGGCTGTAGTGTGACACAATTGCAGTTAGATACAAGAGATGAAATCTTATCAGGTATGGTCGTATTTGGATTCTTATCATATCATGATGATTATTTAACAATTCTTAACTATGAATTGATGCAGAAGTTTAATCGTGTGTTATCAAGAGAAAGTATGGGTGGAATCAAGAAGATTGTAGATCAACTTAAAAAATGTTAGATGTAACACTGAATCAAGATGCAAAACAGGTTGCAGAGATATTGGAATCGGTACATGATCAGGAAATACCATTTCTAAACTATAATGATGAAAATAGCTCATCATGTGTTATTATATTATTTATATGCAAGAAATAAATATGATATCACAAGTGAAGAAAAGAATGGTAAGGGCTATGTATATTATTTATTCATACCTAAGAAAAAGAATGAACCAGCTATAGTCTTAGAATTAAAATACAATAAAAGTGCTAAAGAGACAATTGAACAAATCAAAGAAAAGAATTATATTGATAGAGTAAAAGATTATCAGGAAATTTTATTAGTAGGATTAAACTATGATGAAAATAAACATCATGAATGTATCATAGAAAGAGTAATCATAAGATAAAGACAGGTATTATCTTTATAATTGCATATAATATATTAAGTTATATAATAATAAAGTAGGTGAGAAAATGCTTATACATGAAAAATTAAAACAAAGAGAACACTATACAAATATAGAATGTAGTATTGCAGATTATGTGTTACAACAAGAAGAAGGATTAGAACATCAAAGCGCACGTTCAATTGCTAATCAATTGTATATGGCACCTTCTACAGTTGTAAGATTTTTTCAAAAACTTGGTTTTCAAGGTTTTAATGATTTTAAAAGTGCTTATTTAGAAGAAGTGAAGTACTTATCATCACATTTTCAAGAACTCAATCCTAATACACCTTTTCAATATCATGATAAAAATATTGTTGTTGCAAATAAGATGGGACAGTTATATCATGAAATTATTGATGATACATTATCTCTGATGCATCATGATAATTTACAAAAAGCTATTAATATGTTAAATTATGCCAAAACAATTTATATCTGTTCAGCAGGTGTTCAAAATGAAATTGCTTATACCTTTAAAGATAAATTATTAAAGATTGGAAAAGATGTTGTGATTGAAGATAAATTGGATGAAGCATTTTATCGCGCAACATATTGTCAGCAGAATGATGTTTTTATTATTATTTCTTATTCAGGAGAAACAGAAAACATATTAAAGATTGCTCGCAAATTACATCAAAGACATATTCGTTTTTTAGCCATAACGTCTTATGGTGGAAATGCTCTAACAAAATTAACTGATGATGTTCTTTATGTGTCTACAAGAGAAAAACTTGTGAATAATTTGGGGAATTTTAGTATGAATCTAGCGACATTGCTTTTATTAGATATCTTATATATGAATATGTTTAATACTGATTTTCATAAACATTTTGAAAGTAAAGTGAACGTTTCACATGAATATGAACAAGATCGAAAATCTCATAATCCTATTATTAAAGATTAAGCAACACTGTTGCTTTATGAATAAAAATGATTGTTGAAAATCAACAACAGTGTTTCAAAGAACTTCCATAACCTTGGAAGTTCTTTTATATGTTTTATAATGAAGTCAGAAACAAAGGAGGAATAGAAAAATGAGTTTTCCAAGTGATTTTTTATGGGGTGGTGCAACAGCTGCGAATCAATGTGAAGGAGCATATTTAGAAGATGGGAAAGGATTAAGTACAGCTGATGTGATGACATTAGGTTCACATACTCAAAAAAGAAAAACAACCAAAACAGTAGAAAGTCAATATATTTATCCAAGCCATCAGGCTGTAGATCATTTTCATCATTATCAGGAAGACATTGCATTGTTTGCTGAAATGGGATTTACAGTTTATCGTTTGTCGATTAATTGGACGAGAATATTTCCTCAAGGTGATGAAGAAAAACCCAATGAAAAAGGTTTGGCGTTTTATGATAGAATATTTGATGAATTAGAAAAGTATCATATTGAGCCATTAATCACAATCTCACATTTTGAAACACCATTAGGTCTACAAAAATATGGTTCATGGGAAAATCGGAAAGTCGTTGATTTTTATATGAGGTATGCTAAAGTTTTATTAGAAAGATATCAAGGACGTGTCAAATATTGGCTGACATTTAATGAAATCAATTGTATGTCTACAATGCCTTGGGTATCAGCGGGTATTGCATCTGATAATGAACAAATCAGAATGAGTGCCGCCTATCATCAGTTTTTAGCCAGTGCCAAGGTTGTCCAATTGGCACACCAGATTGATAAAAATAATAAGGTAGGAATGATGTATTGTGGTCATTTTGCATACCCTCATAGTCCTCATCCAAGTGATATGATTGCAACAACAGATTTTATGCATCAGATGTTATTTTATTGTGATGTACAATGTCGAGGATATTATCCAAATTATAAGATCAAACAATTTGAAAGAGATGGAATTGTTTTACCTATGCAAGATGGTGATGAAGAGATTCTTAAACATGGAACAGTTGATTTCTTATCATATAGCTATTATTTTACACATGTAACAGGAATGAAAACAAAAGGAATTTATAAGGGTTTAAATGGTATTGATACAGGTTATCAAAATCCTTATTTGCCTGTGAGTGAGTGGGGATGGTCAATAGACCCACAAGGTTTAAGATATTCATTGAATTTATTATATGATCGTTATCAATTACCATTAATGATTGTTGAAAACGGATTAGGTGCTGTCGATGTTTTAGAAAATGGAAAAGTTCATGATCCTTATCGTATTGATTATTTAAGACAGCATTTACTGGAATTAGAAAAAGCCATCACATTGGATGGGATTCCAGTGATGGGTTATACGATGTGGGGTCCTATTGATATTGTGGCAGCCAGTACAGGTGAAATGAAGAAGAGATATGGTTTTATTTATGTAGATGTTGATGATTATGGACAGGGGAGTATGAAACGTTATAAGAAAGATTCGTTTTATTGGTATCAAAGAGTGATTCAAACACATGGTGAAAGTTTAAAGGAGGAGTAAAATATGTATAAGTATATGACAATGGATAGTGAATATTGTAGTATGGGGAGATGGATTTCTGTAATTGTTGGTCATCAAATGCATATGAAATTATATGAAGGACAGGATTTGATTGCACTCTGTGATGAAGACTGGCTCACTGAAGATTATTTAGTTGAATTTGATGAAAGAATATCTATCATGTCATTAGAAGATGTTAAAAAAGATTCTCAAATGCAAAAGGTTCATACTGCATTAACAAAAGCGATTTTTAAAGCAATAGAACAAGGTCCATGTATTATCCATGAAAGGGCAGCTGGAGATATCTTAAAAGAACGTCAGGATTGTTTAAAAGTATTATTATATAATACGAGTACTGAACATAAGATTCCTCGTGCTATTGCAGACAAAACATATGATTTAGAAGATTTACCACATGATGATATTGTTTCATTTATGAAAAGTCGAGATCATATGCGAGCTGTTTATCGTAATGCTGTAGCTTCTACAATGTGGGGCGATAAAAGATCTTATGACTTATGTTTAGATAGTGATATATTGAGTCGTGAAAAATGTGCTGAGATTTTAATTGAGGCTTTGAAAGATGTTTCATTAGATCTTGATGAATGTGCAGACATCGTTCATAAGTCATTTACCTGGACAAAATAAATAATTGAGATTTTGTATCATAGTTATCAAAAATAACTTTTATAGATGTAAAAATATTTATCATTATTGTGATAAATATTTTCTTTTCTTTCTCTTTTTCATATAATAAAGATATAAGATTTCTAATTATTTGAAGGGAGAATCATTATGGATGATTTTTTAAGGGATATACAAGTTGATGTCTTTAAAGAGTGGATTTTATTACAGAAGAAAGATAATTTACAGATGACTTTATCTCAAGATAGAGGAACAATTCTTATTAAGAATCAATATAGTGAAAGTCATATTCATTTTTATGATATGAATATTATTGAATTTTCTGTGATCAATTTAAGTAAAAATGAAACAGAATTCTATCTTCATTTTCAATTCAAGAATATTAAACATGCTACTGAATTATTTCATGAAATGTTAGAAACAATTGATCAGTTTACAAATAAACCTATGTTAAAAGTCCTTTTGACTTGTACTGGTGGATTAACGACAGGATATTTTGCTGATCGTATTAATGAAGTTGTAAAGCTTTTAGATATGGATATTCATGTAGATGCCGTGAGCTACAGTAATCTTTATAAAGAAGGTGAAAACTATGATATGATCATGTTAGCACCACAAATTTCATATATGTATGCAAAAACACGTGAAATCTTAAAAAAACAAATTGTTTTAAAGATTCCACCTGCTGTTTTTGCAAAATATGATGTCAAAAAAATATTATCAATCATTGAAGAAGAACGTTATATCAAGAAAACTTTATTAACAGGAAACCATCAACCATTAAAAGCAAAAAACATAAAAGCAACAGATCAAAAGATTTTATGTCTAGCTTTAATTAGAAATAGTCAAAGAGTTCATATTGTTTATCGTTTATATGGTGAAAAGAATCAAATATTAGAAGATAATGAAATAATTAAACCAACCTTATCTTTACAAGATTACTATGCTGTTATTGATGGTATGATTGCCCAATATCCAGATATTCAAGTCATAGGATTATGTACACCAGGTATTATTGATGATGAGTCTATAGGTTCTATGGGGGTAGGAGAACTAAAGGAAATTGATATTAAACGTGATTTGACTTCAAGATATCAGCAGAAATTTATCTTTAATAATGATGCTAATACAATCGCATTTGGTTATTATCATTCACAGGATGAATGTTCTTCCCTTTCTTTTATTTTTCAGCCTGTGACGTCTTTTGCTGGAAGTGGACATATTATTAATGATCAGCTGATTTTAGGACATCATCATATTGCAGGTGAAGTTCAGTATCTGCCATTATCTTATTCTCAAGATGTTTTAGAATTACATAAAACACCACAGGGAGCAATTGAAGCCTTAGCCAAAACAGTATCGTCTATTATTGGATTAATAGATCCCCAGATGATTGTTATTTGTTGTTTCTTAATTACAGATATTGAGGAATTGAAAAGAGAAATAGAAAAATATATTCCTAAGACTTATATTCCCAAAATGGTATTAATTGATGATTTACAAGAATATATGTTACTTGGAACATTATTGTTATGTCAGCAAGGTTAAAAAGTCTCTTGACATAGAGAAAAACCTTTAGTAAACTATATGTGTTCACTCGGAGGGTGAGCCATTCATTATGAGATGGTGAGCTAGATAAGGTGACAGGTTGAAATGCCTGTTCATTTATCTAGCTCTTTTATTATGGGAGGGACAAAAATGGATTTATTAAAAGGACAAGTTAAAAAAGTTTATTTTCATTATTTATGGGCGGCTTTTGGTAGTGCTATGATTAGTTCTATCTATAGTATTGTTGATATGGCTGTTGTTGGACAATATCAGGGTCCTGAAGGAACTGCAGCATTAGCTGTTGTAGCACCTTTATGGAATATTATCTATAGTTTAGGTTTGCTGACAGGAATAGGTGGAGCTGTACTATTGAGTGCTGCGAGAGGTCGTGGTGATTATAAAAAAGATAATGAATTTTTTTCATCAGCTTTAGCTTTAAGTATCCTGTTAGCAGTGGTCTGCTGGATTGGTGTTGTCTTTTTTGACAGACAATTATTAACTTTATTTGGTGCTTCTCAAAGATTATTGCCATTAGCACAAAAATATTTTTTACCAGTAAAATTTGGTGTTCCATTATTTTTATTTAATCAAATGTTAGCAGCATTTTTGCGTAATGATAATGCTCCAACTCTTGCCACAAGAGCAGTTTTAGCAGGAGGTATCTTTAATATTGCAGGTGATTATTTGTTTGTATTTACTTTTGATATGGGAATCATGGGAGCAGGACTTGCAACTGTTATAGGTGCATTCATTACATTTTGTTTAATGATGACACACTTTTTCTCATCTCAAAATACTTTAAGAATTGTTAAACCTAATGATGTATTCACACAGTTTAAAGATATTGTTGTGACTGGTTTTTCAACTTTCTTTATTGATATTGCTATGGGGATATTGACAATGTTATTTAATCGTCAAATTATGAAATATTTAGGTAGTGATTCATTAGCTGTTTATGGTGTTCTCGTTAATATAAGTACAATTGTTCAATGCTGTGCTTATAGTGTAGGACAGGCATCTCAGCCTTTATTCTCAGTTAATTTTGCTGCGAAACAATATGATCGTCTTTCTACATTGCTCAAGTATACACTTTACTCAACTGCATTCTTTGGTCTATTATGGACAATCATTATCTTTGTATTTCCTCATCAGATTATGAATATATTTATGGATGCAACAGAACAAATTCATTTGATAGCACCATCTATAATGGGTTATTATGGTTTATCATTTTTATTATTACCACTGAATATTTTTTCTACTTATTACTTTCAATCATTAATGAAACCACAGCTTTCATTATTTATTTCGGTATTAAGAGGAATGATTTTAAGTGGATTACTTATCTATTTATTACCTACTTTATTTGGTTCAAATGCATTATGGTTTGTAATGCCAATCACTGAATTCATCGTTGTATTGATTGTTATCTTATTTATGATACGCATACAAAAAAGTCTTTATTTAAAGAAGCAGGATAATTAACATCCTGCTTCTTTAGATACATGATAGACTTTCTTATGAATAAACAGATAAATAAATGTGAGCGATAATGCTGTTATTATCCAGCTAATAGGGTAAATAATTAATAAGTTTTGATAACTTGTAATAGTTGGATAAATAGTATAAATATAGACAATTCTCGTTCCACATATTCCTAATACACAAACAAGGGCAGGAATACTGGAATAGCCAATGCCCCTTAAAAATCCAGATATAAGTTCTATGACCATATTAATTATTTGAAAGGATAAAACAATATACATTCTTGTATAAGCAAGATTGGCAATCTGTGGATCATTTGTAAAGAATCCAATACAGAATTCATGTAAGACAATAAAGAGAAAACTCACACATAATGTTGAAAGACTGCTTAATAAGAATGTCCATTTTGTTATTTGTTTACAACGTACATACTTGGACGCTGCATAGTTTTGACCAATGAATGTTACAGCTGCCTGACTAAAGGCACTAATCACAAAGTAAGTAAAATATTCAAAGTTTAAAGCAGCAGCACTTGCAGCCACAGCTGCTGATCCTAAGGCATTTAAGGCTGCTTGAATAATAACATTAGATATTGAAAAAACAGTTGACTGTAATCCAGCAGGCACACCAATTTTAGCAATCTTTAATAAAATATCTTGATGCATATATAATTTTTTAACTTCTACTTTTAAAGCATCTGTTTCATGCATTAAGAAATAGACTAACATTAAAGAACTGATAATATTGGATATGACTGTTGCAATGGCAACACCTTCAACACTCATATGTAAAACAATAACAAAAAATAAATTTAAAACAACATTAATAATCCCAGAAACCATTAACGAAAGTAATGGTCTTTTGGTATCACCTTTACTTCTTAAAATAGCCGAAGTAAAATTATATAACATAATAAAAGGCATACCAGCAAAATAAATCTTTAAATAAAGTGTTGCTAAATCAATAATATCTTCAGGTGTAGACATGAATTCTAAAATAGGTCTAGCAAATAAAATACCAACAACCAATAATACAAACCCACTCACTAAAGATAATAAAATAGATGTATGAACAGCTTGACTCGTTCTTTTCTCATCCTTTTGTCCAATAAAGGAAGCCACCACAACATTCGTACCAATAGATAAACCTACAAAAAGATTGACCAATAAATTAATCACTGAACCATTGGCTCCAACCGCAGCTAAAGCCTCTCCACCAGCAAAATTTCCAACGACTGCAACATCTGCTGCATTAAATAATTGCTGTAAAATACTGCTCGCAGCAAGCGGTAAAGCAAATAATAATAACTTATCCCAAATAGATCCATTTAGCATATCTATTTGTTTCTTTGTTTTCATAGAATCCCTCATTTCTATCTATTATATTAGCATTTAGAGTTGACTCTAAGTCAAGAGTTATTTTCTAAGTAAGAAATAACATCTTCTAAAGATGAATAGATTCTTGTTGCTTTTTTGATATAATCATCATGAGGGTATTTCATATCAGGTATACAAATCACAGGAATATGAGCATCATAAGCTGCCTGAATACCTGCTTCACTGTCTTCTAAAACAAGTGCCTCATGAGGATGAACGGCTAATTTTTCACAAGCTTTTAAGAAAATATCTGGAAAAGGTTTACTATGCTGGACTTCAGGACCGCAGACAATATTATCAATATATGGCATAATATGGTAAGGACCAAGTATTTTTATAGCACGATCAAAATGACTTGATGTTGCTATTATGGTTTGATAATGATGAGATTTAACATACTCTAATAAAGGAAGAAGTCCCTTCTTAAGTTGTACTCCATCTTTATTTATATATTTTTCTTCTAAATCTTTAAACAACTGCATTTTTTCTTGTATATCAAAATCAAGCTGATAGTGATCACGTATATATCGTAGTGAAGTTTGTAGTGATCTGCCAGGATAACTTTTCATATACTCTTCTTTAGTAAAATCAAATCCATAACTTCTTATTAAATCCTGAAAACATTGAAATGAAATCATTTCAGTATCAACCATTAATCCATCCATATCAAAAATAATGACTTTTAACATATTTCTCACTCCTTATCCTCTCTTATTTTACACAATCAAATCAAAGAAATAAAGAAGATTATATAGAGAAAAAATAATTTTTAGTATATAGTAAATAATAAAGAAATGAGGTTAAAAAATGAATAAAAAAATAAAGAAAATACTACTTATTATTATTTGTATAATTGCTATAGGAATAGGTGGTGTGTATTGGTATGTGAGTGATTATTATCATGCAGATATGAATGTAGTTTCTATTAATAAGTCACAAATGAGTTATGATGAAAATATTGAAGGTTATGTGTTCAAACCACAAACTGCAACAAAAAAGGGAATAATCTTTTATCCAGGCGCAAAGGTGGATGAATTAGCCTATCAGCCACTTATGCTAAAGTTATCTCAGCAGGGTTATTTCTGTGTTATTGCGAAAATGCCTTTCCATTTTGCAGTTTTAAAGATAGGAGCAGCTGATGCAATCATGTCCCAATATAGTCAGATTACAGATTGGTATATGATGGGACATTCATTAGGTGGTGCTATGGCTGCTCAATATGCATCTGAGCATTCCAATGCACTAAAAGGACTCATTTTATTAGCAGCATACTCCACTCAGGATTTATCATCATCAGCATTATCTGTGATGAGTATTTATGGTAGTGAAG
The DNA here is from genome assembly GCF_000455285.1 of Candidatus Stoquefichus massiliensis AP9. Classification (GTDB taxonomy): domain Bacteria; phylum Bacillota_I; class Bacilli_A; order Erysipelotrichales; family Coprobacillaceae; genus Stoquefichus; species Stoquefichus massiliensis. The sequence goes on along the minus strand of NZ_HG005288.1, from coordinate 169,624 downwards.
ATCATGTTTTAAACAAGCAAAAATATAAAGATTACTTTTCTTTCTTGCCACAAAATACAAAAGAATTGATTATTGAAGGTGGTAATCATGCTCAATTTGGGAATTATGGAAAACAGTCAGGAGATGGAGAAGCCACTATTGATCCATCAGAACAGCAAAATCAAACAATTGAGTTTGTGATAAAATCATTACAGTTCAAGTAAACTTTTAAAAAATCACATCATATACAAAAGCCAGGAGTTATTTCTCCTGACTTTTAGATTTATAAAGTTTAATTTTGAGTTGCACTTATATCTGCATCTGCTGATTCATTATTAGCAAGCATATGTTCTAAGACAATATATGCAGCTATAATCAATTCTTTTTGGCTTTCATCTAAAATATCTACATAATAAATATTATGCAATGAGAACCACTTAATATGTGCATTTGCAATAACATCACCTTTTTCATTCATTATACTATAGTTATGTGCAGCAAATTCACCTTCTATTTTCCATCCTAATTCCTTAATTTCTAGTTGATTCTTAAAAGGATGACCTAATTTTACTTTCACTTCAAATTTCTTTCCTGAAGTCATTTCAACATAATGAACTTGATGAATAGAAATAGCCTTTGCATGAATATATGCTATTTCATTATCATTAGCATCCATAATATGTGTCTTATCATAAATGGATAATGCTTTACTGACAACCTTATAAACAATATTATCATTTTCATCTAGAATATCCATTTTAGAATGAATACTCATAACTTTCCCTTTATATGTAATTGTATGAAATTATCCTCCTCATTTTTTATATATTTATTATACTTCAAATTGTTAAAACCAAAGTTTATAAGATAAATTATTTAATAACAGATAAAAAAGACTATGACTTTAATAGAATGATTAGCCTATTTCTTTATAGTCTTTTTCACATTTTAGTATAGAACTGTAAATGTTTACAAGCTCCTTCGATAGAAACGGTTAGCATTTTCCTAAATGAATTTTTAAGTCTATTTAAGCCTATTTAAGTGCCACTAAATCTCACTAAGTCTTCAAAATTCAAACCATTTAAAGTAGTGGCAGATTTGTGTGCAACCAATGACATTTCATACAATCTGTGTACGTTTCACAAAATTTAAAAACACTATTGGCTAGTATAGAGAAAATGGTAAAATCTTATTGAGAGATAGATGTGTATATATTATTTATCTGGACATATTATATATTGAACAGAGATGTTCAAATATTATCCACTAGTTGGTTCGTGGGATACAAAAGGCCAGCGTTCAAATGTTAACCGTTAATTCGTATACAGGATATAAAAGGCGATTGTTCAAATCTAGCCCCTTAAAGGGGCGCTTTATTTAGGAGTATAATATGATAATTGATATAGGAAATATATATTTTATAAAGCAAAGTTTTTTTGATTTAGTCAACGATGAATCTTTACCTAAAAATAAGCTATCAAATTATCGATTTAATTACTTGTAATTGTGAGGAACCAGATGTTGAATTTTTTGAAGAAATATATGCGGAAATTATAAATTTAGAAGAAAGTTTTTCCAATATATATTGGAATGATTTTTATGATTTAATCGTTAAAGATAGTAATTTTATTAATGATTATTTGGAAGATTATATATTAGAGGCGGATAATGAGCATTCGGAAGAGGTTGTGCAAGATGCTACAGACGGAGCGTATTCTTTTATTTCTAACTCACTTTTGGAAGTAAAGGATTCAGCAATGGATTTATTAACTATTTTAGAAAGATTATCTACTGTAGTCGAAGAAATTAGTAAAATATTTAATAAAACAGTTAATATTATTGGGTTTATTGATAATACTAAATAAATAATTGTTTAATGGAGATTGCTTTTTGTTAATAAAGATAACTATAGATGAATGTAACTGAAAAATCTTTTATAGTTTAAAAGAAACACCAAACTTTGTTTTGAAAATAAAAAAGAAAAGTTCTGCATTTTGCAGAACTTTTTAGTCTAAAATAGTAATTATTTACAAGCTTCTTCAATAGCAACAGCAACAGCAACAGTTGCACCAACCATTGGGTTGTTACCCATACCGATTAATCCCATCATTTCTACGTGAGCAGGAACTGATGAAGAACCAGCAAATTGTGCATCACTGTGCATACGTCCCATAGTATCAGTCATACCATAAGAAGCAGGTCCAGCTGCCATGTTATCAGGATGTAATGTACGTCCTGTTCCACCACCTGAAGCAACAGAGAAATATTTTTTACCTTGTTCGATACATTCTTTTTTATAAGTACCAGCGACTGGATGTTGGAAACGAGTAGGGTTAGTAGAGTTACCAGTGATAGAAACATCTACACCTTCTTTATGCATAATAGCAACACCTTCACGAACATCATCAGAACCATAACAATTAACTTTAGCTCTTGGTCCATCAGAATAAGCTATTCTAGAGATTTCTTTCACTTCTCCAGTGAAATAATCAAATTCAGTTTCAACATAAGTGAATCCATTGATTCTAGAAATAATCTTAGCAGCATCTTTTCCTAAACCATTTAAGATAACTCTTAAAGGTTTTGTTCTTACTTTATTAGCTTTTTCAGCAATCTTAATTGCACCTTCAGCAGCAGCAAATGATTCATGTCCTGCTAAGAAACAGAAACATTCAGTGTTTTCATCTAATAACATAGAACCTAAGTTACCATGTCCTAAACCAACTTTACGATCATCAGCAACTGATCCAGGAATACAGAAAGATTGTAAACCAATACCAATAGTTTTTGCAGCATCTACTGCTTTTGTATCTCCATTTTTGATTGCCATTGCAGCACCTACAGTGTAAGCCCAGCAAGCATTTTCAAAACAGATAGGTTGAGTTGATTTTACAATTTCGTAAACATCAATACCTTTTTCATCACAAATTGCTTTTGCTTCTTCAATAGATTTAATATCAAATTTAGCTAATGCAGCGTTAATTTGATCAATTCTACGTTCATAACTTTCAAATAATGCCATTTTCGTACCTCCTCATTAATCCTTTCTTGGATCGATGTATTTAGCAGCTTCAGCGAATCTACCGTAGTTACCAGTAGCTTCTTTTAGTGCTTCATTAGCATCTTTTCCAGCTTTAATCATATCCATCATTCTTCCAAGACTAATGAATTCATAACCAATAATTTCATCATTGTCATCTAAAGCAAGTCTGTTTACATAACCTTCAGTTAATTCAAGATATCTAGGACCTTTTAATTTAGTTGAATAAGATGTACCAACCATACTTCTTAAACCTTTACCTAAATCTTCAAGACCTGCACCTACAGGAAGTCCTCCTTCAGAAAATGCTGATTGAGTACGACCATAAACGATTTGTAAGAATAATTCTCTCATTGCAGTGTTAATAGCATCACAAACTAAGTCGGTATTTAAACCTTCTAATAAAGTTTTACCAACTAAAGCTTCACTTGCCATTGCAGCAGAGTGAGTCATACCAGAGCATCCAATTGTTTCAATTAATGCTTCTTCGATAATTCCTTCTTTAACGTTTAATGATAATTTACATGCACCTTGTTGAGGAGCACACCAACCAATACCATGTGTTAATCCAGAAATATCTTTGATTTCTTTTGAATATACCCATTTCCCTTCTTCAGGAATTGGAGCACATCCATGACTTGCACCACGTGTCACGCATTGCATTTCTTCGACTTCTTTTGTATAAATCATTTTTTTACTCCTTTCATTTTGTAAAATGATTACTGCGTAGATTCTGGAAAAGTAATTTTTCCAATCTCCAGGTGATGGAATTCACCTACTGTGATTATAAGGCAAAAGTGCTTTAAAGTCAATGAAGTCCGAGGGTTCAAAAAATAAAAATCGCAAAAAATGACAAACCTTTTCATGAAATGAAAAAAATGTCACACCAATGATTGACATTTGCATAACTTGTATTATAATAGTTCAAAATAGAACTAATTGGAGGGAGTATGACAGAATTATTAAATATGATTCAAAGTATGAAAAAATTATATGATCATCTTTGTTTAGGAGTTACAAAAAAATATCAAATATCTAGAAATGAACTTGATATTCTATTGTTTTTACACAATAATCCTCAATTTGATAGTGCAAAGGATATTGTTGAAAAAAGAGGACTTGTAAAATCACATGCTTCAATGGGAATTGAAAAATTGGTAAAAAGTCATTATCTTGAGACTATTCAAGATAATAAAGACAGACGAAAATATCATCTTTATCTTTTACCGCCTTCAAAAGATATTGTTGAAGATGGATTACAGGTGCAGAAACAATTTTATGATATTCTATTTAAAGGTTTCACAGTAGAAGAAAAAAAGATGTATCATAATATGTTACATCTTATGTATAAAAACATTAAAGAAGAGGAGGAAAATGAATAATGTTTTCATGGTTTATATATATAATTGCTGGAATGGGGGCTGGTATAGGAACAGGATTAGCAGGATTATCTGCTGCAGCAGTCATTTCACCAATGCTGATTACTTTCTTAAATTTTGATCCTTATGAAGCAGTTGGAATATCATTGGCTTCTGATGTTTTAGCATCAGCAATATCAGCTTACACATATGGAAAACATAAAAACTTAGATATTAAAAATGGATTAGTTATGTTGGCTAGTGTTCTTGTTTTTACTTTAATAGGAAGTTATATTGCTTCACTTGTGCCAAGCGGAACAATGGGAAGTTTTTCAGTATTTATGACTTTACTGTTAGGAATTAAATTTATTGTGAAACCAGTTATGACAACAAAAGAAGCATTAGAGGCAAAGAGTCAAAAGCAAAAAGTTATTCAATCCTTGTTATGTGGTTGTTTAATAGGATTTGTTTGTGGATTTATAGGTGCTGGTGGTGGAATGATGTTATTATTGATATTAACATCTGTGCTTCAATATGAATTGAAAACAGCCGTTGGAACAAGTGTCTTTATTATGGCGTTCACTGCATTTACAGGAGCAGCATCACATATGTATATTGGTGGATTCCCAGATATGGAAGCATTAATTGTATGTATTGTAGCAACTCTTGTAGGAGCAAGAATTGCAGCTTTATTTGCAAATAAAGCAGAACCAAAAGTTTTAAATCAGGCAACAGGAGTTGTCCTTACGATTTTGGGATTAGCAATGGTTATTACAAAATATTTATTTTAAAAAGTCATTTAATGACTTTTTATTTATCTATAAAATTGGGATTTATTATATGTTTTATAAATATTTATTTTAGCATTATGTGCTTATTATCATGATGATTTGATAATGCTTTAACTACTCATTATAAGGATAAATCAGTGTTATAGAAGAAACAGTGAAAAAACTTACAGACAATGAATATGAGCATATAGACAGACTTGTATAATATATAACATTATTTAGAGAGCAAGGAACTGACTGGAACTGGATTATTGAGATAATAGACCAATGAAATGATGAAATTATTCCTTTTCTTGAGAAAATAAGACTTGCTAATGACGTTACGTTATTATATATAATGTTATTGCTAGGAGGAATAGTATATGTATACAACAGGTGAAATAGCAAAAATATGTCATGTAAGTATTCGGACAGTTCAATACTATGATAAAGAAAAAATTGTTTGTCCAAGTCATTTGAGTGATGGCGGTAGAAGACAGTATAGTGAGGATGATTTACAACAATTTCAAACTGTCTGTTTATATAGGAAACTCGGATTTTCATTACATGATATTAGAGATATCTTAGAATGTGGAGAACAAAATGAAATTCTTTTAAAACTTCTATGTCAACAAGAAGAAATAATGAATGCGCGTTTAAAGGAACTTCAATTAAATAAAGAGAAAATAGTTCTTTTGATAGAAGAAATGAAGACGTCTAGATGTTTAGCAGTAACAAATTATGATGATTTAGAAAAATTGTTAGTTAAGAAAAAGAAATATCATAAAATAGATATGTTAACATATTATCTAACGATTTGTTATGTTATTCTTATGTCTATTGGAACTTATATAGCCAGTCAAATGGGTGGTATTTATCCATTTGTAATGGTTATAATAGCGGGTATACTTCTTATTGCTCTTATATATTTCCATACATCATTTCATACTTATCTATGTCCACAATGTCATTATCAATTTAAAATCTCATTTTTTCAGGATTTATTTTCATTTCATAATGGAAAACAAGGAAAATATTTGAAATGTCCACAATGTCATCAAAAAAACTGGATGAAAGGAACTTATCGTTTATAATAAAAAGTTATCCATCAGGATAACTTTTAATCTTTTTTCTTTATTTTTCGCATATATTTAAGTCCATCATCTAGAAATTTAATGCCTTGCATATAATAAATATTTTCTTCTTTATCAAGGGATCTGATTGTTTTACAAACTTTGGCTTCATCTTTACCTTGAATTAATAAGTCTATATTACCTGAATCATTAAGTCCTAAAAGATGATTAAGATCAATATTTAATAATTGACAAATATCCCTTAAAGCATCTAATGGTGGAAAACATGTATCATTGACATATGTTGAAAATGTTTTTGGGTTTATATTGAGTTGATCAGCAGCCGCTTTTTGTGTTAAATCCATTTGTTCTAGTCTGGCTGCAATGATTGGTCCTATTTTCAGCATTGATTCCACCTCTTTTATATGATTATAGCGAAAATAAACAATAATCTATGATTTATCTATTAAAAATAGAATTATATTTGATAACTATTTAAACTACTGTTATAATAAAAAAGACAATACATACAAATGTAAATATAAAGGAGTAGAAATGATGTACATATATGACTTTTTAAATTCATTAGAATTATTTCAAAAAGAATATCTTCCAAATTTTAATCGTTTTCCCAAAAATGCAGTATATTATGGTTATAATTTAAAGGAAGAACTTAAAGAAAGAGAGATTACTTATCAGGATGTGAATGAACAATATCTTGTTTATTCCAAAGGAAGTAATCCTCATCAATTGTATGCAATAGGTATTGACAAAGAATTAAAGTATATTCAACAATTGAATGACGAAAAATTAAAAATACCAAGAGCATCTATGATTTTTGTAGATACTGCTATTTATGAGGCTATTAGATTGTATGATGAATTTACAAGATATTTAGGTGACACAAAAGGTTTCTTTGATATTCAGTTGCAATACGACATCCAATTAATTGCATGTTTATTTCAAGATAACCATTTTGAGTCTCAACCGGCATTAGTATATTTTCACAACAATCCTATTGAAAGAGATATTGCTCAAGCACAATTTATTTATTTTGTGAAAAAATATTCACAATATCGGCTCAAAAATACAAAAGCAAAAGCAACTTATCTTTATCATAACTTTGATTCTGTTTTAAGAAATACTTTATGTCACTATAATATAAAAGATAGGGGATATAAAGTATCTGAATATACACATATTG
>NZ_HG005288.1:157819-161692 GCF_000455285.1 Candidatus Stoquefichus massiliensis AP9 | reverse complement strand
AAAATCAAGAATTTGATAATTTTTTACAGCAGGTTATGACACTTCCAAAGAACTTACAGGAAACTGAGATAGAATAGTATTTCTCAGTTTTTTTTGCATATAACTTGTTTATATTTGTCATTTGATTTAAAGTGATTATGTAGATTAAAATCTACATTATGTCATTGACTTCGGGGCAAAGTGAAATTCTTGACCGGCAGTAAAGTCTGCGAGCATATGCTGAACAGGTGTCATTCCTGTACCGACAGTAATAGTCTGGATGGAAGAAGTCGTAATAAAAGATTTGATGTCTGTCAAATGTTTTATTATGCTTATTCCTTGAAAAGGAGGAATAGAAATGAAGAAACAATCGACAAAGAAATTGGTTTTAACAGCACTATTAGGTGCTATGAGTGCACTTTTGATGGTGTTTGAGTTTTCAGTACCATTAGCACCAACTTTTGTAAAATTTGATTTTTCAGATTTACCTATAATTATTGGTGGTTTTTTGATGGGACCTTTATCAGGAATAGCGACTGCTATTATTAAAATCTTATTAAGTACAATGATTCGTGGTACAACAACGATGTTTGTTGGAGAACTTTCTAATCTTATCTTATCTATAGTATTTGTTTTTCCTGCAAGCTATCTTTATCAGCACCATAAGACAAAAACATCAGCAAAGAAGGGACTAATAAGTGGAACAATAATAGCGAGTATGCTAGCTATTATATCTAATCTTTTTGTTATTTTTCCTCTCTATGCATCGTTATTTGGAATATCTTTACAAGATATTTTAAAGATGGCAATGGTTACAAATCCACTTGTAACGAATATGACAACAATGATGATTTTTTCACTATTACCATTTAATTTATTAAAATATGGTGTCATTTCGGTTGTAACTATTGTTGTTTATAAAAAACTGAGTCTAGAATTTAAAAAATATATATAATAGGAGAAAATGTTATGGAAGTTCAAGAGATATTAAAGCAACTTGTTGAAGATATTCATAGTGTCATCATAGCGACATTAGATGAAAATGATCATCCTGTTACTTGTGCAATTGATTTAATGTTGTATCAAAATCATAAAATATATTTTCTGACAGCGAGAGGCAAATCATTTTATCAGCGTCTTATGCAACATAAAACGATTGCTTTAACAGGGATAAAGGGAATACAAACAATGGATTCTATAGCGATTTCATTACAAGGTCAAATCAGAAATATAGGTCATGAAAAACTACAGGAAATCTTTTTAAATAATCCATATATGAGAGATATTTATCCTCATTCAGAATCGCAGGAAGTATTAGAGGTTTTTGAAATTTATAAATGTACAGGTGAATACTTTGATTTAAGTCAAAAGCCTATTTTTCGTCAATCTTTCTCAATAGGAGAGGGAAATGATTTATTAGAGGCTCCTTATACAATTCGCTCAACATGTAATGGATGTCTTGCTTGCTATCAAGTTTGTCCACAACATTGCATTGATATAACAGTTACACCTATTACAATTCAATGGCAGCATTGTTTACATTGTGGAAAATGTATAGAAACATGTCCACAAAAAGCTATAGTTAAGAAATAATTTCTAAGGAAATTATTTTTTATTTTCTTGTTTTTTATGCAATAATAAGATAGAGAAATGCATTATATAAGTGAAAGGGGAGACATATGCATATGGATAATCGAGAAATAGATCAATTGATTTTACAAATTCCCCAAAATGATAGTCATTTTCATGAATTTTATAACAAAACAAAAACCATTGTATTTGCTTATATTATGAGTATTATCAAAAACTATGATGATAGCAGTGATATTTTACAGGAAGTTTATATTAAAATTTATTTGGCTGCTCAGAACTATCAATCTCAAAAGAAACCTCTTGCATGGATATTTACAATTGCAAGAAATGAATGTTATTTTTTCTTAAGAAAAAGACAACTGAATATAGAATATGATGATCAGTTGTCATTACCTCAAAGTATGAATATGGATACAAAGTTAATTTTAGAAGAATTATTTACTGCATTAAATGATCAGGAAAGACAAGTTATTATTATGCATTCCCTATGGGGATTAAAACATTTAGAGATTGCAAGTTTATTAGAAATACCACTTTCAACATCATTGTCAAGTTATCATAGAGGAATGAAAAAAATGAAAGAAGTCTGGAGGAAAAATCAATGAATAAATTATATGATGTTTTTGAAGAAATCACACCAGATCGTTTTGAGTCCATTCAGGCTGAACTGATAGATAGAAAGGAGAATGTGGTTGTGGAAACAAATCAAAAAAGAAATTATAAACGTTATGCCCTTGCTTTGGTTATGATTGCATCTGTTATTGTTGTCGCAGTTATGTTACAAAAACCAGCTAAGGTGATTGCTGTGGTAGGAATTGATGTCAATCCAAGTATTGAATTATCAATCAATCAAAAGAATAAAATTGAGCAGGTTACAGCTAAGAATGAAGATGCTAAAAAAATTATTGGTGACATGGATTTAAAGGGAAGTCAAATTGATGTAGGAATCAATGCATTAATTGGCGCAATGCTTAAGGAAGGTTATATTGATGAACTTAAAAATTCTTTACTTATTTCTGTAACAGGAGATAATCAGGAGGAAAATGAAAAATTACGTAAACAACTTTCTTTAAATGTAGATGAATTTTTAAAAGCAAGTCATATAGATGGATCTGTTGTTTCGCAGACTATTGATCAACAAGATGATATTATAAAACTTGCAAAACAATATAATATTTCAGTTGGTAAAGCAGAAATTATTCAACAGTTAATTGTTAAAAATTCACTTTATACATTTGATGGATTGAAAGATTTATCTGTTAATGAATTGAATATATTATTACAAAATAATCATGTTGATCATGTTAATGTGACAGGGCAAGCCAGTGTGAGTGATTATATTGGCCAGGAAAAGGCAAAAAAGATTGCTTTTGATGATGCGAAAGTATCAAAGCCAACAATGAAAAAGATACAATTAGATTATGATGATGGACAAATGATTTATGAAGTTGAATTTACTCAAGATGGGATTGAATATGAATATGATATTCAAGCAAAAACGGGTAAGATTCTAAAAAAAGAAATGGAAGGAAAAAAGAAGATAACTTCTTCTTCAACATCCCAAAATCAAACATCTATGATAACTAAAGATCAAGCTAAAAAGATTGCTATGAATCATGCTGGTGTAAAATCTATTCAAAATTATCAGATAAAAGAGGATATAGATAATGGACAAAAAGAATATGATATTGAATTTCTAAGTGGAAATTATCAATATGAGTATACAATTAGAGTGAAAGATGGCCGTATTCTTGAGAATGAAAAGAAGAATGTTGGAACAGTTAAAATTACTGCTGAACAAGCCAAACAAAAAGCTCTTGATCATGCAAATATATCAAAAGCGGATGCTAAGAAACTGGAAGCAGAATTAGAGAAAAAGTATTATGAAGTTTCATTTACTGTAGGAGAGTATGAATATGAATACCATATTGACGCTTTGAATGGTAAAGTTTTGCATCATGAAAAAGAAAAAGAAGATTAAAAAACAGCTAGATATCTAGCTGTTTTCAGATTGTTGACAAAGTGGTACTCCAAAACGAATATCGCTTTTCTTTTTGTGTTTCAAAGCGGGAAATCATCATTTTCAACCAATTATGAATGGTATTTGATGAAGTTTTCCAACTCCATCTTGCCATTCTTTTTAGATTATGACATGCAAAAATCATCAGCGCCTGATGCTGATTTTTTTGTAGTCCTCTCAATCTTGTATATCTTAAATTATGCTGCTCCTTACAATCTCCAAATACACGTTCTATACTTTCCTTACGCTTTGGATAAATTTCTTTCCACTCAGGTGTATGA
>NZ_HG005288.1:147529-157793 GCF_000455285.1 Candidatus Stoquefichus massiliensis AP9 | reverse complement strand
ATATTTATTCTATCATATTAAGTAAAGCCTGTCGACCTTCTTTGTCAACAGGCTGAAAACAGCTAGATATCTAGCTGTTTTGAATTACTCAATAGAAATATATTTCTTTTCTTCAACTTGTTTTACAGTATCTTTAGGAATTGTAATCTTTAATTCACCATTATCAAATGATGCTTTAATATCTTCCTGTTTAATACCATCACCAACATAGAAATTACGACTGCAGCTGCCACTATAACGTTCACGTCTAATGACATGCCCTTCATCATCTTTTTCCTCATTATCAATGTTTTTTGTTGCGTTAATAATCAAATAACCATCCTTTAATTCCATCTGAATATCTTCCTTTTTATATCCAGGAAGTTCCATATTCATGCAATATTGACCATCTTTTTCAACAATATCAGTACGCATTGCATCAACTGAAGAATAATTAAATGGATCATGGAATAAATCATCAAACATATCACTAAATGTAGGTAGGAATTTCATAAATTATCGCCTCTTTCTTTATACAACCAAAATTCTCACTATTGTGAAATGAAACAACTACCCTGTTAGGGAACCTTCCCTAACTACACTTATATTATATCACTTATTTTAGCACTGTCAAGTATCGAGTGCTAAAATTTGCTGCTTTTTTTAGAGTACAGAAATTTGTTGACAGACATTGTCAGGTTTTATCTGATATAATAAAGTAAAAGAGTTAGGAGGTATATTTATTGCAAGAAAATCAGTTGTTTAAAATGATTTACTCTTCATAGATAAGGGTCAATCAACAGCACCAGAATTAGTAGAGAAACTTGAAGTATCAGTGAGAACAATTTATCGAGATATATGATCAGTAGTGCTGGAATTCCAATATACGTGACAACTGGGAGAAATGGTGGCGTAAAATTATATGATCATTACATATTGAATAAAACATTGTTATACGAGAATATACAAGATATATGGGTAGGTATGCAAAGTTTATCTACAATACAATATTCAAACGATAATACGACTTTAGAAAAATTAAATGCAATATTAAAAAATCTATGACAAATTGGATTGATGTTGATTTTTCACGCTAGGGAAGTCGTACGCAGAAAAAAAGATATTTATGCTTTTGAAAACAATTGTCTTAAATCATAGAGAAGTCAATTTTATTTATTATAATTCCTCAGGTAATAAAAGTGGAAGACAGTGTTATCCTTTAAAATTGCTTTATATAGATAAAGCATGGTATTTGTTTAGGGTTTGTTGTATAATAAAAGATTATAGACTCTTCTCGGATAAGAAATCTAATATTTAAGGAAACAGTTTTTCATATGATATTGGATAGTGGGCTCCCTGCATATCCACTTCTAGACAATTTGGGAGAATTAATCGAGATAGAACTTCATTTCCCGTTCAATATGGCATATAGAGTTTTAGTGAAGAAGTAATCAATGAAAAGGGAATCATCTTATTGTTAAAACGACCCTTCTTTTCAATAAATGGTTATATGAGTTTATAATGTCTTTTGATGCTAATATCGATATGATTAAATCCATAAGTTTAAGAAAAGAAATAATAGAAAGATGTGAAAAAGCAATACAACATCATAAGGAGGAAAAATGAATATTAAGAGTATATTAGGTAAAATGAATACTATAAAAGAGAATTTATATTTTAATGATGTAGAAGTTATACCAGAGAACATTAAAGCAATTCTTATCAATGAAGTTGTTCCATCAAATCCAAAAGATGATTTTTATGGGAGTCAAGAAGCAGAATATTTAGCAAGTGCAGTTTCTCTTTTTCAAAAGGCTGGAATAGATGTGAGGACAGCCAAAGATATTTTAGAATTAGGTATTTATATTACTAATGCAGTAAAAACTCCAAAATCTGATTATAGTATTGAAAAAAGTATGATTCAGGAAAGTTTACCATACCTAAATAAAGAACTTGCCTTATTTCCAAATATCAAAGTCATCATGTTAATGGGTGATGTATCAAAAAAAGCAATGAATATGATAACTAAAAAAGAATCAGGAAAAAATGCAATTCCTTCAATTTCAACATATAAATTACGTAAAAATGAGATACTTTATAAAGGTGTACGTTTAATGCCTTCTTATATTATGACTGGAAAGAATATACTTATTGAAAAATCTAAATTTCAAATGGCTTCTGAAGATATTGCTATTATGTATGATATAATTTCTAATTAAGTTTTAAAATATGGGCTTATAGCATGAGTTAAGCTTGCTGAATATGATAGGATGAAACAAATATGCATAGGATATGTATCTTTGTTTTGTCTTTTCTTTATTCTACTAAAAAGAGTCAAGTATGTCTAAAATCACTTTGATAACTTTTTTTAAATAGGAGATAACTTCGTATTCAGATAGTTTGAAGTATGTATAAATTTATGAGATATTGGTTATAAGCTCAATAAAAAAAACATAGTTGTATTCACATTCATGTGATTGACAACTATGTTTTTATTCTTTCTCATTTCTAAAAATTAAATTCATGTTCCCATGCAAAAGTTTCAGATTCTTCTAAACTTTTTGGCCAATGGCTACACCATCTAGGCACAACTGGTGATTCCACTCTGTCAAGGCTTGGTGTATAAGGCTTGATATCAAGAATAGGCGTGTTATCATTAGCATCAATGTAGGCAATTTGAATGATACCATTTTGATAATCAACATGCATTATTTCTACTGTTGTCAATGCAATAGGGTTGGGGCGTATTGGTGATCTTGTAGCAAAAATACCCATTATTTCAGGAGCATTTTTATAAGGCTGTTCTGCTTCTAATATCATTCTGAACTCTTCCTTATCAAAATCACTGAACCACCAAAGCACATTTATATGGCTAAAACCATCCATTGCTTTTAATGCTGGAATAAATTCAGTATTAAGCTTGATAAATGTTCCTGTTTCATTGTTAGAGATTATTCCAATTGAATTAACTTTATAAGTTGTCATATTTTTCCTCCTTTTTGGTTATCTATAATCAAATGATAAACCTTCACATCATGTGAGAGTCAAGAAAAATATCATGTCAAATTACAAAATGTTATTAAAACTTTTCTCTAAAGGTATTTGAATTTCTGTTAAATATTTTTTGGGATTATCTTCATTCCATGGACCACGATGCACAATTTGTCTATTTTCACCTTTCATTTTATACTGACTATTTTTTTGTAGCCATTTTGCAAATGTAAGATAGGCAGTTGCAATATTTGAAAATTCTCCATAAACCATAGTACAAGCCATTATCAAAACAGGTTCAGTATGCCTATATTTAAAAGGACCTGAATCTACACCTGTTTTACTGACGATAACACATAATTCCACGTCAACATTTTCCTCTTTATAATCTTTATCATGATAAATCGAAAATGTATCATTTGATAGTTCGATTCTATGTTGCTTAGAAAATTCTGATAACTCACTCCACAATTTGCCTTCATAATAATAATCAGGTATTATTTTTCTCAAGGATAATACCTGATAACTAGGAATAGATTTGATTGAAATGTTGTAATGCATTTCATTTTTTCCATTTAATAGTTGACTTTTAGCTATTTCTATCTTTTTAAGTTTCTCTTGTTCTATCTGAATGTTATGTTTAATATCTTCATATTTTTTGTCGAGCTGCTCTATAATAAAATCATCATTTTCACAATGAAGAGCAGTAGTTATTTCGGCAACATTAAAGCCACTGTCACGTAAATATATAATTTTATTTAAGATAGGTATTTGTTCTACAGAATACATACGATATCCTGTCCATGGATCAATTTTGGCAGGTTTTAGCAAACCAGTTTCATCATAATAGCGTAACATACGAACTGATACTTGTGTTAGTTTTGAAAATTCACCTATTTTAAACATGTTATTCCCTCATTTCTTTATCTCATTATAGATACTCTTTTTCGATACTTCAATAATAAAATAGTTTTATCATATTTTTTATCAAATCAGATAATTTTTATGTTAGTATTGTCAATTTTCATTTATTTCATCTAACAACAAGTTAGATAAAGAAATGTTTTGTTTCTTGAAAGAGATATACTATAGAGAATCGATAATCACAAGTAATCTATGATAAAGGTGCAATGCTAATAATTTCTGTTTTCGTAAATTTAAAATATTCATATTCATATTCATGTATGATATGATACTTAAGGAAGGTGATTATATGATTAAATTAGTTGTAAGTGATATGGATGGTACCTTGATTAATCATCAAAGTGGTATATCAGATAGAAATTTGAAAGCTATACAGAAATTAAAAAATCAGGGTATAGAATTCGCTATTGCATCAGGCAGAGACTATCATGGAGTTCGCTCTATACTCGATCAATATTGTATTGAATGTGATACTATATTAGGAAATGGGGCACAATATTGTGATAAGAATGGTCAGGTTATAATGGATTGTTATCTAAATAAAAATGTCTGTTTAGATATTATTCGAATTTTTGAAACAGCACACATTCCTTATATGATTTTTACAACAAAAGGTTTTTATACAAGATTGGAACCAGAATATGTTCAAAATATGTTTATTGAAAGAGGAATTCGTCGTTTCCATAATTGTCGTGATGATTATTTTGGAGAAGGTAGATTTGCTTCATCTCCTTGTAATCATTTACAAATGATTCATGACTTTGATAAATTTATGAAAGATAATCTTGATATTATAAAGATAGAGGCTTTTTCTTTAGATGCTAGTGAAATAACACCAGCAAAGAAATTATTGGCACATATTCCAACAATTTCTTATTTATCATCTTTTGATGATAATGTTGAAGTGACAAATGAGTTTGCTCAGAAGGGCTATATTCTTAAGAAAGTGGCAAAAAGAAAATATCTTAAAACAGATGAAGTTGCAGTATTAGGTGATGGAATGAATGATTTATCATTATTTGAAGAATTTCAATATTCATTTGCTCCAATGAATGCTGAACAAAGAATTAAAGAATTGGCTTATCAGGTTGTTTCTGATTGTCAAGAGGATGGTTTTGCTGAAGCAATAGATATTATTATGAAACATATCTAAATATTCTTAATAAGTTCTTAAGATATTCACACGAATATTGTAATATAATGTTGAAAAAGGGGTGAGAATATGAATGTACTTGTTGTAGATGATGAAAAGGAAATTGCGGATCTGGTTGAATTGTATCTTAAAAATGATGGTTATACTGTTTATAAGTTTTATAATGGAAATGATGCATTAAAATGTGTTGATAGTACAGAAATCGATTTAGCTATCTTAGATATTATGTTACCTGATATTGATGGTTTAAGAATATGCCAAAATATTAGAGAAAAGCATAATTTTCCTATTATCATGTTAACAGCGAAAGAAACAGAAATTGATAAAATTACTGGCTTAACAATCGGTGCTGATGATTATGTAACGAAACCATTTCGTCCATTAGAATTAATGGCGCGTGTTAAAGCTCAGTTAAGACGTTATACATCTATGCCATCACTGCAAAAAGAAACGGTCATAACGATTGGGGCTTTAACAATAGATAAAGCTAATCATCAATGTTTTTTAAATAATCAGCTTTTATCATTAACACCTACAGAATTTTCAATTTTATATTTACTTTGTGAAAATAAAGGAAAGGTTGTTACTGTAGATCAAATATTTCAAGATTTATGGGGTGAAAAATATTATACAAATTCAAGTAGTTCAGTGATGGTTCATATTCGTCATTTAAGAGAAAAAATGAATGATTCAGCTGAAAGTCCTAAATATATACAGACTGTTTGGGGAGTAGGTTATAAAATTGGCTAAAGATTATACTGGAAGATTTCAAAAAGAAATCTTAAAAAGGCATTTGATTATTGCAATGATATCAATTGTTTTGATGTTATTATTTTATTTCTTTATTGATCATTTTTATAATGGTGCAGCTATTAATTTTATTCAGCAGGTATTTGGGTGGACATTTGCTAATTTTATATTAAAAAATCAAACTGCATTTGTATTTATGACCTTGTTAATTGTCTTATTGTTAAATTCTTTAATTGTAGAAGTATATGCTATACAAAAAATATCACATGTATTTTCACAAATGAAAATCTTGTTTCAAAAGAATGATCAAAGAATTATTTTAGATGAATCATTATTTGAATTAGAAAATGATTTAAACGAACTTAAGAGAGAGAGTATTGAAAACGAAAAAAAGGCTATCAAAGAAGCTCAGCATAAAGTGGATATGATAGCATATCTTGCACATGATATCAAAACACCATTAGCCTCTGTTATTGGATATCTATGTTTATTAGAAGAAACTGAAGATTTACCAGAAGAACTACGTCATAAGTATACACATATGACATTAGAGAAGGCTTATCGTTTAGAAAGACTTATTAATGAGTTTTTTGATATAGCAAAGTTAAATCAAACCTATAGTCCCTTGCAAAGAGAAGAACTTCATTTATCTTATTTACTCGAACAAATGAAAGAAGAATTTTATCCTATCATGAGTCAAAAACACCAGACTATTGATATTTATGTAGATACAAATATGACAATATATGCTGATGCTAATAAGATAGCACGTGTTTTTAATAATATATTAAAAAATGCATTTTATTATGGAGATGAGAAGACAACAATTACTATCGAAGCAACACAGGATGAAGTTTATACCCATATTCTTTTTAGAAATATTGGGAATACAATACCACCAGATAAACTTCAAACAATATTTGAACAGTTTTATCGTTTAGATGAATCACGTTCTTCATCGACAGGTGGTTCTGGTTTAGGTCTTTCTATAGCTAAAATGATTGTAGAACAGCATCATGGTTTTATTAAAGCAATGAGTGAAAATCATATTACAACCTTTGAGATTTTGATTCCACATCAGACACTTTAAGAAATTCTTAAGAATTTGTTAAACAAATTTATCATTTTTTCTTCTATACTCAATTTGTATGGAGGAAAGCATATGAAAAGAAAGATTATTATTTGTATTATTATTGTTATCATACCATTTCTTATATTGATTTTAGATCATTATATTTTAAATGAGGATCTTCATTTGGAAAGTTCTTATGATGCTTCGTCCGATTGGGCATATATTACAGAACATCAAAATGATTATCCTCTTTCTTTGTTAAAACTTGCCTTGCATAATAAAGAAACAATTCCATTTGTTTCACGCTATCCTCAAAATCATAAAAAAGATTTTAATATGAATATACAAGATGAGCTGAAAACAAAAGAGATTCCTTTATTATTACAATGGGATGAAAGATGGGGATATAAGACATATGGGGATGATATGATGGCAATCAATGGGTGTGGACCAACTTGCTTATCAATGGTTATAACTTATCTGAAACAAAATGGGCAATATCACCCTTATTGTATTGCACAGTTTGCAAGACAAAAAGGATACTATAATGCTAGTGGTACATCTTGGGAATTAATGCGAGAGGGAGCTAAAAACTTTGGATTAAAAGTTCGAGAATTAGCATTAGATGAAGATATAATCAAACAAACATTAAACTATGGACATCCTATCATATGTAGTGTTTCTAAAGGAATCTTTACAAGTGAAGGGCATTTTATTGTTTTACGTGAATATAAAGATGGATTGATTTATGTTAATGATCCTAATAGTTATGAAAAAAGTCAGAAAGGATATACTTTTAAAGAACTACGTTATCAAATTAAGAATCTATGGGCTTATTCACTTTAAAATGATATGATAAAGTGAAGGAGGAATCATGATGAAAATAAAGAAAGTGAATAATACAAATAATGATCTTCATCTATTAGTTAAACAACTCGATGATTTTTTTGAACAACAGTGGGGTCATGAAACATCTCAAAAATATCAAGGTTTCCATCAGTTATCAAAAATGGCTTATGCTTGTGTTGGGTATCAGCAAGAAGCTATAGCCTGTGGCTGTTTTAAGATTATGGATAGTCAAACTATTGAAATCAAGCGTATGTATGTTGTACCACAATATCGTAGACAAGGAATTGCAACACAATTATTAAATCATCTTGAAAAAACAGCATATCAAATGGGATATCATTATAGTGTCCTTGAAACTGGAAAAGATATGTTGGATAATATCATCTTTTATAAAAAATGTGGATATCATATTATTGATAATTATGGCGATTTTATCGATGATGATGTATGTATTTGCATGATGAAAGATTTGAATAGCAATTAGCTATTCTTTTTTTTGTGATAATTGTGTTACAATAAAAGGACAGAGGTGAAAAAAGATGATATTAATTGTAGAAGATGATTTAGGGATACAGGAAACATTAAAAACAATATTAACAATGAAGAATTATCAAGTACTGCAAGCATATACACTTAAAGGTGCATTAGCCAATCAATTAGAACAAATAGAACTTGTTATTATAGATATACAATTACCTGATGGGAATGGAATCATTTTATGTCAGCAAATACGTCAATATTCACAAGTTCCTATTTTATTTTTAACAGCTAGAAATGATGAGGAAACGATTGTCGAAGCATTAAATGCTGGTGGCGATGATTATATTGTTAAGCCATTTCGTGCCAATGAATTATTAGCACGAATGCATTCTATTATGCGACGTATGATTAAAAATAAAGATGTCATAGAAACAAATGATTTAGTGATTGATTTAAAAAAATATCGTGTAACAAAGAACCAAAAAGAAATACTATTGAGTGCAATAGGCTATGAAATCTTATTTTTAATGGTACAAAATTAAGGAATCGTTGTAACAAGAGAGCGTTTAATTGAGTTTATTGAGGAGAGAACAGGAAATTATATTGAGGACAATACAGTAACGGTACATATGAAAAGATTAAGAGAAAAATTAGGAAAGTATCAGGGATTTGATTATATTGAAACAGTAAGGGGCATAGGATATCGATGGAAAAACAATTAAAGAAAAGTCAAACATTATACGCTCTGTCTAGTCTATTTATCTTTGTTTGTATTCTTTTTATTGCGAGTATAGATTTTTATATAACACAATCATTATTAAATGTACTTTTGATAGGTTTTTGTATAGGAGGGATTGTCTTACATTTTCTTTATATTCAACATATGAAGTCATTATTTTTGAAGCTTATTGAAATGACACAAATGATTATTGATCAAGAATCTAAAGAATTCCCTATTATAGATGGAGAAAGTTATATTTCCGTTTTATCAAATCATCTTCACTTATTAAATCAAAGAATGCAAGGAGTTGTAGAGCAACTGAATAAGGAAAAACAAAATTTAAAAACATATATAGAAAATATCTCTCATCAAATGAAAACACCGTTAACAGCATTATTTCTCAAAGAAGACATACTATTAGAATCAACAACTGATATGCAACATCAAATTGTTGAACAGATTATTTTTCAAACTGAAAAAATACATCATTGCATAGAATCATTATTACATTTAGCACAATTAGAATCTCATACAATTCAATATCATAAGAAAGAATATCTATTAGATGAATTAATAGATAGTATTCAACAACATCTTATTCCTCTCATGGAAGAACATCACGTTTCTTTCCAATTGCAAAATACAGAGCATATCATCTATTGTGATTTTCAATGGATGAGTGAAGCTATTGAAAATATTCTCAAGAATTGTATTGAACAAAAAGATTATTCCTCTATAGATATTATTTGTATACCAGAAACAACTTATAATAAAATCATAATTCATGATCATGGAAAAGGTTTTCTGATTGAAGATATACCCCATATTTTTGAACGCTTTTATCGCAATCAATATCAAAGTAATGAAGGTATTGGCATTGGTTTAGCTATTACCCATCAAATTATTGAAGACCATCATGGGACTGTTCATGTTTATAATGAACATGGTGCTGTATTTGAGATTGTCTTACCACATAAAGAAACAAAGAGCAAGTATACAGTCACCAACGAGTAACAATTCTAGGCTATACTTAAATGTGTGGAGGGATGATATATGATTGTTTTAGAATTACAGGATGTAAGGAAAAGTTATGGATATGATGAAAACAAGATTGATGCGATATCACATATCAATTTAACAATTGAAGAGGGAAGCTTTGTCGCTATTGTTGGGAAAAGTGGCAGTGGGAAATCAACATTGCTTCATGTGATGGGAGGCCTAACGAAGCCACAACATGGGAAAGTATTACTAGAAGGACATTCTCTCTATGATATGAGTGATGATCAATTATCACGTTATCGCAGACGAAGAATGGGATTTGTTTTTCAGTTTTATAATTTGATTT
>NZ_HG005288.1:113146-146769 GCF_000455285.1 Candidatus Stoquefichus massiliensis AP9 | reverse complement strand
CAAGTTTAAATGTGATAGAGAATATTGTCTTGCCTATTCATTTAGATCGCTTAAAAGAAGATATGAGTTATATTGATGAACTCTTAGATTTGCTGGATTTAAAAGAAAAGAAAACAGCATTTGTGAAGGAACTATCTGGTGGACAACAACAGCGTGTTGCAATAGCAAGAGCATTAGCTATGAAACCCGCTATTATATTAGCAGATGAACCAACAGGTAATCTGGATGCAAAGAGTTCACAAGAAGTGGTTGAATTATTAAAATTATCACAACGACGCTATAAACAAACTCTGATTCTTGTGACTCACGATGACATGATTGCATCACAGGCTGATCGTATTATTACGATTTGTGATGGCAGAATTGTGGGTGATAGTGATGAGAAATAATATCTTAAATCATTTTGCATTGAATGATTTAAAGAATCATAAAAAAGATACTTTGATTACTTTTATAATCATTACTTTCATTGCTATTGGATGTATATTATTAACATCATTTACACCTATATTTGGGAATTCTAGGATTTTTGAATTTCAAAAACAAAATGGAACATTTGATTATATATCTTACAATTCAATAAAACCAGACAAATTAAATCAGCTTCAGATTTCTATTCATGGAGAGATGAAACCTTTAAAAAATGCAAATGTTAGATATAGTTGTGTTCAACATCAAGGATATACTCTGATGGGAGATTCAATTGATTATATTGAAGGTGATCCTTCTATCATTGCAATACAACTTGAAGAAGGAAGAATGCCTACAACTGACAATGAAATTGCTGTGAAAAGACATGTTTTGGAAAATTTCGGATATCAGGATAAACTTGATAGCGTTATTGAAATTCCTTATCGGGATGAACTTGACATTATACATGTAGAACAATTAAAAGTTGTTGGTCTGATCAAAGAAACTGGAAATACTTCAGTTGTTACTGGAAGTCCAACATCAGAATATAGTTATACTGTTTATATAGATACATATCGTGGAGATAAAATAGACAATTATAAAGATATTAATTTTGAACTAACTTTTGATTCAGACCATTTTATGGATAATCGTGAGTTAAATACATTGATCATTATGGTTCAATTTGTTCTTTTTATAGTAGGGTGTATTATTTTATCTGGGATGACAGTTGCATCATTTGATAATAGAAAAGATGATTATGCTTTATTAAGAGGAATTGGAGCAACGAAAAGACAGTTGTATTATATTGTTTTTGTACAATCCATTTTGTTGATTACGTTATCATTGATAGTCGCATTTTTACTGTCATTCTTTATTATTTTCATTGTTCAAAATATAGTAGAAATGATTGTTCCATTAAAGTCTGCATTACCTTATTTTAAAGGAGTTATCTTTATTGTTTGTTTAATGACTTTAATCAGTTATTTTATGCCAGCAAGAGGGGCTTGTTATAGAGCACTAACAGGATCATTTCAAGGAAATGAATTTCAATTTTTCTATTATCGTTACAAGAAATTACATCAAATGCGTCCGTTTTATCTTGCATGGAGACAACTTGTTGGAAATAAAAAACAAATGATTGTGAAGGTTTTTCTGATTTTTATTTCAACATTAATGTTAATGAATATTATTGGTAGATATCTCTATACTGGTTATTTAGAATCTCAAAAAAAGGAAGCACTGAGTCCATCTACTAGTAATGAAATATATATGGTATACACTTCTAGTGAAGATGGTTTTGTAGATGAGAGGGATTTTGATGTATTTAAGAATTATGCTTCTAAGATTAAATATTTTAGAACATTTAATCTTCATGATTATACTGATCAATATGCAAATGTTTATTGTTATGATGAAAATGTAAAAGAAGAGTTTTTTATTTTTTCTGAACCTGAACCGGGAGAGGTTATTATGAATTCACAATATAATGATTATAACGAACTTGTTATTAATGATGAAGCATATAAAGTTTCAAATATGACTATCTCTGGAAAAAATATAATGGATTCTGAATTTGTCGTTATGACTAAAGAAGATTTTATAAAGTACGGGCATATGAATAGATATCAATCTGTTAAAATAACTTTTGATGATATTCATAAAAAAACTGCTGCAATGATTGCTTACGCAAGACAAAATATGACAATAAAATACGAGAGTCATGATAGCATATTAATATCTCAACAAGAACTCAGTAGTCTAATTGAAACTGATTATTCTGAAATTCCTTATTTCCAATTAACTCTTCTTTCAATCACAGGATTTATTTATATGTATCAATTATCATATGAAATTTTAAAACAGCGACAGACAATCGGAACTTATCAGTTATTAGGTTTAAGGAAATTTGAAATTTGGAAAATATATGCTTATAAGTCATTATTTATTGCTTTAATTGGTTTAATGATTGCCTTTTACTTTCATTTTGTAGATAAATTAATGCAGTATATGGGTAATGGAAGATATCATGTTTTCTTCGATTTTATTCCATTATTAAAACAAATTCTACCAACACTATTGATGATTATTATTTTTATTATATTGTCATTATTACCTATCTATAGTATGTTAAAAAAAGATGGATTAGAAAATGTAAATGCAAAAGATTAAACATTTAAGAGAATAGTTTTTGACTATTCTCTTTATTTGCTTTAAAATATAGCAAAATGGGGTGTAAAAGTATGAAAATTTCGGAAATTTTGAAAAACAAAGCAACAATTTCTTTTGAGGTGTTTCCTCCAAAGAATAAAGAAGGAGATATTTCATCAATTTATTATACAATTGATGAACTTGCAAAGCTAAAACCAGATTTTATCAGTGTAACATATGGAGCAGGGGGTTCAACAAAAGGAAAGACTGTTGAGATTGCTTCTAAGATTAAAAATGATTATCACATTGAAGCTGTTGCACATTTAACATGTATCTCTTCTACAAAAGAAGAAGTCATTGATATATGTCAGCAATTAAAGGAAAACAATATTGAGAACATATTATCTTTAAGAGGAGATTATCCAAAAGATCCTTCTTTTGATAAAGATCATTTAGAATTTCAGTATGCTAAAGATTTAAACAAATTAATCACTGAGACATTTCCTGGTGACTTTTGTTTATCAGGAGCATGTTATCCTGAAGTTCATCAAGAAGCAGCGTGTTTTGAAGATGATTTAAAAGCTTTAAAAGAAAAGGTAGAGGCAGGTGCCCAATATTTAATTACACAAATATTCTTTGATAACAACTATTATTATAGATTGGTTAAGGAAGCAAGAAAAAGAGGAATCAATGTACCTATTTTAGCTGGCATTATGCCAATCACAAATTCTAAATCATTGTTACATACTGCAAAAATGTGTGGTTGTTCTATACCTTATCAGCTTTCTACAATGATTGAGTCATATTATCGTTATCCATCTGCAATGAAAGAAATAGGAATCAATTATGCAACACATCAAATTATTGATTTAATTACAAATGGAGTAGATGGTATTCATATTTATACAATGAATAAACCAGAGATAGCACAAGCCATTTTTAAAAATATTCCAACTGTATTAAAAGAGTTGAATCATGAATAAAAAGGCCATTTTACAGTATTTAAATTGTCCCCAAGATGTAGATGAGAAAACACAGGTATTAATTGATGAATGTATTGACGAAGTGAAACAATGTGCTCATTTTAAAGTCACTTATCAACCATTTACTTTAATACATCATCCATTGATGATTAAAGAACTAGAATTAACACTTTTATCTCAAGATTTAGAATTTTATTTTAAGGATTGCGATCGGTGTATTGTCATTGCCTGTACATTAGGCGTACAAATTGATCGACAAATCAAATATTATGAACATATTGATATGGCAAGAGCGATTGTCTTTGATGCAGTTAGCAGTCGGTATTTAGAAGAGTGCTGTGACGATTTTGAAAAATCTTTAAATTTAGGTCTGCATACATTTCGCTTTGCACCAGGATATGGAGATTTACCTCTAGCATTAAATAGACCATTATCAAGAGTGTTGCAAATTGATAAAAAATTAGGTGTATCTATTAATAAAGGTGGATTATTTGTACCAATGAAATCCATGTTAGGTATGATTGGGATAGGAGCAACAGGTCAAAAATCATGTTTATCATGTTTAAGAAAAGAAAATTGTGAATTACGTAAAGGAGGACAAAGATGTTACGTGAAAGATTAGGAAAAGATTTATTGATCTTTGATGGAGCTATGGGGACACAATTACAAAATGCAGGACTCAAAGCAGGTGAAATACCAGAGGTCTATAATATTGAACATCCGGATATTATTATTGATATTCATACACGTTATTTAAAAGCAGGTGCTGATTTTATTACAACGAATACATTTGGATGTAATCCATTGAAAATGGCAGATAGTGGATATTGTTATTGTGATTTATTAAAAGCAGGTGTTCAAAATGCGAAAATAGCACGTGATCAAGTGAATCCAGATGCCTATATTGTTTTAGATATTGGGCCAATCGGACAATTATTAGAACCATTAGGAACATTAACCTTTGATGAGGCATATGAAATGATTGCATCACAAATTGTAATGGTCAAAGATGATGTTGATGCCGTTTTATTAGAAACAATGACTGATTTATATGAAGTCAAAGCAGGTATATTAGCAGTCAAAGAAAATAGTGATCTTCCTGTTTTTGTCACAATGACATTTGAACAAAACAAACGCACATTAACAGGAACTGATCCTTTGACATTTGTGAATGTTGTGGAAGGATTAGGAGTTGATGCATTAGGTGTGAATTGTTCATTAGGTCCTCATGAATTAAAACCTATTATTGAAGAAATATTAGAATATTCTCATATACCTGTAATCATTCAGCCTAATGCTGGGCTGCCATGCTTACATGATGGTGAGACATGTTATCATATGAGTAGTGATGACTATGCTCAAGAGATGATTTCATACATGCATAGTGGTGTCAGTGTTGTAGGGGGATGTTGTGGAACAACACCAGAATTTATTGCTAAACTTAAAGCTGTTGCACCACTTCATGTTTCAAAACGAGATGTTCAAAGATATACATGTGTATCAAGTCAAAATCAAACTGTTGTTTTTAGAGGGCAGGTTGTTGTCTGTGGTGAACGATTAAATCCAACAGGTAAGAAAAAACTGAAAGCAGCATTAAAAGAAGGTCGTTATGATGAATGTGTTGTTGAAGGGATTAAACAGCAGCAAGCAAGAGCTGATGTATTAGATGTCAATGTTGGCTTACCTGGAATTGATGAACCTGAAACAATGGTTAAGGTTATCAAATTGCTGCAGGAAGTTATCCAATTACCTTTACAAATTGATTCTTCTTCACCAGTTGCTATTGAAAAAGCTTGTCGTTATTATAATGGAAAACCTTTAATTAATTCAGTGAATGGTAAAGATGAAGTGATGGACGCTATTTTTCCAATTGTTAAGAAATATGGTGGTGTTGTGATTGGATTAACATTAGAAGATGGTATTCCATTACTGGCTGAAGAACGATTGGCTATCGCAAAGAAAATTATTCATAAAGCCAGTCTTTATGGTATCCCTAAAGAAGATATTATTATTGACTGTTTAACATTAACAGCTTCTGCACAACAAAAAGAAGTCCAAGAAACATTAAAAGCATTAACATTAGTTAAACAAGAATTAGGTGTTCATACAGTTTTAGGAGTATCTAATGTATCATTTGGATTACCTAATAGACCATTATTAAATAGAACGTTTTTAACACTTGCGATGCAAGCTGGGTTAGATTTACCCATCATCAATCCATTAGATCAGGAATTAATGGGAACGATAGATGCTTATAATGTCCTTTATAATTATGATCAAGATAGTACTCACTATATATCAAATCAAAGTCATACAGCAACAATTAAACCAACAACAATCTCATCATTCTCATTACAGGATATGATTCTTCATGGTTTAAAAGATGAAGTCCAAGAAAAAACTAAAGAAGTTTTACAAACTCATGAAGCAATGGAAGTCATTAATGAAATCATTATCCCTGCTTTAAATCAAGTTGGTCAAGATTATGAAAACAATAAAATCTTTTTACCACAATTAATCCAATCAGCAGAAACAACAAAAAAAGCCTTTGAAGTTGTCAAATCAACATTCCAAGTTGATAGTCAAGTAAAGGGCCCTGTTATGATGTGTACTGTAGAAGGAGATATTCATGATATCGGTAAAAATATTGTAAAAGTTGTTTTAGAAAGTTATGGATATCAAGTGATTGATCTAGGAAAAGATGTAAAAGTTGAGAAAGTTGTAGAATCATATCATCAATATCAACCAAAGATTATTGGTTTAAGTGCACTTATGACAACAACGGTTGTGAATATGCAAAAAACAATTCAAGCATTGCGTCAATCTGGTTGTCTTTGCCCAATTTGGGTTGGTGGTGCTGTTTTAACACAAGATATTGCAGATGAAATAGGAGCAGATTATTATAGTGAAGATGCTATGGCGTCTGTTACATTATTAAATCAATTGTTATAGGAGGAAAGAAATATGGCATTAAAAGTGAAAGTAGATAATCAAGATGAAGAGACTGATAAAGTGGATATCCCATTATTTGCAACTGTAGAAGATGCAGTCAAAAATATTCAAGTTGATGAAACAGTTGTCAAAATTAAGGTACAAGAAAATAAAGAATGATTTATATTGTAGATGAAACAAGAGAACTGATTAGAAATCTTGTATCCCAACAAAGAGATGCTTATGGATTAGTCAATGCTTTCTATCGTTTCTAAATACTGAGGTAGAATGTGAAGAAAGTGATTTCTGAGTTGAGGCTATGCCAGATCATAGATATAATCCGCAAACAGATGAAATAGGATCAGAGTATTTTACATTTTCACTCACACGTCAATTCAAATATGGTTATGAAGATGAATATTGGCTATGTATTTATTTTGAAATGAGTCCTTATTTTGCAAAATATCGCCTACAACTTAAAGAAGGAAGAGTGGGTTTACTCATTCTTTTAACAAAAATAGTTTTTATTCTTAATAAAAATTCTATTTGGGCAAAAAGCCCAAGATAAGAGAAACAGATTTATCAGTCTTATTAAATCTTTTATGAGTATACGTAAATATAGCATTTTAAAAATGCTATATTTGTTTCTTAACTTATTTATTTGAGGTATAATATAAGTAGAAAGAAGGGATATGTATGAAACGTATATTAGGGTTACTTATTTATACGCTGGCTGTTATTGGGGGTTCGTACTTGTTTAGAAATGCCTCACAGTTACCAACTATTCTTTATGTTTTGACTGCACTTGCATGCTTTGGAGTTATTGGTTTATTGGTTCCAGGTGGATCAAGTCAAGGAGCAACTGGTAGTGGTTTTGGACCTGGGGCTGATTTAAATTACATTAAATCAAGTCAGGGAGAACGCAATACTGTGATGACAGATGTTATCAGCGTTATATCAACACTTTACTTAATTGTTCCATTTATTATAGCAATTTTCTTATTTGCCAATTAGAGACTTCGGTCTCTTTTCTTATTGTGATTGTTCTTCTTTCTCAAGTAATTCCATCCATCTTTCACTACTGATTTCAATATCTTTTTCTAACTGTTCTCTTTTTTGTGTCAGTGTTTGAATATCCTGAAAATCAGTCATATCATTTAATTTAGTATCAATATCTTTTAATTGTTGTTCTAGAGTAGGAATCAGTTCTTCTAAATTTTGCAATTCTTTTTTTTCATTGTAAGAAAGTTTGATTTTTCTTTTCTTTTGATATTGAACATTATCTTTTTTCGTTTTCTGAGTCGTATCAGAAATAGAAATCAACTCACTATATCCACCATTATGATATGTAATCTTTTGATCTTTAAATACAAATAAGCCATCACAGATCCTATCTAAAAAATAACGATCATGAGATACAGTTATAACAATTCCCTGAAAATGATCTAAATAATCTTCTAATATTTGTAAAGTCATAATATCTAAATCATTAGTAGGTTCATCTAATAATAAAACATTAGGAGCTTCCATTAGTATCTTTAATAGGTAAAGCCTTCTTTTTTCACCACCAGATAATCTTTCAATAGGTGTATATTGCATTTGTGAATCAAATAAGAATTTCTCACACATCTGTTTAGCAGTTAATTGTCCATCACTAGTATTTAAGATATTTGCTGTTTCTTTAATATAATCAATAACTCTCAATGATGCATCCATATCACCATGTCCTTGTTTAAAATAACCAATCTTAACAGTATCACCAATTATAATGTGTCCTTCAGTTGGTTGTATCAGACCAGCTATTATATTTAATAAGGTTGATTTTCCACATCCATTTTTACCTAAAATACCAATTCTATCATTTTTTTTCACATGATAAGAAAAAGGATAAAAGAGTAATTGATTATACCTCATAGAAACATCTTCTATTTCAATTGTTTTCTTTCCTAATCTTGAAGAAACAGATACCATTTGTATATTTTGAATCTTTTGAATATCATTTTGATTATTTAATTCTTCAAATCTTTGTAAACGATCTTTACTCTTTGTAGAACGTGCTTGTACACCCGCTCTGACCCATTCTAATTCTTTCTTTAAAAAGAGTTTTCTTTTTCTTTCAGTAGCCAATTCTGTTTCTTCTCTTTGCGCTTTTAATTCTAAAAAGCGAGAATAGTTTGCTTCATATTCAAAAATTTTACATCGATCTAATTCAAATATCTTATTTGTAATTCTTTCTAAGAAATAACGATCATGAGTCACCATGAAAATAGCTTTATTAAACTTGATTAAATATTTTTCTAAATACTCAATCATTTCATTATCAAGATGATTGGTAGGTTCATCTAATAATAAAAGATCACATGGTTTTAACAAAGTAATAGCTAAAGCAACTCGCTTTTGCTGGCCACCTGACAATTGACCAATTGTTTGCTTATAATCAGTAATTCCAAATTTATTTAAAATAGCCTGAACTTCATAATCAGATACAGTCTTATCAACATACTGATAAACTTGTTCAATCACAGTTAAATGATCTTTAAATTCTGGATTTTGTGGCAAATAACTTATTTGGATATCTTTCTTTCTTAAAATATCACCAGTACATTTTTGAATTCCAGCTAAGATTCTTAAAAGTGTTGACTTTCCAGTACCATTAATACCAATCAATGCGATTTTATCTTGTGGTTGAATAGTAAATGAAACATCATCTACAATGCATTTTAAATTATTATAATGTGTTATATGTGTAGCAGTTATTAACATAAGCATTCTCCTCATCTTGTCTTATTTATTTTATCATGACTTTTCCTTTTGTAAATACTAGATTGTGATATAATGACAGATAGAAAAGAAATGGGATTGGTGATATGGTGAAAATATTGAGATTTATATTGAAGATTCCTTTTTATATAATAAAAGGAATCGTGAAAATAGTATTAATGATATTGCAGATGATATTTGGATTTTTGTTTGGCTGGATACCAGATATGAATGATCGGATGAGTGGTGAAGAATTTGAACAGTATGTTCAGGAAATTCTTAAAAGAAATGGATATAAGCATGTCAAATTAACAAAAAGAAGTGGAGACTATGGTATTGATATTTTAGCTGAATATAAAGATATACATTATGCTTTTCAATGTAAGTTTTATCATAAACCTGTAGGTGTTGCGGCTGTTCAGCAGGCATATTCTGGCTGTCAGTATTATGAATGCGATCAGGCTGTTGTTGTGACCAATCATCGTTTTACTGCTCAAGCGATTGCATTGGCACAAACAAATGATGTTGTTTTATGGGATGGAGATTATTTAGAACGTTTAAAAAGAAAAGCCAATGCGCGTTCTTTATTTCGTCGAAAGAAAGATTTAACAGCATTGCCTATTCATCCCTACGAGCCAGTTATTGAAGTCTTATTAGAACATGGTTATGCATCTATTGAACTTCTTGAAGAATATTTGAATTATAGTGAAGAGAAAGCTTTTTATATTTTAGATGATTTAGAATTTCATGATTTGATTTCTGAAGTGGATGAATATGGTCATAGAGAACTCTACTTCACATCTTATGAAGAGGTTATTCATCAATTAAAGGATTAGATTTATTCTTTTCCCTGATATGATATTAAAAAAGCAAATATGATAAGTAAAGCAAAACCAATGGCTATTAAAAATGGATAAATAGGCAATAGTTCTGACTGAATAATCATTGGTAAGATAGTAATAGCGCCGATTGGTGGGAAAAAGATTTGGAAATAATAAATACAAAGAAGGAGAATAACTGTTGCTATTGTAACAACGAATAGAATAGAAATCTGATTTTGAATTGTGAAATAATATCTAAGATATGCACTTATAAAAGCCATAAAGACAGTGAATATATAAAGCTTAGGAGCATTGCTTCTGAGTTTTTTATGATTTCCACTTAATTCAAAAAATGCAACGATAAGCGGTGGGGCAATAAGTAAGCGATTCTCTAAACGAATAGCTAGAAATCCAAGAACAGAAACAACGATAAATCTCTTAATAAATAAAATACATTCATGCTGATAATCAAATTGTACAGGGACATAATGATATGCATGGCAAAGTTCCTTTTTTTGTAGAACAATTTGTACCAGAACAATAATGACTGACATGATAGTTGCAGAAATTGGATATATCCATGATTCAGTTCCCATTAATATAGGAAGAATACAGGCAGAGATTAAAGGTGCAAATGTTGTTTTCGAAATGATTAAACCAATATTACAAAATAGAAAAGCAATCATAACTTTATAAGTTAATGATATATGTAAATATCTGACCATTGAGACACCTATAATGGCATAAATCATAATTAAAATGACTAATTTTATAGGTGATGTTTTCCAGACTTGTTTTGGAACTAACCAGGCACCTATTGTTAAAGCAGTGATTTCTGGAAAGATAATTTCTGGTTCATTGAGAAGTTGGGAACATCCAACCATAAGACATACCATAATTAATGTAAGTATATAGGGAATTAAATTGTATTTTTTCATATGATCATCCTTTTCATTTGTTTTATTCTACACATGAAAATTCTAAAAATCAACAATGATTTTCTTATTGTGATAAAAAAGTATAAAATGATAGCAAAAAAAGGGTACTTTTGTTATAATAGAAAACTGTCGCAAGGTATTTTGTTTGTACAACTGTACAATTTATTACGTATCTTGTGATGGTTCATAAATAGTTTTTTAAATAGAAGGAGGTTATAAGAGTGTCAGATTCAAAAAAAATCGTTTGGTATAACCTTGCATTTATGGCATTTTCAACTGTCTGGGGTTTTGGAAATGTTGTGAATGGGTTTATATACTTTAACGGTATTCAAGTTATTTTTAGCTGGGTTTTAATGTTTGCATTGTATTTTGTGCCTTATGCATTAATGGTCGGTGAATTAGGTTCAGCTTTTAAAACTGCTGGTGGTGGAGTAAGTTCTTGGATTCAAGAAACGTTGGGTTCTAAACTTGCATATTATGCAGGATGGACTTATTGGGCTTGCCACATTACTTATATTGCGAGTAAGGGAAGTGGTGGTTTAAAGGCTTTAAGTTGGATGGCTTTTCAAAATGGAACAACTTTTGCGACATTTGATACAAGACTTATTCAATTTGCTACACTTGCTATCTTTTTGTTTTTCTGCTGGGTTGCAAGTCGTGGTTTAAATCCTTTAAAGAAACTTGCAACAATTGCAGGAACAAGTATGTTCATCATGTCTATTCTATATATTTTAATGATGTTTGCTGCACCAGCAATTAATCCAAATGGTGGATATTTACATATGGATTTTAGCTGGAAAAATTTAATTCCACAATTCAATATGGGATATTTCACATCATTGTCTATTTTAGTATTTGCTGTTGGAGGATGTGAAAAAATTTCACCTTATGTTAATAAGGTGAAAGATCCATCTAAAGGATTTCCTAAAGGTATGATTACTTTAGCAATTATGGTTATGGTTTGTGCTATTTTAGGTACAATAGCAATGGGTATGATGTTTGATCCTGCAGATATTGCAGCTAACTTTGATGCATATAATGCTAATGGGGCTTATTGGGCTTTCCAAAAACTTGGTAATTATTATGGTATGGGTAATGTATTAATGATGATTTATGCTGCATGTAATGCTATTGGTCAATTCTCTACATTAGTTATTTCTATTGATGCACCACTTCGTATGCTATTGGATAATGAAAATGCTCGTCAATATATCCCTACGAAATTATTAAAGAAGAATAAATATGGTGCTTACATTAATGGTATTTGGATGGTTGTTGCTTTATCAGGTGCTATTATCTTAATTCAGGCATTAGTACCTAGTGCTGATGGTGTTTTAACACAATTAACAAAATTAAATTCAGTGACAATGCCATTACGTTATTTATGGGTATTTGTTGCTTATATTGCCTTACGTAAAGCAAAAGACAAATTTAATCCTGAATATAAATTTGTTAAAAATCAAGGGTTTGCAATGACTGCAGGTGTTTGGTGCTTTGTTGTGACTGCTGCATGCTGTTTATTTGGTATGTATAAAGAAGGCGATATGTTTACAACTGCTTTAAATATTGTGACACCAATTGTATTAGTTGTTTTAGGTTTAATTATGCCTGCTATAAAAAAACGTGAAAAAGTCAATACTATAAGTGAATAATATCTCAACATATCCTTTTGGTTTAACAAAAGGATATGTTATAATATACGCAAATATGGAGGTATAAGTGTATGTATAAAGAAATGTCTAAGGAATTACTTTCTTTTATTCAAAAAAGTCCTACTGCATTTCATGCTGTAGACCAAATGAAAACAATTTTAAAGGAAAATGGATATCAGGAATTACTAGAAGGGCAAAAATGGCACATTCAACCTGGTCAACGTTATTTTGTAACAAGAAATAATTCAAGTTTAATAGCCTTAAATTTAGGTAGCCAACTTGAAAAGTATAGTTTTAATGTAGCTGCTTCACATAGTGATTCACCAACATTTAAATTAAAAGAAAATGCTGAAATAGAAGTCAAGAGTAAGTATACTCAATTAAATACAGAAGGCTATGGTGGAATGATCTGTTCTACATGGTTTGATAGACCACTTTCAATTGCTGGTAGAGTATTAGTAAAAGATGGAGAAAACTATATCACACATTTATTAAAGATTGATCGTGATTTGGTTTTAATTCCGAATGTTGCTATTCATATGAATCGTACTGTCAATGACGGATATGCTTATAATAAGCAAGTGGATCTATTGCCATTGTTTGGAGCTACACAAACAAAACCTGGAGATTTAAAAAAATTAATTGCATCAGAACTTGGTGTGAATGTTGCAGATATTTGCAGTGAGGATTTATATCTTTACAATAGAATGGCTCCTTCTGTATGGGGTGCTCATGAAGAATTTATTTCATCTCCTCAATTAGATGATTTACAATGTGCATTTACATCTTTACAAGGGTTTCTTAGAGGATCGAATGATCAATCTATCAATGTTTTTGCATGTTTTGATAATGAAGAAGTTGGTTCAGGAACAAAGCAGGGTGCGGGATCAACTTTCTTATATGATGTATTACATCGTGTCAATCATGCATTAGGAAAAGATGAAGAAGATTATTATCGTGCATTAGCATCTAGTTTTATGTTAAGTGCTGATAATGCTCATGCTGTTCATCCTAATCATCCAGAAAAAACAGATGTCAACAATTGTGTTTATATGAATGAAGGCGTTGTTGTAAAAGCTCATGCTGGACAAAAGTATACAAGTGATGGTGTGAGTGTGGCTGTTTTTAAGGGATTATGTGAAAAAGCTGGTGTTCCTGTGCAATTCTTTGCAAATCGTTCTGATGTTGTTGGAGGAAGTACTTTAGGAAATATTGCTATGGCACAAGTTTCTATGAATAGTGTTGATATTGGATTGCCACAGTTAGCTATGCATTCTTGTTATGAAACAGCTGGAATTAAAGATACATATTATATGATTCAAGTTATGGAAGAATTCTTTAATAGTCATATAGAAGAAACAGATGCTCATATATTAAAGGTTACAAAGTAATGAAAAAACAAGATCAACTTTTTGATGAAAATCAGTTAAAAGTTAAAGAATTAAATGAGATTAATTTTGAATTGTTTCATGATCTTCAAAAATATGTTTTTCAGCATCAAAAAGATATTGTTAAATCAAATATTATTTTATCAGCTATTTTAGATCAGATGAATCAATCTCAAAAACCTATTGTGATATCAAAGGGTATGAAAAATTATGTTTCTCAGATTGAAAAATCAATCAATATGAAAGAACAATTGCAAATGATCAAAAAACAATCCATAGATAAGTTTACTATTTCAGGATTATGGCAGACAATGTGTAGTTATATAGTTTTGTTATTTATTAAAGAGTTAATAACTGGACATTATCTTATTCATTTTTCAATTGACATGCTTGTTTCCATTGTTGCATTCTATATTGCGTTACATAATATAATGAATGAATATAAACTGATACAAAGATTTCAAATGACAAAAAAGCCAATCATTATGATTGCCTGTACTTTGATTGTTGCATTATTTGTTGCTGTCATTGGAGCAAAAAGTCCATTTGATGTTTCATTTGTAATATTAGTGATAGGATATATAGTGAGTAAAAAGATGTTTGAAAACGAATTTAATATATAAAGGAACTGTAACGATTCAATAGTTTTCACTATTGAAAGGATGCAGTTCCTTTTCTTTTGTTTAGTAATAACAAACAACTGGAATATTTACTTTGACCATATCATAAAGTGCAGCAGCAATATTTAAAGGAAGATTGACACAGCCATGAGATCCCTTGGTAAAATATATATTGCCACCAAATCGAGATTGCCAAGTCGCATCATGAAGACCAATTCCACCATTAAATGCCATCCAATAGGCAACAGGTGTTTCATATTCAGGTTTCCCGTTTGCTTGAATTTCTCCTCTTAACACACGATTTCTCTGCATAAAATAAATGTAATATGTTCCTCCAGGCGTTTTCTTGTTTGGATCACTAGGCAATCCTGTGACAACATCAGATTCTAAAACAACCTTCCCATTTTTAATAAACCACATATGTTGTTTCGTCATATCAATTTCAACAAATGTCTTTCCTAATCCACCATTCTCATACGAAGACTGAATTCCAGTCACAACAGGTTTTCTAGTCTCATGTTTATTCGCCTTGATATCTGCTAATAAACCATTGATTTCTTTTTCCTGATTTAATTTATATCCATAATTACCACCACTTACAGTTTTCTTACCATTAGCGCCTGTAAATGTTTTTGCTTTTCCAATAATATTAATCTTGGTTGCAAGTTCTTTAACAAAATCAGTTGCTTGTTTTTTAAATTCATCTTCACTATAATAATAGTGACCACTTTCATCAATAGATAACCAACTCATGAGTGTATTACCATCTAAAACTATATCTCCACTTGTTGTTTGATAAGTAATAGATGCTTGACAATACTTTTGGGCAATCTCAAGAAGTTCTTTGAGTTTATCATCATCAGCAGTTATCTTAGGCTCTACATATCCATAGATATCTTTCACATTGATTTCTGTTTTTTGTTCACGAAAAGCCTCTAAAATTCCTTTGATAAGATTCTCTTCATTAATTTGTGTACCATAAGATTCTTTTATAATAGAAAATTGTTTATCTTTATATTCTACTTTTGCATCAATAGGTTTTTCCTGTTGATCATGCAAATGTTTCAAAGTATTCAAATGATTTTTTAATTGCTCTTCATTAACAGTAAAAACATTTTCAATTTCAATATTTGTCTTAGTAAAGAAATGAGTAAACCATAACCATGAATTCTGTTTCTTTAACGCTTGTGAAACATCATTATCTTGATTAAAAATAATACCACAATCTTCTTGTTGAATGATTTCTTTTTCCCCGTCAATGAAAGTCAAGGTTAACTTCTGATTTTTAATCTTATCCTCTAATAATTGACTTGCCTTATTAGCTGATAAACCAGCAACTTGTATATCATTAAGTGTTGTTTGTGGCATAAACTTATCATGATAGTAATAACATCCCAAAGCATACCCTCCTACAATGATTAAGATAATACCAATAATAACAGGTTTATAATAAATTTTCTTTAAACGAATACGATGCTTTATTTTTTTTTGTGATTGATTCACTTGTGTTTGATTTTCATCTTCTGTCATGTTTGTCATCCCCTTATTTGACATTATTTACTTTGAAGTATAGGTAGTTTATTATGAAAAGTCAAGGCTATCATAAGGAAGCAAAAGGTTCCTTGATGATTTTACATATTTTCATTTTGTAATTTGTAGAGAATGAAAATGTATTGTCATTTATGCACATAAATGAGAGATAAGAGTTTTTGATAAAGAATGAAAATGATTTGTATAGAAAGGTTATTCATGACATAATATAAATAGAGAAAGTTGAGGGATAATATATGAGAAAGTTAGTCTTGATTTTATTGACAATCATATTTTCTTTAAATCTAATGGGATGTGAATCAAAATCTAAAGTCACTGATGATCCAGCAAGTGTTATTGAAAATACACGTTTTTCAGAAGGGTTTGATGAATTAGGGCTTTTTTGGAATTGCCAATTTGATAATATGTATATTTCCGTTATCTTTAAAGAAGATAATCCAAAGAAATATTTTGCTCAACATAGTTTACAAATATCACAAATTAAATCAATTCAGATTTATCCAGATAAAGATAAAACTGGTGAGTTTATTTATATGATTTATGATAAAGGAACCTTTCAAATTGACCAAAATGATATTAAGGAATTTCAGGATCAGGGGAGATTAGAAGCTTATGAAACATATCAAAAAAAGATTAATGATTTATCATTAACAAACGAAGATATAGGGAATTGGATGATCACATATTTCAATGAAAAAGTACGTTCTCAATTAATATCTCAGGTACAGAAAGAAGCTGATGAATTAATTTTAAGAATGAAAAAGAAAGGGTATGAATATCAAAAAGAAGATAGTGGTAGAATACTTATTTTATCTGATAAAGAACCTTATACTGTTGTGATTAGTGTGAATAGCTGCATGATTGTTGACAAGAAAATGAATTTAGATGGTGGATTAAAAACTGGATATATGTATAATGCGACATTAGGATCAGTTGGTTATATCAAAGATGATCAAGTGATGATAAGTTATCGTTATCAAGATAATACTGTTTTGCAAGGGAAACCATCACAAACGCAATATAGAGAATTTATGAATGTTAAAAAATGGTATGATCAATTTTTAGTAGAACTCAATACTGATACAGCAACTTTAGAGAATCTTTAAACTTGATAGGATAACTATCAAGTTTTCCCTTTATAAGAAAGCAGGTGGAATAATGGCATCAGGAAGACTATTTGAAATTCTATATTATTTAATAGATGTAAAGCAGACAACGGCTCAACAGTTAGCAGAACGTTTTGAAGTTTCGGTAAGAACAATTTATCGTGATTTAGATCGTTTATTGGTTGCAGGTATTCCTATTCAAACATCACAAGGAGTAGGTGGTGGAGTTTCT
Organism: Candidatus Stoquefichus massiliensis AP9; assembly: GCF_000455285.1. Taxonomy (GTDB): domain Bacteria; phylum Bacillota_I; class Bacilli_A; order Erysipelotrichales; family Coprobacillaceae; genus Stoquefichus; species Stoquefichus massiliensis. The sequence continues at coordinate 129,225 of NZ_HG005288.1, read as the reverse complement.
ATTGATTCACATTTTGTTTTGGATAAAACATTATTAAATCATCAAGAACAAGAGCAAATATTATCTGCATTGCAGGGGCTATCATCATTGCATATTAATGAATATCAAGATTTATTAGGACGTATGCAAAATATCTTTCAAAAAAACAGTCAAGATTGGATTGAGGTTGATTTTACTTCATGGCATCAGGATAGTGAAATGAATGATAAGTTCCATCAAATGAAAGAAGTCATTTTAAAACATCAGATTATTTCTTTTGATTATATCAATATACATGGGGAACCAAGTCATCGAACTGTATTTCCATTAAAGATATTTTTTAAAGGAAATGCTTGGTATTTACAAGCTTATGAAAAGAGTCGTTCTGTTTATCGTACTTATAAACTCACACGGATGCATCATATTGATATCAAAGAAAATTTCTTTGATATCAATATATTGGAAGAACAGCCCCCAATACGAGCATATCATGAAGAAACATGTATGATTGGTGTTGTATTTAGGTTTCAAAAATACTTAGGTAGTTTTGTTTATGATGAATTTGAATATAAAGATATTGAAGAGAAAGAAGACTGTTATATTGTGAGGACACAAGTCCCTGAGCATCAGTGGCTTTTATCTTTTGTATTATCTTTTGGAAGTGGGGTAGAAATTATTGAACCAATTGAGTTAAGAGAGAAGCTTAAGGATGAGATTAAGAAAATTATGAAACTATATATATAAACTTGACATACCTTGTCATATTTGTTTTGTTATAATGTTCTTGAAAGGAAGGGTTATATATGGAAACAATCACATTAACACATGAAAATATAGAAAAGGAACATATCTGTTGTGCTATCGCTAACAATAAAGATATCCAAGTTCAATCCAAAAAAGAATGGTTAAATCAGCAGTTTGATGAAGGGTTGGTTTTTACGAAAATGGATGTGAGAGGAAAATGCTTTATAGAGTATATTCCTATTGAAAATGCTTGGGCGGCTATTCAGGGAAGAGATTTGATGTATATAGATTGTTTATGGGTTGCAGGAAAATTTCAAGGAATGGGATATGCAAAGACTTTATTAGAATCATGTCAAAAAGATAGTCTAGAAAAAGGTAAAAAAGGTTTAACAATTATTTCGTCAAAGAAAAAGAAAGGTTATTTAATGGATTATAAGTTTTTAACAAAACATGGTTTTTATAGTGTAGATACTTGGAATGATATTTATGAACTCATGTTTTTACCACTAACTGAAGATTATGAAGAACCTCGTTTTGCAGTGAAGCCAATAGAAACAGATGGCTTGGTTTTATACTATACGCATCAATGTCCATTTAATGCAAAATATGTCCTTGCTTTAAAAGAATATTGTGATGAACAAAATATACCATTACAGATTCAACATATCCAAACAAAAGAAGGTGCTCAAAATGCACCAACACCACTGACAACATACAGCTTGTTTTATAATAAAAATTTTATAACACGCGAAGTTCAAAATGTAAAAAGATTTGAAAAATTATGGGGTGAAATTCATGAATAAATTAGATTATAAAAAAGCGTATAAAGATATTTATATGCCTGCCACAAAACCTACATTAATTGATTTGCCCACTATTCAATACGTTTGTGTTGATGGTAAAGGAAATCCAAATACATCTCAAGAATATAAAGAGGCAATTGGTATTTTATATGCAATTTCATATGCTATTAAGATGAGTCCAAGAAAAGGTACAGAACCAGATGGATATTTTGAATATGTTGTACCACCATTAGAAGGATTATGGTTTGGAGAAGAAGGTTATTTTGATGGAACGTGTATTATAGATAAAGATAAATTTCATTGGCGTTCGATGATTCGTTTACCAGAGTTTGTAACACGCGATTATTTTGAACAAGTGAAAGCACATGTAAGTTTGCAAAAACCTGAACTTAATGTAAATAAAGCTATTTTTTTAGAATATGATGAAGGATTATGTGTACAAATTATGCATAAAGGAAGTTATGATGAAGAACCAGCAAGTGTCATGAAAATCAATCAATTTATAGAAGAACATGATTTATTGATTGATATCAATGATACACGATTACATCATGAAATATATCTTAGTGATCCTAGAAAATCTAAAGTCGATAATTTAAAAACAGTGATTCGACATCCTGTTAAAAGAAAGGTATAACATGAGTTATATCTTTCTTTTAATTTTATGAGCGTATGATTTGAAAATTATAAAGAAATAATTATACTAAAAGGGAAAGAGGAGGCAATATTATGGTTAATATGCAAAAGGTAGCAGTCATTGGATGTGGATTTGTAGGAGCAACATCTGCATTTAGTTTAATACAAACTGGTTTATTTTCAGAAATGGTTCTCATTGATGCTAATCATCAGAAAGCAGAAGGTGAAGCTATGGATTTAAGTCATGGTAGTGCTTATTTAACACCTATGAATATATATGCAGGTGATTATGATGATATTGTTGATGCAGGATTAATTGTGATTACTGCTGGAGCAAATCAGAAACCTAATGAGACAAGATTAGATTTAGTGAAAAAGAATGTTTCTATTTTTAAAAGTATTATTCCTGAAATTAAAAATAGAAATTGTGAAGGTATTTTATTGATTGTATCTAATCCAGTTGATATCTTAACTTATGTAACATTAAAACTTTCAGGTTTTCCAGCTCATCGTGTCATTGGTTCAGGAACTGTATTAGACACAGCAAGATTAAAATATGTTTTAGGGCGTCATTTACAGGTGGATCCACGTGATGTTCATGCTTATATTATTGGTGAACATGGAGATAGTGAGTTAGCAGTATGGTCTGGTGCGCAAGTGGCAGGTATTCATATTAATCATTTCTGTGAATTGAGAGGACATTTTAATCATCAGGAAGCAATGGAAAGATTAGCACAAGAAGTGCGTGATAGTGCATATGAAATTATTGAGCGAAAAGGTGCAACTTATTATGGAGTTGCAGTGGCGGTAAAGAGAATAGCAACGGCTATTGTGAAAGATGAACACGCTGTTTTGCCTATTTCTAGTTTAATGAATGGTGAATTTGGATTGAATGATATCTGCTTAAGTATTCCAACAGTTGTTGGTCAAAAAGGTGTTGAGAAAGTTGTTGATATTTATTTAGATAATGAAGAAAATGAAAAATTACAAGAAAGTGCAAAAGCTTTAAAAGAAGTTTTACAAGGTTTAGAATTATAATTGATTCAGAGTAGATAAAAATGTACATGATAATTAATCATGTACATTTTTCAGTGATGCCCCTTTTTGACTCACAACTTCAGCAGCTGTAAGATTTGCATTGTTAAGCGTATCACGCCAGGGTAAATAGAAAGCCCGACTTGCAAGAATTGATCCAATATGACTATCACCGGCCCCAATAGTATCAACGACTTGACATTCAAAGGCACTACTATAGAGTGATTCATCTTTATCATAGTAAAAACTTCCATCAGCCCCTAAAGTGACAATGACAGGACGGTTGGTAAACTGAAATAACATTGCAGCTGCTTTATGAAGATCATCTTGTTTTGTATAAGATAATATTTCGCTTTTATTCAAATGTAAAATAGGATGCAATGCGAATATTCTTCGCAATTTTTCTTCATCGATGTCATGTATACGTGGACCAGGTGCAAAATAGATAGTAAAATGAGGATTCTTTTCTAAAAAATCTATAATCAAATTTCCACTTGTTTCTTCTATTTCTAATCCACATATATAAACTTGTTCATATAATGAAGTATCTAATTGATGGAACCATTCTTCATGATAAAAATATTCTGCTCCATGTTCACATATAAAAGTTCTTTCTCCACTGTCATCAACTAAACAATAACAACAGCCATTTCTTTGTTCAGTTTCAATGAGTATAGGAATCTTATTCTCAATAAAATGTTCTCTCACAAAATTCCCATAAATACCAGTACCAATTGGTGAAAAAAGATCGAATGGAATTTGATGACGTCTCAAAACATTTGCAACATTATAAGCGCATCCACCCATTGTCAATTCCTGACTGATGATATTTTCATCTTCTGTTTGTCTTGGAATACGATGCAAACGAATAATAACATCACAGACACTAGAACCAATAATTAAAGTTTTTTTCATATTGACACTCCCTTTGCCAATCATTATATCACATTCATAAATAGAAACTAGTGATCTTCATAAAGATGCTGGTTAATTTTAAAGTATAAAGTTTGAAAATCTCTTTTCATGATTTCTAGTGGCCCAATGATTTCTGCCTGTTCCATTGTTGAACATGCTATTGACAACATATCAATCATTTCTATAGCTTGTCCTAAGTGTGTTAGTGTTTCATCTAACAATTCTTGATTTTTGTCCATTTTGATCACCCCACTTCCACTTCTTATTATAGAATATTGCCAAATATTCGGCAATATCAAATATTGAAACATCTCTTTATAATGAAATTAAGAGAGGAGTTTTTAATATGATTTCTTTTCAACCATTTTTTGATACACTTAGAGACAGAGGGATTTCTCAATATCAATTAATTCATGAATATCATGTAAGTACAGGAACATTAGATGCTATTCGAAAAAATAAAAGCATGACATTAAATACAATTGCTGATTTATGCCTAATATTGAATTGTGAAATTCAAGATATAGTCAAAATAGAAAAGCCATAAATGTTATCATTTGATGACTTTTTTAGTTTTAACCATATTCATATTGAATATACAATGGATAATTTATTTAGCTACTTTACAAAACTAAGTAGCTATGTTATTATAATAGTACTTAATAATACATAGTAGGTGATGTTATGGAAGAAACACAATTGCTTAAAGGAATACTTGAGGGATGTGTATTGAAATTAATTTCTGAAAAGGAAACATATGGATATGAACTCATCTCTCAACTTAATGAATACGGCTTTGCAGGTATTCAGGAAGGAACACTTTATCTTGTTTTAAATAGATTAGAGAAAAGACAGTATATAACATGCCGTATAGGTAGATCACCATTAGGGCCTAGGAGAAAGTATTTTTCTATTACGGAGTATGGAAGAGAATATTTAATAGAATTTGAAAAATCTTATGATAAGATTACTTCTCAAGCAAATCGAATATTCAGGAGGGGAAATGATGTTATATCATAAAAACATTGAAAATAAATTAGTTGGTCATTATTTAGAAACCTATGAAGAAATAAAAGGGCTATGTCATAATCTTTCATTTTTTATGAATGATGATGGTTATTATCAAATCACTATTCTTGATGAAACTTTAGATTTATTATTAGAAGCACAAAGCCATCATCAACCTGTAGAATATGTTATAGGAGATAATCTTCAGAAATTCATGTCTTTACGTTATAAAGAATGTTCACAATATCAGTTTTCGTATGGACTTATGGGAATAATCTTTTGTATATTATTTTTTGGATTAGATTATCTCTTTCCAAATGCATTTCTTTACCCATATATGGAAACAAAATATTTCATTTTCTTATTATTACCCTTAATCACAAAGTTATTGTATTTATTAAATCAGAATATCTGTTTAAAGATGTTTTTTCAAATTAAGAAATCAATACGTGAAACGTTTTCTTATATATTGTTTACAAGTGAAAGTTTGTTATTGGTGGGGATTATGGTTTATGAGTTATATCATATGCAGACAAACATGATTATATATAATATATTATTTTTCTTTGTTATCATTTATATTATTTATAGTCGACGTAAGAATCAGGATGGGGGATTGTTAGAGTGGATTAAGCGCATATCCCAAATGAATACTATTTATACTATTTTTGTAATGGAAATCATCATTTTACTGATATGTTTTGTATGGATATCAAGATATATTTCACCTTTAATAACAACAGGCACATTTCAATGGTTTATACCAATATTATGTCTTGTTTGTTTAACAATATTACCATTAAGAGGATTAAACAAAGCAAAGATTCATTATAATATGAGTCAAGAATTATTACTTGATCAGTATTTATCACATTGTCAATTTTTAATGACAAGGCGCAAACTGACAAATGATATACTTTTGACTCGCAAAGAATATTTTATCAAACTTCAAAAGAAGCATCATCTCTATAAAATATTATATCCAGTTATTATTCTATTATTATTATTATTATCATTTATCATGTTTATGACTTCATTTCAATTGAGTGTATTTTATATTGTCATTATTGGATATACAATATATGGGGTATATAATCTTTATAAATATGCTTGTATTATGTATAAAATTGATAATATTTGTGATATGGCAAATGAATATATATAATTATCCGAATTGTAAAAGAGGGAAATAGTCTTATTAAAGATATTCCCTCTTTTAGAATCAACAGAGTATACGCACAATGAAAAAACTTGAAATACAGATAATACAAATAAAATAAATCGTATGATAGAATAATGGATATTTTTTGAAAATATCTGTGTTAAATCCACCTGACTTCAATCTATAATCAAAAGTATAAAGTAACTGGATAATCACAACAATAAACCATATTACAATTATAGAAACTTTGGAATCATAACGATCTATATTCCCTGATAAATTGATATGAATACCTATGATATCTGGTATAGCAGTCCATTGTATAATCATAATCATACCAACAATAATAAGCATAGTCCAAGTTAAATACTTGAAAGTTAATTTTAGTTGATGTGTATTCATAAAATTCACTACTCCTTTATCACTATCATTATAACATATGATTTTGACAAAGGGAAAGAATTTAGTATACAATGAAAGAAATAGAAAAGAGTGATTATATGTTTATTGAACAGAAATTAGAACAGGTTAAATTATCATCGTCACAACAAGCTGTTGCAGATTATTTAATCAGTCAAAGAAGACTTATCAAAGATATGACAATCCTTGAATTAGCAAAAGAAACTTATACATCAACTGCTACAGTTATTCGCTTAGCAAAAAAATTAGGCTATCAGGGTTTTGATGATTTAAAAAAAGATTATTTAAAAGAAATCGAGTATCTAGACACACATTTTTGCAATGTTGATCCTAATTTTCCCTTTGAACGGGGAGATAATATTCAGCAGATTGCTTATAAAGTGACTCAGGTTGCTGATGAGACAATTCATGATACATGTTCATTAATTGAACATGATTCATTACAAAAAGCTGTGTATTTATTGAAAAATGCAAAGAAAATTCATTTATGTGCCATTTCTTACTGTTTAATGTTAGGACAGATTTTTAAAATGGATATGTTAAGAATTGGTAAAAATGTAAATATTTATGATATTAGTGGTGATGAATTGTTTTTGCCTGCTATTGTTGAAGAGAAAGATTGTGTTATTTTTATTTCTTATTCAGGGCAGATAGATAAATTATGTTTACTTGCAAAAATATTAAAACAAAAAGGGATTCAGATTATTGTGATTTCTGCTTTGGGGCAAAATGAATTAAAACAATATGGTGATGTTGTTTTAAATATTTCAACAAGAGAGAAACTTTATTCTAAAGTGAAGGGTTATTCTAATGAACTGAGTGTTTTAATGATTTTAGATATTTTATATTCTTGTTATTATGCATTGGATTATGAGGGGAATAAGAAAAAAAGACAAGCTATTTCAAAATCATCTGAATACAATAGATTTTCTACATTAGAAGTGATGAAAGAAGATTAGCGTACATGTGTAACGCTTTTCTTTTCTTTTTATACAAAAAAACGTTATTCCTTTCCTGTTTTACTGTGAGATATTTATAAAAAGAAATATTTTTATATAATAGATTTATTAAAATACAGGAGAAAGGACTGAAAAGAATGAAAGAAGATTTTTTATGGGGTGGAGCATCTGCCGCCAATCAATATGAAGGAGGTTATGACCAAGGGGGAAGGGGTCTCAGTATTAATGATGTTGAACTTGCAGCGAGCCATGGACATGAGCGTATGATTCATGAGAACATTCAGAAAGAATATTATTATCCAAGTCATCAGGCAACAGATTTTTATCATCATTATCATGAGGATATTGCTTTAATGGCTAAAATGGGATTTCAATGTTATCGCATGTCTATTTGCTGGTCTAGAATTTATCCTCATGGTGATGATGAATTACCAAATGAAGAGGGATTAAAATTTTACGATTGTATATTTGATGAATTATTAAAATATGGGATAGAACCAATCGTAACTTTACATCATTTTGAAATGCCTTTAGCATTGGTTAAAAAATATGATGGCTGGCGAAGCAGGAAATTAATTGATTTATCAGTTAAATATGCAAAAACAGTTATGCAGCGTTATCAGCATAAAGTCAAATATTGGATTACATTTAATGAAATCAATTCATTGTTTATTGCCAGAACACCATGGCATCAAGCAGGTATTGTGTATCATGAAGATGAAAATAAAACGGATATTATGTTTCAAGCAGCACATTATCAACTTGTTGCCAGTGCGAAAACGATTATTGAAGGAAGAAAAATAAATCCAAGATTTCAATTTGGAAATATGATTTTATATAATTGCTGTTATGCAATGACATGTCATCCTCTTGATCAAATGATGCTTCATAATAAATTGTTACCCATTTATTATTTTTCAGATGTTCAAGTGAGAGGTTATTATACAAATACATGCAAGGCATATCAAAAAAGAATGAATGCTCATTTTGATATTGATGAAGAAGATGCAGATATTTTAAAAGAAGGAACTGTTGATTTCTATAGTTTTAGTTATTATTCTTCACTAGTAGAGGGAAGAGAAACAAATCAGAGTGCGGATGGTAATTTATTAGATGGAGGAAGAAATCCTTATTTAAAAACAACTGATTGGGGATGGCAAATAGATCCTTTAGGCTTAAGATTATCTTTAAACTATATTTATGATCGTTATCAAATTCCCTTATTTGTTTCAGAAAATGGATTGGGAGCCATTGATCAATTAGAAAATCAGACTGTTTATGATGATTATCGTATTGATTATCTGCGCCAGCATATACAATGTTTAAAAGAAGCGATAGAAGAAGACTATGTTGATTGTTTTGGTTATACAATGTGGAGTCCTATTGATATCATTTCTGCAGGAACAGGAGAAATGAAAAAAAGATATGGTTTTGTTTATGTTGACTATGATGACTTAGGGCAAGGAACAGGACAGCGTTACCCTAAACAATCCTTTTACTGGTATCAAAAAGTTATTCAAACAAATAGTGAAGAATTATAGGAGGAGAAAGATGTTACATTATTTACCAGGCTGTGATGTATTTAAAAATCATCCAGAAGCGAGCTTGAAAATACAAAAATATATGAAAAAACATCATATTATGATTGACAAGTGTTGTCGTGTAAAAGAATCATTTTTAACAAATGAGGATACAATCATCATGAACTGTACATTGTGTGAACTTGTTTTAAAAGAAACTCATCCCAATACAAAACAAATCAGTCTTTATGAATATGTTTTAAATGATCCTGATTTTCCATATATTAATCACAAGGGTGAAAGTATTATTATTCAGGATTGTTGGCGTACAAAAGATAATCTTTCTTTACAAAATGCTGTACGACTTTGCCTTCAAAAAATGAATTTTACAATTATTGAAATGCCTGAAAATTATAGTTATACAAAGTACTGCGGTGTTTGGTTAAACAATTATCCTTCGCAAGATTGTATAGATGTTGCACCTTATACAATGAAAAAAATCATAGAAAATGATATTCATCTCTTATCGGAAAGTGAGCAATTACATCATATGCAACAATGGTGTCAGCAATATTCATTTGATAAGATTGTGGTTTATTGTAATGGTTGTGAAAAAGGTATTAATTTGGGTGGAAAACAGCCTCTTCATATGATTGAATTATTAGCAGAAGCGTTATTTTAAAATTAAATATTTTACATGAATAGAAAAATGAAAAAGTTTGTTTAAGTAGACAATTACGAACTGTATTAATTTACAGATTTTGAACCTTTTATATATAAAATACTACACTTTTTTCCATATAAAGACAAGTTTTTAATTGTCTACTTTTCCAAAGTATTTCTTTTTAGTTGATGATTATGAGCAAAATCATCATATACATAGAAGGGAATACAATATGAATAAGTTTAAAAGTGTTATAGGAATTATTATTTGTATAAGTTTATTTGGATGTACAACTGATGAGTGTGTTCAAAATAGTCAGTATGAAGATGAAAGCATTTTAAATCAACAATTAATCTTAGATAATAAACAAATAGACGTGGAATGTATTTTACAAAACCCACAACTTCCTACAGGATGTGAAATAACATCTTTGACAATGGTTCTTAATTACCATGGATTTTCAATAAATAAAATAGATTTAGCAGAGAATTATTTAAAAAAGGGAAAGATTGGTCAGACAGATTTTGAGAAAGCGTTTGTTGGTGATCCTAAGGATCAACATTCTTATGGCTGTTATGCACCTGTTATTGTTGATTGTGCAAATCAATATTTAAAAGAAAAAAAGGTTTCTTTAAAAGCCATTGATTATACTGGATCATCTATTGAAGAATTATATCATTTTATTAATCAGGGTATCCCTGTTATTGTATGGGCTACAATAAATATGGCAGAACCTTATCCTTCTATAAAATGGACTGTTGATGGCAATGAATTACAATGGATATCCAAAGAACATTGTTTAGTATTGACAGGTTATGATAAGATAGAAAATGTTGTCTATTTAAGTGATCCCCTTAAAGGAAATATAGGTTACGATGCAACAATCTTTGCAAAACGATATGAGCAAATGTTTTCACAGGCAATCATCATTAAATGATGATTGTTTTTGTCTATAAAGACTTTGGATTCGTCAAATATTTATGAAATATATTTGCTTATTATGATATAGTATGGGGGCGGAAGTTTTCGAGGATGAGATGAATATGCATGTGGCATGTATCTTTGTTTTGTGCTTTCTTTATTCTACTGAAAGGAGTCTATTATAAGGATTTATCTTCTGATGATGGTTGATAGACATGCTAATCTGAAATATCTGTATGGGAATAGACATTTCTAGGCAGAAGTGTATTATGTAAGCACAGTTGGATTAAATGATCAGACAGTTGCAAAATATATAAGAGAGCCGGAAGGTCATGATATAGCGATGGATAGATTAAGTGTGAAGGAATACAAGGATCCATTTGAAGAAAAGGAAGTGACAAAGGAAAAGAAAAAAGAGAAAAAGAAAGGAAAGCAAAAAAACTTTGAGGGATAGTGAGAGTCGAAAGCAGCGCCCTTGAGACGCGAATAAGTAGCAAAAGAAAACCACGCCTTTTAGACGTGGTTTTTATTGAGCAATATTTCTAATAAGTTAAAGGATATTTTATTTGTTGATTGTATTGCTAATATATATCATATGATGTAATAAACAAGCATAATGATCACTATATATGAAAAAAGAGCGATTATTCGCTCTAATTGTTTGATGGCAGGGGCGGCAGGAATCGAACCCGCGTCCACGGTTTTGGAGACCGATGCTCTACCATTGAACCACGCCCCTATGGTGACCTGTACGGGATTCGAACCCGTGAATGCATGCGTGAAAGGCATGTGAGTTAACCGTTTCTCCAACAGGCCATTTTCTGTTGCTTTGATATAATAACATATAAAAAAAAGAAAAGCAATAGAAAAAGTGTAGAAATAATGATATTATAGTAGGGTATTGGAGGAAATGATATGTTTGGATTTGGTAAAAAAATAGAAATTAAGAAATTGGATATTAATGAGGGTTATCGTCGTTATGTAAAGAATCCTGATAAGATTGTTATTATTTGTGCTGATGAAGTGAAAGATTATGATAATTTGCATATTGCTGATGCTGAATGTTTACCACTTAGATTAATGGATAAATTTGAAGAGTATTATCCTGAACAGGATTTGATTTATTATGTTTATGCAATTAATCCAGCTATTAGTGAAAGAGCATATAAAAAGATTGCCAAAAAAGGCTACCATGTTTATGATTTGGGAGGATATGTTAATTATCATGAAATAGAAGAAGGATTAAATGCAAAGAAAAGAAATAGAAGAAGAAAGAAATAAATTTTTATTTTGAGTGCATATTTTTTAACTCTTGGAATATGTTTATGATATAATGTAGATATGAAGTAAGGGAGGTAATCATATATGGCTCAAATTTTAAAGTTTACAGTGACAGATCCAGTTGGACTCTATGCAACTCCTACTACAGAACTTGTTAATGCTGTAAAGCAATTTCATAGTGATGTCACATTACGTTATGGTAACAAGGAAGTTAATTTAAAAAGTATGATGGGTGTTTTGTCTTTAGGTATTCCAACGAAAGCTAAACTAGAAATTACTGTTTCTGGTGGTGATGAAGGACAAGCCATTGAAACGATTAAAAACAAGATTAATGAACTTGGTATTTCAACAATTGAATAATAAAGAAGAGAGATACTTTCGAGTATCTTTTCTTATTGTATCATTCGTATGAATTGATTAAATATATTAGATATGAGATACTTAAAATAGTGCAAGGAGGTTACATATGATTGAGTATATAAGAAAAAGAGATGGTCGTATGGATCATTTTGATGTCAATAAGATAGCGGGAGCCATCTATCGTGCTTTTCAAGCAACAGAAGCAAAATATGATTTAGATACAGCCATTGCAGTTGCAAAAGAGGTTGAAGGAAAGTTAGAAGCGCGACATACAGAATTACCAACAGTTGAATTGGTTCAAGATACTGTTGAGGAAACGTTAATTGAAAAAGGTTATGTAAGAATTGCTAAAGCTTATATTCTTTATCGCGCTGAGCGTACACGTTCACGTGATCGTAAGTCACGTTTAATGAGAACAATGGAAGAAATTACTTTTCAGGATGCAAAAGATAGTGATTTAAAGAGAGAAAATGCAAATGTGAATGCTGATGCTCCAATGGGAACAATGCTAAAATATGGTGCTGAAGCAGCAAAACAATTTAATGAAATGTTTGTGTTAAATCCGCTTCATAGTGCTGCTCATAAATCAGGTGATATTCATATTCATGATATGGATTTTTTAACATTAACAACAACATGTACACAAATAGATATCATTCATTTATTTAAGAATGGTTTTTCAACTGGGCATGGTGTATTAAGAGAACCTAATAGTATTACAACTTATTCAGCTCTAACTTGTATAGCTATTCAATCTAATCAAAATGATCAGCATGGTGGACAGGCAATTGTCAATTTTGATTATGGTATGGCTGAGGGTGTTAAGAAATCATATAAGAAATGGTATTACAAAAATTTGAAGAAAACTTTAGAATTACTTACAGATTTATCAGTAGAAAATATTCTTATAAAAGTAAAGTCAATAATTCCTTTTCCATCTTTAGAAGATCAGGGATATCTAGAAAAAGAAAAATTGATTCTTGAAGATTTTGGAATAAGTACACAACTTATTGAAAAGATACAGACTTTTACTGTTAAAGAAACATATGAAGAAACAGATAAAGAAACATATCAGGCAATGGAAGCTTTAATTCATAATTTAAATACAATGAATTCAAGAGCAGGGGCTCAAGTTCCTTTTAGTTCTATTAATTATGGTATGGATACATCGCCAGAAGGTCGTATGGCTATTCGAAATGTCTTATTGGCAACAGAAGCCGGTCTAGGTGGAGGAGAAACACCAATCTTTCCAATACAAATATTTAGAGTTAAAGAAGGAATTAATTATAATGCAGGTGAACCTAATTATGATTTGTTTAAATTAGCTTGTCGAGTTTCAGCAAAACGTTTATTTCCTAATTTCTCATTTGTTGATGCTCCATTTAACTTACAGTATTATAAAGGGACACCAGAAACCGAGATTGCTTATATGGGGTGTAGAACAAGAGTTATTGGAAATGTTTTTGATCCAAGTAGAGAGATTTGTCCGGGTAGAGGTAATTTAAGTTTTACTTCTATAAATTTACCACGTTTAGCTATAAAATCTAAAGGTGATATCGATGAGTTTTTTGAGAAATTAGATAAAATGCTTGATTTATGTATTGATCAATTATTAGAAAGATTTGAGATTCAATGTAAAAGACATGTTAGAAATTATCCATTTTTGATGGGACAAGGAGTTTGGATTGATTCAGAAAAATTAAAATCTACAGATGAAGTAAGAGAAGTTTTAAAACATGGGACATTAACAATTGGTTTCATTGGTTTAGCAGAAACATTGAAATCATTGATTGGATATCATCATGGTGAAAATGAAAAGGCTCAAGTTTTAGGATTACAGATTGTTGCACACATGCGTAAACATGTTGATGAAGCAGCACAAAAATATAAGTTGAACTTTTCTTTAATTGCAACGCCAGCTGAAGGATTGTCTGGTCGTTTTGTAAAATTGGATCGTGCTATTTATGGGAAAATTGAAGGTATTACAGATCGTGAATATTATACAAACAGTTTTCATGTTCCCGTTTATTATGAAATAAGTGCATATGATAAAATTCAAATTGAAGGTCCTTATCATGCTTTGACCAATGGTGGGCATATTAGTTATATTGAAATGGATGGTGATCCTACAAAGAATCTGCCTGCCTTTGAAAAAGTTGTAAGAGCTATGCATGATGCCAAGATTGGCTATGGAGCTATTAATCATCCTGTTGATAGAGATCCAGTCTGTGGCTATAATGGTATTATTGATGATGTTTGTCCAAAGTGTGGACGTCGCGAAAGTGAACATGATGGCTTTGAAAGAATAAGAAGAATTACTGGCTATCTGGTTGGAACAATAGATCGTTTTAATGATGCCAAACGTGCTGAAGAAGCTGATCGTGTCAAACATGGATTAACATATGAAGATTAGATTATATGGAACTGTTAATGATTCTATTGTTGATGGACCAGGGTTAAGATATTCGGTTTTTACTCAAGGCTGTTTGCATCACTGTCCAGGATGTCATAATCCTAAGAGTCATGATTTACAAGGGGGATATCTTGAAGATACTGATGTGATTATGGCTGAGATTTTAAAGAATCCTTTGTTAGATGGAGTAACTATTTCTGGAGGAGAACCATTTTTACAGCCTGTTGCATTGGTTGAACTTGCAAAAGGGATTAAGCAGCATGGTTTACATTTGATGATTTATAGTGGCTATACTTATGAGGAAATATTGGATTTAGGAGAAAATGAAAGAAAGTTATTATCACTTTGTGATGTGTTGGTTGATGGATGTTTTCTGATTGGACAAAGAAGTTTAAGCCTTTTGTATAAAGGATCAGCTAATCAACGAATCATTAATATTCAAGCTTCTTTAAAAGAAAAATGTGTGAGTATACAAAAGATAAATGATTATGGAGAATTTATTGAATAAATAGATTCTTCTTTTTCTCATTGATTAGACATATAAATAGTGATATAGTATGTCAAAAGTGAGGAGGATATGATGAATATTAAGACATTTGCAAAGGGATATAATATTTATAAATTAATTTGGATATTTTTGAGTTGTTCTTTTATTGGATCAATCATTGAAATGATTTGGTGTTATTTTACAATGGATAAATTAATGAGTCGTAGTAGTTTGTTATATGGACAGTTTTCTATTGTTTGGGGAATGGGATGTGTTTTATTAACAATTTTACTTCATAATATGGAAGGGAAAAGAGATTTATCAATATTTTGTGTTGGCACATTAGCTGGTGGTATATATGAATATATATGTGGTTTATTGGCAGAAGGATTATTTGGTGTACGCTTTTGGGATTATAGTGATATTCCTTTTAATATAGATGGTCGTGTTAATCTTTTGTTTTGTTTTTTCTGGGGCTTAATAGCTGTTGTATGGGTACAGAATATTTATCCTTTTTTATCTCAATATATTGAAAAGATTCCAATGAAAATAGGAAAACCATTAACATGGATATTAGTTGTATTTATGATTTATAATATGAGTGTTTCAGCATTGGCATTGATCCGTTCATATCAGCGTCATCTCAATATTTCACCCAATTCTTGTATATCTGAATACTTAGATGAAAATTATCCAGATGAATATCTTGAAAAAAGATATCAAAATATGAAACCAAAATAAAGACTTGGCTAAACTTGCCAAGTCTTTAATT
>NZ_HG005288.1:98481-113120 GCF_000455285.1 Candidatus Stoquefichus massiliensis AP9 | reverse complement strand
ATATTTCATAAATATGTTCATAAACAAGAAATTTCCCTTTTTCATTGAGGATTTCATGACGCATATGTTTAAATAAATGTGAAGTGACATTCTGATAACCAAGTTGATGCATATGATTAACAGCTTGTTGAAACTTCTTTTCATTTTGGATACATGGATCATCATAACCTGCAATAAAATGAATTGGTAATTGAGGATGATTGACTTGCCAGTGATGATTTGAATAAGTCATTTTCACCAATTGAAACAATGATTCAAAACCATTACTTGTAAATGTAAAAGTACATAATGGATTTTGATTGTACCATGAGACAACGTCTTGGTTACTACATATCCAACTATTAGGAATATTTTTATCAAATTTTTTATTAAATGCATCAAATGCCAATTTTTGAATCAATAAAGGTCTATAATGATCACCTTTCTTTTTAGTATAATATTGGGCTAATTTAATTCCCAATCCAGCCATTGGATTTTGACTAGGACTACCACAAACAAACAATCCATTAATATCTTGATCATACTTTTGACAATAACAACGAACAACAAGAGAACCCATACTATGTCCAAATAAAAACAATGGTAATTGTGGATACTGTTTTCTTATCCATAGTGTTAACTGATGAACATCTTCTACAATACCAATGTATCCATCCTTATAAAAATAACCTAAATCCATTTCTTCTCTTATACTTTTTCCATGTCCCCGATGATCATGAATAATACATACATAACCTCTTTGATAAAGATAATTCATAAAATCTAAATATCTTTCTTTGTGTTCACACATGCCATGTGAAAATTGCATAATTCCACAAGGATGACTAGGTCTTAAAACTATAACATCAAGTGGAAGTTGATCAAATTCTGATTTTATTATTAAATGTTCTTTCATATTTTCCTCGCCTCACCATTATTATACAGAAAAAAGATAGGAAAATCATTGTATTTTTAGTACAATATAAAAAAGGATGTGAAATAATGAAACCAATGCTTTGTTTTGATGTTGATGGTACATTACGAGATAATGTTCATCATCAAGTGAGTGAGTCTACTCAAAAAACTCTTTTTACTTTAAAAAAGGCTGGATATAGATTGATCATTTCATCAGGGAGAGGTGTTGATTCATTGAGACAAACAGGACTTATGGAATTACTTCAATGGGATGGTTTTGTTTGTAACAATGGACAAATTGTATTAGATGAATTTGGCCAAGAACTTTTTCATGTTTCAATGAAAAAAGAAGCTGTTTTTAAAACATTAGAGATTGCTAAAAAATTAGATTATGCTGTTGTTTTAAAATCCATAGATAGAGTCATTTCTAAGGAACCGGATGAATATGTTTTAGAGTCACAAAGATTCTTTCACAATGTTATTCCACCAAGAGGAGATTATCATGGTCAATCAGTTGATGCAATGATAGTCTATGGACCAAAGGATTATGATTATGCACCATTCTTTGAAATAGAAGGATTAAATGTTTTACCAGGAGAATCAACATATGCTGATTTAACAATTGAAGGAGTGAGTAAGGCAACCGGTATACAGCACTTATTAAAGTTACATCATTTAACTGATTATATAGCATTTGGAGATTCATTAAATGATGTAGAAATGTTTAAGCATGCCAAATTTTCAGTAGCAATGGGACAGGGCAATCCAAAATTAAAGGAAATAGCAGATTATGTGACAACACCTATTGATGAAGATGGGATTTGGAATGCTTGTCAATATTTGAATTTGTTAGACTAGTAGGAGATACTTATCATGTGGATTATCAATGCTTTTTTATCAGCGTTTTTTGCAGGGATGACAGCAATATTATCTAAAATTGGATTGGAGGATATATCCTCGCATTATGTGACGGCCCTAAGAACAAGTCTTGTTCTTGTCTTTACCTGGATGATGTATTATGTAACAG
The DNA here is from genome assembly GCF_000455285.1 of Candidatus Stoquefichus massiliensis AP9. Taxonomy (GTDB): domain Bacteria; phylum Bacillota_I; class Bacilli_A; order Erysipelotrichales; family Coprobacillaceae; genus Stoquefichus; species Stoquefichus massiliensis. The sequence goes on along the minus strand of NZ_HG005288.1, from coordinate 111,199 downwards.
GCAGTTCAATGCAGGGAATGAATAGTTATAATTTTATGTTTATTGTATTATCAGGTTTTGCTACAGGAGCAAGTTGGTTGTGTTATTATCGTGCATTATCATTAGCCGATGTTTCACAAGTTGTTCCTATTGATAAATTGAGTACATTTTTAACAATGATATTAGCTTTTATTATTTTTCATGAACAGATCACATGGTTAAAAATAGGCTGTATTTTAATTATGTTTGTAGGGACATATTTTATGCAAAAACGTCCTCAAAAAGGAATGAATCAAAATAAAAGATGGATCATTTATGCTTTCTTATCAGCAGTTTTTGCTTCTCTTACAGCCATTCTTGCTAAGATTGGTATAGAGAATGTTGACAGTCAAACTGTTACAGCATTAAGGACAGTTGTCGTAGCCGTTATGGCTTGGGTTGTTGTTTTTATAACAAAGAGTTATTCACCCATATCTCTACTCAATAAGAAACAATCAAGTGCAATTTTCTTTTCGGCTTTAGCAACAGGATTATCATGGTTATGTTATTTTGCTGCATTAAAGGATGGACCAGCTAGCATTGTAGTTCCTATTGATAAATTAAGTATCGTTATTTCCATTTTATTTGCCTCTTTGGTTTTGCATGAAAAGCAGACAATGAAAACCATTCTTGGCTTAATATGTATAGTTATATCAACATTATTGTTACTTATCAGTTGAAGGAGAAGAAAAGATGAAACAGGAAGAAGCAATTTTAAAAGCACATCAGATGTATGTGTATGAAATAAGTGAGCAATCAGATCAGGAGAATCATGATTTTGATGCTTTATGGCAAAGTCTTTATGATGTTTGCCAGTTAGCAACTTATGGCATTCTTGATGATTTAAGTGAAGAAGAATTGAATGAAGCAATGGATTGGTTAAAAGAAACACAATCATTGACAAAGAATTATCAGAATAAGGATATATATTTTTAAAAGAGTATCCTGACAAAGTTCGAAAAGCTTATCTATTTTATCCATAGTCATACGATGTTTAGTTGCATCATAAGCGACACTAAATACTTCTCATTTTGAAGCATTTATGATATCCTATGTCGTAAGATATGAAGATAAGATAGTTAAAAAGCAGTTGGTTTAGGTTCGAAAACATATTGAAGTTCAGGGAACAAACAATCACATTGGGCAATGAGACGATTAATATCTTGAGAATAAATTTTTTTGATCTGGTAATGTCTGTGTACTCAAACTTTCAAGTCTTGATATTCATTTTTTGTTTCAAAAACATCATCATTAACATATGAAACATCAGAATCAGTGCCGATGATAGTAGAGATAGTTTGAGCATCCAATAGATTTGATTTGGCAATCTTATGTGTTTCACACCATTGATTGACAAAATCAGTATTAATGAATTTAATACACTCATTATCATCAAGATGAGTTTTAATATAGTTATAGATATTAGTAGAATAGATATCAGTCACTTCTAAACCAAAAGTTATACTGGAACAATTATTATCAGAGTAACTTCTCACTTTATCGATAAAAGAAGAAACTTCTGATTTCACCAATTGAAAAAATAATTTTTTCGCAGGAAATTAGGTTTAATTAATCTTGAATCATTAACCATTAGAATTGCAGCATCAGCCTTACCCTTAGAGCCATCAATGCCAACATAAAGTTGATAGGAATTGTTCATAAACATGACCTTCTTTCTATAAAATGTAATCGGCTTTGAATTGCACCTCTAAATCAAGACAAACGCAACCTCGCAAATACGGAGACAAATGTAAACACTGCTGCATCAAACTCATTCGGGTATAAAGATCGTCGAGTCTAAAGGATTAAGTCTTTATAAAGGGGATGTACACAATGTAGCCACAAGGAGAAGAAATAAAACCTTCATTCAAAACAAAACTATTATCTAAAAATTAGAATGTACAATCAAGAGGAGATATATCAATATGACTTATTGATTGCGTATATATTAAAGAGGAGATAACACATGAAAGTTATAGATATGCATTGTGATACGATTTATGAAATTAATCGTTTACAAAAGGATGAACAAAATATAGGATTAAGAGATAATCATCTTAATATAAGTTTAGAAAAGATGAAACAAGGAGATTATCTGTTACAGAATTTTGCTATGTTTACACCATTAAAAAAAGTTGATCCCATTGATCATGTTCAAAATTTAATAGATACATTTTATCAGGAAATAGATAAAAATAGTGATATGATTGGGATTATTAAAAGTTATCATGATATTGAGAAAAATTGTCAACAAAAGAAAATGAGTGCTTTATTAACCCTTGAAGAAGGAGCAGTTGTTAATAATAATTTAGCTTATTTAAGGAATTATTATCGTTTAGGAGTTCGTATGATTACATTAAATTGGAATTATGTGAATGGTATTGGATATCCTAATTTTCCTCTTGATGATGAAAATCATGGTTATCATACATGTGATACAGTTCATGGATTGACTCCATTTGGTATTGAGTATGTTCAAGAATGTGAACGATTAGGTATCATTATTGATGTTTCACATCTTTCAGATGCTGGATTTTATGATGTTTTAAAGTATACAACCCAGCCTTTTGTTGCGTCTCATTCTAATGCGCGTCAAGTTTGTCCGCATGCTAGAAATTTGGATGATGATATGATTTTATCATTAGCAAAACGTGGTGGTGTTATGGGTATCAATTTTGCTGCTGATTTTTTAGATGAGAATCATCATGAAAACGGATTATCAAAGATTTCTTCAATGGTAAAACATATTTCATATATTAAGAATTTAGCTGGTGTAGATTGTATTGGATTAGGAAGTGATTTTGATGGTATACCTCAAAATTTAGAATTAAAAAATGCTTCTTATATGCCTGAACTCTATCATGCTCTACAAAACAGCGGTTTTAGTGAAGAAGAGATTGAAAAGATATTTTATAAAAATGTTTTAAGAGTTTATAAAACAGTATTACGATAGACAATAAGAAAAGATTATCGACATATTTTTGAAGATAATCTTTTCTTATAGAATAAATTATAAAAAAAAGGAAAACATATATGCATAAAAGAGGAGAATGCATGATGAAAAAATATGTTTTCTTATTAATCTTAATAGGCTGTCTTTGTATTCAACTATTACCTGTATTAGCTGATGAAATTCAGGTTATTGAATTAAATACACAATTACAAACAACGGTTCAAATTGATGCAACACACACTACTATTCAATTATATAATGATTCACCTTATGATATTCAAATGACCCATTTGGCTACATCACAAGAGATCCAATGCTCTTATCCTGATCAGCAATGCCTTTCACTTGATCAGTTATCTCATATTTTATTATCACAAATCCTTCCATCGAAACAAAGTTTTGAAATAGAAATACAAACAGATCAAGAAACAACATTTATGATAGAATGGGTTCCAGTACTTATTCATGGTTATATTTATGAAGATAATGCTCAACAAGCTATTGCGCAAAAACAAATTAAAGTTGATTTATGGAATCAAAACGGATTAATTGAAACAACATATACAGATGAAAAAGGTTATTATCAGTTTCAATGGTCTGATTATTCTCAATATGAAATTAAGATCCCACAATATCAATCAACATACTCCGTATCAATCAATGATATAACACAGTACCATGATTTTCATTTTACACCTTTAACATATTATCTTCATTATGATCTCAATGGTGGCAATATGCAATCTTCTTTACCACAAAAATCATATTTACCAGAAACATCAATAACTCTTTTATCACATTATGACTTATCATATGATGGCTATTATTTTGTGGAATGGAATGAAGCAAAAGATGGTACTGGTATAGCTTATCGTGATAATGATCTTTTTAAGATGCCAGCACATGATGTTACGCTTTATGCTATTTGGCAGAAAGTGGCAGGACAGAGTGTTAAAAATGATTTTCATTCAAAGACGACAATAACAAAAAAACCTAAAACTAATCATGTAAAAACATCAGATGAAACATCAATAACAATTTTCATTTTATTATGTCTAGCAAGTTTATCAATAATGATTGTATTAAAAGTTTTAAAGAAAAAAGAAAACAGATGAGTTGGGAGTTCTCATCTGTTTTATATTTGATATCAGTTTGGGAAAGGATATCATGAAGAAGTCATTATTTGAAGGGAAAACAAATATTTCTGACTACACTTATAATATATAACAATTCTTTGTTAGAAATTCATAAGAAATGTAAAAAAATATGTGATTTCTTGACGTATATGCGTTATAGTATTAATAGGGTGATAATATGAAAAAATTATTAGTGATTTTAATATGGTGTTTATTGATAAGTGGATGTGGACGTCGCCATCAGCCAGCAAGCGTTCAAGAGGAACCTATCCAAAATCAAACTGTTATATATATCAAAGATGATATAACTTTAAGTTTAATTTACAGTGATGATTTTCCTGAGGGATTTGAGTTTCAATTTGATATAAATGGGTATGGGTTGGGTGAGTTTGCTCGCTTTGAGGATAATACACATCAAAAGGCTATTGGACAGGAAAATGAAGATGGACATACTTATTCTTTTACTTTGAAGAAAGATTCTGTTATTGTTAAAGAATCTGAAGGTCAAAATGCTTTAGGTATAGATTTATCTGGAAAATATATAAAGGAATGAAAGGGTGATATTGGATGAAAAGTTTGTTTTATCGATTAATTATTTTTTTAGATACAGCTCAAGAAAATGATACAAATTATAATATAGCTTGGTTTATGGCTAATAATTTTTATAGAATAGCTAATATGCGCATTAGTGAATTGGCAGCAGAATGCTTTGTTTCACCTGCAACAATTTCACGTTTTTGTAGAGCATTGGGTTATGAAAATTTCGCACATCTTAAACAGGAATGTTATACCTTTCATTCAAATGATAAAAAGTTTAATAATTTGATTAATATTCCATTAGAAACAATGAAAAATGATCCATCACGGGCAACACGTGAATATGTTGAACAAGTCATTCATTATATTTCTGATCTTCCACAAATGCTTGATTGGAAGGAGATTGATGAAACTTTAAGATTAATTCATGATTGTGATTCAGTCGCATTTTTTGGAACACAGTTTTCACAAAGTGCAGCATTACATTTTCAGACAGATTTATTAATGTTAGAAAAGTTTACAATGGCATATATGGATTCATCACGTCAATTGGACTGTGCTAAGGAACTGACAAGTGATAGTGTAGCGATTATTATGACAGTGAACGGTTATTTTACAGGTAGCAGTTTCAAAATTTTGCAGTATATAAAAAAATCTGGCTGTAAAGTTGTTTTAATGACTTGTAATCCAGAGTTAGATATTAAAATACCTGTAGATCATAAGGTTTTATTAGGTAACTCAAGAAATAGAAAAACAGGAAAACATAGTTTGTTAACGGCAGTTGAACTGATGTCACTTCGTTACTATTGTTTATACTATCCTTCTATTCAAGAATTAAAGGGACATATCCTTTAATTCTTTTTCTTGTTCTTGGATATAAAATTATATATAATAGACCTAACAAAGAAGGGGATAAAAATGAGAGAAATAAGTCGAGAAACAATTATCCAGGAAGTCAAGAGACTATGTATGGAAGCTAATTATATTTTACCTTGTGATGTCAGTCAGGCATTACAGAAAGCTTATATAAATGAAGATTCAAAATTATCACAACAAACATTATCTATTTTAAATGAAAATGCGAAGATGGCTAAGCAGACATTTTCACCAATTTGTCAAGATACAGGGATGGTATGTGTGTTTGTAGAAATAGGACAGGATGTTCATGTGAATGGATCTTTGGCTGAAGCTATTCATGAAGGTGTTAGACAGGGATATGCTGAAGGTTATTTGCGTAAGAGTGTTGTTGATGATCCAATGTTTGACCGTGTCAATACAAAGGATAATACACCTGCCATTATTCATTATGATATTGTAGCAGGAGATCATCTGAAGATTGTTGTTGCACCAAAAGGATTTGGTAGTGAAAATATGAGTCAGGTGAAAATGTTAAAACCAAGTGATGGGATTCAGGGAGTCAAGGATTTTGTTATGAAGGTTGTTAATGACGCTGGACCAAATGCTTGTCCACCTATGGTGATAGGCGTTGGTATTGGTGGGTCCTTTGATCATGTCACTTATCTTGCTAAAAAAGCAATGCTAAGGGATATTGGAAGTCATCATCAGGACATTCGTTATCATACTTTGGAAGATGAACTTTTAACAAAGATTAATCAAACGGGTATTGGTCCTGCTGGTTATGGTGGAAAGACAACGGCTTTATCATTAAATATTGAAACATATCCTACGCATATTGCAGGAATGCCAGTCGCTGTTAGTATTTGTTGTCATGTTGCAAGACATAAGGAGGTTATCCTATGATTTACCATTTAACAACCCCTCTAACTAAAGAAGATGTTATGAAATTGAAAGCGGGTGATCAGGTTTTTCTATCAGGAACTTTATATACTGGACGTGATGCTGCTCATAAACGAATGGTTGAACTTATCGAACATAACCAGCCATTACCTTTTGATGTGATGAATCAGGTCATTTACTATGTTGGACCTACTCCGTCAAAACCAGGAACTGTCTTTGGCAGTGGTGGGCCTACGACAGCCGGACGCATGGATGCCTATGCACCAAAAATGTTATCATTGGGATTACGTGGAATGATTGGTAAAGGATACAGAAATCAAGCTGTTAAAGATGCTATGAAGTTACATACTGGTGTTTATTTTGGTGCAATTGGTGGTGCTGGAGCATACATTGGGCAATGTGTTCAGGCATGTGAAATCATTGCATTTGAAGATTTGGGACCTGAAGCTATCCGTCAATTAGTAGTTAAAGAATTTCCATTAACTGTTGTGATTGATTGTGAAGGCCATGATTTATATGAGATGGGAAGAGAAAATTATTTAAAGGAGCATAGCAATGTCAATTCATAATTATAACGAAGTCGATATTTTATATACACTTATGTCGTATGTGAATGTATCATCTTCTCAGGATATGTATTATGCGATAGCCCATACAATATTAACATATTTAGAAAAAATACCAGATATTAGTATTAATGATTTAGCTGATTTATGTTATACATCACCAGCGACTATTTCTCGTTTTTGCAAAGATTTAAATTGTAAAAGTTTTGCGAATTTTAAACATGAAATTGCTATTGCATTAGAAATTGCAAAAGATGAAATTCATTTGGATCCTTATGATGAAAGTGAAACTTTAAAAAATCCCCAGCATATTGTAGATAAGATATACAATGAAACAATTGAATCATTACAAATGGTTCACCAAAGTATTAATATACATGAAATAGATAAAATATGTCATATGATTCATACTGCTAAGAAAGTCCATATGATAGGTTATCAATTTAATAAAATTATTGCCAATGATTTTCAAATGAAAATGTTAAAACTGAGAAAATTTATTTATGCTTTTGTGGAACGTGGTGATGAAATTCAACGATTAGATATGATAGATGATGAAAGCCTTGTTATCATTATTACTGTACGTGCTCGTCAGCAACTGATGAATTCATTGATTGAAAAGATTTATGAACATCATCCGCAAATCTTATTAATTACAATGAATAAAGAATATCAGAATGATAAGGTAGATTATATCTATTGTATTGATGGTACAGAAAGTCATTACAGTGAATCATCAATGCAAGGGACAATAAACTTTTTAAGTTTATTAGATTTGATTTATGTAAGATATGGATTATTATATAGAAAGTAGGGAAAGATATGTATAGTTTTTTAAATGATTATAGTGAAGGAGCACATCCTTTGGTGTTAGAAGCTTTGATTCATACAAATAGTGAACAGACTGTTGGATATGGGAATGATGTTTATTGTCAGAAAGCTCAGGAAGATATTAGAAATAGGATTCATAATCCTTTAGCTGATGTTCATTTTCTCGTTGGAGGAACACAAACAAATTTAACTTTTATTTCTTATGTATTAAGAGATTATCAGGCAGTCATTGCCTGTGATGAAGGACATATTCATGTTCATGAAACAGGTGCTGTGGAAGCAACAGGGCATAAAGTCTTAACACGACCACATCATGATGGAAAATTGACAGTGGAGGCTATTCGTGAAATAATAGAAACACATTTGGATGAACATATGGTTCAGCCTGCAATGGTTTATATTTCTCAGACAACAGAGTTAGGAACATATTATACAAGAGAAGAACTTAAGGTACTATCTCAATATACAAGAGAACATGGACTTTATTTGTTCTTGGATGGCGCACGTTTAGGAAGTGCATTGGTTCTTGATGATGCTCCCCAATTGCAAGAAATTGCACAATATGTTGATGCTTTTTATATTGGTGGAACAAAAATGGGAGCGATGTTTGGTGAAGCATTGGTCATTATTCATGATGATTTAAAAAAAGATTTTCGTTATCATTTAAAAAACAAAGGAGCAATGCTAGCAAAAGGAAGATTACTTGGTGTGCAGTTTCATACATTATTAAAAGATTCCTTATATGAAGATATAGGACGTCATGAGAATGAAATGGCAAATATTATTAGAGAAGCTTTGGAAGAAAAAGGATATCATATTGACTTGCCATCACATACCAATCAGATTTTTGTTGACTTACCTAATGAAGCTATTGAAAAAATAGAACAAGAATATATGATTACTCATATAAAACCATTAGATTCAGGATATACACGTATTCGTATTGTGACATCGTGGGCAACAGCTGAAGAGGAAGCTAATAAATTTGCTGAATTCATCAAAAGAATATAAATTTTGCATTTTGATTATTTCTTGGTTTTAACTGTACAATAGGAATAAATTGTATTATAATACTCAATAGGGTAAGCCCTAAATTTACATAGAAATGGAGATTATCATATGAACAAAACTGAATTAGTAGAAAAAGTTGCAGCAAGTGCTGGATTAACTAAAACTCAAGCTGAAGCTGCTGTTAATGCTTTTGTTGAAACTGTTACTGATGTATTAAAAGCTGGAGACAAAATAACTTTAAAAGGATTTGGTACTTTTGAAGTACGTGCTAGAGATGCAAGAACTGGTCGTAATCCAAGAACTGGTGAAACTATGACTATTGCAGCAAGTAAAGCACCAGCATTTAAAGCAAGTTCAGCATTAAAGAATGTAGTAAACGGAAAATAATGATTGATAGTGCCTTAAAGGCACTTTTTTTCTTTTAATAGATGAAATGACGTGATAAATATATAAAATTCATGTAAACTATAGGTAAGGAGATGATTGGAGTGAGAGTCATTATTTATAAAACAAAACATGGTGCAACAAGGAAAGTTGGAAAGATTTTAAGTCATTACCTTAATGATTGTTTATTGATGAATATTAATGATATTGATTATCCAACTTTACAAAAAGCTGAATCTATTATTGTAGGAACACCTGTCTACTATGGAAAATTAGATCAGGATATCATCTCTTTTATTCAAAACAATCAAGATTTATTGATTGCTAGACATTATTGTTTATATGTTGTTGGTATTCTTCAAAGTGAATTTATGACATATGTTACAAATGCATTTGATTTTCAGATTCTTAAAAATATAAAAGTGATTGCGGGATTAGGTGGAGCATTGTATTATCCAGATTTAGCGATTAGTGAAAAAATGATTTTACAGGTTATGAATAAGCGTTCACCTGTCATAAGAAAACAAAAAAACAAAGATTTGTTTGAAAACTTCAATGATGAAGAAATCAAAATCTTTGCTCAAAAAATTAAACATCTAACATAAGGATATGAGACTGTTTCAGTCTCATTTTTTGTTAATGATGGTTTTGATGGTGATTTTCTTGATTATGGGTTGGTTGACAATGAGTAGGAACATCTTCTTGATTAAATGTATATAAAATAGTGTATAGTTGTAAAATTGTCATTTCCTTTAATTCGTTTAGTGAATACTGAGAAGTATAAGACATAATCGTTTCAATAATTTGATATTTTCCTGCAGTCATGTGATGAGAGGAAGCATTATGATGCGTTTCCTGAGTCACTTGTCGACAATGATACTGATTATCTTCAAGGTTCTTTTTTAAAAGATCATTTAATGTTGTTTCAATATTAGTGGATAAATTCTGATTATCAGCAAATACGGATATTTCTAATAAACCATCTTGAAGATAACTTTTATATTGCTTATCATTTAATAAATTAATAATAGCAGTTTCAAGTTTTTGTCCTTGTAATTGAATTGTCTTGAGTATTTTCTTAGCATCCTTGTTATAAGCTTTTGCTTCTAAAACAATATTATCTTGATCTAATCGAAGTTCTAAACTAGGGTTGATATCTAAAGAAACATAAGCGACAGGAACTGAGGGTTTAGGACGAAAAGGAATGAATAATAAAATCAGCAAACAGGCAATCACTGGAATAAGATATAAATTTTTATGATGATGTTTATGTTTTAAAACAAAATGAAGTGTTTTTTCTTTCGTTGTTTGTGATGCATGAATGTTATTAAGTTCTTGTAATGGATTATTCAAGATAATCACCTCCCAGAATCGTTTTTAATTGTTCCTTAGCACGTTTGAGCCAAGTATAAATTGTATTTTGATTTTTATGAAGAATATTTGCTATTTCATTGACTTGATAACCTTCATAGTAATACAAATAAATAACATTTCGATAATGTTCTGGTAATTTTAAAATAGCCTGCATAAGATCGGATATTTGATTATAATGAAGATATGACTGATCTTGATTGTGTGTAAAATCTTCAAGGTTATTTTTTAAATCAGCATATCGATGAAACCAATTTTTAAGCATATCTTTACATGCATTGATTGTGACACGAATAAGCCATGCTTTTTCATGTTCAGGTGTATCAAAAAGAGGAGCCTTTGCATATTTTAAGAAGACAGTCTGAAAAATATCATCCACATCACATTGCTGTTTCATGTGAATAAAGCATATTTTTTGTATCATATCTGCATATTTGTCAATAGCTTTGACTATTTCTTCTTCTGTACGCATAAACTCCTCGATTCATTGGTATTGTTAATGATGATGTTGTGTATGGTTGTTATGTTGGGATTGTTTTTGATGATGACTCTGATTATTTTGAGCATTGTGGTTTGTCTGACAATTGACATGACCTAATAAGCAAGTTTGCGTGTGCGTTTCATCACAGTCTTTGTGTCCCATTGAACATGTAGATGATGTTTGACAAATAAAATTTGTTGCTTGAACTTGTTTGGCTTCTTGATTTGGAGAAACCTGATAGGCATCAACGTTTTGAATATAAACTCCTGTCAACAATCCCATTATAACAAAACAACATATCAAAAGATATTTAAATTTCTTCATAATATTCCTCCTTTTCACTATTAATACGATACATAGCAGAAAAAACTTTCAAAAAATAAAAAAACTTATAAGTTTTGACTTATAAGCTTTTATAACTTATTTAATAATTGTACCTTCACAAGGTCCACCAGCTGCATTTGATTCATCAGTATCAATATGCATTGCTAGAGCATAACTATCACTTACACGACATACAACATCACCAAATGTTAATGAACGGCCATCTGTATGTACTTCAACACTTACAACATCTTTATCTTGAACACCAAATTCAGTGGCATCAGCAGGTGTCATATGAATATGACGTTTTGCAGCAATCACACCACAAGATAATTCTACTTCCCCAGCTGGTCCCACTAATTTACATCCTTCAGTTCCTTCAATATCGCCAGATTCTCTCACTAATGCTTTTATTCCTAAAGATCTTGCATCTGTTAAAGATACTTCCACTTGTGTTGCACTACGAGTAGGTCCTAAAATTGACATCTTTGTTTCACCTTTTGGTCCTACGACAGTTACTTTTTCTGCACAGGCAAATTGCCCAGGTTGAGAAAGATCTTTTTTATTTGTTAATGTATATCCTTCACCAAATAATGTTTCTAAGTCTGCTTGTGATACGTGTACATGTCTTGCAGAAGTTTCGACTAAAATTGTTTTTCCCATATATATCCTCCTATTAACATACATATCTTACAACTTTTTTAAAGATTTGCAAAGGTATTTACATTATTTTTACAAATAATTATTGATTTCTTGTTATGAATAATAAGAAATCAATTGACTATTATCATCCCATTATATTATGGAAAAGATAAATGAGATAAAAAGTTATCAAAAGAAAGGATTGAAATATATAGTATTGTACTTTTTCAATAATTGAAAAGACTAACGTTTTATTTTTATGACAAAACTGTTATAATGGAAAAAGAAATGTGGGTGATAAAAAGTGAATTTAAGTTGGAGTGTTGTTATTAACTTTTTAAGGTCTTCAATAGATTTAATTGTTGTATGGTTTATTTTATATTATGTTATTTCGATGTTTAAGACAAATATGAAGACAATGCAGCTTTTTAAAGGTGTTTTATTTATTTTAATTGTTAAGCTTTTGACAACTGTTTTAGGTTTAACCACTCTACAATACCTCGTTGATAGTATTATTAATTGGGGAGTTCTAGCGATTATCATTATCTTTCAGCCAGAAATTAGAACATTATTGGAAAAGATGGGTCAAACCAAAATGACTATGAAAAAAGAAATCAGTAATGATGAAAAAGAAAGATTAATGGATGAGTTAGTGAGTGCAATTACAACTCTTTCTAAAGAACAGACAGGGGCATTAATTACTTTT
>NZ_HG005288.1:84514-97511 GCF_000455285.1 Candidatus Stoquefichus massiliensis AP9 | reverse complement strand
GAAAGAACACAATCTTTAATGGATTATATTAATACAGGGACAAAGATTGATGCTGATATTAAGAGTGAATTGTTTTTAACTATTTTTTGGGAAGGAACACCTTTACATGATGGAGCAACAATTATTCAAGGAGATCGTGTGGCTTGTGCAGCAGCGTTTTATCCACCAACGAATAAAGAATTAAGCCCTAAATATGGAGCACGTCATCGTGCTGCAATTGGGATTAGTGAAATAACTGATTCATTGACCGTGGTTGTAAGTGAAGAAACCGGAACCATTTCATTTGCAATGAATGGAGAATTAAAAAAGGTTCCTACTAAGGAATTAAGAGCATCTCTTGTGAATGAATTAAGCTGGTTTAAATCTGGTGATGAAGGAGGTCAGTCTCATGAGTCCTAGAAATCAAAAAGATAGAAAAGATATTCATGATTCTACAACTGAATTTTTCTTAAAAGTTGTCCAAAAAGAAAAAGAGAAGTCTCATAAAGAGAATGCAACAAAAGAAAATATGAATAGTACTAAAACAAAAACGTTTGATACTGTTGGAAGATTTTATAATTATATTAATAAAACTTTAGATCGCATTTTATCTAGTAAGGCTAGTATTATGATTCTCTCTTTTGCAATGGCAGGAGTTCTCTTTTATAGTATTTCTGGAAAAGATATTATTACGAGTCCAACTTCAGGATCTAAGTTAGAAAATGTTCCTGTGATAGTTGAAAATTTAGACGATTCTTTAGAAATTAATGGATTGCCTGAAAAAGCAAACATCGTTTTATTAGGACCTTCGTTAGATATTTACAAGACAAATTTCACGAAGGATTATGAGGTGTATGTTGATTTAAAAGACTTAACAGCAGGTGAATATACACTGAATTTAAAATCGCGTAATTTTCCGGATACACTTGAAGTTATGTTAGTGCCTGGCTCTGTTAAAGTGAAATTGTTGCCGAAGGTCACTCAGGAATTTGATTTAGGATATCAATTTATTAATGAAGATGAACTTGATAACAAGTATTCAGTCAGTGTTGAACAGTTAGATTTGAAGAGTGTAACTTTACGTGCGAGTGAAAACACTTTAGCTAAGGTTGATAAAGTTGTTGCATGTATTGATGTGTCTGGAAAAACTGAAGCTTTTGAGCAAAATGCTGAAATCAAAGCATATGATGGTAATGGTAAAGAAATGAATGTGGAAATATCAGCAAAGAAAGCTCATGTTCAGTGTCATGTTGCTTCTTATAGCAAGACAGTTGCGATTAAGGCGAATTTTATAGGAGATATACCAACAGGATATCAGATTGCTAATTATTCTCTTTCACAAAGTGAAGTCACAATATATGGTGTTGAAGATCTCATTAAAGACATTTCTGTTGTGAGTGTAGATGTTGATGTGAGTGATTTGAAGTCTACATCAACTATGAATGCATCTTTAAAGAAAGAAAATGGAATTAATAAATTTTCAACGAATGATATTAGTGTCACTGTTGAAATTGAAAAAGTGATTACGAAAAAGTTTGATAAGATTCCTATTAAGGTCTTAAATAACGAAAAGAATTATAAAGTGTCATTTGCTGGTGAAGGCGATTATGCGTCTGTTTCAGTGACAGGAACAGAAGCAAAGATTGCAGCTTTAACAGCTGACAATATACAGGCAACAATTGATGTAGATACTTTGAAAATTGGTACAAGAAAGGTCGATGTCAAAGTTGCTGTGGATGATGAGAAGTTAAAAATTGAATTATTATCATCATCTCGTATTACAATAAATATTGAAAGGAATTAGATAAAATGGGTAAATATTTTGGTACAGACGGTTTTAGAGGAGAAGCGAATGTTGATTTAACTGTTGAACATGCTTTTCAAGTAGGTCGCTATTTAGGGTGGTATTATTCTCGTAATCATAAGGCAAGGATTGTGATTGGGAAAGATACAAGAAGAAGTTCATATATGTTTGAATATGCTCTTGTGGCTGGGTTAACAGCAAGTGGTGCAGATGTTTATTTATTACATGTGACAACAACACCTTCAGTATCTTATGTTGTAAGAAGTGAAGAATTTGATTGTGGTATTATGATTTCAGCTTCACATAATCCTTATTATGATAATGGTATTAAAATTATTAATGGTAAGGGGCATAAGTTAGAGGCAACAGTAGAGAATTTAATTGAACAATATATTGATGGATTAACAGATCCTATTCCTTATGCTACTAAGGATCATATTGGAAGAACAGTAGATTATTCAATGGGAAGAAATAGATATATTGGTTATCTCATGAGTATTCCAACACGTGCATTTAAAGATTTGAAGGTGGGATTGGATTGTGCAAATGGTTCTTCAAGCGCTATTGCAAAGAGTGTATTTGATGCATTAGGAGCACAAACATATGTGATTAATAATCAGCCTGATGGAACAAATATCAATACAAATTGTGGTTCAACACATATTGAAGTATTACAAAAATATGTTGTAGATAATGGATTAGATGTTGGTTTTGCTTATGATGGTGATGCAGATAGATGTATTGCGGTTGATGAATTTGGTCGTGTTGTTAATGGTGATCTCATTCTTTATGTTTGTGGTTTAGAAATGAAAGCAAAAGGTGAACTTGTGAATGATACAATTGTTACAACAATTATGAGTAACTTTGGTTTATATAAATCACTAGAAAAAGTTGGTATTAAATATGAAAAGACAGCTGTTGGGGATAAATATGTTTATGAAAACATGGTTGAAAATGGGCACTGTATTGGTGGAGAACAATCAGGTCATATTATCTTTTCTAAACATGCAACAACAGGTGATGGTATTTTAACTTCATTGAAGATTATGGAAACAATGGTTGAAAATAAAAGAACTTTAGCTCAATTAACTGAAGTTGTTGAAATCTATCCACAGTTATTAATTAATGTACGTGTGACAGATAAAAAACAAGCACAGGATGATCCTGATGTTCAAAAAGCAGTAAAAGAAGTGCAGGAACTTTTAGGTGAAAATGGTAGAATCCTCGTTCGTGAAAGTGGAACTGAACCAGTTGTCCGTGTAATGGTTGAAGCACAAAGTGATGAAATTTGTCATGAATATGTATTAAAGGTTGTTAATGTTATTAAAGAAAAAGGCTATGCAGTAGAAAAATAATGTAATTTCACATATTATCACAAATTATTGCCATATTATATGGCAATCTTTTGTATATAGTGGAAGAGAGGTGATTGAAGTGAAGTATCGTATTAATATTATTGATGATGAAAAGAATTTAAATGATTTAGTGAGAACATATTTAGAAAAAGAAGGATATATTGTTTATTCTTTTTATACTTATGAAGAGGCATTGTTACATAAGGATGATGATGTTCATTTATGGATTGTTGATATTATGTTGGATAAGAATAGTGGTTTTGATTTATTGAATGAAATCAAGTCATGTAAACCTGATATGCCCATTGTTTTTATGAGTGCTAGAGATCAAGAATTTGATCGTATTATTGGGCTTGAAAAGGGTAGTGATGAATATATTACAAAACCATTTAATATTAAAGAAGTTATTTTAAGAATTCATAATGTTTTAAAGCGTGTTTATAAAGATGATCCAGCTTTAATTAATATTGATGGTTATGCAATTGATGAAGAAAAACGTAAAGTTTTATTGAATAATGAAGAAATTGAATTAACAACAAAAGAATATGAATTATTATTGTATTTCATTAAAAATAAAGGAATTGCCATTTCAAGAGAACAGGTTTTATCAAAGGTCTGGGATGAAAATTATTTTGGAAGTGATCGAGTTGTTGATGATACTTTACGTCGTTTGAGAAAGAAGATGCCAGACTTGAATATTAAAACAATTTATGGCTTTGGTTATCGTTTAGATTAATATGAAGAATAAATTGAAACGTTTGTTCTTTTTGAAAAAACTTTCTCTTGTTCAGCAGCTCATCGTTGTTTTAAGTTTTGTTGGATTATTATTGGTGGCAGTTATGATGCCACTCGTTGATTATAATTTAAGTTCTATTATTGATAAACAAATGTATGAAACCTTGAGTATGTCGCAATATGCCTATTTTGATGGGTATATGCCTAATAGTCGTCAAGATAAACCAACATTTCATATTGTTTATAATCATCAGTCCAATGCTTTTGTGACAACGAATATTGAACCTAAGCAGGCTGTTTATGAATTATATAATGATTTATTTAAAGAAGATTTAGAAAAGATACAGACTTCATCTGTGAATAAGATTAAAAATAAGGGTATTTATGCTAATGAAACATTTTATTATATGATTACAAGATTTACAGATGATTCATCTTATTATTTAATTTCTATTGTGAATAGTAGTTATTCAACCGAATTAATTACATCATTAAGAAATCAAATTATATATATCCAATATGGATTCTTTGTTATTTTTGCAATCGTCATGATTCTTTGGGTTTTGACTTTAATTAATCCACTAAAGAAAATTAAAAATTATATTGATGGTATTAAAGAAAGAAAAAAGAGTGAGTTAGTTATTGATAGAGCGGATGAAATAGGTGTTGTTTCTAAAGCATTAGTAGAAATGAAAGAGGATTTAGATCGCCAGGAAAGTATTAAAGAAGAAATGATTCATAATATTTCACATGATTTAAAAACACCTATTGCTTTGATTCAAACATATAGTCAAAGTGTCAAAGATGATATATATCCTTATGGTGATAAAAATAGTTCAATGGATATTATTTTAGAAAATGCGGATCGATTAGAACATAAAGTCAAATCATTCTTATATTTAAATCGTTTAGACTATTTAAATGGTGAAAATATTGAACTTGGAACTTTTGATATGAAGCAGTTAATAGAGAAGATAGTCACTCAAATGGATGCTTTAAAGCCTGATGTTTCTTTAGAGACTGATTTAGAGGACGTTTGTTTTGTCGGTGATGAAGAACATTGGCGTGTTGCTATTGAAAATATTATAGAAAATGCATCACGTTATGCACAATCAAAAATTAGTATTATTCTTAAAGAAAGATATTTAGAAATATACAATGATGGGGAAAGCATTGATGAAGAAATACTTCCTTTCTTATTTGATCCTTATGTTAAGGGTGTTAAAGGTCAATTTGGGTTAGGATTATCAATTGTCAGAAAGATATCGGATATGTTTGGGTATACTGTCAGCGCAATGAACCGAGAAACTGGAGTTAGTTTTATCTTTAGAAAAAAATAAAAGACCTTATTATGGGTACTCATAATAAGGTCTTTTTCTATATTATTTCTTTTTAGGATCTTTGACAAGTTCTGCAATAGACGTCACAGTACTTGCTAATCCCTGTAAATCACTAGGAATAATAATCTTTGTTGCTTCACCAACAGCTAATTTTTCTAATGCTTTGAATCCCTCTAATGTTAAATAAGATTGATCAGGATTGGCTTCATTGATATATTGAATACCTTTGGCTTGTGCTTCATAAACCAATCTTAAAGCTTCAGCTTGACCAGTAGCATGAGCAATTTGCGCTTCTTTTTCTGCATTGGCTTCTAGAATCATAGATTCTTTTTTACCTTCAGCAGTTAAAATAGCAGCTGTTTTCTTACCTTCTGCTTGTAAGATAGCTTCACGTCTTTCACGTTCAGCACGCATTTGTTTTTCCATGGCTTCTTGAATATCACGAGGTGGAATTATATTTTTTACTTCAACACGATGAATTTTAATTCCCCAAGGATCAGTTGCTTCGTCAAGAATAGAACGCATTCTTGAATTAATAATATCTCTTGATGTTAATGTTTCATCTAATTCAAGATCACCAATAATATTACGTAATGTTGTTGCTGTTAAGTTTTCAATAGCATTTAATGGTCTTACAACACCATATGTGAATAACTTCGGATCAGTAATTTGGAAATAGACAACAGTATCAATTTGCATTGTTACATTGTCTTTTGTAATAACAGGTTGTGGTGCAAAATCCATAACTTGTTCTTTCAATGAAACTTTATTAGAAATTCTATCTAATAAAGGAATCATAATGTGTAAACCAACATTACATGTACGATTATAAGCTCCAATTCTTTCTACAACATAAGCATAAGATTGGGGCACAATACGAATTGTTCTCGCAATAACAATGATAGCTAAAACAATTAAAATCACAATCCATAAATAATTAACTATAAAATCTAACATATATTTTCATCTCCCATATTTATTTTTTTAACAACAACATGTGAACCTTCAATAGATATGACTTCAGCATATTCACCAGCTTGAATTTTTTCGTTATTTAAACTTGTCGCAGCCCATAAATTACCCATGACTTTGACTTCACCTTTATTATCGGCAGTAATAGTTTCTGTAACCAAGCAATGTTTACCAATAATACGATCTAAATTTGTTTTAATTGTATTTCCTCTTAAATACTTTTTTGCTAATGGTCTTGAGACAATAATACAGATAACTGAAATAACTGCAAAGAGAACCATTTGCATAGCTTGACTTAAACCAAGCCATTCTCCAATTAAAGCAGCAATGGCACCTAATCCAAACCAGATGCTTACAAGATCTACAGTGATAGCTTCGACAATTACTGAAATCACTAAGACAAGTGTCCATATAAAAGTAATTGACATTGATTTCCCTCCTTATAGTTGTGCAATCATAATTGAATGTACAACATCATATGTGGCTTTATACTTATAACATTGATTATCACTAAAATCTAATCCGAATTCCTGAGCGAGGTCATAAACAAATGATTTGTTGGAGATTCGACCATAACTTTTACCTAGTGAAATGCGATGGAGTTGACTAGCAGGGTAAATATTTTCATCAAGTTCCTGCTTGGTCACAGGTTTAATACCAATTTGTCTTGCGTTTCTGTCTATCCCTAATAAGACATAGTTGACATCTTCAAAATGCATGCATGCAGCTTTATTCAACGTTAAATTTGTTTCATAAACTGTGACTGTCATTGTGGCAATATCATTTGTTGACCATTCAAAATTCATTTTCTCATCCTCCTTGACACTATTATATTATTAAAATTATTTTTTTGCAACAAAATTAGATAAATTTTATACAAATGCTTTGTATACATTCAAAAACAGATAGTTTATAATATAAAAAATAAAGGAGTCTATAATGAAGAGAAAGATATTACTCATATTATCATTATTTATATTATGCGGTTGTCAATCGACACCAACAAGGGTTTTAAGTGAACATGTGACATTATATTTCTTTTATACAAAAACTTGTCCAGTATGTAAATCATTTCAAAAGAATGCTATATCTTATTTGAAAGAAATCTTTGGGCATACAATAACAATTGAATCTTATGATTTGGATGATGCCGCAAACAAATTTGTTTATGATTCAGTTATTTATTCATTGGAAGATTTTGATGATGAGTTATATGGTCGTAATCCTTTTTATGCTGTTGATGGATATTTTGCAAAATTGTGGTATACAGTAGGTGACGAAAAATATCTTGCAGATGATATCGAGCATGCGATTCATCAGGAACCATTGAGTGATGAATTGAGTGATTTACGTTATCTTTATCAATAGTATTTGATAATATTTAGCAGTTTTTGTAACATAATGAGGGAAATTTTGTTGAAATGCTTTGTATACTTTCAAAACAAGATAGTTTATAATATATATGATAAAGGAGACTGTCATGAAGAAAAAGATATTGTTATTATTATTATCATTATTTTTATTATGGGGTTGTCAGTCAACACCAACAAAAACTTTAAAAGAACATGTAACTCTTTCTTTTTTCTATGTTGAAACTTGTCCAAATTGTAAGGCTTTTAAGAAAGAGGCTATACCTTATTTAGAAAAGACATTTGGAGATTCTTTGACAATTCAATCATATGATTTAGATGATGATGCAACACAGCCTATTTATGATGCTATTATTGATTCGCTAGTTGATTTTGATGAATCTGAGTATGGCAATGGTCCATTCTATGCGATAGAAGGATATTTTGCGAAATTAGGCTATACTTCAGGTGATGAAGAATATCTGGTAGATGATATTGAAAAGGCAATTAATCATCAGTCGTTAAGTGATGAATTAAGTGGATTACGTTACATTTATAAGGAGTCATAAATGAAGAAAATCTTATGTGTTTTGATTCTTTTGTTAAGTGGATGTCAATCGCGTCCACAATATTATTTATATGTTTATTTTGCTAAGACATGTCCTGTTTGTCAGTCATTTATTAAACATGTTGTTCCTTTATTAGAGGAAGAATATGGCAATCAGATGATTATTATTGAAATGGATATTGATGAAGAGAAATCATTAGATGCTTATGCTAAGACATGTAGTTTGTTAGAAGATTATGTTTTTGAAGGTGATGCAGGAAGTGTTCCATTTATTGTGTTAGATGGATACTTTGCTAAAATCGGATATGACATTGGTGAAAGTCAGCAAATGGTTGATGCAGTGCATGATGCCATAGAAGGACGAGAACTTTCATCAGATATCACGGATATATATAAATTTAAAGAAGGAAAGACATTTCATGAAGGAGGAAATTAATCATGTCAACACCACACAATCAAGCTGAATTAGGAGAAATTGCGAAAACTGTTTTAATGCCAGGAGATCCATTACGTGCGAAGTTCTTGGCAGAGACTTATTTAGAAGATGTAAAACAGTTTAATGCTGTGAGAAATATGTTAGGGTATACTGGTTTGTATAAAGGAAAGAAAGTCTCAATTATGGGTTCTGGAATGGGACAACCATCGATTGGTATTTATTCTTATGAATTATTTACACAATATGGAGTAGAAGCTATTATTCGTATTGGATCTTGTGGTTCTTTACAGGAAGATATTCATTTAAGAGATATTATCATTGCTCAAGGATCATGCACTGATAGTAATTTTGCTCATCAATATGAATTACCTGGAACTTATTCAGCAATTAGTTCATACAATTTATTAGAATCAGCAGTTGCACAAGCAAAAGAAAAAAATTTAACTTATCATGTTGGGAATGTTATTGCATCTGATATATTCTATCATGCTGATGAAGGTGCTGCTCAAAAATGGGCATCAATGGGTTGCCTAGGTGTTGAAATGGAATCTTATGCTTTATTTGCGACAGCCGCTCATTTAAAGAAAAAAGCATTAACATTATTAACTGTTTCTGATTCATTAGTAACAAGTGAAGAAACAACTGCTCAAGAAAGAGAAAAGACGTTTACGGCAATGATGGAAATTGCTTTGGAGATAGCCTAATGCTTCAAAAAGTTGCATTATTTGATTTTGATAATACAGTTGCTCAAGGTGACTCAATTGCACGTCTTTTAGAGTATGATATTATGAAACATCCAGGACATATTATTTATTTTTTTAAAGTTGCTTATTATTATGTTTTGTACTTGTTGCATCTTTCATCATTTGAAAAAGCCAAGTCTGCAATCCTTTTTCCCTTAAACTATATGAGCGAGGAAGATATGCAGTGTTTTTATAAAGCGTGTATTCAGCCAACATATTATCCAAATATTGTAGAAGAAATGAAAAAGAAAAAAGAAGACGGTTATTTAGTTATTTTATGTACTGCTTCTGTAGAAGCATATATGCAATATAATGATCTTCCTATAGACTGTTTGCTGGCAACACAGACACAACCTCATTCCAATATTGTGATTGGGAAAAACTGTAAGGATGGTGAAAAGATTCATCGTATTCAGAATTATTTGAAATCCTTAAATATTGAAATCGATTATGAAAATTCTTATGGATATTCAGATTCAGATTCTGATATTCCTATGTTATCACTTATTAAACATAAAAAAAGAGTTATGTTAAAGACTGGAAAATTAATAGATTTTATACCAAAAAAATAATGGGTATGCATGGCATATCCATTATTTTGTATCTAAATCTGTAAACAATAACATAATGTTAATGATACCAGCGATACCAACAATCATATAGATAATAGCACTGAACAATGAAGTCCCAAAAATACTTTCAACGAGGTTAAAATTGAATAAACCAATTAACCCCCAATTAATGGCACCGATGATTGTAAAGACTAATGCAATCTTTTGAATAACGTTCATAGTTTACTCCTCCTAATGATAGTATAACCAAACATTGCATCTTTATTCATAAAACATGACATTATTCATAAAATATGACGAGGAGGATTAATGATGAATAAGAAATATATTGCAATTATTGCTGGTGTTGTCGTTGTTTTAATTGGAGGTTTTTGTTTTTTTAAATTTAAATCATCATCATTGGACAAACTATTAAAAGAAGCAAATGCTTATAAAAGTTATCAAATGGTTTGCAATATGGAGATGCTTGAAAATGATGAATTAAAATCATATCAGGTGACTTCTACATTTGCTAAAATTGATGATCATGATTATTATAAAGTTGAACTTTATGATAAATCTTTAAATCAGGCACAAGTGATTGTCAGAAATGATGATGGAGTTTTTGTTTTAACGCCATCTTTGAATCAAGCATTTCAGTTTAAAAGTGAATGGCCTAACAATTCACCGAAACCTTACATCTATCAATCATTATTATCGTTTTTAAAAGATAATAAACCTGAAAAAGTAAAGGATGGTTTTTTGGCACATGGTGATATTGCTTATGAAAATGATGAACGTGTTAAGAGTCAGGAAGTCAAGTTTGATAAGGAATTAAAACCAGTATATGTGACAGTTTATGATCAAGATGGGACAGAAGTGATTAAATTGACTGTGTCATCATTTAAAGCTAATGAAGATATCAAAAAAGATGCTTTTGTACAGGATAATATTATGAAAGAAGCAAAAACTCAGTATACTGCTTCATCATCTTTACCACTCTATCCAGTCGCTTTAATGGGTTCTACATTAGAAAATGAAAAAGTGTCTAAAATTGATAATACAACTAATCATATTTTAAAGTTTACAGGTGATAAATCATTTACGATTATTGAAAGTTCATCTACAACTGATGATAAAATTAACGTTCAAACAATTGGAAGTGATATGATAGATTTAATTGATGGTGTTGCTTTTCATGATGATAATCAAATGACTTATGTTTCTTCAGGTGTTGTTTGTTCACTTTATTCTAATGATTTAACAAAAGAAGAAATGATTGCCGTTTTATCAAGCATGCAGTCATCTCAAGTAAAATAGGGTGTTTACCCTATTTTTTCTTGAAACAATCTAGGATTTGGACTATACTAGAACAATGAAAAGGGGTGTTACTGTGACACATTATCGTGATACGTATGCAGTGATTCGATTGGATTATCTTTTAGATAATATTGATTTATTATATCAAAAAGTCAAAAAGCCTATGATGGCGATTATTAAGGCGAATGCATATGGACATGGATATAAAGAAATAGCAAATGTTTTGAAGGATCATCCACATATATCAATGTTTGGTGTAGCTACTTTAAAAGAAGCGATTGATTTAAGAAAAATAGGTATTCAACAAGATATTCTTGTATTAGGAGCAATTCCTTTAGAAGATTTAGATATGGTAATTGAAAACAATATTAGTCTCACTTTATATTCAAAAGACTATATGAAAGAAATTATTCATTTATTTCATCATTCTCATCCTGTTAAAGTACATTTAAAAATAGATACAGGAATGAATAGATTAGGATTAAAATCTAAGGCAGAATTTGAAGAAGTATTGAAAATATGTTCAAAGCCTATTTTTCAAATTGATGGTGTTTTTACACATTTTGCAACTGCTGATGATGAAACACAAATTGATGCTTATCATGATCAGCTGAAAATGTTTTATGAGATTATTGGTGAACATTCATTCCAATATATACATTGTCAAAATTCTGCAGCGATGATGTATCATGAAGAACCAAAATCTAATATTGCTAGATGTGGAATTGCAATGTATGGAGTAGATCCTGCAGGTGATGATTGTGAACAATTAAAACAGGTGATGTCACTCTATACAAAAGTTGCGATGGTTAAAAAAGTCAAAAAAGGTGAACGTATAGGATATGGGTTAACGTATACAGCGAGTGAAGATGAATTTATAGCAACACTTCCAATTGGGTATGCTGATGGTTTTATTCGTGCTAATCAAGGAAGAAAGGTTTATATAAATGGTCATTATTATCCAATTGTTGGAAGAGTTTGTATGGATCAGGTTATGGTTAGAGTTGATGAAACTGTAAAAGTTCATGATCTTGTTGAGATTTTTGGTGATCATTTGACATTAGCAAGAATGGCTAAAGAACTGCATACAATTCCTTATGAAATCACATGTTTAGTAAGTGAACGTGTAGAAAGAGTTTATCAGAAATAAAATTTTATAGAATATGAAAAGGAATGGCTCAGCCATTCCTTTTATTTAAAATTTTCTTTTACAAAATCATATAATGAATAATATTGCATTGCACCTTCTTTTTTAGCTGCAACTTCACCTTTTTCAATAATGAGAGTGACTGGATAAGAGACCTCTAAATCAAATGTTTTTTTCACATAATCTTCTAATTTATCAATATCTTTTGTATCTACATAATAGAAAGGTGTAGATCTATTTTTGGTTGTATATTTTGTCATAATACTTTGGTATCCTTGAACAGTAGTATTGCTAGAATCTCCTAATACAACAACAAAATCTTCTTTGCCTTCAACCATTTGTGTTAATTTATCTTGAGTAATTGTTTTATAATCTTTGAAAGTTGCTTGCCGATAGATAAATAATCCTAAAAAAATAACAAGAACTAATCCAAAGACGCTAAGCTCCTTAGCAAACTTTTTAATAAATTCCATCACTTATGCCTCCTAATGTTCTTATTTTAACAAATTTACATAGATATGACAATAAGAATATTGTGTGAGAATTCTTAAATAAGTTTACATTTGAGTAGGACATGATAAAATGAAAGTGGTGATGAAAGTGGATCTTAATAATCTCAAAAATGAATATCATATGAATTTAGAATTCTTGTTAGAAACAATTATAATTGCTAAGATGCCTTTAGTAATCTTGTTTAA
>NZ_HG005288.1:13394-84386 GCF_000455285.1 Candidatus Stoquefichus massiliensis AP9 | reverse complement strand
GGATTTAGAAAGTCGCATTCTTTATGTGAATAGACAATTTTATCAAAAACATCCAGAATTTAAAAACAATCCTGAATCAGTCATTGGTAAGACAGATTTTGATTTATTTCCTGATTCTGTAGAACATGCGAAGCAAGCTTATGAAGATGAACAAAATGTTATGAAGACTGGAAATGCTATTAATATTTTTGAAGTAGAAGGAGTTGATCAAAAAGGCTCTTTTAAGATTGCTCATACACGTAAATACCCAGTGTATAATGATCATAAAGAATGTGTAGGCATATTTATTGTGACTGAAGATGTAACGAATGATTTATCTATTGTTAAGGAGAGTCAAGAGAAAAATAATCAGTTAATGAAATTAAATAAAGCCTTAACACAAGAAAATACAAAAGATACATTAAGTGGTTTATATAATCGACGTTTTATACGTGCACAATTGGATTCACTCTATCAGCAATATCAAGAAGAACAAGTACCATTTTCTATTATCATGATTGATTTAGATAACTTTAAACAAATTAATGATACTTATGGTCATGCTTTAGGAGATGCAGTGATTCAATATGTAGGAGAAATTCTTATGAATATTAAGAGACAATATTATCCTACGATTGATCCTTGTCGTTATGGTGGAGATGAATTTTTAGTCATTATTCCTATATATCAAAAAGAAGGAGCGCTAAAAATAGCAAAAGATATTTTAGAAGCTTTTGAAAGTCAAATATTATATTTAGGAGAATTTCATCAAAATATTAAAATGAGTATAGGAATAGCAACAATAGAAAATGAAAGTATTCATCAGTTATTAGAACGTTGTGATCAGTGTTTATATCAGGCAAAGAAAAGTGGTAAAAATAAGATTTATGGATAATGGCTAATGATAGATCAATAAGGTATAATAAAAGACGAGGTGATGACATGAATGAACATGAACAAACAAAATATGTTTTTGCACAAAGTGCAAAGGATTTAATGGATAAGCAGTCTTTAGATAAAATGACAGTGACAGATATTGTAAAACATAGTGGTATGACAAGACAGACATTTTATCGTTATTTTCAAGATAAATATGATTTAGTAAACTGGTATTTTGAAAAATTAGCTGATAAATCTTTTCGACAGATTGGAAGCTCCTCTACTTTAAGAGAAGGATTAATTAAGAAGTTTACTTTCTTATTAAATGATAAAGTCTTTTTTATGCAAGCTTTTCAGTCTAAAGATTATAATAATGTAGAAAACTATGATTATCAGTGTATATTAGAGTTTTATACAAATATTATTCAAAAAAAAATAGGTGAAATACCACCAGATATTATGTTTTTATTAGATATGTATTGTCATGGTTCTATTACTATGACTGTTGATTGGGCTATTCGCGGTATGCAAGAATCACCAGAAGTATTAGCTGACTTATTTATAGATGCCCTGCCTCCTAAATTAGAGAAACTATTATCAGATTTACAATAATATAATGACAAAAGTCATCCTTAAAGTATATTACTTTATAGATGACTTTTTATATTTTATCACAGAATACAATATTCTATGAAACAGATTATAACATAGTTGAGTTAATTTTCAACCCGAATTATTAAATTTTGATTGTATTCAGTAGAAATCAATATAAAAATGTCGTTATTGAATAGCAATGATTTCATTACAAATAAATCAATATTATAAAATGATTAAATTATATCTATGATAAAGATAAAACAAGCCATTATTTTCGCAGAATATTGTATTCTACGAAAAATGGATGGGGGGAATGATATGTTCTGGTATGTAGCACATGTGAAGAGTAATCATGTAAAACAAGTCGTTACTGCATTAAACAGACAAGAAGATATAGAAGCGTTCATCCCAAAAAAGGAAAGATGGTTTGGTAGAGGTAAAATCAAGAATAGTTATATTATTCAAGAACTTTATCCAGACTATGTGTTTATCAAAAGCAAACTTAATAAAGAAGAATTTGATAAGATGTTTAAAGAGTTCTTTCATACGATTGATGGTTTGATTGAATTACTTCATTATGAAGATGTCTATCCTTTAAGTTATGATGAACAGGTCTTATTAGAGAAGTTATTTGATAATGGACATGTTATTAGGCATACAGTAGGGGAGAGTATTAATTCAAGATTTGTAGCAATTTCAGGACCACTGAAAGGATTGGAAGATAAGATTATTAAGGTTAATCGGCATAATCGTTTTGCGACATTAGATTGTGGCATTTTTATTGGTAAGTTTACAGTAGCAGTGAATGTGGTAAGAAAAGTATGAATTGGTATGTTTTGTATACTTTAAGCCAAAAGACCAATAAGATTCTTAATAATCTTAATCAAAAAAAGGGATTAGAAGCTTTTGTTCCTCAATATGAAGTTTGTAGTCGTGATACGAAAGAACTTTTATTAAGAACTATGTTTGATAATTACATCTTTGTAAAAACTTCATTAGATCAAGTTGAATTTTCTACTTTATTAATGAAAATGAAAGATATTAATGATGGTCTTATTAAACAATTAAAGAATAATGAAACATCTGCTTTAAGAGCAGATGAGATAGAATTCTTTAATCAAATATTAGATCATGATTATATTGCAAGAATTTCACACGGATATAGAGTTAATGGTAAAACAGTTGTTACTGATGGACCATTAGTTTCTTATGAAAATCACATTGTGAAAGTTGATACACACAATTGTTGTGCATATCTTGATTTAACATTCTTTGATAGAAAAATCAAGGTAGGTATAGATATTAAAAGTAAGAAATAATTGAAGCGATCGGTAACCCGCCTTCAATTATATTCGGAACATAAAATATGAGTTTTTATGGGGTAGGGGGAACTATGCTTTCTCATCCATAAAAACTCATAATGAACAGGTGAAAACCTGTTTTTTTGTGTTCATAAAAATAACAGAAGAGGAGGGGAAACATGAGTTTTAAACCATTTCAAAATAAAGTATGGCTATCTTCACCAACGATGCATGGTGAAGAACTAGAATATATTATAGAAGCGTATAGTACTAATTGGATGTCTACAGTAGGGGCTAATATTAATGAGGTTGAAAAATTGACAAACAATTATATTGGGTGTAAGTATTCAGTTGCTTTATCAGCTGGAACATCTGCACTGCATATTGCAATGAAATTAGCCGGAGTAAAACAAGGTGATTATGTTTTCTGTAGTGATATGACTTTCAGTGCGACTGTGAATCCCGTTGTTTATGAAGGTGGTATTCCTGTATTTATTGACAGTGAATATGAAACATGGAATATGGATTCGAAGGCATTGGAAAAAGCCTTTGAATTATATCCTGATGTAAAGGTTGTTGTGATTGCAAACTTATATGGTACACCTGCCAAGGTGGATGAAATCATGGCAATATGTCAAAAGCATAATGCAATACTTATAGAAGATGCTGCTGAATCTTTGGGAGCAACCTATAAAGGACAGCAGACTGGAACATTTGGTACTTACAATATTATTAGCTTTAATGGCAATAAGATTATTACTGGATCAAGTGGTGGCATGTTATTGACTGATGATGAAGAGGCAGCCAATAAAGCCAGAAAGTGGTCAACCCAGTCAAGAGAGAATGCGCCATGGTATCAGCATGAAGAGATAGGCTATAACTATCGTATGTCCAATGTTATAGCAGGAGTAGTAAGAGGTCAGTATAAACATTTAGATGAGCATATTGCTCAAAAGAAAGCCATCTATTATAGATATAAGGAAGGATTCAAGGACATGCCAGTTTCCATGAATCCTTTTATTGAGGACGTTATGGAACCTAATTATTGGTTATCATGTTTAATTATTGATAAGGAAGCTATGTGCAAACAGGTCAGAGGTGAAAAAGAAGTCCTTTATATATCTGAGCCTGGCAAATCATGTCCAACTGAAATCCTAGAAACTCTAGTAAAGTATAATGCAGAGGGTAGACCAATCTGGAAGCCAATGCATATGCAGCCAATATTCAGAATGAATCCATTCATTACAAAAGATGGCAATGGAAGAGGCTTATCCAATGCATATATTCAAGGCAAGGAATCAGTGATTGTTAATGAAGATATCTTTGAAAGAGGATTGTGTCTACCATCTGATAACAAAATGACTGTAGAAGAACAGGATATGATTATAGAAATAATCAAGGAGTGTTTTGAATAATGTATGCAAAGTATATAAAAAGAATATTGGATTTTATTCTTTCTTTATTAGCAATCATTATCCTAAGTCCGGTACTGTTGATAGTTGCACTATTAGTAAGAATAAAACTAGGCTCACCAGTTATCTTTAAGCAGAAAAGACCAGGACTTCATGAAAAGATATTTACTCTTTATAAGTTTAGGACAATGACAGATGAGAAAGATGAAGATGGTAATCTACTGCCTGATGAAATAAGATTAACAAAGTTTGGGAAACTATTAAGATCAACAAGTCTTGATGAACTGCCTGAACTTTTTAATATACTCAAGGGTGATATGGCAATTGTAGGACCTAGACCATTGTTAGTTAAATATCTTCCTTTATACAATGAACATCAAAAACATAGACATGATGTCAGACCTGGTTTTACTGGCTATGCACAAGTGAATGGTAGAAATAGTATAACATGGGAAGAAAAGTTCAATTTAGATATTGAATACACACATAAGATATCTTTTCTGATAGATATAGAAATTATATTGAAAACAATTAAGGTTGTTTTATTTAGACAGGGGATTTCATCTGAAACATCAGTGACAATGGAAGAATTTAAAAAAATAGATAATTATTGATAGATTTAATCAAAAAGGGAGGAATATATAATGGATAATGTTGAGTATGGATGGCTTCATATCTCAGATTTGCATATTTTTGAAAACTTAGAGTGGAAAAGTCTTAAAGGTTCTTTTATCCGATTAAAAGAAGAACGTAAAATAAATTTTATTATAATAACTGGTGATCTTCATGAATTTAATACAGGATATGAAAAAACATTAGTATTTCTTAATCAATTGTCGGAAGTGTTAGGTATAAAGAAAGAATTCTTTTATATCATCCCAGGAAATCATGATGTAGATGAATATTCAGGAAAAAAAGGAGATTGTGAATATATCCATAATCATATTGATCAAGATCCGGAGTGTTATAAGGAATATTTTACAGATATGAGATTATTGCAGTCTTTTATTACTTTTAATAAATTTATTAAAGACTTTTATGGTGATGATTACTCTAAAATTTATACAAAGTCACCAGAACAAGTGAATATTAGACAATATAAAAACAAGTTATATATTATTCATATAAATAGTGCGCTAATTAGTAATGGGAATAATAGATTACGTCAAATTGTAGATATTAATGAAATAAGTAACATTGAGAATAAGTTGGATAAAACTATACCAAGAATTGTAATAGCACATCATCCATATGATAGAATATATGAAAGTCATCAAAAGTTTTTATTAAGATATTTTACTGATTGGAAGTTAAGTGCATATCTTAACGGGGATGAACACAGAGAAAGAATAATATATCAAGAAAATTTAAATGGAATTACTTTTCCTTGTATTACATGTAGAAAAACTGGTGTAGAAATAAAAGATTCTTATTCTTATATTGGGTGCCTTATTTACCAAAAATTAAAAAATAAAGATGAAGTACAAGTACATTTATATGAATGGAATAAAAATAAAAAAAGATTCGATCGAGACAATAAATTTGATTTTGATAATAATACACCTGTGTCATTTAAACTCTATTTTTCTAAGGAATCAAAGCTAACACCAGACCAATGGTCTGAATTTGATTTTTTTGAAAAGATAGAATCAATTTGGCTTCCTGACGCTGAGAAAGCTAGAGGTAGTCAAACTCGATTTGAAACATATACAGCAACTCAAAAAATAAAAGACATTATTAATCGTAATTCTAAATATTACGGTATTAAAGCAGTAAAAGGAATTGGTAAAACTTTTGTGTTGCAAATTAAAAGAACAACTGTAGCAGCTAATAAAGAAAATATGTGTTTACCAATATTAAGGGATGGACCTAATCCTAATAATAATTGGGGAACAGATACAATTATTGTTGATACTCAGAAAAAAATAACATCATTTACAGATATAAATAACTTGATTGACTTATGGAAATATACGATTATTGTTTATGTATTGAATCAATTAATAAATATTGAAGATAATATTTCAGAAAATAAAAAATGGTGGGATGGTAACGCCAATACAACTCCTATAATAAAAAAATTAAATGAATATCTAGAAAATAATCATATTACAAATGAAACATATAATTTGTGTATGCAATCTGAATGTGATAATTTGGAAAGAATTTTTTCAAATATATTACAAGAAGATAATTGGGCTGAAAAGCGTTCGAATGACTTACAATATTTATTAAATTTTAAAAAAATTATTTCTAACTTTTTGAATAGCATTGATAAAAAAAGAGTCTGTATTTTTATAGATAAAGTTGATCAATCCATTAAAGAATTAAATGTGGAGCCACCACTAATGTGTGAAGAATGTTCAAAAAAAGAAAATATTATTAATTGTGATAATCCCCAAAAATCTGACTCATATTGTAATAGCAATCAAAATTGTAGTAATTGGTGCTGTTACGGCTGTGAAACATATGCAAGTAACTATTCTGATTATAATTTAAGAATATTTCCAAATATTATTAGCAAACGATATGTAAATATATGGCAATTTTTACAAGTATCCCTTTTAAAAGCAGTTGATGATTTAATGATTATATTTGGTGAATGTATTAATATTTTCTATACCATAAGAAATGAAGCTTTTAAAATATCAGATAATTACTTTAATGAACAACAAAAAAAGATTATGTCATCTGTTAGTGATTTATGGTATACAAAAGAAGAACAATATCAAATTTATTGTGAATGTATAAAAAATCAAAATGAGAATTTGTTGTTTGATAAAAGTTTAGTTAATCAAAATGTAGAAGAGGCATTTGTTGGAGTAAAAAAATTATGTAATCCCTATAATATTAATATGGATGAAACAGTATTTGAAAGCATTTATCGGCATTCATTTGATACTACAAGAGATATTCAGGAATATGCAGAAATGCTTACAAAAAATTTAGAAGAGATAAAAAAATTAAATTCGGAATTAGAACGTGGTAACAAAGTAAAAAAGTTAATTGAAGAAAAAGCGGGTAAACTAGCATATAATAAGGAAGCTTTGTCGCAAACAGATGAATATTGTTATTATATTGAGAAACAAAAAATTCTTCCTAATTTTTGGCAAAACCCTGATAATTTTGAAAAACTTTTATTGTTAATTGAAAAAAATCTGATGTTTTCTTCTGATTTAAAAAAAATATGTAAGAAGTTTAATGAGTTAAAGCAATGTAGTAAAAATGGGTGTGAGGATTGTCCTGCAAAAAATCATCCGTTCTCTGTTTTATATCAATTAGGAATGCTAGGAATTATTTTATATGATAATAAGAATGATAAGATTAAACAACATTTTATGCACTCTAAGGATATCACCTATATTCTTGGTGATAATCAACTTAAATTGAATAGTGAAACATTGTATGTTTTACATCCTGCATTAACTAAAAGTATAAAAAAACTAAAACAAATGGATATTTTGCATTTTAACGGTTTTATTATAGGAAAAGAAAATATTATTGAAACAAAAGATATAGAGGCATTATTTGCTGATAAAAAGGACAAAAATATTAATTTTAGGAAGAAATATTTCAGATGATAGAGAATACTATTAAGAAAATGATTATTATTGGGGCAGGTGGACATGGTAAAGTAGTTGCTGATATAGCAAAAAAAAATCAATATGAAGTTATAGGATTTATTGATGACAATGAAAATAAAAAGAAGAATGGAAAGTATGATGTTATTGGTACAATAAAAGATATAGATATGTATTTAAACAGCGATGATGATAAATACAGTAATCTATATTTTTTTGTTGCAATAGGAAACAATCAGATGCGTGAAGAAATTTCAAAATTGTTGATGAAAAAAGGTATCATTCAACCAACATTAATACATCCATCAGCAGTTATAGATGATTCAGTAAGTATAGGTGAGGGAACTGTTGTAATGGCTAATGTAGTTATTAATGCGGATACAAATGTGGGGAGTGCTTGCATTATTAATACATCGTCATCTGTTGATCATGATTGTATTATTGAAGACTATGTCCATATAAGTCCCGGAGTACATATTGCAGGAACAGTAAAAGTTGGCAAGCGTACTTGGATAGGTATAGGCACAAGTATAATTAATAATATATCCTTGAATGAATATGTAATAATTGGAGCAGGAAGTTCTGTTATCAAAGATATAGACGACAAAGGTATATATTTTGGAATTCCTGCAAAGAAAAATTATGGGTAGAAATTTAATGTTTGTGAAAAAAATATAAAAATTTAATAACAAAGTTTTATAGATAATTAAAGGAATATATCATTTACAATATTATAATTAATATGAAAAAAGAAGATATTGATTTAAAAATAAGAGTATTTTGGTTTCTACCTTAAGTTGGTGCGTTATCACAATAAATAATACGAAATATACACTTATTAATAACGATATTTTAAAACAATTACAAGATATTGAGACAACTGCTACAGTATGAAAATAAAGATTGTATTAGTTGATACATGTAAATCTAGTATATATGCAGAAATAACAGCGAGGAGAATTAAATGAATAAAAAGGTTTTGATGATAGCAACAGTACCTTCCATGATTGGACAGTTTAATATGAATAATATCAATATACTGATTGATTTAGGGTATGAAGTTCATGTTGCATGTGATTGGAGTGATACAAGCATATGGACCGAAGATAGAAAAAGTGATTTGAAAAAAAGTCTTGATAGTTTAAACGTTAAATATTTTCAAATAAATTATTCAAGATCAATATTTAACTTATGTAAACACATCATCGCTTATATGCAAACATTTAAATTATTACAAAAATACAAATATAGTTTTGTACATTGTCATACACCAATTGCGGGTACTATAGCAAGATTGGTGTGCAAGAGAAAACATATTAAATGTATATATACTGCACATGGGTTTCATTTTTTTAAAGGTGGTCCAAAATCGAGTTGGATAATATTTTATCCAATAGAAAAAATATTATCTAAATATACTGATGTTTTGATTACAATTAATGATGAAGACTATGCTATTGCTACGAATAAATTTAAGGCAAAAAAAGTTGTTAAAGTACCAGGGGTTGGTGTTGATGTAAATAAGTTTAAAAGAAATACAAAGGATAGGCTAAAATATAGAACATCTCTAGGATTAAGTGAAAATGATTTTTTAATACTTTCAGTTGGTGAGTTATCTAATAGAAAAAATCATTCTACAATTATCAAGGCTATTTTTCTATTAAACAATAAAAGAGTAAAATATTTGATTGTTGGTAGAGGCAATGAATTAGATAATTTGAAAAAATTAATAAATGATTTATCTATGCAAGATCAGGTTTTCTTGTTAGGGTTTAGAACGGATGTAGTTCAATTATGTAATTGTAGTGATTTGTTTGCATTTCCTTCTAAAAGAGAAGGGTTAGGATTGGCAGCAATTGAAGCAATGGCAACGGGATTACCAATTTTAACCTCAAATATTAATGGGATTAATGATTATTCTATTAATGGTATTACTGGTTTTAAATATTCACCAGAAGATATTGAAGGTTTTTCTAATGGGATTAAAAATCTTGAAGAAAGTAAAGAATTAATGAATTCAATGAAAGTTAATTGTGTTAATATTTCTAAAAACTACAGTATCGATCTAGTCAATGAAATTATGGAAAAACTTTATAAATCAATATAAGTATATCCTATTCTTGTCAGAAATATGATATTGGATAATAATCATATAATATGTTCTATAGTATTTTGAATATTAAAGTGTAATATATTAAGTTTTAAATAAAATATATATCTGAAGATGGAGGGAAAAATGTTAGTAAGTATAGTGGTACCTGTTTATAATGTAGAACAATATTTAAGTAGGTGTATTGAAAGTTTATTAGATCAATCTTATTCCAATATAGAAATTATTTTAGTTGATGATGGATCTACTGATAGATGTGGAAGCATTTGTGATAATTATCAATTAATTGATTCAAGAATTAAAGTTTTCCACAAAGTAAATGGTGGATTATCTTCGGCAAGAAATTGTGGAATAAAACATGTAAATGGTCAATATACAATGTTTGTAGATTCAGATGATTTTTTAGATGTGGATTGTATTAAAAAAATTTTAAGAAAAATTAACAAAAGTACAGAAGTAGTAATTTTTCCATATATCAAAGAATATAAAAACAAATCAAAAAAAGTGCATATTTTTAAGGAAAAAAATTTAAATTTTTCAGAAAAAAAGATAAGGATAATTTATTATCTATTTTAATCGGACCATCTTTAAAAGAAAAAAAATACAATCTTCTTGAGATGGACAGATTAAACACTGCATGGGGAAAATTATACAAAACTGACCTTATAAAGAATATCACATTTGTAGATACATCAAAAATTGGTATTGAAGATGGATGGTTTAATATAATGGTTTTTTCAAAAATAAAAGGCGATGTTATATATTTAGAAGATACATGGTATCATTATGAAAAAGAAAATTCAGTCTCGTTATTACATAGTTATAAAACGCAGTATGAAGAAAAAAGATGGCGATTCTATAATCTAGTTTCACAATATTTAGAAGATAATGAGTTAGGTAGTTATACAATTAACTTGAATAATAGAATAGTAATGGAATTATTTAGTATTATTCTTAATATAGAAAATTCTGATACGAACATTAAAAAAAAGGTAAATAAAGTGGAACAAATAATAAATACAAATAACTATAAGAAATTATTTGATACTTTTCAAAGTAATAATTTAAGTTTAATATGGATGATTTTTTTTAAAATGTGTAAAAAAGAGTTATATTTCGAAATTTTTATCTTTTTTAGAATTTATAAATTGCTGAGGGGAGTTAAATGATGAATAAAATTGCTTTTATTATACCTTATTATGGTAAATTTAATAATTATTTTAATTTGTTTCTAGCGTCTTGTGAAAAAAACAAGGATATATGTGATTGGATTATCTTTACAGATGATAAATCAGAATATCGATATCCAAGTAATGTTAAAGTCTACTATAATAATTGGACTGATATGCAAAATTTAATAAAAATTAAGCTTAATAATAGTTTTTCATGTAGTAGACCATATAAGCTTTGTGATTATAAGGTTGCCTATGGATATATATTCAGCGATTATTTAACTGAGTATGATTATTGGGGGTATTGTGATGTTGATTTGATTTGGGGAAATATTGCTACATTTATAAAGAAAATTAACATGGATATATATGATAAAATTTTTGATTTAGGACATTGTACATTGTATAGAAATGAAGATAAAGTAAACACAGCTTTTATGTTAACATTAAATGGACGTAGTAGGTTTAATGAGGTTTTTAGTGATGAAAAAAATTGTTCATTTGATGAAGAATATAATGATAGTATAAATTGTATTTTTTTAGAACATAATTTAAAAATTTTTAATGAATCTTTTGCGGCTAATACATATATGAAAACATCAAATTTCAGATTAACAAAAATGAATTCAAATTATAAGTATTATGTCGAAAAAAATTTTCAAAATTTATTTTTATGGGATAATGGAAATTTGTATCGATTTTATTGTAATAATAAAAAACTTATAAAGCTAGAATTTATGTATATT
Organism: Candidatus Stoquefichus massiliensis AP9; assembly: GCF_000455285.1. GTDB lineage: Bacteria > Bacillota_I > Bacilli_A > Erysipelotrichales > Coprobacillaceae > Stoquefichus > Stoquefichus massiliensis. The sequence continues at coordinate 72,609 of NZ_HG005288.1, read as the reverse complement.
CATTTACAATCTAGAAGTATGAAAGTCAACATAGATTGCAATGATTTAAACAAAAAATATAAAATTATTCCTAATTCATTTGATTATTTAGAATATAATGATGTAACTCAGGATAATTTTAATAGAATTAAGAAAAAACATTTTAATCTACATTATTTTAAGTTAAGATCTAAGAATTTAAAAATAAAAATTGGTAGGTTGATAAAATGATAGTTAATGGATTAATTATTACACTTTCTTTAATAATTATGTCTTTCTTTCTCCATAAATATAAAATTGTTTATATTTTAGACTCTATATGGGTATTTGTTTTAATGGTTTTCAATAATGGTGGTGGCGACTATGTGGAGTATTATGGAATATATCAATCATATAAAAATGTGATTCCAAAATTTCTTTCTTCTGATTATTTATATGGTTTTTTATGTCATGTGAGTCAAAAATTAGGTTTTGACTTCGTTTTATTTAATTCAATAATTACAGCTATAGCACTAATAATATTTATTTTTATTATTTATAAGATGTCGACGAAGCCCTGTATTGTGATGGCATTATTTATGTTGCTACCTATGGTGGATTTTATACAACAAAAAAGAAACTTTTTAGCAAGTGTAATAATAATATACGCACTCTATGTTTTTAATAAGAGTAATAAAGATTTGAAGGATAAAATTCAATATTCTTTACTATGTTGTATTGCCGCTGGTTTTCATACAATAGGATATATTTACATTTTTTTAATTTTTATAGATAAAATTAAGAGAATATCTTTCAATTATCAAACCATCATTTTGTTTTCTGTTTCCATTTTTCTTATTCCATTTTATCCTTATATTGCAAGTTTGCTGTTTCAGTCAAGTAAAGTTAATTTATATTTTTATGACCTTTCTAATAGATTAAGTATTTCAAAAACAATGGTGTTTGTAAGTATTCAAATAATTTTCTTTGTATTACATTTCTTTATATTTAAAAATATAAAGAGTTTTAGAAAAAATGATTCATTAATTAAGCTTGATTATTTTATGCTTTTTTTAAGTCCTATTTATTATTATAATTCAACATTTTTTAGAATATATAAAAATATTATTGTATTTCAATATTCGGATTATACAATGCTTTTTTCTAGCAATGGGAAGTATTCCAAGAAATCGTTACAATTAATTTGTATTTATTTTATTTTTATAATACTTGTTTTTTTATTTAGTTATGTCTTATTTGGAGATATAGGAGCAGATGTGTTAATTGGTGGCATTTTTAAGTATAACAGTCTTTTAACATTGTTATAACTCTTTATATATAAAATAAGGTAAGCGTAGTCCTGCCAAGCAGATTATAGAGAGGTTGAACAGTATATGCAAATATTCATATGTAGTAAAAAATGGTTTCAGTACCTTGGATGTGGTCAATGATTTTATATGTCTGTTTACAACATATTTACCTTTTAACTGGAAATACTGCTGTGCTGCTTTGTATATTGGATTTCTATCTATAACGAATTTTAAATCCTCAGGTTTCTGTTTGAATTTACGAAGCACAGAAGGGAATGCATAAAAGTTTAAAAATTTAATAAGAAGTGATATAAATCTTGACCATGGTAATGATAATACATTCTTTCTATTGTGGTTTATCACTTATAATTATAAGGTGTATTACTTTTTTGTATAGAAAATCATGTCAGGTTATATATCCGTTCCTAGGGAGAGATTGATAAAAATATAGATAGTATAAGAGCTTCTAATGAAATTATCATTAAAATAATTAATTGTTTTTGACACTACCATATAGTCGAAGGAGGAGATAAAAATGTATGACTTAGTATCAGTGATAGTTCCTATATACAACGCAGAAAAAACTTTAGAGTTATGTGTAGAGAGTATTATTAATCAAACTTATAGAAAATTGGAAATAATTTTAGTTAATGATGGTTCATTAGATAACTCATTAAATATTTGCAATAGTTATAAGAAAGTTGATAGAAGAATTATTGTCATAAATCAAATTAATAAGGGTGAAGGTGCTGCAAGAAACGCGGGATTGGAGGTGTGTTCAGGAAAGTATGTTACATTTTTAGATAGTGATGATGAATTACCAAGTAACTCAATAGCGACACTTACAGAGAATTTTGATTGCCAATTAGTTATAGGAGGATTAAAGAAAAGAACAAAGAAATCAGAAAAAATATATTATCCATACCCAAAAAAGGTCAAAGGAAAAATTGAAATATCTAATGTAATAACTGACCCGAAATATATATATTTTATAAATTGTATTGCATCTAAATTGTTTTTAAATGATGTAATTATAACAAATAAGTTACAGTTTACAAGAAAAAAATATGGTGCAGATACGCATTTTATATATTCATATTTAAAATGTATTAATGATGTCAAATTTATAGATAGTATTGTATATATTGTAAATTCTGTAGAAAATTCTATATCTAATAGAATTGTTGTAGATTCGTGGAAAGAAATGGTCGAATTATATGAGTTAGGAGTTGAGGTAATAAATAACGAATGTAAAAAAAGTAAGTATTTATTACTACTTAGAAGTATAAAAACATCATTATTTTTAGAATATAAAATATCCTACTCTAGCTTTAAAAAAACTTGTAATTTAATTAATCAATACTTGTTACAAAACAACTTAAATAAATTAAAAAGGGAAGGGAATAAGTATGATAATTATATTTATTTTATGATAACACATAAATTATATATATTTATATATGCTATATTAATATTTAGAAATTATATTAGAAAGTGATGGTAACATAAATGCATTCACATAAAGCAATAAAAAATGTAGTAATTTCTTTAATTTATCAGTTTATAAATTTATTATTTGGTTTTTTTGTGCCTAGAGCCCTGATTTTTACTTATGGATCTGATGTAAATGGATTAACTTCTACAATGACACAAATATTAAATTTAGTTAGTTTACTTCAAACTGGAATGGTTGGAGCTTCAATATTTGAAATGTATAAACCTATAATTAATAACGATTTAGAAATTGAGGCATCAATATACAATTCTTCAAAAAAATATTTTAAAAAAATGAGTTTGTGGTTTTTATTAGTATTATCACTTATGATACCTTATTTATTATTGACTAATAGTTCTAAGATTACTTCATATGAAATTATTGTATCAGTTTTATTTTTAACCTGTAATTCATATATTAATTTCAGATTTTATACTTGTTTTGATATTGTTTTTTCTGCACATGAAGATAAATATTTAATTATTTATTCTCAAGTAATTGAAAGGGTTACATATTATTTTTTTATTATTTTATCTATTTCATTGAAATTAAACTTTATATTTATTTATTTTGGAATGTTAAGTGGAGGAGTGCTTAAGACGATATATTGTCATATACATTTTAATAAGACATATAAAGATAGATATAGAAAAATAATTCCAAAAGAATATAAGATAAAAAACCAATATTATTTATTTTGTAATCAAATTGTTCAGCAAGTATTGGAAAGTATACCTATAATACTTATTACAGGTATATATGATCTTTCTCATTCAAGCATTTATTCTATATATTTAATGATAATGAATGTAATTAAATTATGTATAAATACAATACTAAATGCATTGTCAGCAAGTTTTGGACAGAAAACTGTAGAGTTAGATATTGATGGAATTAGTGAGGTATATGATTTTTTGAATTTCATAATTTTCTTGATTACTGTTGTTTCATTACCGCTTTTTTCTGCATTAATAAATGGATTTATACAAATTTATACTTCTGGATTAAATCATATAAATTATATAAATACTACCATTTCGTTATTATGTATTTTTTATTTGATATCGTATGTCTTTTATTCTATTTCCGATTTTGTTGTTGTGAATTTAGGATTGTTTAAAAAGACATTTAAATCAACTGTATTTGTTGGAAGTATATCAGTACTTATTACTTTTATTTTTACAATTATTGACTTTTCTTGTACCTTTATTGGGTTAATTGTATTTTATATTATATTATCAGTATTAAGATTCCGAATAACAAGCTATAAATTAAATTATAAGTATAGATTAATATTAGGTAGAGCGGTACTTATTATTGTAATGTCTTTGATTTTTTACAGAATTTCATATTTAATTTTAATAAATTCATTAAAAATGTTTATATGTGTAGGAATGGTATCTTTAATCTTAATTCTTTTATGTACTATGATTTACTGTGTGTTATTTGAAAAAAGAAATTTGAAATTAGTAATATTTTTCTTGAAAAATAATTTTTATAGGAGGAATTGAAAAATGAAGTATGTATTTATTGCAAGTGATAGGGATATTGATAGAATTCTATTTAATGATGTAATCAATAAAGAGAATGTTCATTATACATATTTAACAGAAGAATTTACGAAATTGGAAATGTTTTTTTACAGGATACATTTCTCAAAAAAAATCAATTCATTATTTAATATTCCATTTAAAAAGATTTGGAATAAAAGATATAGATTTGTATCTTTATACAATAAATCTGATAGTTTAATTTTTATATATTTTATAGACACTTTTGAGGCTGTAAAACATGGACTAGTTGATTCTTTAAAAAAGAAATATACAAGTTCCAAACATATATCATATAGTCTTGATATACATGCATTTAGAAATAGTTGTTTTGAAATTATTAAAGATAAATTTGACAAATCATATATTTTTGATGAAAGTGAAGCCAAACGTTGTAAAATAGGCTATTACCCAATACCATATTCAAAAATTGAAATTAACAATCAGTATTCTGATATTAAGCAAGCTGATTTGTTTTTTGTTGGATATGGAAAAAGTAGATTTAATGAACTTATTAAGATTTATGAATTTTGTAAGAATAATAAAATAAGCACAAATTTTTATATACTTGGAATTGATGAGAAAGATCAAGTATACTCTGATGATATTAATTATTGCAATAATATTCCATATGAAAAAACCATTGCAATTTTAAATATGTCTAATTGTGGATTGGAACTTAAAGTATCTGATTGTGACTCATATTCTCAAAGAGTCTTTGAAACTCTTTTTTATAATAAAAAATTATTGACAAATAATTATTCTGTTTATAAATCAAAGTATTTTGATAAACAATCAATGATGTTTTTTCGTAATATAGATGAAATAAATGTAGATTTTGTTAAAATTCAAAAAGCATCCACAACAGAAAAATTAGCTATATGCAATGAATTGTCGCCAATAAAATTTTTGGATTTTATTAGTAATGATTAATTTTCATAGGTAATAATAACTGTAAATATTTTTTTGATTGAGTCTTAGATATATATAGTAAAATATAGTTATAAAGATTTCTGAAAAAAATTTCTTCAATGAGACTTATTGTATTTAGGTAATTTTTAATAAAAATTATGCCATAATGGTATTTATTAAAAAGCAGAAAAGAGGGAAATTAATATGTATGATTATATAGTTGTTGGTGCAGGCTTTGCTGGATCGGTATGTGCTAGGGAACTTGCCGAAAGAGGAAAAAAAGTTTTATTATTAGAAAAAAGGAGACATATTGCTGGTAACATGTATGATTATTTTGATAATAATCATTTGCTTATACATAAGTATGGACCACATGTTATTATGACTAATAACGATGAAGTTTTAAATTATATTGAAAAATATGACAATATTGTCAATATTGATGTGAAAATGGAAGTAAATATTGGTAGAGCAATAGTTCCATTACCAATTAATTTGAATTCAATTAAGTTAATGTATGATGAAAAAATAGCTAATGAAATAATAAAAAGGTTAGTTAATAAATATGGGTTAGAATCAGAAATAAATATTATAGATTTATTAAATACTGATGATTTATTTTTAAAAGAGATAGGACAAGATATTTATCAAAAGGTATTTATTGGCTATAATGCAAAGATGTGGGGTAAAAAGCCAGAAGAAATAGATAAAAATATTGTTGGTAGAGCACCAGTCAGAGTATCTTACAATAATATAAGAAGTAAGAAAAAATATAATTTTGTTCCTAAAAATGGATATACAAAAATGTTTGAAAATATATTAACACATAAAAATATTGTTTTAAAAACGAATTGTAATGGTTCTAGATGTATAAAAATTATAAAAAATAAAATCTTTTATAATGGCTCAGAATTTAATGGCAAACTTATATACACTGCTCCGTTAGATGAGTTTTTTAATTATAAATATGGTTGTCTTCCATATAGATCAGTTTTTTTTAAAAAAACAATTATAAAAAACAATACTTACTTTAATGGATTGGCTCTTACTTTTCCACTGAAATATAAAAAATTTAGGACTTCTGATATGAGTAGAGTAACGGGCGTTTATAAAGAAAATAAAGTTGCATTACTTTCAGAATACTCAGAGAACTATAATAGAGATAAAAAGTACAACATACCATCATATCCATTAATTAATGAATGTAATCTTGAGCTATTTAATAAATATAAATTGTTAGCTGATAAAGTTAATGATTTTTTTTATTTAGGAAGACTTGCAGAATTTAAATATTATGATATGTCACAGGTTATAGAAAAAGCTTTTGAGTTAGTCAATAGATTGGAGGATTAAAGATGACTCAATTTAGAGATAAGATATTAATGATTACTGGTGGAACAGGATCATTTGGGAATGCGGTTTTAAACCGCTTTTTAAATACAGATATAAAGGAAATAAGAATATTCAGTAGAGATGAATTAAAGCAGGATAATATGCGTCATGAATATCAGGCAAAATATCCCGAAGTCTCTGATAAGATTAAATTCTATATTGGTGATGTAAGAGATATAAATTCGGTAAGAAATGCGATGAATGGGGTAGATTACATATTTCATGCTGCAGCACTAAAACAGGTTCCTAGTTGTGAATTCTTTCCTATTGAAGCAGTTAAGACAAATGTTTTAGGAACAGAAAATGTATTAACTGCAGCCATAGAATGTGGCGTTAAAAGGGTAGTATGCTTATCTACAGATAAAGCTGCCTATCCTGTGAATGCAATGGGAACATCTAAGGCAATGATGGAAAAGGTCATTGTTGCGAAAAGCAGAACAGTTGATTCTCAAAAAACTAGTATTATGTGTACAAGATATGGAAATGTTATGTGTTCAAGAGGTTCAGTTATACCTCTTTTTATTAATCAAATTAAAGAGAATAAGCCACTAACATTAACTGATCCAAACATGACAAGATTTATCATGTCATTAGACGAAGCGGTAGATCTTGTTTTATTTGCATTTGAGCACGGAACAAGTGGAGACATTTTGGTTCAAAAAGCATCTGCAACGACTGTTGAAGTTTTGGCAGAGGCAATTAAGAAACTATTTAAATATGAGGTTGAAAATAAAATTATTGGAATTCGTCATGGTGAGAAAACATATGAAACTCTTTTAACTAATGAAGAATGTTCAAAGGCTATAGATATGGGAGACTTCTACAGAGTTCCAGCAGATAGAAGAGACTTAAACTATGATAACTATTTATCTAAAGGTACCAATAGAAATGGGTTAACTGAATTTAATAGCAATAACACTGAATTATTAAATATTGATCAAACTGTGGAAAAACTTTTAACTTTAAAAGAAATACGAGAAGAAGTATTAAAATGGGAGAATAAATTAAAATGAAATATTTAGTTTTAGGTGCTGCAGGAATGGCAGGACATTTAATAGCATGTTATCTGAAAGAACAGGGTGAAGAAGTAGAAGGAATAGACTTGCATGAGTCACCTTGTTGTTATACACATGTTATGGATATATGTGAATTTAATGATTTAGAAGAAATTATTAAGAAAAATAATTATGATGTCATTATAAATTGTGTAGGTATTCTTAATCAGGCTGCTGATGAACATAAGGAATTGGCAGTACTTCTTAATTCCTATCTTCCTCACTTTTTAGCAAAAGTGACAAAAACAATGAAAACAATGGTTATACAAATGAGTACAGATTGTGTATTTTCTGGAAAGGAAGGGAATTATTCAGAAAATGATGTACCTGATGGAGAAACATTTTATGATCGTTCAAAAGCTCTAGGTGAATTAAATGACAACAAGAATTTAACTTTTAGAAATTCTATTATTGGACCAGATATTAATGTAAAAGGGATAGGACTGTTTAACTGGTTTATGAAACAGTCAGGAGAAATAAATGGATATGATAAATCCTTGTGGACAGGAGTTACAACATTGACGCTTGCCAAGGCAATGCATAAAGCAAGTTATGATAATCTTACAGGCTTATACAATCTTGTCAATAACAAGAAAATAAGCAAATACAACCTTGTTAAACTATTTAATAAATATTCATGTAAGAATCTAAAAATTCAGAAGGTGGATGGTATAGTTCATGATAAATCATTATATTGTACAAGAAATGACTTTGACTTTATAGTACCTGATTATGAAACACAGGTATATGAGATGTTTGATTGGGTAAAAAATCACAAATACTTATACAATTATTTAAATGACGATAATATCAAAATTGCCGGGGGGGGGGGTACTAAGTAGATTTATATACAATGCATATAGACCCTTAGTTATTGGGGGAACAGTAGCATGAAACTTCTAATAACAGGTTCAAGTGGTTTTGTAGGAAGAAATCTTATAGAAGCCTTAAAGACTATTAGAGATGATAAATGTAGTATCTATGATTTGACTAAAGATATTAATATACATAAATATGATTTAGATTCATCATTGGATGATCTAAAAAAGTATACAAAAAACTGTGATGTTATTGTTCATCTTGCAGGTGTTAATAGACCTAAAGATGTCAATGAATTCTATGATGGAAATTATGGATTCACTGAAACATTATGTCAACTATTAAAAGAAAACAATAATCAATGTCCTATTATTGTCTCTTCAAGCATTCAGGCTGAAAGAGATAATGATTATGGCAAGTCAAAGAAACAGGGGGAGGATTATCTTTTGCAGTTTGGTAAAGATAATGGAAATCCTGTTTTTATATACAGATTTGCCAATCTCTTTGGCAAGTGGTGTAGGCCAAACTACAATAGTGTTGTTGCAACATGGTGCTATAACATTGCTCATGATATGGATATACAGATTAATAATCCCAATGCAGTTATTCCTCTATGCTATATAGATGATGTTATAGAGGAAATCATTCACTGTATTATGGGTCATCCATCAATGAAGGCTGATGGATATTATATGATGGAACCTATATATAATGTTTCTCTTAAGAAATTAAGTGAACTGTTATATTCATTCAAGGATTCAAGAAAGAATCTTAATATTCCTGATCAGAGCGATGACTTTACAAGAAAATTATACGCAACTTATTTGAGCTATCTTCCAGAAGATAGTTTTTCATATCCACTGAAAATGAACGCTGATGAAAGAGGATCATTTACGGAGTTCATCAGAACAGAGGAGCATGGACAGGTTTCTATTAATATATCAAAACCAGGCATTACAAAAGGACAGCACTGGCATCATACCAAGAATGAGAAGTTTCTGGTTGTCAGTGGAGAAGGGCTTATTCAGTTTAGAAGAATAGGTGATGACAAAATTATTGAATATAAGGTATCAGGAGATAAGCTGGAAGTCATAGATATCCCAACTGGATATACACATAACATCATTAATACTGGAGAAACAGATATGGTGACAGTTATGTGGGCTAATGAACCATTTAATCCAGACAAGCCTGATACATATTTTGAAAAGGTAGAAAAATAGACGAAATGTCTGTCTAATGTTTTTTAGATGGGAACAGAAATTAAATTAATATGTCTAAATTGAAGTAGAAGGTTATTGTAAATTTTAGGGAGGTAATATTCTTTGTATATTGATACTAAATCAGAAGAGACAATAAGAAAATCATTAAATGTATTGTTAAATGTGAGTAACAATGAAATAGATGGTTTGTTAGAAAATTGTTATAAAAAGCTTCAAATGAATCATCAATTTTTAGATATGGACAATCTTTATGAATATTTTGCATTGTTTGTAAAAGAACATCTATGTAACAATGTAGATGAAGTAATGCTTATTCATTTATCAAGAAGATTGAATAATGATACTAATAACGATGGTTATAATTTAATTGATGTATTAACAAAAGATTCATCGTTATCTCATTTTCTTAAAAGTTATGGGTTAACATTTCAATATGACCAATATATTAAAATGTATATTAAAGATAGAGAAATTGATATATCAGATAGTTTATATCTAAAAGATAGATTTGGATATAGATTTCAGGATTATTCTATAGGTGGATATGCATTTATGGATCATATAGAGGATAGTGATTATTATAATATTGCTTGTGGAGGACCTGAATTCTTTGGATATCTATATCCTTATGATATAGATATAGATGCTATTATTGATGATTTTATTGCTAATAGTACATTTTATCAGTTTAAATATGTTTTACCTTTGAAAGATATTGAGTTTGAATCTTATGAAGAGTTAGATGAAGATGAAAAAATGTATCATATCATTATTAGAACATTACAACGTTTATATTTTGATAAATATGATCCTCTATTTAATAAACAAGATAATACAATTATGAAAATGAAAGGTGACAGAGTTCTTTCAAGTCAATACTTAATCAATAAAATTGAACTTAATAACAAATAAGACACTTTATATTATGATCAGTCATATGAAGTGTCTTTTATTGTTTTTGATGAATTTAATTATTATTTTAGCAACTGAAAATCTATTAACTAGATAGTTATAAAAATGATTTTGTTATGCAGAATATGACAAAAATAACGCATATACAAACTATCAAATTTAGAGTATAATTATTTTATAGGAATCTAGGAAATGGACATGGGGTGAAAATGATAAATGACTTCAATATAAATGATATGGCTGGGAAAATTACTTTATAAGTAAGAAGTCATGAAAGAACAGAGTGCATTATTATTGAATAATAAATGCCAACTTGTACTTGGCATAACAGAATAGATATATCATGAAAAGTTAGGAGGATTGACAATGAGCGTTTATTTAAATCCAGGAAACGAAATGTTTTTACAAGCACTAAGGAATCAGATTTATGTAGATAAATCATTACTTATAGAAAAAACAAATGAATTAATTGGCAGAGGAGAATGTAAGATATGTGTCTCAAGACCAAGAAGATTTGGTAAATCTACAGATGCCAATATGTTGGTTGCCTATTATTCAAAAGGCTGCGATTCATTTGCTATGTTTAGTCCTTTGAAAATCAGTCAAAATGCTTGTTATGAGAATCATTTAAATAAGTATAATGTCATTCATTTGAATATGCAGGATTTTTTAAGCAAGACACATCATATTGGACAGATGCTAGAACTCATAACAAAACTCATTTTTAGAGAAGTCAAGAAACAATATGTTGATATAGATTATTTTGATATTAATAATTTGGTACAGATTTTTGAAGATATTCATAGTGAAACGAAAGAGAAATTTATCTTTATTATAGATGAATGGGATTGTGTTTTTAGAAGTACAGCCAAAGAAGACTATGAGAAATATCTTGATTTTCTAAGAAATCTTTTAAAAGATAAACCTTATGTAGACCTTGCCTATATGACAGGAATATTGCCAATTAAGAAATATGGAACACATAGTGCTTTGAATATGTTTAAAGAAATCTCTATGATAGAGCCGTTTGAGTATTCTAAATTCATGGGATTTACTGAACAGGAAGTCAAAGAATTATGTGAACAGTATCAGATGAATTTTAAAGATATGCAGACATGGTACAATGGCTATCAGTTAGCAGACAATATATCAGTTTATAATCCACGCTCAGTTGTCTATGCCATAGAATCCAAGAAATATGGAAACTACTGGACAAGCACAGAGACATATGAAGCATTGAGCAAATATATCAATATGAATTATGATGGCTTAAAGGATATGATAGTGAGATTATTGGCTAATGAACAGATATCTGTAGATACAGGTTCATTTCTTAATGATATGACAAATTTTAAATCAGTAGATGACATATTAACATTGCTTATCCATTTAGGGTATTTAGGATATCATGAAGGTAAGGCATATATTCCTAATCAGGAAGTTGTAGATTCATTTGTACAGTCTGTTAAGACAAGTCATTGGGATCATGTAAGTGAATCATTAATGGATTCACAGGAACTGTTAGAAGCTATATGGAATAAAGATGAAAAAAGAGTGGCAGCTATCATTCAAAAGAATCACTATATATCAAGCGTCTTAGAATACAATAACGAAAAAGCACTGGCATTTACAATCCTGTTTTCTCTCTACACAGCAAGAAATCATTATACAATCATAAGAGAATGTCCAGTAGGAAAAGGTTTTGCAGATATTGCTTATATACCATTGGGAGATAAGCCGGCAATGATTGTTGAACTGAAATGGGATCAGAGTGCCTTAACTGCAATCAATCAAATGAAAAATAATGAATATCCAGAAGTCTTAAAGAATTATAAAGATAATTTATTAATTGTAGGAATTAACTATGATAAAGAAACAAAGGAACATATTTGTTGTATTGAATAGTATTTCATGAAAAGTGACAAATCGAATGATTTGTCACTTGTTCTTTATTTCACAAGAGTGATAAAATAAAGTCAGGAAAGAAATAAAGGAGATTAGAAATATGGCAAACAGATTTATTTTAAATGAAACAAGTTATCATGGAAGTGGAGCAATCAATGAAATTCCTACTGAAGTAAAAGCAAGAGGATTTCAAAAAGCAATGGTTTGTTCTGATCCAGATTTGATTAAATTCGGAGTGACTAAAAAAGTGACTGATTTATTAGATGAAGCAGGATTAGAATATGTGATTTATTCTGATATTAAAGCTAATCCAACAATTGAAAATGTTCAAAAAGGTGTGAAGGCGTTACAAGATGCAAAAGCTGATTATATTATTGCAATTGGTGGAGGATCATCAATGGATACTGCTAAAGGTATTGGTATTATAGATAGAAACCCTGAATTTGCTGATGTGAGAAGTTTAGAAGGAGTTGCTGATACAAAGAATCCTTGTACACCTATTTTAGCAGTGCCTACGACAGCAGGAACAGCAGCAGAGGTCACTATTAACTATGTTATTACAGATGCCCAGAAAGACCGTAAAATGGTATGTGTAGACCCTCATGACTTACCAATCGTTGCATTCGTTGATCCTGATATGATGTCAAGTATGCCTAAAGGTTTAACTGCAGCTACAGGAATGGATGCATTAACTCATGCGATAGAAGGATATATTACTGCTGGAGCATGGGAAATGAGTGATATGTTCCATATCAAAGCAATTGAATTAATTGCAAAACATTTACGTGGAGCTGTTGAAAACACACCTGAAGGTAGAGAAGGTATGGCTTTAGGACAATATATTGCTGGTATGGGATTTTCTAATGTAGGGTTAGGTATTGTTCATTCAATGGCTCATCCATTAGGAGCTTTGTATGATACCCCTCATGGTGTTGCAAATGCAATTATCTTACCAACAGTTATGGAATATAATGCTCCTGCAACAGGTACAAAATATAAAGATATTGCAGAAGCAATGGGTGTAGATACAACTGGTATGTCACAAGAAGAATATAGAAAAGCAGCGATTGATGCTGTTAAGAAATTATCACAAGATGTTGGTATTCCTACTGACTTAAAAGACATTGTTAAAACAGAAGATTTAGATTTCTTATCTGAATCAGCATATGCTGATGCTTGCAGACCAGGTAACCCAAGAGAAACAAGTGTTGCGGAAATCAAAGAATTATATCAATCATTATTATAAAAGGCTATTAGCCTTTTTTCTTTCGTTTGATTATGGTAAAATATAAAAATGGATTACTACTTTTTAGTATATGATAAATAATGTTATTTAGTTTACTGTATGGGGAGAATAATCATGAAATTTAAAATTTGTATGTATAATGTTTGGTTTGGCGACTGTTTTAAAATCGAAAGTGATAGTACAAAATTAATTGTAGATTTTGGAATACATCGAAATTCATATATTAATAACTGTTGTAAAAGGATTTATAGTAGAAATGATGCTCATCAAGTTATTTCTAAATATATTTTATCTTTAAATTCACCAGATCTATTAATTACACATTATCATGAAGATCATATATCTGGATTGAAGTATATGAAAATGCATAAAAGTAAGCTTTCATTAATCCCATCAAAAAAGTTGTTTAGAAAAGTATATATTCCAGATATCTGGAATGCAACTCATGCAAGTAAAATTGTAGCTATTCATTTGTTAAGAGATTTATTGGATAAATCTTATCTATCATCAGGTAAAAGAAGTATGAGTTTACTAGATTTAGTTGAATTTTTATGTAATGATGTTAAGAACGTTACACTTGTTAAAAGAGGAACTGTGTTTGAAAAAGACAAATATATTGCATTATGGCCAGATCCTAATATGGTTGGTGCTGAAGCTGTTTTGCTATTGAATAATTTACAACTTCCAACAGCTTTTTTTAATGAATTATTGGAAATATCAAGAAAATTATGCGATTTAATTAATGGTTTCGATGATTTGAAAAATAATAGTAATTTTATACAAGATATTTTAGGTGATATACGCTCTCGTATGAATATACTTTCTGAATACAAAGGTGTTATTGATGAAATTAAAAAAATAACTACCATAGATGACGATTTAGATAGCAATTATCTTAATAGTTTTGGTAATCGAATAAGCATTGTTTTTCACAATTTGAATAATGATATTGAAAATAATATATTGTTTACTGGTGGATTTGGAAGCAAAATATTTAGAAAAAATAAAAAATAACTATGATGGTAAATATAAAATGCACGATACATATATTGTTATAAAAATACCTCATCATGGCACTAAAGGAATGAATATGGAACACTATTTTGATTTCACGTCATTTCATCCAAAAACTTATTTAATTCCCAATGGAATGTGTGGGAAAAACTGGAAAATATATTCCAAATACTGTAATGATATCAAAGATAACAAAATTAAAGTATATTGTTCAAATTCTAATTTTTGTGAAATGAATACTAAAAAAATTTTTTCAAAATGTAAATGCAAAGATAAAGTAATTGTGTTTCCAAATATATCAAAAGAAGTTAAATATTAAAACGATTAAATTATTTGTTTGTTTTTAATAGTAATAAGAAGTAGTAATGTTAAGGAGTTGAAAAGTATGGAACTGATTAATCAAACATTAATTATGGCTTTTTTAGGAATCATTGCAACATGCAGTGTTGTTTTTCCAATCTTGTTTTTGGTGCAAAGACATAAACAACATAAAGCTATAATAGAAATATTAGCACATGATAAAGACTCCAATCAGTAATTGGAGTCTTTATTTGCAGTTATAAAATGAATCATCATATCTAGAAATTGCTTTTGATGCAGAGAATCCATTCTTTCAGGATGCCATTGCACTGCAATTATTTGATGATTTTCTATTCCTTCAATGAAACCATCTTCACTTATTGCACTGATATGCAAGAGGGAAGATACTTCCTTAATATTTTGATGATGAAATGAATTGACTTTCATTTGAGATGGAAAGTATTGCTGGATAAGAGAATTTGGCATTAAGTTAACGAAATGTTCCTTTTGATGATTAATTGTTGTTTGAGATTGTGTTGGAATATCTTGATAAAGTGTTCCTTTAAAAAAGACATTAATGACCTGAATACCACGGCATATGCCAATAATAGGTTTATGTGCATGATAAAACTGTTGTAACAATGCAAAATCCATAGTTTCAATCAATTGATCTTCTTGAATGTTTGAAATATGGGAAGTCTGGTGATAATAATTAGGGTTAATATCATTGCCTCCACAAATCAGCAATGCATCATTATTTTGAACAATATCGAGGTATTGATGATCTAATTTTGGAACAACAAGTTGGATATCAAAATAAGGACAAAGAAATTGATAATAGGTTTCATTCATAAAAAAAGTCATATGATCATCTTTTTTTCTTAAAGTTATGGCAATTTTTAACATATTTCCCCCTAAATGCATTTTATTTATTGATAATTCATAAAAATTGATTATACTATAATATATGTAATTATCAGAAGAATTTGACAATTCTTTTGAATTATATTACTATTGAATAAATTTAATCATAAGGAGATTTATAATAGATGGACCCGAGTCAGATAGTGATGATTTTCATGTTTATTTTATTAATAGCAATGTCAGCCCTTTTTTCAATGAGTGAGACAGCATTTATGGCTGTTAATAAAATAAGAGTAAGAACTTTAGCAGAAGAAGATGATAATAAGAAAGCAAAGATTGTAGATAGTTTATTGGAAAACCAAGACCGTTTATTAAGCTCTATATTGGTTGGTAATAATCTTGTCAATATTGCTGCATCTTCATTAACAACTTCATTTGTCATTTCGATATTTGGAAATGAAGGGACGGGTGTTGCGATTGCAACAGGTGTTGTTACATTAATGATTTTAATCTTTGGTGAGATTACTCCCAAATCATTAGCAACTAAGAATGCTGAATCTATCTCATTTGCAATATGTCGTTTTATTAAGTTTATTACAATTATCTTTTCACCTGTTGTTGTTATATTAAATGTTATTTCCAGTGTTTTTATTCATTTGCTTGGTGGAGATATGGAAAGTGGACCAACTATGACAGAAGAAGATTTAAAGACAATCGTAACTGTTTCTCATGAAGAAGGCGTCTTGGAAGATGAAGAGAAAGAAATGATTCATAATGTTTTTGAATTTGGTGAAACCGAAATCAAAGAAATTATGACACCAAGAATTCATGTTGTGAGTGTTGCTGATGATGTTTCTTATAATGATTTGATGAAAATCTTTAAAGAAAGTCAATTTTCTAGAATTCCTGTTCATTCTGATTCATATGATGAAATTATAGGAGTTTTGCATATTAAAGATTTGATGTTATCTAAAGTTGTGAAATCTAAATTTGATGTGAAAGATTTTATGCGTGAAACTTTTGTAGTGTATGAGTTTAATCATATATCAGATGTTTTTGAATCAATGCGTAAGGAACATGTTTCTTTGGCGATTGTTCTTGATGAATATGGTGTTATGAGTGGGATTGTAACATTAGAAGATATTGTTGAAGAAATTGTTGGTGAGATTGATGATGAGTATGATGAAGTTGAAAATTCTATTGTGAATTTAGGTAATGGTATTTATTTAATTGATGGTAGTTTAAATATTGATGAAGTTAATGATACTTGTGGGACTATATTTGATTCAGATGATTTTGAGTCTATTGGTGGACTTGTTTTGGGACAATGTAATGGTAGTCCTGAATTAAATCAAGTATTGAAAATAGATAATGTCTTATTAACGATTAAAGAAATTGATAAGAATAGAATTGTTTTGTTACAATTAGAACTTCTCAATGAAGAAGAAAGTGAAGAAAATGAAGAGGAGGAAAAGCATGATTAATGTTTTTCCTTTCTTAATCAATGGAGGGAGACATCATGATGGCTTTTTATGAACGTTGTGTTAAAATATATGATGATTATCGTGAAGCAGTACCACCATATGCAGCTGCGGCATTATCATTTTATTTGCTTTTAATCC
This sequence comes from Candidatus Stoquefichus massiliensis AP9, assembly GCF_000455285.1. GTDB lineage: Bacteria > Bacillota_I > Bacilli_A > Erysipelotrichales > Coprobacillaceae > Stoquefichus > Stoquefichus massiliensis. The sequence continues at coordinate 55,032 of NZ_HG005288.1, read as the reverse complement.
TCATTCCAGCATTTTCACTACTGGCTGTTGGAACATCACTTTTAAATATAGATATGAGTTTAATAGAAACACTTATTCAGCGTATTGTGATGCCAGATTATTCTCAGATGCTCATTGATATTTTAGAGTCACGTTCTTTAAATACTGTTGCCTTAGTGACAATGATTATTTCAATCTATACTGTATCAAGAGGAATTGGAAATATATATGAGATTTCTAAGAATATGTATCATCAGCATATTGAAGAAACAATTATTGGTTATTATATTTATACATTTAAAGTGACTATCTTTTTGTTATTGTTGTTTATAGGAATTATTGCTATTTTAGCTTTAGGTCCTTTGGCATATATTTTTAATTTTTTATATAAATATTTCGGAATTAGACATATTGTCCTCTATTTTTTAATGGTTTTTTGTTTAATGAGTATTTATTTGATTGTCCCTCGTATTCGAATTCATTATAGTGATGCTTTTCAAGGTGCTTTAGTCGCAAGTGCACTGATGCTTGTATTGTATTATGGATTAAATATTTATTTTCAATTTGCCGATTTTCAATCTGTTTATGGGCCATTAGCATCCATTGTTGTTATATTGTTTGTTTTTGATTGGGCAGCAGAAATCTTTTATATCGGTATGTATATTACAAATATTTTATATTTAAGGAGAGAAAAATGAGAAAAGAAGAAGTAGAAATTAAGAAGTTGGGTATTAATGGAGAAGGAATAGGATATATTAATAAGAAGATATGTTTTGTTGAAAATGCTATGCCTGAAGAAATTGTTGAGGTAGAAATTATAGCAGAAAATCCTAAGTTTTTAAAAGGACGTGTTTTACAATATCTTCAAAAATCAAAAGATCGTGTAGAAACGATATGTCAAGAAGATCGTCATTGTCAAGGATGTTCTTTAACATCATTAGCATATGCGAAGCATCTTCCTTATAAAAAAGGAGTTTTAAAAGATGCATTAAAAAAATATACAAATTTTGATGTTGATAAGTTACCTATTAAGGCAACGTATCCTTCACCAGTAGAAAAAGGATATCGTCATGTTGTTTCTTTACCATTAACATATTTTAAAGGGAAGGTTCATGCTGGAATTTATCAAAGAGAAACAAAGTATTTAACATTAATGAATGGATGTGGAATGCAAGATCCACTTATTAATGAATGTTTAGTTGAGATTGAAAATATTATTAATAAACATAAAGCAAGAGATTATAATGATAAAATAAAAAAAGGTTTGCGTTTTATACGATTAAAGAATATAGATGGAAAAATACAAATTTTATTTGTGACTGGAGAAGATGGCTTAAAACAGGAAATTATTAACGATTTAAGTCAGATAGATGCTATTAAGAGTATTTGGTTTACTATCAATACAACAAGACATCAGGAATTTGAATTACAAGGATATAAGAAAGTGTATGGATTATCAACATTACCATTTCAATATGCAAATCAACAATATTTATATTCAGTTAAATCAGATTTTCCAGTGAATCCTGTGATGGAAAAAGTGAAGTTAGATATGATTCGTTCATTTATACCAGAAGATGCATTAGTGTTGTCACTTAATTGTGGAATAGGATTATTAGAATTATCAATGAATAATGAAATTGTAGTCATTGATGAAAAGAATTATCATATTAAAGATGCAAAAGAGAATGCAAAATTCTTACATAAAGATAATGTTGAATTTTTATGTAAAAATATTAACGAAGGAACAATTTCACAATGTAAAAAGAAGTCATTTGATTATATTATTGTGAGAAGTGAAGAATTAAGTCCTGCCATGAAACAAAGTTTTGTTTTATCTAAATCTAAGAATGTTATTTATGTAAGTGATCATCCTTCGTCATTGGCTAAAGATATTGAGGAGTTGAGTCAATACTTTAAAGTAGAATCAATCATACCTTTAGATACATATCCATATACAGCTAAGATGGAAACAATTGTTAAGTTAAAAAGAAAATAAGAAACTGTTTTTAGGTGGTCTTCCATAAAGAGTATCGTTATAATGAACGCATAGTCAGTTTTGACTATGCTGTTTTGTTGTCTTAATAAATTAAGCACACCGACATAGTTATAGATGATTTCTACAAACTCATTGAATGGAGGTTTCCCTTTTAGATATTCATTCACTTATGCTTGTTTATTGATGAACTAACACTTTTTTGTGGCTCAGCCTGTATATTCAAATGGCTGGAAAATGTGATTAAATACACAATGTATATATGCTGTTAGATTTGTATTAAAATGAAAGTAACAAAATAGGAAATGAGGAGGATAGATTCTATATTCAACGAATCAGGAAATTATAGGAGTATTACTTTTGTAGAACTACCAATTGAAAAGTTTGATATTCCAACCCTTTCAATATTAAAATTTTCACTATGATGATGTTATTTAGGACAATCATTTGCGATTCTGGAAGGTAATCACCAGGTTGGCGAAGGGAAAATTCTTTCGATTGAAAAATAAAAAGTACACGCATTTGCTGTAAACTGTATTTAATATTATTTTCATGAGGCATTCAGGACAGCATAACTTTAACAATCCAACGACGACTTAAAACCTGTGTGAAACGCGGACAGTTTACAGAGCAGCTCCATCTTTCTAAGGTAACGTTGGGCAGCGATGAAGTGGATAACTTCAAGGACAGAAATCATCTCTATACAAAAGACGGACTATCATTAATAAACTGATAGTCCGTCTTTTGTTATAATTCTGATGATTGCACAGCCCGAATGTTTCTCAATAATTCTTTATTGAGTGTTAGTCTTAAGACAGTTTCTTTTCTAATGGGAATGAACATGAAGTTCATTTTTGTTGAGTTCTTTTCCGCATTTTTTACATACATAGATTATTTCAATATCACCATCGCAGTTTTGATGGTGCAAGCATTTATAACTTTTTTCTAGATGTTTATCTCCCCAAATAATTAGTGCATTATAAATATCATCAAGATCTGCACTTTTTTCAGTGAGATTGTATTGATATCGTGGAGGATGTTGTGAATAAAGTTCACATTCAAGTAAATCATCTTCACATAACGATTTTAAACGATTAGATAAGAGATTTGTAGGAATACCTGGGAGATTCTCCTGAAGATCTTTATATGTCTGATAACCACTTTTTACAGCGTGTAAAATAAGCAGTGTCCATTTATCACCTATCAGATTTAATGTTTGAGCAATATTACATTCAATATCATATTGTTTTTTCACAATCAATTACCTCACTTTTCTTTGACCTCTTTAATCATTGATTCCATAATTTCTAAGTTCAATTGTCCAATGGCATAGCCATATGGTTTTCCATTTTCATCAATCATAAATGTTGTTGGGAGACTAGAGACTTGAAAATAACTTGATAATTCGCCAGAATCAAAGAGGACAGGCATATTATAACCTTTTTCATTTAAGAATTCTATAATCTCTGTTTGATTTTTTTCTCTACCACCAGGATGAACGACAGTCAATATGGCAACATCTTGACTATTTTTATATTTTTCATACAATTTTTGAATCTCAGGAAGTTCTGCTTGACATGGAGGACACCATGTTGCCCAGAAGTTTAAGAAAATGACTTTCCCTTTGAAATCTGCAAAAGAAATATCTTGATTATGTTGATCTTTTAATGTATAGGGTAAAGGAAATTGTTCTTTTTCAACAGTTTCTTTTTGAGAGGCAGTAGGTGTTGAGATTTGGCCCATATAACTAGAAATATCATTCATTTGACCAGTTATCATCGTTATACCAATAATAATAAGTAATGTAGCTCCAGCTTTCACAGCAATATTCATCCATTTTTTACGTTTATTTAACCATTCTAATGCTTGATCAGTGAATAACCCTACAATAAAGAATGGTAAAGTTAAACCAATTGCATAAATGATGACTAATAAATTACTTACTAAGAAACTGCCCGAACTGCTACCAAGAATTAAAATTGAGGCAAGTGCTGGACCAATACATGGTGTCCATGCAAAACCAAAAGTAAAACCAAGGATAAAAGCAAATAGAAATTGGGAAGGAAAATGTTTGTTAAAAGAGAAACGCTTGGTTTGACTTAATTTATTTGATTTTAATATACCAAATTGATAGAGTCCAAGTAATATAATGAGGACACCACCCATTCTTGTTATAAGAGTCATATGCTCTTTAAAGAAAGAACTAATGAATTGAACTGAAACATTCAATAAAAATATAGCTATAAAAATACCAATAATAAAACAAGTTGTGAGAAAAAATAATTTTTTTCGTGTTGGTTTTTCTTCATTGTGATTCTGACCAGATAAATAACCAACATATAAGGGAATCAGTGGAAGGACACAGGGAGAGAAAAAAGAGAAAAGTCCTTCAAAGAATACTAAAATAAAATTCACAAATTAATCTCCTAGCATCTTTTCTAAAGCAGGATATGGTATAAATCCTAATTGTCTTTGTGTTATATTCCCTTTTTTCACCACAAATAAACTAGGAATAGATTGTACATGAAATTTTGCTGCTAGCTGTGGATATTGATCGACATCAACCTTGATAACAGTGACTTCGGGATGTTCATTGGCTAATCTATCAATATTAGGAGCAAGCATTTTGCATGGTCCACACCACCCTGCAAAGAAATCTATAAATAATAAATCACTATTTTGATATAATTCTAAAAACTCTTTTTCATTAGGATGTAATACTTTTGACATAATAATCTTCCTTTCTATTGGAATGTACTAAACAAATCATTAAGAGCTTCACTCATTGATGGATGAGTAAAAATGTGATTAGCAATATCTTGATATTTTAAGTTTTGGTTCATAGCCAATTGAACAAAGTTAATCATTTCTTCACTACGCTCACATAACAAAACACAGCCTAAAATAGAATCAGTCTTTGCATCAATAATGGCTTTTAAAATACCTTCAGGTTTTCCATCAACATTTGCACGTGGAATTGCGGCAGTTGGTAACTTAGCAACTTTGACATCATAACCTTGTTGTATAGCTTCTTGTTCGCTTAATCCAACACGAGAAAAAGTTGGTGAAATGAAAACAGAATAAGGGATATAACCACGATTATGAATTGTTCTTTGTTTATTTCCAAATAAATGATCTTTGACAATACGATAATCATCTAAAGAAATATATGTGAATTGAAGTCCACCTTTGACATCACCCATAGCATAAATATGAGATACAGTTGTCTGTAAGTATTCATTGACAATGACTTGTCCTCTTTGATCTAATTTTACATCAGTATTTTCTAAACCAAGATCAGCAGTATTCGCTTTTCTACCAGTTGCTAATAAGACAGCATCAAAGTGTTCAGATAAATCAGAATTTTCTTTTTGATATTGAATAATCACTTCTTCACCTTGATTAGATAAATTTTGAACTTGACTGTTAAAATGGAATGTAACACCTTGATTCTCAAGAATATGCTGAATTTCTAAAGCAATGTCTTCATCTTCACGACCAACTAAGCGTTGATTATATTCAAATACTGTTACTTGACTACCATAGCGGGCATACATACTCGCAAATTCTAAACCAATATATCCACCACCAATAATAGCAAGTTTTTTTGGTAATTGTGTTTCTTTCATCATTGAAGCACTTGTATAAATATGTTTTGTTTCTTTTAATCCTTGAATTGGTGGGATAATCGATTGTGATCCTGTATTGATAAAGATATAATCAGCCGTGAATTTTTCTTGGCCAATCACTTCTATTGTTTGATTGTCAATAAATTTTGCAGTACCATCGATAATATCAATATTATCTAATTGTGCTAATTTATCATAATTTTTTTGACGTAATTTTGTAATTAAGTTTTCCTTTTGAACAATTGCATCAGCATAGGCTCTCGTCCCAGCTTGGACAATTAACGATTTTGATGGAATACATCCTTCGTTAATACATGTTCCACCATACATTTCTTTTGATTTTTCAATCAATGCAACAGTTTTTCCCTGTTTTGCAAGTTCTCCTGCTAAAGTTTTTCCGCCTTTTCCAAAGCCAATAATAATTGTATCATAATGTTTCATAACCTAAATCCTCCTTGTTGATATCTTCACTTTATCATAGTTACTTTAAAATATCAAGTTATATGATTAAATAAAGTATTAAAAGTTTTTAATGTCTATATTTATATAGATTTATTAGATAAATTTGATAAAATGAAAATAGGAGGATGACGCATGATTGTATCTACATGATTAATGTATTTAAGTAAGAAAATAGGCAAAGCTTTAAGGTTTATTTTTTGTGGATGTTTCAGTATATTTATCTTGAATGTTAGTAAGTATAGAGAGTCAGCTTTTGGCTATTTGAGAGTGATATGGAATGAGTAGCTAATGCAATGTTTTTAAAAGTTGAAGAGAATGTATGATGATTATTTTGGCTTTACCTTATTATAAGCAACGTTAGTTGATTGATATTTGGTAGAAATGTTGATGATAGCATTCAAGAGTCAAAAGAACAATTAAAGAAAAAAACTTTAAAATTTGGTGTCAATGCTGTTTTAAGTGTCAGCATGATTATGACAGAGACATTGTGTGGGATGTTATGAGGCTGTTATTAACTGAGGAAGAATAAAATCGGGATTTGTAAATATATAAAAGATAGTGACAGAGAATCAATAATTGGAAAATATTGTTGATTCTTTTTCAATATCTTGCTTAATAATTATTTATCGTATAAAAAAAGTCTTCTTTTGGTTTTCTAAATAAGAAATTGCGTCTTGAAAAGGTTCCCAAAATGAAAAGTTGATGTTATAATGAATAAGTAAAAAGATATGGAGGGATACAATGTCGATTTTATCTGGAAAAGGAAAAGTCAAATTAGATGGACAAAAAGGTTTGACAAAAGATAAACCTATTTTGTCGATTGAAGCACCTGACGTTGTTTATATTCCCCTTGTTTTAGGAGTCGCTACTGATTTTGACGTTCATGTCAAAGAAGGCGATCATGTATGTATAGGAACAAAAATTGCTACTCGTAAGAGTATGTATGTACCTATTTATTCATCTGTTTCTGGAACAGTTAAGGGAATTGAAAAACGTATGCATGCTTCAAAACGATTACAGCAACATATTGTTATTGAAAATGACCATAAAAATGAGAGAGTAAAAGCTTATGTTGTGAATGATCCTGATCATATGAGTCAGGAGGATGTCTTCAATGCCATCAAGGAATTAGGAATTGTTGGTTTAGGTGGGTCAGGATTCCCAACTTATATCAAATATTCTCATCCTGAAAATATTGAAACAATCTTAATTAATGGTGTAGAATGTGAACCATTCTTAACAAGTGATCATCTAGCAATGAAAAGAGATATCAAAGCATTGTTTGATGGGACACATTATTTAATCAAGGCTGCTGGTGCTAAAAAAGGAATTATTGCGATTAAAGAGCATAAGCCTGATTTAATGGAGTTATTAGTTGAAGAAGCAAAAAATTATGACAACATTGAGCCAAGAGAAGTCCCAGATCGTTATCCAATGGGTTGGGAAAGGGTTTTAGTAGAAACAGTATTTAAGAAAGAATATGATAAGTTACCTGCTGAAATTGGTGTCATTGTTAATAACTCATCAACTGCAATTGCTTTATCTAAAGGAATTAGAAAAGGTGAACCAATTACTCATCGTGTTGTAACATTCTCTGGTAATGGGTTGAAAAATCCACAAAATGTAGATGTCGCAATTGGAACACCAGTCAACTATATTGTTGAAAAAATTGGTGGATATATTGATGAAGATTGTGATGGATTCTTAGTTGGTGGTGGGCCTATGATGGGAAAATCAGTCATGAATGATACATTTGTGATTTATTCTCATAACAATGCCATTACAGTTATGAAAAAAGAAGATATCAAACCTTTACCATGTTTAAAATGTGGTGAATGTACTTTACATTGTCCTGCTCATTTACAGCCTGTACGTATTATGCAAGGTGAAAAAGCAGCTAATGTGGAATTAATCGAAAAATTAGAAGCTGATCGTTGTGTTGAATGTGGTATGTGTACTTATATTTGTCCAAGTAAGATTGAAGTGACAGATATGGTGGCTAAGGCTAAACGTCGCCTACAATTGGCTCAAAAAAGAAAGAATGCGTAGGGAGGATGCTATAGATGAAGATTACTTTACAAAGAACATCACCAAATTATAAACAAAAACTCTCTACACATCGAATTATGAGAGATTTAACAATCGGATTATTGGTGATTGTTGCTTATTCATTATACAATTTATATTATAACTATACATCTAATGAACCATTGATTACTGCTATATTGATTTATGCTGTATCAATTGTGGTAGGTTTGGTAACTGAAGCTGTATGGGGGCTTGTACACAAGACAAATGTTTTAGAACAAATAAAAAATGGATTTCCTTGGGTAACATCAATTATTTTTGCTTTAACATTACCTATAGGAACACCACTATATGTTGTTGCGATTGGATCATTTATTTCTATTTTCTTAGGAAAATTAGTTTTTGGTGGTTTTGGTCATAACATTTTCAATCCTGCCTTAGTAGGGCGTGTGATTGTTCACTTATCATTTGGTGATAAATTATTACCTTATATAGAAGCTATGAAAGGTGCTGGTGGAGCAATTGATATTACAACATCTGCAACACCTGCAGCAATGTTAGCAAGTACAAATTGGATGGGTGGAGATGGATTTAGTTATACACTCACTGATTTGTTATTAGGTAATCATGGTGGAACACTGGGTGAAACATGTATTTGGCTAATTTTATTGGTTGGAGTTATTTTAGTATTGAGACGTGTTTTTGATGCGAGAATTCCACTTGCCTATTTAGGAACAATTCTTGTTTTAAGTGAAATCTTTGCACTTGTCTGTGGGTTAGATCCTTTAACTTATCCATTGATTCATTTATGCTTAGGTGGAGCTGTTTTTGGAGCTGTCTTTATGGCGACAGATCCGGTGACATCACCAACGAGTCCACTTGGTAAAATTATCTATGGTATTTGTTTAGGATTCTTAACAATGATTATTCGTTTAAAAGCAAATTATCCTGAAGGTGTTTTATTCTCAATCTTGATTATGAATATGTTAACACCATTAATTGATTCATTTATTCTTGGTAGAACAAACACAAGAATTGCAAAACAATGGATTTCTGTTGGTCTTTGCTTAGCAATCGGTGCTGGATGTGTTGCTGGTATTGGTAATGGAATCCAAAATGATATTGCAGCCGCTGAGGCAAAAGCCGCAGAAGATGCAAAGAAAAAAGAAGAAGCTGAAAAGAAAAAAGCTGAAGAAGAAGCTGCTGCTTTCAACTTTAAAGTGTTAGAAGAAATTGCTGGTGGTTATATTATGGAAACAACAGGATATACTGCTGACAAACCAATGAAGATTGAAGTAAAGATTTCTGGTGATACTGTTCAATCTGTTAAAGTTTTAGAAGCTCCTGGTGAAACGGAATACTACGGTGCTGAACTTGTTCATGGAACAAATAAGATGTCTACTGAGGCAAAAGCTTTCTATGACAAATATTTAGCTGCAGAATTTAAGACAAGTGATCTTGATGGTGTAGATACAAAAACTGGTGCAACTATGACAACAAAAGGTATTGTGAATGCTATTAAAGGTGCTATTGTGATGTCACAAATGGAACGTGAAGTCAAAGGGGATACTTATGTTTATACTATTAGTGAAACAGGATATAGTACAGATAAACCGATGAAAATGAAAATCACAATTGATAAAGCAAAAGAAACAGTTACAAAGATTGAATTTATAGATGCATCTGGTGAAACTGAATACTATGGCGCTGAACTTGTTCATGGTACTGATAAAGCTTCAGTAAAAGCTAAGGCATTCTATGATAAATATTTAGCTCAGCCATTCAAATATGCTGATATTGATGGTGTTGATACATCAACAGGAGCAACAATGACAACGAAAGGAATCGTCACTGCAATTAGAAAAGCAATTGCAGCTACGAAATAGGTGAATAATTTATGAAAAAAATTATAACATTGGCTCTTTTCCTTGCAGTTGTTGCTGGACTTTCTGGTGCAGCTTTGTCGTTCGTTTATGAAATGACTGATCCTATTATTCAGGAAGCAAAAATTGCAAGCGAGAAAGAGAATCTTGTCAAAATCTATACAGCTGGCGAAGAATTTAAAGCTGTTGAAACAAACTTGGCAGATTATCCTGCAATAGAAGGCGTTTACGAAGCAAGTAGTGGTGGGTCAGCAAAAGGTTATGTTTATAAATGTAGCGTTGTAGGATATGGTGGAGCAGGTACTCCAATCAAATTTTTAATTGCTTTAGATCAAGATGGAACTTATAAAGGTTTTGAAACGCTTGATATAAGTGGAGAAACTCCAAACTTTGGTTCTAAAGTAGGAGATCCAGAATTTAAGAGTGGTATTGTTGGAAAAAATATTGGTGATGGAATTGATACAATTTCTGGTGCAACAATTTCATCAAGTGCAGTTGTAGATGGAATTTCTCAGGCAGTTGCACATTATGAAGCAAATTTTAAATAGGAGGGAACATAGATGAAAAAATTTGATATTTTCAAAAAAGGTTTATTTGTTGAAAACCCAATCTTTGTCTTATTGTTAGGTCTATGTTCAGCTCTAGCAATTACGACAACACTTACCAATGCAATTGGTATGGGGATGGCTGTTATTTGTGTCTTAATTATGAGTAATGTGATTATTTCATTATTAAGAAAGATTATTCCAAGTGAAATCAGAATTCCTGTTTTCATTGTGATTATTGCAACATTGGTTAAATGTGTGCAAATGTTAATGAATGCTTATACACCTGCTTTATATGAATCATTAGGTGTTTTCATTCCATTAATTGTTGTGAATTGTATTATTCTTGGAAGAGCAGAAAGTTTTGCTTCTAAGAATGGTGTCATTGATTCATTATTGGATGCGATTGGAATGGGGTTAGGATATACTTTTGCAGTTGTTGTGATTTCATTCTTTAGAGAATTAATTGGTACTGGAGGTTTATCTTTATATAATCCTTTTGATGCTAGTCAAGTAATTTTTGATTTAAAGATTTTTAGTGATTATGCAATCTCATTATTTACACAACCTGCAGGTGCATTTATCACTTTAGGTTGTATCCTTGCTTTTATTCAATTCTTAAGAGTAAGAAAAGAAAACAAAGCAAAGAAAGCGGAGGTAAAATAGTATGGAATTAGTCAGTTTATTTATTGGATTAACATTTGTGAATAACGTTGTATTAAGTAAATTCTATGCTGTTTGTCCATTATTAGGTGTTTCTAAGAAACCTAAAAATGCTTTGAACATGGGATATGCTGTTACATTTGTTATCTTTGTTGCATCAATTGTAACTTGGTGCTTATACAATTTTGTATTAGAACCACTAGAAATTACTTATTTAGATTTGATTACATTTATTTTGGTTATTGCTTCTTTGGTTCAATTTGTTGAAATGTTCTTAAAGAAGACAAGTCCAGAAATTTATAAATCAATGGGTGTTTATTTACCATTAATTACAACAAACTGTGCAGTATTAGGTGTTGCTTTGGATAATATCAGCGCTGGATACAATCTTATGCAAGCAGCAGTTGCTGGTTTGGCTGTACCTATTGGATTTACAATTGTTATTTATGTTTTTGCAACAATTAGAGAAAGATTAGAAATTGCAAATGTTCCTGAAAGTTTTAAAGGAACACCAATTGCATTAATTACTGCTGGTCTTATGGCATGTGCTCTTGCCGGAATCGCAGGTCTTGTTTAATGAATATTTGGGCTTTTATTTGGATGGGACTATTGGTTGCTGTCTTTATTGGAACATATTTATTAAATAAAAACACGCCTAAACCTGAGGGGTGTGAGGATTTGAGTGAGTGTGGTGGGTGCAATAATATTGCTTGTTCTCACAACTCTGCTCATCATAAGGAGGAAGACTAATATGAATATAAATGCTATTTTATCATTGTTAGCCATTGGTGCGGTTTTGGGTGCGATTTTAGGTATTGCTAATAAGTATCTCATTGTTGAAGAAGATAATCGTATTGGTGAAGTTATGGAAATGCTTCCTGGTGCAAACTGTGGTGGATGTGGATATCCTGGTTGCTCTGGGTTTGCGAATGCTCTTGTTGAAGGAGAAGCAAAAAAAGTCTCTGCTTGTGTTGTAAGTAATCAAGAAACAAGAGAAAAAATTTCGACTTATTTAAATGAAACACCTGGACCAGATGGTCAACCTGTTAAGGTTACAGTTTAATAAGAAAGAGAGAACTGTGAATCAAATTCATGGTTCTTTTTTGTTTTATAAACTTTAGAATGATCTAATATTTTATGAAATATATGTGACTTATTGCATAGTCAAGTCATTATTGATAAAGAAAATATAAAGTGAAGACAAAATGAATATGTTTGTATAAGTCATATATATGACTGATTTAAATAACAAGAAATTGATAAGATATTATGGTTATAAAAGAAATAGAAAAACAATTTTCATTATTTTATTCTTGTTGAGCAAATCTTTTGATATTGGGTATACTAAAGTGTAGAATAGTTAGCGAGGTGAGTAGAAATGAATGTAACTGATTCAATAAAATATATTGGTGTTTATGATAAGGATTTAGATTTGTTTGAGGGACAGTATCCACTATCCCATGGTGTAACCTATAATTCATATATGATTATGGATGAAAAGATTGCCATTATGGATACAGTAGATAGAAGAGGAAAAGATGCTTGGCTTGCAAACCTAGAAAAAGCATTGGCAGGAAGAAATCCTGATTATTTAATTGTATCACATATGGAACCAGATCATGGCGCTTGTGTACAGATTGCTGCCAAAAAGTATCCACATATGAAAATTGTGGGAAATGTGAAAACATTTACAATGATTGATGAATATTTTGAACTTAATGATCAAACAAAGCGTGTTTTGGTTAAAGAGGGTGATACATTGGAACTTGGAAAACATATTTTGCAGTTTATGATGGCTCCGATGGTTCATTGGCCAGAAGTCATGATGACATATGATCAAACGGAAAATATTTTATTTTCAGCTGATGCTTTTGGTACGTTTTATGACGATACTCACCCATGGATCAATGAAGCAAGAAGATATTATACAAATATAGTTGGAAAATATGGGCTACAAGTTAAAAATGTTTTAAAGAAAGCTCAAAAATTGAAGATAGATATGATTTGTCCATTGCATGGTCCAGTCTTAAAAGAAGATATTGCTCAATATATAAGATATTATGAATTATGGAGTACATATACACCAGAAGAGAGTGGTATTCTTATTGCTTGTGCTTCTATACATGGACATACAATGGAAGCAGCACAGATCTTAGCTTCTTTGTTAGAAGAACAAGGTGAGAAAGTTATATTACGTGATTTGTCACGTACGGATGTGTCTTATGTGATTGCCGATGCATTTATGTATGATCGTATTGTTTTAGCAGCATCAAGTTATGATGGTGGTGTGTTCTGTCCAATGGAACAGTTCATTCATCATTTGAAGAGCAAGAATTTTCAAAATAGATCTATTGCTTTTATTGAGAATGGAACATGGGCTCCGAGTGCAAATAAAGCAATGAAAGAAGTTCTTGATTGTTTGAAAGGATTGGATTATATGGAACCATCAATAACTATTCGAGGTGCTTTAAAGGAAGAAAGCGTAGAGGAACTAAAGTCTCTCGCAAAAATAATTATGGAAGGTGGATGTATTGATGAAGTATGTGTGTGATGTATGTGGATATATTTATGATGAAGCATTAGGAGATCCAGATCAAGGTGTAGAACCAGGTACAAAGTTTGAAGATATACCTGATGAATGGGTATGTCCATTATGTGGTTTAGGGACTGATGTTTTTTCTAAAATTGAAGAATAATTAATAAAATTGCCAAGTCTATTAATCTTGGCTTTTTTGTATAATAATAAATGAAATTATTATAAATAGATTGAAAGTTATGCTTTACAATTATGAATTGTTGTGATAGTATATGTTCGTAACCGAACAATAGGAAGTGAGACAATGTATCGAGATCCAGTAGGACACAGAATTAAAACATTAAATAATTTATTGAAAAGAAATATGGATAAACATTTTGGTCATCGTCCAGATCATGCCACATTAATGCATACATGGATTATTGGCTTTTTACAGGATCGTGAGGATTTAGGTATTGATACATTTCAAAAAGATATTGAAGCAGAGTTTTCAATTAATCGTTCAACCACTTCTGAAATGTTAAAATTAATGTGTAAAAAAGGAATGATTCAAAGAGTTGCTGTTTCACATGATGCAAGATTAAAGAAAATTGTTTTAACAGAACAAAGTCGTCATTTTAATGCAATGATGAGTCAGGAAATGAGAAAATTACATGAAATATTAGTTGATGGATTAACGGGTGAGGAAATTGATATGTTTGTTCACTTATCTGATAAATTAATTGAAAATGTTAAAAAGAATTTATAAATCAGGAAATTCCTGATTTTTATTCAATTATATAGTTCGTTAGCGAATAGTTTGGTTGCGTACTAAAAAAGAAAGGATGATCATATGATTAAAACTTTAATGAAACAAATTAAAGAATATAAAAAGGATTCATTTTTAACAATGTTCTATGCAGTTGTGGAAGTTATACTTGAAATTACGATTCCATTACTGATGGCTGCATTGATTGACAGAGGTATTGAAGCACAGAATATGAATGCTGTGACAAGATATGGTATCATGATGTTTGTGATTGCGATTGGGACATTATTACTTGGATTTTTAGCTGGTAAATATGCTGCTAGAGCATCAACTGGATTTGCAGCGAATTTAAGAGATGCAATGTTTACCCATATTCAGACTTTTGCATTTTCCAATATTGATAAATACAGTACAGCAGGACTCGTAACACGTTTAACAACGGATGTAACCAATGTTCAAATTGCTTATCAGATGTTAATACGTATGTGTATACGTGCTCCAATGAGTATGCTTTCAGCACTTGCAATGGCATTGATGATTAATGTTGAACTGAGTATGATATTTGTTTTTGCAATTATCTTTTTGATTATTGTATTAGGTTTTATTATGTATAAAGCTATGCGTTATTTTAATGAAGTTTTTCCAAAATATGATGACTTAAATGAAAGTGTTCAGGAAAATGTTGTTGGCATTCGCGTTGTCAAATCTTTTGTGCGTGAAAAACATGAAAATGTAAAATTTCAAAAAGCTGCACAAAACATTTACAAGATGTTTGTTAAAGCAGAGGGAATCTTAGCATTCAATAACCCTGCCATGATGCTTGCTGTTTATGGTTGTATACTTTTATTATCATGGTTGGGAGCACAAAGCGTTGTAGCCGGAAACTTAACAACAGGAGAACTGACAAGTTTATTTAGTTATACGATGAATATTTTAATGTCGTTAATGATGTTATCTATGGTATTTGTCATGATAACAATGTCTCTTGCTTCAGCTAGACGTATTGCTGAAGTCATTAATGAACAATCTGATTTGGTATCACCAGAAAAAGCATTAACATCTGTTAAAGATGGATCTATTGATTTCAACATGGTTAGTTTTTCATACAAACATGGTGATGGGGAACCAGTTTTAAGAGATATTGATTTGCATATTCACACTGGCGAAACAATTGGAATTATTGGTGGAACAGGAAGTGCCAAAAGTAGTTTGGTTAATCTGATTAGTCGTTTGTATGATGTGGAATCAGGAAGTGTATGTGTTGGTGGACAAGATGTACGCTTTTATGATTTAGAAGTTCTAAGGGATGAGGTTGCTGTCGTTTTACAAAACAATGTCTTATTTAGTGGCACAATTTTACAAAATTTGAAATGGGGTAATGAGAATGCAACGCTAGAAGAATGTCAGGAAGCCTGTCGTTTAGCTTGTGCAGATGAGTTTATTCAACGTTTTGAAGACGGCTATAACACCTATATTGAACAAGGTGGAACGAATGTTTCAGGAGGTCAGAAACAAAGATTGTGTATTGCTAGAGCTTTGTTAAAGAAACCTAAAATATTGATTTTAGATGACTCTACAAGTGCTGTTGATACAGCCACAGATGCCAGTATTCAGCAATCATTTGAAGAACGTATTCCTGATACAACAAAATTAATTATTTCACAGCGTATCTCAAGCGTTCAAAGTGCTGACCGTATCATTGTTTTAAATGATGGTATTGTTGATGGTTTTGATAAACATGAGAACTTACTTAAAACAAATGAAATTTATCAAACAATATATGAAACACAAATGAAAGGGAAGGAGGAAGCCTAATGAAAAAACAAAATGTATTAGCGCGACTATTAAAAGATATTTTTAAACAATATAAGATTCATTTAATGATTGTTTTCTTATGTATTATTGGAAATGCTTTTGCAACAGTTCAAGGGACATTATTTATGCAGGTTTTGATAGATGATTATATCGTACCATTGATTGGTAATCCATCTCCTGACTTTAGTGGCTTATTTCAAGCTTTGATTCGTGTGGCTTGTTTCTTTGGTATTGGAGTGATCTGTGCTTTTTCTTTTAATCGTATTATGGTTACTGTTACACAAGGGTATTTAAGAAATTTAAGAATGCAGTTGTTTGAACATATGGAATCTTTACCAATTCGTTATTTTGATCGCACATCACATGGTGATATCATGTCTGTTTATACTAATGATACAGATACATTAAGACAGTTAATTAGTCAATCAATTCCTCAACTGCTTTCTAGTGCGATAACGATTATAACAGTTTTTGTTTCAATGCTGACTTTAAGTTTACCACTCACAGGTGTGAGTTTAGTGATGTTATGTGTGATGATGGTAACATCGAAAAAATTGGGTAGTCTATCAGGTCGTTATTTTGTGAAACAACAAAATGATTTAGGGAAAGTCAATGGATATATAGAAGAAATGATTTCCGGTCAAAAGGTTGTGAAAGTCTTTAATCATGAAGAAAAAGCAATTGAAGGATTTAGAAAAATGAATAATGAATTAAAAGAAAGTGCTTTTCAGGCTAATAAATTTGCTAATATTTTAATGCCAGTAACAGTTCAAACAGGAAATATATCTTATATCATTTGTGCTATTGTAGGAGCCGTTATGAGTTTAAGTGGTTATGCAGGACTTACAATTGGAACACTTGTTTCGTTTTTAACATTGAATAAAAACTTTAATCAGCCAGTAGGTCAAATTTCTCAGCAAATTAATAGTGTTGCAATGGCACAGGCAGGAGCAAAACGTATCTTTGATTTATTAGATCAAGAAAGTGAAGTTGATCAAGGAATTGTGACTTTATGTCGTGTAAAATATGTAGATAATCAAATGGTAGAAACAAATGAAAGAACTGGACATTGGGCATGGCGTCATCCTCGTTCTAGTGGTGAAGTGGAACTTGTTCCAATGATTGGTGATATTCGACTTGAAAATGTTGACTTTGGTTATTTTGATGATCGTATGGTTTTGCACGATGTGAGTGTTTTTGCTAATCCAGGTGAAAAGATTGCTTTTGTTGGTGCAACAGGAGCAGGAAAAACAACCATTACCAATTTGATTAATCGTTTTTATGATATTCAAAATGGGACAATAACATATGATGGTATTGATATTAAGCTCATTAAGAAAGATGATCTAAGAAGATCATTGGGTGTTGTCTTACAGGATACGCATTTATTTACAGGAACTGTACTTGATAATATCCGTTATGGGAGATTAGATGCAACTGATGAAGAATGTATAGAGGCTGCAAAATTAGCAAATGCTGATACTTTTATCAAACATCTTCCTAATGGTTATCAAACAATGCTAACAGGTGATGGGGGGAATTTATCTCAAGGGCAAAGACAGTTATTGGCAATTGCGAGAGCTGCGGTTGCTAATCCTCCCGCTTTAATTCTTGATGAAGCGACTTCATCTATTGATTCACGTACAGAAAAACTCGTTCAAAATGGTATGGATAAACTGATGGATGGAAGAACAACATTGGTTATTGCCCATAGACTTTCTACAATTAAAAATAGTGATTGTATTATGGTTTTGGAACAAGGGCATATTATTGAACGTGGTAACCACGAATCATTAATGAAAGAAAAAGGTAAGTATTACCAGCTATATACTGGTGCTATTGAAATGGACTAAGGCCGTAAGACTTTTTTATAAACTTATTATTAATAATGAGTTTAACTATCATATTAATGAATTTAATAGAATAATTTAAGAAGAAATGAATATAATAAAGTTTACTTTATTTAAAACCAGGAAATAGTAATGTAGATGACATTATTAATTTCCTGGTTATCTTTTTATGTATATTTTATTGGACCTTATTGTTTGGTAGAAATATAAATTATGCAATAATCTTTAAAACATCTTCTTCTGTTTGAATGTCAGATAATGAATCAGTTAATAATTCTAACTGTTTATCTTCACTTTTTTCAATCTGCTTCTCAGTCTTTACCACGATTTTCACCAATCATTATTCCATGATTCTCTCCAATCTTTTCACCCTCTGCTCTAAATTCTCTCATTGCTGTACACATACTTATTTCCTCCTTTTCTTCTTTTTTTATGTAGCCAATCAGTTCTTTCACTCTTATAATTGTGAAAACCACTATTGCCTCTTCCTTGCTTAATAATATTGTCATGACAATCTTCTGATTGCTTGTGCATCTTAGTTTTGCATAATCCATTTCCTTCATATCCATAATGTTCCCATTCCAGTCATTCATCTTATCATTGATCACTTTAGGAATATACATGCGATCCTTAAGCGTTCTTGGCTTTATCCAGTAGCTTTCACCAGTATAGATGACAATCGTTACAACTGGTATAAAATGCAGATATTGTCTTTTATTAACATCACATAAGTTGAACTGCTGATTGTAGATTGCATGATCATAGGTGAAGACACGCTTGCACATGGAATCGTCAATTCTCTGCTGATGTTCAATCGCAATGAGAACAGATATTCTGTCAATCTCAGTCAGCATGATGTTGTCTTTTCTTCTTTCAACAGACTCGATGACATTTCTGTCATGGAGTCTGTTGAGCCATCACTGTCCCACTGATGAAGCATATCCGGCTTAATGATTTCTTTGCCGTTAAAAAGGGCAAGATTGGCAAAATCAGCAAATACTTCAGGCTTCTTATAGATTTTTATAGTTAGAGAAACAAAACATATTTATGAGGTATATCCTAAGGGTATTATACAATTATTGCTTAAAGAAAATGGTTATCAATGATAAAAATACCCTTCTTTTATTTGAAAAAAATGAATTTTTTTACATTTTTTAATATTCTACAATAAAATGAGAAACAAATAACAGATAAAATAAGTTATTTAAGAATGCCGTTTCAATTATTTATGATGTGTTTTAGTGATTATTAATAATATTAATTAAAATTTATTTTGAGGTTTGTGATAATATTAGTGATGATTTCTATAAATTTAAGCATTATGTATTACGTTATTTTAGAATGAAGTACGAGTTTAAGGATTATACGAAAAGACATACAATGGCAATTGTAACATAGATTTTATTGATAAATAAATGCTCATGTGGTAGACTCAACGTATATAGAAATGAGGTAGCAATATGTCAAAAATATTAGTATTAGCAGAAAAACCTTCTGTAGGTCGTGATATAGCAAGAGTGTTAAATTGTCATAAAAAAATCAATGGAGCTATGGAAGGAAATCAGTATATTGTCACTTGGGCATTAGGTCATCTAGTTACTTTGGCTGACCCAGAAAAATATGATAAAAATTATAAAAGTTGGAATATGAATGATTTACCTATTATGCCTGAAAGAATGTCATTGGTTGTAATAGGAAAAACAAGTAAACAATTCAATGCTGTTAAAACACAATTGTTAAGAAATGATGTTTCAGAGATTGTCATTGCAACTGATGCAGGAAGAGAAGGCGAGTTGGTTGCTCGCTGGATTATTCAAAAAGCTGGAATTAAGAAACCTTTAAAGCGTTTATGGATTTCATCAGTAACTGATAAAGCAATTAAAGATGGCTTTAGACATCTAAAAGATGCCAAAGAATATGAACCATTATATTATAGTGCTTATAGTCGAAGTGTTGCAGACTGGTTAGTTGGAATTAATGCAACAAGAGCCTTGACATGTAAATATAATGCACAGTTAGCTTGTGGAAGAGTGCAAACACCTACGCTTGCAATGATAGCGGCGCAAGAAGAAAAAATCCGTCAATTCAAACCACAGAATTTTTATGGTATTCAAGTGAATACTGATTCTATTCGCTGGACATGGCATTCATCTAAAAATGAAACACATCTCTTTAACGAAGAAAAAATAGACCATTTAATTGAAAATATAAGCAATCAGTCTATGCAAGTCACAGATATAAAAAAGACTGCTAAAAAAACATATTCACCACAATTATATGATTTAACTGAATTGCAAAGAGATGCGAACCAAATGTATGGATATTCAGCTAAAGAAACATTATCAATTATGCAAAATTTATATGAATATCATAAATTATTAACCTATCCACGTACAGATTCTCGTTATCTAACAGATGATATTGTTCCAACACTCAAAGAACGTTTAGAAGCATCACTTGGTGGAAATCATGATCTTGTGATTCATAAGATTTTATCAAAACCAATCAAAAAACAATCACATTTTGTGAATAATAGTAAGGTCAGTGATCATCATGCGATTATACCAACTGAACAGCCTGCTTATTTAGGAGAACTCAATAATAGTGAATTAAAAATTTATGAATTGGTACTAAAAAGATTTTTATCTGTTTTATTACCACCTTATGAATATGAACAAACGACTATAACGGCTGTCATGAAACAAGAGCATTTTTATGCAAATGGAAAGATTGAAAAATCCTTAGGCTGGAAAGAAGTCTATGGACATATTTTAGATGATAATGAAGAGAATAATCAAACGTTACCTGTTTTGACGGTTGGACAAAAACTCTCTGTTATTGATTTAAAGAAAACAATGGGTCAAACGCAGCCACCTGCTTATTTTAATGAGGCATCTCTTTTATCAGCAATGGAAAATCCTATTCGTTTTATGGAATCTTCAACACAGTCATTGAATAAAATGTTGGTGAATACAGGTGGTTTAGGGACTGTTGCGACAAGAGCAGACATTATTGAAAAATTATTTAATACATTTTTAATTGAAAAACGTGGACAGGAGATTCATGTCACACAAAAAGGAAAACAATTGTTAGGACTTGTTCCTCGTGATTTACGTTCACCAGAACTCACTGCTAAATGGGAAACAGAATTGGCACTTATAGCCCAAAAGAAAAAACATTCAAAAGAATTTATTCAAAATATCCGTCAATATACAACAAGAATTATTGATGAGATTGAAAATAGTGAAGGTCAGTTTAAACATGATAATATAACTTCCAAGAAATGTCCAGAATGTGGAGAACCATTATTAGAAGTGAATGGAAAAAAAGGAAAAATGTTAGTCTGTTCATCACGTGAATGTCATTATCGAGAAACTTTATCTGTTATTACAAATGCGCGTTGTCCAAATTGTCATAAGAAATTAGAACTTGTTGGAAAAGGTGACAAACAGATGTTTGTATGTAAAACATGTGGTTATCGTATTGGTATGAAAGCTTTCCAAAAGGAAAGAGATGAAAGAAAACAAAGTGCTGGCAAAAGTGATGTAAAAAAATATTTACAAAAACAAAAGAAAGAAACACAGACTAGTGTAGAAGATTCACCTTTTGCAGCCTTGTTAAATCTAAAGGATCAATTGAAATAGGAAAGAGGAATATTATGGATATATGGCAGGCTATAGAAGACAGACATTCCGTACGTCAATATGAGTTAAAACCTATTGAAGAAGATATCATTCATCAATTGAATCATGAAATTGCATTATGTCAGCAAGAATCTGGGTTAAAGATTCAACTCATCTGTAATGAACCACAAGCTTTTCAAAGTTTCTTTGTTCATTATGGTAGATTTAAGAATGTTCATAATTATATAGCATTTATTATAAAGAGTGATGATGATAATGAAAAAGTTGGATACTTTGGTGAAAGAGTTGTCCTCAAAGCCCAACAATTAGGTTTAAATACATGCTGGGTTGGAGCAACTTATCATGCTAAAAAAGTTCCTTGTTCATTACATGCTGAGGAGAAAATTGCTTGTGTGATAACAGTTGGTTATGGAATAACACAAGGGAAACCACACAAAAGTCTACCAATGGAAAAGTGCTGTTTATGCATTGATGAAAAAACAGAATGGTTTGAAAAAGGTATGCAAGCCGTGATGTTAGCACCAACAGCTATGAACAGTCAAAAGTTTTTTTTAACCTTGAAAGATCATCATGTAGACATATCTAGTCATGGATCTTATGATAAAATTAACTTAGGAATTGTGAAATATCATTTCGAACAGGGATCGCAAAAGGATTCATCAATTTGGTTATAAATGGAAGAAAAAAAGCACATTTATTGAAAATGTACATAGTCTATGTTAGACTCTGTATAGATTGATACCGAAGTATCATAATAAAGAGTGAAAGGATGATAAATATGTCAAATGTAATACATGCAAATGGTAGTGAATTTAATGATTTGATTGCAAATAATGAATTGGTTTTTGTAGATTTCTTTGCCCAATGGTGTGGGCCTTGTAAAATGTTAGCACCTAGCATTGATAAATTAGCAGATGAACATCCAAAAGTAAAAGTCTTAAAGATTGATGTTGATCAGGAAAATGGTTTAGCTATGCAATATGGAGTTCAATCCATTCCTACATTAATTGTCTTTAAAAATGGACAACCAGTGAATCGTCAAATGGGATTCATGCCTTATGAAGCATTAGAACAAATGTTAAAGTAATCAAAAACGATATAGCAATGAACTATATCGTTTTTCTATGTGATTTTAGCTAAATAATTGAAAATTGATTCTATTTTCATATAATATGACTAGGAGGTTACATATGAAGAAAACAATACAATTCTTGTTAGGTCTATTTCTTATTGTCATAATGATAGGATGTAAGGAAAAAACAGTAAATAATTTAGATTTCTGGTCAGCAACTTTACAGGCTCTTGATTTAAAATTAGAGAATAATCGTTATGTTAAAGGAAACTGGGATATTCAAGTCCAAGATCAATCACAGGCTGAAGATGAATCTCATAGAAGTCTTTTGATTCGCCAAGTTCATACGAACAAAGATATAAAGGAAACAATAACCTATTCTTTACAAAATAATGATAGAAAAAAACAAATATCATATATTTATGTAAAGAGTGAAACCAATCAAGAAAATCGTTATGATTATACTGTCGAATTACAATCAATAGATGAATCATATCAAAGTTATAAAATCACTTATCAATATGAAAAATATCAAAGTGGCAATTATAAAGATGGTAAAGAAGCTAACGGAAAATTGATGATTCATAATGATGATCAGATTCAGTATGATAATGTTCCTTTACTTAAAGAAGCAATCAGTGCTTATCTCTCTTTACTCAACGATTTTCAAAAAGAATTTGATATCCATTATCAAGATTATGATTTTATCAACTTACCTGAATTAGTAAATCGTTTAGACATTCCTGAATTAAAGACAGTTAGTGAAGAAGCATCATTAACAACTGATTATTATGAGCAAGTTCATATTAATGCAAAAGGATTCCAGTTAATTTCATTTTTAAAAGTGAATAAAGATATAACGTCTGCACAATTTGGAACTTATAATGTTGAAAGGGAAGATTACGAAAGTAATGTTACCGTGACATTAGAAAAACGTGATATAGAAAATTGTTATGATATTATTCAGAAAAATGATCCAGATGTGAATTATGCAGTTTATTTTGATAAAGAGGCAGCCTATGTCTATTTACAATCATTTACTGATCAGGAAATAAAGGATGATAGTGTTGATCAGGCTAGTAAAGCCAGTTTTATTTTAAAAACAACAAATCCAAGTTATTAAAAAAAGAGACTTTTTGATGAAGTCTCTTTACTCTTATTCTATCATGATCTCTTTAATAGAAATCTTGTTTATTTTTTCAGCATAAACATACATAATCAATTCATAAATTATCACAAATGCAATAAAAGAAATGATCATACTTATAAAATCAAAATGTACTTCAGGAACTCCAACAATATCTTTAAACACAATATTAACCATTATTTTTATTAACGCATATTGATAGAATGTCCCAATTATAAATCCAATATAAGTAAGAGGACGATATCCACCAAGTAAAGCATGACAACATTGCTTTTGAGAATAACCAAAGACACGCATCATAGCAATGGTTTTGGTATTTCCATTTATGACTGTTGTAATAGCTAAGAAAAGTGTTGTACAAGCCAATGTGATTCCAATTAATAAAATCATGGCACCCATCATAAAACTTGATAACTCAGGCATACGGGCAGACATTTGAGTCATTGAAGAAAAACAAAATGAAGCAAAAACAATAAAGAAAACAAGTGTTTTTCGACTTTTTAATGTAGCACTTTTTAATTCATCTAAAAAAGAATGATTTTTATTCTTTTGTGAATGTTTTGAGATATGAACATTTTGTTGGTCATTATCTTTCATTAATGTCATCACCGGTTTCTTTAATTGTCTATAGCTATAGAAAATAGAAATTATAGCAAAGAAAACGCTTGGAATGATAATTAAACAAAAGAATAGTCCTGGATGAAAATGAATAGCAATTTCAGGAAGAACTTTATCTTCATTTTGAATTCCATAAAAGAGTGGCATCAGCAGATGACCACCTGCATATCCTATTAGAGTTCCTATGAGAACACTCAATCCAAAAACCCAAAAATCTTTTGCGATTGTTAAATTTGAATAACCAATAACCTTTAAAATTCCTAGTTCCTTTTTATGAGTGTTTATATAATGTTTTATATAAAATAATAACATAACTATTGACGTCATCAATAAACATCCACCACTTACAGAACTAACAACAAAAGCCGTTGATACCTGAGCATCATAGAAAGCCATCACCGGTGGTGAGATAATTTGATCTTTGATGTTTAAGATATCTAGGTAAAAATTTAAAAACATGGTACAAACAAGTACAGCACAACAAGCAATGATAGTGATTCCAATCAGTTTTGTTGCATCTTTTATTCCAACAATCATATCATCACCATCCAATCTCAAAGGCATTTTTTGTATAAGCATTTGTATAAATATCTGAAATCTTACCACTATTCATTTTAATCACCGTATTAGCCATTTCAGCAATGTTCTGATTGTGTGTAACCATGACAATGGTAAAAACATACTCTTTTTGTAATTGTGAGATATAATTAAGTAGTTTACGACCCATTTCTTCATCTAAAGCACCAGTTGGTTCATCAAGAAATAAAACTTCTGGTTTCTTAGCTAATGCTCTGGCAACAGAGACTCTTTGTTGTTCACCACCAGAAAGTTCCCCTGGAAACTTATTACATTTATTTTCAAGTCCGACTGCCTTGATAATCTTATGATAATCTTTATTACTAATTAAATCAGCACCCATTTTGACATTTTTATCAACATTTAAATGGGGTAAAAGATAATATTGCTGAAAGATGAAACCAATATACTTTTTTCTAAAGTCAGTTAATTGTATATCTGATAGTGTTGTTATATCTGTTTGATCATAATAAATATGACCTTCATCTGGTTTTTCTAATCCAGAAATAACATTTAATAATGTTGATTTACCAGAACCAGAAGCCCCTAAAATAACAACAAAATCACCTGTGTGAATCTTTAAATCAATTCCTTTTAAGACTGGGAATACATTATCTTTATTTCCATAAGATTTTTTTAAATTCTTAACTTCTATCATTTGTCTTGCTCCTTTTTATATTTTTTTAAAAGACTTATAAATATATCTGCCATCATCTCTGTAATCTCATGAGCACTAAAGTAACACATTTTTGTTGCACATAATGATGCAATACCATGTGTATAAATCCATAAATGCTGATATAACTTAATGGATGATTTATGACTGATATGGTATTCATCTTCAATTGAAGCTAATATGGCATCATAATTCTCATCAATAAGTGGAAGAATACCAGATAAATCTGGTAAATGATCCTGTTCTTTCATAAATAAAAGTTGAAATAATTTAGGCTCATGGATTGAAAAGAGAATATACTGCTGACCAACACTTTCAAAATGATGTTGTGATGAATGGGTCAACGCATCTTGTATATGATGATTGTATAATTTTCTTGCTGCTTTGATCACCTCTTGTTGAACTTCATCCATATTTTGGAATGATGTAAATATAGGTCTTGAAGAACTTCCAAGTTTTGTTCCTAAAGATCTAGCAGTTAACGCTTGAATACCTTCATTTCTCACAATATCTAGAGCTGCTTTAACGATTTCTTCTTTCGTGAACTTTGCTTTTGGTGGCATAGACTTCCTCCTTTTGTAATAAAACAAACGTTATGCAACATATGTTTTAGATTGTATATGATAAAATACGTTTTGTCAATGAGTCTTGATAATTCTTTTAAAATAGTTGATATATATAGAAAAAGGTAAGGAGCTGACCTTACCTTGCAATATATTGATTTAAACGTTTTTGAGAATCAGCTTTTAAGATGATGTCAGGTTCAGCGAAATATTGTGCCAAAACATCTGCATCTTTTAAAATCTCACTATACTGATCATCAATTCTTGTTTTATCACTATGATGAGCAATCGCTTGAATAATCATTTGTCTTTCATTATCATTGAAATTATCAAGTAAAGGAACTACCATTTCACTGCTTCTTTTTGCATGATCAAAAGATGAATGGTGAATAAACTGTGCATAGTCATGAAATAATCCTATAATAGCAGCTAATTCAATATCAAGATCTTTTTCTAATGCTAATTTTTGACAAAGAGTAGAAACAGACAAACTATGAAAATAAGCTTTTTGCTTATAAATTCCATGACATTTTTCTTCAATGTTTTGAAAAAAAATGTTTTTCAAATTTTCATATCTATTCATCGTCTTAACCCCTTTGGATATAGATTTTTTGCCTGTTGATTGCTTTCTTTATAAAATGATAAAGGATAATCTTCCACAAAGAGAACTCCATATCCTTTTTGATTACTACCAATAATCGTTTCACCATGTAAATAATCAAGGATTTGCTGATCAGTTTCATGATATGTATAGAGTTGTTTGACTTCATCTTTATGTAAAGTGAGTGCTAAAGCAAGACTTGGTTCAAAACGATTTTTCTTACATTCACCTAGATATAATCCATTTCTTAAAACACGAATACCTCTGAGTTCTGGGAACTGTGGTAATAGTGCATAAATATGACTGTTGTTATCATAGAGATATGCAGGAATTTTAATATTGAGATATTGTTTATAAAAGTCTTGTACAAGTTGTTGGTTCTGTTTTGAAATACGAGGTTTCATTGCTTTAACTTTCGTTTTCTTTTCTTCACCATGTTTTTGAATCAAAGCAATAAAATGGCCTTCTCCCTGATAATGATGCGGATATAATCTCACTGTTTCTGACATATTTATTCCTGGTTGCATACCATGACTTTTTTCTAATGGAATTAATGAACAATCATAGTGATCTATAAGATATTCAATTTGTTGCTCATTTTCAATTGTGTTGTATGTACATGTTGAGTAAATTAATTGACCTCCAGGTTTTAATAATGTCATCGCAGCATCAATTAATTGCCTTTGAATATAAGCACATTCATTGACCTTATCTAATGACCATGTTTCAATAGCCTGATCACTTTTTCTAAACATACCCTCACCACTACAAGGAGCATCCAAGATAATCTTGTCAAAGAAACCTGACAGGACTTTCGTTAATTGTACAGGATCACAATTCGTTACAATTGTGTTTGTTAAACCAAATCGTTCTACATTCTCAGAAAGAATCTTTGCTCGCAAAGGAACAATATCATTAGCAATCATTAATCCTTGTTGTGATAATCGGCTAGCCACTGCACATGTTTTTCCACCTGGAGCAGCACACATATCTAAAATATAATCATCATCTTGTATATCTAAGAAATGTGAAACAAGCATTGCACTTGGCTCCTGTATATAATAGATCCCACAAGAAAAAAAAGGGGACTTTCCTAAAGGATAATTTTGATAATCAAAATAAAATCCATCTTTAACAATAACATGTGGCTGAATATATTTTTTATCTAAATATTTTAAACCATCTTTTTTAAGGGGATTGAGATAAAATGCTTTCACATTAGGTTGTTCTAATGCCTGCATAAAATCATCATATTCATCTTTTAATAAGTCCTTCATTTGTTTTTCAAATAATTTATTCATTGTCTTCACCTGTTACCATTATACAAATCAAAAGAGGATGTGTAAATAAAGAATATATGATATACTTAAATTGGTGATGAAAATGAAAAGATGTGTATGGGCATATAGTGATGAATTAAGGGAATATCATGATCATGTATGGGGAATTCCTCAGCATGATGAAGTGATGTTATATAAAATGTTAATATTGGAAGGACTTCAGGCAGGACTCAGTTGGGAAATTATTTTAAAGAAAGAAAAAGCTTATGAAGAAGCACTAGATAATTTTGATTATCAAAAAATAGCTCAATATGATGAGGATAAATATAATGAACTCATGAATACGCCATTACTCATTAAGAATAAATTAAAGATGAGAGCAATTATTTCTAATGCTAAAGCATTTATAGCAGTTCAAAAAGAGTTTAATCATTTTGATAATTATATTTGGTCTTTTGTTGATTTTCGGCCAATAAAACATTGTTATGAATCATCAAAAGATGTCCCTGCATATGATGAACTTTCAGAACATATTTCTAAAGATTTAAAAAAGCGAGGATTTAAATTTGTTGGTCCAACAATTATTTATAGTTATTTACAGGCTATTGGTATATATAATGATCATGAAAGAAGTTGTGATTTTTATTGATGAATTCAATATTTTACCAACCTTAAATATATCATAATGTAAAATATACTGATTATATCAATCTAATTTCGATTTAATATCATTATCAGATAAATTCTTATTTACTTGGTAAAAATCTTAAATTATCTTCTATATATCATCGTAATTCCATTCTAGACTCTATAAAAATCTATATGTTTTCTAGGATTAATATCAACATATGATGTTTTGAAATTAATTTAATTCCAGTTGGAACCTATCTATAGCACATGATTAATATCAACATATGATGTTTTGAAATTTAACTATAGTTTTTATATTTTGATTTATATCTATAGATTAATATCAACATATGATGTTTTGAAATATTGAATTAAAAACAATCAATTCATTTCCACAAAACGATTAATATCAACATATGATGTTTTGAAATGCATATGCGACCTTATTTAGTGCATCCAACACAACCGATTAATATCAACATATGATGTTTTGAAATATAAATGGTTCTAAGAAATCTAACTGTGTCTGAGATGATTAATATCAACATATGATGTTTTGAAATTTTATTTGGAAGATTCTATTTAGTAAGAAAATATAGGGTTAATATCAACATACAATCTTTAATAATGACATCTCATATCCTATATATGAGAAATCAAATAAAAGATTTACATTTTTTGAAAATAATGAATCTTGTTGTTGATTTCTTTTTGGTTGTATTTATTGTATAATATACTTATCAAAGAAATTAAAGGAGGTAATATAATGGGATTTCCAAATGATTTTTTATGGGGTGGGGCAGTTGCTGCTAACCAATGTGAAGGTGCATACTTAGAAGATGGGAAAGGATTATCAGTGCCTGATATGTTGTTAGGTGGAGATGTCAATACACCAAGAACTTTTTTACCAAAAACTGATCCAGATGCTTTTTATCCAAGCCATGAAGCAATAGACTTCTACCATCACTATAAGGAAGATATTGCAATGTTTGCTGAGATGGGATGGAATGTTTTTAGATTGTCTATTAACTGGGGACGTATTTTTCCAAATGGTGATGATGAAGAACCTAATGAAGCAGGTTTAGCATTCTATGATAAAGTTTTTGACGAATGTCACAAGTATGGAATGGAACCTTTAGTTACACTTTGTCACTATGAAATACCTTGGAATATTGTGACAAAATATAATGGGTTCTCTGATCGTAGAGTTATTGATTTGTTTGTCAAATATGCAACAACATGTTTTGAACGTTACAAAGATAAAGTTAAATATTGGTTAACATTTAATGAAATTAATATTCCTTGTATGGGTGAAGGTGGAATTGGTAACCTTTATGGCTTAGGAATTATGGATCCTGAAGATGTTAATTCTGATTATAGAATTCCATTAAATAAATTAAAATCAAATGATCAAATAACGTTTGAAGCACTACATAATGAGTTTGTTGCAAGTGCTTTAACAGTTAAAGCAGGGCATGCGATTAATCCAAATTTTATGATTGGGAATATGATTGCTCATACAACACTCTATCCATTAACACCAAATCCAAAAGATGTTTTGGCAGCATTTGATGAAGAAAACTTTAAGAATAATTTCTGTGGTGATGTTCAGGTTCGTGGAGAATATCCAAGTTTTATGTTTAGATATTTTAAGGACCATGGAATTGATACTTCGTTTATTACAGAACAGGATAAGAAGATTTTACTTGAAGGAAAAGTTGATTTTTATACATTCTCTTATTATATGTCTAACTGTGTAACAGTTGATGAAAATGCTGAAAAGACACAAGGAAATATGTCAGTAGGAGCAAAGAATCCATATTTGAAGGCATCTGATTGGGGATGGCAGATTGATCCAGATGGACTGAGATATACATTGAATATTTTACATGATCGTTATCCACATACACCATTGATGATTGTAGAGAATGGTTTTGGAGCATTTGATAAAGTAGAAGAAGATGGAACTATTCATGATGACTATCGTATTGATTATTTTAGAGGGCATATTCAAGCAATGAGTGAGGCTATTGAAGATGGTGTGCCATTAATTGGATACACAACATGGGGACCAATTGATTTGGTTTCTGCAGGAACAGGGCAATATGCTAAACGTTATGGATTTATTTATGTTGATAGACATGATGATGGAACTGGTGATTTCTCAAGAAGTAAGAAAGATTCATTCTATTGGTATAAGAAAGTGATTGAATCAAATGGTGAAGATTTAGATTAATCATTATGAACCAACCTTTGATAGGGTTGGTTTTCTTGTTGAAATTAATTCTAATTTCTATTGCATTTTATAAAAAATTATAATATAATAATTGAGCAACTTACAGATGCCCGAGTGGCGAAATTGGTATACGCACAGCACTCAAAATGCTGCGACTCACGTCATGTCGGTTCGAGTCCGACCTCGGGCACCAATTGATATATGAAATCCAAAACTTTGTGTTTTGGATTTTTTCTTTGTGATAAAAAAGAATAACTTAATGAAACGATTGTCCAATAAAGACAATCATTTTAAAATAATCTGTTTGAAAAAAGCATATTTTGTATATTTAAAAGGAAATATGTCTTGATAAATATCTTGGTTGTTCAACAAAAAAAGACAAATCTGGATATGATTTGCTATAAAGCAGATTGATTTTGCAGTGTTTTTTCGCTATATAAGTATATAATTCTAGGAATTTATTCAAAGTATAGTAAAATATGAGTAGGAGGACGAGAATTATGATATTAGAACATGTAGTTAATTGTATAAATGAGGTTTATGAAGATGTGGTGAATAGTCCATCAGTTGATATCCAAAAATGGGTTTATAAACTTCAGGAAATGATGGATCAAGATGATACACAAATGATAATGAAGAAGGCAATAATGAATGCGATGACTTTATGTTTGTCACAGGGAATTATTGATGATGATTTTTTTGAAAGTACGTTGTTACATAACTTTGAATTTATTGCAAAAAAAGTGCCTGAAATGAAAAAGAGTATGTTGCTTAAAATAGAACTAGAAGGATTAGAAAAACAGATTTACCGTACAATGAAAGTTCCTTATGGTATTATCCTTGCTGATTTGGCATATTTAATTTTGGCATCAATG
This sequence comes from Candidatus Stoquefichus massiliensis AP9, assembly GCF_000455285.1. Lineage (GTDB taxonomy): Bacteria > Bacillota_I > Bacilli_A > Erysipelotrichales > Coprobacillaceae > Stoquefichus > Stoquefichus massiliensis. The sequence continues at coordinate 22,980 of NZ_HG005288.1, read as the reverse complement.
AATGCTGAGGGTAGTCATTTATTTTCTTTAAGTATAAATGGACAAAATCAATATGGATGTGATGCTTGTGATGAGGAGTTTATAGATGATTATGCAGCAGATGTAACGATACCAGAGTTACATATCGAAAAAGGTGATCAAATTGAATTATGGTATGATTTTGGTGATAATTATTATTTTCAAATCGAAGTATTAGATATTGAAGAACATGAAGATATTCAATCATTTGATAATCTTGAGATTATTAAAGGACAGGGATATGGAATATGGGAAGATGAACACCAATTTTTAGATATGTATTATCATGACAGAGAGGAATTCATTAGAACAATTGAAGATTATGGATTATCTGAGGATGATTTCATTTTTGAAGATTTTGATTTAGATGCATCTAATGAGATGATTATTGAGGATTTTGAATTTTTAAAAATGGCTTATGAAACACCAGAAGAAATAGATATGTAAAAAAACTTGACTTGAAGTGGACTTTAAGTTGTATACTTAATCATAGGAGGTTAACTATGATTCGAAAATTTGAAGTTTTAATAACACCTTTTCAATTAACAAGAAAAATTCATTTATATTTACCTGATGATTATGAGCAAAGTGAAGAAAGATATCCTGTTATTTATATGTATGATGGACATAATGTGTTTCATGATGAAGATGCAACGTATGGAAAATCATGGGGTATGGAAAGGTTTTTGCAATATTATGATAAGAACTTTATTGTTGTTGGAATGGAATGTAATCATGAAGGTCAAAAACGTTTGGATGAGTATTGCCCATATTATGTTGAAAATTCTTATTTTGGTACAATTCATGGTCAAGGACAAGAATATATGCAATGGGTTGTAGATGAGTTAAAACCAATGATTGATTTGCATTATCGAACAATTCCATTTCGTGAATGCACAATGATTGCAGGAAGTTCGATGGGTGGGTTGATGGCCATTTATTCAGCTATTAAGTATAATACCTATTTTTCTAAAGCCGCTTGTCTATCTTCGGCTATTGGATTTTGTTTTCAGGAGTTACTTGCTGAGATTAATCACTCGGTTTTATTACCAGATACAAAAATATACATGGATTGGGGAAGTGATGAATCAAGAAATAAACGAGGACTTGCTTATACAACTTCTCAAAATCTAGAAATATCACATCAATTACAATTAAAAGGCATTCAAACATATTTACGTTGTATTATTAATGGTAAACATAACGAAGCAACATGGGAACAACAAATTCCTATCTTTATGGAATATTTATGGAAATAGAAAGGACCTTCATGAGATGAAGGTCCTTTATGACATTTTCGTTTTCTTAGCCTCTAGCCATAACATGTGTAAAACTTCAATTAACATTTTACGTGTTTTTGAATCAAACAATGTTAGTTCTTTAATGGCATTTAAAATATGTTTATAAGAAATATGTGATAAATCAGAAAATGTGTACAAATTAAGTGAATCAAATAAACCAAACATAGCTTCTACGAATTGGTGTTTCTCATCATTTGTTAATTTTTCTAAGAAGAGTATAACTTTTATAGCAAATTGAACACTTTCAAAAGATAATTCATCATCTATAAATTGATAAGGACCTATTTCCCATGAAAAGCCATTATGTTGCATCATACCAGTAAAATGACTATGAACAACCGTATATTTTTCTTCATGCCCTAAAACAATACCAAAGAAAGAATAGTGGGGAATATAACTATGAATACGTGGTAACATGTCTTTATATTGTGAAGATAACATAATTTCATCCTGAAATCCAGGACCATCAAAATTATCAACTTGAACAATTCGTTGTTTAACATTATCTTTTACAAAACAGGCAGCATACATAGCTAAATTACCGCCTTTAGAATGCCCAACTAACCAGATAGGACGATTTTTTTTGTATTGAAAATGTTTCTTTATTCTTTGCAGCCATGATGAATCTAAATGTTTATTTTGCAGGGAATTTACCAAAGTCAGTTGACTTTGGTATTGAGCAATGTATTGTAGATACTGAGCAGATGATATTTGAGCTGGAACGACATTCTCACATAACATTAAGAAATCTTCGTGCCATCCAACTAATGTATCATCAGTACCACGATATGCTACAACAATTCTTTGATCTTCTAATAATAAAGTCATTGCTGAAAATTGTTTAACTAATTCTTTATCAATATCATTGACATAACTTAAAATCTGAATATTCTGATAGCGAGGAGCATGTGCCATCTTTTCAAAAAGAAAATGACTTTCTATCATAATAGAACGTAGAGTATCTTCATTAAGTGTTTCATTTCTTTTGATATAAAGATCATAAACCTGATTTAATGTTAAAACATTATGAAAATCAATATCAATTAAATTATCTAAATTAACATAGGCTAGTTCACTAAAAATGAGTGCATCAACTTCATTATATGGATATTGGATAGGAGAAAGATCTCCACGTAAATCTACATAATCAAAAATAGTATTCTTCATAATGACCCTCTTTCCATATTTTGAAAACATTCTACACGATTTCCATCGAAAAATCAAATCATGGTATGAGTATGATTTGCCAAAACATACGAAATATGATACCCTTACAAAGAGGAAGTGAAAATAATGAAGGCTTTTGATAATAAATACTTAAAAAGAATTGTTTTTAGTATCCAACTCATTTCAATGATGTTAATAATGATTGTTGCTTATACAATCCAACTTATACCTATGAAATATTTAATTTATGTAGGTATTTTATTTGTTTTGTTATTGATTGGAGAATATTTTTTAATTTTCTACAAAAAAGAAAGAAGTAAGAGATCTTTAATTACACAAATAATTAGTATGATTTTAAGCTGTACAATGGTAGTAGGTGCATTTTATATTTATAAAACTGGGCAGGTTGTTGATTTAATGACTGAAAGTAAATTTCAAAAAAGAGCAATTTCTGTAATTGTATTGAAAGATTCAGAAATTAAGAATCAAGATCAGCTTCCTAAACATAAGACAGGTTATATTTCTGCTATTGATTCTCAAACAATGACTTATGTTACTGATGAAATAAAGAAAGATATTGGAAGTATCCAGTTAAAGGATTATAAAGATTTTACAAAATTGGTTAAAGGTCTTTATGATAAACAGGTTGATGCTATTATATTAGATGAAGCATTCAGAAGTTTGGTTGAACAAACGGATGAAAGTTTCAGTGATGATACACGTGTTATTTATCAGGTGACTAAAGATGAAGCTGCTGTTAGTGCAAAAAATGTCAATGTAACTGAAAAGCCATTCTTGGTTTTTGTAAGTGGTAATGATGAATATGGTGCTTTATCTGCAGTATCACGTAGTGATGTGAATATGCTTATTGGAATTAACCCAAAAACACATCAGATACTTTTGATCAGTATTCCTAGGGATACCTATTATCCTCTACATATGAATGGACAATTAGATAAATTTACACATGCAGGTATTTATGGCTTACAGGAAAGTGTTAATACTTTACAAGATATGATTAATGAAGATATTAATTATTATGTAAAAATGAATTTTACATCATTTATTAATATTGTTGATGCTTTAGGAGGAATTACTGTAAATTCTCCAGCCGCTTTTACAACGAAGATAGGAAAGTATGAAATTAAAGAAGGCGAAAATCATTTGAATGCGAAACAGGCACTTTCATTTGTGCGAGAAAGAAAGTCCTTTGTTGATGGTGATTTTGCCAGAGGACGCAATCAACAGAGAATGATATCAGCGATTGTTAAAAAAGTATGTTCACCTGCTATCTTAACATCATTTTCTGCAGTTTTAGATACAGTGAGTCAAAGTGTTGAAACAAACTTTTCAAGCAGTGAGATTAATTCTCTTGTCCAATTACAATTATCAGATATGCCAAATTGGGATATTCAATCTTATCAAATAATAGGGGAACCTAATAAACTTCCTTGTTATTCTATGGGTGGTGTATCTGCTTCAGTTGTTCAACCATCTGCAACATCTATACAACAGGCAACACAATATATTGATGCCTTAATGTCTAATCAAAAGGTTCAAACAGAATCTGGTGATTTAAATCAATAGAAAGGAGAACATATGCAAGAAACATTACTATTATTTCATGTTCAGCAACCACTTTTTGATAAAATTAAAGAAATTGCTGATCAATTAAATATTCGTATACAAATTATTGAAGAACATCAAGTTCATGAAACAATGGGTTGCCTTTTAGGAATTGAAGGATATTCAGCAACACCTATACAAAAAATTGATGAAGATATGAGTCAGGAATTTGTATTCTTTGCTGGAATGAGTGATCAGCAATTAGATATTCTTTTACAACTCTTTAAAATGAATGGAGTACCACCTATCCCATATAAAGCTATGCTGACACAGCATAATCTTCAATATACATTTACACAGTTATATCTTAATGTTAAAGATGAATATCAGCAAATGTCTCAGATGAATCAATAAGATTCTATATTGATAACATATTATTATGCAATAGGAAAAGGTAGAAAGTTTATGAATAAAACTTTTTACCTTTTATAAATTGTTTTATAGAAAATAATGATTATTTTTGCATTGTAACTACACAAGTTTTTGAAAGATAATCATGTAACATACAGTGATTTGAATTAAGCAGACTTAAAATTGATAATATAACGGAAGAAATTGATGTTTTAAACATAATATTGATTAATTCCCAAAAATAAATTGAACAACTATAAAATATTCCTTCGATTAAAATTAATCTAATTCTATTCCTAATAAATAATGTTTTTAAATCTATATTATTTTCATCATCTCTAATAATCTTTAAACCAAAAATTTTTTTACCAATTGTTTGTCCATTATATTTGTAAGGAAGATAAACCAAATATAATAAAGAAAATAGTAACCCAATTAAAAATGCACAAATTGCGAGATATACTGGAAGATTAACGATTGAACTTATAAAGCTTTTTTGGTGATAAATCATACTATATATGAAGTTGATTGATAAAATCGTTAGAACACTAACAACATACCAATTAAAAAAATATGCAAGTCATCGTTTAAAAAATGAAATATGTTTTTTTGTGATGACTGATGAAATGTTTTATTCATGATTGATGCTCCTCTATATTCTTTTTATAATTTGAGTATATACTGTTTTAGAAAAAAATATCCTTACAGATAATTGCTTTAAGATTGGTAAAAAAACTATAAGGACAAATGATTGTTAATGAGGTATATTTATTATAGATGAGGAGAAATATAGATGTTAAGTGAAAGACAGAAACAACTATTTTTATGCTTAGAATATTGGGTTTATTCTTATCATTAATTCATTTATCATGATTTTTTAGTTACAAACAAGTGTGAAAAGCCAACATACTTTAGACGTTGGAGTGTCAGTAAGATAGAGAAAGGATAAAACAAAGATACATATATATTCATTTTATTCTCGAAAGCTTTCATATTCAGACAATTTCACAATCAGCAACCATTTCTTGCTTTATCTTGATGAATCCAAAATTTATATAAATAAAAAAATCCTAAGCACTAGCGTACTTAGGATCGCATGTTAAATTCATTTGTAAATTTCTAAGCGTTGCCATATCTTTATTGCTAAGGATAACTGTAGAATGAATCTCACAGTCTTTTAATAATGGCAGGACTTCTAAACATTTTTTTGCATTAGGTTCTGTTGATGATGCTATTGTTAATGTTAATAAGACTTCATCAATATCTAATAATGGATTTTTAATATTAAGATAGTTATTTTTTAATGATAAGATTGAGTGAAGCATGGTAGGAGAAATTAATTCTATTTCTTGATTGATACCTGCTAAATATTTTAATGCATTAAGCATAGCTGCGCTTGATGCACGTAATAGCGATGATGTTTTTCCGCTGATTAACTGACCATCATTTAATTCAATAGCACATGCTGGAACTTGTTTGAGTTCTGCTTTTTCTTTTGCAACAATAGCACACTTACGATTTTTTGCATCAACGTTTGCCTGTGATAATAACATCTGCATTTTTTCTAATGATTTATTGTTGATTTTTCCCATGAGATAATCAACTTGGGCATGATAATAACGTCTTACAATTTCACGACAGCTGGCATCTTTTGCAGCTTCATCATCAATAATTGCATAACCAGCCATATTAACTCCCATATCTGTAGGAGAAGCATATGGTGAATTTCCAAATATTTTTTTAAACATAGCATTTAAAACAGGGAAAATTTCTATATCACGATTATAATTGACAGTTGTTACATTATATTTTTCTAAATGGAATGGATCAATCATATTAACATCATTTAAATCAATTGTTGCTGCTTCATAAGCTAAGTTAACAGGATGTTTTAATGGTAGATTCCAAATAGGAAATGTTTCAAATTTAGCATATCCTGCATTTACACCATGAAGATGTTCATGATATAACTGTGATAAACATGTTGCCATTTTTCCTGAACCTGGTCCTGGAGCAGTTACAACAACTAATGGTTTTTCTGTTGTTATGTAATCATTCTTTCCAAATCCCTCAGATGAAATAATTGAATCAACATCATGAGGATATCCTTCAATAGGATATTGTAAAAAGACTTTAACCCCATTATTTTCAATTTTCTTTTTAAAAGTATCAGCTGCATTTTGATGCTGATACTGAGTAATCGTTACGCTTCCAACATATAATCCTACTCGACGATATTCATCAATTAATCTTAAAACTTCATCATCATAGGAAATTCCTAAATCTCTTCTAACTTTACGACGCTCTAAGTCCTTTGCACATACAGCAATGATGACTTCAACTTTATCTTTTAAAGTCAATAACATCTTTAATTTACTATCTGGCTCAAAACCAGGTAAAACACGTGATGCATGATTATCATCAAATAGCTTTCCTCCAAATTCCAAATAAAGCTTGTTGTCAAATTGATCAATTCTTTCTTGAATATGTTTTGATTGTAATTCTACATATAATTCATTACTAAATGCCTTTTTCATTCTCTTTCACTCCTAGATTTCATTATATAGAAAATGACTTGAAGATAAAGAAAATAATAAGATTTTATCAATATAAAAAATATTATTTATTGTGTATTTTTTTCTTTTCAGTTTTGCTTGGTTGTTATTGAATTTAAAATGTGGTATATTGTAAAAGATAAAATATGTATAAAGGAGTCTAATTATGTTTACGATGATATTTTTGAGAATAGTTCTTAATTTTATTGTGGCTTTTGTGCTTGTTATGGTTGTTATGCCTAAGTCTATTCGATATTTAAAGAAATTAAAATTTGGTCAAATTGAAAGAGAAGAAGGATTAGAGTCTCATAAGGCAAAAGGTGGAACACCAACAATGGGTGGAATTGTCTTTATTCTTTGTTCTGTTTTAGTAGTTTATGTCTTAAATTTTTCATTTTTACAAAATGTATATGTTCATTTAATGACATTTGCTTTTGTTGGATTTGGATTAATTGGTTTTTTAGATGATTATTTAATTGTTGTAAGAAAAACAAATGATGGATTAAAGCCATTATATAAATATACATTACAATCAGTGGTTGCTATTGCTTTTTATGTTCTTGCAAAGTATTTGATTCCAGAATTTGACACAGCAATATCTATTCCTTTATTACATATGGATGTGGATTTGGGATGGTTTTATCCAGTTTTGGTTTATTTTATGTTTACAGCTGGCAGCAATGCAGTCAATTTAACTGATGGATTAGATGGTTTAGCAACAGGGTTATCAATGATTGCGACATCAGTTTTTGTTATTTTTGCAATTATGAATAAAAATTACGAAATAGCTATTTATGCGATGATTATTGTTGGAGCATTACTAGGATTTATGTATTTTAATTATCATCCAGCACGTATATTTATGGGAGATACAGGATCTCTTGCACTAGGTGGTATGTTGGCAGCTTTAGCTGTTTTAACGAATCAGGAATTATTATTTATTTTAATTGGTGGTGTATTTTTGTTGGAAACGTTATCTGTGATTATTCAAGTTGTTTCATTTAAGACAAGGGGAAAGAGAGTCTTTAAGATGGCACCCATTCATCATCATTTTGAAATGTTAGGATGGAGTGAACAGCAGGTTGTTATTTCGTTTTGGTTTTTAGGTTTTATTTGTGGGATTATTAGTATTGTGTTAGGGGTTATGTAAAATGCTAAAAGGAAAGAGAGTATTGGTTTTAGGTCTTGCAAAGAGTGGAAAAGCGGCAGTTGAACTATTGGATCATTTACATGCAAATATCACTGTTAATGAGTTTGCACCTCGAGATAAAATTGACTGTTATGATGATTATATAACAAGAGGTATTGAAATGGTTGTTGGAGGACATCCTGATGAATTATTTGAAAGAGATTTTGATTTTGTTGTTAAGAATCCAGGAATCAATTATCATAAACCCTTTATTTTAAGACTCAAAGAGAGAGGGCTTCCTATCTATACAGAAATAGAACTGGCTTTTCAAGTTTCAAAACCTCAAAACTATATTGCGGTGACTGGCACAAATGGGAAAACAACAACTGTGACTTTGATTCATGAAATTTTTAAAAATGCAAAACGTCATGTTTGTCTAGCTGGAAATGTGGGGGTTCCTCTATCAAAATTAGTCTTAGAACATGATTTGATTCATAATGCTGGTTATGATATTATTCTAGAAATGTCAAACTTTCAATTATTAGATATAGATAAGTTTCATCCACATATTTCTACAATCATTAATTTAACACCAGATCATTTAGATTATATGGATTCATTGGAAGAATATTATGCATCAAAAACACGTGTTTATATGAATCAAAATCAGAAAGACTATTATTTAGAAAATAAGGATGATTCAAATATTCAGAGTTATTTATCACAATATCCCTGCTATGGACAATCTATAAGTTTCTCTTTAGATAAAGAAGCAGACTGTATGATAAAAAATCAAGCCATTTATTTTCAAAACCATCATATCATTGATTTAGATGAAATCAAGATTGTTGGTCGTCATAATATCCAAAATATGATGATTGCAATTATGTCAGCTATGTTATCAGGAGTGAATAGAGATTGTGTCTATGAAACACTTTTTAATTTTAAGGGTGTTGAACATCGTATTGAATTTGTGAGAGAATTTAATGGTGTTCAATATTATAATGATTCTAAAGCAACCAATACAGATGCTGCAATCATTGCATTAAAAGCCTTTGAAAAACCTGTTATCTTATTGATGGGAGGACATGAAAAAGGCTTAGATTTGACAGAAATGTCAGGTTATCAAGAATGCATTTCTCATTTAATTTGTTTTGGAGAGGCTGGTCAAAGATTTGCAGAAGATATGAAATGTCCACAAACGTATAGAGTAGAGCATCTGAAAGATGCTATTATGAAGGCCAGAGAACTTGCTCAAACTGGTGATATTGTCTTACTTTCTCCATCTACAAGTTCATATGACGAATTTAGCGGTTATGAAGAAAGAGGTAATGTCTTTAAAAAGATTATTAATGAATTTTAAGAGGATGGAAACATCTTCTTTTTACTTACGATTTTGTAAGGTCAAAATGACTAGAAATCATGTATAATAAAGGGGA
>NZ_HG005288.1:0-11957 GCF_000455285.1 Candidatus Stoquefichus massiliensis AP9 | reverse complement strand
TAGAAATGAGAATATTAGTTATAGAAGATGATCAAGACTTATGTCAGGAATTGAAAATAATGCTAGAAAATGCAGGTTATGAAGGAATGATATTGAAAGATTTTCAACATGCTAAAACAGAAATTTTATCATGCCATCCAGATCTTATACTATTAGATATTGGAATTCCATTTATGAACGGAGAAATGCTTTTAAGAGAGTTGAGGAAAGAGAGCCATATACCAGTTATTATGGTTACTAGTCAAAATAATGAAATGCATGAAGTTTTGAGTATGAGTTATGGAGCAGATGATTATATTACCAAGCCTTATAACCCCACATTATTATTGTTAAGGATAGAGGCAGTTTTAAGACGAACTCATCATGATATTGGGACATTAAGTTATCATAATCTTGTTTTGCAGATAGATCGAGGTGTACTAAAATGTGGTGATGAAAGTTTAATTTTAACAAAGAATGAAATGCTGATTTTAAAATATTTAATCATACATCAAGGACATATTGTGAGTCGAGAAGAACTTATGATGGATTTATGGGATAGTGAGGAGTTTGTTGATGATAATACGTTGACTGTGAATATGAGTCGTTTGCGTCATAAGTTAAAGTCATTGGGCTATGAGGATGTGATAGAAACAAGAAAGGGATTAGGGTATATTTTGATATGACATACAAGAGGTATTTAAGAAGTCAATGGATTTATTTGTTTTTTTATCTGATGATGATATTTTTGATACTTCTCATTCTATTCTCTTTTCGTGTGAATGGGTCTTTGATTATTGCTATCATGATCATTATGCTGATAGGAGGAAATGCTATTTTGATATGTGATTATCAGCATAAAAAGATGTTTTATAATCATTATCTTAAACAATTGAAATTTTTAGATCAAAAGTATCTGATTTGTGAATTAATAAAAGAGCCGGATTTTTTAGAAGGACAAATTTTATATCAGTCACTTTATGAAATTAATAAATCAATGTTAGAAAAGATCAATGATCTAGATATGCAAGTGACTGATTTTAAAGATTATATAGAAATGTGGATTCATGAGGTCAAGATTCCTTTAGCTCATTTAACGCTTACAGTTCATAATCATAGAAGTGAGATTGGTTCTCAAATACTGGATCAAGTTCGTAAATTAGAAAATCAGGTGGATCAAGTTCTTTATTATGTGAGATGTGAGAATAGTCAAAAAGACTATTTAATTAAAAGTTCTTCTTTATCTAAAGTTATCAATAATGTGATTATGAAGAATAAAGATTATTTTATTTTTCATAAAGTCAAATTAAATCTTCATGATTTAGATAAAATTGTGTTAACTGATTCAAAGTGGTTGGAGTTTATTATTAATCAAATTTTAAATAATAGTTTTCAATACAGTATGAATAAAACGCAACCATGTATTGAAATTTCAGCAATAGAAGATTATGACAAAGTGGTATTAACGATAAAGGATAATGGAATTGGTATATGTGAAAGTGATTTACCACGTGTGTTTGACAAATGTTTTACAGGGTATAATGGAAGAATTCAAAAGAAATCAACAGGAATGGGACTTTATATTTGTCAGCGTCTTTGTCAACGATTAGGACATCAGATTGATATTGAATCTATTCAAAATGAATATACCAAAGTATTGATTACATTTCATAAAGATCATTATTATGATGTTATGAAATAACATGACAAGATTGTAAGGTTATGTTAGGTAAATCGATGGTTGAATCAATAAAAATAAGTGATAATGGAGATGACAAAGGAGGAAGGTTATATGGAACCTATTTTAAGAATTGAAAATATTGATAAGTATTATGGAAATAAATCCAATTTAACAAAAGCTTTAAGTCATCTTTCGTTAAATGTTGATAAAGGTGAATTTGTTGCAATTATGGGAGCAAGTGGTAGTGGAAAAACAACTTTATTAAATTGTGTTTCTACCATTGATAGAGTGACAGCCGGACATATTTATGTAGGGCAAACAGATATTACAAGATTAAAAGGAAACCATTTAAATCGTTTTCGAAGAGAAGAATTAGGATTTATCTTTCAAGATTTTAATTTATTAGACACATTAACTGCCTATGAAAATATAGCATTGGCATTATCTATTCAAAAAACAAATGTCAAAGAGATTGAAAAACGTGTTCATGATATCGCAAAAACATTAAATATCAGTGATGTGCTTGCTAAATTTCCTTATCAGATGAGTGGTGGACAAAAACAAAGAGTTGCTTCTGCAAGAGCTTTAATTACTAATCCAAAATTGATATTGGCTGATGAACCAACAGGAGCTTTAGACTCACATTCATCACAAATGTTACTAGCAAGCCTAAAAAAACTCAATGAGCAACTACAAACAACAATTCTCATGGTAACACATGATGCTTTTAGTGCGAGTTATGCAACGCGTGTTATTTTCATTAAAGATGGACAGATTTTTAATGAATTAAGAAGAGGAAACCAAGATCGTAAACAATTTTTTGATCATATTATTGATGTTGTGACATTGCTTGGAGGAGAATAGTATGTTATTGAAACTTTCTTTAAGAAATATCCAACGTAGCTTTAAAGACTATATGATTTATTTTATGACCTTAATTTTAGGGGTTGCTATCTTTTATTTGTTTAATTCTATTGAAAGTCAAACAGTTATGATGAATGTATCATCATCAACTCGTGAAATTATTGAACTGATGGTTAATGTTCTTTCAGGAGTCAGTGTTCTGGTTTCTTTTATCTTAGGTTTTTTGATTGTTTATGCCAGTCGTTTTTTAATGAAGCGTAGAAATAAAGAGTTTGGAATTTATATGACATTAGGAATGAGTAAACGTCAAATTTCATCTGTTTTATTATGTGAGACATTTTTGATAGGGATTATTTCTTTAGCTGTCGGATTGGTTATTGGTGTGGCATTATCACAATTGATGAGTATTTTTGTTGCAAATATGTTTGAAGCAGATATGACACAATTTGCTTTTGTTTTCTCATCTTCTGCAATGTTAAAAACAATGTTATATTTTGGTGTCATTTATGTTATTGTTATGATTTTTAATGTATTCTTTATTGGTAAACAGGAATTGATTGATTTGTTGCTGGCACATCGAAAAAATGAAAAAATAAAAATGAAAAATACGTGGTTATGCAGTGCAGTATTTTTGATTGGTGTAACAATGCTGGGTTATGCATATTATCTTGTGACTGCTGGTGTGACAAAGTTGGATACAGCAGATAAAATTTTTATTCCCATTGCACTTGGAATTATTTCGACATTTATGATTTTCTGGTCTGTTTCGGGCTTTGTTTTAAAAATCTTTATGATGAATAAGAAAACATATTATATGGGTTTGAACACTTTTACATTAAGACAATTTAGCAGTCAAATGAATACAACAGTTTTATCAATGGGAATGATTTGTTTAATGTTGTTTGTAACAATTTGTGTTCTATCAAGTGGAATATCTTTAAAGAATGCGACAACAGCTTCTTTACACGAATTATCACCTGTTGATCTTTATATTGAAAAAACTTGGGATTTAAAAGGAAACAAGGCGAATGGAAAACCCTATAATCAAAAAGATCTTGATGATTCACATATAAGTATTACAGAAAGTTTAGAAAAATTAGATTTTTCTGTAGAAGAAAATTTAAAAGATGTATTGACACTTAATATTTATATGACCAATGATTTAACTTTTGGAGATGTTCTAGGAAATTATGCTGATGATGTTCATAAACAAATGCCTTATTTAAGATTGGATAGTGCTGAAAAAATAATGCGATTAAGTGACTATAATAAGGTTGCAAAAAGATATAATAAGCCATTACTGCAATTAAAAGATCATGAATATATGGTTGTTGCGAATTTTAGTGGAATGATTCCGTTGCGTAATGAGGCATTGAAAATGAATACACAAATTCAATTATTAGGAGAAACTTATCATCCAGCTATTCAGGAATGTCAAGACGGGTTCTTGGTTCCGAGTGCAAATCAAAGTAATAGTGGAATTGTTGTTGTGCCAGATAATGCAGTCAATGAAAGTATGAAAGAAGAAAATGTTTTGATTGCAGATTATCAAGCGAATGATGAAGTTAAAAAGCAGATTGTCGAAAATAAGATAAGGAGTTTAAGTAATCATACGTATGCTAAAGATTTAACAAATTTAGATGCAATAACGAAAATCAGTATCTATGAGGGAAGTATAGGTATTGGAACAATGGTTATTTTTATAGGAATATATATTGGCGTTATTTTCTTATTATCAAGTGCAGCTATCTTAGCTTTGAAAGAATTAAGTGAAAGTGCTGATAATAAGGAAAGATATATGATGTTAAGAAAGATTGGAACTGATGAAAGAATGTTGAATAGAGCTTTGTTTACACAAATTTCATTGTTCTTCATTGCCCCACTTATTTTAGCAGTTATTCATTCCTTTTTTGGAATTGAGTTCTGTAAGTTTTTCTTGCAGTCATTTGGTGAAGAAAATTTAATGCCATCTATTATTATGACAGTTATCTTTATTGTTGTCATTTATGGTGGATATATGATGATAACTTATTTTTCTAGTCGTGCGATGTTAAAAGAATAAGAAGATGCTTAAGGCATCTTCTTTTTTCGAGTTTTTATCATATATTTCAATGATGGAGGGAATAGTCATGAAAACAAGGAGAATTACAATTTTAACTTTAATTATAGTCATTTTTGGATTAATTAGTGTTTATAGTTCCTCACATGTGTGGGCACTCTATAAATATGATGATTCTTTCTATTATATAAAACGACAAGCCATTTTTGCCTGTATTGGAGTTATAGCGATGTATGTGACATCACGCATTGATTATCATCTTTATAAAAAATATTATAAAGCCATTATTGGGTTTTGTTTTTTGCTGATGGTTTTAGTATTGATACCGGGGTTAGGAGTTGTAAGAGGTGGTAGTCGCAGCTGGTTTAATTTTGGTATATTTGCTTTACAGCCAAGTGAACTGTTTAAAATTGGTATGATTATTTTTGCAGCTGTCTATATTGAAAAGAATTATTATAAAATGAAAAAATTGCGTTATAGTTTACGTTTATTAATGGTTATGGGGCTAGGTTTTTTGCTGATTATGCTACAACCTGATTTTGGTAGTGGTATTGTTATGGCATGTAGTATTGTTGTTATGCTGATTGTATCACCATTTCCTTTTATGTATTTTGTGATACTAGGGTGTTTGGGTATTGTTGGAATTGTTGGTATGATTTTATCGGCTCCTTATCGTATGGAGCGTATTCTTTCTTTCCTAGATCCATTTCAAGATCCTTTGGGGAGTGGTTTTCAAGCTATTCAAGCATTATATGCTATTGGACCAGGTGGTCTATTAGGTGTGGGTTTTGATAAAAGTATTCAAAAGCATTTCTATTTACCAGAACCACAGACAGATTTTATTTTTGCAATCGTGGCTGAAGAATTTGGTTTTTTAGGTGGAATTATATTAATTGGTTTATACTTATGGTTGTTTAAGACAATTTTACAGGTGAGTCGTAATGTAAAAGATATGTTTGGAACTTTATTAATGATAGGAATTGTTGGGATGATTGGAATTCAGACTTTAATTAATCTGGGAGTTGTGGTAGGATTATTTCCGGTTACCGGTGTGACATTGCCATTAATGTCATATGGAGGAACGAGTTTAACAATTACATTAATGAGCATTGGAATTGTAATAAATATTTCGAAATCCGCTCATTGTGTGCTATAATACAGAATAGGAGTGATAGTATGAAAATAATCGTCAGTGCAGGCGGAACGGGTGGACATTTATATCCGGCTTTAGCGCTTGTTGAACATATAAAGACAAAAGATAAAAATGCAGAATTTCTATTTGTTGGGACAACGGATCGTTTAGAATCACAGGTTGTTCCACAAATGGGGTATGCGTATCGTGGTTTACATGTGAAAGGGTTAGTAGGGAATCCAATTCAAAAAATGAAGAATGCCTGGATATTTGTTAAGTCATTATCTCAATCAAAGAAAATCTTAAAAGAATTTCAACCTGATATTGTGATTGGTTTCGGTGGTTATCCAAGTGCCTCTATTGTCTTGGCAGCAGCAAAGATGAAAATTCCAACAATGATTCATGAGCAAAATTCAATTGTTGGTTTAACAAATAAAATATTAATAAAAAAAGTAGATAAGATTATCTGTTGTTATCAAAAGGCATATGATGCATTTCCTCACGAAAAAACTGTCTTGTTAGGAAATCCACGTGCGAGTGTTGTTTCGCATCAAAAATTACGTGATATTCATGATATTTATCAAATTCCATCTTCACGCAAAACTGTTGTGATAGTGATGGGAAGTCTTGGTTCATCTTCAGTTAATCGCGTAATGAAAGACGCTTTACGTGAGATTCAACATGATGCTTTTGATGTGATTTATGTAACAGGTAAGAATTATTATGATGAAATGAAAAATGAATTGCGCGATTTAAATGGTTCTATTCATTTGATGAGTTATATTGAAGATATGCCCAGTCTTATTGCAAGTTGTGATTTGATTGTTTCACGAGCAGGAGCAACTACACTAGCAGAAATCACTGCTTTAGGTGCGGCTTCTTTAATTATTCCGAGTCCATATGTTGTGGCTAATCATCAGGAGTATAATGCAAAAGAACTTGTGAATGGAAAGGCGGCTCACTGGCTGTTGGAAAAAGATTTGACAGTTGAAACATTTGTAAAAGAAGTGAGATATTTACTAAGTCATGACAATGTTTTAAGTGATTTAAAGAAAAAAGCGCAGGCACTTGGGAAACCGCATGCCTGTGAAGATATATATCAAGAGATGTTAAAGACATTAGAAAGGAAATAAATATGAATTTTGATCAATTATTTTTTGATTTGGTTGATTTAGATTTAGGAGAAATTATTGAAAATGAACCAATGTATAAGCATACAACATTTAAAGTTGGTGGACCTGCACGCTTTTTTATATATATTAAAGATATAGATGCTTTAAAACGCGGTGTCCAATATTGTCGACAAAATCAGGTTAAACATATGACTATTGGAAAGGGTTCAGATATTTTGTTTTCTGATAAAGAATATGATGGTGTTGTTTTTTCTTTATCACGAGGATTGAATAAAGTTTACTTTAATGGTTTGAATATTCGTGCTGAAGCAGGAGTAAGTATGATTTATTTGGCATATGAAGCAGCTAAAGTTGGCTTGTCTGGATTTGAATTTATGGGAGGTATTCCAGGTACGATTGGTGGCGGTGTTTATATGAATGCTGGTGCTTATAAGTATTGTATGGCTGATGTCTTTACTTCAGCTATGGTATTAAATGAGCATGGGGAGATCATGACCTTGTCCAAGGAAGATATGGCATTTGATTATCGTAAATCAATTTTACAGAAGCACAAAGATTGGATATTAATAGAAGCAACATTTACAATGACATCGCGAGATCCTCAGGAAATTATGAAAGTCTTAGATAAGCGTAAAGAAAAAAGAATGTCAACACAACCATGGAATTTTGCTAGTGCTGGCAGTATATTTAGAAATCCTGATGAAAAACCAGCGTGGCAATATATTGATGAATGTAATCTTAGAGGTTATGAGATTGGTGGTGCTCAAGTTTCGCCAAAACATTCTAATTTTATTGTAAATAATGGATATGCAAGTGCAAGAGATATTCTTGAATTAATTCTATTGGTAGAAAAAACAGTTTTTGATCGTTTTCGTGTTGAACTGAAAAAAGAAGTCATTTTAGTAAACTGGGAGTAGGTGATGTAAAATGTCTCATCAACAGGAGTATTATTATAATGAACATGATGAGAGCCAGGTAAAAAAGATTCTCAAAACAAAAAAGAAAAAGAAATTGAAAAGACGAATGAAAATATTGTTGTTTTTGATTGTTTTTGTTTGTATCGGATATTATTTTTTAAGTGATTATTCAAAAGTAAAATCTATTTCTGTTACAGGTAATGAAGAAGTTAGTGAGACAGAAATATTAGAAAATATTTCTGTTAATAAAAGTTCATTTTATTTATTGGTGAATACTGATCATTTAGAAACTGAAGTTAAGGCATTGCCGATGGTCAAAAAAGCAAAGGTTTCTAAAGATTTGTTAGGGAATATTAAAATTGAAATTGAAGAGGCTGAAAAGGTTGCTTATTGTAATATTGGAAAAACAACATATGTGATTGATGAATTGGGTGATGTTGTGGAGACAACTGATGAAAATGTCATTGCCTCTTTGCAAGCAACACCACGTATGACTGGTTTTAAGGATTTAAAGTTCTTAGAGAAATTTGCGAAAGAATATGTTCGGTTACCAGAACTCATTAAGAGTCAAACAAGTGATATTGTTTATTCTCCTGTAACGGCTGATGAAACAAGGATGAAATTTTTAATGGATGATGGAAAAATTTTATATTTAAGAGTTGAAGATATGGTTGAACAATTAAGTAAATTTGATTATGAAGCAAATAAGACAGCTTATAGTGATCAGTGTGTTTTTAAGTTTGAAGGAAAAAATGTATATATGGAAAAATGCAAATGATGTATCTTGATGAACAAGGTACATCATTTTCTTTAAAAAACATAGTTTGTTTCAAGATTATGTGTTTTCTTATCAAAAGATTTATGATACAATGTTAACGAAGTATTTTTTAAAGGAGAACCATTTATGAAAGATATCTATGCTGTATTAGATATAGGTAGCGCAACGGTTAAACTGCTTGTCGGAGAAGTCGTAAGTGCAAATATCAATATATTATTTTCAAAGAAAATGACAAGTCACGGCATTCACAGAGGTCATATTGAAAGTATGCCAACAGTTGTCAGTGAAGTGAAACAATTGCTAGATGAAGCTTCGGCTACATTAGGTGCAACAATCACAAAAGTTGCTTTATGTATCCCTTCAGTTCGTGCACATATTTATCAAAGCGATGGAATTACAAAAGTCAATTCTCCTTTAGATCAAATTACAAGTGATGATATTGTACGTGCCTTGAAACTTTCAAAACGTTTTGAATTATCTGATGATGAAGAAATCATCTCAGTAATTCCAACAATGTTTCAACTTGATACCAAATCAATGAAAGAGTTGCCAATAGGTCAAAAATCAGCTTCTTTAAAAGCTGAATCATTGATTATTACAACAAAGAAAAAATTACTTTATGGATATATAAGTGCTGCTGAAAAAGCGGGAGCAGAAGTATTGGATATTACAATTAATGCTTATGCTTGTGCGAAAGAGGCATTTGATGCTGTATATCTTCAAGAAGGGGCTATCTTAATTGATATTGGTTATAGGACATCAACTGTTGCTTTTTTTGAGGGTGGATATTTAAAATATATTGCTCAGGCAAATGTTGGTGGTTATGATTTGACTAAAAAGATTGCGACATCTTGGCAAATTCCAATGGATAGAGCCGAGGTTTATAAAGTAAAATATGGAACTTGCGATCTCAATATTGGAGATGAAGATATTATACATACAACACGTGATAATGAACTTGAAAGACATTATACACAAAGAGATTTGGCGCAAGTTTTATCTGAAGGTGTACGTGAAATCATGGAAGTGATTAAGACAAAAATTGATGTTATTAATGATGGCAGAAGTTATGAAACTGTTATTGTTGGTGGTGGTGGTGAACTACCTGATATTGATCGCGTAGCAAGTGAAATCTTAGATAGTGCAGTACGAACATATCGTCCTGATACAATTGGTGCTAGGGATATGTCTTTTGTCTCATGTTTAGGTATGATGTATTATCTCAATGATCGTGCTAAGATTTTGGGACATCTAGATCCTTCATTGATTTTACCTGATATTTCAAGTACGATGAGTATTCGTTTTAAGGGGTTAACAAAGAGTAAGCCGGTCTATAGTGAAAAGAAAAAAGGAAGATTATCAAAAGTAATTGAAAATTTTTTTAGTGAAGAAGATTAATATATAAAAGTGAGGATAAAAATATGGATAGTAATTTAGATTTTGTTCAGGTTGCAAAAATTAAAGTTATCGGTGTTGGTGGTGGTGGCTGCAATGCCGTTGCAAGAATGGCTAAAGATGGTGTTAAAGGTGTGGATTTTTATGTTGCTAATACAGATGCACAAATATTAAAAGGAATTGATATTGACAATAAAATTATATTAGGACGTGAATTAACACATGGATTAGGAGCTGGTGGAAATCCTGAGGTAGGACGTAAAGCTGCTCTAGAAACAGAGGAAGAAATAAAGGAAGCTTTATCAGGTGCTAATATGGTTTTTATTGCTGCTGGTATGGGTGGAGGTACTGGAACTGGTGCTGCGCCTGTAGTTGCTAAAATTTCAAAGGAATTAGGCGCTTTGACTGTTGGTGTTGTGACTTCTCCATTTACCTTTGAAGGTCCTAAGGTTTTAAGACAGGCTAAAGGTGGTTTAGCTGAATTAAGAGAAAATGTAGATTCTATTATTGTCGTTTCTAACGACAGGTTGTTAGATGCAATTGGTAGAAAGCCAATGGGAGAAGCCTTTAGAGAAGCTGATAATGTTTTGCGTCAAGGGGTACAAACAATTACTGATTTAATTGCAATTCCAGCATTTATTAATTTGGATTTTGCTGATGTTTCTTCTGTTATGAAAGATAGAGGTTCTGCATTGATTGGAATTGGTATGAGTGATGGAGAAAATAAAGCTGAAGAAGCGGCTATGCGTGCTATTTCTTCTCCGTTATTAGATGTTTCTATTGCTGGTGCCAAAGATGCAATTGTAAATGTGACTGGTGGTACTAATATTACTTTATATGATGCTAATACTGCTTTGGCAACAATTAGAGAAGCTGTTGGAAATGATGTGAATACTGTTTTAGGAGTGGCAATTAATGAAAATCTAGATGATCAAGTTATTGTAACTGTTATTGCTACTGGTTTTGAAGATGATGAAGAACCTGTAGCTACTGCAACTGCGCCAGTTCAGCCAAAACAAACTTCACCGTATGAATCAGTTGTCAGACCAACTGTTTATGATTCTGATGATGACGATGATGATGTTCCAGCATTTTTAAGAAATAGAAGATTATAAGCTAACTTAAGTTAGCTTTTCTTATATAGGAGGAAAGTTATGAAGAAACTTGGATTTATTGGAATGGGAAATATGGCAGGTGCAATTGCCTGTGGAGTAGCTAAGTCTGGTTTTTTAAAAGGTGAAGAGATGATTGCTTACGATATTATAGATAGTCAGTTAGAGAAAGTTAAAGAATATCATTTTACAATTGCAAAAGATGAGAGAGAAGTTATTACTGAAAGTGAAATTGTTTTTATAGGTGTAAAGCCACAAGTTCTAGAGAATGTGTTAGAACCATTAAAAGAGTTATTACAAGACAAAGCACTTATTTCTATTGTGCTAGGATATGACTATGAAAAATATCAACAAATCTTAGATCCATCAACGAGACATATTTTTGTTATGCCAAATACACCAGCTTTGGTGCTGAAAGGAATGTCTTTGATAGAAGAAACACATTCATTAACTCAGACAGAATTTGAATTTACAAAAACTATGTTTTCGTCAATCGGAGAAATAGAAATAGTGCCAAGTTATTTAATGGAAACGGCAGGAACATTAAGTGGATGTGGGCCAGCTTTTATTTACATGGTTATTGAAGCTTTGGCTGATGGAGCAGTCAAAGAAGGTGTGCCTCGTGCAATGGCATATAAGCTAGCATCGCAAACAATCGTAGGAAGTGGTATGATGCAGCTTGAAACATTGCTTCATCCAGGGACGTTAAAAGATCAGGTATGTTCACCAGGAGGTTCAACAATCAGAGGGGTGGAAGCACTAGAAAAGGGAAATATTCGAGCTGCATTTATAGATGCTATAAGTTCTGCTGTACATTATAAATAAAATAAGTGAAAGGTTGATTGATAAAATTATTGATAAAATCAGCCTTTTTGAATATATGAATAGAATATAAAATAAAAAAATG
>NZ_HG005287.1:344537-360722 GCF_000455285.1 Candidatus Stoquefichus massiliensis AP9 | reverse complement strand
CGGAATCGTGATTGAAAAAGAAAAGACATTTGGGCAGTTGAAATTCTCTGCCCTTAGACGTGAGGTGCATATCCAGAATGAGGACGGCACAGTCAGCGATGAAATCAAGGAACGCACCTACGACCTTAAATGCCGTGGACAGGGATGCATGATACAGGTGTCCATTCCTGCCACTGTACCGTTAAGGGAATTTGACTACAACGCAGAGGTGGAGCTTGTCAACCCTGTTGCGGACACAGTGGCAAATGCGACCTTTCAGGGGGCAGACGTGGACTGGTTCATCAAGGCAGATGATATTGTGTTGAAGAACAAAGGCGGTCAGACCGGAAGTACACAGGGACAGCCAGCAGGAAACCCACAGAACCACAATCAGCAGACACAAGGCAAGAAATAGGCTGACAAGGAGGAACTATGCCCTTTTACAAATATAAGGGAAAGCGTATCAGAGCCAGTGACAAGTCACTGCTGTACCGCTTCTGTGCCGGAACGCTCCTGTCCCTGTTCGTGGCGCTCATACTGCTTATGAACATGGGACAGCTCATGCGTGCCGATTGGGATAAATTCACCTTAATCAGTAATGCCGGACTGACGTTTTCGCTCTCCCCTTACAACTTCATAACCATTATCATGGCGGCTGGTATCTGTATACTAGTCGCTTTTATGTATTACCGCTTCTGCTATGACAGACTGAAACAGCTCATACACCGCCAAAAGCTGGCACGCATGATACTGGAAAACGGCTGGTATGAAGCGGAAACAATACAGGGAAACAGCTTTTTCACTGATTTAGCGTCCAGCAGGACAAAAGAGAAAATCAGCTACTTTCCCAAAATGTATTACCGCATGGAGAAAGGCTTGCTTCATATCCAGTGTGAAATCACGCTGGGGAAATATCAAGACCAGCTTTTGAGCCTTGAAGATAAGCTGGAAAGCGGATTGTATTGCGAGCTGACCGACAAGCTGCTATATGACGGCTACGTGGAATACACCATGCTCTATGATATGATAGCAAACCGCATTTCCATAGAGGAAGTGCAGGCAGAAAACGGGGGCTTACGCTTGATGAAGAATCTTGTCTGGGAATATGACGCACTCCCTCACGCCCTTATCTGTGGTGGAACTGGTGGCGGTAAGACGTATTTTATCCTTACCATCATTGAAGCTCTGCTGCGGACAAATGCCGTTCTCTATGTGTTAGACCCAAAGAACGCCGACCTTGCGGACTTGGGGGCTGTCATGCCAAATGTCTACTACCAAAAGGAAGATATGACAGAGTGCGTCAATGCGTTCTATGACGGCATGGTAGCACGTTCCGAAGCAATGAAGCTCATGCCGAACTACAAGACGGGACAGAACTATGCCTATCTGGGGCTTGCTCCCCACTTCCTTATCTTTGACGAATACGTGGCGTTCATGGAATGTCTTACCACAAAGGAAAGCATTGCCGTGTTAAGCCAGCTAAAGAAAATCGTCATGCTGGGACGACAGGCAGGTTATTTTCTGATACTTGCCTGTCAGCGTCCAGACGCAAAGTATTTCAGCGACGGCATACGTGACAATTTCAACTTCCGTGTTGCCTTGGGACGCATGAGTGAGCTTGGCTACGGCATGATGTTTGGAAGCGACACCAGCAAGAAGTTTTTCCAGAAGCGTATCAGGGGACGGGGCTATTGTGACGTGGGTACAAGTGTTATCAGTGAGTTTTATACTCCCCTTGTCCCCAAAGAACACGATTTTTTACAGACCATAGGTACGCTTGCCATGACAAGGCAAGATATACCAAAAGAACCGATAAAGGAGGATTCAACAAATGAATGATAAAGTAATTGAAGTTTTAAACGAACACACAGGAAAGGGGATGAAATGCGTCTGTGCTGGCTATGATAGTTTTCTTTCAGACTGCCATGAATTTGTACTGCCACGATACAGACAATTCAAATGCAATCCCAAAAATCAATTTGACTTAAAGGTTGATAATGTCCTTTCAAAAGCGATTGAGGAAGAGCATTTTTTGCCAGACCTGTTTTACATCCGACTGAATAAAAAGCAATCGGTGTGTAACTCCCAGATAGATTATGTGTTTGAATTGCTGGACAGAGCCTTTCTTGAAAAAGACAACATCCGTCAGAATGAATTGGATAAAGACGTACTGGAAGCCTGTCTTTCCCCAGAGGTTGATTATGTGATGATATATGTTGGCATGAACAGGTAAGCCCAGCCACAAAACGGAGAGGGCGGTCAGCGAAGCGAACAAGACCGCAGGAGCGACGTTTTGTGGTGCAGGGCTTGCCCTGCACCAGTACAGCCCCTCGGTATCTAACAGAGGGGTACAATACAACAGGAAACAGTCAAAAAAGTAACGGAAACTCCGCTAAGTACAAGGGTTTTCGTCAAATCGCCGTGAGTGTGACATGGGCGGTCAAATGTCACATTCCATGAATGGAGGGATAACAACTGAATGAAAACGACTGGATAACGGCATTTAAGGACAGACGCTCTGCCTACAGCATATCGCAGACAAAGCTTGCGGTCATGGCAGGAATGAGCCGTGAACAGGTAAGCCGTATCGAAAACGGCAAGGTCAGGCTGACAGAGGAAATCAAGAGCCAGCTTGACGACGCACTGGAAAAATTCAATCCAGACAATCCGCTTACCATGCTGTTTGACTATGTGCGGATTCGGTTTCCCACAATGGACGTGAAGCACGTCATACAGGATATCCTAAAGCTCAACATGAGCTACCTGCTGCATGAGGACTTCGGCTTTTACAGCTACACGGAGCATTACTATATCGGTGACATCTTCGTGCTGACCTCTGCTGACGAGGAAAAAGGTGTCCTGCTGGAACTCAAAGGCAAAGGGTGTCGGCAGATGGAAAGCTACCTGCTGGCACAGGAACGGTCATGGTATGACTTCCTCATGGACGCTCTGGTGGACGGCGGCGTGATGAAGCGTCTTGACCTTGCCATCAACGACAAGGCAGGCATCCTTGATATTCCAGAGCTTATCAGAAAATGCAGCCATGAGGAATGTGTCAGCCTGTTCCGTTCCTACAAGTCCTATGCTTCGGGTGCGCTGATAAAGCATGACGAGCAGGACAAGGCAGGAATGGGACACACGCTGTATATCGGTTCGCTGAAATCAGAAATCTATTTCTGTATCTACGAAAAGGCACAGGAACAGTATGCAAAGCTGGGGATTCCACTTTCCGATACGCCCATCAAGAACCGCTTTGAAATCCGGCTGAAAAATGAGCGTGCTTATTATGCAGTGCGTGACCTGCTGACCTATTATGATGCAGAGCGGACGGCGTTCGACATCATCAACAACTATCTCCGCTTTGTGGACAGGGAGGAACACAAGCGTCACAGCGACTGGAAGCTCAATGACCGCTGGGCATGGTTTATCGGTACAGGACGTGAGCGTTTGAAGCTGACGACAAAGCCAGAGCCGTACACGCTGGAGCGGACGCTCAAATGGATTGCAAGGCAGGTCGCCCCTACCCTTGAAATGCTGGAAAAGATAGATGCTGGAAACGGCACGGACTATCTGAAAAGTATACGGGAAGCGGCAAAACTCACAGAAAAACATGAACAGATTATCAGACAGCAGACGGCTTCCAGTGAGGAAGTCGTTTTTCAGTCAAAGGAGGAATAGGAAATGCTGGAATTATTGAAAGATTTATTGCTGGTATCACTTGGCATGGGCATGGGTGTCACGCTCATGTGTATTTTAAAGGTCGGCAAAATGGCTGACGAACAAATGGAAGAAATGAAGAAGGAGGACTAAAACATGAATTTTGGACAGAACTTATACAACTGGTTTTTATCGAACGCACAGAGCCTTGTATTGATGGCGATTGCCGTTATCGGTGTTTACTTAGGCTTCAAGCGTGAGTTTTCAAAACTTATCGGCTTTCTGGTGGTAGCCTTGATTGCGGTAGGTCTGGTATTCAACGCCGGCGGCGTGAAAGATGTACTTCTGAACCTGTTTAATAAGATTATCGGTGCATAAGATAAATGGTTTTGCAGACAGGCAAAACCCACCTTTCCCCCTAGTGGAGCTGGGCTTAGGGGGAATGAAAGGGGGTAAGGAATGGTACAAGAAAAAATCCCAGCCAAAAGAAAGGACGTGAAAACGAATGGAAGAATTAAGAGTTTATATTGAAGCAACAACACCAACGAACGGCGAACTTCCCTCCGCTTGGTTTGATTTGCCGATTGATGAAACAGAGTTTGAAGAACTGCTCGGCGTGGAAGCTGACAGCGAGGATTACCGCATTGTGGAAATGGAACTGCCCTTTACAGATGATGTGACGGAAGCAACCACCATTGATACCCTCAATGACCTGTATTCCATGTATGAAAACCTGCCAGCAGAAGTAAGAGAAGAACTGCCTGCGTTCATGGCGTATTATTCCAATCTGGACGAGCTGCATAATTACAGGCATGACATTGTTCACTATGCCAACTGTAACTCCATGACAGATGTTGCCCGTCATATGCTGGCTGATGACCCAGCGTTCAACACTCTGTCAGAAGATTGTATGCGATACTTTGATTTTGAAGCCTACGGACAATCCCTTGATGAAAACGGGCGTTTTATCGAAACAGACCACGGCATTTTTGAGATACCGTGGTAAGAAAAGAGGTGTCAGCCTATGGCAGATGATATGCGTGTCTACATTGCCAACCTCGGCAAGTACAACGAGGGATATTTAGTCGGCGACTGGTTCTCGTTCCCTCTCGATTATGAAGAAATCGCAGAGCGTATCGGACTGAACGGCGAATATGAAGAATATGCCATTCACGATACCGACAA
The DNA here is from genome assembly GCF_000455285.1 of Candidatus Stoquefichus massiliensis AP9. Classification (GTDB taxonomy): domain Bacteria; phylum Bacillota_I; class Bacilli_A; order Erysipelotrichales; family Coprobacillaceae; genus Stoquefichus; species Stoquefichus massiliensis. Next base: position 355,901 of record NZ_HG005287.1, on the reverse strand, counting down.
CTTCCCCTGTGAAGTGTCAGAATACAGCTCCATCGACGAGCTGAACAAGCTGTACGAACTGATAGAGGAACTTCCAAAGGAAGTCGTGGACAGTCTGGATGACTTCATTTCCTATTATGGGGACGTGGAGAGTGTCGCAGAACACAAGGACGAGATTTACTTCTACCCCGACTGTGACGGTATGGAGGACGTGGCAAGGTACTATGTAGACGAACTGCAAACGCTGGGGGAAATCCCGCCCAGCTTACAATACTATATTGATTATGAAGCATATGGGCGTGACTTGGAAATCGGCGGTTACTTTATCGAAACCAGTTACGGCATGTGTGAAATCCAGCGATAAGCTGTCAGATCTGTACCTGCAAAGGTGCTACTGACAGCTTATTTACATGTAAGGGCAGTTGGCAAATGCTGACTGCCCTTTTCAATGAAAGGAGTGAAACGATTTGAAGAAAGTAAAAAGCTATACGGGCATCTGGAACGTGGAAAAAGTCTTGTATTCCATCAACGATTTTAACCTCCCGTTCCCGATTACCTTTTCACAGATGGCGTGGTTCGTGCTGACAGAATTTCTCATTATCCTGTTTGCCGACCTGCCGCCACTCAATCTGATTGAGGGAGCATTTCTGAAATACTTCGGAATCCCTGTTGCCCTCACATGGTTCATGTCGCAAAAGACGTTTGACGGCAAGAAGCCTTACAGCTTCCTAAAGTCCATGACGACCTTTGCCCTGCGACCCAAAGTGACTTATGCAGGAAAGGCGGTAAGACTGCATAGCCAGAAATTCAACGAAAGCATTACCGCAGTAAGGAGTGAGGTGCATGTTCCCCATTAAATATATTGACAACAACCTTGTATGGAACAGGGATGGCGAGGTGTTCGCCTATTATGAGCTTGTCCCCTACAATTACAGCTTCTTATCCCCAGAGCAGAAATTTATCGTGCATGACAACTTCCGTCAGCTCATTGCACAATCCCGTGAGGGAAAGCTCCATGCCTTACAGATTGCAACGGAAAGCTCCATAAGAAGCATACAGGAAAAATCCAAACGGCTTATCACAGGAAAGCTCCGTGAGGTCGCCACGGCAAAGATTGACGAGCAGACCAAAGCCCTTGTAGAAATGATTGGTGACAATCAAGTGGACTACCGCTTTTTCCTCGGCTTCAAGCTCATGGTGACAGAGCAGGAAGCCAGCCTTTCCAGCATGAAGCAGTCGGCTTTTATGGGCTTCAAGGAATTTCTGCTAGAAGTCAATCATACGCTCATGGGCGACTTTGTGTCTATGAGTAATGACGAAACCAGCCGTTATCTGAAAATGGAAAAACTGCTGGAAAACAAGATTGCCCGACGCTTCAAGGTGCGCCGTCTGGATAAAAACGATTTTGGTTATCTCATAGAACACCTCTACGGACGGGATGGCGTGGCGTATGAAGATTATGAGTATCAGCTCCCCAAAAAGAAGCTGAAAAAAGAAACGCTCATCAAGCGGTATGACCTTATCCGTCCGACCCGCTGCCTGATTGAGGAAAGCCAGCGGTACTTACGATTGGAACATGAGGACAGCGAAAGCTACGTGACTTATTTTACGGTCAATGCCATTGTCGGGGAGCTTGACTTCCCGTCCAGTGAAATCTTCTATTTCCAGCAACAGCAGTTTACATTTCCCATTGATACGTCAATGAACGTGGAAATCGTAGGAAACAAGAAAGCCTTAACCACGGTCAGAAATAAGAAAAAAGAATTGAAAGACTTAGACAACCACGCCTATCAAGCTGGAAGCGAAACCAGCAGTAACGTGGTGGACGCTCTGGACAGTGTGGACGAACTGGAAAACGATTTAGACCAGAGCAAGGAAAGCATGTACAAGCTCTCCTATGTGATACGGGTATCTGCCCCCGACCTTGAAGAACTAAAACGGCGAGCCGACGAGGTCAAGGACTTTTATGACGACTTGAACGTGAAGCTGGTGCGCCCTGCTGGGGATATGCTGGGACTGCACGGCGAATTTTTACCAGCCAGCAAGCGTTACATCAATGACTATGTGCAGTATGTGAAGTCCGACTTTCTGGCAAGCCTTGGCTTTGGTGCTACGCAAATGCTGGGAGAAAATGAGGGTATCTATATCGGGTATTCCGTGGACACGGGACGCAACGTCTACCTACAGCCTGCCCTTGCCAGTCAGGGGATAAAAGGAACGGTCACGAACGCCCTTGCTTCTGCCTTTGTGGGGAGCCTTGGCGGTGGAAAGTCATTCTGCAACAACCTGCTTGTCTACTATGCCGTTCTCTTTGGCGGACAGGCAGTCATTTTAGACCCAAAATCGGAACGTGGAAACTGGAAAGCGACACTTCCAGAGATTGCGGACGAGATAAACATCGTCAATCTGACAAGTGATGAAAGAAACAAAGGACTGCTTGACCCGTTCGTGATTATGAGAAATGAAAAGGACGCTGAAAGTCTGGCAATCGACACGCTGACATTTCTTACGGGGATTTCCTCACGGGACGGCGAAAAATTCCCCGTGCTTCGTAAGGCGGTGCGCTCCGTGACCCAGAGCCAGACAAAAGGACTGCTCCTTGTCATTGACGAGCTGCGCAAAGAAGATACGCCGGTTGCAAGAAATATCGCAGACCACATCGAATCATTCACGGATTATGATTTTGCACACCTCTTATTTTCGGACGGCAACGTGGAACACGCAATCAGTCTGGAAAAGCAGTTGAACATCATACAGGTGGCAGACCTTGTGCTACCCGACAAGGACACGACCTTTGAAGAATACACGACGATTGAACTGTTATCGGTGGCAATGCTTATCGTAATCAGTACCTTTGCGCTGGACTTCATCCATTCCGACAGGTCGGTTTTTAAGATTGTAGACCTTGACGAAGCATGGGCGTTCCTCAATGTCGCACAGGGAGAAACGCTTTCTAACAAGCTGGTGCGTGCCGGTCGTGCCATGAACGCAGGGGTTTACTTTGTCACACAGGCTTCCGGCGACGTATCAAAGGAGAGCTTGAAAAACAATATCGGGCTTAAATTCGCCTTTCGGAGCACTGACATAGGGGAAATCAAGCAGACCCTAGAATTTTTCGGCATTGACAAGGAGGATGAGAACAACCAGAAACGCTTGCGTGACTTGGAGAATGGACAGTGCTTATTGCAGGACTTGTACGGGCGTGTAGGCGTGGTGCAGATACATCCTGTATTTTCTGACCTGCTGACTGCCTTTGATACCAGACCGCCCGTGAGAAATGAGGTGGTGTGATGGATTGGAAACAGGCAGGAAAGAAACTGCTTCATGTTCTGAACATCGTCCTGCTGGCTGCCGTTATCACGATTGCGCTTCTTGCACTGACAGGCACAGTCGCCCATGCAACAGGACTGGTGGACGATACCATAAATGCCGGCAACCTGTATTCCAAGTACCCACTTTCCAATTATCAGCTAGACTTCTACGTGGACAATAGCTGGGACTGGCTGCCGTGGAACTGGCTGGATGGCATCGGAAAGTCGGTGCAGTACGGGCTTTACTGTATCACCAACTTTGTCTGGACTATCAGCTTATATCTAAGCAACGCCACAGGCTACGTGGTGCAGCAAGCCTACAAGCTGGATTTTATCAATGACATGGCAGACAGTATCGGGAAAAGCATACAGACCCTTGCAGGTGTCAGTCAGAACGGCTTTGGAAGCTCCGGCTTTTACGTGGGCTTCCTGCTGCTGATTATTCTTGTGGTGGGAATCTACGTTGCCTACACGGGACTTATCAAACGGGAAACCAGCAAGGCAATCCACGCAGTCATCAACTTTCTGGTGGTGTTCCTCGTATCAAGTGCCTTTATCGCCTATGCTCCCGACTACGTGAAGAAAGTCAACGAGTTTTCGAGTGACATCAGCACCGCTTCGCTGGACTTGGGGACAAAAATCATGCTTTCAGACAGTGACAGCAAGGGCAAGGACAGCGTGGACTTGATACGGGACAGCCTGTTTTCCATACAGGTGCAACAGCCGTGGCTGCTGCTTCAATTCGGCAATTCCAATGCAGAGGAAATCGGGGCTGACCGTGTGGAAGCTCTGGTATCTGCCAGCCCGACGGACGGGGAAACCAGAGAGGACGTTGTGAAAACGGAAATCGAGGACAGGGACAACGACAACATGACGATACCGCAGGTCGTAAACCGATTAGGCATGGTGTTCTTCCTGCTTATCTTCAATCTGGGAATCACGATATTTATTTTTCTGCTTACGGCTATGATGATTTTCAGCCAGATACTGTTTATCATCTTCGCCATGTTCCTGCCTGTGAGCTTCCTACTCTCCATGATACCCAGCTTTGAGGGCATGGCAAAACAGGCAGTCGTCAAGGTGTTCAACACCATTATGACGAGGGCTGGCATCACCTTGGTCGTGACCGTGGCATTTTCCATATCCAGCATGTTCTACAACATATCTTCGGACTACCCGTTTTTTATGGTGGCGTTCTTGCAGATAGTGACGTTTGCAGGCATCTACTTCAAGCTGGGCGACATTATGAGTATGTTCAGCCTTAACGCTGGGGACAGCCAGAGCATGGGACGCAGGATATTCCGCAGACCATACATGTTCATGCGCCACAGGGCAAGGCGAATGGAACGGCGCATGGTACAGGCAGTCGGGGCTGGAAGTGCGGCAAGTGCTGTCACAGGTTCTAAATTTTCCAAAGATAAGCCAGCCAGTACCGCTTCCAGTCAGAAACGGACACGGGACAACCGAACCGCTTCGTCAATGGGAAGCCGTGCAGGTTCCGCCGTTGGTGCGGTGCTTGACACGAAAAACCGTATCAGGGATAAGGCAGCTTCTGCCAAGCAGTCCGTCAAGGATATGCCGACACAGGCAGGCTACGCCGTTCACGCTGCAACGGAGAAAGCGAAGGAAAATGTGTCAGACTTCAAGCGTGGCGTGGTGCAGGAACAGGAAACAAGGCAGTCAGGGCGTGCTGACAAACGAAACCAGCGCAGACAGAGTGTGGCACAGAAGCGTATGGAAATGCAGAAAGCACAGGAAGCAAGGCGTTCTCAAAAGAAAGCGGACGAATCAGCGACAACAGGAGCTACCCGTCCCCATGAGCGACCAGCAACCACACCAAAGCCAGAAGCAAAGACCGTACAAAAACCAGAGGATAAAAAACGCCCTGCCGTCACTGCTCCCAAGCAGAGTGCCGCCGTCAAGGAAACACCAGTCAAAGAGCGTCCTGTTACAGCTGGGGCTTCCATGAAAGCTGCCGACCAGCACGTACAGCGTCAGACCGTCAAGGCTGGGGATAAGTCCCCTGCCACCCAGACACAGGAAACAGGACGGAACCTGAAAACGGAACGGACAGTAAAAAACCGGCAGACAAGGCAGGTGCAGCAATCCCAGAGAACCGCCCAGAAACAGACAGCGAATCATAAGAAGAAAGGACGCAGGAAATGAAGATAAGGCATATGGTGATTCTCGGCTGTATCTTTCCTGTGCTGTTCTCCCTCGTCCTGTTCTTCGGTGTATTGATGAGTGCAGAGGATGACGACGGGGGCGGTGGTACTTCTTCCACTGTTACAGGAATGAACCTTTCGCCCGAAGTCCTCAAACATCATCCGATGGTGGAAAAGTACGCACGGGAATACGGTATTGAGGATTATGTGAATTACCTGCTTGCGATTATGCAGGTGGAAAGCGGAGGGACGACGGCTGACGTTATGCAAAGCTCGGAAAGTCTGGGGCTTCCTCCCAACTCTTTAGATACGGAAAGCTCTATCAAACAAGGCTGTAAGTATTTCTCGGAACTGCTTACTTCTGCCAAAGGACAAGGGATAGAGGACATAAACGCCGTCATTCAAAGCTACAACTACGGTGGCGGTTATCTTGGCTATGTGGCTGGAAACGGGAGAAAACACAGCTATACACTGGCAGAAAACTTCTCACGTACCCATTCGGGTGGTGTGAAAGTGACCTACACGAATCCGATAGCCGTTGCCCGTAACGGGGGCTGGCGGTACAACTACGGAAATATGTTTTATACCGAACTGGTAAACCAGTACCTAACGGTCACGCACTTTGACGACAAGACGGTACAGGCAGTCATGGACGAAGCATTGAAATATCAGGGCTGGCGGTATGTGTATGGCGGCGATAACCCCAACACCAGCTTTGACTGTAGCGGTCTGGTGCAGTGGTGCTACGGCAAGGCTGGCATCCGCCTGCCCCGTGTAGCGCAAGACCAGTACGACGTGACCCAGCATATACCACTGTCACAAGCAAAGGCTGGTGACTTGGTGTTTTTCCATTCTACCTATAACAGCGGAAGCTATGTAAGCCACGTCGGAATATATGTCGGCAACAACCGTATGTATCACGCCGGCGACCGTGCGAGACGTTCCTAACTGAAAAGGTTAGGCATTTATGAAGCACGAAAAACAATTTCATAAAGAGAACTGATAATTTAAAAAGTCGAATGACGGAGTAACGCCCCGAAAGGCTTTAGCTAAGACTGCGACGTGCGGTAAAGTAGATAAGAACTTTATTGTACGAAGCTCGCAGAAGACGGCTGAGAGTACACCCTAAAGACGCAATGCGGAACAGGAAAAGCGAACCAGAGGTGGTCGAGTGTATGATAGGTCGGGTTTCCATAAAATATTCATGGTAAGTATGTGTTTCAGAAAGTGGAACACTGACAAAATTCCGAATGTACGTGTCTAAACCGCGAGATTGACTAACAGCAATCGCCACAGCTGTGGAGCTTGTGAGGGCTAGTAAAACTGGTTACTATGAACGTCCTTATACTGTTACAGGCAGTATCAAGCAAGCAGGCATAGAGGAATTACCTAAAAATATATGCACGGATAGAATTATCGGAACGTCGTAAGCTGAAAACATGGATACTCTTATCAGTAAAAGAAGTGTTCACAAGGAAAACCCTTTACAGATATAACTTGTGTTAATTTCAGTGAAAGTGGTGGCACAGTACCAATGAAGCAGTGATAACAAGCTGTGGAGGGATAGCCACTAGTCAATAACAGTTAAAAATCAATTCATTAAAAAGTATTAGGTTCGAGTATGACTAAAATAGGCAGAAACTCCAAAGGAGGATTAACGCCGACTAATGACAATCAAAGCACAAAAGAAAAAAGCATTAAGGTTCAATGAATACTACAACACACAAGAAGTTCATGACAAGCTGTATCAGCTAGGAAAATGTAATTACAAATTCACAGACCTTATCAGTCTGATAACAGCAGAACAAAATGTGATGTTAGCATATCGAACAATCAAAACCAATAAAGGGAGCAAAACGGCTGGCACAAATGGAACGATTATTTCAACAATAGCTGAAACCAATCCAGAGCAACTTGCAGAGTACGTCAAAAGCAGATTAAGGAATTATATTCCCCATTCTGTAAAGCGTGTAGAAATACCGAAGCCAAACGGAAAAACAAGACCTCTGGGAATACCTACCATTGAAGATAGGCTGATACAGCAATGTATCAGACAAATCCTAGAACCAATATTAGAAGCAAAATTCTATGAACATTCCTATGGGTTTCGACCAGACCGAAGCACATCACACGCTATCGCTCGCTTTTATCATCTGGCATATAGTGGATTTCACTATGTGGTAGATATTGATATAAAAGGCTTTTTCGATAATGTAAATCATGGAAAACTGTTAAAGCAGTTATGGACGCTTGGAATAAGAGATAAAACGTTCATTAGCATTATTTCAAGAATGTTAAAAGCTCCAATAAAAGGCGTTGGCGTTCCCCAAAAAGGAACTCCACAAGGCGGTATTTTATCACCGCTACTTGCCAATGTAGTATTAAACGAACTTGACTGGTGGATAGCAAGTCAATGGGATAACTTCCCGACCGATTATCCATATCAGTATCAAAGAAGCAAACTTCTTGCTTTAAAAGAAAGCAGTTTAAAAGAAATAAAAATTGTCCGTTATGCAGATGATTTTAAAATCATGTGCAAGGATTATAAAACTGCTCAAAAGATATTTACTGCAACCCAAATGTGGTTGAAGCAACGGTTACAGTTGGATATTAGTCCAGAGAAATCTAGGATAACAAATATCCGAAAACGCTATTCCGAATTTCTAGGGCTAAAATTAAAAGTCAGAAAAGGAAAAGCAAATAAGTATACCAACCGTAGCCACATGAGGGATAAAGCAAGAGAAAATGCTATCAAGAAATTAAAAGAACAAGTCAAAGTAATACAGAAAAATCCTACAAGAGAAGCTGTAAATAAATATAATTCAATCGTTATTGGATTGCAGAACTATTACAGCATTGCCACTATGGTAAATGAGGATTTTATAAAGATTGCCTATATAGTCAACAAGAGCCTACTTTGTCGAACCAAAAAAATTCGTGCTAGAACTGGAAGTATTTCAAAAACATACCTAAAGTTCTATAAAGACTATGGATATAAAAAAGTGTTCATAGCAAAAACAATCCTGTTTCCGATTGCAGGAATAAAATTTCGTGAGCCAAAAATGATTTCTAAAAACTGTACAAGATATACAGAAAATGGAAGAAACTCCATACATCAAAGGCTAAAAATGGATATGAGGATAATTCATTATCTAATGGAGCAATCTTCTACGCTTAAAGGAACAACGGAATACAACGATAACAGAATATCAGTATATGTCGCTCAAAATGGGCGGTGTAAAGTAACTGGAATAATTCTAAAAATAGGAAACATGGATTTACACCATATCACTCCTAAATTTATGGGTGGTAATGATGAATACAAAAATCTTATTTATATCACGAATGATGTACATATATTGGTTCATGCAGTGGAAAACAAAGTGCTTGAGAAGTACCTCACCACAGTAAATCCAGACAAAAGGCAATTAAAGAAAATCAATCAATATCGAGTTTTGGTTGGAAATAATGAATTAGATTATAACGCCTGTTATTGAGGGAACGCCGTGTGATAGGAAACTATCATGCACGGTGTGAAGCGGGGGAAAACTCGGAGATAACTTCAAAGAGTTACCTATCGCTATCTATCGGCTATGCAGACCTTACAGGTGCCTACTGGCAACAGCACTTAATCGGTGCGGGAAGAATCAAACAATAAAAGCAAAAAAGAAAGGACATACAACAATGTTTAAGAAAAAAGAAAAATCCATCAAAGAAAAAAAGGTGCGTACCGTGAAAGTCGGCACGCATAAAAAATCCGTAATTGCCCTGTGGCTGGTGCTGGCTGCAAGCGTCAGCTTCGGGGTGTATAAGAATTTTACGGCAATCGACCGGCACACCACCCATGAAAAGGAAATCATAGAGCTACGGCTCAATGATACCAACGGGATTGAGAATTTCGTGAAGAACTTCGCAAAATCCTATTACACATGGGACAACAGCAAGGAAGCCATAGAAAAGCGCACTGCTTCTATCAATGCGTATCTGACAAAGGCATTGCAGGACTTGAATGTGGACACGATTCGGACGGATATACCGACCAGCTCCACGGTCAGTGACGTGCAGATATGGAACGTGGCACAGTCTGGGGAGAACGAGTTTACGGCTGCCTACGAAGTAGATCAGCAGATAAAGGAGGGCGTCCAGACGAGAGCGGTCAGTGCGACCTATACCGTGACTGTCCATGTGGACGCAGACAGAAACATGGTTATCACGAAGAACCCGACCCTTGCCCCGACATACCAGAAATCAGCTTTTGAACCAAAGACACAGGAAGCAGATGCAAGCGTGGACGCTGAAACCATGCAGGACGCAGCGGCATTTCTGGAAACCTTTTTCAAGCTCTACCCTACGGCTACCGAAAAGGAACTTGCTTATTATGTACAGGGAAATGTATTAGAACCGATAAACGGCGATTACCTTTTTGCAGAGCTTATCGAGCCTGTCTATACGGCGGCAGATGGAAAAGTCAAGGTCACGCTGTCAGTCAGGTATCTGGATAACAGCACCAAGGCAGCACAGATTTCACAGTATGACCTTATCCTCTCTAAAGAGGGGGACAACTGGAAAATCACAGGCTGACATCAAGGGAGTGTGTCACTTACAGCAAAGACATGAGCGGCACACTCCCCTTTTTCATCGTCAGATTCACTTTTCCTAAGCAAAAAAAGAAATTGTCTGTACCTGTAAAAAATGATATACTTTCACCAAGAAACAGCAATATTTCTTAGAAAGGCGGTGAAGCAGATGTACCGTATTGCAATCTGTGACGATGATGAAACATTCCTGCACCATTTAAGCCGGAAAACAGAAGAAATCCTGTCAGAAAACGCACTTATACGCGGCACAGATTTTGAAATAGAATCCTTCTGTGAAGCCGCCCCCATGCAGCGCAGGATTTTGGAAAATGAAACTGCCTTCCAGCTTCTGCTGCTGGACATTGAGCTTTCCACGGAAAACGGGATGACGCTTGCAAAGACGCTGCGCAAGCATCAGGTGACATGCAGCATCATCTATATCACGTCCCACCGTGACTACGTGTTTGACTGCTTCGATACACAGCCCCTGTGGTATCTGCTGAAACCGGTGGATTTTGAGAAGTTCAGGGATATCCTGTTATCCGATTACCGCCGAAACTATGCGGATGCAAGGCTTGTCCTTAAGATAGAGGGCAGACTGATTTCGATACCCTATGCCGATATCTACGCACTGGAAGCCACACAGCATCTTACAAGGATATGGCTTAAAGATGGCTGCCGTGACTGGAACGGCGCATTGTCCGCATTGAAGCCGCAGCTTCCGACGTTCAGCTTCTGCCAGTCCCATAACAGCTATATCCTCAATTTAAGCCATGTGAAAGAGATACAGTCCGCAGATGCCCTCATGGATGATGGCAGGACATTCCCCATCAGCCGCCGCTATCACGACCAGACATTAGACAGATATTTCGCCTTTTTGAAACTTTGACTTGCATATAAAAAACGCTGCTCTTTCCGTAATGGAAAAAAGACAGCGTTTTTCTTATTCCTGTTTTTCCGGCATCAGCAGGGCAGTCCGTACAATGAGTATGCCATGCTCCTGCTTGACTTGCAGCTTGCTGCTGTATTTCTTGGCAACCTCTGACATGGCTTTCATGCCATAGCCATGACCTGCCCCTTTACTGCTTACCGGCAGCCCTGTTTTTTCATCTTTCAAAAGCGTGCCGGTATAGGGATTGAGCGTTTCCACGAACAGATAACGTCCCCTGACGTGCATCGTCAATTCGATGTGCGGCTTTTCCCTGTCCAGCTCTGACACAGCTTCTATGGCATTGTCCAGCATATTCATCAGGAGCGTACACAGGTCATTGTCCGCAACCGTGATACCGGCAGGCACTTCCACATGTAAATCCATCTGGATACCTGTTTCCT
>NZ_HG005287.1:342285-343535 GCF_000455285.1 Candidatus Stoquefichus massiliensis AP9 | reverse complement strand
TGGAAAGAAAGGCAAACATCGAAAATCCAGCAATCAGATGAAATAAAACGGATAACCCCAGCGGTATCAGCACAAAAGGCGCATACCATTTTTTCCAGCGTTTCATCTGCGTAAGCAGATACAGAAGCGGCATCCCCAGTGACAGGGGAATCAAAAGCTGTGCAGGTATGAATTTCAGTGAAAAATGGGTGCTGAAATAAAACTCATAATTCAGCAGGACACGCAGCGACTGAATCAGTGCCGCAGCGGCAAGCAGCAGAATGGAACTGGATTTCTGCCCATGATACCAGTTATAGAAGAACAGCCCCAAAAGCAATACGGCAGCCGCCATATAAGCCGTGGCAGGCATGGCAAGTCCATTCGCATCACTGACAGTCTGCTGTGTCTGGATATCCTGACTAGACATCCGCACCATCGGCATACCCCGATATTCCTCATCTGCATGAGCCGCAAGGGCAATCGTCAGCGTCTTACCACTATAGCCCGACGGTAATGACAGCCGCACATATTCCCCTTGTCTCTGCAAACCCTTATATTCCCTGGAAAATTCCACAGAGCCGATACGGTTATCAAGGCTTGGGTCAACGCTATAGAGAAGCTCCCCATCCAGAAAGACACTCTGCTGCCAAGTCACTCCATCCAGTTCCAGTATGGTATACCCGTCCCGTTCCATCTGCTTATCCAATGTCCGTGACAGATAGAACGTTTCACCTGTACTGTCAAACAGCTCCTGTACCGTCTTATCCTTTCTTGTATCATGTTCCAATGTATAGATATCCCATCCTTTCGCATCCTCAAACACGGGTGTTAAAAATAATTTCTCTGCATCTGTAGCTGTATAGGAAGAAAGAAAGGACACGACCAAAAGCACGATAATCACATAGAGGGGAAGCAGCCCTGCTTTCCAGTTTGATTTTATCTTATCCAAAAAAGACACCTCCTTTTCTACAAGGATAACAGTAACATAAGGGTGAAATCAAGGGATTTTCTTACCAGTTAGGAAGAATATCCTACCAGTTAGGAATACCCCCTTTTTTTATGGGTGATTTTTTTGTTAGGATAGACTTATATAAGTGTACACAATCGCCTGCTTGTCCAGCTGATATCACAGAGTGAAATGAAACGGATGTCAAAGGCAAATGTACCGGAAAGAGAGGAACAAATAAACATATGAATAACAAAAAGAAACAGACAGCGGCAGTCGCAGTGGCAACCGTATTGAGTGTTTCCACGGTAGTGAACCCTGTCAC
>NZ_HG005287.1:341209-342259 GCF_000455285.1 Candidatus Stoquefichus massiliensis AP9 | reverse complement strand
TGTCAGAGCACAGGAAAATGAGCCGCCTGTCACACAGGGCATCCAACAGGAAAACGGACAGCAGGAAGCAGGGAAAGAAACTGCCCCAGCCATCACACTGCCAGAGAACCTGCAAGCAGCGGCAGGTACGCCGCTAAAGGAAATCGGGCTGCCGGAGAATTGGGCATGGGCAGATGAAAGCACTGTCCTGTCGGCAGACACGACTACATATCCGGCATATGTCACGGTTGATGATGAAACCTATGATTATGCAGAAACAGAGGGATACCATGCAGAGGGACACTATGTAGAAGTCCAGCTGTCTGTCACTGTGGAACTGCCGGAAGAAACAACGGAAGAAGAATCAGCACCTGTAACGATACAGAAAAATTCATTATCGAGAAGTACAGTTCCTACACCATATGCACTAGGTGATGTTGAAATCAACGAAGCGAATTTCCCAGATGCAGCATTTAGGAAATATTTAAAAGAGAGTACAACAATCAATCCTGACAGCAACGATACGTTATCAGCAGAAGAGATAGCAAAAGTAACGACTATCTCTGCTCCTTTGAATGTTGCCGACTTGAGAGGCATTGAAAAGTTTTCTAATTTAAAACTCTTGTATTGTAGCAGCACGGGCATCACCAGTTTGGATGTCAGCAACAATAAAAAGTTAGAAAAGTTGTATTGCCAAAGCAATACAGCACTGACAACTTTGAATGTCAATGGTGCTTCTGCTTTAAAAAAATTGGATTGCTACAGCACGGGCATCAGCAGTCTGGATGTCAGCAACAATACTAAGTTAGAAACCTTGTGGTGCCAAAGCACGGGCATCAGCAGTCTGGATGTCAGCAGCAATGCTAATTTAACAGAATTGAACTGCTCCAGCAATGCAGCACTGACAACTTTGAATGTCAATGGTGCTTCTGCTTTAAAAACCTTGCAGTGCTACAGCACGGGCATCACCAGTCTGGATGTCAGCAGCAATGCTAATTTAACAGAATTGAACTGCTACAGCAATGCAGCACTGACAACTTTGAATGTCAATGGTGCTTCTGCTTTAAAAAA
>NZ_HG005287.1:339986-340873 GCF_000455285.1 Candidatus Stoquefichus massiliensis AP9 | reverse complement strand
CTTGCATTGCTACAGCACGGGCATCAGCAGTCTGGATGTCAGCAGCAATACCAATTTAACATCCTTGAATTGCTTCAGCACGGGTATTACCAGTCTGGATGTCAGCAATAATGCTAATTTAGAAACCTTGAATTGCCAAAGCAATAAAACACTGACAACTTTGAATGTCAATGGTGCTTCTGCTTTAAAAACCTTGAATTGCTACGGCACGGGCATCAGCAGTCTGGATGTCAGCAGCAATACTGTTTTAACAACCTTGAATTGTTCCAAAACTCCTCTTGCTTATCTGAATCTAGGAACAAATACAGGATTAACAGTAACTATGTCAACGACCACAACAATGAAGTTGGAAGTCACAGAGGACACATTTACCATTACAGATAAAATTGCCGGTATTGATAAGAGCAAGATTTCTATCGTAAGTGGTGCATCTTATGAATCATCAACAGGTGTCGTCAGCAACTATACAGCAGGAACACCGATTGTCTATGAATATGACTGTGGTACAGCGAATGGTGAAGATAAGACATTAACGGTAACGGTGAACCTTACAGGATATTCAGCAGGTATTGAAATCAACGAAACGAATTTCCCAGATGCAGCATTTAGGGACTATATAAAAACGAACTTTGACAAAGATAGCAACGATACGTTATCAGCAGCAGAGATAGCAAGCGTAACGACTATCTCTGTTCCTAGGGAGGTTGCCGACTTGACAGGTATTGATAAGTTTTCTGCTTTAACAACCTTGAATTGCAGCGGCACGGGCATCACCAGTCTGGATGTCAGCAGCAATGCCAATTTAACAACCTTATATTGCAACAACACGGGTATCAGCAGTCTGGATGTCAGCAGCAATGCTAATTTAACAGACTTGTATTGCCAAA
>NZ_HG005287.1:335449-339024 GCF_000455285.1 Candidatus Stoquefichus massiliensis AP9 | reverse complement strand
AAATGCTAATTTAACATACTTGTCTTGCTCCAGCACGGGTATCAGTAGTCTGGATGTCAGCAGCAATGCCAATTTAACAACCTTGAATTGCTACAGCAATACAGCACTGACAACTTTGACTGTCAATGGTGCTTCTGCTTTAACAACCTTGGATTGCTACAGCACGGGAATCAGCAGTCTGGATGTCAGCAGCAATGTTAATTTAACAACCTTGTATTGCCAAGAAACGGGCATCAGCAGTCTGAATGTCAGCAGCAATGCTAATTTAACAGAATTGTATTGCAACAGCAATGCATCACTGACAACTTTGACTGTCAATGGTGCTTCTGCTTTAAAAAAATTGGAGTGCAACAGCACGGGCATCAGCAGTCTGGATGTCAGCAACAATACTAATTTAACAACCTTGTATTGCAACATCACGGGCATCAGCAGTCTGGATGTCAGCAAAAATACTAATTTAACAGAATTGTATTGCAACAACACGGGTATTACCAGTCTGGATGTCAGCAAAAATACTAATTTAACAGAATTGTATTGCAGTAGCACGGGCATCAGCAGTCTGGATGTCAGCAACAATGCCAATTTACAATCATTGCATTGTTCCTTTACTCCACTTGCTTATCTGAATCTGGGAACAAATGCGGGATTAACAGTAACTATGCCAACGACCAGAACAATGTATTTGGAAGTCACAGAAGACACATTTACCATTACAGATAAAATTACAGGTATCGACAAGGACAAGGTTTCTATCATAAGCGGCGCATCTTATGAATCATCAACAGGTGTCGTCAGCAATTATACAGCAGGCACACCGATTGTCTATGAATATGACTGTGGTACAGCAAAAGGTGAAAATAAGACTTTGACGGTAACACTAAACCTTACTGGGCTAAAAGCAGAAAGCAGCATTACTGTTACGGAAACGCTGGACAAGACCTATGACGGAAGTGCGGTCAATGATACACCAACAGTCAGCAAGACAGGCAGTACAGGTATAGTAACCTACACTTGGGAGAAGAAAAAGAACGCTACGGATTGGGAAAGCATAGCATCTGCACCAACGGATGCCGGAACGTATCGTGTAACCGCAACCGTCGCAGCGGATGACGATTACAAAAAAGCAAGCTCAACACCAGTAGAATTTACCATTTCCAAGGCAGACAGCACAATTTCTGTCACAGAAAGTTTAGATAAGGACTATGACGGAAGTGCTGTCAACAATACGCCAACAGTCAGCAAATCAGGCAGTACAGGCAATGTGACTTATACTTGGGAAAAGAAAAAGAACGCTACGGAATGGGAAAGCAGCAGCTGCACCAACAGATGCCGGAACGTATCGTGTAACCGCAACTGTCGCAGCGGATGACAATTACAAAAAAGCAAGCTCAACACCAGTAGAATTTACCATTTCCAAGGCAGGCAGCACGATTTCTGTTACAGAAAGTTTAAATAAGGACTATGATGGAAGTGCTGTCAACAGTACGCCAACAGTCAGCAAATCAGGCAGTACAGGCAATGTGACTTATACTTGGGAAAAGAAAAAAACGCTACGGAATGGGAAAGCATTTCATCTGCACCAACAGATGCCGGAACGTATCGTGTAACCGCAACCATCGCAGCTGATAACAATTACGAAGAAGCAAGCTCAACACCAGTAGAATTTACCATTTCCAAGGCAGACAGCACGATTTCTGTCACAGACAGTTTAAATAAGGACTATGACGGAAGTGCGGTCAAAGATACGCCAACAGTCAGCAAAGCAGGCAGTACAGGCAATGTGACTTATACTTGGGAGAAGAAAAAGAACGCTACAGACTGGGAAAGCATTTCATCTGCACCAACAGATGCCGGAACATATCGTGTAACCGCAACCGTCGCAGCGGATGACAATTACAAAAAAGCAAGCTCAACACCAGTAGAATTTACTATTTCACAAGCAGCAAATAGCTGGACGAGCACACTTGCGATTACAGGCTGGACATATGGAGAAGCTGCAAATACACCAGCGGCTGTGGCTGCATTTGGTTCCGTATCCTATACTTACAGTAATCAAGCAGCTGGCACATATACGGAAAACGTACCAACGGATGCCGGTACATGGTATGTGAAAGCCACGGTTACCGGTACAGATAATTTCAAGGGCATAGAAAGCAGTGCTGTAGAATTTACGATTGCCAAAGCAGCCGCACCGGCGATGACTCTGCCGGATAATCTAAGCGGTGTATATGATGAGGACTTATCCAGTGTTACACTGCCGGATGGCTGGGCATGGGCAGACGGGACACAGAAGCTGACGGTTTCTGGAACAGATTATCCTGCACATTTCACAGTCGATGATAAGAATTATGATTATACAGGTGTCACAGGCTATGACAGTACCGGTCACTATGTAGAATGTATGCTGTCGGTCATTGTATCAGCGGCAGCGAATAGCTGGACAGTGGAACCGGCGATTGAAAACTGGACATACAATGAAACAGCCAGTACACCGACTGCTGACGCAGCGTATGGGGATGTTGTCATTAGCTACAGTGATACCAGAAATGGAACCTATACGGCAGATAGACCTGCCACGGCAGGAACATGGTATATGAAAGCCAGCGTAAGTGCAACAACAGAGTATACCGGACTTGATACCATTGTGGAATTTACCATTTCACAGGCAGAGCCAGTCTACACGGTTCCAACGGACTTGCAGGCAGTCTATGGACAGAGCCTTAAGGATATCACACTTCCGGCAGGTTTTACATGGACGGATCAGACGCTAGATGTTGGCAATGCAGGTACAAATGAATTTACATTGACCTATACGCCGGATGACAGCAATTATAAGACCGTGACAGATATCAAAGTCACAGTGACCGTGATAAAGGCAGATAATGAACAGTCAGCACCGTTATCACTGGATGGCTGGACATATGGTGCAGCACCTTCTGCTGCCAGTGCAGGATTCCGCTTCGGACAGCCACGCTTCCTGTACAGTGACAGGGTGGATGGAAGGTACACAGATACCGTTCCAACCGCTGCCGGAACCTGGTATGTAAAAGCGGTCGTGGATGGCACAGACAATTACGAGGGTGCAGAAAGTGAAGCCGTTTCCTTTGTGATAGAGCCAAAGAGTGCAGAAACAGGCAATCAGATAAAAGTACCGGAAATGACTGCCGATACGAAGCTGGATGATTTGGTAATCAAAGACGGCGATAAGGTTCTGGTACAGGGTACGGATTATGACGTGACAAAGACACAGGATGGAAACAAGGTGACAGTGACCATCACGTTTAAAGGCAACTATACCGGAACGATAACAAAGACCTATACAGTGGATGATAAAAAGCCATCTGGAAACACGGATAAGGATAAAAACAATTCATCCGACAAAGGAGATACGAAAAACGATTCCGTACAGACAGGTGATACAGCAGCAACCGGACTATGGGCAATGCTGATGGCAGCCGCAGCCGGAGCAGCCGCCCTATTGAAAGGGAAAAAGCGTAAGGAAGATACAGAGGAATAAAAGGTCATGGGGCTGTCTGAAAAGGCAGCCCTTTGAATGGAGCACAAGGGATGAGGGT
>NZ_HG005287.1:333504-334805 GCF_000455285.1 Candidatus Stoquefichus massiliensis AP9 | reverse complement strand
CAGGATGGGAGAAAAAAGAGGGAAACGAGGATAGGTCAGCATTATGCTTACGGTCATACCCTCACAACGAAAGAAAGTCGAATTTTAGCAAGTTATGGCGAAACAGAGCCTGCCGGTTTTATTATATCGGTCAGGCTTTTTTTCGTGCCTGAAATTATTTTCACAATTTTTAGAAAATGGTTCACAAATCACGCCTTGCTGTACAGATATGGTGCGGAAAGAGAGAGATACAGCTTTTCAAGTCATAGAGGGAAAGGAGGTGTGAATATGAAACCATCAGACTTCCAAAAGACCATACAGTGCCAGTTTGACTGTCTGCTAAAGAAAGTCACGAAAGGGATTGTCCTGAACTATCAGAAAGAACTGTCCAGACGTTCCAAACGGGAATCCCTCTTTTGTGAACTGCCGGAGCTTGTCATAGATAAGCTGGGCACATGGGATGAATACGGCACTGACAGCACCACGTTCAGTGTCTGCGGCATCGACATCCGTGTGCTGGATGATAAGCTGGCAGCCGCATTAAAAAAGCTGCCGGAGAAAAAGCGCAGCATCCTGCTGATGTACTATTTTCTTGAAATGAGCGATACAGAAATCGGTGAGCTGTTCCACATGACAAGGAACGCTTCCCATAAGAGCAGGACAGGTTCACTTGATAAAATCAGAAAAATGTTAGAGGAGGAAAAGCCAAGCCATGAATGAAGCATTTGCACTGCCATCGTTTTACCTGATATCTTCTGCTGCTGACGGCAGCGAACGGTCAATAGAAAAGCTATTGCAGTTCTATGACCCTTACATATCAAAATGCAGCCTGCGCCCTCTCTATGATGAATACGGCAATGTCTATATCGCCGTTGACATGGAGCTGAAAGGACGCATCAGAGAAGCAATCATAAAAATGATTTATGAATTTGAGATAGAAGCAAGCTAGAAAGCTGCGGGACATGATACAACTTCTCTCTTTCCAGTTCCGCTTATCGTTCTATGAAAATCCATTCAGAGCTGTGATGGGTTTTCATAGGCTGATAAGCAGCCGTATATGCTCTTTGAAAACTGAATAAAGCAGACAGATACGTTTGTGATGACAGCAAGCCGACGGAGATTGCACGCCATGACCTTTCCTCATGGAATGGAAAGTGAGCGATTCATGCAATGCTTCGGGAGCGACCTTTGGAAAGGTGGTTCTGCCATGACCTGTTGTCACAGAATAATGATACGCCCTAATGATACGGTTCACTCATAAGAATGAGAATAGTTGAGATACTAGCGGAGCTTGCCGAAGCCGTTTGTCTGCTTGAAAAAAA
>NZ_HG005287.1:321901-333478 GCF_000455285.1 Candidatus Stoquefichus massiliensis AP9 | reverse complement strand
TAGGTAAACCGCAATTTGCTTATGCTTGGAAGCTCGTACCGACGGACAGGACACCGGCAGGAAAGCGTGAAGATATCTCATTGAGGGAAAAGGAACAGGATATACAAAAAGACCTCAACGACGGTATCGACACAATCGGAAAGAAAATGTCGGTCTGCCAGCTATATGCAAAGCAGAACAGCCACAGAAAGAATGTGAAGCGAAATACTGTAAAAGGTCGCAAGTACCTTATGGACATTCTGGAAAAAGACCCGCTGGGAATGAGAAGCATTGACAGTGTGAAGCTGTCCGATGCAAAAGAGTGGGCTATCCGCATGAGTGACAATGGCTATGCCTACAAGACGATTAGCAATTTCAAGCGTTCCCTTAAAGCGTCATTCTACACGGCGATACAGGACGACTGTATCAGAAAGAATCCTTTTGATTTTGCATTGAATACGGTTCTTGAAGATGATACAGAATCAAAGACTGCTTTATCATTGGAACAGGAAGCCGACTGTCTTTCCTTTATGGAACAGGACAAGACCTATAAGAAGTACCGTGATGAAATCATAGTGCTGCTGGGAACGGGGCTTCGTATCTCTGAATTTTGCGGACTGACCAAGTTTGACTTGGACTTTCCAAACAGGATAATCCATGTAGACCACCAGCTATTGAGAGATAGTGAAATCGGGTACTACATTGAGCTTCCGAAAACCAAAAACGGTGACAGAGAGATTCCAATGACAGAGAATGTCTATCAGGCATTAAAGAGGATTGTAAAAAGCCGTGGGAAAGCAGAGCCTATCGTTATTGACAGCTACAGAGATTTTCTGTTCCTCAACAATGAGGGGTTGCCAAAGGTGGCTTGCAACTATGAGAGTATGGTAAGAGGACTTGTCAAGAAGTATAACAAGTGCCATGAGGCAGCATTGCCAAATGTAACGCCACATACATTCAGACACACGTTCTGTACGAATATGGCAAACAAGGGCATGAACCCAAACACCTTGCAGTACCTTATGGGACACGCCAACATCACTATGACGCTTGGGTATTACGCACATGGTTCTTCTGCTTCTGCTAAAGCTGAAATGGACAGGTTATGTGCCTAGTAGTAAAGGCAGAGTTTACTACACTTTTACTACTTTTGGCTGCCAAAACACGCTGGGATATGCCAGCATATGCAAAGTATCTTCCGATATGAAAAATGCCCGTAACGCCCGTAAATACAGGCTATACAGACATTTGACAACTTATGAAAAGATAATCAATTTATTATAGAAGTTTTTAGTATAAAATTTGTCATAAAAAGATGGTTGTTATTGACTTTACGAATAGAATGTGAGTATTATAAACATATAAAGGCAAAACTGCTGAAAAGTAGTGACGCAAAGCTATAGGGCCTGTTT
The DNA here is from genome assembly GCF_000455285.1 of Candidatus Stoquefichus massiliensis AP9. Classification (GTDB taxonomy): domain Bacteria; phylum Bacillota_I; class Bacilli_A; order Erysipelotrichales; family Coprobacillaceae; genus Stoquefichus; species Stoquefichus massiliensis. The sequence continues at coordinate 332,087 of NZ_HG005287.1, read as the reverse complement.
TGATGGTAGCCAGTTGCAGAATATTTCTTGAAAATTTTTTAAATTGTTTTCATGAGGTTTTTGCATGCTGGTTAATTTTATGAGCATGTTTTTTAAGTTGATAGAGAGGAGTTAAATAAGATGAAAAAAATATCACGAATTATATTAACTATTACTGTTCTTATGATTGTAAATGTATTCCCTTTATCAGCAAAAACAAAGGTAAAAGTCGCATACCCTATTCAGGATAGACTGACTGAATTATCAGAGGATGGTGTTTATTCTGGATATACCTATGATTATTTAAAAGAATTAGAACGTTTTACAAGTTTTGAATTTGAATATGTCATTTATCAGGGAGACGTTAATGAAAAGATTGTTGCAGCTATGGATGATGTTGCAAGTGGTAAAGTAGATTTAATGGGTGCTATGCTTTATGATGAATCAGCGAAAAATGTATATGATTATACATCTAGCAACTATGGTATGGGAAATATGGCTATTTATGTTTTATCGGATAATACTGAAATTAATGATACAAATATTTATTCACTTAAAGAGTTAAATGTTGGTATTGTTTCTTCAGCTCATAAAGAGGATCAAAAACTTAAAGAATTTGGAGAAATGAATGGTATTAAAATTATTCAACATTTTTATGAATCAGAAGAAAAACTTATGGAAGATTTTAATAATGGAAAAATTGAATCAATAGCAGTATCTGAGCAGGCAGGTATAACTGGTAATTACAGAGTTGTTGCAACGTTTTCTCCACGTCCATTTTATTTTGTCACAACAAAAGGGAAAAGAGAAATATTATCAGAAATTAATGAGGCAATGGTGGAATTAAATAAAGAACAGCCATCTTTTATGAGTGATTTACATGAAAAGTATTTTTCTTTTAAATCTGGTGATTTTATTCTGACTGAAGCAGAAAAGGAATTTTTAAAACAACATTCAGTTATTGATGTAGCTTTGTTAGGGGGAAAGGCGCCTTTACAATCAAAGAATAAAAATGGGAATCTAGAAGGAATTTCAATAGATATATTAGATTATATTGGCGAACTTACAAATGTTAAGTTTAAATATCATTATGCAGAAACGTATGATGAATATGAGAAACTATTAGAAGATGAAAATATAATCATGGCAGGTGGATTAGCTATTCCATATTATGAAGCAAAGAAGAATTTTGAGTGTACACGTTCATATCTTGATTCAGGACTTGAAATTGTTATGACAAAGGGATTGGATGCATCTAATATTGTAGGACAGCGATTAGCTTTACCTAAGGGAACTTATTATTCTGGTGAGTATGACGGAAAAGTGGTTTATTATGATACACCACTGGAATGCTTTGAAGCAGTCAATAATGGAGAAGCAGATTATTCATATTTAGGTAGTCATATTGCTTTGTTTTATAGTAGTTCATATGATTTTGATAATATAACAATGATTCCTCAATATAGTAATTATAGTATTAAAAATTGTTTTGCTATAAGAAAGGATGTTTCATCACCACTGACAAGTATCATTAATAAAGGAATAGATAAAGCATCAACTACTGAAATACAGTCTATAGTATTTAAAAATGCAACTTATGCAAAAGAAGAACTATCAATAATGAATTATATTCAAAATAATCCATTACAATTTGCTGGATTTATCCTTGTTTTAATTGGAATATATTATGTATTAAGAGTTCATATGCAAAAGAAAAATGATAAAAAATTATTAATGGAATATAATCGTTTTCAAAAAATAAGTGATTTATCTGGTGATTGCTTCATTGAATATAATGTTAAAGAAGATACTTTGAAATTAAGTGGAGGAGCGGCTATTCTTATATCGCCACATAAAGTGATTAAAAACTATCTTCATAGTGATGATAAGGGTGCATCATTATTTCACTCTATTCTTGATAACAAAAGAACGTATGATAAAGAAATAAGATTACGATTGATAGATGGAAGTGAGCGTTGGCAAAGAATTTTCTTACAGCCAATGTTTGATCAAAACAATTGTGTTAGTCATATTATAGGTAAAATCACAGATATACAAAATCAAAAAGAAGAACAATTATTATGGAAGGATCTTGCCAAAAGAGATAGTTTAACAAAAGTTTATAACTCAGCAGCATGTCATGAAATGTTTGATCAATTGTTAGAAGGATCTCATGATAATGAAATAGCTTTAATTATTTTAGATATAGATAATTTTAAATCAATCAATGATAATTATGGACATTATTGTGGGGACCAAGTGTTAGTACAATTAGCACAAATAATTGTTAACTCTTCAAAAACGACTGATATTGTAGCACGTGTTGGTGGAGATGAGTTTATTATTGGATTAAATCATCCAAGAAGCATGAAAGAAATTAATTATTATTGCCAAAAACTCATGGAATCTATGTCAGAGTTTAAAATTTGTCCGATGACAATAAGTATGGGGATAGCTATATCAATAAAAGGTCAAAATTATGATGATTTATATCAACTTGCCGATAAAGCATTATATGATGCTAAAAATGCGGGTAGAAATAATTATAGATTTGCTAATGAAATGAAAAAGAGCGAATAAAGCTCTTTTTCATTTTGTCGATATTTGGCTACGTTTATATAATAATATAGCAATAATCATAATCATTCCTTCACTCATAGGAAAAGAAAGCCAAACTCCAGTTAAAGAGAAGAACTTAGAGAGAAGGATAACTAATGGAATAATGATAAGACCACCTCTTAATATAGAGATTATAAAAGATTTTTTTGTTTTTTCGGTTGATGCTAAATAAGTAATCAACACCATATTAATACCAGCAAAGAAAAATCCAGCAAAATAAAGAGGTAATCCATTCTTTGCAATTTCTGCCATCATGATATTATTTTCACTGTTAAAAATAGAAATAATTAAATGAGGAAAACAAATGATACATGTATAAACAATTCCAGATACAAGAAATGCTGTTATCATTGCATAATGAAGATAAGTATGTGTTAAACGTAAATTATGCTCACCATAACTTTGACTCAATAATGGCTGAATCCCTTGCGCAATACCTGTATACAAAGATGTAACAACTAAAGCGAGATTACTAATAATGCCGTAGCTTGCTACTGCAATATTCCCACCAATAGAGAGAATAACTATATTAAAGACAAATATAATAATTCCTCCTGATAATTCAGTAATAAATGAAGATATCCCAATAGAAAAAATATGCCATATTTCATTTATCTTTATAGATGAATGTATAAAATGAAAATGATTTTGTTTCCATATAACATGAAGACTACAGATAAGAATAGCGACAATTGGAGAAAAACCAGTTGCTAAAGCAGCACCAAACATTCCCATTTGACAAGGGAAAATTAAAATATAGTCAAAGATAATATTGAATAATGTTCCAGTTAACATTGCGAAACTTGCTAAACGAGGATTATTGTCATTTCTTACAAATGTAACAATAATTTGTTCTAATATAAAGAAAGGTGCAAAAACAATAAAAGTACGAAGATATATTGAGGCAATGCCAATAACTTCAAAATCAGCACCCATAAAAGACATAATGCCTTCAGCAAAGATAATACCAAATATTGTGATGGGAATAGAGAGCATGATTCCAAGCTTTATAGCAGTCGTAAAATAACAAGATGCTTCTTTATCCTTCCCTTGTACTTTTAATATAGAGAAACGTGTTGCACTTCCTACACCAAGGAGTAATCCAAGAGCTGAAATAACTGTATAAAGTGGTAATATCAGATTTAAAGCTGTTAATCCAACACTCCCGACACCATTTGCTATAAACAAGGTATCTGCTAAAATATAACAAGATAACCCTATCATACTTAACATATTAAAACTTACATATTTTATAAAGATTAATTTTCTTTCCATATGCCACCTCCTTGTGATATCATAGACTATAGGGTAAGCCTATAGTCAAGGAGAAATTTATATGTCACAATATTATCAAACTTATTATTCCACAGGAGAATTTGCCAAACTCTGCCATACAACTAAAGAAACTCTCTTTCATTATGATGAAATTGGATTATTAAAACCACAAATCATTAAAGAAAACGGTTATCGTTATTATCTTTCTTCTCAATATTTTGAATTTGATTTCATTAAAGTTTTACAAGAAGCGAAAATGTCTTTAAAAGAAATTAAAGAATTTATGATACAAAGAAATAATGAAAATTTTGTTTCTATTCTTAATGAAAAATATTTGCAGTTAGAAGAAGAAAAAAAGAAAATAGAAAAAATGCAGTATCGTATTCAACAATCAATCTCAATGACAAAATACGGTGTTGAAACACAGCATATGGTTCCCTTTCTTGAAGAATGTCCACAAGAACATTTATTAACAATTGCTTTGCCAGATCGAACACTAAGTGATCGAGAAATGATGAGATATATTAGTGAGCATTTTGATTATTGTGCAAAACACAATATAAATGAGGAACTGCCATTAGGGACCATTATATACCGTGATCAATTTTTAAAAAGAGATTACCATGAAAATATGTACTATGTGAAAATACAACAACCAATGGATGATAAACAGTATTATTTAAAACCTCAAGGAACATATGCAACTCTATTACATGAAGGTTTTTATGATACAATTGATGATTCGTTTCAGCAATTATTTGATTTTATAGACCAAAAGGGATATCAAATAATAGGGAATGCTTATGAATATGAAATTCATAATTATTTTACTGCACAAGATATGAATCATTATTTGATTTCCTTATCTGTTCAAGTAGAAAAACGATAGACAAAATAAATAAAATCATATAAGATGAATAAAAAACGGAGGAATAATATGAAATATAAATTAGTAGCATTGGATTTAGATGGAACATTGAAAAATTCAAATAATGAAATCACAGAAAAAACACGAGAAGCTTTAATTGAAATTCAAAAGCAGGGAGTAAAGATTGTTCTTGCATCTGGGAGACCAACACCAGGATTACGACATGAAGCAAAAGAACTTGAATTGGAAAAATATGGTGGATATATTCTTTCTTTTAATGGAGCTAGAGTGGTTGACGTGAAAACAGGTGAAACAGTATATGAACAAACTTTGACAATTGATGAAGCAACACGTGCTTATCAGCGTGCCAAAGAATTTCATTTAGCATGTATGACTTATGAGGATGCAGTGATTGTAACAGAGGATATTGATGATGAATATGTTTGTGTTGAAGCACGTATTAATGATATTAAAAAGAAATGTGTTACTTCATTTGTAGATGATTTAAAGGATCCAATTCATAAGGTTTTATTGACAGGAAAACCTGAATATGTGGCATCTATTGAAGAGGAATTTAAACAGCCATTTGGAGAGACATTGAGTATTTATCGTAGTGCTCCATATTTTATTGAAATTATGGCTAAAGGTATTGATAAAGCAGCATCTTTAGATAGACTTGCTCAATCATTAGGGATTAAGCAAGAAGAAGTCATGGCTTTTGGTGATGGATTTAATGATCTAAGTATGATTGAATATGCTGGTTTAGGTGTTGCTATGGATAATGCTGTCGAAGGTGTTAAGGAGCGTGCTGATGTGATTACAAAATCAAATAATGAAGATGGGATTGCATATATTTTATCTCAAGAGTATGAAGGAGTTTTGAAATGATACCGAAAGATCCAGCAATGTTATTGAGTTATGTGAATATGAAATTAAGAGATCAGTATGATTCATTAGAGTCATTATGTGATGATTTAGATATTTCTATGTCTGAAATTGTAGAAAAACTAAAAACAATAGACTATATTTATGATAATGAAAAAAATCAATTCAAATAATAAGGTGTTTGTGCTATAATTGGGGAAAATAAGGTGGAGGAATAGAATATGTTAAAGTTAGAACAGTTTCAAGAAGCAAAAAAGAGAGTCGATGAAGTCATTATTCCCACTCCCTTAATATATAGTGAAGCTTTTTCAAAAGAATGTAAAAATGAAGTTTATATTAAGCCTGAAAATCTTCAAAGAACAGGAGCTTTCAAAATAAGAGGGGCTTACAATAAAATTGTTAAGATGGATGATGAGGCTAAACAAAAAGGTTTGATTGCTTCATCAGCAGGGAATCATGCTCAAGGAGTAGCATATGCTGCACATAAATTAGGCGTTAAAGCAACAATTGTTATGCCAAAACATACACCATTGATTAAAGTAGAAGCGACACAATCACATGGAGCTGATGTTGTATTGGCTGGTGAGGTTTATGATGATTCATACAATACAGCATGTGAATTACAGAAAAAACATGGCTATACTTTTGTACATCCCTTTAATGATGAAGATGTTATTGAAGGACAAGGAACGATTGCTTTAGAAATTTTAGAAGAATTACCTGAGACAGATATTATATTAGTACCAGTTGGTGGTGGCGGTTTGATTTCAGGAATTGCCTGTGCTGCAAAATTGATAAAACCAACAATTAAGATTATAGGAGTAGAACCAGAAGGTGCTGCAAGTGCTTTAGCAGCTATTAATGAAGATCAGGTTGTTGCTCTAAAAGAAGCTGTGACAATTGCTGATGGTACTGCTGTTAAACAAATTGGTGAAATTACATTTGATTATATTAAAGAATATGTTGATGGAATTATTACAGTTTCTGATTATGAATTAATGGATGCTTTCTTGTTGTTGGTTGAAAAACATAAATTAGTTGCAGAAAATTCTGGTATTTTATCTTTGGCTGCATTAGCAAAGTTAAATGAAAAGAATAAAAAGGTTGTATCTTTAATCAGTGGTGGAAATATTGATGTGATGACTATTTCATCAATGATCAACAAGGGATTAATCGCAAGAGGAAGAATCTTTACATTCTCTGTTCAATTACCTGATAAACCAGGTCAATTAGAATATGTTGCTCATGTATTAGCACAATGTAATGCGAATGTTATTGGTGTGGATCATAATCAGTTTAAAAACTTTGCACGTTTCTCAGAAGTAGAACTTCGTGTCACTTGTGAAACCAATGGTGAAAGTCATATACAAAAGATTATTGATACTTTTAATGAAGAAGGATATATTATTACAAGAATTAATTAATAGATTGTATCAATTTTGAGAAGTCGAATGACTTCTCTTTTCGTTTAAAGAGAAAAAAAGAACGTTGAATGCAAATAGATGTTTTAAATAAGAATAAGGATTATAATAAAAATAGAAATAAGAATATGATACAATATCTTTGAAGGAGGACTTCAACATGAATATAGCTATTATAGATGATGAACCTGTTTTTTTAGATATTATACAAGATTACTTAAAAATAATAACTTCTTATGAAATAGAAACATATAGTTTTACAAGTATTAAAGATTTAGAACAAAGCCCTATACCTTATGATTTATTATTGTTAGACATAGATATGCCCGATTATGATGGGATACAATATTCACAAACACATAAAGATAAAAAGATTATTTTTGTAACAAACTATTCATCAAGAATGAAAGAAGCATTTAGATCTAATGTCTATGGGTTTATAGAGAAAACGGATACTCAAGAATCTTTCTGTCAAGAAATAAAAAAAGTTATTGAAGAATTACAACAAGAAAAATCAATCAATTTAAAGACTGATCTAGGGATATTTAGTTTTCCTGTAAAGGATATTGTATATGGACAATATTTATCTAATCGAAGGGTTAGTTTTGTTGTTAACCAAAAATTATATGTTTATAAGGGAAAAACATTACAAGAATTTATGATGATGTTAGGTGAAGGATTTTATTTGATTGATAGGGATACATTTATAAATATGGATCATGTATTAGGTGTAGTAAAAAATCAGATTATTTTAAGAGATGTTAAACATAGACTAACAGTTAGTTCAAGAAGGCAAAAAGAGATTAAGGAGTTGTTTTTAAGGAGGAAGTGATTATGGCATATATTAGTAGTCTTATTTATGTTGTAGGGTTGATATTGTGTCTTCATTTTATTACTGAAAAGAAATTGCCTTTTATAAGAATGTTAATTTTTTCAGTGATTTATGCTTGCATTCATTATTTTATGATGATTGATGGTATGTTTGATGCCAATCAATATATATTAGTTATTATTTCAATAGTAATGTTAGATTGGCTTATGCTTTGTTGGTTATATGATAAAGTGGAATTTTGGATTTTGTTTTATAGTACAATATATTTTGGGTTATATATGGTTGGGCAAAATATCGTTCTAAATATTTTTGCTAAGAACAATCAAGCAATATATATAAATGTATTAATGAATTGTGGAATTGTTTTATTGTTTATTGTTTTTATGAAAAAACATTTATTTCCTAAAAGAGAAATAGTCTATGAGTATGCTCATTTATTCAATATAGTCAATATATTTGTACTCATGATTTATATGATTTTCTTTGGCTTTCAATAAAGTTTTATGAGATCAGAATATATTGTTTTGATTGATGGGATGTTATTATGTTTATGGCTATATTTACTCTACACAATGAATAGAACATTTGTTTTAAATGAAGAGAAGACTGAATTCATGTATAGAGAAGTATATAATCAAAATATAGAACAGTATGTCCAGTATTATCTACAAGATCAAAAAAAATCATTAGAATTAATGCATGATTTTAAAAATCATCTTATGATTATAGAAAGATTGGATGATTTCAATAAAATACATGAATATATTAGAGAAATACTTGGTGATATTCAAAGCATGCAGTCATATGTGACATATGGTAATATCTATGTTGATGCTTGTTTGAATATGAAAGTGCAGGAATATAAAAATTTACAATTTCATTTTTCTGTTCATATTGATGGATTAAAAATGAATGGGAAAGATTTATGTGCATTGTTGTTTAATTTATTAGATAATTCTGCTCAAGCTGCGAGTCAATGTCAGGGAGAAGTTGATATGAGTATGATTTATAATGAAGGGAACTTGGTGATGAGTATGAAAAATGATTGTTTATTTGAACCTGATTATCAATCACATAGTCAGTTTCATGGATATGGATTAAAAATTATTCAAAGCATTGTGGATAAGTATAATGGGGCTATCGAATATCGTTTTGAACAACAGAAAGTGTGTGTTGATTTATGTATACAAGTCTAAATAAGAAAATGAAAATCATGTTGGGCGTGCTTATCCTAGCAAGTTTGTTGACTATGATGGTCAATGTCAATAGACCTCTTATTCTTACTTATATAACAGTATTTACACAAATGATTTTTAATGTATTTTTTGTCTTAATGCTTGTTGTGGGTTGTTATGCCATGTTAAGAAAATATGAAGATGAGTTTTCTATTCAAGAAATGGGATGCCTTGCTTTGACAAGTTCTCTCCTATTGCTTTTAAGTTTTCTCATTTCTGATACAGTATCAGATGTAGAAATTGTAAATTTATTTCAACCAGGAATAAGTGTTTATCTTACTGATATTATCATGATAAGCGGTTATTTTATGTTAAGAAAAATGAAATATCGTATATCATTAACAAAAACATTTCTTTGTTATTATGTCTTGACGATTTGTTTATCAATCTTAGCAGTAGATATTTCTGCATTACAAATCATTGTTGCTGCATGGATGCAGTTAGGAATGCTATTTTGGGTAGAAATGTTAATGAACGGAAGAAAATATCAGAGGGATGAATGGTTAGTATTGATAGGATTTGCTATCGTGATAGCTTATTTATGTTTAGGTTGTAAAATGACATTACTGACTATTCCATTGATTCATATATGTTTATTCTTCTATCTAAGTATAATGAAACAATGGGTATCTGTTCAACAGATACAGATTGTGAATATTATTGTTTTGGTGGTTTCATTTATTGGTTTTCAATTTTTAGAATTTAATACTAGAATTTTAATTCAAATGATTTCAATCTTAAACATACAGGTGGATGTCTTTCTTTTAAGTATAACATTATATATTATAGAGCATGGATGTTCTATAAAAGAACTATTATGTACCTATGCCTTTATGCTAATAGGAATACCTTTAATCTATCATAATGATATTTTTATCTTAGATTCAGTATTTTGTATTATGCAGATTTTAGCAATCACATTATTGTATTGGATGTATAAAAGACAGAAAAAACTCTCATATATAATCACAACATGTCTATGTTGTATGACTATGATATTGATTGTTGTGACTGCAATACAGAACTTTTTCTAATATTATATTAAGAAATATAGAGTTACATCTATATTTCT
>NZ_HG005287.1:293411-321241 GCF_000455285.1 Candidatus Stoquefichus massiliensis AP9 | reverse complement strand
AGAAATATAGAGTTACATCTATATTTCTTTTTCAATATTTTTACAATTTTTTCTTGAATAATATCTATATATCTACTATACTATATAGGAATAAGGAAGGAATGAGGAATAATGACAAATATTTCTATGTTTAGAGATGATGTATATAACAATGCAGTTGTTGAAAAAGTTCCTTTTTTTAATTTTTTATATTTCTATAATTAGGCATATCATTTTATTTGATATGTTTTTTTATGAAATGATATAGACAGAAAGTGGAGGAAAAAATATGCCAAAAAGAGAAGACATTAACACAGTATTAGTTATTGGTTCTGGACCAATCATTATTGGACAGGCTTGTGAATTTGATTATTCAGGAACACAAGCATGTAAAGCTTTAAGAAATTTAGGGTATAAAATTGTTTTGGTGAATTCAAACCCAGCAACAATTATGACAGATCCTGAAACAGCAGATGTCACTTATATTGAACCATTAAATTTAGAAAGATTAACACAAATTATTGAAAAAGAAAGACCAGATGCTTTGCTTCCTAACTTAGGGGGTCAATCAGCATTAAATTTATGTTCTGAATTAAATGAAGCTGGTATATTAGAAAAATATAACGTACAAGTTTTGGGTGTACAGGTTGACGCTATTGAAAGAGGTGAAGACCGTTTAGAATTCAAGAAAGAAATGAATAAACTTGGAATCGAAATGGCAAGAAGTGAAATTGCTCATACAGTTGATCATGCTTTAGAAATTGCTGAAGACTTAGGATATCCAGTTGTTGTAAGACCTGCCTATACAATGGGTGGTGCAGGTGGAGGACTTGTTTACAATGTTGAAGAATTGAAAACAGTATGTTCTCGTGGACTGCAAGCGAGTATGGTTCACCAATGTTTGATTGAAGAATCTATCTTAGGTTGGGAAGAACTTGAAGTAGAAGTTGTTAGAGATGCTAAAGGAAATATGATTACTGTATGTTTCATTGAAAATATTGATCCATTAGGGGTACATACTGGAGATTCTTTCTGTAGTGCACCAATGTTAACAATTTCTCAAGACGTGCAGGATCGTTTAAAAGATCAAGCCTTTAGAATTGTTGAATCTGTTGGTGTTATTGGAGGAACAAATGTTCAGTTTGCACATGATCCAGTAACAGATAGAATTGCAGTTATTGAAATTAATCCAAGAACATCACGTTCATCTGCTTTAGCTTCTAAAGCAACTGGTTTCCCAATTGCCCTTGTTTCTGCTATGTTAGCTGCTGGGTTAACATTAGATGAAATTGAATGCGGTAAATATGGAACTTTAGATAAATATGTACCTGATGGAGACTATGTTGTTATTAAATTTGCAAGATGGGCTTTTGAAAAATTCAAAGGTGCTGAAGATAAATTAGGAACACAAATGAAAGCTGTTGGAGAAGTTATGAGTATTGGTAAAACATACAAAGAAGCTTTCCAAAAAGCCATTCGTTCTCTTGAAATTGGACAATATGGATTAGGTTATGCAAAGAATTTTAATGGATTATCTAAAGAAGAATTATTAAAGATGTTAGCTGTTCCTACAAGTCAAAGACAATTCATTATGTATGAAGCATTAAGAAAAGGTGCTACAGTTGATGAATTATTTGAATTAACTCAAATCAAACATTATTTCATTGAACAAATGAAAGAATTAGTTGAAGAAGAAGAACAAATCAAAACATATAAAGGTAAAGAATTACCTGTAAGTATTTTAAAACAAGCCAAACAAAATGGCTTCTCTGATAAATATTTAAGTCAAATCTTAGATGTAGAAGAAGCAGTGATTAGAAATAAAAGATTAACAAATGGTATCAATCAAGCATGGGAACCAGTTCATGTAAGTGGTACGAAAGATAATGCTTATTACTATTCTACATATAATGCTCCAGATCATAGTGATATTCATAATGATAAACAAAAGATTATGATTCTAGGTGGAGGACCAAATAGAATTGGTCAAGGTATTGAGTTTGATTATTGTTGTGTTCATGCTGCACTTGCATTAAAGAAATTGGGGTTTGAAACAATTATTGTCAACTGTAATCCAGAGACAGTATCTACTGATTATGATACTTCTGATAAATTATACTTTGAACCATTAACATTAGAAGATGTCTTAAGTATTCATGAAAAGGAAAAGCCAGTAGGAGTAATTGCCCAATTTGGTGGACAAACTCCATTAAATTTAGCTGCACAATTAAAAGATAATGGCGTGAATATTTTAGGAACAACTCCCGAAACAATTGATATGGCAGAAGATAGAGACTTATTCAATGCTATGATGGAAAAATTAGAAATCCCAATGCCAGAATCAGGAATGGCAGTGAATGTTGAAGAAGCATTAGAAATTGCAAAACGCATTGGTTATCCATTAATGGTTAGACCATCTTATGTATTAGGTGGTCGTGGAATGGAAGTTGTTTATGATGATGAATCATTAGAACAATATATGAAAGCTGCTGTTGGCGTTACACCAGATAGACCAATCTTAATCGATAGATTCTTAAATAATGCAATGGAATGTGAAGCAGATGCAATCAGTGATGGTGAAAATGTCTTTGTCCCAGCTGTTATGGAACATATTGAATTGGCTGGTATCCATTCAGGTGACTCAGCATGTATCTTACCTTCACGTCATATTCCAATGAGACATTTAGAAACAATCAAAGATTATACTAAGAAGATTGCCAAAGAAATGAATGTTCGTGGATTAATGAATATGCAATATGCAATTGCTGATGATAAAGTTTATGTTTTAGAAGCTAATCCAAGGGCTTCAAGAACTGTACCTTTGGTATCTAAAGTATGTAATATTAACATGGTTAAGATTGCGACTGATATTGTAACAAGAGAATTAACTGGTAGAGAGTCACCTGTACCAACATTAACTGAAAAGAAGATTCCACATATCGGTGTCAAACAAGCTGTCTTCCCATTCAATATGTTCCCAGAAGTCGATCCTATTTTAGGACCTGAAATGAGATCAACAGGAGAAGTTTTAGGACTTGCAAGTTCTTATGGTGCAGCCATGTACAAGGCAGAAGAAGGGGCAAAAACAATCTTACCAACTGAAGGAAAAGTCTTATTCAGTGTGAATGATTTAGATAAACCTCAAGTTGTTGATTTAGCAAGAGGATATTATGATGCTGGATTTACAATTGTTGCAACTGGAAATACATATAAACTCATTAGTGAAGCAGGAATTCCTGTAGAAAAGATTAAAAAGATTCATGAAGGACAACCAAATATCTCAGATGCATTGATTAATGGTGAATTAGCGATGATTATCAATACACCTCATGGTAAACAAAGTACACATGATGATAGTTATATTCGTAAGAATGCAATTAAAATGAGAATCCCATATATGACAAATATTGCTGCTGCAAAAGCATCATTAGAAGGTATTATGGAAATGAAGATTCATGGTAGTCATGAAGTGAAATCACTACAAGAATACCATAAAGCGATTAAATAGAATAAACTAAAAACCAGGGGATTTCCTGGTTTTTATAATATATGAAAATATTGTAAAGCTTTGGTAATTCCATCATTTTCAATAGAATCAGTAATATAAGTTGCCTTTTCTTTGAGAACATCTACAGCATTTCCCATTGCAATAGCATGTCCCACTTCTCTAAACATAGCCTGATCATTATAACCATCACCAAAAGCAAAGGAATCATCCTTAGAAATATTAAAATGCTTTAAAAGATGAAGAATGCCATTCCCTTTATCATATCCTATTGTAGAACAATCACAATCGCCACTACCACCATGATCATTAATAATAAGTGAATCACGAAAAACTTTAACCATTTCATTAAACTGATCACTATAAAATAAATCAAAAGTATAATAATTCTGATCTTCTTTATACATATCAATTCTATCACTACCGTATTCTTTTTGAACTCTTTGTATCTGATTTTCATCAAGGTGATAAGCAAAAGACTGTTCATCAGATACAAACAAGGCACCCAATTTCAGTTCATTCATTTTCTTTTGATAAAAATCAATTTCTTCCTTTGTAAAAGCTTTTCCATGCAGTTTGTTACCATTATATAAAATATATCTCCCATTACAACAAATATATCCACTCACTAAATCACTAAATAAATTCTGAGCATAAAAAGGTGCTCTCCCTGTACAAATAAAAGTTAAATAGTCTGCTTCTTTTAACTTCTTCAAAGCGGTTATATTACTATTAGGAATTTTCCCCTTCATAGCAAGTGTTCCATCAATATCAAAAAAGAAAATCTTTTGGTTCATCTGTTTTTCCTCCATCTCATGATTTATAATTTTAGTATAACTTTGAGAAGTTACAAAGTCAATTGATAACAATTAAGTATATAATCTATCAATATATATAATATGGTAAAAATATGATATACTAAAAAGCAAGATAGGTATCAAGAGGATAACTTATGATTCATGTTCAATTTTATGATAAGATGGATGATCGTTTATTAAAATTTGCAGTGATTATTGCTAAAGATAATATCAGTGAGTATTTTGTAAACACAAAGTTAGAGATTGAAAAGAGAATTATATGGGGAAACAGGTGCTTTAGATATAACACTTATTTGTGTTTATTCAGTATTGGATTCTCAACGTTTTTATGGTGAAGAAACATTTGGTATGCTTTATTATGCTGATACAAAAACCTTTTTAGCAGGCATATACTTTGTCTGTTTTTCTTATATGTTGCTATTTAGGAAAGAACATTATAAAATGATAAAAAAGAAGGGAGCATATATAATGAAAATATTGATTGTTGAAGATGATGCTCATATTGCGAAAATGATAGAAGCAACACTCTTGATGGGAAATTACGAAAGTGAGATTTGTCATTGTGGTGAAGAAGCGGTTCATTTGATTTTAGAGGGAGACTATGATTTGATTTTACTGGATGTTATGTTACCTGAAATAGATGGCTTTGAGATTGTGCAAAGAGTTCAAAAAAAGGGCACTCCAATTATCTTTTTAACAGCATTGCAAGATGTTGCTGATAAAGTTAAAGGGTTGCGATTAGGAGCAGAAGATTATATTGTTAAACCATTTGAAGCGATTGAATTGCTCGCGAGAATTGAAGTTGTTCTCAGACGTTATCATAAATCAAAAACAAAATATGAATATGCTTCAATAATTGTGGATTCCAAACAACATACAGTCTATAAGAATGGACAGCGTATCTCTTTAACCCCTAAAGAGTTTCAGGTGCTTTTGTTTTTTCTACAAAATATTGATATTGTGATTACAAGAGATCGTTTATTATCTGAGGTATGGGGATATGAATTTGAAGGAGAAACAAGAACAGTTGATATGCATATTCAGCAGATTAGACGTAAATTAGATTTATATGATGATTTAATCACTATACCAAAATTAGGATATCGATTAGAAAGCAGGTGATTGGATGAAACTTTGGCAGAAAGTTTTTTTAATCACATTAGTGTTTGTGATTGTTGTGGTCAATATGATTTCAGTTATTATTATTCAAACAAGTTTTCAATCAATTGTTCAAAGTGAAAGACAACAAGCGATAATGAAACAAGAATATCTTGAAACAATTATATCTAGTTATATTGTGAATACCCGACTTCATAAAAATAAAATTTATTTAAATGATCATGAGGTTGTGAATTATTTAAAAGATATTTATTTAGACCAATATAATATTGGTGATGGGGAGATTCTCATATTAGATCATGATCAAAATATTGTAATAGGCGAAATACCTGAATTATTAAAGAAACATAATGATTTTATGGATAAAGTGCATAAAAATAATAATTATCTGACATTGATAGATGATTTTGAGAAGAAAATATATCTTATCACTGGATCGAGTTTACTTTTAGAAACACAAGAATTTTATTTATATACAGTTGCAGATATAACTGAACTTTATGGACAATATCATGACCAGTTATTCTTTGTACAAACAATGAGTTTTGTGGGATCGGGGTTCTTATCGCTTATCCTATTGGTCATTATTATTCAATTATTGAAACCTTTAAAGTTATTAAATCAATCTTTGTTAGAAATTGCGAATGGTCATTATCAGTTAAGAATCAAAGAAACAGGTTCTACCGAAATGAAAGAATTAGCAACTCATATTAATATTATGACACAGTCTATTGAAGAAAGTGCGAAAAAATTACAAATGCTGGCTGATGGGAGAAAACAATTTATTGATCATTTGGCTCATGAAATGAAAACACCTTTAACTTCAATTATAGGGTTTTCGGATATATTAAGAGTGAAGAAAACAATTACGGATGAAGAACGACGTGAATATGCAAGTATTATTTTAGATGAAACAAAAAGATTACAGAGTCTTTCTACGAAATTATTAGAACTCTCTACAATGAAGAATGTACTTTTAGACTTAGAAAATGTATCAGTGAAAGAATTGTTTCATGATGTAGAAGTCAGTGTTTCACCACTCTTAGAAAGAAAACAAATCAAACTCAATATTGATTATGATGATGTTTCTCTTTTTATAGATAAGTCTTTATTGAAGTCTCTTCTTTATAATTTAGTAGATAATGCCATTAAAGCATCAGAAGAAAAAGGTCAGATTGACATGTGTTGTTATCAAAAAGATGATTATATAGAAATATATGTTAAAGATTATGGCATAGGAATGAGTCAGGAATATATTGATAAAGTCACTGAACCTTTCTATATGATTGATAAATCTTATTCAAGAAAAGAAGGTGGCACAGGGATAGGTCTTTCTCTTTGCTTAGAAATAGCAAAAAGGCATAATGCTCAATTAGAAATAGAGAGCCAATTAGATAGAGGGACATGTGTGAAGATTCTTATGAAAGGAGTTGATCCAAGTGAAAAAGCATGATAAGTTTGTGAGTGTCATTGTATTAATTGTCATATGTATTATTGGAACACAATTTGTTTTGAGACAGTTTTTACCAGACTTTAAAGGAACAATCGTTCATGAAGAAAGAACAAATTCACAATCATTCTCAATAGATCGAGATATTATCATGTCACTTTGGGAAGGGTATATGGAATCATTACCAAAGTTAACTTCAAAAAATGATGACAATTACCAAAAACTAGAACAGGATTTCAAATCTATATTAGAACTTTATACTCAAAGTCAACCTCAGTCATTAGATGATTTATTTTCATCGATGCAGATTAAAAATGATCGTGAATCAATAATTTATCTCAAAGATTACGAATTTCAAGCAAAAGATCAAAAATCATATATAATGAATTACATCAGTTCAAACCAAAATCTTCTTTATTATCACATCAAATCAAAAGAAAAAAAGACACCTACTAAAAAACAAAAACAAGATGCAATTTACTTGATGAATGAAATCAATACATATGGTATTCAAAATAAAGATATTTTTATAGATGCAAGACTCATGTATCACAAAATGCTTCAATTATCACAATCCAAATATTTATCAGCATTACCTTTAACAGAGCAAGATGTTTTTCCTTCTCATTTTTATACAATGGAATATGAAGATGAACTTCTTCTTGTTTTTATGCCTCAAGAAGAAGTGGATATGAAAACATCAAAATTAAGTACACAAAGTACAAGTTTTATTCTCTTTTATAATGTTGTAGAGGAAAAATTTTCAGGTTTCTTGTTAAAAGGAATTTAGTTTTTACAATTCCTTTACATCTTCAAGAAGACTCTATGTTGCTTCTCTCTTTATACTCTTCTTAGAGGTGGTATAATGAAGAAGCTTTTTTTACATATAACAATGATTTGTATTTTATTGAGTGGTATTGTGGGATGTTATCAAAAGGACTATCAGCAAAGTGCGTATCGTGAGGATGCACAAATTGAGATATATCAACAACATATGCTTGATGTGGATTTTATTGATCAAAGACGTAAATATCCAACAGGTTGTGAAAGTGTTTCAACAGTGATGGCATTACGTTATTTGGGAATGAATATAACGGTTGATGACTTTATTGATCATTATCTAGACATGGGAAAACCACCACATATGAAGGATGGTATTTATCAGGGATGTGATCCATGGGAACAATTTCCTGGAAATCCTTATCGGTCAAATGGGTGGGGCTGCTTTGCACCAGTTATCATGAAAGCATTAAAGAAATTACCTGATTACCAGCAGTATACAGTTAAAGAATTATATAATGAATCAATAGAAGATTTATGTCAGAATTATATTGCTAGGGATATTCCTGTTGTTTTTTGGGCGTCTATTGATATGAAAGAACCAAAAGTCACAACAAAATGGAAAGTTATTGGATCAGAAAAGGAAATAGAATGGAAAAGTCCAATGCATTGTTTATTAATGACAGGGTTTGACCAAAATTATTATTACTTCAATGATCCTATGAAAGGGAAAAATGTAGCATATGATAAAGAGAGAGTAGAGAAAGTCTATGAAATCATGGGGAGTCAAGCGATTGTTATAGCTAAAAAATAGAAAATCTCATATATAAATTGTAGAGGATAATTTGATATATTATAATTTTCTTGACATTCCTGTGCGGAGGATAGTTTATAATAAGTTTGAAGGAGAAAATTATGTATAAAATAAGCCAGTTTTCTAAAATTTCAGGGTTGACTGTAAAAACTTTACGTTATTATGATGAATCCAATATTCTTAAGCCTTCATTTAGAAATGAGGAAAATCAGTATAGATATTATAATGATAGTGATTTAATAAAAGCCATGCTTATCAAAAAATTACGGACTTTGGGATTTTCTATTATGGAGATTAGGGAAGTTATTGAAACAGTTGAAAATGAAAACGACTTAGTTTACATCCTGCAAGAAAAAAAGAAATTAATTGAAAGAAATATTTCTAAGGAAAAAGAACTTATTGAGAAAATCAGTTCAAATACATTTTCTTTTGAGACTACGCACAAGATTAACGATTATCCTATTGAGAAGAAAGAAATTCAAAAAATATTAGTTGCTTCAATAAGATTTACTGGAAAATATAGTGATCTTGATAAGTATGTTCCAATATTATATAAAACAGTCAAGAATAATAAAGATGGCAAACATTTTAATTGCTATTTTGATGAAGAATGTGTTGAAAATGCAGATATTGAACTTTGTATCCCGATAAAAGAGTATATTGTAGATGCAAAAATTGAATGTAAAATATTACCTAAAATAAAAGCACTCCATACAATACATTATGGTGGATATGATACTTTATACCTTGCATATAGAGCGGTTTTTAACTATGCGAATACACATCATATTGAGATCTTAACGCCAATCAGAGAAATGTATATCAAAAGTCCAGGAATGATTTTCCAAGGAAATCCTGATAACTATATAACTGAAATTCTCTTGCCTTATGAGATAGAAGGGAAGGAATAATTATGAAAAAAGTGATTGAAAATTTTATTCCACAAGGTGGAAAACATTGTATGACTAACTCTTTAAAACAAATATTCTCATATTATGATTATCCAATATCAGAAGAAATGATTTTTGGAATCGCTTCAGGCCTATCATTCTTGTATATTAATCAATCCTATTCACCTATGGTAAGTGGGAGAACAAAAGTATTTGAATTTGAGAAAAAGCTTGCTGAACGCTTAAATATAAAGATAAAATGCAAAACTTCAAAGGACTATATAAAAGTTTTAGAGACTACAAAAAGTATGATTGATATAAATAATCCAGTCTTAATCTACGTAGATATGCCTTATTTGAGTTATCTTGACATGGATGCCAATAGTCATTTTGGAGGACATGCTGTGGTGTTATTTGGATATGATGATTCAACGCAAAAATTTTGGCTAAGTGACAGAGATAATCATGATTATCCCGTTCGCATTCCTAAAGGACAAATCAATCAAGATTATCATTTGGTTGATTATAATGAAATTGAAAAAGCTCGTAGCAGTTCTTATAGACCATTTCCAGCCAATAATAGGTTTTTGGCATTTGATTTTACTGGATATAAGGAAATTGATGAAACAATGATACAGTCTGCTATAAAAGAAACCTGTGAAATTATGCTTAACCCACCAGCCCAGCTTTTAGGAATTAATGGAATAAAAAAATTTTCTAAAGAAATACTGAAATGGAAAAATTTTAATGCCAGTAAACTCAAAATAGCAGGGATAACAAATTATTTCCAAATTAATCAAGATGGTGGAACAGGTGGGGGGATTTTTCGTAAAATGTATGGTGAGTTTTTAATAGAAACTGCACCTATAGTGAAGAATGAATGTTTAGTAACTTTAGGACAGAGATTCATAGATGTTGCTAAAAGATGGGATAAAATAGCTAATGATTTGTGGCAATTATCATTAACAGCTGACATATATTTATTAGAAAAAATGTCTATTTCAATATTGGAAATCTATAAAGAAGAAAAAGATTTATATAGGCTATTAAAAGAAACTATTGACTCTAGAGCATTTTAATGAAATACAAATAAAAAACGTAGATATCTACGCTTTTTACATTGATTTATCAAGGGTTACAATTCCTGCAACAGAACAGAGAACACCAATCACAAATACAGTTAAACTTATTAGCCATGATAGTTGCAATGTTTCTGATATTAAAAACAGAAATATTCCACATAAACATAATAAGAATCCGGTAAGTATAATCTTCATTGTTTATCTCCTCCTTAATCAAAATAAAATAATTCCTCAAATGCTTTATCTAATGCAATACATAAAATAAGAGCAAGTTTTGCAGTCGGATTAAATTGTCCTGTTTCGATAGAACTAATTGTTTGTCTAGATACACCCACCATTTGAGCAAGTTGGGTTTGCGAGATATTTTTTTCATTACGTGCTTCTTTGAGATGATTCTTTAAGATTAATTTTTCATTCATATATAAACCTTATAAGAACGCATTGATAAAATCAATAACTTTTATACAAAAAGTGAAAAACCAAAGTAAAGAAATAAAAATATATAATTTATTCTTTAAATAAAAAGCACGCATTCCATAGATAATAAAAATATATGGAAGAATAAGAATAAAGACAATATCAGTTATTGTGCTCTCACCAGTGAGTAAGAAAGACATAATTATTAAAAATGCAGCAACAATCGCCATAACCCCATAACTTTTTAATAATGCTTTCTGGCTAAAGAAAATTTTACCCTCATCTTTTTCTTTATGATATTTTTGAATAATTTCATCTTTTAACATATACAACCTCCTACCAAATCATTAGCCAAACTTGGACAATTGAATATGATGCCAATAATAATACAATAAATCCAATAATGATATATATTTTTGATTTTAAATAATAATAACGTGCAAAACAATAAATGCTTAAGTAACTCCATAATAAACTTAAAGTTGTATAGATCATTTCATTTTGAATTGTACTCATAAAAGAGAAAGCCAACATCAACAAACACATCAGTATAAAAATACCTGAAGCTATTGTTAAAGCTTTGTTGTCAATATATTCGTATATTTCATCATGGTTTTCATGACGACTTCTTGCTAAAATATCTTCTTTATTCATGTGGTATCCTCCTAACCAAGAACATCAATAATGTAAACGACTGTGATAAGAACGGAAAGCGAAGTCCAACCAATTCCTAATAAAATATTAGATTTATTGTGAACTTTAAGTCCGAAGTATAAATTTTGGCAACCCATCAGCATACATCCAATACCATAGACATCATAATAAGGTTGTCCTGCAATCATTTTGACAGTCATTAGGATAATGCAAATAATGAAACCTGCAATGACAGCTAATCGATCAGCTTTTAACATAATTTGCATTTCTCTTTCATCAAGATCTGTTGCTTTTCTTTTTTTGGCTTTATTAAGAATTTCATCTTTATTCATAATCTCATCTCCTATGACAAGTTTTCTTTACACTTATATTATATCATGACAAGTATACTTGTCAATATATATAAAAAAATAATTAATATTTTCCAATATTTACAATAAATTAATTTTATAATAATAAAAAATTATAAAAACTATTGCATTATATATTGAAATTCACTATACTATTTAAGAAATAGAAAGGAATGAGAAATATGGTGACATTTCAAAAGATTGTTAGTAAAAAAATTTTCAATAAGTCTTTTTTTCTCATTTTTCATATTTGTTAGAAAACATATCATTTGTATTGATATGTTTTTTTGTAAATTAGGAGGTATTTATGAAAGCATATTTGATTTTGGAAGATGGTCAGATTTTTGAAGGGGAACATTTTGGTGCAGATAAGGAGGTTATCAGTGAATTTGTATTTAATACATCAATGACGGGTTATGTAGAAATTCTTACTGATCCTTCATATGCTGGACAAAGTGTTGTCATGACGTATCCTTTAATTGGGAATTATGGTGTCTGTTTAGATGATCAGGAATCACAAATTCCTTATGTTGAAAGTTTTGTAGTGAATGAACTGGCGAGATTGGGAAATAATTTTAGAAAAAATATGGATTTAGAGGATTATCTAAAAAAACATGATATTCCAGGAATTCAAGGAATTGATACAAGATATTTGACTAAGATTATCCGTCAAAAAGGTTGTATGAATGGTATGATAACAACCTATCAATATGATGATTTAAGTGAAATTTTAAAGAAAATAAAAGATTTTCGTGTAACTGGTGTTGTTGAGGCAACAACATGTCAAAAACCTTATACAATAGGTCAAGGAAGAAAAGTCGCTTTATATGATTTTGGAGCAAAAAAGAACATTGCTATTGAACTGGTAAAACGAGGATGTGCTGTAACTATATATCCAGCTTCAACACCTGTGAGTACAATTTTAGAAGGTCACTATGAAGGTGTTATGTTGTCAAATGGACCAGGAGATCCAAAAGAATGTCAGAATATTATTGATGAATTAAAAATATTATCTAAGAGTGGCTTACCAGTCTTTGCGATTTGCTTAGGTCATCAGTTGCTGGCTTTGGCACATGGGTTTGAGACAGAGAAGATGACATATGGACATCATGGAGCTAATCATCCAGTTAAAGATCTAACAACACATAGAGTTTATATCTCAACCCAAAATCATAACTATGTTGTGAAAACAATTGATGAAAGTATTGCGAAACCATGGTTTGTGAATGTTAATGATCAAACTATTGAAGGATTAGAATACATAGATGAAAATATCAAAACTGTTCAATTTCATCCAGAAGCATGTGCAGGACCACTAGATACAGGTTATTTATTTGATGAGTTTATAAAAATGATGGGAGGAAAAATCAATGCCTAAATATAAAGAAATTCAAAAAGTATTAGTCATTGGCTCTGGTCCAATCATTATTGGTCAGGCAGCTGAATTTGATTACGCTGGCACACAAGCATGTCGTGCTTTAAAAGAAGAGGGTATAGAAGTTGTCCTCATTAATTCTAATCCTGCAACAATTATGACTGATAAAGATATTGCTGATAAAGTTTATATTGAACCTTTAACTGTACCTGTTGTCAAACACTTAATAGAAGTTGAAAAACCAGATAGTATTTTACCAACTCTCGGAGGACAAAATGCATTAAATATCGCTATGGCATTAGCTGATGAAGGTTTCCTAGATAAATATCATGTGAAAACAATTGGAACAAATACAGATACAATCAAGAAAGCCGAAGATAGATTAGAATTTAAGACACTCATGGAAAAAATTGGAGAACCATGTGCTGCCTCACTTGTTGTGAATCATGTAGATGATGCATTAGCATTTGCAAGAGAAATCGGTTATCCAGTTGTCGTAAGACCAGCCTATACATTAGGAGGAACTGGTGGAGGTATTGCTTATCATGAATCGGAACTCCATGATATTTGTTCTAATGGATTGAGATTGTCTCGTGTGAATCAGTGTTTGATTGAAAGATGTATATCTGGATGGAAAGAAATTGAGTATGAGGTTATGCGTGATAGTGCTGGTAACTGTATTACTGTTTGTAATATGGAAAACTTTGATCCAGTAGGCGTTCATACAGGTGATAGTATTGTTGTTGCACCGAGTCAAACTTTAAGTGATAAAGAATATCAGATGTTAAGAAGTTCAGCATTCAATATTATTACAGCCTTAAATATTCAAGGTGGCTGTAATGTACAATACGCTTTAAATCCACATAGTTTTGAGTATTGTGTCATTGAAGTCAATCCTCGTGTTTCTCGTTCATCAGCACTTGCTTCAAAAGCAACTGGTTATCCTATCGCGAAATTAGCTGCCAAAATCGCATTAGGTTATACTTTAGATGAAATTGTCAATGCAGTGACAGGAAAAACATATGCATCTTTTGAACCAACATTGGATTATATTGTCTGTAAAATTCCAAAATGGCCATTTGATAAATTTATAGGAGCATCTAGGAAATTAGGAACACAGATGAAAGCAACTGGCGAGGTTATGAGTATTTGTCAAAATTTTGAAGGTGCTTTAATGAAAGCTATTCGTTCTCTTGAACAAAATTTATATGATTTACACATACCTGAAATAGATCAATTAAATTATGATGAATTAAAAGAAAAACTCAAAGATGTTGATGATCAAAGACTATTTGTAATTGCTGAGGCTTTAAGAAAAGGAATAAGTGAAAAAGAAATTCATGCTATAACATCTATTGATTTGTGGTTTATTGATAAGATTAAGCACTTAATAGAAGTAGAAAATGCATTAAAAAACAAACCACTCACAATAGACTTATTAAAAAAAGCAAAACGATTAGAATTTCCTGATAAAATTATTGCTAAATATACACACCAGTCAGAACAAGCTATACATAAACTTAGAATTGATAATGATATTGTTGCAGTGTATAAGACAGTCGATACATGTGCAGCTGAATTTGATGCAACAACCCCTTATTATTATTCAGTATATGGAGGATACAATGAAGTTGGTACAGTATCAGATAAAAAGAAAATTATGGTACTAGGGTCAGGACCTATTCGTATTGGACAGGGTATTGAATTTGATTATTGTTCTGTGCATTGTGTATGGGCATTGAAAGATGCTGGATATGAGACAATTATTGTGAATAATAATCCAGAAACAGTATCCACTGATTTTGATATTGCAGATAGATTGTATTTTGAACCTTTAACACCAGAAGATGTTGAAAGTATTGTTGATAGAGAAAAGCCTGATGGTGCTATTGTACAGTTTGGTGGACAAACGGCCATTAAATTAACACAAGCCCTATTAGATATGGGAGTCAAGATTTTAGGAACATCAGCTGATGATGTAGATGCGGCAGAAGATCGTGAAAGATTTGATGAAATCTTAGAGAAATGTCAGATTGATAGACCCAAAGGTTCTACAGTTATGACAACACAGGAAGCTATTGAAACGGCTCATCAATTAGGCTATCCCGTTTTAG
Source organism: Candidatus Stoquefichus massiliensis AP9 (assembly GCF_000455285.1). Taxonomy (GTDB): domain Bacteria; phylum Bacillota_I; class Bacilli_A; order Erysipelotrichales; family Coprobacillaceae; genus Stoquefichus; species Stoquefichus massiliensis. The sequence goes on along the minus strand of NZ_HG005287.1, from coordinate 305,894 downwards.
TAAGACCTTCCTATGTATTAGGTGGAGCAGGCATGGAAATTGCTTTAAATGATGAAGATATTGTAAAGTTTATGAAAATTATTCATCGTCAATATCAAGAACATCCAATACTCATTGATAAATATTTAGCTGGTAAAGAAATTGAAGTTGATGCTATTTGCGATGAATATGGTGTTTTGATTCCGGGAATTATGGAACATGTTGAACGTGCTGGTGTTCATAGCGGTGATAGTATTTCTGTATATCCACCGCAAAAGATTAAATCCGAAATTAAGGAAGTTATTGTTGATTATACAAAGAGACTTGCAAAAGCGTTGCATGTGATTGGATTAATTAATATTCAGTTTATTGTATATGAAGATCAGGTTTATGTCATTGAAGTCAATCCACGTTCGTCACGTACCATCCCTTATATTTCTAAAGTAACAGATATTCCCGTTGTTGATATTGCGACTCATGTGATTATGGGAAAATCAATCAAAGACCAAGGTTATAAATATGGCTTAGCACCTGAAAAAGATACAATTGCTATTAAGATGCCGGTTTTTTCCTTTGAAAAAATTAAAGGTGCTGAAATAAGTCTAGGACCTGAAATGAAGTCTACGGGTGAAGTACTAGGAATTTCGTCAGATTATGATGAAGCCATCTATAAAGCCTTTATTGGAACTGGAATACAATTACCTAAGAAAAAGAATATTATTTGTACAATTAAAGATAGTGCAAAAGAAGAGTTCTTGTCTATCGCAAGAGAATATCATTCTTTTGGATATCATCTTTATGCAACAGAAGGCACATATCATTTTCTTAAAGAACATAATATTCCTGTATATTTGGTTAATAGAATAGACGCAGCATCAAACACAATCTTTGATTTGATGTTAACAGATACTGTGGATTTGGTTATTGATATTCCAACCCGTAATAATAATCTGAAAGATGGTTTCCTGATTAGAAGATTTGCAGTAGAAGCAGGTATTCCTATTTATACATCTTTAGATACTGCGCAGGCTTTAATTACAAGTCTCAAGAAAAAACATCAAAGCAAGACAACATTAATGAATATAGCAAAATAAAAATAAGCCAGCTTTAGTCATACTAGAGTTGGCTTATTTGGTATATTATGTATTTTGAAAGTTTTTAATCATGCTCAAATTCATTGTTATAGAGTGGTGTGACATATTGTTTGTTAAAACATGCCATACATAAGTCACAAGTATATTCCTTTTTGAAGTGGATTGATCTTTTTAGACCTTCCTCACTTATGAATGCTAGAGAATCTGCACCAATATATTGACAAAGTTGAGAAACATTCATCTGATGAGAAATAAGTTCCTTAAGTGTCGAAGTATCAACACCATAAAAACAAGGATATTTGATGGCTGGTGAAGCAATTCGTACATGAACTTCTTTAGCGCCAGCTTCTTTTAATAATGAAACAATACGTTTAGAAGTTGTTCCACGTACAATGGAATCATCAATCATAATCACTTTTTTATCTTTAACAATAGATGCAACGGCAGAAAGTTTCATTCGTACTCCCTGATTTCTTAATTCTTGTGTAGGCTGAATAAAAGTTCTGCCAACATATTTATTTTTAATAAGTCCCATTTCATAGGGAATGTGTGAAGCTTCAGCATATCCAATAGCAGCAGAAATGGAAGAATCAGGGACACCTATAACAATATCTGCATCTACAGGACTCTCATAATAAAGCTGCTTTCCAGCATTTTTACGTGTTGTATGAACATTAATGCCATCAATGGTACTATCTGGGCGAGAAAAATAAACATATTCCATAGCACAAATTTGATCATGAATAGTTTTTTGAGTATAAATGCGAGAAAGCAATTGATTATTTTTGACACGTACTATTTCTCCAGGTTCAATATCCCTTATAAATTGAGCACCGACAATATCTAAAGCACATGTTTCTGATGCAAAAACATAAGAACCATTAGGAAGTTGACCAATAGCTAAAGGTCTTAATCCATAGCGATCACGAACAGCATATAAACAATCTTCCAAGAGAATTAAAAATGCAAAAGCTCCATCCAATTGATCTAATGAAACACAAATTCGATCAATCATATGTCCTTTTTGTCGTTTAATCAAATGTCCTAAAATTTCAGTATCAGAAGAAGATGAAAAAATACTTCCTTGTGACTCTAGTTCTAATCTCAAAACATCAGCATTAACAATGTTTCCATTATGACATATACCCATATCACCATTCATTGTTCTAAAAAGCAGTGGTTGAACATTCATAATGCCACCACCACCAGCTGTAGAATAACGCACATGTCCAATAGCGTGAATACCATGCAAATTGTTTATTTTATCAGGATTAAAAACTTCAGTTACTAATCCTTCACCTTTATGAAGAGAAAGGTGATCTTGATGTGAGACTAAAATTCCAGCACCCTCTTGCCCGCGATGCTGTAAGGCATGCAAACCATAATAACAAAGTTGAGCAGCATCTTGATGCTGAAAAATGCCAAAAACCCCACACTCTTCATGAACTTCCTTTAAATCATCCATATTTTATTCTCCTTTATAGATTAATTACCTATATTTATTATATACAAAGGAATTGTATTTTTCAAATAAATTTAATAATAATTTATCAAAATAATAAAAAATAATTGACAAACAAATGCGAGTGTAGCATAATTCAAGTAAATAAACGAAATGTTTATGGAAGAGGAGTGATAGATATGGAAAAAAAGATAACTGATATTTTTGGGACTTTAGTATTTGATGAAGAAATTATGGAAGAAAGACTTGCAAAGGATACTTTCAATGAACTTCAAAAAACAATTAAAGAGGGGAAATCATTAAATTTAAAAATAGCAAATGCTGTTGCGAATGCTATGAAAGATTGGGCTATTGAACATGGAGCTACACATTATACCCATTGGTTTCAGCCAATGACAGGAGTAACAGCTGAAAAACATGATAGTTTTATTAATACAAACAGAAATGGAAAAGTTATTATGGAATTTTCTGGTAAGGAACTTATTAAAGGAGAGCCAGATGCTTCATCATTTCCAAATGGGGGATTACGTGCAACATTTGAAGCACGTGGATATACTGCATGGGATCCAACATCATATGCATTTATTAAAAATAATGTTTTATGTATTCCAACTGCATTTTGTTCTTATTCAGGACATGCATTAGATAAAAAGACACCATTACTCAGAAGTATGCAAGCCATTAATAAGCAGGCATTAAGAATTTTAAGAGTATTTGGTAATGAAGATGTGAAGAGTGTCAAAACAACGGTAGGACCAGAACAGGAATATTTCTTAGTGGATAAGAAATATTATGAAAAAAGAAAAGATTTAATTTATACAGGTCGTACATTATTTGGTGCACCTTCACCAAAAGGACAGGAAATGGAAGATCATTATTTTGGAACAATCAAAAGCAGAGTCCAAGAGTTTATGAATGAGTTAAATGAAGAATTGTGGAAATTAGGGATTTTAGCTAAAACAGAGCATAATGAAGTTGCACCAGCACAGCATGAATTAGCACCTATTTTCTCTACTACAAATATGGCAACTGACCACAACCAATTAACAATGGAATTGATTCAACGTATTGCTAAAAAACATGGACTTGTTGCATTACTTCATGAAAAACCATTTGATGGTATTAATGGGAGTGGAAAACACAATAACTGGTCGTTATCAACTGACACAGGTGTAAATTTATTAGAACCAGGTGAGACACCATATGAAAATGCACAGTTTTTGTTATTCTTATGTGCTGTTATTAAGGCAGCAGATGAACATCAGGATTTATTAAGATTATCCGTTGCTACTGCTGGAAATGACCATCGTTTAGGAGCAAACGAAGCACCACCAGCCATTATTTCAGTATTCTTAGGTGAAGAATTAACACAAATTTTAAGTGCTATTGAAGAAGATAAAACATATGATTTCAAAGAAAAAGAAGTCATGAAAATTGGTGCTCATGTTTTACCAAAATTTCCTAAAGATACAACAGATCGTAATCGTACATCACCATTTGCCTTTACTGGAAACAAATTTGAATTCCGTATGCCAGGATCAAGTTCATCTGTCGCAAATTGTAATATTATACTCAATACAGTTATTGCAGATGAATTAAAATTATTTGCTGATATATTAGAGGAAGCATCTGATTTGACATCAGCATTAAATCGTTTAATTAAAGAAACGATTAAAAATCATAAACGTATTATTTTCAATGGAAATGGTTATGATGATTCATGGGTAGAAGAAGCAAAAGCAAGAGGCTTATTCAATTTACGTACAACACCAGATGCCTTACCATATTTTGTTAAAGATGAAAATATTGAATTATTCCAAAGACATAAGGTTTTTGATAAAGAAGAAGTTATTTCACGTTATGAAATTTTAATGGAAGAGTATGTAAAAACCTTAAACATTGAAGCCTTAACAATGTTAAATATGGTGAGAAAAGAAATTCTGCCAGCTGTAAGTCAATATTCGTATACACTTGCTAAGACTTGTGCAACGAAAGATAAAGTCATTCAAACTGAAAATATTTATGAAAAAGAAGTCCTAAAAGATATTTCAAAATTACTCGATGAAGCTTATAAAGCAACACTATCTTTAGAAGATATTTTAAATCAAGTTCAAGATATTACTGATTATGAAAAGGCAGCATTTTATTATCGAGATAAAGTCATTCCAGCAATGATGGCTTTACGTACACCATGTGATCAATTGGAAAAACGAACTGCTGAAAAATCATGGCCATTTCCAACATATGGTAAATTATTATTTGGCATTCTATAATAACAAAACTTAAATTATGAATAAGGAGAGGGGGTAAAGTTGAGACATAACTGCTCGACGAAATAAAATATGTGTTCAATTATGGGGTATTGTTGTCAAAATGTATCAAAAGAATTATTTTTGAATGGGTTTGAAAGAACCCGTTCAAGAGGACCTGATGATATGCGTATTGTTGATACAACAGAGGGATTGTTAGGATTTCAGCGATTATCTATTATGGGATTAGATAGCCATGGCATGCAGCCATTTCAAAAAGCAGGTCATTATGTTGTATGTAATGGTGAAATTTATGGTTTCCGCTCAATCAAAAATAAATTAATAGAAGAAGGATTTGAGTTTAAGGGAGAGAGTGATTGTGAAATCTTACTACCTCTTTATATAAAAATGGGTGTACAGATGTTTCAATATCTTGATGGAGAGTTTGCAATGATTATCTTTGATGGGGAGACAAAGGAATTCATTGCAGCAAGAGATCCTATTGGTATTAGACCGTTATTTTATGGTTATGATAAAGAACAGAATATTGTTTTTGCATCAGAATGCAAAAACTTAATAGATATATGTCAGAAGATTTATCCATTTCCACCTGGACATTATTATAAGAATGAAAAATTTGTATGTTATAGAGATATGAGTTTGGTTGATGAATTTCATAACGATGATTTAGAAACAGTTTGTCATCATATCTATGATTTGTTAGTGAAAGGGATAGAAAAGCGATTAGATGCTGATGCTCCATTAGGTTTTTTATTAAGTGGTGGATTAGATTCTTCTCTTGTTTGTTCAATTTCATCACGTTTGCTCAACAAACCAATACAAACGTTTGCGATTGGTATGGAAAGTGATGCTATTGATTTGAAATATGCGAGAGAAGTTGCAGATTTTATTCACAGTCAGCATACTGAAGTCATAATTACAAAAGATGATGTTATTCAATCTTTAGAAGATGTCATTTATACATTAGGAACTTATGATATTACAACCATTCGAGCATCAATTGGAATGTATCTTTTATGTCAGTATATCCATCAGCATACTGATATACGCGTGCTTTTAACAGGTGAGATATCAGATGAATTATTTGGATATAAGTATACGGATTTTGCTCCAAATGCTTTGGAATTTCAGAAGGAGTCTGAAAAACGTATTCGAGAACTTTATATGTATGATGTTTTACGTGCTGATAGATGTATTAGTGTACATTCACTGGAGGCACGTGTTCCTTTTGGTGATTTGGCTTTTGTAGATTATGTCATGCATATTGATCCAGCTAAAAAAATGAATGTATATGGAAAAGGAAAATATTTATTACGTAAGGCTTTTGATAAAGGTTATTTACCTGAAGATATTTTAATGAGAGAAAAAGCTGCATTTTCTGATGCGGTTGGACATTCACTTGTTGATGAATTAAAAGCATATGCAGAGAGTTATTATAGTGATGAGCAATATGAAGCAAAGAGACAAGTATATGATTTTGCAGTTCCATTTACAAAAGAATCATTGCTTTATCGTGAGATTTTTGAAAAATATTATCCGCATCAGGCACATATGATTCAAGGGTTCTGGATGCCTAATTTGAAGTGGGAAGGATGTCAGGTACAAGATCCATCAGCGAGATTTTTAAAAAATTATGGAAATAGTGGAAAGTAAGGAAGGATGATTAGATGAGTGATTATAATCAGAGAATAAGAAATGTGAGAGAACATGATGCATGTGGAATAGGAGCTGTTGTTCATATTGATGGGAGAGCAGATAATAAAGTTGTAGATCAAGCATTAACAATTGTAGAAAAGCTTGAGCATCGTGCTGGTAAAGATGCAAGTGGAGAAGTTGGTGATGGAGTAGGCCTTTTATTACAGATATCTCATCGTTTCTTTAAAAAAGTAGTACAATCATTACAAATCAACTTACCACAACCTCACCATTATGCAGTAGGAATGTTTTTCTTTCCTCAAGATACCCAAGAACAACAACAGGCAATGAAAACATTTGAAGATATCATAAAGAAAAATCAACTCAAATTCTTAGGATGGCGAAAAGTTCCTTGTCAAGAAAATATTTTAGGACAAAAGGCAAAAGAATGTATGCCATGTATTATGCAGTGTTTTATTGAAAAAAATGACATTTATAAGAAAATGGACTTTGAAAGAATATTATATTTGGTACGTCGTGAATTTGAAAAATCTTGTTCGCAAAGCTATGTTGTTTCCTTATCATCATCAACAATTGTTTATAAAGGAATGTTTCTTGTACAGCAATTAAGACAGTTTTATCTTGATTTACAGGATAGCGATTATCAGAGTGCTATTGCGATTGTGCATTCACGTTTTTCTACAAATACTAATCCTAGCTGGCAAAAAGCTCATCCTCATCGTATGATTGCTCATAATGGTGAAATCAATACAATCCGTGGAAATGCAAAACGAATGCTTGCTAGAGAAGAAACATTACACTCTGCATATTTCCAAAATCAATCATCTAAAATTCATCCTATTATTGATATTGATGGTTCTGATTCAGCAATTCTAGACAATACATTAGAATATTTCTATATGAATGGTATGCCACTTGCTAAAGCAATGATGTTATTGATTCCAGAACCATGGAAACATACAGCCATGTCACAGGATAAAAAAGATTTTTATCATTATTATGCAACAATGATGGAACCTTGGGATGGACCAGCAGCCATTTTATTTAGTGATGGTGAAGTGATGGGTGCTATGTTAGATCGTAATGGTTTAAGGCCAGCACGTTATTATATTCTTGATGACAATACACTTATTCTCTCATCAGAAGTTGGTGTTCTTGATATTGATGAAAGTCGCATTGTTAAAAAATCCAGATTAGAACCAGGTAAAATGTTACTTGTCGATACAACTAAAAAACAATTTATAGAAGATGATGTTTGTAAAAAGAATTTTGCTCAGGAACATTCTTATAGTGAATGGCTAAATCAAAATCTTGTGTATTTAAAAGATTTACCAGTTAGAGATACCAAAATTCATATGCATACACAAAACGAACGATATATTCTATACAAAGTTTTTGGATATACATATGAAGATGTTAAAGACATGATTTTGCCTATGTGCCAAAATGGTGTTGAACCTATTGCATCAATGGGAACAGATATTCCTCTTGCTATGTTAAGTCATAACCATCCTCGCTTATTCCATTATTTTAAACAGCAGTTTGCACAGGTGACAAATCCACCAATAGATTCATTACGTGAACATATTATTGTGGATACAACAATTTATCTTGGATCACAGGGACAATTATTACATGACTGTCAAGACAATAGTCGTGTTATCGAAGTGAATAATCCGATTTTAGATGGCTATGATATGAATAAAATGACTGAACTTAATGAAAATGGATTTCATAGTTGTAGAATCTCCTTGTTATATGATAAACAAATATCTTTGAAAGAAGCTTTAGATCAATTATTTCTTAATTGTGATCAGGCTTATCAGGAAGGAATGAATATCTTCATTCTGAGTGATAAAGGAGTAGATGAAAATCATTTTATCATTCCATCTTTATTAGCTGTTTCAGCTGTCGAAAATCATTTGGTTAAAACAAAAAAAGAAACAGCTATATCAATTGTATTAGAAAGTGGTGAACCACGAGATGTTCATCAGTTTGCATGTTTATTGGGATTTGGTGCGAAAGCTATTTATCCTTACTTGGCTCATGAATGTATTATAGAGATGAATCACCAAGGTTTATTAGATAAGAATACCGATGAAGCGATTAAAGATTATAATCATGCTATTTTAAAAGGTATTGTTAAAATTGCTGCAAAAATGGGTATTTCAGCATTACAATCTTATCAGTCAGCACAGATTTTTGAAGCAATTGGATTGAAAGAGGATGTAATGGAAAATTATTTTTCTCATACAATGTATTCAGCTGGTCATAAAGGATTATCAGATATTGAAGAAGATATTCATTATTATCATCACTATGGATTTGATTCATTAGAGGATACATCATTAAAGAGTTTAGGAATTCATAAATTCCGTCGTGGACCAGAAAGTGAGAAGCACATGTATAATCCTGAAACAATTGTCTTGTTACAAAAGGCAACACAAACAGGAAGTTATAGTTTGTTTAAAGATTATTCAAAACAATTAGAATCACAATCATTTGCATTACGACATTTATTAGAATTTGATATGAGTCATTGTCAATCTATTCCTATTGATGAAGTGGAAAGTGTTGAAAGTATTGTTAAGCGTTTTAAAACAGGAGCTATGTCATATGGTTCTATTTCAAAAGAAGCACATGAGTGTTTGGCCATTGCGATGAATGAATTGGGTGGGAAATCTAATTCTGGAGAAGGTGGCGAGGAAACACATCGTTTCAATACAAATGCTAATAGTGCTATTAAGCAGGTGGCAAGTGGTCGTTTTGGTGTAACGAGTGATTATTTAGTCAGTGCAAAAGAAATTCAAATTAAAATGGCCCAGGGTGCAAAACCAGGTGAAGGTGGTCATCTTCCTGGTCAAAAAGTCTATCCTTGGATCGCAAAAACACGTTATTCAACACCAGGAGTCACATTGATTTCACCGCCGCCTCATCATGATATTTATTCTATAGAAGATTTATCACAGTTAATCTATGATTTGAAAAATGCCAATCGTGATGCGCGTATTTCTGTTAAACTTGTTTCAGAGTCAGGAGTAGGAACCATTGCTTCTGGCGTTGCTAAGGCGGGAGCTGAAGTCATATTGATATCAGGGTATGATGGTGGAACTGGTGCAGCTCCACAAAGTTCTATTCATCATGCTGGATTACCTTGGGAATTAGGTTTAATGGAAACACATCAGTCGTTGATTGATAATGGTTTGCGAACACATGTTGTTTTAGAAACAGATGGTAAATTAATGACAGGTAGGGATGTAGCTATAGCGGCTTTATTAGGGGCTGAAGAATTTGGCTTTGCGACTGCACCATTGGTGACGATAGGATGTGTGATGATGCGTGTTTGTAATTTGGATACATGTCCAGTGGGAATTGCTACTCAAAATGAGAAACTAAGAAAACGTTTTAAAGGAAAACCAGAATATGTCATCAATTTTATGAGATTTATTGCTGAAGAGTTGCGTGAAATTATGGCAAAATTAGGATTTCGTACAATTCATGAAATGGTTGGACATATGGATGTCTTAAAAGCAAAATCAGGCTATAAAGAATTAGATATTCTTTTAAATAAAAAGAATTTGAATGTTCATTTTGAAAAAGAACATGTCTATGATTTTAAAATCAATGAAACCCTAGATATGAAATTATTTCAATCTGCTTTTAAAGATGCATTTGAAAAACAAGAGCCTCACAGTGAAAAAGTAACAATTTCAAGTCTCAATCGAAGTCTTGGAACATTATTAGGAAGTGAAGTCACAAAACAAATTCAAAGGCAATTAGATAATGATATGTATCAGCTTCATTGTATAGGTGGAGCAGGTCAGTCATTAGGAGCATTTCTACCTCAAGGTATGGCAATAGTTGTAGAAGGAGATGCCAATGATTATTTTGGAAAAGGCTTATCAGGGGGTAAACTGGTTATTAAGCCATCATCTCAGTCAAAACTCATTGCTGAAGATAACGTTATTATTGGCAATGTTGCACTTTATGGTGCAACATCTGGAGAAGCCTATATTTGTGGTCAGGCTGGAGAACGTTTTGCAGTACGTAATTCTGGAGCAACGGCAGTTGTAGAAGGTTGTGGTGATCATGGTTTAGAATATATGACTGGTGGAAAAGTTGTTGTTCTGGGAAAAACAGGTAAAAATTTTGCGGCTGGAATGAGTGGCGGAATAGCTTATGTTTTAGATACAAATAATCAATTATCTCAACGTTTAAATAAAGAATTAGTCATGATGAAAGATGTGACTGATTATAAAGATATGAATGATTTAAGAGTATTATTAGAAAAACATAGGCAAGAAACAGGTTCACATTTGGCACAACAAATTTTAAATGATTTTGATTATTGGATTATAAAATTCAAAAAAATTGTGCCAGTTCATTATTTGCATATGTTAGAAAGTATTAATGATTTTAAAAAGATGGGATATTCATATGATGAGGCTGAACTGAAAGCTTTTCAAGAGTTTTATCAGCAGGAGGAGTAATATGGGAAAAACAACAGGATTTTTAGAATATCAAAGAATTGAAAATACTGAGAGAAAAATCAGTGATAGATTAAATGATTTTGATGAATTACATATCCCTCTTGATGATCAACAACGTCGTCAGCAAGGGGCACGTTGTATGAATTGCGGAGTCCCGTTTTGCCAATCGGCCATTAAAATAAACAATATGGTGACAGGCTGTCCTTTGTATAATTTGATTCCAGAATGGAATGATGAAATTTATCATCATAATGATGAACAGGCCCTTTTACGTCTTTTAAAAACCAATCCATTTCCAGAGTTTACTGGACGTGTTTGTCCAGCGTTATGTGAAAAAGCATGTGTATGTGGGATTCATGATGAACCGGTGACAATTAAAGATAATGAATTGTTCATTATTGAAAAAGGTTTTGAAAATGGTTTAATGAAAGCAACATTACCAAAACATTCCACAACAAAAAAAGTTGCTGTAATAGGCAGTGGACCAGCTGGATTAACAGTAGCCTACCAGCTTAATCGTCGCGGACATCAAGTAACAGTATTTGAAAAAGATGATCGTTTAGGTGGATTGCTTATGTATGGTATACCACAAATGAAATTAGAGAAAAGAATTATTGAACGTCGTATTGAATTGATGAAAGCAGAAGGAATTGTTTTTCATACCAATATTGATGTTGGTAAAGATATTTCAAAAGAAACATTAATGAAAGAGTATGATGCTATCGTTTTATGTTGTGGAGCTAAGAAACCACGTGATTTAAAAATACCTAAACAAAATATCAAAGGTGTTTATTATGCTGTTGATTTTTTAAAAGCAACAACACAGGATTTATTAGATCAAAAAACACCACGAATCAATACATATCAAAAAGATGTTGTGATTATTGGTGGCGGAGATACAGGAAATGACTGTGTAGGAACATGTTTGCGTCAAAAATGTAACTCTATTATACAGATAGAAATGATGCCGCAACCGCCACTCAAGAACAATCAGCCATGGCCTATGTGGCCTAATGGTCTAAAAACAGATTATGGTCAAAAAGAAAATAAAGATATTTTTCATCATGATCCACGTCTTTATAAAACAACAGTAAAAGAATGTTTAGAAGAAAATGGACAATTAAAAGCTGTTAAAATAGTAGAAGGTTCATTTGTTGATGGGAAATGGATTGAGAAAGCAAATAGTGAAAAAATAATTCAAGCAGATTTTATGCTGATTGCTGTAGGGTTTTCAGGTATAGAGGATTATCTTATTAATTCATTTGATTTAAATGTTAATTCATATAATAATGTTCAAACAATGTCTGAAAGTTATCAGACAGATAATGAAAAGATATTTGTGGCTGGTGATATGCATCGTGGACAATCTTTAATTGTATGGGCAATAGCTGAGGGTAATGAGTGTGCTAAAGAAGTTGACCAATATTTAATGGGATATAGTCATCTAGATAAATAGTTGTCTTAATCTTTATTGGATTTATATAACCCTATTAAGAAGAAATGAAATATAATTAGAAAATCATCCTGATTAA
>NZ_HG005287.1:284051-293385 GCF_000455285.1 Candidatus Stoquefichus massiliensis AP9 | reverse complement strand
ATTACAAAGAGGTTAAGAAGGTCAGACAACTTATTGTTTATACAGGACCACTGATTAAGAACTTTGAACATGATTATCATATAGCACAGCTATATGATAAGGACTATCAGGTGCTGATGGAAAGAGGTTTATTAGAATTTCATATATTGCAAATACAAAGATTGGAGGAAATGAAAATGGATGTAAGATATCAAGATATACAGGAGGCGTTCTGGATGTTTTCCGATGAGAGTAATCATAAGAAAAAGGCAAAGACAGAATTAGGAAAGGATATAAAAGCATTATATGATAGATATTTGCATTCAGAAGACTTTATGATCTATTGTCATATAGAACGAGAGAGAAGGGTCATTGAGCAAGGAATGAGGGATTCAAAAGAAGAAGGAAAAATAGAAGAAATCAAGAAAATCATTTATGCAAAGTATGGAATACATGAGTTAGAATGGTTATATGATTGTACTGAAGCACAATTAGATAGAATACATATGATTATTTTTGAAAATATAAGTTATGAGGGATTTAAAGAACAAATAATGGAAATATAGAATTTTAAATTGTATTGGGTAAAGAGATTTCATTTATTGAGATCTTTTTTTGTGAAAAAGTGTTTTATCATTGTAATATTACTATTATTAAATTTTATAAACAATAATTAATTATTAATATGATAAAATATTATTGACAAATAATTCCAAATCCATTAAAATTGATTCATACATAGCAAAGCTATGTAAAGGGGGGATTCTAATGGAGAATATGTTAAGTGAGATTTTTGGAATTTGGTTTTTAATTGGTGCTGCATTAGTATTTTTTATGCAGGCAGGATTTGCAATGGTTGAGGCTGGTTTCACACGAGCTAAAAATGCTGGTAATATCATTATGAAAAATCTTATGGATTTTTGCTTAGGCACAGTAGCATTCCTAATATTAGGGTATAGTTTGTTATGTGGTGCAGATACAGGCATGGGACTATTTGGATGGTTAGGATTTAGTCAAGGTCCTTTAACAGATTTTGTGAATACAGATTGGTCTACATTTGTATTTAACTTAGTCTTTTGTGCAACAACAGCAACTATTGTTTCTGGAGCAATGGCAGAGCGAACAAAATTTATTTCTTATTGTATTTATAGTTTTGTGATTAGTTTGTTTGTTTATCCTATTTCAGCACATTGGGTATGGGGACCTGATGGATGGTTAGCAGCTATGGGGTTTCATGATTTTGCTGGTTCGGCTGTTATTCATTTTTGTGGGGGATTAACAGCATTGATTGGTGCAAAGATTCTAGGCCCTAGAATTGGTAAGTTTAATAAAGATGGAACACCTAATGGTATTCCAGGACATAATCTAACAATTGGAGCTTTAGGTTGCTTTATATTATGGTTTGGATGGTATGGATTTAATGGGGCAGCTGCCCAAAATGGTATACAGTTATCAACAATCTTTGCGACAACGACAGTAGCACCGGCATTAGCAACTTGTACAGTTATGTTTATCACGTGGGTTAAATATGGAAAACCAGATGTCGCAATGTCTCTTAATGGATCGTTAGCAGGGTTAGTTGCTATTACAGCTGGCTGTGATGCTGTTAATGTATTGGGTGCATCTATTATTGGAATTTTATCAGGGATTACAGTTGTTTTCTTTGTTTGGTTATTAGACTATAAGTTGAAGATTGATGATCCAGTTGGGGCGGTTGCTGTTCATTTAGGTAATGGGATATTAGGAACAATTTGTGTTGGTCTCTTTGCTTGTGGAACTGATACAATGCCAACTGTTCAAGGATTATTTTACGGTGGTGGATTTGATTTACTGATTACACAATTAACTGGTCTTTTCGCTATTGGTGCATGGACAGCAGTGACAATGTCTTTAACATTTCTCATGATAAACAAAACAATTGGATTAAGAGTAACTCGTGAAGAAGAACTGATTGGATTAGATAAGTTAGAACATGGATTAAATAGTGCATATGCAGGATTTGCGTTAGAAACAGAATCTTTATCTATTGAAGATAATTTACAACCTGTGTCAGTAGAACGAAAACAACCAGTATTAGAAAAAGCAAACATAGAAAAGAAATCATCAAGAAAGTCTTCATATATTTCTAAAGTTGTTATTATTACGAAACCGGAAAAAATTGATACACTGAAGAAAGTATTCGATGAAATTGGTATCACAGGTATGACAGTTACAAGAGTCAATGGATGTGGAGTTCAAAAAGGACAATTAACATATTACCGTGGTGCAAAGGTTAATATAGAATTATTACCAAAAATTAAGGTTGAAGTTGTTGTATCGCAAGTACCAGTTGATAGAGTTATTGATGCAGTGAAACAAGCCTTATACACAGGAAATGTTGGTGATGGAAAGATCTTTGTATATGATGTGGAAAATGTTATTAGAGTTTCTACAGGAAGTGAGGGTATAACAGCACTTCAATATGAAGATTAATATGTTATAGAACAGAAGTGTAGGATAAAATAAATATACATGAGATGTATCTTTGTTTTATCCTCTATTCTCATTTTAAATATTTATGAACATATAATAAAAATACAATGATAACCATTTCTGATTACAATTGTATTTTAGTTTAAGGCTATACTTATAGCCTTTTTAGTATATAGAAAGAATTTACATGTGGTTAGGAAGGGTACTTAAAATATCTGTTAATTTTTGAAAATCATTTGAATCGGGATGAGAGAATGCTTCATCAAAGTTTTCAATAAGCGGTAAAAACTTATGAGGATTTTCTATTGCAAGTTGAACATAGCGCTCACGAATACTCATAGGCATTTTACCTTGACACATGTAAGTTCCAACTATTTGATTAGAGGGATTAATAAATGATTTGATATTATTGATGATTGTTTGAAAGTATTGAGGACTTCCTCCAAAGCCAGCCGTACCAAATAAGAATATTTTTTCAGATTGAAGCATCTTTAAGAATTCTGATAATGGACCATCACATGTTCCTTTATCAGTCCAAAATCCAATGAAAATAATATCAGCTTTTATACATTCGTTTGTAATTGGTCCATAGTATACACATTCATCATTTTTAAAATAACACTGAATATGATGAGCTAAAAGAGCAGTATTTCCTGTTTGACTAGAGTAAATAATAGCATATTTCATGAAAGATTCTTCCTTTCTTGAGTGTTTATCATAATTTTATTTAATAGTATAAGTAATGTCTCTCTTTCATTTGAGGATAAGCATTGTAGTGTTTCCTGGTCCCATTGATTAAAGAACTCATGGCTAAGTTTGAAGATTTCTTCTCCATGCGGAGTAAGTGATAGTAAACGTGCTCTTTTGTCTAAGGGATTAATATCTTGGATAATTAACTGAGCCTGTTCTAATTTAAATAATGCTCTTGTTGTATGACCAGTATCTAAGTGTAACTGAACAGAGACTTCTTTAGGGGAACATTGAGGATGTTTACCGATATAAAGAATAAAAAACAATTGTCCATGGGATATACCATGTTTTTGTAGTTCTATTTGACAGTAGTTTCGAAATTGTTTTTGCAGAACTGTTGTAAAGAAGGCAAATGTGTGTTTCATAGATAACTCCTTAATTAACTGACTAAGTCAATTATCTATCTTTTTGATGAATTCGTCAAGTTATATGCAACATTTTAAAAAATTAATAAATTATTAAAGGATTTATATACAATATGGATACAATATAGTTTATAATATGAACATAAAGTCAGATGAATAGGAGGATTAAATATGAAGATTTGGTTGATAGTTATGATTGTTGTAGTACTTATTATTTTATATATAGGAATGACATACAATGCATTAACAAGATTAAGAAACAAGGTTAAGACAAATTGGTCTCAAATAGATGTTGTTTTAAAGAGACGTGCAGATTTGATTCCAAACTTGGTTGAAACTGTCAAAGGTTATGCAAAGCATGAAAAGGAAACATTGGATGATGTTATTAAGGCAAGAAATACTTATGTAAGTGCCTCTTTACCAGAAGATCAAATGAAAGCTTCTGGTGAATTAACACAAGCTTTAAGTAAGTTAATGATGCTAAGTGAAGCTTATCCTGATTTAAAAGCTAATACAAATTTTATTCAATTACAAAATGAATTAAGAGAAACAGAAGATAAGATTACTTTTGCAAGACAATTCTATAATGATTCTGTTTATGCTTATCAGAATAAAATTGAGATGTTCCCATCAAATTTAATTGCTGGTATGTTTGGATTTAAAGATTTTGCATTCTTTGAAGTTGAAGAAGCAGACAAAAAAGTACCAGAGGTTAAGTTTTAAATGAAAAAGAAAATATGTGTTATATTTTCTCTTTTTCTTAGTCTCTTTATATCAATAGGTAATGTGAGTGCCAGTTCTACGGAACTTAAAGACATGTCTATTGAGGCTTTTATCAATGATGATGGAAGCGCACATATACAAGAGATATGGGATATGGATATTAATAAGGGAACAGAGGTTTATAAAGTTTTTAATCGTATGGGTGAATCAAAGATTTCTAATTTACAAGTCACTGATGATCATGGTTTGAAGTATGAGAATATTGGTGAGTGGGATGTTGATGCATCAAGGAAACAGAAAAATGGCAAGTGTGGCCTTGTTAAAAAATCAAACGGTTATGAATTGTGTTTTGGTATTGGTGATTATGGAGAAAGAACATATACTTTTGAATATGATATTTCTCATTTTGTGAAGGATTATGCAGATGGTAAACAAGGATTTAATTTTGCTTTCTTTTCTGATTTGTCTTTAACACCAAAGCATGCCAATGTAACTATTTCTTCCGATCATGCTTTTACTAAAGAGAATGCTTCGGTTTGGGCATTTGGGTATGATGGTTCAGTTAATTTTGATGATGGCAAGATTATTATGACGACTGATGGGAAAGATTTTCGTGGTAGTAAAATGCAATTGGTTATGAGTGTTCCTGAACATACATTTTCACAAGCTTATATGACAAGTCAGAATTTTGCTGATGTTCTGGCTGAAGCGAAAACGGGAAGTGATTATGATAATGAAGATGAAACATCTCATGATGGTATATCAGATATAATGGTCATATTTATTATTGTTGGAGTCTTTTCTATTGTAGGGATCTTTATTTTATTCACTTCCATAGCAATGAAACAAGGTGAAAAACTGAAGTATGCTTTTCGTGATGGAAAGCCATTAGATAAAAAGAATGTGAATATGTTTAGAGATATCCCATGTGATAAAGATATTTTTAAATTTTATTTTATTGCTAGGGAGGCTGGGCTGATTGATGATAAAGAGCGTGGTGGTTTAGTTGGAGCTATTTTATTAAGATGGGTTCAACAAGGCTATATTGTTTTTGATAAAACTGAAGAATCTCATTTGATGTTCTTTAAAAAAGATGGGTTTTCTATTGATTTAGATAAAGAATTACCTATTACACATCCTTTAGAATTAAAATTATTAGGGTTTATTAGAAATGCAGCAGGATCAAATAAAAAATTAGAAACAAAAGAATTTGAGAAATGGTGTAGTTCTCATTATGAAGATATTGATGATTGGTTTAATCAAATTTTAAGAGTATCAAAAGCAAAATATCGAGATAGAGGTTTAATTAAGACAGAAGAAATCAATACTCGATATATGGGAATTAAATTAAAACGTCGTCAGGATATTTATGATGTCTCTATTCGTGAAGAAATGGAACATGTCATTGGATTAAAGAAGTTCTTACAGGAAATGAGTTTAATTGATGAAAAAGAAGTTGTTGAAGTAAAGATGTGGGAAGAATATTTAATTTTTGCATCTATTTTGGGTATTGCTGATAGAGTGAGTGAGCAGCTTGGAGAATTATGTCCAACATTTAACCAGCAATCAAATTTAGATACCATTTATACAATGCAGATGGTTCATATGTTTGCATATAACAGTATGAGAGCATCACGTAATGCGGCTTTGGCAGCACAGCAGGCATCAAGATCTAGTGGTTTTGGTGGTGGTGCATCATTTGGAGGCGGCGGAGGCGGCTTCTCAGGTGGTGGCGGCGGAGGTGTCCGTTAGTAAAGGAGAATATTATGAAGAAATGTTTATGTTTGATACTTGCAGGTTTATTTGTTTTAACGGGTTGTTCGAAAGAAGAGGATAAGACAGCTCCGGCTTTAGAGTTAACCAAATCAAGAATTCAAGTTGGATTAAATACAAAGATTGATTATACTTCTTTTGTTCAAAAAGCAGTTGATGAGGTTGATGGTGATTTAGTATCAGCTGTTCAATATAATGAGGTTGATACATCTAAAGTAGGGCAATCACAGATTCAGTATACAGTAAAAGATGAATCGGGTAATGAAAGTCAGCAAACATTAATTGTGGATGTTGTTAAATATTTTAAAAATGGTATTTATAACCCATTAAATGTGACACCAGATACAGTTAAGAATCCTGATGATGTGACTGTCTTGGTTAATAAGGTCCATCAAATTCCAGAAGGCTGGGTACCAGATGATTTAGAACCTGTTATTGATAATAAAAATCAAAAACTAAGAAAAGAAGCTAATGATGCTTATACAAAATTTTATAATGCGGCAAAATCTAAGGGAATTGATATTTATTCAATATCAGGATATCGTACTAATGCCACACAGACACTTTATTGGAATAATCAAGTTAAAGTTTATGGTGAAGAATATGCTTCTCAATATAGTGCATATCCTGGCAGAAGTGAACATCAGTTAGGATTAGCTATTGATATTTCATATACCACACAAGGTGATCGTTTAAGTGAAAAAGTTGCAACGAGTCCAATTGGAAAGTTTATTGTTAGTGATGCATATAAGTATGGGTTTATTTTAAGATATCAAAAGGACAAGGTTGCAATTACAAATTATGGGTATGAACCATGGCATATGCGTTATGTAGGTGTAGAATTAGCAACAAAATTACATGAAAATGGACTCACATTAGAAGAATATTATAAACAGTAGGAGGGGCTATGAAGACAGCAAAATTTTACAAAGTATCATATGAGCAATTTGAAGAAAG
Source organism: Candidatus Stoquefichus massiliensis AP9 (assembly GCF_000455285.1). Classification (GTDB taxonomy): domain Bacteria; phylum Bacillota_I; class Bacilli_A; order Erysipelotrichales; family Coprobacillaceae; genus Stoquefichus; species Stoquefichus massiliensis. The sequence goes on along the minus strand of NZ_HG005287.1, from coordinate 286,366 downwards.
TTATTTAGATTATAATGAACAGGCATCAAAAGAATTTATACAAACAGTTTATAATGAACTTCAATTGCCAAAGCGTGCAACAAAAGGTTCAGCAGGATATGATTTTTATACACCTATTGATGTTTATTTAAAACCAGGAGAAACAATAAAGATTCCTACTGGAATCAGATGTGAAATGAATGAAACATGGGTATTAATGATTTATCCAAGAAGTGGATTAGGGTTTAAGTTTCGATTACAGCTGAATAATACAGTTGGTGTTATTGATAGTGATTATTTTTATTCAGATAATGAAGGTCACATTTTCATTAAGATGACAAATGATTCTAATGAAGGTAAAATAGTGGATGTTAAAAAAGGACAGGGTATTGCTCAAGGCATTTTTATGCAGTATGGTATTGTGGAAGATGATGATGCCACAGATGTGCGTAATGGAGGCTTTGGCAGTACGACGAGATAAGGAGTACTTATGAAAAAGATTAGTATATTAATAGTTGCCATGTTGTTGATGGTAGGGTGTTCGGGTGAAAAAGATGCAAAGAAAGATACACCTGTGACTAAAGAAAATACCGTTTCATTTACAGCCGTTGGTGATAATCTCATGCATCAGCTGTTGTTAGATAAAGCTAAAACAAATGATGGATATGATTTTATGCCTTATTATGCAAATATTCAATCATACATACAAAAAGCCGATTTTGCTTTTGTGAATCAGGAAACAATCTTAGGTGGTGGAAAAGCATCGGGATATCCTAATTTTAATACGCCAGATATTATGGCAAAAAATTTATCAGATGTTGGTTTTGATATTGTTAATGGTGCAACCAATCATACCTTAGACAAGGGTGGAGATGCGGTGATTCATTCTATCAATGTTTTTAAACAATATAAAAATATGAATTATATTGGTGTGTATGAATCACAAGAAAAAAGAGATGATATAACGGTTGTAGAGAAAAATGGTATTAAAATAGCTTTATTATCTTATAATCAATTAACAAATGGACATAAAATGCCTAATACTTACTGTATGAATTTATTTGATGAAAAAACAATTAAGAAAGATGTAGAAAATGCTAAAGAAATTAGTGATTTTGTTATTGTTTCTTGTCATTGGGGAAATGAATATGATACAGTTCCTGATGCATTTCAAAAGAAGTATGCGAAGTTATTTGCTGATTTAGGTGTTGATGTAATTATTGGAACACATTCTCATACTTTACAGCCTGTTGAATGGGTAGAAGGTAAAGATGGTCATAAGACATTGGTTGCTTATAGTTTAGGAAATTTTGTGAGTGGAATGATGGAAGAAGAAACGCAATTGGAAGGAATGTTATCTTTTGATTTAAAGAAAGAGGATAATCGCACTTCTATAGATAATGTTGTTTTAACACCGCTTGTGAACCATTATGAGATTACAAATTTAAAAGATGCTTATGGAACTAGACAGAATTTTACTGTTTATAGGCTTAAAGATTATAGTGAAGAACTTGCTTCACAGCATGGCTTAAATGGTTATCAAGGCATTACAATAGATTTCAGCAAGATGAAAGAGAAAGTAAAGAAAAGAATAACAAGTGGAATACAAATAGATATGTAATTTAATGAAAGATGATTTATTTTAATAATAATTCATCTTTTATTCATGTTTAATCATCATTTGCTTTCGTAATTGTTATTGAAAAGTTATAATAATGGTTAAGGAAAGAAGGTGAGTCTATTGAAGTTATCTTATTTGAAAAGACAATTTAAAATATTAGAAAATTTGGAAAAACAAGGAACTCAGCAATATGTAACAGGGCAAGAACTTTCTAGATTATGTGATGTTTCGGTGAAAACAATTCGTCATGATATCCACGAATTAAATGATTATTTTTATGGTAAAGCACAAATATTATCTAAGCAGGGTCAAGGTTATTATCTGATAAAAAATTCTTTAGATTATGATAGTGAGAAAGAAAAGTATTTTCAGCAGGAGCAACTTTTTGATAATTCAATAGATCGTTCTTTTTATATTATGAAACAATTATTATTGAGTCAACATCCTATTCGTATTGAAGAATTTTCTGAACAAATGTATATAGATCGTACATCTGTGAGTCGTGATATGAAATATGTAAGGGATTATTTGCAGAAATTTCATTTAATGGTAGAGTATAAAGTTGGTGTGGGTAATTATATTGTTGGTGATGAACTTCATAAAAGGTTATGCATGGAAGATATTTTTAATCAATATGCACTTTCTCAAATTGTTCCTCACTATCCCTATTTAAAGATAAAAATAAGTTCAATCTTAGATCATGATGGTATATCAA
>NZ_HG005287.1:250213-283560 GCF_000455285.1 Candidatus Stoquefichus massiliensis AP9 | reverse complement strand
TGGTTGATGCTTCTCTTGATGATCTTATTAAATATTTGGAAATTATGATGATGCGAATGGAAGAGGGACATTATGTAAGAATGTCTAATGAAGAAAAAGAAACACTGAGTCATGAATATGAATATCAAGTTGCTAAAGATATTGCGGACTATTTAAAAAATGAAGATATGTGTGTCATGAATGAGGAAGAGATTTGTTTTTTGACAGTGCATATAATTGGTAAAAGAATTAACTATATTAGTGATATTGAAAGTTGTTTAGTTGATGTTTTGCCTGAACGTATTGAACAATTGATGAATGATTTATTTTGTTTTTTAAATGATCTTTATGGTATTGATTTTTCAAATGATTTTTATTTAAAAAAAGCTTTGGGTGTACATATTTTAGCGATGGAAAATAGAATGAGATTTGATACTTATCTGAAGAATCCAATGTTGAAGATGATAAAGAAGAATTATGTATTAGCTTATCTTATAAGTGTAGATATTTGGCTATTTTTGCATCCTGAATTAAATGTTGTTTATAGTGAGGATGAAATTGCCTATTTTACCATTCATATTCAATATTCATTAATGAGAAATCATTTTCAGAGAAAAAAGAGTGTTTTATTAGTTAATAATTTAAATTCATCATCAACAGAATTATTGAGTTATGAATTGCTTCAGGAATTTAATGAATATATGGAAATAACAGACAGTATTCATATTCGTGAATTATCTGAAATGAATATTAAACACTATGATTTGATTATATCAACAGCATCTATAACATCTCAGAATATTCCTGTTATTCAGATTGCACCCATTCTTGATCAAACTTCAATTCATAAAATAAGAACATTTTTTACAGAAATCGGATATCGTTCATTAGCAGATTTTCTAGTAATAGAGAATATTTTTATCAAAGCAAAATTTGAATCTAAACAAGATATTTTAAGATTTATATCTGATACTTTTCAAATTGATTATAATCATTTTCAATTAAAAGAAGATGTTGGAAACATGGCAATGGAAGGACATATTGCTGTACCACAGATGATAGCTGATATAAATAATGTTCAAGAATTATTAATAACTTTAGATAAACCTATTGTTTGGGATCAGGAATTTGTGCAGTGTATATTGTTTATATTATGGCCAAAACAATTCTTTTTTAAATATCAGGAACTTTATAATTTATTGCAGAAGCTAGTCAATGATAGTGATGCTATTGAAAAGATTATATCTCTTGATGATGAAATACAAATTATTCATTTTTTAAAATCATATCATTAGGGGCAGTAACGAAATAAATCTTTCATTATAGACTCAATAAAACCAAAAAGACAATGAAATCAGTGATGATAATCATTGTCAATGCAGACCTGTTTCAAAGACTAGGAGATCCATTGACATATATCCTATTTATGGAGGGATATAAGAAATATGCAGGGGAACTACCAGTATATACAATGGCAGATTCAGCCTATGGAAGCTATGACAATTATATGTACTGCATAAGCAATGGAATGAACATTGTCATGAAGTATAATATGTATGCAAAGAAAAACACACCTGAATTCAAGAAAAAGAAATACAATACACACAACCGGGAGGAGACAGAAGAAGGATATAGGATCTGTCCAGGCGAGCAGATTTTTAATGAGCATCTGTATGACAGATATGATGAAAGTGGAGAATATCTGAGAATAACACAACACTATGGAAACAAAGATCAATGTAAAGGTTGTGAACAGGCAAAGGAGTGTTGCAATAATAAACACAGAATAGTAACGAGAAATGCTGTGCTTCATGAGTTTTATGCAGAAGTAGAGGAAATATTGTCAAGCGAATTTGGAAAAGAGCTCAAAAAATAGAGAAGCATACAGGCAGAAGGAACATTTGGGGTGATCAAGCAGGATATGAAGTTCATAAGATTCAATAGAAGAGGACTGGTAAATACAAAAATGGAATTTCTTATTGTGTGTATAGGATATAATCTCAGAAAATATCATAAATACAGACTAAGAAATGAGAAAAATGCAATGATGGAAAGTCTCCCAAGCTAAAAGTTATGCACATGCAAAAAGATCCCAAAAAGGAAGATAGCCTTATTGCGCCCAAAAGCAGGAAAAAAGTTAGAAATAATGTACACAACATGTTGAAAATAGGCAATGATGTTTTTTTATTGCATAAATTTCTAAAAATGAATAAGAAAAAAAGAGACTTAACAAAATAAACCTCTTAGAAAGTTATTTCGTTACAGCCTCTTTTGTGCATTGATTTCCCCTTTGAAACGAACAAATGCGCTATTCAACTAAATATGATTATTTTGTATGATAAGGGTGTCAAAAGAGGGAAAGGAGAAAGGATAAGAATATGAAAAAATTTATGGATTTTATTGAATTAAAATTAGCACCACCATTAGAGAAATTGGGAAATCAAAGGCACTTAAGTGCTATTAAAGATGGAATGATAAGTGTTATTCCATTGACTATTATTGGTAGTTTCTTTGTTTTGATTCCTAACTTTCCAATTGATGCATGGATGAAATTTATTGAACCCTATGCACCATTGTTTAATGCAGTTTCAGCTATTACAATTGATATTGTTGGTATTGTAGCAGCTGGGACTGTTGCTTATTACTTTGCAAAAACATATAAAGATATTAACCTCAATTCATTGACATGCAGTGTTATTTCTATGACAGCTTTCCTTCTAGCTACATTAAATGATGAGTGGGTTATTAATGCATCTTTGTTTGGTACAAAGGGGTTATTTACAGCTGTTGTGATTGCTTTGCTTTCAACCACGATATTACACTTTTTCTATCAGCGTAATTTGGTTATTCATTTTCCAGATTCAGTACCACCCCTTGTGTCAGAGTCATTCATGTCTTTGGTACCAGCTTTAGCAGTATTATTAATTGTATGGTTATTAAGAGTTATTTTAGGATTTGATATTAATGCAACACTTATTAAAATTTTTGAACCAGCAGTTTTTGCTTTGAATACTTTACCAGGTTTCCTCATTTTTATGTTAATTAGATCTTTATTATGGTGTGTTGGTATTCATGGCGGAGCGGTTTTAGCAATTGCTGATCCTATATTCTTAGTTATGTTAGGCGACAATATTGCTGCAGCAGCAGCTGGTGCACCATTGCCTTATATTACAGCATCAGGATTTATGTATTTTGTATTTCTTGGTGGAGGTGGAGCAACATTGCCATTGGTATTCCTAATGATGCGTTCAAAAGAAAAGGGATTTAGATCATTAGGTAAACTTTGTTTAGCTCCAGGTATATTTGAAATTAATGAACCAGTTGTTTTTGGTGTTCCATTGGTTATGAATCCATTAATGATAATACCTTATGTATTAGCCACTGAAGTATTATCAATTATTACATATGGATTAATGTATTTTAATCTGATTGCCCGTCCGTTAGTGAATATTCCTTGGACTATGCCACCAGTTTTAGCTCAATATTTTTTAACAGGTGGTGATTGGCGTGCTGCTATTTGGGGAGTTATATCATTGTTTGTTGCAGGTGCTATTTATTATCCATTCTTTAAAATAATGGAAAAACAACGATTAAATATTGAAAATGAGAAAGGAATGATAGAGGATGAATAAAGAATTGAAAATAGTTATTGTTGGAGCAGGGAGTTCTTATACTCCTGAATTAATTGAAGGTTTAAGTGAACATAGAGATGTATTGCCAGTTAAAGAGATTGTATTAGTAGATATTGATGAGGATAGATTAAAAATTATGGATGGATTTGTTCATCGTTACTGTCATCATTTAGATTATCATGTTTCAATTGCTTCAACAACATCTCGTGAAGAAGCATTCCCAGGTGCTGATTTTATTGCTTGCCAGATAAGAGTAGGTGGAAACAAACAACGTATATATGATGAAAAAATTCCGTTAAAATATGGTGTGATTGGACAAGAAACAACTGGTGTAGGTGGTATGTTTAATGCATTAAGAACAATTCCAGTGATGATAGATATAGCTAAAGATGTTGAAAAATATTGTCCAGATGCATGGATTGTCAATTATTCTAATCCAACAGGATTAGTAACTGAAGCTGTTTTAAAAGTTTGTGATGTTAATATGGCGGGATTATGTGCAGGTGGAATGAGACCACGCTGGTGGGCAGAAGAAGCATTACAAGTTCCAGAAGAATCTATATATTATGATTATATTGGCTTAAATCATATGAATTTTACTTATAATATGACAGTAGATGGGAAACCAATAACAGATGAACAGTTCAGTTTAGTTGCCAAAAAATGTGCTACAGTTTCACAAGATTTAATTCAAACATTACATCTTATTCCAAGCCAATATACCCAATATTATTTCCATACATCAAAAATATTATCTCAATTAAAGAGCCAGGATAAAACACGTGGAGAAGCTATTTTAGAATTAGAAAAACAAATTTGGCGTGAATATTCTAATCCTGAAAATAGTAGTAAACCAAAAACATTGGCTAAGCGTGGCGGCGGCGGTTATTCAAAGATAGCTGTTGGCGTTATGGAAGCAGTATATAATGACAGTGGGAAATGGATGGTTATTAATGTTCCTAATAATGGTACAATTCGTTTTTTAAATGATGATGCAGTAATAGAAACGGCATGTTTTGTAAGCCGTGATGGAATAAAACCATTAAATTTAAGAGATTATCCTCAATCAGTTTGTGGATTAATTGCTGCTGTTAAAAATTATGAATCATTAACAGTTGAAGCGGCATTAAGTGGAGATTATAATATAGCCTTAAAAGCAATGTTAGCACATCCACTCGTGAGAGAATATGATATTGCAAAACCACTATTAGATGAAATGTTAGAAGTACATAAAGATTATTTACCTCAGTTCTTTAAAAATGACAGATAATATCATGAAACAGTACATTTTACAGCAAAAAGATGTACTGTCTCATATCCTTACTAATAGTGATTTATCTATTTTAAAAGATATAGTTCATATTCATAGAATTACAATTGCAGCTTCTGGTTCATCTCATAATGCAGCACAAGTTATTCAATCATCGTTTGCAAAAGCTCATTTACAAATCAATATAGAAACACCTTTTCAGTTAAAACATTATTCCAGTTTATTAGAAACGTCAGATCTTATCATTGCTGTATCACAAACTGGCAAAAGCAAAGGAACAATAGATTGTGCTAAAATAGCTCGTCATCATCATATACCAGTCATTGGAGTATGTGGAGATATGACATCACCACTGACACAATACTGTAATGTTAATGTAGATTTACAATGTGGAGAAGAAACAATTGGACCAAAAACAAAAGGTTATACAGCAACATGTTTAACTTTATACATGATTATTTTTCAGATTTTACAAAATAATCAAGATTATATATATTCTTTAAATGAATATAAAACAGAATGGCTAAATCAATTAGATACAATTGATCAAACAATTCTGCAAACACAACAATATATAGTTTCGCATCAAGAATGGTCTCAAGCAAATTGTATTTCAGTTATTGGATATGGATTGCATTATGGAACTGCATGCGAAGGAAATTTAAAATTATTAGAAACTTTGCAAATTCCAGCTATGAATTATGAATTAGAAGAATTCATGCATGGGCCTCATCGTACTATACATAAAGATAGTTATTTGGTATTTATACATACTAATGGTGTAGGATATGATTTAATGAGTCATCTCATTGAATTTGCTAGAAAACAAGATGCACATATTTGCGTTATTGAAGATACAGATTCACATTTAGCTGATATTATGATTCCTTATCATTCCTTAACAAAAGCGCTTTTTAATGTAACTGTGGTCTTACAGGTTATGGCTTCCATCCTCCCGGAATATAAAGGTATTAACCCATCAGAACCTGTATTTCAAGAGTTTGCAGTCAAAGCGGGAACTCGTTTTCAGTAATATTTAAACGACCTTATGGTCGTTTTTGGTTTGGGTGGGAATTTGAAATTTTTACTAATAAAGAAAAGTCCTATAAAAAATTGTAGAAGTATGCTATAATACAGTCGTTAAACTAGAAAATGGGAGAAAGATATGATTGGTTACTATAATTATACGGTGATATTAACATATTTAAGTCTAATAAGTGCTTTATTTGGGACGCATTTGGCGTTTAAAGGGAACACAGTCGGAGCTTTAATCTGTTTATTATTATGTGGAGCATTTGACTCTTTTGATGGAATGGTGGCACGTACAAAAAAGAATCGGACTGAAGAAGAAAAGAAATTTGGTATTCAAATTGATTCTTTAGCAGATATGTTTAGTTTTGGAATATTCCCAGCTATTATTGGCTATACAATGGGATTGAATGGGTATATTTGGTTTTTCATTTTTGCTTTGTATGCGATTTGTGCAGTGAGCAGATTAGGTTATTTTAATGTAGCAGAAGAAATGCGCCAAAAAGAGACTGCTGAAAAGAGAAAATATTATCAAGGATTACCAGTCACAAGTTCTTCATTAATATTTCCTATGATTTATTTATTAAGATATTTTTTAAGTCCTTTATTGACTTATAGTATCTATGGATGGATTATGGGGATTGTAGCGATTGCATTTGTTGTTGATTTTGCTGTTCCTAAACCTGGTTTTAAGGGAATTATGGGAATGATAGGTATTGGAGCATTCGTTTTGGTAGGATTGGTATTGTTATAATGAAAATCTATGATAGAAAGGGTCAGGAACTTATTGTTGATCAAAGCCAAAATAATTTCTTGAAAATGTTATATAGTCATTTATTAGGAAGATGTATGCTGAAAGTGCTAACCCTTCCTTTTATTACCCACTTAGGTGGAATGTATATGAATAGTTTTTTGTCTAAACGTAAAATTGAACCATTTATTAATAAGAATCATATTGATATGGATCAGTATATTGCTCAAGATTATCATAGCTACAATGATTTTTTTACAAGGAAAATAAAAATTGGACAGCGTCCAATTGCCAAGGAAAGTCATATATTGATTGCTCCTGCAGATTCAAAACTGACATATTATTCTATTTCTGAAGATTTACATGTTCAAATTAAAGATTCTTTTTATTCTATGGAGGATCTTTTACAAAGTAAAGAATTAGCGAGTGTCTATCAAGATGGAATATGTTTGATTTTTAGATTAACAGTAGATGATTACCATCGTTATTGTTTTATCGATGATGGAACAAAAGAAGAAGATCGTTATATTTCAGGAGTTTTTCATACCGTGAATCCAATTGCTAATGATTATTATCCTATATATAAACAAAATTCACGTTCTTATTCTGTACTACATACAAAGAATTTTAACGATGTTATTTATATGGAAGTTGGTGCAATGATGGTGGGAAAAATCGTAAATCATCATCTTCAATCATTTTGCAAGGGTGATGAAAAAGGATATTTTGAGTTTGGTGGATCGACGATTGTTATGTTTTTTAAAAAGGATATTGTTGATATTGATATAGATATTATAAAGAATTCAAAGACTCATGATGAAACGAGAGTTTTAATGGGTGAAAAAATAGGTGTAAAAAGAGTATGAGTTGTGATAGAATAATCACGCATATGTTATCAAGGAGGAAATGAAGATGTCAAAAGTTATAGCCGTTACAAATCAAAAAGGTGGAGTTGGAAAAACCACAACAAGTGTTAATTTAAGTGCTGCACTTGCATATATGGGTAAGAAAGTGCTATTAATTGATATTGATCCTCAGGCGAATGCAACTCAAGGAATTGGAGTAGATCGTTCTGCATTAGATTTAACTGTTTATGATGCAATTACTCAAAATACACCACTAAAAGATATTATTGTCTCTACAGATGTAGAGCGTTTAGATATTGTTCCTGCAAATATTGATTTAGCAGGAGTAGAGATAGAATTATCTCAGGTAAAGACAGGGAGAGAACAAAGATTAAAGAATGCACTAGAGTTAGTGAGAGATAGATATGATTATGTGATCGTTGACTGTCCTCCAGCTTTAGGGTTATTGAATACAAATGCTTTAACAGCATCTGATTCTGTTTTAATACCTGTACAATGTGAGTATTATGCATTGGAAGGATTAACTCAGTTATTAAATACAATTTTATTAACTCAGAAAGTTTTTAATGAAGATTTAACAATTGAAGGAGTCTTATTAACTATGCTTGATTCACGTACGAATTTAGGGATTGAAGTGTCTCAAGAAGTTAGAAAATACTTTAGAGAGAAGGTTTATGATGTTGTGATTCCTCGGAATATTAAGTTATCAGAGGCACCATCAGAAGGATTAAATATTTTTGATTATGATAGTAGTTCAGAAGGGGCAAAATCATATGCAAAGTTGGCAAAGGAAGTGGTGAAACGCAATGGCAACAAGTAAGAAGTCAAAAAAATTAGGAAAAGGATTAGATGCTATTTTTGGAGATGCTTCTCAAGGTGGAGATTTACAATCCGTTATTGATGCTATTGAAAAGAAAGCACCAACTTTATCTCAAGTTCAAATTCCTTTAAATGAAATCAGACCAAATCCATATCAGCCTAGAAAGCATTTTGATGAAGAAAAGCTTAATGAACTTGCACAGTCAATTAAAGAACATGGTATCTTTCAGCCAATTATTGTCAAACAATCTGTTCAGGGTTATGAAATTGTTGCTGGGGAAAGACGTTTTAGAGCAGCTTCTATTGTTGGCTTGCCTGATGTTCCTGCTATTATTGTAGAATTTACTGATCAGCAAATGATGGAAATTGCACTGTTAGAGAATATTCAACGTGAGGATTTAAATGCAATTGAAGAGGCACAAGCTTATGCAACAATGATGAAAAAATTAAAGCTGACACAAGAAGAATTGTCAAAACGTGTTGGCAAATCAAGAGCACATATTGCGAATACTGTTAGACTACTAAAAATGCCTAAAAAGATGCAAGATTATGTTTTAGATGGTCAATTAACTATGGGACATATTAAACCTTTGATTACAATTGATGAAAAGAAAGCTTTAGAAGTTGCTCAAAAAGCAATAGATCAACAATTATCAGTAAGAGAAGTTGAAGATATTGTTAAAGGAATTAAGTTACAGGCTGCAAGAATAGCAAAACCAAAAGAGCCAAAACCAAAAGAATATGTTTATGTCGAAGGTTTATTAAGAAAGAAATATCGTACTAAGATAAAAGTAGCTGATAATTCAATTACAATTAAATATACAGATATAAAAGATTTAAATAGAATTTTAGAATTGATGGGAGTTATAGAGGAAGAACTTTAGTAAGTTCTTCTTTTTGATAGGAGTAAAATGATGAAGAAATCAATGAATTTATTAGAAGGACCTATATTTAAAACCTTGATGAAATTAGCTTTACCAATAATGGGAACATCATTAATACAGATGGCTTATAATTTGATTGATATGATTTGGATTGGAAGAATTGGTGCAAGTGCTGTTGCAGCAGTAGGAAGTGCTGGAATGTATATGTGGTTATCTAATGGGATTAGTACTCTTGCTAAGATGGGTGGACAAGTTTGTGTTGGACAGGCTATCGGTTCTAACCAGAAAAAACAGGCAACACAATATGCTTCAGCTACAATTCAATTAGGAATCATTTTTGGTCTATTATATGGAATTTTGACACTTCTTTTTTACAAACCAATGATAGGATTTTTTAATCTAACATCTACAGAAGTGATTTATCAAGCAGAAATTTATCTTATTGTGACATGTGGGTTTGTAGTCGTTAATTTTATAAATCAGATATTTACAAGTTTAATGACAGCTATTGGAAATAGTCATCATCCTTTTATAGCAACAACAGTTGGACTTATTTTAAATATCATATTAGATCCTTTATTAATTTTCACTTTTAACATGGGAGTTCCTGGAGCAGCAATTGCTACAGTTATTTCACAGATCATTGTTATGTTAATGATGATTTATTATGCAAGAAAAGATAGTATTTTATTTGATGAAATGAAAATTTGGGTTATGAATCCTTATTCAATTTATTCTAAAATTATGAAGATTGGATTACCAACAGGATTACAAAGTTTATGCTTTACTTTTATTTCTATGGTTATTGCGAGATTTATCGCAGGATATGGTGATGTTGCGATAGCAGTTCAGAAAGTTGGGTCACAAATAGAATCTATATCATGGATGAGTGCTGAAGGATTTGGAAATGCGTTAAATGCTTTTGTAGCACAAAACTATGGGGCTAATAATATTGAACGTGTTAAAAAAGGAACATATTCTGCTTTAAAGACATGTATCATATGGGGTATCTTCACAACTGCTGTTCTCTTCATATTTCCACAAATGATATTCCAAATTTTTATTACAGAAAAAGATGTTATTCCTTTAGGGGTAGATTATTTACAGATTCTTGCTTTTTCACAATTATTTATGTGTATTGAAAGTACCCTTGCAGGAACATTAAATGGCTTAGGAAAGACTTTTATTCCGTCAAGTGTATCAGTTATATTAACAGCAGCTAGAATTCCACTTGTCATGATATTATCGTCAACAGTACTGGCATTAAATGGAATTTGGTGGGCTATTTCTATTTCAAGTATAGCCAAAGGATTAGTCATTGCAATTTGCTATTATTTTGTAATGAAAAAAATATATCTTATTAGACAATAAAAATAGGAGATTTCACAACTATGAGGATATAGTTATGAAATCTCTTTTGTTATTCTTCTTTGAGAATGGGATTATCTGATTTTCGGTCAATTTCCATTTCATGAGAATATTTTATTTTATCTTCTAGATATTGATGATAATGAAAATGAAAACAATTTGCATAAAGAATATCTAGAATATAAAGAATTGATAAATTGATAGAAAAGTTGCCAAGGTTAGAGATTAATTTTTGCCTAGTAGAAATATGTAGACAACATTTAGATAAATTTGTAAGTGTATTATGACCATATGATGTAATAGCAATCATAGGAATATGACGTTCTTTTAGTTTTTGAGCTACTTTAATGGCACGAGCAGTTTCTCCAGAATAAGAAATGATAATAAAACAATTTGTTTGGTCACAAAAACATGCTTCATAATAAATATCACTTGTATTATGATAAGAAATAACTGTTTTACCGATTTTTAACATATTGTCTTTAAACACTTTTGCAATATCTTTAGAAGCACCTGATGAACATACATAGATATTTTTTGCTTTATCTAGCATATTTGCAGCTTGTTGTAGAGAATCATGATGAATTAAACTAAGAGTATCCTTAATCGTTTCTTCATACAGTATGCCAATCTTATTAGCAATCACAACATTTTTATCATTAGGTAAAAAAGGATAGTTCGCATCTACATCTTGAAAATGAGAAGATAAATATTCAATTTCTTGAATATAAGCTTCCTTAAAATCAACATATCCTTCAAAACCTAATTTTTGACAAAATCGCATCACAGAAGAAGGAGAGGTATAAGTATGCTCAGCAATATGACGGACACTTTCTTTTTTTATTTTCATATCAATTTTTAAAATATATTCTGCAATATTCTTTTCAATATCAGAAAATGCATCTTTTTCTTTCAGTTTCTCTTGTATTAACATTGATCTCACCTCATTTATTTCTATTATATAATGCTTTTTGTGTTTATTTGAGATATTTTCTTATTTGGTACAATGTTTCTTGAAAACATGAAGTTATTTTTCTTTTCAAGATACATTGTACCTGTTCATTTATAAACGATTGTTTCTAAAGATAAAATTAATATAATGTAAGCATATTCAAAAAAGGGAGGAAAGAATATGGATGCTTTTGCTGATAAGCTAGGGCGCATTGGGGCATGGTGTGGACAAAATAAATATTTGTCAGCTATCAAAAATGCGTTTCAAAACTTCATGCCAGCAACAATTGCTGGTGCTATTGGAGTACTTTGGACAAATGTTTTCATTAATGACAATGTTGTTAATGGAGCACCTCAAGGTTTAGGAAGTCTCTTACCAGTTGTGATGAAATTAGAACCATTGAATACTATATTCTCTGCTATTCAATTTGCAACAATTTCATGTATTTCAATTGGAATTGTGATTTTGGTTGCACAAGAAATTGGGGAAATGAATGGTGAGACAGGTATATTTAGTGGTGTTTTAGGATTTATATCATGGATGGTTGTGACACCTAATAGTTATAGTTTAAGTGGACAAACTGTAATGTTAGCTGATTCTACAACAAAGACAGTTGCTGACTTTTTACCACAAGGAGCAACAGTTGCTGATTTTGGTGGAATTTCATCATCTTATACTGGTGCGACTGGTCTGTTTACAGCATTAATTATTGGTATAGTTGCTTTAGAAATTTTTGGATTATTAAGAAAGATGGATGCATTGAAGATAAGAATGCCTGAACAAGTCCCACCTGGGGTGGCCAAATCTTTTGAAGTTTTAATTCCAGCATTTTTAACAGTTGTTGTGATCGGTGGAATTGGATTTGCAGTGCATAGTGTGACAGGAAGTTATGTCAATGATTTGATTTTCACGCTGGTTCAGGAACCATTAGGGCAAATTATTGGGAATAATCTACTTGCAGTATTGTTGTTGTTTGTTGTCATTTCATTGTTTTGGTTAGTTGGTATTCATGGTAATAACATGGTTGAGGCAGTTAATCAATCAATTTTTAGACCATTATTATATGCTAACACTGCTGCCTGTACATCTGCGAATTACAGTGGACCGCAAGATATTCCTAATATTCTCAATTTAACAATGTTGGAAATGTTTGGTAAATGGGGAGGGTCAGGTCTGACATTATCATTGATTATTGCTATTTTTATCTTTGGCAAGAGAGAGGATAATCGTGCGATTGCGGCTTTATCTGTTGTACCAGGATTATTTAATATTAATGAAACTGTGACATTTGGATTACCTATTGTTTTAAATCCAATACTTGGGATTCCATTTATCTTAGCGCCATGTATATCTATAACAATTGGTTATGTTTTAACAATGATTGGCTTCTGTCCAAAAGTCGTTTTAGAAGTCCCTTGGACAATGCCCCCACTATTAATGGGATTCTTAGCAACTGGTGGAAACATCATGGGTGCTGTTTCACAATTAATCGTTATTGTTACTTGTGTTGTTATTTATGCACCATTCTTAGTGGTATATGAAAAGTATCAAAACAAACAATCAGAAATGGTTGATTAGATATCCAGTAGAATATTTTTGACATTGAGTACAAGGATCAATCCTTGTACTTTTGGAACATTGTAACACTATTATCTCTATCTTTTATGGATAAAAGGGTACAGTGTACAAAGTGTATGTAAATGCATTTACTTCTTTATAAAATCAATTATGATATGTTTATAAAATAGAAAGGTGGTTTTAACATGAAAAATGCAGTAAAGATTGTAACAATTGGTGGAGGAAGCAGTTATACTCCAGAATTAATGGAAGGATTTATCAAAAGATATGAAAAACTTCCAATTAAAGAAATGTGGTTAGTTGACATTGAAGATGGTAAAGAAAAATTAGAAATCGTTGGTGCTATGGCTCAACGTATGTGGGATGCATCTCCTTATGATGTGAAAGTTCATTTAACATTAGACAGAAGAGAAGCTTTAAAAGATGCAGACTTCGTAACTACTCAATTTAGAGTTGGTTTATTAAATGCACGTATTAAAGACGAAAGAATTCCTTTCTCTTATGGAATGTTAGGACAAGAAACAAATGGTGCTGGAGGAATGTTTAAAGCATTGAGAACAATTCCTGTTATCTTAAGTATTGTAGAAGATATGAAAGAATTATGTCCAGATGCATGGTTAGTCAACTTTACAAATCCAAGTGGTATGGTTACTGAAGCTGTTATGAAATATGGTCAATGGGATAAAGTCATTGGATTATGTAATGTACCAGTAAGTGCTATGATGAAAGAACCAGAAATGATTGGTAAAACTTTAGATGAATTGGTTTATAAATTTGCTGGATTGAACCATTTCCATTGGCATAAAGTCTTTGATTTAAATGGTAATGATGTAACACAACAAATCATTGATGCAATGTATGAAGGTAAAGATGGTGGAATTCCTGCTAATATTCATGCAGTTTCTTATTTTAAAGAACAATTAAATGCAATGAAAATGTTACCTTGTGGATATCATAGATACTATTATCGTCAACAAGAAATGTTAGCTCATGGTATTGAAGAATTTAATACAATTGGAACACGTGGACAACAAGTGAAACAAACAGAAGAAGAACTATTTGAATTATATAAAGACCCTGCTTTGAACTACAAACCAGAACAATTAACAAAACGTGGTGGAACTCATTACTCAGATGCAGCATGTGAAACAATTGCATCTATTTATGCAAATAGTAATACTCATATGGTTGTTACAACTAAAAATAATGGAGCAGTTCCTGATTTACCAGCTGACTGTGCAGTAGAAGTTTCTGCATTTATTGGTTCAGCAGGAGCAAGAGCCATTGCATTTGGATCATTAGAGCCAGCTGAAAGAGGATGGTTACAATGCATGAAGAACATGGAAATGTGTGTTGAAGAAGCAGCAGTAACAGGAGATTATGGATTAGCTTTACAAGCATTTATCTTAAATCCTCAAGTCCCTTCTGGAGAAAATGCAAAAAGAGTTTTAGATGAATTATTAATTGCTCATAAAAAATACTTACCACAATTTGCTGATAAAATTACAGAATTAGAAGCAGCAGGTGTCACAATTAAAGATGATGTGGCTAGAGAATTAACTGAAAAAGGTTTATAATAAAAAATAGGAGGTTATCGTGATGAATCATTTAGGAATTGATATTGGTGGGACATATATTAAGTATGCACTTGTTGATCAAGATTTTCATATTATTAAGAAATGGAAAAAGGAAACAAGGAAAATGAATACAAAGGATGATTTTTATGATAGCCTTTGTCAAGGGATTGATATGCAACATATTGATTATGTGGGTGTGAGTGCTCCAGGAATCATTGATAATGATTCAAATGTCTTATCAAAAGCAGCTGATACAGTAAGTGTGATGTTTCAAACGAATATCAACTCTGAAATGAGCCAACGTTTATTTAAGCCTGTCTTTGCTATGAATGATGCGAAGGCAGCAGGACTATGTGAACTACGCTTTGGTAATGCAAAAGGTAGTCGGATGAGTGCTTTTCTGATTATTGGAACAGGTGTTGGTGGCTGTGTTTATCAAGGGGAAAATGATATCACTGGGGTCAATCATTTAGCTGGAGAGTTTTCGTGTCTCCCATTTAGTATGAAAGATGGGAAGATGATGAGTTTGTCACATTATGCGTCTATGCCAGCATTAGTTGACATTTATAATATGAAAGTTTCTACTGATCAACACTTGCAATTTGGAAAAGATATTTGTGATTTGTATTTAAAAGGCCATCATCTTGCAAGTGAATCTATTGAAGAATGGTGTCAAAATATTATCTTTGCCTTAAATACAATGGTCATCTGTTATAACCCTGAGATTATATGTATTGGTGGAGGTATTTCAGAAGAAGATTGGTTTATTGAAAAGATACAAACATTGTTTAATGAATCATTGCCTCAACGTTTTTCTCATTTAATTACAACCAAAATAGAACGATGTGCATATCAAAATGATGCAAATATTTTAGGTGCTATATCAAATGCATACGAAAGAATAAAGCTATAATCATTCGATTATAGCTTTATCTTTAAATTTTATTTCCTGTTATGCCATTAATATTTTCTGCTTTATCATATTGAATAAGATCTTTATGAGTCCTTTGGAAGAATTTTGTACGTTCATAATCTTTCGGATATTTTTTATAAGCTTCTTCAATATGACGTGGATCATCAATAAGAATATGAAGTTGATGGAATAATTGAATAATGTTTATAAAGTCATCTTTGTTTTTAACTTTAAAGAGATATGTTCCTTGAGGACTAACCATATCAACAGTAGGATGGAAAATATATTGACTAAATAATCCAAAATTAACAAATTGAGCTTTTAAATTGAAATGAACCTCTTGTATAGTTGTTAAATCAAATTCTACCTTATCATTTCTTTGATTTGTATAATGAACATGCGTATCATTGATATGGAATAATGTATTTCTTTTAGCAATTTCTTTATCATATGGTTGACCATCAATAATCATATAAACATCTTGTCTTGAAATAAAAGCTCTTTCCTTATTGATGATTTTTATAGTTTCTATATCCTCTTGCGTTTTTTCTTCTTCAACTTCTTTTTTTTCTTGTATTTCTTCAAGAGGTTCTTCTGAAAATTGTTTAAGAATACTATCCTGAGTTGTGATATCATTAATCTTCTTAAAGAAATCCATTTGTGAACCTTGATGTCTGTAGATAACGGACTGAATACCACCATCATAAAGATACATCATTTTTTTAGCATAACTAGCAATCATTGCATCATGTGTAACTAAAAGAATTGTTGTACCTTGTTTGTTTAATTGTGATAATAATTTTAAGACAAGGTGTGAATTTTTAGAATCTAAGTTACCAGTTGGTTCATCACAGAATATAATCTTAGGATCATTGATTAATGCTCTTGCAATAGCGGCTCTTTGACATTCGCCACCAGAACACTCGCTTGGGAACTTATCAAGAAGTTTTTCAATATTCAATGTTTTTGCTAGATCTATAACTTTTGCTTTAATTGTTAACGTGTCTTGATTGGCTAAAAGAATAGGTGCTGCAATATTATCAAATATTGATAAATAAGGAACTAAGTTATGATTTTGGAATATATATCCTAAATATTCATATCTGAATTGACATAGCTGATCTTTATTAAGGGTTGAAATATCTGTGTCCATAATTTTAACACTACCTAATGAAATTTTATCTAATGTAGATAAACAATTTAATAAAGTACTTTTTCCTGAACCAGAAGGCCCCATAACACAAGTAAAATCTCCTTCTTCTAATTGAAAATTAACATTATTCAAAGCATAAAAATTTTTACCTCTTTTTAAATAAATATCAGGATCATATATTTTTGAAATATTACTGGCCTCTATTAAGATATTTGACATTTTGTGTTACCTCCTTTAATGAAATTCTTTCTTGAACACAAGTGTAAATAAATACTAAACAATTAATGATTAGATAAGTAATCATCATTATACTAATAATATTTATAGATAATAAACCTTGATTATATGCCCTATAAAATAATTCTCCCATAAACAATAAAGGAATTATAAAGATTAAAAATAGAAATAAAATATTTTTAATAAGAGTTATTTGATTTAAAATATGTGGGCTATACCCTATAGCGTTTAATTTTGCGAATGTTGAACGTGATTCTTGATTATAGATAAAGAATCTTAATATGAAACTTAAAGCAATCATAATAATCATCATGATAAAACATGGAAGTGTTATTGCCTGTATCAATTCTTGTTTGGCTCCGAAGAAAATCAAGAATAACTGAATAGGTAAGATAATCATGTTTAGTGTTGCTAGTACGACCATAACTCTGGCAAATTCATTAAAACTAGATAAAGCATTCATAAGTATAGGATGTTTAAGTAGTCGGTGATGTAATAGATCATATAATAATGGAATCACTGTCATCACTAACATGAAGATACCTGCTAAAGCATAAGTAAATGACATTAATAAATCTGTTGTCGATAAATTCGTCTGCAAAAGGTTTAATAGTGAAGCCACTGTTAAGTAAATTGCTCCAAGACTGAAAATAATCATTAACCAAGGTATTTTTCTTTTAGAAGATACTGCACTTGCTTTAATTATATATGCAGGTTTACTTATCGATGCTTTTTGTGAGAGATATTTTGCTAAGTCTTTATCTAAATTCACAAATTGGTGAGCACACAGTGCTAAAATAACAATAAATGCGAAAACAAAATACATAAAACTATAGAAACAAACATTAATGAATGAATAATTTAATATTAAGGTACTGTTTTGTATTTGAGGGAACCAATTAATCAAATACATAAAAGCTGAACCAATGATAGCGGCAATGATGTAAGCTATAACCATTAATGGTAAAAATTGTAACAATAAATAAATAAGTAAATCTTTAGGTTTTCTTCCAGAAAGTAACAATATAGAAAATTCTTGTTTTTTATTTTCTATAAAATATTTTGTAACAAAAATATTTAATACCAATGCTACTAGCGAAGCGAGTACAGGAATACCATGCAATGCGGAACGTACTGTCCAGTGAAGATTGAATTGTGTAAAAGCATCATACATAGCTAAAAACGTAAATTCAAATGAAGAAAGAAATATCAGTATAATTAACAGCATTACATAATCTTTCCTTTGATTCTTGTAAATCTTTTTGATAAATGTAAACATATTCTTTCACCTCTCAATTTTATTATATTCCCTTATATAAGTAAGACAATATATATGGCATAAACAACATAGATGTGTCATCAATGACATATCATTTATCTACATATATAATACCACAGAATAAAAATAATTAAAATAATAACATGATATTTATAAAAAATTATTACCAAAATAGATTTTTTCTCTATTGAATGTGGTTTTAAAAACTACGTTTTTATTGACATATTTCTACATATTTGATAACTTATATGTAAGAGGAATATTTTACAAGGAGAAAAGTTATGAAGATTATAACAGATACAGGTTCTTTATATTCACCTGAAGAAGGAAAAAAATTAGGAATTGAAGTTTTACCATTGAATGTTGTTGTCAATAAAAAAAGTTATCGTGAATTTGTTGATATAGAAAGCGATGAATTTTTAGAAATTGTTAAGCAAGGGCATGTTCCAAGTTCATCACAACCATCAATAGGGGTAACTATGGAATTATTTGAAAATAATAAAGATGAAGAGTTATTGGTTATTAATATGGCTGATGGATTATCAGGGACTTATCAAAGTACTTTAGGTGCTAAAGAAAGTGTTGAAAATAATGATAATATACATGTAATTAACTCAATGACACTATGTGGACCTGAAAGATATTTAGTTGAAAAAGCTGTTAAACTAAAGAATGAAGGATTATCTTTAGATAATATTATGAAAGAATTACATAAAAGTATTGCAACAGAGAAATCGTTTTTAATTCCTCAGGATTTTGGATTTTTAAAGCGTGGTGGGCGTTTAACCCCTTTAGCAGCAACGGTAGGTGGAATGTTAAGAATTACACCTATTATGACAACAACAAAAGATGCAAAACGTTTAGAAAAATATGGTATGAAAAAAACATTTAAAAGTGCAATCAAGGAAATTATTAAAGCTTTTCAGGAAATGGGAGTGAATGAAGATTATAAGATATATGTCACTCATGCAGGTGTGTTAGAACAGGCAAAATCAGCAATAGTTCAAATACAGGAGGCTTTTGCAAATGTAGAAATTGAATTATATAAACTATCTCCAGCATTTATTACTCAAGGTGGTCCTGGGTGTATTGCAATTCAAACAATAAAGAAGTAACATCGAAAGATGTTATTTTTTTGAAAAAATATTGAAACGTTTCAAAAAAACGATTGACAAACGTATATATATTATGTATATTATAATTGTGAAACGTTTCAAAAACATCTAGGGAGGAATTAAAATGGAGACATTGACTGAAAAACTAACTGATTTATTACTACCTGTTTCGAATGTATTGAACAATAATAAACATTTGACTGCTGTAAAGAATGCAATGATGTTTACTATTCCATTTATGATTATTGGAGGAATCTTTTGTTTGTTAGCACAACCACCAGTACCTGCAACAATGGAAGCAACAAATTTCTTTTATTCATTCTTATTGTCATGGAAAGCATGGGCAACAACGAATGGAGAGGTTTTACTATCTGTTTTTAACTTAACAATTAACTTTATTGCAGTTTATGTGGCTTTTGGAGTCGCATATGAACTTGCTAAGGATTATGAAATTGATAGATTAGCTGTTGGATTTTGTTCATTGTTTATTTTCTTTTTAACATCTGCTGCACCTTTTACGACAAAAGAACTTGGGACAGTTATCTCTGCTGGGAATCTAGGTGGAGTAGGAATGTTCTATGCAATTATTGTGGCTTTTGTGGTATGTGAAATCTATCGCTTCTGCAAAGTGAGAAACTTTAAGATTAAATTACCTGAACAAGTTCCACCTAATGTTTCAGCGCCATTTGAAGCATTAATACCGTTTACAATCTCAACAATCTTATTCTTAATTGCCAATGTGATTAGTTTAAGTCTGATGGATACAAATCTTTGTAAATTAATTTATGCGTTAATTCAACCATTATTATCTGCTTCTGGTTCTTTACCATCAGTGATTATGATTAGTATTTTATTAAGTTTATTCTGGTTCATGGGGATTCATGGAAATAACTTAGTAGGATCTGTTTTAACACCTATTACAACTGCAAACTTAGCAATCAATGCTCAATTTATTATGACAGGGCAAGGAACACCTACACCTTTAGCTGGAGCATTTATGACAATCTTTGGAAACTGGATGTCTTATCCAGCAATGATGTTAGTTTTCTTCTTAGTTGCAAAATCAGCTCAGTTAAAATCATTAAGAAAATTAGCATTGGTACCAGATATGTTTAATATCAATGAACCATTAACATTTGGTGTACCAATTGTTATGAACGTTTTACTAGCATTACCAATTATGATTTGTAATGTAATTATGTGTACAGCTGCTTATATATTAATGGATTCTGGAGTGATAGGAAGTATTTATATCAGTTTACCATTTACTTGTCCTGGAATCTTGAATTTATTCTTATCAACAGGTGATGTGAAAACAATCTTCATGTGGTTAATTATGTTTGCCATTGATGTTGTCATTTTATTCCCATTTGTAAAAATGTATGATAAACAACTCCTTCAGGAGGAAAATGCAAGTCTAGATCAATAAAAAGGAAGATTAATGAAATAAGTTATGATATAATGACTATTATTAGGGAAATAAGGTGATTATATGGTAACAATTAAAGATATAGCAAAAAAATTAAATTTAGGAGTATCGACTGTTTCCATGGCTTTAAATGGAAATTCTAAAATCAAAGAAGAAACAAGAACTCTCGTTTTGAATGCTGCAAGAGAATTAGGATATGTGAAGAATGGTCTTGCTGTGGATTTACAGCAAGGTCATTCTAAACTTATTTTATTAGTTGTTGAAGATGCTTCTCGACCTTTCTTTTCTAAGGTTATTGATTTTATTCAAAGAAGAGTAGCTTATCATAATTTTGATTTATTAATTTCAACAACATATCTTAAACATGATCATACAGCAAAAAAATATATATCTGAACATCGTGCAGCAGGAGCTATCATTTATACAGTGAATATTGATGATGATTTTATATTACAGTATGCTTCACCTGACTTTCCTATTATTGTCATGGGAAGGGAAATACAGGGAGACTATGTGAAATCATTGCCACAATTCAATTCTAAACATGATAAATCATGCAAGATTACAGAATATTTGTTGCAACATCATTTTTCTAAGATTGCCTTTGTATTAGGGTCTTTAGATACATTAGGATCAATTAGGCGATTAGAAAATTATTTACAATCATTACATCGTGCACATTTGGATATTGATGAGAGTAAGTTGTTTTATGCTGAAGCCAGTACTTATGAAGCAGGTTATGAAGTGACAAAAACAATGATAGATTGTATCCATCAAGGAGAGATTGATTCAATTATATATGCCAATGATGATATTGCGATTGGTGGGTTATTATGTTTAACTGATCATGGAATTAAAGTTCCAGATGATATATCTATTATTGGTGGAACCAATTTGGTTCAATCAAAGTTTGTCAAACCTGCATTGAGTACTTTAGGTTCTAGTGATGAGTCATTGTCATATCATTATGCAGTAGATTATTTGGTTGCATCAATACTAAAACAAGATGTTTCTATTGTTGAGCAAGAATATCATGAGAGATTTGAGAATCATAAAGAAGTCATTATAGAAAGAGAAACAGTAAAACTCCTAAAGAAAGGAGAATAAGTATGAAAGCCATAATGGTCATGTTTGATACATTAACAAGAAATTATCTTTCAACTTATGGAAATGATTGGTGTCATACACCCAATTTCAAAAGATTAGAAGAGAAATGTTGTGTGATGGATAGGTTTTATGGTGGCAGTATGCCATGTATGCCAGCGAGACGAGAACTTCATACTGGGAAATATAATTTTTTGCATAGAAGTTGGGGACCATTGGAACCGTTCGATTTTTCGGTCGTTGAAGCACTGAGTGCTGCAGGGATTTATACCCATCTTTGTACAGATCATTCACATTATTTTGAGGATGGTGGATGTACTTATCATAATCGATATTCTTCTTGGGAAGGGTTTAGAGGACAAGAAGGGGATCGTTGGATACCACGTTTAAATGTACAAACGCCAGACGTATCAAAATATGGTAAAAAAGGAATATCAGTGACTCAGCATGCTGCAAATAAATTAGCACAGCGAGTAGAAGAAGATATGTCATCTGTTAAGACTTTTCATGCTGGTATGAAATTTATTGAGGAAAATAAAGATAATGATAACTGGTTTTTAACTATTGAATCATTTGACCCTCATGAACCTTTCTATGTTCCAGATAAATATCGAAAAATGTATGATCTTCCTGATGAAGTGGAATTAAATTGGCCAGCATATATGCCAATGGATGATGATTTAGATGTCAGTGCGTTGCGAAAAGAATATGCTTCTTTAATTGCAATGTGTGATACTTATTTAGGAAAAGTTCTGGATATGATGGATGCATATCATATGTGGGATGATACTATGTTAATTGTCAATACGGATCATGGATTCTTGTTAGGAGAACACAATTATTTAGGAAAGAACTTCTGGCCAATGCATCAGGAAATCATTCATATACCTTTTTATATTCATGTTCCTAAGCAATCCATAGGGAGAAGAGATGCTTTATGTCAAACTATTGATATTGCACCGACACTATTAGATTATTTTGGATTAGAAAAACCTGAGAATATGGAAGGAAAATCTTTATTGCCAGTGGTGAAAGAAAATCAAAAAATTCATGATTATGCATTGTTTGGAATGCATGGTGGACATGTCAATATTACAGATGGTGATTATGTTTATATGAAAGCAAGTCATGATAAGACGAACCAGCCTTTTGTAGAATGCACACTGATGCCAACTCAAATGCGTAGTTTCTTTCCAAAAGATGTTTTAGAAACAATGCAAATTGTTGATGGTGATCAATTGAGTCATGGAATTCCTTATTTAAAAATGAGAGGGAAATCATATATGCAGTCTTATCTGTTTGGAAATCTCCTATTTGATGTGAGAGAAAAAGAAATACAAATTGATAATCAAGAAATCCAAAATCGATTAGAAAATGCTATGATCGATATGATGAAAGCTGTTGATGCACCACAAGAAGAATTTAAGCGTTTAGGATTGAATCATTGATAAAGGAGGAACTATCTTGAAATCCATTCATTTATTAATTAAACCTGCTTCATCTTTATGTCAGATGGAATGTCGTTATTGTTTTTATAAAGATGTTGCTAGGCATAGAAAAGAATATGATGCCATAATCATGAAACATGAAACAGTTGATGAGCTTATCAAAAAAGCTTGTGATTATGTTGGTGAAAATGGTTTGATAACTTTTGGATTTCAAGGTGGCGAACCGACTTTGGCAGGTCTTGAATTTTTTCAATATTTTTGTCAAAAAGTAGATGAAATCAAATTAAAAACTCAAAAAAGACAATA
Organism: Candidatus Stoquefichus massiliensis AP9; assembly: GCF_000455285.1. Lineage (GTDB taxonomy): Bacteria > Bacillota_I > Bacilli_A > Erysipelotrichales > Coprobacillaceae > Stoquefichus > Stoquefichus massiliensis. The sequence continues at coordinate 259,871 of NZ_HG005287.1, read as the reverse complement.
TTTAATACAAACAAATGCTATAGCAGTGACTCAAGAATGGTGTGACTTATTTGTAAAATATCATTTTTTAGTTGGTGTTTCATTAGATGGATATAAAGATAACCATGATTATTTTCGAACAATAGATCAAAAAGCGTCTTTTTCTTCCGTTATCAAATTTATAGATCTATTGAAGAAAAATAAGATTGATTTTAATATCTTAACAGTCCTCACGAATCAACTTGCTAAACACCCTCAAAAAGTCTATCAATTCTATAAAAAACAAAACTTTGAATATATTCAATTCATTCCCTGTTTACCTGATTTTGACTATGAAAATCCTTATGCCTTAGATAGTCATTTATTTGCAGAATTCTATAAACAACTCTTTAAACTATGGATCAAAGATTATCAATCAGGTTACTATATGCATATCACTCTCTTTGAAGATTTGCTTGCCATATTACACAGACAAGCTCCAATGACATGTGGTATGATGGGACAGTGTCAGCCTAACTTTATTATTGAAGCCAATGGGATGGCTTATCCATGTGATTTTTATGCTTTAGATGAATATAAAATTGGAAATGTGCTTGAAAATGATTTTCAAGAGATGGCAAAGCATAAAATTTTCTTGAACTTCTCTCGTATTGTTAATGAACAAATGGATATATGTAAGTCATGTCAGTTTATTTCCTTTTGTCATGGAAACTGTAAAAGAATGAGGGATGTTTATGTTCAAAATGAGTATTGTGGATATCAGGATCTATTAAAAAGTCTATTACCAAAATTGTATTCATTATAAAAACCCAGAATTTCTGGGTTTTTTATGTTAACTGATGATTAGGAATTGCTTTAGGTATTAATTTTTGATATGTTTTTTGAATCCAATCTTTTGTAAAACCATTTTTATAGTGATAATGTGTTTTTTCTAATTCTTGTGTATATTGGTCATAAGGAACGAGTTTGAAGTTCTTGAGTTTTTTATCATAGTAATTGATAATAGGAATATATTGAATGTCTTCAATAGATAAGTGATCATTGTCTTTTTTGATATCTAAAGTGACCATCATGGAAACATTATAAGCATTCTTAAATTCCTGGTTTGTTCTATCAACAATATGATCAGCTGAAACAAAGTTTCCTAATGAATACATACAAAGCGTTTTATTGTTGTTGATCCATTCCATTGTTTGTGAACAATGGGGATGATTGCCAATAATGATATCAACACCTAAATCACTGATAAATTTTGAGACTTCTTTTTGTTGTGCTGAAATATCGTATGTGAATTCAGTTCCCCAATGCATCATTGCAATTAAGACATCACAGTTCTTTCTTGTTTCAGTAATTTCTTTTGTGAGTAAATCTTTATATTCTTGTGTAAATTGACGATTGCTTGGCTGATTAAAGAGACTAATCTTATGCTGATTTTGTTTACTTACAATCTGATTCGTTGCATATGTATAAGCAACATAGCCAAATTTAATACCATTAATTGTTTGATACCTTCCTTGTTTACGATCTTCTTCATTTTTATATGTTCCAACAGATAAGATGTTTTTCTCTTGTAAGAATTTGAGTGTGTTATCGATACCTTTATTGCCTCTATCATTTGCATGATTATTGGCAGTCGAAACCACTTCTAAATCTAAAGATGCAACTTGTTCACCAATTTCTTTAGAAGCATTAAAAGAATAACCTACTCCAGAAGTTTTTAATTCAGTTCCTCCAATTGGTGTCTCTAAATTGGCAATAGATAAGTCATCTTTTTGAAAATAAGGTCTCACAAGATCATAATAACCTTTATCTTGAGAATCATTTTCTATCCAATCATAATAGGGTTGTTCATATAATAGATCACCAACAAATGTACAATGAACATTTGTTGATTTCGTTTCAATTGTTTTATCGGTTTCTTGGCTTTGACAAGCAGTAAGAAGAAGCAAAAAACATAAACATATTTTTTTCATAATCATCACCATATTTATTGTAGAATAAAGTCGAACCGAAAACAAGATTTTTAAAATATGAAAATAACTTTCATGTTGTGAAAATTATTATGTGAAAAAAGAAACAATCTATATAATAGAAGAAAATAGAAGGAGGAATAAAATATGAGTTTTCCAAAAGGATTTTATTGGGGAGGGGCAACTGCTGCTAACCAACTAGAAGGTGGATGGCAAGAAGGTGGAAAAGGTGTTTCTTGTCCTGATGTTTGTACAGGTGGTACTGCTACCACAAGTAAAAGAATTACACCAGTATTGGAGGAAGGAACTTTTTATCCATCACATGATGCAATTGATCATTATCATAGATATAAAGAGGATATTGCTTTATTTGCTGAAATGGGATTTAAAATGTATCGTTTTTCTATCGCATGGACTAGAATTTTTCCAAATGGAGATGAAAGTGAACCTAATGAAGCAGGTTTGAAATTTTATGAAAATCTCATTGATGAATGTTTAAAATATAACATTGAACCATTGATTACAATTTCTCATTATGAAGTTCCATTCAATTTAACAAAGAAATGGAATTCTTGGGCAGATAGAAGAATGATTGATTGTTATTTGAATTTCTGTAAAGCGATTTTTACACGTTATAAAGGAAAAGTCAAATATTGGTTAACATTTAATGAAATTAACTCTGCAACTGCTAAGATGGGAGCTTTCTTATCTCAAGGTATTTTAAATGAAATTAAAGCAATGGAATTTATGGATCAGGTAGATGTAGCAAATAATCGTTTCCAAGGTTTACATCATCAGTTTATTGCAAGTGCTTTGGCTGTTAAGATGGCTCATGAAATTGACCCAGATTATCAATTAGGATGTATGCAAATTATGGCAACGAGCTATGGTTTAACATGTAACCCTGCTGATCAGATTGCTAATCAGCAACAAAATCATTTAATGAACTGGTTCTGTAGTGATGTACAATGTCGTGGAAAATATCCAAATTATATAAAAAGATACTTTAAAGAAAACAATATCACAGTAAAAAAAGAACCAGGTGATGATGAAATCTTAGCGGCTGGACCTGTTGATTTCTATACATGTTCATATTATATGTCAAATTGTCAAACTGCTGATCCTGAAAAACAAAAAGCTGGTAAAGGAAATATCTTAGGTGGCGTTCCTAATCCTTATTTAAAAGCGAGCGATTGGGGATGGCAAATTGATCCTGAAGGATTACGTTATTCATTAAATGAAATCTATGATCGTTATCAATTACCAATCTTTGTTGTTGAAAATGGATTAGGTGCTTATGATAAGATTGATGAAGATGGTAAGGTGAGAGATGATTATCGTATTGATTATTTAAGAAGTCATATTGAACAAATGCATGAAGCTGTACTAGATGGTGTTGATTTAAGAGGATACACACCTTGGGGATGTATTGATTTAGTATCCGCATCAACTGGTGAAATGGCTAAACGTTATGGATTTATCTTTGTTGAAAGATATGATGATGGTACTGGTGATTTTGCAAGAAGAAGAAAAGAATCTTTCTATTGGTATAAGAAAGTTATTGAAACAAATGGTGAAGATTTAGGATAGAGTTTTCTATCCTTTTCTTTTGGTTGAAATATCATTGTCATTTGGTAAAATATATTTATAAGAAATGAGGATAGAATATGATTGAACAGGCAAAGTTACATGATCAAGAAGAAATTTATCAGTTAATATGTATATTAGAAGACAAAGAAATCAATAAAGATCATTTCATGAAAGTGTTTCAGAATGGACTTGAAAACAATGATGTTGAAATGTTGGTTTACAAAAAAGAAAATCAAATATTAGGGTTTATCAGTCTTTATATCCATCATTATTTACATCATGATGATGATACAGGAGAAATTGTAGAATTGGTTGTAAAACCAAATTATCGGGGATTACGTATTGGTGAACGTTTAATCACGAGAATTGAAGAGTTTGCAAAAGAATGTCATTTAGAACAAATTGAACTTTCAACTTCAACATATCGTAAGAAAGCACATCAATTCTATGAAGCACATGGATATAAAAAAGATCATTATAATTACACGAAAGATTTAAAATTGTAACATTGATGTAAGGATTATCAGTTAAAATAAATATATCAAGGTGGAGTTTTTTAACTCCACTTTTCACACAAAAGGAGATGATTTATGTGATATCAGTTATTATGGTAGAAGATGATATGGCATTAGGAACAGAGTTAAAGAAAATGTTAGAATATTTTCAATATCATGTTCAATGGTTTCAAAATGGAAAAGATGCACTCAATTATAGTCGCTATGAAAAAGCAGATATCTATCTTTTAGATATCATGTTACCAGATATATCGGGGTTTGATCTATGTGCAAGCATAAGAGAAAAAACTGGTTCTCCGATTATTATCTTAACAGCCTTAGATAATGAAAAAGATATCATATATGGTTTTGAAAAGGGAGCTAATGATTATGTTATAAAACCATTTTCTTTCAATATATTACATATGCGTATAAGAGCATTATTAAATCTTTATCAAAGAAAAAATGATCATAGAATCATATGTCATGATCTTATAATAGATTTAAATAATCATGTGATAATGAAAAATCAAGAAGAAATAAAATTAAGAAAAATAGAATTTGAAATCTTAAATATCTTAATAAAGAATGCAGGAAAGATCTGCCAACGTGATTATTTATTAGAATGTTTATATGCATTTGAAGATATTGACCCTTCTACATTGACAGTCCATATGTCAAGATTAAGAAAGGCAATTGGAAAATCATATATAGAAACTGTTTATGGATTTGGATATCGCTGGATAGGAGAGATTGATGTGTATGATAAATAAAAAATATTTGATTATTATGAATATAGGAGTTCTTATCATATGTGCTGCTTTCACTTATTTTATGATTTTTATTCAGCATAAAGATTATGAGTATATGTTTTTATCACAGGTTGGTTATTTATATACAGATAAATCATCTGGTGTAGAAGACTACTTTAATCAAAATTTTGCTGAGGATAACGATTATTATCAGCATGGAAAGGAAATTATTATACAGAGTAGTTATCAAAAAAATTATCAGTATTTTATCAATGAACATCTCAAGGACAGTGATAGAAATAGAGTTTTCATTGGTATAAGCATCTATTTATTTATAACAAGTTTAATGATTTTATATAACTATCACTTTAAAAAGTATCAAAAATTAATCAATGATAATATTTATAATACTGAAAACCAATTACCAATAACAATTACTTATCCTTTGAATATATCATTTCAAAAACATCAACAATACATTCAATACCAAATAGATAAAATAACCAAAGAAAAAGAATTTATGTATCAATTTATAATGGACGTTACACATCAATTAAAAACACCGTTATCATCATTACAACTCATGATTGAAAATCAAAAATATGAAAAACAATTGGATGCATCAAAACTAGAAAATCAAATACAGAAAATGAATACAATAATGACTCAGTTATTAAATCAAGGAAAACTTCAAGCGGGGAAGATTGAAATGCATATTGAAAAGAACTGTTTTGAAGAACTTATTGATGATATGATGAGTGATTTAGATGAACTCTTATATTCTTATCAAATTGAACTGGAAGTAGAATGTTTAGCAGATATAGGATATTATGATAGTTATTGGTTAAAAGAGGCTATAGAAAATATAATCAAGAATTGTATTGAGCATTCTAAACCCCAACAGTCTATTGAACTCAAGGTAAAAAAAGATTCTCAAATTAATATATCTATTCGTGATTATGCAGGTGGAATTGCAGACTTAAATCATCTTTTTGAACGTTATTATACAACAGATTATGTTAAGGGAGTGGGGTTAGGACTTTATTTAAGCCATCTTATTATTTCTAAGCATTTTGGAGAATTGAAAGTGGAAAATATTGAATCTGGAACTCTATTTATAATCAATATACCTGATCAGTTAATTATGTAATAAAAATGCAAGGATTGTTTTGTATAGTATGGATAGGGGGGGTGAAATGATATGCATATTATTGAGATCAAAGATATTAAACATCAATATGGACAAGAGAAAGTTCTTAGGGGCATTAATTTATGTATTGATAGAGGTGAGTATTTAGCTATTATTGGGAAAAGTGGAAGTGGAAAAACAACTTTATTAAATATTGCAGGTGGTATGCTTGAACCAACTCATGGTCATGTTTATATTGATCATCAGGATATTTTTTCAATGTCCCAAAAAGATAGAAAAATCTTTATGAGAGATAGGGTTGCATGTATTTTTCAGGACTATCATTTGATTGAAGAATTCACTGTGTATGAGAATATACAGCTTCCATTCTACATTAAAAAAGAAGATTATGACCAACAGTATTTTCATGATTTATTAAAGTTAATGGATATCGAAGATATTCTTGATAAGTTTCCTGAACAATTATCAGGTGGACAAAAACAGCGAGTATGTGCATTGCGTGCGATACTACAAAAACCAGATATTTTATTATGTGATGAACCAACAGGTAACCTTGATCAAAAAAATACTCAAGAACTTTTACAAATACTCAAGACTTGTCATTCACAATTTCATCAGACTATTTTACTTGTAACACATGACTTAGATATTGCGAGATCTATGAATAGAATGATAAGGATTAAGGATGGTATCATCGATTTTGATCAAGCGGGTGATCAAGATGTTTAAATTAATAATAACTAACTTGAAAGCTTATCGTAAGGCTTACCAGCACTATTGTATTCTTATTGTTACAACGCTATTATTATGTTTTTGTGCAATTATAGGTGTTTATTCATATCAGGAATTTCAACAGAATCAGCGACAAGAATTATATGGGAAGTATCACGGTGCAATCTACCATATTCAATTAGAAAATTTAAAAACACTGCAACATAATCAAATGATTGATCAGGTCAATATTTCAAAAAATTATGGGAATGTTATGAAAGATGGAGTTCTATTAGGACAATTAGGCGAATATGAGAATACTGAACTCATGAAGATAAGGATGTATAAGGGTAGGATGCCAGAAAACAAACAAGAAATTGTGATGGAAATGAGTTTGTTGGATCAGTTAAAAATAAGTTATGATTTAAATCAAACAATTGATTTAAAAATTGATCATCAAACCTATTCATTTCAATTAGTAGGAATCTGTTATAATTTTTCCCATCTTCATAAAACAGATGATCAAATGATGGTTAACATTATCACAAAAGGCTTTGATGTTAAGGATAGGAATTGTTATTTTACATTGAAGGATGGTTTCTTAGATTCTTTGCCAGATTTTACATTATATGGCGAACACTTTATAACAAATGATTATACTTATATATCTTTAAATGATAATCAGTCCCCATATTTTCTACTTGTCTTCTATATTGTTATCTTTGCCTTTATAGCTATGGGTAGTATTTCTAGATATATGTATCAGACAAGAATGAAGCAATTATCTATTATGTATCAATTAGGTTTATTAAAAAGTCAATTAATACTTATGTTATGGATTGAAAAAACAATCGTCTTTATCTTATCGGTGATATCATCTCTTATTATCATATGTTTGATCACTTTATGTTTACAATTCTATCAATATCCAATTATCATACCTTATTCAAAATTAATAGATATTATTCTCATTTATATTCTTTTGCATTGTATATTGTCATTGATGGACACTATTCAAATGAATCATAATCCTGTCAAAAAAGTCAAAGTTATAAAAAGAAAAAGAAAACCTATAAATCAGTGGCGTATTCTTTATATTTTTAATCGAACTTATCCATTTCGATTTATTATACGTTGTCTTTTGATTGCGTCTTCTTTATCTATATGTGCTATAGGTTTCATTGATGTCTATCATCAGTATCAAGATTATCATTTTATGAAAGAAACATATCAGTATCAGTATTCTTATGGTGATTTAGCTATGCCGTACGAAAATAAGAATGGAATGACATTACAAGAGTATCAGCAATTACAAGGTGTTTATGGAGTTAAACAAATCAATTCAATAAGTCAATCTCCATACTATCCTATCTCTTATAAAGGAGATCAAAGTGAGTATGCACAATTTATTAAAAATGAAGTCATGTCACTTTACTCAGGACAACAAGAATTATTAGGATCACTATATGGTATTAGTGATTCATTATTTGATGAATATCAATCATTCGTACAAGTAGGTCAAATCACCAAAGAAGAATTTCAAAGCAATCATGTTATTTTACATCTACCGACTTATTATCAATATCAAGATGGCTGGAAAACAATTTATGATGCACAAAGAGATAAGAACTATTCAAAAATGTATAAAGAAGAAATGATTCATATTGGAGATCAAATCACAATTAATCATCAATCTTTAACAATATCAGCGATTATTTATGATGATGTAGAATCATGGTATGGTAATATTAGCCGACCTTATGGAATGATATGTAATCAAAATCTTTACCAGAAGATAACAGATCTTGATACTTATCAGTTTGTGAGTATTGAAACATATGATCATATTAATTTTGAACAGACTGAAGCAGAATTAAGTCGTATTCATATGAATGATATGACTTTAACTAATGATCATCATGAAAGAGAAACAATTCTATTAAATATGTGGACATCATTGTTTGTCACATCAATAATATTGAGTACTATCCTTATTGGATTTAAGATAGTTTTTATCTATTTGAATCAAAGCTATGAAAGAACTATGAATAAATATTATAAAGTTATGAATGCATTAGGTGCTTCGCAACAACAATTAAATCAAATAGACAGAACAAATGAAATAATTATATATTTACTTGCCTTGTTAATAAGTTTCATCATGGTTTGTCTTTGGATACAAAATTATTATTTAACAGATATCATTGGAATAGAAGGCTTTCATCTTTTGCATATTTTAAAAAATTATATTTTTGATATACCAATTTATTTATGGATAGGTTTATTCATAGTAAATGGCTTGTTGTTTAAGACAAGAAAAAGCTCATCAAAATAATTGATGAGTTTTTAAATCGCTTGATCGTTTGTTATATCACCATCACCAGATACAGGAATTGTATCACCAAGATATGTTGGTTCTGGTTTAAAAATGCAAGTGATAAAATCTTTGCATCTGGCTGCAACTTCACGTATATCACGCATTGTCTGACCACTATATTCTCTTGGATTAGATGCAACGCCTACAGCTTCAAGTCCTAACTGATTGGCGATATATAAAGCTCTGTATAAATGATAATCCTGTGTGACAATAATTATCTTTTTTGCCTGAAAGATTTCCTTAGCACGATAGAGACTTTCATATGTAGAGAAACCTGCATGATCCATAAAGATATCTGATGAAGGAACACCTTTATCCATTGTAAACTTTTTCATAACACCTACTTCATTGTAATCAGCTTTACCATGATCTCCACTCATAATGATTTTAGGAGCTTTTTTCTCATTGTATAAAGAGATTGCTTGTTCTAGTCTATCATTGAGCATAGGTGTTGGTTTGTTATTTCTGATACCAGCGCCTAAAACAAGAATACAGTCTGCATTTTCCATTTCACTTGTCATTTGTTTTTGGGTTGATTGACACATATATATATTTATACCAGCAATACTCATGACTCCCACAAGTATCATTATCAATATAATCATAAGTCCTCTTTTTATCATATTCATTATTAT
>NZ_HG005287.1:239053-250111 GCF_000455285.1 Candidatus Stoquefichus massiliensis AP9 | reverse complement strand
TCATCATTATCATAATACAATAATGATGTGTATATCTTAAGAATTTATTAAACTTTGAGATAATCTATCACATTATGAAGAGATTGGAATATTTTTGTTGTCATTTGAGCATATTCTGGTTCAGGATATTTCATATCAGGGATGCATATAACTGGAATGTTGGCACTATGGGCTGCTTGTATACCTGCTTCACTATCTTCTAAAACTAATGCTTGAGATGGCTGTACACCTAACTTTTCACAAGCTCTTAAAAAGACTTCTGGATTTGGTTTGCCATGAGTAACTTCATCTCCACAAATTGAATCATCATAGTGTTTTAATATATCAGCCATCCCTAGTAAATGTTCAACTCTATTTCTCGTACTTGAAGTGGCAACAATTGTAAGATAGTTATTATCTTTAAGATATGTGAGTAATTCTATAAGCCCCTCTTTTAAAGGAACACCTTCTTTTTCAAAGATATCATTCATTAATTGGTGAACCTCTCCTAAAACATCATCCATAGGGAAATCATTTCCATATTCATCATACATAATCTGAAAAGCAGTAGGAAGTGTTTTCCCTAATAATCTTTTGTAAAAATCTTCTGACATTGTTAAATTCATTTTCTCTAAAACTTTAACATAACATTCATATGTTACTCTTTCACTATTAATCATTAAACCATCCATATCAAATATGATTGCTTTTATCATTTCATCATCCTCCATTATCTATTGGTAGTATAAGAAAACAATCATATTGTGTCAATGGAAAAACAAAGATTATATCAATATTATTTTGCTTATTTTGAGAGTTTATATTATAATGAAAAAGGTTTGGAGGTTAGATTATGAATAATATGATAGAAAGATTAGAAACAATCGCAAGAAGATATGAAGAATTGAATGAAATTTTAATGGATCCAAGTATTGCGAGTGATATTAATAAGATGACAGAAGCGTCTAAAGAACAGGCATCACTAGAAAGTGCTTATCGTTTATATGAAGAGTATAAGAAAGTGCTAAGTGGTATTGAAGAAGCAAAAGAATTATTAAAAGAAAATGATCCTGAAATTAAAGAAATGGCTGAAATGGAATTAAGTGAATTAGAAGAAAAGAAACCTCTTTTGGAAGAAAAATTACATTTAGAACTTATTCCTAAGGATCCAAATGATAATAAAAATGTTATTGTAGAAGTGAGAGGAGCTGCTGGTGGAGATGAAGGAAATATCTTTGCTGGTGATTTATACAGAATGTATGTGAAATATGCAGAATCACAGGGCTGGAAAATTGAAGTGATGGAAGCACAGGAATCTGAAGCTGGAGGATATTCATTGATATCTTTTATGGTTAAAGGTGAGGGTGTTTATTCTAAATTAAAATTTGAATCTGGATCTCATCGTGTGCAACGTGTTCCTAAGACTGAAACACAGGGACGTGTCCATACATCAACAGCAACAGTTCTTGTTATGCCTGAAGCTGAAGAAGTGGATGTAGAAATTAATCCAAATGATTTACGTATTGATACATATCGTGCATCAGGAGCAGGGGGACAGCATATTAATAAAACAGATTCAGCTGTTCGTATTACCCATCTTCCTACAGGTATTGTTGCATCTAGTCAGGATGGACGTAGTCAGCATGACAATAAAGATAAAGCAATGCGTGCACTTCGAGCAAGAGTTTATGAAAAATTCTTACGTGAACAGGAAGAAGCATTAGGTAGTGAAAGACGTAGTAAGGTTGGTAGTGGTGATCGCAGTGAGAAGATTAGAACTTATAACTATCCGCAAAATCGTGTCACTGATCATCGTATTGGTTTAACAATTCAACAGTTGGATCGTATTATGGAAGGTAAATTGGATGATATTATTGAAGCCTTGATGAATGAAGATCAAAGATTAAAATTAGCAGGTGCCCAGTAATGACAGTGAGAGAACTGCTTCGTGAAAGCGAAGCAATGCTGGATGATAAGGACAAAGATTGTAATGTTGCGAAGGTTTTGTTTTACCATTTAGCCAATAAAGAACCTCATCAGTTGTATCTTATGATGGATGAAGAAGTAGATGAAGATTTACTGCATGCTTTTCAAATTGGAATGAAAAGATATATGGATGGTGAACCTATTCAATATATTAACGGAAAAGAAAATTTCTTTTCTAGAGATTTTATAGTGAATGAAAATGTTTTGATTCCTCGTTATGAAACAGAAGAACTTGTAGAAAATATTTTATATAAAATTGATGATTATTTTGATGATTATTCATCTATTGATTTATGTGATGTAGGAACTGGTTCTGGAGCAATTGCAATAACATTAGCATTAGAAGAACCAAAACTTAATGTAACTGCAACAGATATTAGTGAAGAAGCACTAGAAGTAGCAAGATTAAATGCAAAGGAATTAGGGGCTAAAGTTCAATTCTATCAAGGTGATATGTTACAGCCCTTAATAGATAGAAATATTAAAGTAGACATATTCGTTTCTAATCCACCATATATTCCAGTAGAACAAGATATTGAAAATGTTGTTAAAGATAATGAACCTCATGTTGCTTTATTTGGTGGAGAAGATGGTTTATATTTTTATCGTCAAATATTTTCTAAAGTAAAAGAAGTCATAAAACCAAAAGCAATACTTGCTTTTGAGATGGGTTTTGACCAACGTGAATTAATGTGTAAAGCAGTAGAAAAATATTTTCCTGACATTCCTTATGAAATTATCAAAGATATAAATGGAAAAGATCGCATGTTGTTTATATATTATCATTTACAATAAAGGATAAACTATGATTCTAGAAACAGAGAGATTATATTTAAGGCATCTACAATTTGATGATGCAATGCGTATGAGCGAATATCGTAATAAGCCAGAAGTTGCTGAGTATCAGTCATGGACAACTTATTCAAAAGAAGATGCCATGAGACGAATACAACAATGTTTATTGGTCAAATCATTAAATCAAGTAAAAAGTGATTATCATTTAGCCATTGTTAAAAAAAAGGATAACTTGTTAATTGGTGATATATTTGTTGAAATTCTAAATGCTAAGGTTTTTGTTTTAGGATATACTTTAGATAGTGATTACTGGTCAATGGGTTATGCCAGTGAAATGGTAGAGGCATTTTGTCAATATATGAAAAAAGAATATGGTTTTAAAAAGGTCATGTGTTATGTTTATTATGATAATGTGAGATCAAAAAAACTATTGAAAAGATTACATTTTGTTAAGTTTGATGAATCTTATTATTATAATGATGAAGGATATGTTAAAAAACTAAGATGATTTCATGAAGAAATCATCTTTTCTTTTTATTTTCCATATCTTTTTCACAATTTTATATTATAATGAGAAATATAGTGAGGTGAAAGTTATGAGGGTTTTATTAGTTGAGGATGAAAAGTTAATCCGAGTGTTTATTGTAGAGTATTTCAGTAAACAGGGAGCAGAAGTTATTGAAGCTGAAGATGGATATGAAGCACTTTCTTTATTAGATGATGCTTTTGATATTGTATTATTAGATATTATGATGCCAGGTATTGATGGTTATGAAGTTTGTAAGTTGATTAGGCAAAGAAATGATGTCCCTATATTATTTATTAGTGCATTGAGTGAGGATGAGAATAAATTAAAGGGATTTGAATTAGGTGCAGATGATTTCATTTCTAAACCTTTTACACCTTCTTTGTTATATGCGAAATGTCATGCTTTATTAAAACGAGTGAAAAAAGAGAACAATTCTTTATCTGAAGGAATTATTCATATTGATGAAGATACGCATGAGGTTTTTGTTAATAATGAACTTGTTCAATTATCTCATAAAGAATATACTATGCTCATTTATTTTATCCATAATAAGAGAAAGATTTTATCTAGAAATCAGTTGTTGGATCAAATATGGGGTTATGATTATTATGGTGATCAAAGGATTGTCGATACATATGTTAAGAAATTGAGAAAAAAGATAGGAGCGGCAGCACCTTATATTCAAACAGTTGTAAAAATTGGATATATGTTTGATCCTAAGGAGAATATCTTATGAAAAAACTGAATTTCAGTTTAATTCTTAAAATAACAGGTGTTGTTTTTATAGCTTTTGCGATAGTATTAGGCAATGAAATTCGCCTAGGAATAGATCGTTATATAAAAAATACATTAGATACAGATGCTGAAGCAACGCTCAGAACATTAGACAAGTTTTCTAAATCATATGTTGAGTCAATCGCTGCTAATAAAGTTGATCTTCATTCAAACCAATTTCAACGTTTATATAAAAAAGCACTTGCTGGTGATTCAACAAAAGTCAAATGTCTTGTTGATAATCGTGGAAAGATTCTCGATATGTCACGTGATGGTGCAAGTCGTCCAACTATATGCTTAATTGTATCAAATTTCGATGGAGCACAGAACTGGCCAGCTTATTTTAACTTGCAATCATTAGATGAAGTCACTTTAAATCTATTAGAAAACGAACTTAAAGCACATCATGATGAACAAAATAATGTTCAAATGAAGGCTGTTTTAGAAAAGAGGAATGATTATAATAATGAATATGTGGAAATAAAGATAAAATCTTTTATGTTAAATGATGATGAGATTTATTCATCCAATGTCTCAGGAAAAGTCGAAACAGTTGAAGGATATGTCAGTTCTTATGCAAATAAGAATTTAGAAATTGTTTTTTCCTCAAGTGTTAATGAGACAATGAAATCATCAGCACTATCAGACAGTGCTTCTGAAATTCAAACACAGACACTTATTCTTGATTATCAAGATGCAATGGACGGACTTCAATCAAAGATAAACTCTCAATTTCAAAAATTTAAAACGACAGGAACAAAACTCACATCAAGTAATTATTCCAATGCATTATTACTTAGTCCATATGAATATAATGGGAAATATTATTCTACGGTTATGATTAGACTTGAGGATTGGAATTTAATTGGAGATATTAATATTAATTATGATAATGAGGAATCCCTAGATTTAGTAACAGTTGGATATATTTTTGTTACACAAGAATATGACAATTTGACTATTAAAGCATTACAGCAGTTTATGTATGATAATTCTTCAACATATTTTTTGGCCTTTCTTCTGATTATTTTGATTTGTCTTTCTATAGCCTATATGATTATTAAGCCTATTCGTCGCATAGAAACAACAGCAAAACATATTGCTCATAAAGAATTTGATTATCCTATTGATATGACTCGACATGATGAATTAGGAGACCTAGCAAGAAGTATTGATCAAATGAGTAAAGAGTTAGAAAAAACAATTAATAATTTGCATCAAGAAATTGAAAGGGTTCAGCGATTAGAAGAAGTTCGTAAGGAATTTGTTTCTAATTTTACACATGAAATTAAAACACCATTAGGAATTATCAATGGTTTTAGTGAATTGGTTGAATTAGAACAAGATGAAAGAAAAAGAAATGAATATATTGGTATTATTCAAAATGAGACAAAACGAATCAATGAGTTAGTTATAGCTATGTTAGATCTTTCTAAATTGGAATCACAAAAGGTAGCTTTAACATATGAAACAATAGATTTATTAGATATTGTAGATGAATCATTAGATTCAATGATGCACTTATTTGAAAAGAAATCTATCCATGTTCATACATCATTAGATTCATCAGTTTTAGTAGCTGATCGTTTTAAAATGGAAATGGTTATCTATAATTTTATGAGTAATGCATTAAGATATACAGAAACAGGGAAGAATGTTTATATTCATTTGGATGAACATTGTTTTGAAATTGAAAACAATGGGGATCCAATCCCTGAGGCTGATATGGAGAAGATTTGGCTCACTTTCCATAAAGTAGATAAATCTAGAAATGCTGAGGGAACTGGACTTGGATTAGCTATATGTAAGGCTATATTAGATTTACATCATTTTGATTATGGTGTTAAAAATACAGAAAAAGGTATTCTTTTCTATTTTCGTTTTTAAGAATTTCATTGATAAGATGAAATTCTTTTTTTCCAATTTTTACCAGTAGAACTTTATTGTCTTATTTGAGAAAATAAAAGTTTGAAAGGAGGTAAATAATGGGAAAAATATATGGGTATGTAAGAGTATCATCAAAGGATCAAAATATCGCAAGGCAATTGGCTGCTTTGGAACAATTTCATTTGAAAAAAAGGTATATTTATATTGATAAAATGTCTGGTAAAGATTTTAATCGACCTAGTTATTTGCGATTGATGAAGAGAATTAAGGAGGGTGATTTAATTATTATTAAGTCAATTGATCGATTAGGTAGAAATTATGATGAAATTATTGAACAATGGCGTTACATTACAAAAGAGAAAAGAGCTGATATTCGTGTTTTAGATATGCCACTACTAGATACAACATTATCTAAGGATATATTAGGAACATTTATTGCAGATCTTGTTTTACAGGTTTTAAGTTTTTGTGCCCATGAGGAACGTACGAATATAAAACAAAGACAAAAAGAGGGAATAGATGCAGCTAAAAAAAGAGGGGTACATTTTGGACGTAAACCTATTCATTTGCCAAAAGATTTTCCTACAATTGTGGAGGCTTTTGAAAGTAAACAGATTAGTGAAAATGATGCTATTCAGCTTCTCAGCATGAGTCGAACAAGTTTTTATAAGTATAAAAAAGAATATCACGAATAGATATTCTTTTTGTGTTTTGTCTTTCTAATATGACAAATAATTTAAAGTGAACAGATTATAATGTCATGTGTGAGGTGAGAGTATGGAATTAATTATCAATCCAGGTCGTACAAAAAAACTAAAATTACAGTTTGTCATCTATATAACACTCATATCCTTTTTAGTGTCTCTTGTCAATATTTATCATACATCCTTATTATTTGTTTTGCCTTTGTTTTATTTATGTTTTATGTGTGGTTATCGAGCGCTGCTAAGTTATGGGGTTGGCTTACTGATTGGAATTATCTTTTTGAAAGTTCCTTATGAATTATTAGTAATAAGTCTTTTTTCATTTGTTTTGTTAGAATTTTGTCTATTGTTTCAGTCAATGCGGTCAAGGTATGTTCCTTATATGTTAACATTGATTGGAGGTATTTATTACGCTTATATTCAAATTGATCTATTATCAACATTATTATTAACCATTTTAACTTATTTTAATATCATTATTTTCTCCTATTTAGCACCTTTGTTTATGCATGGAGAATCAGAATTATTAACCCATGAGAGGGTGAAATCTTTATCTGTTGTCATTTTTATATGTTTGATGAGTGTTTTACCTTATTCACAATTAGTGACAATGGTATTTATAAGAGTTTTTATTTTGGTAATGGTTTATCATGAGTGTTTGGATGATCTATTACCAGGCTTATTTTATGGCTCAATGTTGATGTTATTGATGGATTTAGGGTATAAAGATGATATTTTGACTTTTTTATTGCCTTTGTTTTTCTTTTATATGGTCAAATGTGAATCTAAATTTACGATGACTGCTCTTTATTTTTTATCGCATTTGATTTTACCATTCTTTGTTGATTTTTCTTATACATATCATGGATTAATTGTTGCTGTGAGCGGTTTAATCTTTTTGGCATTACCAATACATAAAACAAAAACATTATTGTCATCTAGTTATCAAGAAATGACAATGAAACAACAGTTATCAAAGCAGGTAGATTCATTTTGCCGTTTATTTGAACAAATGACATCATTATTTACATTATCACCAACACATAATCATTCTTTAGAATATATAGGTTATGTATATGAAGATATGTGTTATAATTGTTCAAGTCAGGAAACCTGCTTTAATAAGAAATATGGTCCTAATAGACTTGTTAAATTAATGAATAAAGGATTAAAAGAAACATATGATACAAAAGATGAAGATTTCATTTATCAGTATTGTTTAAAACCAGAACAGTATTTAGAAACAATGAATACTTATCAAAAAGACTATCGTAAGATCAGTCGTATACAACAAGAATATTCAACAATGAAAAAGGATCTCTATCATCAGTTTTCTTTATTGAATGATGTTTTTCATCAATTTTCTTCTCAATTAAAAGTGGGACATATTGAGGAATCACATATTTATGAGCATATGGAAGGATATCATTTTCAAATAGCACATTTGAAAAAATATTATGAATCACAATCTGTATATTATATTGAAATTGGTTTATATGAAACAACGAAAGAAGAAATTGAGAATGAGTTTGTTCCTATTTTACAGGATTATTTAAATGAGACATTAGATATAGAAGTGATGAGAACACCAATGCATCAATTAGGTTATACTTATTTGGTATTGAAACATCATGCACGTTATTATGTTCAATATGGTATTTCACAATGTTCTAAAGATAGTGTTGCATGTGGTGATAGTTATACAGTGTTTGCAATGGATGAAAATCAGTATTTTGGATTAAGTGATGGAATGGGACAAGGTCAAAAGGCAAGTGAAGATTCTTCTTTAACACTAGATGTAATGAAACAGTTAATTGTGAATGGTATTTCTTTAAAAGATACTATACAATCGGTAAATGCTTTATTGAAGATTAAAAATCGTAATGATATGTTTACGACTGTTGATATGATTCAAGTCAATTTAGTTGGTGGAAATACGACAATGATTAAATATGGGGCATGTCCTACTTATATATTAAGGGATAAAGAAGTTATTGAAATAAAATCTGAATCATTGCCAATGGGAATTATTTCTCCAATTGAGACTTCTGTTGAGAAGTTTCAATTGATGGAGAATGATATCGTTTTTATGGTCACTGATGGTTTTACAAATCAATTTGGTGAATTTTTAGATAATAATAAATATTTAATTGATGAAGATCATCCTAAAGAAATTGCTCATTTATTAACGCATTTAGCAAATGATGAGCAAAAGAATGATGATATGACTTTGATTGTATTAAAACTTTGTAAGCAATAATCCCAAAATATTGGGATTTTTGTTTTTGAATTCACATTTCTTTGATATAATGGGCTAGTGGAAGTGATGAAAATGAATGTACAATTATTAAATAAATCATTATATTATGTTATAGGGGTATCAGGTGGCTGTGATTCTATGTATCTTTTGGATACATTGCGTAGTCAGGGATATCGTTTATTAGTTGCCCATGTAAATTATAATTATCGTCATGATAGTTATCTAGATTATGAGTTAGTTTGTGATTATTGTGCAACATATGGCATTCCTTTTTACTATAAGGAATTTCATAGTGAGGATTATCATCGTGGTAATTTTCAGGATATGGCAAGAACATTGCGCTATAATTTTTATAAAGATATATATACTCTTTATAAATGTGATGGGTTGATATTAGGACATCATTTGGATGATCATTTAGAGACAATTTATATGCAGCTAACTCACCATAATACAATACATTATTTAGGTATAAAAGAAGAAAACTATGTTCAGGATATGCGAGTGATTCGCCCTTTAATGGATTGTTATAAGGAAGATATTGTAAAGGCGTGTATTGATCATCAGATTCCTTATCATGACGACTATACGAATTTTGAAGTTGATTTTGAAAGAGATAAAGTTAGAAATACTGTGATGAATCAGTATTCTAAGGAGCAAAAGGAAGCTTTATTACTAAAAGCGAAAGAACATAATCAAAGAATCAAGGAATTAGAGTTTAAAGTTCAGCCGTATTACCAACAATATATGTCAGATGGGCAAATCTATTATTATTATATTCCTCGTGTTTTGAGAGAAATCTTTCTTTACTTGATATTAAGGGATGTTATGCATCCCCAATTAATATCACAATCTTTGATAGAAGAAATCAAACATCAAATAGATAGTGTAAAGCCAAATATACAAATGAATTTACCAGTTAATTATCTGTTCATAAAAGAATACGATAATGTATATATCATTGATAAAGATAAAACAAAGGGATATTGTTATGAATTTAAAGAATTTATTCCTTTTGGCTGTGAATATTTTCATTTGTTAGATACTGGGCATATGAATGAAGGTGTTTTTTTAACTGAAGATGATTATCCTATTACGATTCGTACTATTCAAGAGGGTGATAGTATTATGACATCTTCTGGAACGAAGAAACTTTCTCGGTTATTTATCAATGCAAAAATTCCTGCATTAAAGAGAAAAACGTGGCCAGTTGTTCTGAATAAGGACAAAACGATTATTTTAGTGCCACATATTGCAAAAAACATTGATTATTTGACTACAAAACCAAATGTATTTGTGATAAAATAGGATAACCATTATAAGGAGTGAAGGAAGTATGCATAAAGATGTTAAAGAAATTTTATATACACAGGATGAAATTTCTCAAAAATGTAAAGAATTAGGCAAACAAATTATGAATGACTATCATGATAAAGATTTGGTTTTAGTTGGACTGTTAAAGGGATCTGTTCCTTTTTTAGCAGAACTTTCTAAATGTGTTAATCTTGATGTCACTTTTGATTATATGGATGTCAGTAGTTATGAAGGTGTAGAATCACGTACAATTACAATTAAGAAGGATCTTGATCAGGATGTTAAAGGTAAAGATATTTTGTTAGTTGAAGATATTTTGGATACGGGAAAGACTTTATCTACAGTTAAGGCAATGTTAGAAGAACGTGGTGCTGCATCAGTTGAAATTGTGACTATGTTAGATAAAAAGGAAGGAAGAACTTTCCCAATTGAAGCGAAATATGTTGGTTTTGAAATACCAAATGCATTTGTGATTGGATTTGGTTTGGATTTTAATGAGAAATATAGAAACCTACCATATGTAGGTATTTTAAAAGAAGAATGTTATCAATAAAAAGGAGATCGTATGAACAATAAAAATAAGAGTTTATTTAAAGCGATAATGCCTTGGTTAGTTGTTATTATTCTGTTAAGTTCATTAGTACCATTGTTGAATGGTGGCAAATCTAGTGAAGTGAATTACAATCAGTTTGTACAGATTGTAGATCAGCAAAAAGTAACAGAAATGACAGTTATGCCAGGTGTTTATGTAACAAGTGTAGAAGGACAATACACAAAGACTGAGGATGGTAAAGAAGTTAAATATACTTTTAAAACAAATGTTCCTCAAA
>NZ_HG005287.1:218818-237798 GCF_000455285.1 Candidatus Stoquefichus massiliensis AP9 | reverse complement strand
CTGATGAAGAATTAAATTCATTAATGCAGTTATTACAGGATAAGAAAATTAATGTTAAAGTATTAGATGCCAAGAGTGAACATATGCTAATGGATGTTATCATTGGTTTATTACCTTATGTTTTATTAATTGGTGTCATGGTATTTGTTATGAGAAGTATTGGTGGAGGCGGAGGAGCCAATGCCAAAGCATTTGATTTTGGAAATTCTCGTGCAAAATTAGAAAAAGACAGTAAAACACGTTTTAGTGATGTGGCTGGGGCTGATGAGGAAAAAGAGGAATTGACTGAACTCGTTGATTTCTTAAAAAATCCTAAGAAATTTGTCAATATGGGTGCTAAGATTCCTAGAGGTGTCTTATTAGTGGGGCCTCCAGGTACTGGTAAAACATTACTCGCAAGAGCTGTAGCAGGTGAAGCCAATGTACCATTCTATTCAATTTCAGGTTCTGAATTCGTAGAAATGTTTGTTGGTGTAGGTGCTGGACGTGTGCGTGATATGTTCAAGAAAGCAAAACAAAATGCACCATGTATTATCTTTATTGATGAAATTGATGCAGTAGGTAGACAAAGAGGTACTGGTGTTGGTGGTGGACATGACGAACGTGAACAAACATTGAACCAGTTATTAGTAGAAATGGATGGATTTAGTGGTAATGAAGGTATTATTATTCTGGCAGCGACAAACCGTGCTGACGTATTAGATCCTGCATTACTTCGTCCAGGACGTTTTGATAGACAAATTCAGGTTGCCAATCCAGATAAAAAGGCAAGAGCTGAAATTTTAAAAGTACATGCAAGAAATAAGAAATTTGCTCCAGATGTGAATTTTGATAACGTCGCACAACGTACACCTGGCTTCTCTGGTGCTGAACTTGCAAATGTTTTAAATGAAGCAGCATTATTGGCAGTTCGTCAAGGACATCAATTGATTACATTAGATGATGTTGATGAAGCTATTGACCGTGTGATTGGTGGTCCAGCGAAAAAATCTCGTAAATATACTGAACATGAGAGAAAATTGGTGGCTTATCATGAATCAGGACATGCTATTATCGGATTAACATTAGAAGATGCCAATAAAGTACAAAAAGTAACAATTATTCCACGTGGTAATGCTGGCGGTTATAACTTAATGACACCGAAGGAAGAAACATATTTCCAAACAAAAACCCAATTAATGGCTAGTATTACTGGTTTTATGGGTGGTCGTGTGGCTGAAGAAGTCTTCTTTGGTGATGTGACTTCTGGAGCACATAACGATATTGAGCAGGCAACTAGAATTGCTAGATTAATGGTTACAGAATTAGGAATGTCTGATTTAGGACCAATCAAATATGCATCAGGTCAAAATGCGGTGTTCTTAGGAAGAGACTATTCTTCTCAAGATAACTCACATTCTGGACAAATTGCGTTTGAAATCGATCAGCAGGTGCGTAAGATTATTGATGCATGTTATGCGCAATGTAAGGAAATTATTGAATCACAAAAAGATAAATTGGTTATTATTGCAAATGCTTTGTTAGAACATGAAACATTAAATAATGAACAAATTGAATCTTTATATAAAACAGGAAAGATGCTAGAAATGCATGATGGAAAAATGAGTAATCAAGATATTACTTTCCCTGATGCACCAAAAACACCTGATCCAGTTGATTTAGATGATGATTTATTAGATGAAATGAAATAAGCGCTTTGCGCTTATTTTCGCATAGGAGAAAATCAAATGAAAAGAAGTACAATGAGTAAGATATTAGTATTTATTTTAGTATTAAGTATGATTCTTCCTTTAATAAGTTATTTTGCATTTGGAGGATAATATGAAGGATTATTTAGTAAGAGGTATAGTACAATCAAAAAATTGTCGTGTATTTGCCTGTCAAACAACACAGCTTTTAGAAGATGCAAGATTAAAACATGGATTATGGCCAACAGCTTCAGCGGCTTTAGGACGTATGATGTCTGCAACACTTATGATGGGTGCAATGAATAAAAATCATGAAAAAATGACTGTAACAATTAATGGTGGAGGGCCTATTGGAACTATGTTAGCTACAACCAATAGTGATGGAAAGATCAAAGCTTTTGTTGCTAATCCAGAAGTGCATTATACTTATAATGATACAGGAAAGTTAGCAGTAGGTGTAGCAGTAGGTAGAGAAGGTCAATTACAAGTTATTAAGGATATGGGATTGAAGGAACCTTTCATTGGAACAGTACCATTACAAAGTGGTGAAATTGGTGATGATTTCTCGTATTATTTCATGGTTTCTGAACAAGTTCCTTCAGTTGTTTCTGTAGGTGTTCTTGTTAATGATACGAATGAAGTCTTATCAAGTGGTGGATTTATTATTCAATTGTTACCAGATGCTACAGATGAAGATATAGAGTATATTGAAGATAAAATGAAAGATTTCCCACCTGTTTCATCTCTTATACATGAAGGAAAAACACCAGAAGATATATTAAAAATGATATTTGGAGATGTTGAAATTTTAGATTCACAAGATTTATTCTTTGAATGTGACTGTTCAAAAGACAAAATGAAAAAAGCATTGATAACTGTAGGTAAGGATGAATTGCAAGCGATGATTGATGAAGATCATGGCTGTGAAATGAGATGTCAGTTCTGTAATGAGAAATATCAGTTTAGTGAAGAAGAACTTCATGAAATAATAAAAGAAATAGATTAACTTATCATGAGTTAATCTGTTTTTGTATACTTAAAACTTCTTGTGTTAGTAAGAAGTTTTATTTATCCTCTTACTAACGATTTGCAATATAAAGTTTGTTAAGAATGGATGCTTACAATTATTTATTTTAGAGGAGGATGGAGAGATTGTGAATTTGATATTTGTAAATAGAATGGATCATTTAAGTTTTTAAATGAAAATATGGCAGAGTAAAATTTTCTAGTGAAGAAATATATTGGATAGGAAATATTTCTCATATGTTTACTTAATTGATAGTAAAAATGTATATAAAAGAATAACAGGATCAGAATTAAGAAAGCTATATTTTTCATATCATACTTTTGATTCAATAAATACAATTGATAGAATACTAGAAACTAAATCAATTGTTTTAGATAGAAATGAAAATCAAATGATAAAAGACGGTGTAAAAATACTAAGAAAAATGAAAAAGAAAAGGAATGATGAAATTATTCCTTTTCTTAAAACTCAATCATTTATCTAATATCAAGTTTTTAATAAAATCAAAATGACTTTTTCTATATTATTTTCTATCTTTAATTGCATCTATAGGTTTCTTTTGAGAAATCTTATAGACAGGTATGGCTGATGCAACGAAAGCAACAGAAACAGATATCAATAGTAATAATACAATCTGCAGTAGTCCAAAATTAAGAACTGTTACTAAGACACCAAATTCATTTCTAATATATTGATTAATAAAGGTTGTACCAGCAAAGCATAAGCCAACTGCTAGGATCCAGTTGATACCAGCAATGATCAAACTTTCATTCAAGAATATTTTGAGGACATCTATACCACGAGCACCTACCGCTCTTAAGATACCAATTTCACGTTTCTTATTTGCAATACTTGTAGCAATAAAATTACAGAACATAACAGCTGCAAATACAGCAAAACCAATACCAACTACAAGAAAGACTGTTTGTAATGTATCAACGACAGAATTAACAGTTGTTAACATTGGCATCACTTGATTCATAAGCGTATAGCTTGTTTCCTTAATACCATCATCATAAGTATATGCAATAATATCTTGTAATGTTTCATCATCAGACATTGGAGAAACGATAAATTGTGCAAATCCATCAGACTGAAATTTATATTTTTGAATCATTTCGTCAGTGAGGACAAATGCATTTGTTTCAGATTCTAAATCATCAATATAGACACCAGCAATTTTATCAATAATGTTTTGAGCTTCTGAACCAGCTGAATAATATAATTTTAACTGAGAATTGATAATTTGATTTTTGTACTGTTCAATAGCTTTTTGAATGACTTTTAGAATCTCTTTCTCATTTGTAATATTCATTGTATTTTGACTCACATAATCTTGCAATGTCATTGTTTTGTTGATATGCAGATTCTTAATAGTTTGATAATTCACATAGAAATTTCCACCATTATGAAAATCGACAAGTCGTTCTTTATTTATATCATCATAATGATAAAAGAATTCTGGAGAATAGCTATTATCATCAAGCATTAAATCCATATATTTTCCTTCACTATAAGTATTGTATAAATGATAATTATCTATACAATTTTGTAGACGATCATGACTCACAAATCCTAATGCATGATAACTGTTTGATGTGAGGGTTGCTAATTCTGAAGATAAATAATATTTTGAAATACCTTGGCTATGTTCATCTTTTAAGGGTTCAAATCGACTTAAATCTATATGTGTATCTAATATCCCACATATTTTAAATTCAATAGATTGAGAATTCAGTATTAACTTAACAGTCTTACCTATTAAATCTTGTGAAGAATGAATAGATGATACTTTTGTTTTTCCCTTACTATCAATGATTTGGTAACCAAATTCTTTAAAAGTATTGGCAAAGAATTCAGTAACAACGATTTCTTTATCATGACTTGGTAAGTTCCCAAGTAATTTAAATTTATTTTTTTGTATGATATCTTGGTTAATTTCACTAAGAGCTGAAAATGATGTTTGATAAAGCAAGGATGAATCATTATCAGGAATCTTATCTGTTTTTTCTATATGTGATAGAAAATTCATATCTGATTGTGAATTATATTCAGAGAAAGTTGTAATAAAAGGAAGGTTTGGATACTTTTTTTGAATGTTTTGAATATCTTCCTTTTTTAGTTTGCTATCTTCATCATAGGAATAATCATGAGACCTTACTGTTGTTGTTTTTCCGATGGAAATATAATTAATTTGACTATCTTTCATGGAATTAAAGGTTGTTGTTTGTTTATTGTACTGGGACATTGTATTTGTTAAACCAAATAGTGTAAAAGAAACAACTGATAACATGATTGTTATAAATAGACGAAAGGGTTTAAGTTTCAAATTTGATAATGCTAATTTCATTGAACTCCGAAATGGTAGTTTTGATTTAATAAATGAAGAGACTTTCTGAGAATAATCTTTAAGATGTTTTTCAGTTGTATCTTGAAAAATTTCTAAACGTCCTTTTTCATCTATATGATTTGTTTTCTTAATCTCTTTATTTGTATTGGTATTAAAAGAAATAATTGCTTCACCCTGATGTTTTTTGATAACATCAATAATCTCATTGATATCCTGCTGAGATAATTCTTGAGCATTATCAATATTAATAAATTCATCTTCAATAAAAGAAATACCATCATTTAATTGTTTTGGCATGATATGTTCTTTACTTGTATCACTGATAATCTTGCCATCTGCTAATTCAATAATACGATCAGCATAGTTTTTTGCAAACTCTTTATCATGAGAAACAATTAATACCAATTTTTCTTTTGATAATTTTTTTAATGTATCAAAAACTTGTTGGCCAGTACGACTATCCAAAGCTCCTGTTGGCTCATCAGCCATAATAATTTCAGGATTCTTTATTAATGCTCTTGCAATAGCAACTCTTTGTAATTGCCCACCTGATAGCTCATTAGGTTTTCTATCACCCAAGCCTTGTAAATCAACTTCTTCAAGAATATGGTCAATACTTTGACAATCTGCTTTTTTACCTTGTAATTGTAAAGCTAAAGCTATATTCTCTTCAACAGTAAAGTTATCCATCACATTATATTCTTGAAAAATAAATCCTACAAAAGTATTTCTATAGGAATCAAAATCACTTTGTTTAAAATCCTTACTAGATTTTCCGCCAATAATGATTTCACCTTCATCAAATTGATCTAATCCTCCAAGAACATTTAAAAGTGTTGATTTTCCACTTCCACTTTTCCCCAAGATAAAAACCATACCCTTATCTTGTATCTTTAAATTAATATCATTTAAAGCATGTACTTCAACATTTTTAGACTTATATATCTTAGATAAATGTTTTACTTCTATCATTCATATCACCTCCAGTAGATTATATCAAATCTATATGTAAAAAATGTGCAAGGATTTCTAAAGAAAAAAGAAAGATGACAATATATGAAAAAGAAGACACGGATGGGATGTGCCTTCTTCTTCTGGGTTTACCAATATTAGGAATATAACTAATTGATAACTTACATCTATTTTAATGGGGAGGAAAAATAGAGGGGAAAGTGTAAGCTATCTGTATATATCATTGCCTATAATGAAAGTTTTATACATAAAAAAATAAAAAAATAGAAAAGACAGTTGAGGGAGAGGGAAACAACTGTCTTTTCGTATTATTATTGTTATGTAACATCAAGGATGGGAGGGAAGATGTTACTTTATTATCATGAAAAAATCATTTGCAGTTTTATTTCATATATTGATGATATCACCTCCTACATTTATAAATATATCATTCATTTGTCTTTGTTTTATAAAAAAATTATGTTATATTGTGTTATGGTGAAAATTATGAAAATTGGAAATATAGAATTAGAAAATAGAATTATTATGGCACCTCTTGCCGGTATAACAAATGTAGCGTTTAGAAAGATTATTAAAGAATTTGGTGCTGGTCTTGTCGTGAGTGAAATGGTCAGTGATAAAGCGCTTTGTTATGGAAATCAAAAGACAATCGAAATGCTGAATGTGGATGAAAATGAACATCCTATGAGTATACAGATTTTTGGCGGAGAAGTAAAATCAATGGTTGAAGCTGCAAAGTTTGTTGATCAGAATTCAAATTGTGATATTATTGATATTAATATGGGATGTCCTGTTCAAAAGGTATTGAAAGCACATGCAGGCAGTTATTTATTGCAATATCCTGATTTGGTTTATGATATTGTTAAAAATATTGTCAAAGTTGTTAATAAACCAGTGACTGTTAAAATACGGATTGGTTATGATTTTGATTCTATTAATTGTGTAGAAATAGCTAAGATTATAGAAAAAGCAGGAGCGAGTGCTATTGCAGTACATGGCAGAACACGTTCACAAATGTATGAAGGACATGCAGATTGGTCTTGGATCAAGAAAGTGAAGAATGCTGTTTCTATACCTGTCATTGGTAATGGGGATGTTAAGACGGCCCAAGATGCAAAGCGGTTGTTAGAAGAAACAGGGTGTGATGCAGTGATGGTAGGACGTGCTGCATTAGGGAATCCATGGGTTATTAAACAAATGGTTGAATATGTAGAACATGGTATTTTATTAGAAGAACCAACGATTGATGAAAAGATTAATCAGTGTTTGCAGCATGCTCAAAGATTAATACCAGTTGAAGGTGAAAAAAATGCTATTCGTCAAATGCGAGGACACGCTCCATGGTATATTAAAGGATTAAAATCTGCATCACAAGTGAAAAATCGTTTATCAAAGATTGAAAGTTATCAAGAATTAGAGGATATTTTAGAAGCTTATCGTATTTATTTACATACTGGAGATAAATCAGTCTTTGATTGCTTTGAATAGAGGAATATTGTGATGAATTATCGCTTAAAGGATTGTATACTTGTTTGGGATTATGATGAAACAATAACGAAGGCATGTAATTTAAAATTAAACAATTTGTATATAGATGGTATTTGGAATATGAAAGATACTGTTGGTTATTCTGATACTTGTGTTGGCTTTCATATGTTATCAGAAGATACATATTATTTTATAACATTTAATGGGATAGGATTTCTTATGAAATATATTAATCATAAAGTTGAATGTTTGCAAAAACAAATCACAAAGTAGATTATGATATAAACTTCTTTCAAAATGCATTGAAAGCGTTGACATCAAAATAAGGTCATGCTATGATGATAATGTAATTGATGGATTGTTATAGCATGATAATAATGGCTACACAAAACCTGTTTACAGATACTTTTTCTGTGACAGGTTTTTATTTTTGAAGGGAGAGATTGCAATGATTATTAAAAAGATATTGAATAATAATGTTGTGATTACGTTCAATGATCAACATGAAGAAATCGTTGTTATGGGGAAGGGCTTGGCTTATGGAAAAAGGACAGGAGAAAGTATTAATCCAGAAAAAATTAGTAAAATTTTTGAATTAAGTTTGAAAGAAAGTCAAAAGAAAATGATTGATATGTTAAAAGATATTCCTATTGAATATATGGAAATATCTGATCAGGTGATCCAAAAAGCAAAGAAAGAATTAAATAGTGAAGTTGATGATTCTTTGTATATCAGTTTAACGGATCATATCCATACAAGTATCGAAAGATATAAAGAAGGTATTCCTATTAAGAATCAGTTATTGTTAGAGATTAAACATTTCTATAAGAAAGAATTTGAATTAGGGTTATGGGCATTATCTTTAATTGAAGCAAAATATCATATTCGTATGGATGATGATGAAGCTGGCTTTATTGCAATGCATATTGTGAGTAGTGAAGTAGGAAGAAATATTAGTGATGTATATGAAATGACTGAATTTATTCAAGGAATATTAGAATTGGTAAAGAGTTATTTTCAAAAAGATTTTGATGAAGATTCTTTATCTTACTATCGTTTTGTAACACATTTAAAATTCTTTGGTTTAAGAGTATTTAATCAAACAAAACAACATCAAGATGAATCTTTAAACAATGATTTATTAGAGATTATGAAAGAAAAATATGTGCAACCGTATTTATGTGCTTTAGAAATTAAGAACTTTATTGAAAGAAAATATAGTTACTATTTAGAAGATGAAGAAGTTCTGTTTTTAACTATACATGTTGCAAAAATCGTTTCACATAAGTAAGGAGGGTAGTTAATGAAATGATTTGCATATAGATCGTTGGATGGTGACATTAAGTTGGCCAAACCTTCAGGGATTTGAAGTTTTCAAATGAATGGAGGAAGAAAAAATGAAATATGAAAAACTTTCAAAAGAGATTATTGAAGCTGTAGGTGGTAAAGAGAATATTATTTCTTTGGTTCATTGTGCGACAAGGTTACGTTTTACATTAAAAGATGAAAAGAAGGCTCATGATGATCAGATTAATAACATGAAAGAAGTTCTTTCGTTAGTGAAAAAAGGCGGACAATATCAGTTAGTCATTGGGAATCAAGTTCATGATGTCTATTTAGAGGTTGTGAAATTAGCTGATATTAAAGAAGATGGGGAAGAAGAAACTCCTAAGAAGAAACAAGGGATTATTAATGCTGTGTTTGGAGCTATTATTGGAAGTGTAGGTCCTTTAATTCCACCATTAGTTGCTTGTGGACTTGGTAAATGTATTTTGATGGTCTTAACTTTGACAAAAGTTTTATCAACTGAATCACAGACATATTATATTTTTAATTTTGTTTTTGATACGACATTTACGTTTTTACCTGTATTGATTGCTTTTTCAGCTGCAAAACAATTTAAATGTAATCCTTACTTAGCTGCTTTTTTAGGATGTATGCTTATACACCCTAGCTGGAGTGAAATGGTTGCTGTTGGGACACCAGTGAAATTATTTGGAGTTATTCCTGTATTAGCTATGAAATATACATCAACTATCATTCCTAGTATTATGATTATTTGGGTTATGAGTTATGTTGAAAGATTCTTTAATCATCATATCCCAACAATGGTTAAAAATTTTCTAGCTCCATTATTAACTGTATTGGTTATGGCCCCATTATCATTTATTATTTTAGCACCAGCAATGAATGTTGTTTCTTTAGGAATCAGTAAAGTTGTTATGTTGTTTTATAATCATTTTGGAATGCTTGCGATTGGAGTATCTTGCTTGCTATATCCATGGCTTGTTTCAACTGGTATGCATGCAGCTTTAGCCTTGGCAGGTATTGAAATGATTGGTAAATCTGGTTTTGATCCTTTTACGAGAACATTAACATTATGTCATAATATGTCACAAGGGGCAGCTTCTTTTGCAATTGGGTTAAAAACGAAAAATAAAGAATTTAAAAGTACTTGTTTTTCATCAAGTTTAACGGCTTTTTTAGCCGGAATTACTGAACCATGTTTATATGGAGTCACTTTAAAACTCAAAAAGCCTATGTATGCCTGTATGATAGGAGGTGGAATTGCTGGTCTTTATGCTGGCTTTGTGGGGCTAAAAGCATATGCTTTTTTAACTCCGGGATTCTTTAGTTTACCAATGTGGATGAGTGAAAACAATGGTAATAATTTTATGAATGCTTTGATAACGATTGCTATTTGTGTTGTTGTGACTTTTATTGCAACACTGATTATTGGTTTTGATGATCCGGTTGAATCGAAAGAAACATTATCTTCTCACAATCCTGAAATCAAAACATTAGCAAGTCCAATGTCAGGACAGTTAATGGATTTAGAGCAGGTTGAGGATGAGACTTTTTCTAGTGAAGTGATTGGAAAAGGTATTGCCATTATACCAAATGATGGAAAGGTTTATGCACCTTGTGATGGGAAAATCAGTGCCACATTTGATACGAAACATGCTATTGGGTTAACATCTTATCAAGGTATTGAATTACTTATTCATATTGGTATTGATACAGTCAAATTAGAAGGCAATTATTTTCGTGAAATTGTTAAGAAAGGTGAAAAAGTTAAAAAGGGTGATTTATTGTTAGAATTTGATCTTGATAAAATGAAACGTGCAGGAGTTGACCCAACGACAATGATTGTTGTAACAAATAGCAGTGATTATTTAGAGGTGTTGCCAGTGAAAGATAAAGAAGTCAAGGCTTTACAACAATTGCTAACAATTATATAAGAAGGTGAAAATTTATGGTTTATGCTGATTTACATGTTCATACGAATCATAGTGATGGAACTATGAGCATTGAAAAGGTTTTTGCTTTAGCCCAAGAAAATGGAATACATGCTGTTGCGATTACAGATCATGATACAATTGATCATTATCAGGAAATTGTCACGCTTGCCAAGACATATGATATTGAAACAATTCGTGGTGTCGAGATGAGCTGCTATGATGGAGAGGTTTTTAAAAAGGTTCATATTGTTGGATTATGGTTAAATGATCATGTACCACATATAAAAAAATTATGTCAAGAAACATTAAAGTGTCGAGATACTTATCATCATCATCTTATTGAACTCTTAAATCAAAAGGGGTATGATATAAGTTATGAAGATGCAAAAATCTTTGCACCTTATAATATTGTTTTTAAGATTCATATTTTCTTAGCTTTAATGAAAAAATATCCTCAAGATATGACGATTAAAAAATATCGAGAATTATTTGCCGGTCCAACATCAAAAGAAGTTGATTCTCAAATGGGATATATTGATATTCAGGAGGGAATTCATGCTATTCATGAAGATGGAGGGATTGCGATTTTAGCACATCCTTGTGAATATGATAACTATGATGAAATAGAAAAGTATGTGAGTTATGGATTGGATGGTATTGAAATATCTCATCCGAGTATGAAAGAAGTGGATTATCCAAAGACATTGGACTTGGCAGGGAGATTTCATTTGTTAGAAAGTGGTGGAAGTGATTTTCATGATTCACAATTGACAATTTTAGGTCAATATGGTTTAACCAAAGAACAATATGAATTATTAAGGAGAAAGGTTCATAAACTATGAGAGAATTAAATATTCGAAATTTTAGAGATGTGAGTGGCTATAAAAATAAATACGGAGAAATCATGAAAGAAAACATGATTTTTAGAGGGGCGTCATTAGACGCCATCTCTTTTGATGATGCACAATATATGGAAGAAGAATTAGGTATTCGCTATATCCTAGATTATCGTGATGAACAAGAAGCTAATCTTGCAAAAGATATTGTCTTTCCACATGCTCAATATTTACGAATTGAGGCGTTGCAATTAAAAGAACATAAGGATGAGGGTTTTGATTTTGGAAATATGTTACAAGGAAAAATGACTCCACATAAGTTACAGTTCTTAATTCAGTATATTCAAGAAGGATACAAAACGATGGCTTTTGACAATCCTGCGTATCATCAATTATTTAAGTTGTTGCTTCAAAATGATGGACATGTTTATTTTCATTGTTCTGCTGGAAAAGATAGAACAGGAATCAGTGCATTATTGATTATGTTTGCTTTAGGTATGAGTGAAGAAGATGCAATTGAGGAGTATTTGTTATCTAATCAATACTTAAAAGAATTTGTGGATGATTTTTATAAAGAACATCATGTTCCTAAAATGTTAAGAAAATATAGTGATCCTTTGTTATTGGTGCAAAAAGAAAATATTATGCTGACAATTGATTCTATTAAAGAAAAGTATCAAGATTATGATGAATTTTTAGAAAAAGAGTATGGATTGGATGAGGAAAAGAGGAGGTTACTTAGACTAATTTATTGTGAATAGGAGGGATGTCATATGCCAGAAATTATGATTCATTGGGAATGGTTTTTAAGAATTATTATTGCTGGGTTATGTGGTGTTTTTATTGGGTATGAAAGAAGAAATAGGAATAAAGAAGCAGGAATTCGTACTCATGCGATTATTGCTTTGGGAGCTGCTTTATTTATGATCGTTTCAAAATATGGATTTCCAGATGTCATAGAGTATGATGCTGCCCGTATGGCTGCTCAAATTGTTAGTGGTGTAGGTTTCTTAGGTGCTGGTGTTATATTTGTCAGACATGGAACTGTTTCAGGATTGACAACGGCTGCAGGAATGTGGGCAACAGCAGGAGCAGGTTCTTGTATAGGTGCTGGTCTTTATGATATTGGGATCATGACAACGTTATGTGTGGCAGGGTTGCAATTTATTTTTCATAAAGGTGTCTTTAGAAAGTATACGAATCAGGGACAAATTATTCAGTTACAAATTACGCAGGATCCATCAGCTTTAGCGGATATCCAGCATATTATGAAAAAACACGGAATTTCTATACAATCTATGAAAGTTGAGGTTATGGATAGAGATACACTCTTTATTGAAATAGATGGAATCACTGCACAGACATTTCAGCGTGAAGAATTATTAGAAGAAATGATGAATAAAAAATATATGAAGATGTTTAGTTATGCATAAAATATGTCGATAGAGACAAGAAAAATCAAGTTCTTTGCTTGACAAGGACTTGGTTTATTTATATAATACTAGGCGTATAGAAAAAAGCTATGAATAGACAAGTAGTTATTTTAAGACATGCAAAGAGAGTCCTGATGGTGAGAATGGATGATGGTAGAAATAATGAATAAAGACTAGGAGCTGTATTTTGGATCAAAAGTGATAAAATAACGTGTGCCGCGTTACAGGCTAGACTCTGATTGGAGTTGAAAAGGTTGTTATAGTGATATAATAACGAATTAGGGTGGTAACACGATACTCTCGTCCCTTGTGGATGGGAGTTTTTTATTTGGAAAAGGAGAAAAATATGGAAGAAAGACAATTTAGTGAACAAGAATTAGTAAGACGTGAAAAATTAGATTTTTTAAGAGAAAGAGGGATTGATCCTTTTGGACAAAGATTTGATGTGACACATTTTTCAAAACAAATCAAAGAAGAATTTGCTGGTAAAACGCATGAGGAATTAGAAGAAATGGCAGTACCTGTTAAAATTGCAGGAAGAATTATGACAAAACGTCGTAAAGGGAAAGTCTGCTTTATGCATATTCAAGATAGAGATGGACAAATACAAATTTATGTAAGAAAAGATGTTATTGGTGAAGATGAATATGAAGTTTTAATTAAGAGTGATATTGGAGATATTGTTGGGATTGAAGGAACTGTCTTTGTAACAAACACTGGAGAATTATCAGTCAAAGCAACAAAGTTTATTCATTTAACAAAAGCTTTACGTCCTTTACCTGAGAAATATCATGGTTTAAGTGATGTTGAAGAAAGATATAGAAGAAGATATGTTGATTTAATTATGAATGAAGAATCAAGAAAGATTGCTTTTGCAAGACCTAAGATTATCCGTTCTATTCAAAATTTCTTAGATAGTCAAGGTTATGTTGAAGTGGAAACTCCAGTCTTGAATCCTATTTTAGGAGGAGCAGCTGCAAGACCATTTACTACTCATCATAATGCTTTAGATATGAATTTCTATTTAAGAATTGCAACTGAATTATCATTAAAAAGATTAATTGTTGGTGGTATGGATGCTGTTTATGAAATTGGACGTTTGTTTAGAAATGAAGGAATGGATAGAACTCATAATCCTGAATTTACAACAATTGAAGTTTATAAAGCATTTAGTGATTTAGAAGGTATGATGGATTTAACTGAAGGTATTATTTCTAATGCTGCAATGAGTGTTTGTGGTACATATGATTTAGAGTATAAAGGTCATCAGATTTCTTTAGCGCCTGGATTTAAACGTATTTCTATGACAGATGCAATTAAGGAACAAACTGGAATTGACTTTGCAAGTGACATGACTTTTGAAGAAGCGAAAGCACTCGCTGAAGAAAGACATATTGAAGTTGAAAACCATTTTGGTTATGGTCATATTATTAATGCGTTCTTTGAAGAATATGTAGAAGAAACAATTGTTGAACCAACTTTTGTGTATGGTCATCCAATTGAAATTTCTCCACTTGCTAAGAAGAATTTAGAAGATCCACGTTTTACTCAACGTTTTGAATTATTCATTTGTGGAAATGAATATGCAAATGCATTTACAGAATTAAATGATCCAATTGATCAATATGAAAGATTCTCTAACCAATTAAAAGAAAAAGAACTTGGTAATGATGAAGCCAATGAAATGGATTTAGATTATGTAGAGGCTTTAGAGTATGGTTTACCTCCAACAGGTGGTATGGGAATGGGTATTGATAGACTTGTTATGTTGTTAACTGGACAAGAATCGATTCGTGAAGTGATCCTTTTCCCACATATGAAGAATAAGTAGAGTTATCTACAGGTATCATACAGATAGCATACAACTCAAAAATGCCGATAAACAGGGCACTTTTGGATGTATACAGACAGTATACGACGATAGATAAAAATCGCTGATTTTTCCGTAAAAACGCAAAAATGTCGTGAAAAGTCGTAGAAATGTCGTGAAAATTTGATAGGAATGGCCAGTTATTATGAAGAATAATTGGTCATTTTCATTATATATTTGTTGTCTAAAGGATTAAGTGATATGATTAAGACAAGATTACAAATTAGAATTTGTATGAGAGGAGGTATTGATAATGAATGGAAAAGATGTACGTGTCGGTGTGAGCCTGCTGGTCAGTGACATGGAAAATATGGTTCGATTTTATAGAGATACACTAGGTTTTCAAACTCAATGGAGTGGTGGACCTTTTGCGGATTTTGAAACTGCAAGTGGAGAACTATCCTTATTTATGTATAGCAGGAAAGAATTTGTAAAGGCAATAGGAGAAGACTATGTACTTCTAAAGGGTATCAATCAGACATTTGAAATCGCCCTTTGGCTATCCAATTTTGCTGAGGTAGATTTGGAATATGAGCGTCTGTCAAAGTTGGGTGTGCAGTTTCCCACGGGAGAACCCATCACTTATCCTTTCGGTATCCGCAATTTTTACGTAGCTGACCCAGAGGGGAATTTGCTTGAAATTGGAAGTACAAGTGAAACATAGGCTAGAAACTCTACAAATTGCAGTTTATGAAACAGAAAAATTAGAATGGAGGTATTTTATGTTTAATGAAATATGCATATATGAGGCAAAACTGACCAAGCTAGATGAAATTGAAGAACTGATGAGGGAAGTAGCAGAATTTTATTTGGAGCAAGATGGTGTTATTGATGTACACTATATAAAACGTACTCACCGACAAAAAGATTTCAATGCAGTTAAAGAGGGAGAATTACCTATTCGTCTTACAAGAAATGTAGGTAAGGTAACATATGTCTTGTATTGGGTGATGGAAAATGAAGCAGTTCATGCAAGAGTTGGAAAACTTGGCATAGAAAAATTCTATAAACGTTGGAATAGGTGTTTAACCACGATGCCCAAAATAATCTTGGGTGAGAATATTGTTTGATTTGCAAATTACAGTTTATCGGCTTGAAACATGAGTAATAAAAATTAGTTTTGTTGGAGGAGATTAAGATGAATATCATTGAATTAGCTATAAAAGACGATGCAGAGTTGTGTAGTGAAATCCTTAATAATGGAAGGAAATTTCAACAAGAACAAGGTTTTGTTCAGTGGACTGAAGATTATCCTAATATAGATACAGTTTACCATGATATTGAAACTGAAAAAGGATATGTTCTAAAAATAGATGGAAAAATTGCTGCATATATGTGTATTGATTTTTCTGGTGAACCGGCATATGCAGATATTAAAGGCACATGGAGTATTGACAAAGATTATGCGGTTGTACACCGTATGGCATTTAGTAAAGACTTTATCGGTATTGGATTAGCAGATTTAGCATTTGGACTAATTGAAGAAGTTTGTCTTGATAGAGAAGTTCCATATATTCGTATTGATACTGATTTTCCTAATAAACGAATGCAACATATTCTTAAAAAGAATGGGTTTGTTGAATGTGGTGTAGTTGTTTTTCAAGGCAGTGAAAAAATCGCTTATGATAAAGTTTTAAAGTGATGTATACAAATTTCAGTTTATGAAACAGGAAAATTAAAATTTATTGGAGGAAATGAATTATGAGATTGATGATACTGTATGGTGTTAATTGCACGAAAGACATATGGAATGCTATAGACCCTTATCTAAAAGAATTTGAAATTGATTATGTGGAGTACCCGCATGAAGTAACACTACACGCAAAAAAAGTTGATGATATTACTGAATGGGTTTATAAAAACTATGGTCATCACTGTTATGATGCAATTATAGGACATAGTCTTGGAGGAATCATTGCATTGCAATTAACTGCAAAATATAAAATGAAAGTCGATAAAATAATCTATTTGGATACAAATTTGAAGCCTGCTAATGAATTTTATAGAAATTTAATGACACAAAAAAACATGGATAAATATGGAGACAGTATTCTTCAAATGTTTAGTAAAGAAAGGGAATTTTATACTGCTGAATTATTGAAGTCAATTCAAGTTGATTTTGATTATAGCACTTTAGTCAATGAAGTTACACAGGATATTTATGCGATTTATGGTAACCGTGGTATGTCGGAATATCCAGCAAAGATTCAGGATTTAAATTTATCTGCACAGGTTTTAAATCATCTTAATATATTGTTTATTCATGATTCTTGTCATATGATTATGGTTGAGAATCCTAAACAATTATCAAAACTTATGAAAGGTATACTACTAAATTCCAGTTTGTAGGGTAAAAGCATGACTCATAGCGAATCATGCTTTTTTTGAGCTATCTATGTTAACTCAAATTGTAATAAATGAAGAAGAATTCAGCTTTATGCTTAAGTGAAAACTTAATTAATTATGAAAATTAGATGTTTTAACGATTTAAATATTTATGCATAAAGTATTAATATTGCCTTATTAAAAGACAAAAATAGTATATAGCTGCATACAGATGTTTTGACAAATACATAGAGGTATTCAAAAGAAGTAGCTATGTCGTGAAAAAAGAGAAAAGAATAAGATAGGTTATTTGAATTTTGTAAAAAGCTTAGTAAACAAAGGCTTTTTGGAGGTTTTAAGCAAAATTATGGTATCGCGCCTCATATGAAAAATAAATAATTATTATACACAGTATACTTTGTAAAATATACTGCGTTTTTAATGATTTTTGTCAATTTTTTAGACTAACATTTTAGAAAAAGTACTAAGAAGTTATGTGTATAAAACATACAATTATGAATATAATAAAATTGTATTAACTACAACTTAATTATGGTGAAATGAATTGCTAAATATAATATAATATTAATAGAAAATATGCCAGAAAGGAGTGTCCTTGTATGAGTGAAGAAACGAGAAAAATCATAGATGAAGTCAATGCGACAATGCGCCTTGAGGGTATGCCTTTGACGGATGATGACTTAGAAATGCTTAGAAAATGCTTAGAAGGAGAATCAACTTTTGATTTTGAAAGACAACGCATTTTTAAGGAGATTGCTCTTTCAAATGTATAAATATAAATATAGCTATGAGTACAGTTTTAAATACTGCTATCCGGGTTGTAATTTCTTAATTAAGTGTAGGAATTTTAAATGAAGATAATAAAAAAGTAATGAAAATGGCATAAGTAGAAAAGATGTCACAGAATTATTAAATATATCTAAAGATCAAGCATATAGAATCTTGAAAAAATTGGTAATAAACGAAAAACTAGTTATAATAGGATCTGGAAGATCGACTGTATATCATATTAATTAAACGCGCGCGTGAAAAACACGCGAAAATCAATATTAAGCTAATTAATTTTAGTACAATATTATGTAAATTAAAAGGTGTCAATTTTATTATTTATGGAGATGGATGAATCATTTTATCTAAAAATATATTGATTATATCAAGTTAAATAGATACTTATTATTTTTCTAGCTAACCAAAAATCATTCCCACATATGAAATATGAGAAAACAAATAGTTATTCTATAGCGTAATGAATTGTAATAAATGTATTACGTTTTTTTATATCAGTACAAAATATATTTTATTATAAGTGTTTTTTATAAAAATAATATGATAGAATAAATTTAGTTTAAATGAATAAGTATGAAAGATATAAAATGAATCATGTAATGATATATCGCATTGAAATAGGTAATAATATAAAGAAGCGAGGTGAGAACATATGAGTAGAAAAAGCATTAAGGATTATATTAGACAATTAAATGATTTTGAATCTATAGAATATGAATACAAAGTGAGATTAAATAAGGATAAGCCTCAGGGGTGGGCAAAAACAATTGTTGCTTTTGCTAATAAAGGTGGAGGAAAACTTTATATTGGTGTTGCTGATAATGGAACGGCTATTGGAATTTCACAAGAAGAGGTAGATAAAGAGCAACGATATCTTGTAGACTTTATTAAAAATAGAATTACCCCAATAATTGACTTTGAAATAAATTATATTCATTTAGG
>NZ_HG005287.1:217199-218638 GCF_000455285.1 Candidatus Stoquefichus massiliensis AP9 | reverse complement strand
GATCAATTGAACATGGCTTTATTGTTTATTAAAAATAATACAAAGACTGGTTTTGTAAAAATGTCTAATGGTAGACGTGATATAGAAGCTTATCCAGAAAGAGCTGTCATTGAAGCTCTGTGTAATGCGTTAGGACATCGAGATTATACAATTCCAGGAACTCAAATTGATATAGATATTTATCAAGACCGAATGGTTATTATGTCACCAGGGGATTTTTTACCTGATGGAAATGCGCAAGATTATGAAATGATAGATAAAATTCCTTCTAAAAGAAGAAATGAGGTTATCTGTGATATATTAGCATTATGTAAGTTAATGGAACGTTCAGGAAGTGGTTTTGAGAAAATAAGGGAAGCCTATAAACCATTTGAGGAAAGAGTTCAACCTACGTTATCTTCAAAGTTTGGTGTGTCCTCTATAACATTAATGGATTTGACGTATCAGAGAGACTATAAAGATATAGTAAGTAACGAAAAAGATAATGCACCACTAAACGGTGCGTTAAATAGTGCATTAAACGGTGCGTTATTAGAACTATATAGCATGATAGAAAATAATCCAGGGATTAATCGAAAGACTTTATCTGAAAAAATGGGGAAAGCAAAAACGACATTAGATAGACAGCTTAAAACGTTAATAGATAGAAATCTTATCGAACGAGTTGGTTCAAGGAAAACAGGTGGATATGTAATTATTAAGTCAATATAGTAAAGATTTATATATACTATTCGCTGTTAATTATGGGTAAAACAAAAGGTGTCAAAAAGTGTTATTTTTATGTAATAAAGAGTAGGGGAATATTCTTTGATTGAAATTGTATTAATTATATCAATAAATATTGGAGTTAGTTACTTTTCCACTTAATTAAATATCATTCCCGCACATGAAAAACAAGTAAACCCTCATACAACCTATGCACAAAAGGTTTACAATCGAAAAAGCACGATATAATCAATACTTTTAGTCGTATATAGTATATATACAGTTGTATGTAAAAATCATGAATTATTTCGTGAAAATGGATTTTATTCGTAAGTTTCCGTGAAACTTCCATGAAAAAAAGCAGATTTCTTAGAAGATATCTGCTTTTTTGCTATAAAGAATTTAGATTTGTCGAATATTTATGGAATATATTTGCTTATAGCATCGATAATATTTGCTTATTGTGATATAAATGTGTGCGAAAGTTTTCGAGGATGAGATGAATATGAATACAAAGTGAGATTAAATAAGGATAAGCCTCAGGAGTGGGCAAAAACAATCGTTGCTTTTGCTAATAAAGGTGGAGGAAAACTTTATATTGGTGTTGCTGATAATGGAACGGCTATTGGAATTTCACAAGAAGAGGTAGATAAAGAGCAACGATATCTTGTAGACTTTATTAAAAATAGAATTACCCCAATAATTGACTTTGAAATAAATTATATTCATTTAGA
>NZ_HG005287.1:187226-216741 GCF_000455285.1 Candidatus Stoquefichus massiliensis AP9 | reverse complement strand
AATCAATTGAACATGGCTTTATTGTTTATTAAAAATAATACAAAGACTGGTTTTGTAAAAATGTCTAATGGTAGACGTGATATAGAGTCCTATCCAGAGAGAGCAGTTATTGAAGCTTTATGTAACGCATTAGGGCATCGTGATTATACTATATCTGGGACGCAAGTAGATATTGATATATATCAGGATAGAATGGTTATTATGTCACCAGGTAGTTTTCTACCAGAAGGTAAAGCTCAAGATTATAATTCAATTGATGGTATACCCTCTAAAAGAAGAAATGAAGTCATTTGTGATATTTTAGCTTTATGTAAGTTAATGGAGCGTTCGGGAAGTGGCTTTGAAAAAATTCGAGAAGTTTATAAAGTATATGGGAATAGATTTCAACCAAAAGTGAAATCTTATCAAGATTACTTTTCAATTACATTAATGGATTTAACCTTTAATAATAATTATGAGAACATTGCTAATAAAAAAGTAAAAGAGTTTATTACTGAAGATGGTCTTGATGAAATAGATAAAAAGATTATAAGAATAATGATAGAAAACCCTATTACAACACAAGATCAAATTGCTAAAAATGTTAATAAAAGTAAACGTACGGTTCAGACTAGAATAAAGAAACTAAGAGATTTAGATATAATTGCGCGCGAAGGAAGTCAAAAAAGCGGACGATGGATAGTAAAGATAGACACTATTAAATAGAGAAGGAAGTTTCTAGGAAATCTGAGCGCATCATAAACTGCGTCATAAATTGCGCCATAAACTGCCCTTAATGAGAAGAGTGATAATTTAAAGGGTGTTAAAAAGTGTCGATTTCTATAATAAGTTAAAAGTATTCACTGAATACTTTTAACTTATTATATGGCGGGTAATGGCTAATAAAGATATTATCGCAATCACTTTTTTCATGCTCCAAGGTTATATAGAGAAACAATGCATTTCCAATATCAGTACAAAGTGGTAACTTAACTGCATTACCTGTCTTTGATTGTATAAATTGAATATAATCATTTTTCCAGTTTATATCAGTTAGCTTTAAGGTTACAATGTCACATGCTCACATTCCTAAAACATATCCTAATAAGAAAATTGTTTATCTCTAATTGTTACTTTATCTGAATTTAACACATTTTGAATTCTCATGTTTTCGTCATCACTTAAAACGGATATTATCTTTTTTGTTCTTGGTGAACAGATACCTTCGATTCGTTGAAGTAAATCAATTCTATTTATGAATTGAAGATAAGAACGAAAATCACATAAAGTATGTCTTTGACTATCAATATTTATTGTAGATAGATACGAATAAATGAATTCAATAGATAAATTATCTATATGATCTAAATCAGTCTTAGATAAGTCATTCAAAAACATATAAACATCATAGCTGTAATTATGTTATGTTGATTTTCTT
The DNA here is from genome assembly GCF_000455285.1 of Candidatus Stoquefichus massiliensis AP9. GTDB lineage: Bacteria > Bacillota_I > Bacilli_A > Erysipelotrichales > Coprobacillaceae > Stoquefichus > Stoquefichus massiliensis. The sequence continues at coordinate 215,324 of NZ_HG005287.1, read as the reverse complement.
AAATCCTTTTGATATATATGATTTGTAATTGTTGTATTCATTTTGAAACCTTATTTGTGAACTATCAAATTTCATTCCCTGTTTAATTGCCAATTCAAAGTAACCATTATCCAAATAAAAATTTAATAATCTCGTTACTTGTCCTCTGTCAAAATATCGATGGGTACTAAAATGACCATCAATATAAATATCTTCCGCATATTTATTACCCAATTCGATAGTGTAATCTCTTGTGCCATGTGTCTCACAAAAACGTTGCAGTACTTTTAGTTCTCTTTCATATTTAGCCAATGTCGATTCTTTGTAATGGCTTTTTCTCAAGAAAGTTAAGAGTTCTTGAGATAAAAAATGATATTGTTCATAATCTTGTCATCCTATGATTTAACAATATCAAATAATAACTTTTGTGGGAATACAGTTTACATGTGAAGAATATCGAAATTTAACAAATGATTTAAAAAGAAGCTATTCAAAAAACACCATGGGATAATGCATGTATAGAATCATTTCATTCACTGATGAAAAGAGAATGGCTAAACAGATATAAAATATGGGATTATGGAGAGGCAAAGAGATTAATATTTGAATATATAGAGATATTTTACAACACTGTAAGAATACATGAACATTGCCAGTATAAGAGTCCGAATGAATATGAAAGAGAGTATTATCAAAAACAATTCAGATATTTAATGAGCAATTAAAAATAAAATAAAATATTTCAGTTTAACTGGCACTTTTTCTTGACATAGTACCAAAGTTAACATTGATTTAATTCAAGCAGTAGAAATAACATTTACCAATAGAAAAAGTATGAGTGATTTGAATAATGCATTACAACTATTGTGCATATTTAAGGAGGACGAAACACTTAATAATTTATGGAAGAAATACCAAATATCACATAGTTATGCTATGAATATTTCCTTTTCCCACATTATTGATACAAATAATAATTATATAGAAAACAAACAAGAGATATATAACTAAATCATGAAAAAACCAGAAATATTAACTTACTTCTGGTTTTCAATTAGCTAAGATGAAATAATGCATCTAAATCTTCGTTTTCAAGTATTCGTTTAGATTTTTGTTTGGATTTTTTCATCAGCTCATCTAAATTTTCACCAAGAGCTTTATTAATAAAGGCATCCATAGAAATTCCACGCAATTGAAAGAATAAAGCAGGATTTTGATCTAAGGCAATACTTGTTGCATATAAGAAAGCAGAAGCATGTTTACATAATCTAGCATAATCAGGACAATCACAGTAGATGTGTATTTGGGAAGAAGATGGAAAAAGTCCATGATCTTTGATAAAGAAAATATCTTTTAATTCATTTGGAAACTGTCCTGATAACAATTGTTCTAGTGAATCAATACGACGTCCACAATTTTTTTGAATGTGTTGCCAATCTTGTTCATTCATAGGGTCTATAGAAATATCAACATTGTATATCTTTCTACCACTTCCAGCAATTTCTCCATAAATACGTCCTTTTTCAATATGAAAATCTAAAATAGCTTCAGCTTTAATGTATTTCTTTCCACGTCCTAATCTATTTTCATAATCAGCATAACGTTCCAAATTCTGATTCCATGATTTTCCCCACCATGTTTTACCTAATTTTCCTTCTAAGACAATAGGTGAAGCCTCAGGATGTTTCTTAAGATATGTTTTTTTCTTTTTGATGTTCTTTTCTTTTAATTCATCAATAGTTTGATAAGCAGGAAAACGATTATAGTATGCCATATTAACGGACCTCCAAATCAAATAACTTTAATAACTCATCATTATTCATTTCAGTAATCCAAGTTTCATCTTTTTGACTAATAATATCTTCACTCAACTTCACTTTATCTTCTATTAACTGATCAATTTTTTCTTCAATTGTTCCTTCACAAATAAACTTATGAACAATAACATTTTTCTTTTGACCAATTCTAAAAGCTCTATCAGTTGCCTGATTTTCAACCGCAGGATTCCACCATCTATCAAAGTGAATAACATGATTAGCCTTTGTTAAGTTTAAACCAACACCACCAGCTTTAATAGATAAAACCATATAAGGAATATATTCATCACTTTGGAATAATTCAACTGCTTCTTTTCGTTTCTTAAGAGAAGTTGAACCATCAATAGATACTCCTCGTATATGAAATACAGTTTCTAGATAATCATTAATCGGTTCTACCATTTCCTTAAACTGTGTAAAAATTAAAACACGTTCATGTTTTGCATATATTTCTTCACATATTTCTCTTAATCTCAAGAACTTACCACTTTCTTTTTCATCATAAAGATTATTTCCCAAGTATTCATCAGGATGATTACAGATTTGTTTTAGTTTTAATAAAGAAGCCAAGACAAGTCCTTTTCTCTGTATACCTTCACTTTCCATTAGTTTAACTTTCAGTGATGAAACAAAATCTTCATATAAAGCAATTTGTGTTTTAGATAATGAAGTATATGTTTTCATTTCTATTTTATCTGGTAAATCAGAGATAATTGATCGATCAGTTTTGAGTCTTCTTAATAAGAATGGTGCTGTCATTGTTCTTAATTTTGCATAACCTTCAGTGTTTTCTTCAGCCTGCAATTCTTTGACAAAACTTTTAAATTCCTTGATTGTTCCTAATAAACCACTATTTAAGAAATCAAATAAAGACCATAAGTCCATGAGTTTATTTTCAATAGGTGTTCCCGTTAAAGCAACTCTATATTTTGCATGAAACTGCTTAATTGTCTTTGTCTGTTTGGTATTTGGATTCTTAATAGCTTGAGCTTCATCTAAGATAAGAATATCCCAATCATATTCAACCAGTTTCTGATATTTTCCACACATTGAATAGGTTGTGATAATCAATTGGTGCTGATCAATGATATCCTGTTCATGAACATCTTTCTTTTTCATACTTGGGTGGAGTATATAAAATGACATTTCAGGAGCAAATTGCTTAATTTCATTTGCCCAGTTATTGAGCAATGATGCAGGTACAATTAACAATGCTTTCTTATCTTGGTTACGTGTTTCACTTAACAGAGCAATAATTTGTAAAGTTTTACCAAGTCCCATATCATCAGCTAAACAAGCGCCGAAGCCTAAATCTTGCATATAAGATAACCATGAGACACCTGTAGACTGATAAGGGCGTAAATTGGCTTGAATATGTAAGTCTAAGTTTGGATTGAATTGTGGATTGATAAGATTTTGCATAATCTGGTTTAACCATTGTCCATTCTCTACAGATACAATCTTTGTTTCATCTTTCTGATTATCTAACTGGAGACGTAAAGCTTCCTTTAATGTTAAACCGTTCTTTAATTGACTTTGAATATTTCGATAAGTTTCTAAAACTTTCTGTAAATCATCAGCATTAACTTCAACCCATTTTCCTTTAATCAATGCCAAACCTTCTTGTTTATCAATGAGGTCTTGTATCTCTTCCATGCTTAATATTTCACCATCTACCACAATATTGGCATGAAAATCTAATAAAGAATTCATACCAAGGATAGATTTAACTTGATCACCTACAGTTGTTGAGATACCGACATGACTTTGTTTATGAATAAACCATTTTGGAACACGACAAACAATACCACATTCTTCATATATAGGAATTTCTTTTAGAAAAGTATAAGCTTCCTGACTATCTAACTGTAATGGATGAAATAATTCACCAGATTCACTCAATTCATTTATAAAGTGACTTTTCTGTCGTGCTTTATTGACTGTAGATAAGAGTTGAATTAATGTATCACGATCTTGTCGGTATTCGTCTAAAGCATTTATTAATGGAATTTGTTGGATTTTTCCATTATCAAGAATATGAGAATAAGTGGCTAAAAAAGCAAAAGGTGTTTCACTATTAGGATTTTCAACCAAATGAAAAAATATTCTTCCCACTGGTTCTTTTTGTATATGTTCTAAAAAGTATTCTTCAACACTTCCAGAATACACATTCATTTCTTTATTCAACTGTTTCAATAAGATGTTAAAGAAACCGGCAATATAATCTTCCAGAATATATTCTTCACCCAGCATATATGGTTTTCTTAATACAAGGATAGATAATTCCTCTTCTTCAAACTCTATATTGAGATGACCACGCTGTAGTTCTAATTGTGGAATTTTTCTTACTGTATCATAAAAATAATGACAAAGTTCAATAATATAAGTAAGTGAAGGTGTCATCCATTTTCCATGTTTTATAGATCCTAAAGATAATAAACATGAAGATGGATCTTTCAGATAATGATTCCAGATATTTTGAATTGTCATTTGATCATCTTGTGATATTTTCTTTTGGGCAGGAACTTGAATAAGTTCAAATGCTGATTCATTTGCCAAAACTTCTAATTGATAGATATCATCCATAAGATTCCCTCCTTGATATTCATAATACCATACTTCATTATTAAAAACTACAAGATGTAAGGAAGTGTTGCGAAATGATAAAGATTGATATTTTAGATATATACATTTCATGACTTATAACGAAAGTTAGCAGTACAAAAAAGTAGAACTCATATAAATTTTTATTCTAGTTAAAAATTATGTGACTTATGAATTAAAGAGTAGGATTAAATTTTTCATTTAATCCAATATGCGAATTTTATCAAATCACTATTGACAGCGCTTACTTGTTGTGATAATGTATATGTGTAAAAGGATTGTAACTTCTTTGAAGGCATTACCTTAAATAGTAGATACTATTTTTGTGTATGTTTTTAAAGAAGTTTTTTGTATATAGAAAGGATGAGAGAATGTTTGACTTTTTAAAAAAGAAAGATTTAAGCTTATATTCACCAGTTACTGGAAAAATGATAAACATTGAAAATGTCCCAGATCATGTTTTTGCTTCTCGAATGATGGGAGATGGAGTTGCTTTTGAATTTCAGGGAAGAACTGTATATGCTCCATGTGATGGAAAAATTACAATGATTGCTCATACGAAACATGCGATTGGATTTATCACTGATTATGGTGTTGAAATCTTGATTCATGTAGGTTTGGATACAGTTTCTTTTAAGGGACAAGGTTTTAAAGTTCTTGTTCATGAAGGTGATAAAATAAAAAAAGGATCAGCTATTATGGAGATTGATAGAGATTTCTTTAAAGATAAAGATGTCAATTTCATAACGCCTATGGTAATTACTCAAAATTGTCAATTTGAATTAAAAAAAAATGCTGTAAATGATGTGATTAAAGGTGAGAGTCAAGTTATTCAATTTATATAGAAAGAGGGATATTTCATGAAAGTGATCAAAAAAATAAACAATAATGTTGCAATATGTTTAGATAATAACAATCATGAATTAATTGCTTTTGGTAAAGGAATTGGATTTCCAAAAACACCTTATGAATTAAATGATTTAAGTCTTATAGATAGAACATATTATGGAGTCAGTTCAAATTATCTTGCATTAATTGGTGAAATTCCAGAGAAAATATTTGAAATATCATCACGTATTGTAGATATTGCTAGAAATTATATATGCTGTGAATTAAACAACAATATTGTTTTTACTTTAGCAGATCACATTTATTTTGCAATTCAAAGACATCAAAAGAATATGAATTTAAAAAATCCACTAATCTATGATATCCAATATTTCTATGAAAAAGAGATAGAAATAGGACAATTAGCAATTAAAATGATTGCGAGAGAATTAAAAGTTTATCTTCCTAAAGAAGAAGCAGGAAATATAGCATTACACTTTATTAATGCAGAGGCAATGGTTCAACAAGAAGACTTTGATTTTAATGATACGATTATTAATGATATTGTTCAAATAATTGAAAATGAATTAAATATTAGAGTTGGAAAAGATGAGTTTAATTATTCAAGATTTATATCTCATCTCCAGTATTTATTAAAAAGAAAAGATGTTGGAGTCAGTATTTCAAGTGATAATCAGAAATTGTATCAAAATATGAAAGATGAATTTCCAATAGTGCATCAATGTGTTATAAAAATAAAAACATATATAGAAAGTGATCTTCATTGGGTACCAAATGAAGAAGAAGTATTGTATTTAATGTTGCATGTCAATAGACTTTATGCAAGAGAGGAATTGTAACCGTAAGGGCATTATCCAATGTGTAAAGAATGAGAAAACATTCTTTTTGCATTGGTTTTATTTTGAAATTTTATAAAAGAAAGGTGAAATGTATGAAATATGAAGTTTTAGCAAGTGCTATTTTAGAAAGAATTGGTGGTAAAGAAAACGTGAGTTATGCAACTCATTGTATGACAAGATTAAGGTTTAATATGAAAGATGAAAGCCTTGTTGATCAAGAAGCAGTAAAATCAATTGAAAGTGTTATGGGTTGTCAATTTTCAGGAGGACAATTTCAAATTATTATTGGTCCAGGAGTAGATAAGGTTTATGCAAAAGTATGTGAACTTGGTGGCTTTGCAGTTGAAGAATTAGTCAATGAGAATTTAGATTTCAAAAAGAAAGAAAAAATTTCTATAAAGGTATTTGTTAATCGTATTTTAGATGGTATTGCTGGATGTTTAACACCGATAATTCCTATTTTAATTTGTGCTGGTTTAATTAAAATGATTGTTGCTTTAATTGGTCCATCTATGCTTAATTTAGTCAGTGAATCTTCTGATATTTTTAGATTGTTTACATTTGTTGGAGATGCTGGATTTTACTTTTTCCCAGTATTTGTTGGGTTATCTGGAGCTAAGAAATTTGGCTGTAATCCAATGATTGCATTATTTATGGGATGTATCCTGTTACATCCATCTTTTGTAGATATTGTCAATCAAGGTAATCCATTTAGTGTTTATGGAATCCCTATGACATTGACTCAATATTCTTCGACAGTATTACCTATGATTATGATAACTTTTGTGATGTCATACCTAGAAAAATACTTAAGAAAATGGATACCAGATGCAGTGAGTACATTGTTTGTGCCATTACTGACAATTTTAATGATGTTACCAATTGGATTATGTGTTTTAGGACCTTTGGGTTCTGTTTTAGGAATTTATATTGGAGAGGTATTAATGTGGCTAAGAGATATATTTGGACCATTTGGGGTTGCCTTGATTGGCGCAGTTTATATTTTAATTGTAGCTACTGGTATGCATTTACCACTTATGACAACAGCGATTGTTTCTATGACAACTATTGGATATGATAATACAGTATTGGTTGGAGCAATTGTTGCTGTTTACACAAGTATGGCAGTGAGTCTAGGTGTGATGCTGAAATCAAAAAATGCACAAACAAAGAGTTTGGGATTAAGTTGTTTTATATCTCAATTCTTAGGTGGTGTAGGTGAACCAACAATTTTTGGAATTATGTTTAGGTATAGAAAAACACTTATTTATAGTATGATTGGAACATTTATTGGAGGATTGTATGCAGCTTTTATGAATGTTGCAGTTTACTTTGCGGGATCATCAAACTTTTTAATGGCATTGTCTTATAGTGGTGAAAATACAGGTAGTTTAATTCATGGATGGATTGCTTGTGCTATTGGATTTACAGTAACATTCGCTTTAATGTTAGTATTAGGTTTTGAAAGCGAAAAAGAGGTTGAACCAGCATGAAAAATTTTACACATGAAAAAATAAGTCAACATGTATACCGTATTAAAGATCAATTAGGTGTTGCTATGTATTTAGTCGAGGGACAGGAAAAATGTTGTTTACTAGATACTGGATATGGTTTAAAAGGATTAAAAGATTATATAGAATCTCTATGTGATTTACCTATTCTTGTACTCTTATCACATGGGCATATAGATCATGCATTAGGAGCACAAGAATTCAAAAATGTTTATATGAGTGATTATGATCATGAGGTCTATGAGGCACATAGTCAAAAAGCATATCGAGAACAGTTTATAAAGACTCAATTTTCACAATTTAACATGGATATGTTACAATCTAAAAAGACCATAAATTTTAAACAGCTTCATGATTTGGATTGCTTTGATTTGGGTGGTATTACTATCAAAGCTATTCATGTACCAGGACATACTCAAGGAATGATGATGTTTTTAATAAAAGAAGAAAAGATGATATTGTTTGGTGATGGCTGTGGGCCTGGAACAATTTTATTAGAAGATTTCTCAACTGATATCAAAACATATTATCAATCATTATTAAAACTAAAAAAATATGAAAATGAATACGATATCATTTTAAGAAATCATGGAACCTGTGAATCTTCAAAAGATTTATTAGATAATGTTATTGAAGTATGTAAGAAAGTTTTAAATCATCAAGATGAACATCTCTTATTACCAGCAGAAATGATGAACATGTTTCCTCAAAAAAGTATCTATCATGGCTATAGCGCTATGAAAACAGTCATGGGAAAGCATGGAATGCAAAGAGAAGATGGAAAAGAAGGGAATATCTCTTATAGAGAGGATAAAAATAGGCAGTAAATAAATGTATTGCAAAGATAAATATATTTTTAAATTTGGTTTATTTATATTATTAAAAGTTATAAATAAGAGTTTTTAATCATCATATTTTATTCAGATTATGAAAATCATTTGATTCCTTATGTTATTCATAATACACTATGATTAACATAAGAAAAGGAGAATCAGGTATGAGAAATAAGGTTTTATTCTTTGATATAGATGGAACATTGGTGGATAGTTCAAGAGGAATTCAAGAAATAACAGATGGTGTGAAACAACAATTAAGACGTTTAAAAGAAGCAGGACATAAATTATTTATATGTAGTGGGAGACCAAAAGTGATGTTAGATCAGCAATGGCTAGAAAGTGATGATTTTGATGGCTTTATTTTGGCAAACGGTGGATATGTTGAGATTAATAGACAGTCCATCTATGAAGAACTTATGGATTATCAATTATGTGTACAAACAGTTAATATGCTGGAAAAAATGGATTGTGATTATATGATTGAAACAGCACAACATGTTTATATCAAACCGGAAAGTCAAGAACTGTATACCTTCTTTAAAGAAGTTGGTTTTGCAGATAAGTTTATTCAAGATTTTGATAGAGATGAAGTTTTACATAGAACGATTAAAATCGAAGCTAATGTCTTAAATGAAGATAGGAAGAAAATAGAAGAATATGTTCAAAATGATTTTGGCTATGTGATTAATTTCGATCAGCATGGAACAGAGAATGCTTTTGAATTCTATTCACCAACACTTTCAAAAGCGATAGGTATTCAAAAGGTTTTAGATTACTATCATATGATTCAAAAAGATACCTATGCTTTTGGTGATGGTATGAATGATATAGAAATGATAAAATTCTGTGAGGTTGGTGTTGCAATGGGAAATGCCTGTGATGAATTAAAAGATTGTGCAAATTTGATTTGTGATACTATTGAAAATCAGGGACTAGAAAAGATATTGAAACAATTATTTCCTCAAGAATAAGAAAGGATAAAAGATGATTTATTTTACTAGTGACTTACATATTGGACATGATAATATTATCAAAATGTGTGAACGACCATTTGATAATATTCAGGACATGAATAAAACACTGATTCATTATTGGAATCAAACAGTTCAAATAAAAGATACTGTTTATATATTAGGTGATTTCTTTTTTAAGATGCCTGTTGAAGAAGCCAATGCGATTATTAAGAAGTTAAAAGGAAAGAAAATATTAATAAGGGGTAATCATGATTTGGCATATGATGAAAATTTATTTGAAGAAGTATGCGATTTTAAGATTATCAAATATAATAGAAAGAAATTTATTCTTATGCATTATCCATTATTGGAGTGGCCTCATTATTTTCAAGGTGGTATTCACTTACATGGACATCAGCATAATACTCAAGAGTATAATTTAGAAATGAGAAAACAAGGTATATTAAGATATGATGTAGGTGTTGATGCCAATGCATTGAAACCCATTTCCACAGATGAAGTCATAAGATTTTTTGAAAAAACCAATGAGACATAATGATTCTCATTGGTTTTTATGATTTTGAGCATATTTCCTTGCCTGCTGATCAAATTCAGCAATCTTTTCATCAATATATTTATTGATAAGTGCTGGTAATGTTTCTTTGATATTTTCCCATCTTTTCAGATGTTCAAATTCCTTCATTTTAAATTCTAAATAATCTTCTACAAAAGTATCCAGAAAAAGTTTCTTCTTTGTATTGAAATCTAAACAGTCAAAAGTTTTATCATATTTTTCTAATGATAAATGATTATAGTAAGTGAATCCTTCATCAGTTAGAAGTAAACTTATTTTTTGAGAGTTAAATTGTTTTTCTGTATAATAAGAATCAATAAAATTTCGCACACGATTATATGTAATATCTGTATAAAAATGATGAGTGACAAATTTATCAAAATGCTTATTCATGGATTGAATAATAGTTTCAGTATAGATTGTATAGAGAGGTCGAATATAAGCAATTGTCTCTATCTTTAACTGAGGTATTTCATTTAAAATAATATCTAATTCATCTGATTTTAACAGGTATTCAATAAATTCACGTTTTTTTATTTCATTTTTGAGTTGAACAATAGACTCTTCACTCATATTCATAAAGTGACTCACTTTATGAATATCTGTATTTTTAATAGGCTGAAATCCTAATAAATAATCAGGATTGATATTAAGTATTTGACATATGCGTATAAAATCTAAGAGTAAAGGAAGTTTCATTACATTGTCTCCTTTTGTACTTTCAATATTACTAAAATATTGTCTTGTTTTATAAAGTTTATTTGATATATCTATTTGTGTGATATGATTTTTTTCTCTTTGTTCTTTTATTTTTTCTTTAATATCTTTAGCTAGTTCAATTTCATTAAGTTGTAAACTATGAGTTTCCATTGTTATCTCCTTTTTTGCTGATTTATGGCAACATAATGTTTCTTGTGGTGTCTATGCGCATATAGTATAATATATTTATCTATTGAAAACAATGATGTTTCATAAGGAGGGAATGTTTATGATCTATGTCATGAGTGATATTCATGGTATGTATGATAAGTATATAGAAATGCTTAAGACAATACATTTTACAGATGAAGATATACTTTATATCATAGGTGATGTGATTGATCGTGGTCAAGGATCAATACGTATTTTACAAGATATGATGAATCGTTTTCATGTGTTCCCTCTATTTGGTAATCATGAACTCATGGCCATGCGTTGTCTTCCTGCTTTCATTCAAGAAACAGTTGAATCTATCTTTGAGAGTTTAGATGATGATAAGATGCTGGATTTATATGAATGGATACAAAATGGGGGCTATCCAACTCTACTGCAATTTCAACAATTATCCCCATTAGAAAAGGAAGATATTATTGATTACTTAATGGAGTTTACAGCTTATGAAGAAGTTGAAGTGAATGGTCAATATTTCTTGTTGGTACACGCAGGGTTAGGGAATCATAGTGAAAGTATTCAATTAGAAGATCATAGTGTGGATGATTTTGTTTGGGAACGTCCTGATTATGAGATACCTTATTTTAAAGATTCAAATCATTATATGATTGTTGGACATACTCCAACACTTTCTATTACAGGAAAACCTGAGATTTATCATCATAATCAATATATTGTTATGGATAGTGGGGCGTGTTTTGAAACAGGGAAACTCGCCTGTCTATGTTTGGATACAATGGAAGAGTTTTATGTATAATATGATTTTATTTGCAATTGATAGAAAAGAGGAAACAGGATGGAAAAAACATATTATGTTGTCTCAGATATACATGAACGTATTGATTTGTTGGATGAATCGATAAAGAGACATATTGATTTTTCAGATTCAGAGAATATTCTGATCTTATTAGGTGATTATGTAGATGGCACTACGAAAACAGAATCATATCATACACTTCAATATATTTATGATTTACAACTCGTTTATCCTCATCAAGTCATTGTTTTAAAAGGAAACCATGAACAATGGCTATGTGATTATCTTCATCAAAGAAAAAGTATCTTACAAACATATGTAGAACCGGATGATGATACACTTGAAAGTTTTATTCCTTTGAATGAAAGAGAAAAAATGTATGAACAGGTTTATATGCAAAGTCATAATCTTGAACAACTTGGTAAAAATATCAAAAGATTGAGATGCCAATACATTTTAAAACATCATCAAGAACTCATTGATTGGGTTTCAAAGTTACCTTGTTATTATGAAAATGAAGATTGTATATTTGTTCATGCAGGAATTAATATACTTGATGGATGTCATGAATTATGGAAAGAAACAAGTACAATTGATGATTATTTGATGCAGTATCCAGCTAATCTTACTGATCAATTAGACAAGGTTATTATTGCAGGACATGTAGGAACGAGTGGAATAAAAAATGATACTTACTTTCATGATATATATAGATATAAAAATAAAATTTTTTTAGATAGCGCAGTTGAAATATCAAACAAACTCAATCTTCTTAAAATATATCATCATCAGTATTTAGAAATATATAAGAAAGATGGTCAATGGGTAGAAAGATTATTGCCTGATATTGTTGACTAGAAACACAGTTAATGAGGTATATGATAATGGAAATGTATTTTCTTATTAAAGAAACAAAGCAAGATGAAACTGTTGAATATAGAGGTATCTATAATACTGAAAGAAATGTACAAAAAAGGTTTTTAGAAATAACGAAGGACATAAGTATTAAGGAATGGGACGAAAGATTCAAAATTATAGTTTTCACAAATGTAGGAGAAGACATTGAAGAATATGAGAATGGATTTGAATTCATTCCTTCTCAATTGCATTGGTATTGTTTAGGTAAAGAAGATTGATAGAGTGGAGGATAATGTGGGTCAATTAAAAATAATCACACAAAATTTGCATAGAAATTTTAGTCAAGAATATATGAATTTATATGAAGCGGATATATATGCATTTCAAGAATTAAAGACTGGTCATTTGGCTATTACAAAAATATTAAATAAAGAATCACAAGATTATATTATAGAATATAAAGGTAATGATCGTGTTCATGAATTGTCATTAGAATATTTTCCCTGGTGGGAGTTTCGGTCTGGATATTGGATGGAGGAACATATTCTTTATCAAAACAAAAAAATCAGTTTAATCAATATTCATATTTCTCCATACTATTCAACATTCTTAAGATTTTTATTATTGAAAAGGTTAGAAGATTTAGAAAACCAAAATGTTATTTTGGTAGGTGATTTTAATGCTGCATTTGACTATCAATCAGAAAATAGTGTACCAGATAATCATGCATATTTAGGCTATCTAATAAAGACCTATGGTTATTTTGAACTATGTTCAAAAGAAGAAAATGTGAAGCCACATTATACTTATTTTGATCAAAAAAAGAATGGAAAGAAATTAGATCATATCTTTGTTTCACAAACTCTTTTTGATCAATTAAAAGACTATCAGATAACATATATAGATGAAGTGACTCAAAATTCAATTCATACTGATCATTCAGGAATACAATTCATATTTCGTATTTAAAATTATAAATATTAAAATGATATAGAAAGATAGATGATATAAAATCTATCTTTTTTTGTTTTGTTTAAATTATGCAAAATATTTTGACATTATTTAAACTTTTGTATCTAACAGAATGATGAGAAAATGAAATTAGGAAAGGAGTGAATTTCAATATAACAGCAAGATACAAATGAAAAAATCATTAAACCTCCCCTAAAATATAATGAATAAAAACTCATTTTATCAAAGCTAGTTGTTTTATGTTTAAGATGAAAAGGAGGAAAATATGGAATTAAAAGAAGATTTTTTATGGGGTGGCAGTTTAGCTGCTAACCAAATAGAAGGTAATTGGAATATTGATGGAAAAGGTCCAGCCATTATGGATTATGTAACATCAGGGTCTTATCAAAAAGAAAGAGAAGTGACAGATGAGATAGAAGAAGGAAAAATTTATCCATCTCATACAGGTATTGATTTTTATCATCAATATAAAGAAGATATTAAACTCTTGGCAGAACTTGGTTTAAAGGCATTGCGTATCTCAATTGACTGGTCAAGAATCTTTCCTTTAGGTGATGAAGAACAGCCTAATCAAAAAGGTTTAGACTATTATCATGATATCATAGATACATTACATATGTATCACATTGAACCGATTGTGACATTGTATCACTATGAAATGCCAATGAATATTGTGAAGAAGTATGATTCATGGATGAATCGAAAAACAATTGATTTGTATTTACATTTTTGTGAAACAGTTATGAAATCCTTAAAAGGAAAAGTGAAATATTGGGTGACCTTTAATGAAATGAATCATATTGATCCCCAAACTGAGAATTCAGATTTGTTTACATATATGATAACAGGTATCAAATATTCAAGAATGGAAAATCCTTCGCAGATGATTGCGACTATGAGTTATCATATGGTTTTAGCAAGTGTCAAAGCAGTTGCATTAGCGCATTATATTGATGCCACTAATCAGGTGGGGTGTGTATTTGGCTTGACACCTGTCTATCCAAGAAACTGTAATCCTATCAATGTTATAAACGCATTCCAAGAAATGGAGAAAGATTATTATCAGATTGATGCAATGACTCAGGGAAAATTCCCTAGTTATAAATTAGCAGAGTATCAAGAGGCGGGTATTGCTTTGAAGATAACAGAAGCTGATCAAGAAGCCTTTCATATGGGAAAATTAGATTTCATTGGGATTAATTATTATATGTCAAGTGTTGCAAGATATACTGGTGATGATGATCAGGAAGAGACAATATTTGGTAACGTTCAAAATCCTTATTTGCAGACAAGTGAATGGGGTTGGGCTATTGATGGAATTGGCTTACGTTATATCTTGAATTATACTTATCATAAATATGGATTACCTATTCTCATTACTGAAAATGGTTTAGGAGCTGTGGATACAATTGGAGAAAATGGCAGTATTCAGGATGATTATCGCATAACATATCTGCAGGAACACATTAGTGAAATGAAGAAAGCAATATTAGAAGATCATGTAGAATGTTTTGGTTATTTAACATGGGCTCCTATTGATTTGGTCAGTTTAACGACTGGTGAAATGAAAAAACGATATGGCTTTATTTATGTGAATAAACAAGATGATGGAAGTGGTGATTTCTCAAGACATCAAAAGAAATCTTTTGAATGGTTTCAAGAGATTATTAGAGAAAATGCGAAACAATTATAGTGATTAGTGCAGTTTTCGACAAATTATTTATGCGTATTTCAAACTGTTGTGTCAGCAGAGACAATGCTATAATGAATTTGGGAGATGGGTCATGTGAATAGAAAAGTATTAGATTTGTTTCAATCTCAGGATATTGTGACATTAGAAGAATTAAAAATACAACTAAGTTTTTCAGAAAGAAAGGTTAGAGAATTTTTAAGTGAGTTAAGAGATGAAGGGGATAAAAATGGATTTCAAATTATTACTGTTAGTAAAAGAGGATATTTTTTACAGATTACAGATCATATGAAATATCAATCCTATTTACAACATCTTGATCATGATTTCCAGCAGGGAATTGCTAAAAAAGATTATCGTATATCATTGATTCTGTTCCTCTTATTACAGAATACTGGATTTATTTCTATTAATCAGGTTGCGGAAATTCTAGATGTCAGTCGCAGTACAGTGATCAATGATATAAATGATGTGAAGAAGCAATTACAGGAAAATGGTTTACAGTTGGAATCTCGTTCACATTATGGCATGAAAGTTTCTGGGAATGAAAAAGATATTAGACAGATGTTGTCTAAAGTAAGTAGAAAAGTCATTGAAAGTCAAAATGTCCATTTAGAGTTCTTTGAATTCATTGAGCAGTTAGATTTTGATAAGGTAACTGATCAATTTGTATCTTTATTAAATGAATATAACATTATTATGACAAACAATGCTATAGAATCTATATTGTTTCATTTAAAGATTCTGATTTATAGAATTTTACAGAAAAACTATATCAATGAAATTCAAATTAATAAAAATCTTATTGATTCTAAAATATTTGCGATGACTAGAGAATTACTTTCCTTCGTTGAAAATCAATATTCAATTCAAATCACGAATGATGAAATTGATTTAGTTGCATCACAAATTTTTGGAAAAGCCAGTTCTGAAAAAGTGCCCCTGAATCAGAAAATGAAACTGGTAAAATCCATTCGAGAAGCTTTAATAAAAGTTGATAAAGATTTTGATACAAATTTCAGTGAAGATACAATCTTAGAAGAGAGTTTATTATTGCATTTGCATCCATTAATTATGCGTGTTACATATGGATTAACATTAAGTGATTCATTAGTCAAATCTGTTTCTGTTCAGTATATGAATGCTTTTTTGGTCGCTATGCGTTTTATAGATTATCATGAAGAATTGAAGGCTTATCAGTTATCGCGTGATGAAATTGGTTATTTAGCTCTACATTTTGCAACTCATATTGAAAGAGAAAATCAAGCAAAGATGCAGAGTATAAAGAAGATTGTTTTTATTGCCGATAGTATGAAAAGTTCAACACTCCTCATGAAAACCAAACTTCAATCTTATTTTCCATTTGCCAATATTATGGTTATTCCACATATGTCTGTTGAAAAACATGATATGGAAGAAATTGAACTAATCATTTCAACAGAGCCAGTTAGACTAAAAAAAGGTCAAAA
Source organism: Candidatus Stoquefichus massiliensis AP9 (assembly GCF_000455285.1). Lineage (GTDB taxonomy): Bacteria > Bacillota_I > Bacilli_A > Erysipelotrichales > Coprobacillaceae > Stoquefichus > Stoquefichus massiliensis. The sequence continues at coordinate 198,686 of NZ_HG005287.1, read as the reverse complement.
TAAAGTTGTTGTCATTCATCAGAATTTTGATGAGAAAGATTTTCATAAGATTAAAAATGAAATTATTTTCTCTGGAGAACAATACAAAAATAATGTATTAGGATTACAGGATTTATTCTATGAAGACTTGTTTTGGATTGTTGAAAGTGAGGATTATCTTGATTTAATCACCAAGATGTGTAAACAAATGGTCAATAAAGGATATGCAAAAAAGGGTTTTGAAGAGTCTGTATTGGAAAGAGAAAAACGCTTCTCGACACTTTATGATACAGGAATAGCTTCTCCTCACAGTCTTCAGCCAATGGGAAATATTGATAGTGTTGGTGTTATTCTACTTAAAAAGCCAACGGTGTTTCATAATAAAGAAGTCAAGTGCATCTTTGTTATTAATGTGAAAAAAGGACATCTACTGCTTCATCAGGAAATCAGTGATTTCTTAATTCAATTGATGAATGATAGTAATAAAATTAAACAATTAGAACTGATAAACACATTTCAGAAATTGACAGTGTTTATAAAAGAGTTTTTGTAAGGAGTATATATTATGGAAGAAGAAATTATGACAATTATATTAAATGCTGGAGATGCACGTTCTAAGTCTCTATTGGCTTTAAAGTCAGCAAGAAAAGGTGAGTTTGAAAAAGCTAAGGAACTACTCAAACAAGTAAGTCAATCAATGATTTTAGCCCATGATGTACAAACAAAACTGATTCAAAAAGAAATCTCTGGGGAAAAACAGGAAATCAGTTTGTTAATGGTTCATGCGCAAGATCATCTCATGACAGCAATGGCTATTCGAGACATGGTTGAAGAAATGGTTGTTTATGCAGAGGAATTAAATAAAAAAATGGAGGAAATGTTATGATTAAGAAAATTTTATTGGCATGCTCTGGTGGTTTTTCTACCAGTATGTTAGTTCAGAGAATGAAAGATGCTGCCAAAGCAAAGAATCTAGATATCGAAATATTAGCAGTTGGGGAAGATAATATTTTTGAACAATTAGATTCTGATGTCTTGTTGTTGGCACCACAAATTGCTCATAAGTTAGAAGATTTATCATCAGATTTAGATATACCAGTCTTTACGATTGATATGATGGATTATGGGATGATGAATGGGGAGAAAGTATTAACAGAGGTTTTAGAAAAAGTAAAATAAATGGGAGGGAAATATAATGAATAAAACTTTTGCACAAAAATTAAGTAAAGCAGTGAGTAAGTTTTCTGGTAACCTAATTGTCAAAACAATTGCTTCAGGTATGGCAAGATTGTTACCAGTGATCATGATTGGATCAATTGTCACTTTATTAATTAGTTTACCAATTGATCCATGGTTAGCATTTTTAGAAAGTTCAGGAATTGGTTCAATTATTACAATAGGATCAAAAATGACAAATGATATTATTACAATTTATTTGGTTGTTGCATTATCATTTGATATGGCACGTTTATTAAAAGTCAATCAATTGAATGCTGTCTTAGTCTCTGTTGTATCGTTCTTCATTGTGACGCCTATGACAGATGCAATGATTGGTGAAAAAGCAGCGAAAGTTTTTACAACAACATATTTAGGATCTAGAGGGATGTTCGTTGGTATCATCGTGGCATTGCTAGCTACATATTTATTCTATCTATTGGTAGAAAAAGGACCAAAAATCAAGATGCCTGCCAGTGTTCCACCAGCGATAACAGCCTCTTTTGAATCATTGATACCAGCAATTGGCGTGGCAGCAGTATTTATTGCGATTGGTGCAGTATTCTCTATGACATCATATGGTGATGTTCATTCAGCAGTTTATGCAGTTTTACAGGCACCACTAGAAGGTTTAGGAAATTCTATCTGGGCTATGGTTTTATTGGCATTGTTAGGTGAGTTCTTCTGGTTCTTTGGGATTCATGGAAGTAATGTAACAAGTGCTGCCAATAATACATTGTTTATGCCAGGTGCTATTGAAAATGCCTCAAATGTAGCGGCTGGATTACCTGCAACAAATGCTGTGAATTCTTATTTCTTAGAGGCTTTTAAAGGACCAAGACACTGTGTATTATCAGCAATGTTAGCTTTTATGTCAAAATCAAAACAATTAAAAGCAGTTGGAAAGATTGCGGTTGTACCAGGATTATTTGGAATTAGTGAACCCATGAAATTTGGAATTCCAATGGTTTTTAATCCAATTATCCTCATTCCAATGTCACTTGCTCCAGTCATTTCATTATTGATTGCTTACTTTGCTATTAAAATCGGATTTATGTCTATTGTCAGCATTGCTGTTCCATGGGTTGCTCCTCCTCTCATTGGTGGTTTCTTAGCAGCTGGTTGGCAAGGAGCAGTTGTCCAACTTATTCAAATGATTGCTATCTTTATCCTTTATTTACCATTCTTTAAAGTTTTAGATAAACGTAAATGTGCTGAAGAAGCATTAAATGAATCACAAGCAAAAGAAGGAAATGCTTCATGACAAAGATAATTAAACTAGAAGGAACATTTAATACACGTGATATTGGTGGAATCATTAATACTGCTGGAAAAAGTATACGCTATAATCGTATGATTCGTTCTGATGCTTTAAATACAATAACACTATGTGATGTTAAATATTTAGAAGAATTAGGACTCAAAACAATTGTTGACTTTAGAGGAAAACAGGAGATAGAAAAAGCACCTGATGTGAAAATTGAAGGAGTTAAAGAGGTGTATTTATCACCCAATGCAGAAGTCGCTAACTTAGCCAGTGGTAATATTGTTGATGATCAAAAGAAAATAGATACACTTATTAAAATCACAAGTACATCAGAAGGAAGAGCACAGTTACAGGCACGTTCTGAAGAGATGAGTGACCAAATGCGTGAACTCGTGAATAGTCCATATGCTAATAAAAAGTATAGTGAGTTTATTGAGTTGTTAACTGATGAAAATAATTTACCCTTATTACATCATTGCAAAGGTGGAAAGGATAGAACTGGTTTTGCTGCCATGATAACATTATTTATTCTTGATGTCAGTATTGATAAAGTGAAAGAAGAATACATGTTAACAAAAGAATGTATGGCTTTAAGAAATGAAAAAAGAATGAATGAATATCGTCAATATACTGATAATCCATTTGTTTTGGAATATTTATCAGGTCTCATGCAAACAAAAGAAACTTACTTTGATGCAGCTATTGATGAAATGATAAAATTAGGAGGAACAATTCCCAACTATTTAGAACAATATTTGAATGTAACACCAGAAAAAAAAGAAAAAATAAAACATAATTTTTTAGAACAATAAAACAGAAAAGCGCTATTATGAATGTGATATTGCATTGATAAAACGCTTTTTTCTTGTTGATTTAATAAAAAGAATAGTTTTCCATTTATGTTTTCTATATAATGAAATTATAAAACAAATATATAAGGAGAAAACATATGAGTAAGATAATATTTTTAGATGTTGATGGAACATTAATTGATTATGAAACAAAGTTACCTGCTTCAGCTGCAAAAGCAGTTGACTTGGCTCGTGCAAATGGACACAAAGTTTATATTTGTACAGGATGTTCAAAAGCAGAGATTGAACAAAGGAATCTTTGTGATTTAGATGGGATGATAGGCGGAAATGGTGCCTATGTTGAAGATGCTGGAAAAGTGATTATGCATCAAGGACTTACCAAAGAAGATGTCAAACTTATTGTTGACTGGTGTAATGAAAGACGTTTGGGAGTTTGTTTAGAGGCTAATAGTGGAATGTATTGTAATGATTATATGCTAGAACAAGGACCATCTACGATGATGAAATATGCCCAAGGGAAAGGCGCAAATTTGGAACAGGCGAAAGAAGTTTCAGAAGAGATCATGAAAGGTTATATTCATTTAAAAGGTGAAGATTTGTATCGTGATGATGTGAATAAGATTAGTTTTATTTTGAGTTCATATCAAGATCATTTGGATTCTAAAAAAGAATTTCCTCATCTTGTTGCTAATACTTGGGGTGGTAAAGGTGAAGTGGCTTTATATGGTGATTTAGGACCAGCTGGGATTACCAAAAAACATGCGATTGAAGTGTTGTTAGATTATTTAGGTGCTGATCAAAAGGATACGATTTCATTTGGTGATGCCAAGATAGATTTATCAATGTTTGAATGTTGTGCATTTAATGTTGCAATGGGAAATGGTGGTGAAGAAATCAAAGCTGCTGCAGATTATGTGGCTACAGATGTGAATGATGATGGCATATATAATGCTTTCCAATATTTGAAATTAATATAAGACTGTTTTTCTATTGTTTCATTTATGTTAATATATAAATAGAAAGAAGGGACATATTTATGAAAAAAGAAGTTTTAGATTATGTTGTTGAAAAAACACATGAATTAATGAATGCGGCACCATGCTCTCAGGAAGCAAAAGATGCTGCACAAAAGTGGCTAGATGCTATTGGAACAGAAACTGAAGTTGAAGAAACAGAAAAATATCTTGCAGAATTAAAAGAAGATGTTGTAACAATTGATAATTTAATTGGTTTTTCTGGTTCTGATGCAGGAAAGGCCCATTTTGGAGAAGAACTGGCTTCAAGCATTTTAGAACATGCAAAAGAAATCAAAGCAGCTGGAGCACAGTATTGTGATTGTCCTGCTTGCACTGCAGCTTTAGCTATTCTAGAAAAGCAAGACGATATGCTTCAATAATAAAGCAAAAGGTATCCTTGAGTTAGGATATCTTTTTGTTTGAATGAACAGAAATTGTTATTGTGTGTAAAGAAGGAATAGTGTAGAATAAATGCAAAAGAAGAAACAGTGAGGTTAATTAATGAATAGAAAATATCCAAAAGTTATTATTTCTGAAGAAGGTGAAAAATGGTTAGATAAGGGACAAATGTGGATGTACAAGAATAATCTTGTCAATCTTGACGAAAAAGTAGAAAATGGAGCAATTGTTGATATTATAACAACCAGAGGACGTTATATGGGAAGTGGTTTCCTTTCTAAAGAAAGTCATATTACAGTACGTATCTTATCTAAAGATGAAAATGAAATATTTGATAGAGAGTTCTTTAAGAAAAGAATTCAGTTTGCATATGAATTTCGTAAAACTTTAGAAAAAGATAATCTATCTAATTGTCGATTGGTTTTTGGAGAAGCAGATGAATTACCTGGTTTAACTGTAGATCGTTATAATGATCTCTTAGTTACTCAAATCAGTTCATATGGATTAGATCAAAGAAAAGATATGATCTATGCATTATTATTGGAAGTATTAAGGGAAGATGGACAAAATGTGAAAGGTATTTATGAAAGAAATGATATCAAGGTACGTGCAAAAGAAGGACTTCCATTAGAAAAAGGCTTTTATAAAGATGTTTATTTACCAACTACGACAATCATTGAGGAAAATGGCATAAAACTTCATGTAGATGTTGAGAATGGTCAAAAGACTGGTTATTTTTTAGATCAAAAGCAAAATAGGTTCTTACTTAGAAAGATGTCACATGGTAAACGAGTTCTTGATTGTTTTAGTCATACTGGTGGCTTTGCTTTAAATGCGGCTTATGGAGATGCTAAAGAAGTTGTTGCTGTTGATGTCTCACAAACAGCATTGGATCAAGGTTATCAAAATGCTAAACTTAATCATTTAGAAGACAGAATCAAGTTTGTAAAAGACGATGTTTTTGATTATTTAGATAAATGTCAAGTTGGTGCATTTGATATTATCGTTTTAGATCCCCCAGCATTTACGAAATCAAGAAGAACCATTGATCATGCCTACAATGGCTATAAAAGAATCAATATGCAGGCTATGAAACTATTAGGCAAGGGTGGTTATTTGATTACATGTAGTTGTTCACGCTTTATGGAAACTGCAAACTTTGAGAAAATGCTAAGAGAAGCGGCTCATGAAGTTGGTGTTACACTCAAACAAGTATCTGTGACACAACAAAACCATGATCATCCGATTTTATGGACAATGGAAGAAACTTCATATTTGAAATTCTATATTTTTCAGATTATATAACTATAAAAGGTGATAGACATAAGATCTATCACCTTTTAACTATTCTTATACATGTTTATGAATGTCAAGTATATGTTCATAAAAAAGAAGATATTGGTTATCAAAAAGAATATGTTTTAGTTTCATTTTATGATAAAATTAAATTAAATGAAAGTTATTTTTGTTGTAAATGAAAGTCTTATGTGCTATTCTAATAGAAGAAAAGAGTGATAAAATGAATAAAAGACATTCAAAAATATTAGAATTATTGACAGAACATAAGAAAATGGAAGTTACAAAATTATCTGAATTGCTAGATGTTTCTCAGGTTACGATTAGAAAAGATTTGGTTTCATTAGAAAATAGTGGCATTATCATTAGAGAACATGGCTATGCGACATTAAATGATAGTGATGATATCAATAATCGTTTGGCATACCATTATGATAGTAAGCAAAGAATTGCACAAAAAGCAGTAGAAAGCATTCAAAATGGTGAAACTGTGATGATTGAATCTGGATCATGCTGTGCACTGGTAGCTTTAGAAATTGCTCAAACAAGAAAAGACGTCACTTTAATTACCAATTCTGCATTTATTGCTGATTATATTAGAAAGATAGGGACAGTTAAGATTATTTTACTTGGTGGGGAATACCAAAATGAATCACAAGTCATGGTTGGACCCATTACAAGAAAATGTGCTGAAGCGTTCTATGTTGATAAACTCTTTATAGGAACTGATGGGTTTACCAAGGAAACTGGCTTTACAGGAAATGATTATATGAGAAGTGAAGCTGTCAGAGATATGGCAAAACAGGCTGATAAGGTTATTATTGTGACTGATTCAGTGAAATTCCATCAAAAAGGTGTTGTCAATTTATTAAGAACAGAAGATGTCGATTGTATTTATACAGATTCAGATATTCCTAGCGAGATTGAAGAATACCTCCTTGGAAAGAATATTGAAGTTTGTAAGGTGAATCCATGAGTTGTTTATTCTGTGAAAGAAAAGAATTTGTTTTAGAAAATGATGCTGGCTATGCGATTTACGATGAAAATCCTGTGAGTGCTGGACATATGCTAATTATTCCAAAGAAACATGTGACTCATTTTTTTGAAGCTGATGAGCATCTACGAATGAAATTATTCCAACTTGTTGATGATGCAAAACATATGCTAGATAACCAATATCATCCTGATGGCTATAACATTGGAATGAACTGTGGTGAAATGGCTGGTCAATCTATCATGCATTTACATATTCATTTGATTCCAAGATATCAGGGGGATACAGCTGATCCTAAAGGTGGTATTCGAGGTGTCATTCCAGAAAGAATGCATTATTAAAAAAAGGAGCACTGCTCCTAGAAAAAACAATCAAGACCTTGTTCAAGAAAGATATTCTGGTAGTCTTGTAAGTCCTCCTTATGGAGGGCTTTTTTATTTTTTAGATGATAATCACGATTTAATAACTCATATTTCTTTTCACCAAATTGATGGAAAGGTAAAAGTTGAACACGTTTAGCACCAACAGACTGCAATAATTTGGCAAGTCCCTTGGCATCTTTTAATGAGGCATTGAAATCAGGAATGACAGGAATTCTTGGTAAAACTTCAATACCTTGATCAATTGCCCATCGAAGATTTTGTATAATCAGGTCATTATGCACAGCAGTACCTAAGAAATGTTGCTCACTATCATAGTGTTTGACATCAAATAATAAAAGATCAAAGAGTGGAGCTAAGTCCTGAAAGATTTGTGGTTGAATATATCCTGTTGTTTCAATCGCAACATGAATACCTTCATCTTTTAGCTTATTGACAAGGGCTTTGACAAAACTTGGCTGACTCATTCCTTCACCACCAGAAATTGTCACACCTCCATCTGATTCTTCATAAAAATCTTTATCTTGTAAACATGTTTTTACAATCTCATCAATTTCCTTATATTCACCTTCATGTGTGAGAGCATCCTGAGGACAGGAATGGACACATGTTAAACAACCGACACATTTTTTAGCATCAACGAGAATACGATTATTTTGATGGGTGAGGGCACCATGTGGACAGACATGAACACATTGCTGACAATGAATACATTTGTCACAATCGTATAAAATTTGAATATGGTCTAATTGTGATTCAGGGTTGGAACACCATTGACATTTTAATGGGCAACCCTTAAAAAAAACAGTTGTCCTGATGCCAGGACCATCATGAATGCTAAACTTTTGTATATTGAAAATTATTCCTTTGTTCATAATTATAGCTCCTTTACCATAGTTATCATATCATTTTCTTTTCATATTGTAAATAATATATTTCAAATGAAACTAAAATATAATTTCATTGAAATATATATTGACTTTAAAGTGAAAAGTGTTATGATAGATGTGTAAATGAAATTAACAAAAGTTTCAAATGAAATAATGGAGGAGAAAACTATGAAAAACGTAGAGCATTTTGGTGATTTGACACCAAGGATGAATGAGTTTAGAGAGAAAGTCTTAGAAAAGAAGCCATATATTTGTGCTGAAAGAGCTTTATTGGTTACTGAAACTTATAAAGAACATCAAAATCAGCCTGCTGTAATGAAACGTGCATTGATGTTAAAGAATATCTTAGAAAAGATGTCTATCTATATTGAAGATGAAACATTAATTGTAGGGAATCAAGCAGCTTCTAACAAAGATGCTCCAATCTTTCCTGAATATACATTGGAATTCGTTATCAATGAATTGGATTTGTTTGAAAAACGAGATGGAGATGTTTTCTATATCACTGAAAAAACAAAAGAAGACCTTCGTTCTATTGCTCCATTTTGGGAAAATAATAATTTAAGATCAAGAGGGGATGCATTACTTCCCGATGAAGTCAAAGACATCATGTCTACCGGATTACTAGGAATGGAAGGAAAACTCAATTCTGGAGATGCCCATTTGGCAGTTGATTACCAAACAGTATTACAGATTGGTTTAAAAGGGTATGAAGAAAGAGTTTTAAAATTAAAATCTGAATTAGATTTATGTAAACCTGAAAATATTGATAAATATGTTTTCTATAAAGCTGTCTTAACTGTTATTGAAGCAGTGAAAACATATGCTCATAGATTTAGCGTATTGGCAAAAGAATTGGCTGACAAGGCAGAAGGAACGAGAAAAGATGAATTATTAGAGATTTCTAGAATCTGTGATAAGGTTCCTTATGAACCTGCTGAAACATTCTATGAAGCGGTTCAATCGACTTGGTTTATTCAATTGATTTTACAAATTGAATCTAATGGACATTCCTTATCATATGGACGTTTTGATCAATATGTTTACCCATTTTTACAACATGATTTAGATAAAGGAATGATCACAGAAGATCAAGCAGTTGAATTACTCACAAATCTTTGGATCAAAACACTAACAATTAATAAAGTCCGTTCACAAGCTCATACATTCAGTAGTGCAGGAAGCCCAATGTATCAGAATGTTACAATTGGGGGACAGACATCTGATAAAAAATGTGCAGTTAATAAGTTATCATATCTGGTTTTGAGATCAGTTGCACAGACAAGACTTCCTCAACCAAACTTAACAGTCAGATATTATAATGGAATGCCTCAGGAATTCTTAGATGAAGCAGTTGAAGTCATGAAACTTGGAACAGGAATGCCAGCATTTAATAATGATGAAATCATTATTCCTTCATTTATTGATTTAGGTGTTAAAGAAGAAGATGCTTATAATTACTCAGCTATTGGCTGTGTAGAAACTGCTGTTCCTGGGAAATGGGGATATCGTTGTACAGGTATGTCATACTTGAACTTCCCAAGAATCTTACTATGTGTGATGAATGATGGTATTGATTTAACAACAGGAAAGCGATTTGTTGAAGGTAGTGGACATTTTAAAGATATGAAGTCTTTTGAAGAATTGCAGGCTGCTTGGGATAAAGCAATTAGAGAATTAACAAGAGTTTCTGTGATTGTTGAGAATGCTGTTGACTTGGCAGGTGAAAGAGAAATTCCAGATATCTTATGTTCAGCTTTGACACAGGATTGTATTGGTCGAGGAAAGACTATCAAAGAAGGTGGAGCAATCTACGATTTTATTTCTGGTTTACAGATTGGAATTGCCAATATGGCAGACAGTCTAGCAGCTATTAAGAAATTGGTTTATGAAGAAAAGAAAATAACACCTGAACAGTTATGGAATGCTATGCAAAATAATTTTGAAGGTGAAGACAATCAAAGAATTCAAAAAATGCTGATCAATGATGTTCCTAAATACGGAAATGATGATGATTATGTTGATCAGTTGGTTGTTGATGCTTATAACTCATATATAGAAGAAATGAAGAAATACCCAAATACAAGATATCAAAGAGGACCTATTGGGGGTATCCGTTATGCAGGAACATCTTCAATATCTGCCAATGTAGGACAAGGATTAGGTACAATGGCAACACCAGATGGTCGTAAAGCCCGTACTCCACTTGCAGAAGGATGTTCACCAGCTCATGCAATGGATAAGAGTGGACCAACAGCGGTCTTTAAATCAGTATCAAAATTACCAACGCATGAGATTACTGGTGGTGTCTTATTAAATCAAAAGGTGACACCTCAGATGTTATCAACAGATGAAAATAAAATGAAATTAGAGATGATGCTGAAAACATTCTTTAATCGTTTACATGGCTATCATGTACAATATAATGTTGTTGATAGAGAAACATTATTGGATGCTCAAGTTCATCCAGAAAAACATCGTGATTTAATTGTCAGAGTTGCCGGATATTCAGCATTCTTCAATGTTTTATCAAAAGCAACACAAGATGATATCATTGAAAGAACTGAACAAACTTTATAAGAGGAGAAAATGAAAATGGAATTTATTATTGATACAGTTGATTTAGAAGAAATTAAGGATGCAGTCGAACATATGCCAATTGTGGGGGTGACAAGCAATCCCTCAATTGTCAAAAGAACAAGTCCAGAAAACTTTTTTGATCATATGCGAGCAATCAGAAGCATTATTGGAAAAGAAAGAAGCTTACATGTACAAGTGATTTCTAAGGATTGTGAAACAATTGTCAAAGAAGCTCATCGTATCTTGGAAGAAATTGATGATCAGGTATATGTAAAGGTACCAGTTTCTTATGAAGGAATGAAAGCAATTAAAATCTTAAAAGCAGAAGGCATTCATGTTACAGCAACTGCCGTGTATGATTTAATGCAGGCTTATATGGCATTAGCAGCCGGAGCAGATTATATTGCACCATATGTGAATCGTATTGGAAATTTGGGAAGTGATCCTATGGAACTCATCAATGAATTATCAAGTCGTATTGTCATGGATGGATACAATACAAAGATTGTTGCAGCCAGCTTTAAAGGTGTTCAGCAAGTGCGTGACTCATTCAATTATGGAGCGCATGCGATTACCGCACCAGTCGATGTTTTAAAAACAATATTCAAGAATCCAAGTATTGAAAAAGCAGT
>NZ_HG005287.1:135317-187153 GCF_000455285.1 Candidatus Stoquefichus massiliensis AP9 | reverse complement strand
GGATGATTTCAATAGTGACTGGTATGCCATGTATGGTGAAGGAACAGGAATTTGTGATTTATAGGGGGATAATCAAATGACAAAAATGATAGGAAGTCCCACAAGATATATTCAAGGTAAGGGTGAATTAAAGAAACTTGCTGTTCATGCATTAAGTTTAGGGAAAAAGTTGTTTGTAATTGTAGATAAGAATATTCAGGATATTGTCAAACCTGATATTGATCTCAGTGTTAAAGATCAGGATGTGGATATTCTCTTTGAAAGTTTTCAAGGTGAATGCTGCATGAGTGAAATCAATCGTATTATTGATATTGTCAAGACGAATGGTTGTGATGTGATTGTTGGTGTTGGTGGTGGAAAAACACATGATACATCTAAGGCTGTTGCTCATTATACAAAAAAACCAGTCGTGATTGTTCCTACCATTGCTTCAACAGATGCCCCATGTTCTTCTTTATCTGTTATTTATAGTGATGAAGGAGTCTTTGATAAGTATTTATTCTTACCAACAAGCCCAAATATGGTCTTGGTTGACACAGAAGTTGTTTCTAAAGCTCCAGCTAGATTATTAATTGCTGGAATTGGTGATGCGATGGCAACATATTTTGAAGCGAGAGCCTGTTATCAAAGTGAAGCAGATAACTGTTTAGGTGGAAAATGTACAAAGGCTGCCATGTCACTTGCTCGTTTGTGTTATGAAACATTATTAGAAGATGGGAAAGCAGCAACTTTAGCAGTACAAGCTAAAGTCTGTACAAAGGCCGTTGAAAATATTATTGAAGCCAATACCTATTTAAGTGGAATAGGATTTGAATCTGGTGGTTTGGCTGGCGCTCATGCAGTGCACAATGGTTTGACGGCTATTGCATCAACACATCAATTATATCATGGTGAAAAAGTTGCCTTTGGAACATTGGTTCAATTGGTATTAGAAAATGCTCCAAGACAAGAAATTGAAGAAGTCCTAAAGTTATGTCATGAAGTTGGATTACCAACAACACTTGCTGACTTAAATATTAATGAAGTGAAACCAGAAGAAATTATGGCAGTCGCTAGGTTAGTCTGTGCACCTGGTGATACAATTGGGAATATGCCATTTGATGTAACACCAGAGGATGTTTATGCAGCAATTCTTGGCGCTGATGAATTAGGTAAATCATATCAATAGAGATCTTCATGATCTCTATTTTTGCACATATGTGCAATCTGTTTTGAATATCAATATTTCATGAAGAAATATTGACTTATTATTCTAATTTTATTAAAATAAAATTGCAAATGAAACATGATATAATTTCATACATAATATGTTTCTTGGCAACTACATTATGAAGTATTTAAAAATATTCTACACAAACAATTTATAGAGGCTTTTTATTGCCATATACTCCAATCACAATATAAAAGCAAACTCTATATAAAATTCTTCTCTAGTTTTTTACATAATGTAGTCTTTTGGTTGATGGAATGATGATACATGATAGATGTATTCATTATTCCATTCTCTTATTTTTGGTGGTGCATAAATTTGCAAAATATTGAGAATATCATTATTATTTTATTATATATACTTGTTTTGATAGCATTCATAAAGCAATTCATTTAGAATGTATCAAGGAAGAATATCAAATAAAAATAGGAAAACAAATTAAGAAATATAGACATAAAAGACATTGATCACAAGAAGAACTTGCTGATAAAGTTTTTGTAACAAGACAAACTATATCGAATTAGGAAACTGATAAAAGTTATCCCGATCTTAATAGTAATGTTCTTTTAAGTCAGTTATTTGGTATATCTCTTGATATTTTTATTATGGGAGATATAGAAGCTATGAAAAAAAAGATATCGTATACAAATTGATAAAGAAATAGTTGTATCTATGGAGGAAAAAGACGAGATGAAATTAAAAAAAGTCGTGAGGAAGGAAAACGGCCTTATCAAAGATTTATTTATATGATTATATTTGCTGTGACATTTGGTTTATTAAATATCATTCATTGAGAAAATGATTTCTATTATTGTTTAAGAAAAGATGATTAACACTGGAATTATCATAAATAATTCCTTTTCTTCGTGCTTTTCTAATATTATTGACGTATAATTCACTTAATATAAGATATATACTGGAAAATGAATCAAATAATGAGGAATTTTCAAAGAATAAAATCATAAATTGAAAGTGTTCATCTTGTATTCAAAAAATAAGCGTTAAATATATATAATAGAAAATGAGAGGAAGGCAATACCAATGCTCCAAATAAAAAATATACACAAAGAATATAAAACAGGAAATCTTGTTCAAAAAGCACTTGATGGTGTGAGTTTAAATTTACGCGATAATGAATTTGTTGCCATTTTAGGTCCTAGTGGCTCTGGGAAAACAACGTTATTAAATATTATTGGAGGTCTTGATCGTTATGATCAGGGAGACTTAATTATTAATGGAATTTCTACTAAAAAATATAAAGATCGTGATTGGGATTCATATCGTAATCATACAATAGGTTTTGTTTTTCAGAGTTATAATTTAATCCCACATCAAACTGTTCTAGCAAACGTTGAATTAGCTTTAACAATATCAGGAATTTCTAAGGCTGAAAGAAAACAGCGTGCTGAAAAAGCTTTAGAGCAGGTAGGACTTGGAAATCAAGGACATAAGAAACCAAACCAAATGTCTGGTGGACAGATGCAGCGTGTCGCAATTGCTCGAGCTTTAGTCAATGATCCAGATATCTTGTTAGCAGATGAACCAACAGGTGCTCTAGATAGTGAAACCAGTGTACAAGTTATGAACTTATTAAAAGAAGTTGCTAAAGATCGTTTGGTTGTCATGGTTACTCATAATCCTGAATTAGCAGAGGAATATGCAACACGTATTGTTAATTTGCGTGATGGAACAATTCGTAGTGATTCAGATCCTTATGAAGTCAGTGAAACTGAATTAGATAAACCAAGACATGAAAATATGGGTAAGTCTTCAATGTCATTTCTAACATCTTTGTCATTGAGTTTTAATAACTTGAAAACAAAAAAGGCAAGAACGTTTTTAACTTCTTTTGCTGGATCTATAGGTATTATAGGTATTGCTTTGATTCTTTCTTTATCTAATGGAGTCAATCAATATATACAATCTATAGAAGAAGAAACATTATCAGAATATCCTTTACAGATTCAAAGTTCAGGTTTTGATATGACATCAATGATGACAGATGCACAACCTAAACAAAGTGAAGAAAAAGATGAAACAAAAATTCATGTTTCACAAATGATTACAAATATGTTCTCTAAGATAGGATCTAATGATTTAACATCATTAAAGGAATATCTTGATAGCGATAAAAGTGATATTAAGAAAAATACCAATTCAATTGAATACACATATAATGTATCACCACAAATATATAGTACTGATACTGAAAAAATAAGGCAGGTTCATCCAGATAAATCATTCACTGCATTAGGACTCGGATCATCAACAAGTGCAAACAGCATGATGTCATCAATGATGAGTACTGATACTTTTTATCAGATGCCTAGTAGTACAAGTCTATATGAAGATCAATACAATATGAAAGCAGGAAGATGGCCTGAAAAATATAATGAGTGTGTGCTTGTTTTATCAAAGAATGGGAATATTAATGATTTCATGCTTTATACATTAGGATTACGTGATTATGATGAACTTGATAAAATGATTCAGCAATTTTCTAAAGAAGAAGAGGTCACTGTTCCAGATAATATTCAATCTTATTCTTATGATGATATTTTAGGTGTTGAATTTAAACTTGTCAATGCAACTGACTATTATCAGTATGACCAAAAATATAATGTATATAAAGATAAGACAGATGATCAAAAATACATGAAAGATCTTATAGAAAAAGGTGAAAATATAAAAATTGTAGGTGTTGTTCAACCAGATGAATCTGCTACAGCAACGATGTTAAGAACTGGAATTGGGTATCCTGCATCACTCACAACACATGTTATTGAGCAGGCAAAGGAAAGTGAAATTGTTCATAAACAATTAGAAAATTCAAATATTGATGTTTTTACTGGTAAAGATTTTAGTAGTAAGGATAATCAAAAAATGGATATGAATTCATTGTTTACAGTTGATGGAAATATGTTGAAAAAGGCTTTTAAGTTTGATCAAAGTAAATTATCAATGAATATGGATAATTTAGATTTAAGTAATATGAAAATAGATATGTCTTCTTTACCAGCAATGGATATAGAAAGCATTTTTAAAGATATGAAAATCAATATCTCTCAAGAACAGTTAGAAAGTTTAAGTCAGAAGTTAATGACTGAATTTCAAAAATATGCGCTTGCTAATGGAATGATTGATCCAACAAAAATGAATGAATATTTTATGTTATATTTACAGACTGAAGATGCTCAAAAATTATTACGCAGTGAGATGATAACACTATTGAATGAAAGTGGATTAACAGAACAGTTTCAGGCACAGTTGCAAAAACAGATGCAAACAATGATGACACAATATACTGCAACTTTAACAAAGTCATTACAGGAACAGATAAGTTCTCAAATGACAAAACAGATGGGAAATCTTGCGAAAAACATGCAAGATGCGATAAGTATTGATACAACAGTATTTGCGAAAGCAATTAAGATGAATATGAATGAAGAAGAACTTTCAGAATTAATGATGTCACTGATGACAACTGAAGTTTCATCATATGATGGAAATCTCAAAAACTTAGGATATGCAGATTTTGATAAGCCAAATGGTATTAATATTTACCCAAAGGATTTTGAAAATAAGCAAAAAGTTGTTGATATATTAGATAACTATAATGAAGATATGAAGAAAGTTGATGAAGATAAAGTTATTTCATATACAGATTATGTTGGAACATTAATGTCTTCAGTAACAGATATTATTAATGTAATTAGTTATGTTTTGATTGCTTTTGTAGCTATATCATTGGTTGTTTCTTCAATCATGATTGGTGTTATTACTTATATTAGTGTTCTAGAGCGTAAAAAAGAAATTGGAATATTACGTGCCATTGGAGCATCAAAGAAAAATATTTCACAAGTTTTTAATGCTGAAACATTTATTATTGGGTTATTAGCTGGGCTCTTAGGAATAGGTATAACATTATTGTTGCTGATACCAGGTAATATGCTGATTCATGAAATTGCAGGGAATGTGAGTGTAAGTGCAACTTTACCAGTTGCAGGAGCAGTGATTTTAATTGTTTTAAGTGTTATTTTAACATTAATTGGTGGATTGATTCCGTCAAAGAAAGCCGCTCAGGAAGATCCAGTAACAGCTTTACGTACAGAATAAGAGATTGACAGAATCTTGTTTGTTCAAGGTTCTGTTTTCTTATGAGTTATGATATGATAAGATAGATAAGGGTGGTGAAACGATGAAAGATATTATTAAAATTGGAGTTGGTATTGTCGTTTTCAAAGAAAATAAAATATTATTAGGGCATCGAGTTAAATGTGGCAAGGATACTGGAGGTATTTATGAACCTGATAGTTGGTGTTTACCTGGTGGTAAACAAGAATACAATGAAACAATATTTGAATGCGCAATAAGAGAAATGAAAGAAGAAACAAATCTTGATATTGCAGATATGTATGTGTTTGGTGCCGTTGATGATATTCAGCCTCATAAGCATTTTGTGACAATATGGGTGGTAGCTCATGAATGTAAAGGAACACTAAAAGTTATGGAACCGGATAAGCAAGATGATTGGAAATGGTATTCCATCCATGATTTACCAACTCATTTATATGGTCCTTCTCAGAAATTTATTAATGCCTATATAAAAAGTTTAGAATAGGAGCTATGAAAAATGAACTTATATGATATTCAGGTTTATGATGGAGATAATCAGTTACAATCACTATCACAATATAAGAACCAAGTATTGCTAATAGTCAATACAGCAACAGAATGCGAATTCACAGAACAATATGATGAATTAGAAGATCTATATGAAAAGTATCATGAACAGGGATTGACTATATTAGATTTTCCTTGTAATCAATTTGGAGAACAGGCTCCAGGAACGATGGAAGAGATTATGTCATTTTGTGCTGATACTTATGGTGTGAGTTTTCCACAATTTGCTAAAATTGAAGTTAATGGACCAAATGAGTCCCCTGTATATACTTATTTAAAAAGATATCAGGATCAATCACTATCAGCTAGAATTGAATGGAACTTCACAAAGTTCTTAATTGATAGAAATGGTCAAGTAGTAAAACGATTTGAACCCTTGGTAAGACCATATGAAATAGAAATATATATAGAGAATTGTTTAAAAAGAAAGTCATATTAATTGTGACTTTCTTTTATTTTTTTGCTATTCTTTAAATAGGAGGATTTCATAATGAAAATATTATATGTATCTGATTTGGATGGAACACTATTAAGAAGTGATGAAAGAACATCTGATTATACAAATCAAGTTATTAATCAATTAGTAGAAAAAGGAATGCTATTTTCTTATGCAACAGCAAGATCTTATCATACATCACAAAAAGTAACAAAAGGATTAAATGCGCAAATACCACTCATCGTTTATAATGGTGTATTTGTAAAAGATAATGTTAGTGGAGATATTTTGATTTCACATTATTTTCAAAAAGATGTTCATAATTTAATTAATGGACTTATTGAACATCATGTTTATCCTATTGTTTATGCAATGATTAATGGAGAAGAAAAGTTTTCATTTATAAAGAATAAATCATCAAAAGGTGTATTGGATTTTGTAGAAACAAGAACTGGAGATATCAGAATGAATCCTGTTCATAATAGAGATGAACTTTATAAAGGAGATATTTTTTATTTGTCTTGCATTGATGATGAAGAAAAACTTGAGCCATTTTATAAAAAATATCAGAATCAATATCATTCATTTTATCAAAAAGATATATATTCACAAGAACAGTGGCTAGAATTTATGCCACAGGGTGCATCAAAATCAAATGCCATAAAAGAATTAAAAGAGTATTTTGGATGTAACTATGTTGTTGTTTTTGGTGATGGATATAATGATATTGATATGTTTGAAGATGCAGATGAATGCTATGCTGTTGAGAATGCTGTCAAAGAACTTAAAGATATAGCGACTGCTGTTATTGGAAGTCATAATGATGATGGTGTTGCACATTGGTTATTTGAACATTATATTAAAGGGAGATAGGACTTATGCTTTATATAATGGAGTATTTATCAGCCATTGGATAATTACTTATAGTAAGTGATGAAAAATCATTGATTGGATTGTGGTATGGAGGACAAAGTATTTTTAGGTACAATTCATAAAGAAATAAAATATGATAATCAGCAACCAATCCTTATACAAACAAAACATTGGTTAGATTAGTATTTTGATTTACAATATCCATCAATAATAGATTGGCTCTAAGGGAAACTAAGTTTTAAAAAATTATTTGGAAAATGCTTTCTCAAATTTCTTATGGAGAGGTAATAACTTATGGAAAAATTGCTCGTGAAGTTGCAGATTTATATCATAAACTAAGGATGTCTGCTCAAGCAATATATGAAGCAGTAGGACATAATCTTATATCAATTATTATAGCGTATCATCGTGTTGTTGGAAGTCATAGGAACTTAACAGGTTGTGCAAGAGGAATTGATAAAAAATTCAATGACTCAAAAGAAAAGGCGTTGATATCAAGAAATGTTCGATTTTAAAGAAAGGAAAAACTCTATAAATATGGTTGTATTAAATAATGATTTTATATTTCAAATTTTAGCGGTTGTTGAAGAGATTCCATATGGTTTTGTAGCAACATATGGACAAATTGCAAAATTAAGTGGACATGATAAAAATGCTCGTCTTGTAGGTAAGGTTTTAAGTATATCAGAATATTATGGGCGTTTCCCATGTCATCGGGTTGTGAATGCAAGTGGACGTTGTGTACCGGGTTGGACAGATCAGCAAAGTTTATTAGAAAATGAAGGAATAATTTTTAAAAAAGAGGGATATGTTGATTTAAAGAAACATCAGTGGAAGATAAAATAATTGTATTTTAATCTTATTATAGAGATACCAATTATGAATCAAAATATAGTCACTTTCATAGATGTCATCTTGTGTATGAGTTTTTATGCTTGTTTGTTTTATAGCATTAATCAACTTATAAAAGATAAAAAAACATTTCTTTTAATGAAAATTTTTTGGTTTGTTTATTTTGTTATAACATGTATTTTATTGTTACATAAATTAAATGGAATACAAAATGTTATTGAAGTTCAAATTCCATTTTTAGGTTTTCTACTCATAATAAAAGTGATTATATGTTATATGATTAGTTATTATTTATATAAATATAATAAAGAACTGACTGAGCAATATGAGAGTGATAAAGTTATTCCTATAAAGAAATATGCGCAATATAAAATTCTTATATTAATGTTTATCTGTATAGGGTTACTTATAGGATTAGAAAAACCTTTTGTAGAAACTTTAGAGAAAGCATCTTATAATGAGTATATATGGTATGGAGAAATTGCTAATGAAGTCATTATAGAAGGACAATGGATTTATGACCGAAAGAAAATATTTGGAAATGAATGGGAATATCGTTTACCATCTATTTGGATTAATGATTCTATTTATGAACAAACAGAGTCTTGTAGAGTTATTATGAATGTTGGAGAGAATAACTATACTATAGCAGAGCAATATTCTCAATTAAATAAAGAGTATCATAAGGAACTTTTTGCATATAATGGTCAAAAAGAGGGATTTTATCTTATCAAGACAGATTATCAATCATTTCATACAGAAGATATATATGCATATTGAGATCGTATTTCAATTGATATATATTTGTATAATCAACAAAAGAATCTCATTCAGGAATATACAGTTAAGCTGGAAGATGGACGACCTAGAATGAAAGAATATTATTATCAGGATCAAGATATATCAGTAGAAGAAATGTTAGTTGATCATGGATTTATTATGAAACTTCCTTATATTGCATTAAAAGATAAACTTTTAGACAATGAATTGATTCTCTTATCACATAGTGAAACATTAGAAGAACCCTATATTGTTATTTTTTCATCAACTGAAATGACTCATAAACACAATAAATATATTTTTAATGAACAGTATTCACATTATTATCTAACAGATGCACAATGTTTTTATCTTCATATAGCTATCTTTGAAAATGATATCCCTTTTGTATCTAAAACAATAAGGCTGGTAGAAAAATGAAAATTATATGTCGTTTGAATCATAAAAATGAGTTAAGGGAGAAATTAAAGTCATATCGGAATCTTAATATTGTACTTATAGAACATGGAGAAACATATGAAGGGATAGGATATCACTTTGATTATCAACATTTAGATCAATTAATTCAGTACTTGGAAAGATTGAAAGCAAAACAGATGTTAGTTGGGTATCAACATGAGCGTAAATATATTTTATCTATCCAAAAGATCGTCTATATTGAAGGTATGTCAAAAGAATGTTATTTACATACTATGGATGAAGAATACTTAAGTGAATATAAATTATATGAATTAGAAGATTTATTTGAGGGAACTTCATTGATAAGAATTAGTAAATCAATGATTGTTAATCTATGTTATATTGATTATTTACAAGTAGAAGCGAATATGAAATATGGACTTTATATGAAATCAAAGGTTAAATTAACATTGAGTCGTAAGTATGTTAAGGCATTTAAAAAGAAGATTGGAATGAGGTGATCACATTGTTAGAAAAATTAGGGATTCGTCTTTTAACACATTTTCTTGTTATGGGAATAATACGTTTGTTTGTATTGAATGGGAATTATGCATCTTTTGATTTTTCAGTTATGGCTATATGCTTGATATATGCATTCATTATAACTATATTTCTAGAATGTTTTGATCAATGGGTTATTCAATATGCACATTATTATGTTTATATGATGATAGGAATAATGATAATCGGAGGCGCAATTATTTACTTAGGTGATTCAATGTTTCATTGTATACTTTTTGGATATTTGATTATGATTTTAATGAAAGAAACTTGGCATCTATCAACAATACAATTAGCATTAAAAAAATATCAAAAAGAATATAAAAATAAATAATATTGCTTTATGCAATCATATTGTGTATAATAAATAAGAAAAGAGACTTTGAGCATGAAAGAAAAGTTACAGGATGGAAGACCTGACGTTGACTGGAATAAACCAGATTTTCTTGATTGTTAATGAGGTAAGGATCATTTAAGATTCTTACCTTTTTCTATAGAGAGGAGAATGATATGGGACAATATGTCTATATTACAATTGCAACAAAAATTATAGCTAGAAAGACTGGAAAATTTTATTTTGGCTGTAAAGAATATTCTGTTAGAGAAATTAAAGATAGACTAGAAGAAACGTTTTGTATGGATTTGTATGATATTTATGAAAATGAGGAATATGTAGGTTTTCTATTAAAGAAAGGAATATTAGAAAAATATTTATATGATTTTTTGTATGAACAGTCTTTCCATTTGTTCTGTGGTGAACAGATTAGAGCAGAACTTGATCAAATCAAGAATATAGATGAAGAAATTATTTTGGATATGTTTAGAAATGAAGAATTGAATTATTTTCATTATATGAATTTTGATGTTATGAAATCAGATTATTTGGCTTATGATTTAGAAATATATTCTGAGGGTATTAATTATTTGAATGATGGGAAGATATATATGGAATGTTATAGTGAATTTTTTCAGTATATTAATAAGATGATTAGAAAAAGTTCTAGCAATCCGTTAAAAGATACAGTTTATGTTATGATTGTAGGATAATCATGTTATAATATTGACAGGGACTATTCATTTAGAAAGGCTCTATTAAAGACAATATAAAAAGGAGGGAAGAGTTGAGAGTTTCTCAACTTATAAGATGAATATTGAAACATTGAGCATACCTTTGCCAGAAGATTTAATGAAATTAAAATGGAATGGTCAATTTGATTTGATGAAAGAAATGATTGATTTACGAATTAAAAAAGATATTCCTGCCTTGTTAAAGAAAAGGTTAATATTAGAAAAAAATATTTTAGATGATTTGAAAAGAGAGTTTATTTATTCTAAAGCTGAGGCAATTGGTATTTTAAAAGAAAAGATTATTGATTTCCAAGATGATGAATTTGATGAATTATTTAAAGATGGAGCTTTTGAGTTTTTGTTTATAGAAGGTGAAATGAAGTTTAAAAATGATTTTTATGAGAATCTTATTAAAACGAGAAATGCTTATGCTTTAAGAAATAAGGAAAAAGTGAATTATCAAAATTATGAATTGTTGGATGAAGTGATTACTAAAATGGAATTACAAGGTGAACTTTCTTATAAGATTCATGTGAAAGTATCATTAAAAATAAAAAAGGAATATGAAAAAATAGGCAAGGTGATTCGCGTTTGGTTGCCTATTCCTAAAGAATATGCACAAGTAGAACAGTTTCACATTATTCGTACGATGCCAGACGCTCAAGTTATTAATGATCACCAAGCTGAACATCGTAGTGTATATTTTGAAACTTGTTTAGAGCCTGATCAGGAGTTTAGTGTAGAATATGAGTTTATTAATCATTCATATTATCATCAATTAGATCCTCATATCGTAACAGAAGAACATCCAGATTGTTGTTTAGAAGAAAAGGCGCCACATATTGTTTTTTCTCCATATTTAAAGTCTTTGGTCAATGACATCATTGGTAAAGAAAAAAATCCACTTATTAAAGCGAAAAAGATTTATGATTATATCACAAGTCATGTTATGTACTCATTTGTCAGACAATACGTAACTTTACCTTTAATACCAGAATATGTTGCTGCTGGGCTCAAAGGTGATTGTGGTGTGCAGGCTATTCTTTTTATAACAATGTGTCGTATTGCTGGTATTCCTGCAACATGGCAAGCGGGATTGTATGCGACACCATATGAAATTGGAAACCATGATTGGGCTAGATTTTATATTGCACCATATGGATGGTTATATGCTGACTGTTCATTTGGAGGAAGTGCGTATCGACATCATTCGAAATTGCGTAGAGATTTCTATTTTGGTAACTTAGAACCTTTTAGAATACCAAGTGCATGTGAATTCCAAGGTGATCTTGTACCGTCTAAAACATATCTAAGAAGGGACCCTTATGATCATCAGACAGGTGAGGTAGAATATATTGATGAATGTATACCTCAAGATCATTATGAAATGAAACAAATGATTATAGAAGTTAAGGAAGTCTAAGACTGTATCTAACATACAGTTTTCTATTTGTTTTATATAAAAAGGAGGTAAATATTTGGATAACAAAACTATAAAAATATCACTATTTTCTAGATTAATAGTAACTTATGAAGAACATGAAGTTGTATTATCTGATTATCTAGGTAAACAATTGCTTATTTTATTTGAAATGTTAATATATTATAGACATCATGTTTCTTCAAATGATTTAATTATTGATGTTATCTGGAAGAAACATAAAAATCCTAAAAGTGCATTAAAATATTCTGTTCATAGATTACGTGCCAAGCTTAAAGAAATTCCAGAGTTTGAAAAACTAGATTTTATTATAACTGTATCAAATGGATATGTATTAAATCCTGAATATTCGTATCAAATTGATTGTGAAGAATTCACGACTATTCATCAAATGTTAAAACATCAGGTTATGAATCAAGAGAGTGTATCATATGCAATACGACTAGTACAGTTATATCAAGGACAGATTTATCAAACTTCTAGAATTCAATGGGCATTATATATTAACAATTTTTACAAAAGAATTTATTTATACTATATAGAACTATTATGTAATTATTTTTTTGAACATGGAGAGTATCATGCAGTTGTACAAATAACAAATCGTGTTTCGATATTTGTGCCAGAATATGAAAAGGCTTATTATTATCATTTTCATGCTTTGATTGAACAAGCAAACTTTTTAGAGGCAAAAGAATATTATGAAACAACAATTAAAAATTTTTCAGAAAACTATCCTATGTGTATGAGTCAAGAATTTAGGGAACTTCATCATCAATTAATGTTGCATAATAAAATAACAAATACAATAAATGAAATATATAATGAATTACTTGTAGACAAACAACAGAGAAGTGCCTTTTTTTGTGAATTTGATGTATTTAAATATATATTTGAGAAAGCATTAAGAGATCAGATACGTTATCACTTACCTTATTATCTTATTATGTTAACTTTAGAAACATTTCCAGAAAATATGCAATTTAAAATCATGCAGAAATTAAAGAAATGTATTTATAAAACAATACGTTCATCCGATTCATTTACACGAGTTAATGAGTTGCAGTTTTTAATATTAATAAATTGTGATAATGAAGCAGATGTTCATACGATAGCACAAAGAATAATTACAAAATTTTATAGAAGTTATACAAATGGAAATGCAAAAATAGGTTATTCTATAAAAAAAGTAAAAGGAAGAGAAAGTCTACGATAAGAAAACTTTACTCGTCTTTTTTTTGATTTTTATGTAAATAAACGATTTAAGAGTTCAATAGCAACTGGTATCTGATGAAAAGCAAGACCAGAATAATTGACAACGATTGTATGTGAGTCATAAGGAATATCATAAAATTGAGAAAGAGTAGAAATATGTAATCCAATTGCAGCAGCTTGTTGAACAATCTCATTATCATGAAAGGGAGATGTATAATGAAGTAGAAAATGAAGTCCTGCATTCTCTTCAGTAATACGGATTTGGTGAGCAATAGGACTAGCATGAAGTTGTGATAAGAAATCATCACGAATCAATTTATAAGAATTGCGCATACGATTAATATGTTTTTCAAAATATCCCTGTTGCATAAATTCTGCAAGAATAATTTGTTCAAAACTTGATACACTGCAAGCATAAAAATGTAATTTTTCCTGAAATCTTTGTACGAGATGAGGAGGAAGAACCATATAACTTATACGAAAAGAAGGGGCTAAGGTTTTAGAAAAGGTATTCATATAAATAACGCGTTCATTTTGATCTATTTGATAGAGAGTGGAGATAGGTTTACCTCTTAAGCGAAATTCACTATCATAATCATCTTCAATAATATAATTTTGATGATCATTAGCCCATTTCAATATTTCTAATCGTCGTTTGATTGGCATTGTAATTCCTGTAGGATAATGATGAGCAGGAGATATATGAACAACATGTGCCTGACTTTTTTTGAGTTCCTTAATATTGAGTCCATCTTTATCTAAAGGAATATATTGATAGGATATATCATTAAGTTGATAAACTTTAGATATACTATGATGCCCTGGGTTTTCTAATGCATAAATGAGTTGACGTCCTAATAATTGAATAACAAGATTATATAAGTATTCAGTACCAGCCCCAATAATAATTTGTTGGGGAAGAACATTCATACCAGAAAAAGCATAAAGATGTTTACAGATAGTTTCTCTTAATGCGAGGCATCCTTGCTGCGGTGGTCTTGTCAGCAATTCAGAATCTTGTGATGAAAGAACTTGTCTTGTAAGTTTTGACCATGTTGAGAATGGAAAATGTTTAGGAGAGACTGAGTTTGTTTTTAAATCAATAAGATATGCTTTTTTTATTTCTTGGGGAAGTTTAACAGCCTTTTTTGTTGGTATATTTGGATATTGAATTTCACTTACAAAGTATCCTTTTTTTTCAATAGAATAGATATATCCTTCAATTAATAATTGATTATATGCATTTTCAATAGTAATTAAACTGACATTTTGATTTTTAGCGAATGCTCTTTTAGAAGGAAGTTTTTCATGGGGGGTTAATTTTAAATGAATAATATCTTCTTTAATACATTGATAAAGATATTCATACATAGTTAAATGACTATCATTAGGAAAAGAATATGTTAACATTATATCACCTCATAAATAATTATATCAAATCTGGTCTTATAAAAAAATATAAAACTGGATATTTTCATATAACCACAATAAATATATACTTGTTTTATAACAAGAGGGGGTAAAACAGATGAATAATAAAATATTAAAAATTGTTATTGTGGGGTTAATGGCAGCATTATGCTATGTTGCATTTACATTTATGCAGATTAAAATTCCAACACCAGGAGGGGCAACATCATTTCACTTAGGAAATACATTTTGTGTATTAGCTGCATTACTATTAGGAGGATTACCTGGAGGTGTTGCAGGAGCGATTGGTATGGGAATTGGGGATTTGCTTGATCCAACATACGTTGTTGTCGCACCAAAAACAATTATTTTGAAACTTGGAATTGGGATTGTTACTGGATTAGTCGCACACAAGGTTTTTCATATTCAACAAAAAGAAGGAAAGAGTTTATATAAGGCAGTTATTTTATCTACTATTGCAGGTATGCTGTTTAATGTTATAGGAGAACCGATATTCTCATATTTCTATACATCATTTATACTAGGAGCACCAGCTAAAGCAGCCAAAGCACTTGCATCATGGAATGCTATTACAACAGGAATTAATGCTATATTGGCAGTAATCATTTCCTCAACAATTTATATAGCTATAGCACCACGTTTAAGAAGCAATGGCATATTAAGAAAATTAGCACCTAAAGAGTAGTGTAAAAAAAGATTTCATTTTAAAAAATGAAATCTTTTTTGCCTAAAATACTCTATCTTTCTAAGCGTTTGATAAATTCGTTTAATGATTCTGCTTTTATCAAATGAAAAACTTTTTCTTTATCCCAAAGTGTTTTAATAATACTTTCATAAATCTTCATAAATTTTTTTCGATCTTTTTGTTGTACAGCAATCATAAGTATAATATGTATTTTCTTATCATCCCATATAATACCATTTGTACTTATTAAAACACAGAACATAGTTTGTTTTGCATTCAATTCAATTGCATGTGGAATTGCAAAAGTATCAAAAAAACATGTTGAAGACATCTCTTCTCTTTTAAAAACAGATTCAATAAATCCTTCCTTAGCTAAACCAAAATCTATAATTTTTTGACCCATAAACCGTATAGCATCTTTTTTTGTCGAATAATTATTTGTATGGAAAAATAAATCTTGATGAAAATAGGAACGCAACATTTCATTTTGATTTCTTTTTTCTCTTTCGATAATACATTTATTCACAGCATCGTTAATTTTTATATAGTCTTCTTGTGTATAAAATGGGGATATGTGAATTGTTTTCTTTCCTATAAAAGAAAGATTTTTAGTTGTAATAATAAAATCAATCTTATCGTCGAGTTCATATGCAGAAATATTAGATTTTGTTGATTGAATAATAATATCATCGGCATGATCCTTCATAATATTGTTAATCATTTTTTCAGTTATATGATAATAATCATCACAAATAAGGAGTATTTTCATTTTTTCATGGAGTGTATTATGTGTTTCAATTAAGAAACCGATATGAATACTGATATAACCGATTTCTTCATCACCAATAGAAATATGATATTTATCAGATATCTTTTTTGCAATATGTACAGCAACATCATAAATAAATGGACAATTTCTTTTAATGCTATCAAAAATATCATTGTGAGCAATTTGGCAATTACTTGCTCTTTTAATAAGAGCATCTATATGTAATGCAAAGTTATATAAGAAGTTTGAGAAATCAATGTTTAACATATAATAACTAAATACACTAAAAAGTATTTCATCCATTTCATGAATGAATTCTGTTGTCATGATTTCGGATGTTGGATTATTTGAAGATATGGAATGATTAATTGGTTTAATCTGACCCCATAATATAATAGCAATATATTTGATGTCATTGATTGTTGGATTAATATTCCAGTGATTAGAATATTGGTTGCAAATATCTTCTGCTATATGATATTCTGGCATAGCTATATGAACAGAATCATTTTGGATATATTCGATATAAGAATCATCTCTCATGCGATATAAGGCAATAATAATATTAATTAATAAATTTGAGATATAATTATTTTCAACATAATATCCATATTTATTAAGTGTATTCAAAATAATAGAGCGAACTTTTGAAATATTAATGCCTTTAAAATAGGAAGAAATATTATCTAAATTATTGAAAGCAGGACCAGTTTCCTCAAAAATTAAATAATTAATAAATTTTCTTTTATCTAATTCTTTACCAATGATTGAAATATATGACTTATTACGATTGATAGACAAATTATATTGTTCTAATATGGATTGGAAATCTTTTAATCTTTTTTCTAGAGAAGATGTACTCATATATAATGATTCAGCAAACTCATCTATCTGAAGTGGTTCGTTAAAAAATATCAATTGTTTTAAAATAGTATGATCCTTATTTTGATGAATATCTATAATAGATAGATCATCTTTCTTGTTAGGATGGATAGTGTATCCTTTTTTAGTTGCTAAAATTAATTGTGAATGTTGATTGATTAATGCAATTTCCGATTGAATAGTGCGTATAGAAACATCAAGTAAAATACTCAGCATTTTCCCGGTTACATAAGTATCTTCATTACTTAATAGAGATATAATTTTCTTTTGTCTATTTGTATATTCCATGAGTATCATCCTTTGTAGTTTCTTTCATTATTATTATGTAACAATAATCAAATAAAATCAAAGATATTATTTCGTAACGTTATGCAAAAATCAATTTGTATTGTCAGTTAGAAATTTATACAATGAAAATGTAAAAAGGAAAGGAGATTAATATAAATGGGAAAAGAAGAAATACAAAGTATAGCATTTCAACTTATTGCCTATTCAGGAGAGGCATTTGATCATTATTATAAGTCTATTGACTTAGCAAGATTAGGTGAAATTGAGCATGCTAACAATGAAATAAAAATCGGGAATTCCAAACTAACTAAGGCACATAATTCGCAACGAGAACTCCTAACTGCTGAGGCAAGAAATGAAAATATTGAATTTAGTATTATTCTTGTACATGCGCAAGATCATTTGATGACTACAATTATGTTTGAGAGAGTTGCAAAAGAATTTATTCAATTATATGATGAAAGGAGAAAATAATGGAAAAATTTTTATGGGGAAGTGCAACAGCATCATATCAATGTGAAGGTGCATGGAATGAAGATGGAAAAGGTGAAAGCCAATGGGATGATTTTTCACATCATTCACCATTTAATATCAATCATGTAGATGGAGATATCAGTTGTGATCATTATCATCGTTTTATTGAAGATCTAGATTTAATGAAAGAAAGTCACCAAAATACATATCGTTTTTCTATTGCATGGACAAGAATTATTCCAGATGAAACAGGTAAAGTTAATCAAAAAGGTCTAGATTTTTATAATCAACTCATCAATGCTTGTATTGAAAGACATATTGTACCAAATGTGACATTATGGCATTATGATTTACCACTGCATTTATACAAAATAGGTGGATGGGAAAATAGAAGAACAATTGATGAATTTGTTAATTATGCTAAAATTTGTTTTGAAGCGTTTGGGGATCGAGTCCCTTTGTGGGTTACAGTTAATGAACCTGGATTTTATACTCATTGTTGTTATGGAGCTGGCAATTATCCACCGAATGTATGTGATTTTCAACGTTATGCTAAAGCAGGGTATCATCTTATGCTTGGTAGTGCGAGAGTCATTGAAGAGTTTAGAAAAGGAGATTATATTGGGAAAATTGGACTGGTTCATGCTAGTGGTAATGTAGAAACAAAAGGAACTGACGAAGCAAATCAAATTGCAGCAAGAAATGCTGATCTCTTTAATAATTTATGGGTAACTGATACATGTATTCGTGGTTATTTTCCAGATGATTTGTTTTATAAATTGAGAGAAAGTCAAATAGATTTATCTTTTGTAAAAGAGGAAGATAAAATTCATTTTAGAAATGGAACAGTGGATTTTTTAGGCATTAATCTTTATTGTCGTACATATGTTAAGCCATATTCTGGTGGTGAAACAAATGTTCATCTTAATAATAAAGGTAGTGGAAAAATATTGGAAGGAGAAGTTATCAAAGGTTGGTATGAAACGGCATATGATCCTCATGTAAAAGTGAATCAGTGGGGACGTGAAATTTATCCGCGTTGTATGTATGACGAACTTATGACCATTAAGAGAGAGTATGATAATATTCCTGTGTTTATAACAGAGAATGGTCATGGGTGCTATGATGAACTAATTGATGGTCAGGTTGATGATAAGGAAAGAATTGAAATTGTAGGTGAATTTATAAAGTGGATGTTAAAAGCACGTGAGGAAGGTTGTAATGTGCAAGGCTATTACATGTGGTCAACTATGGATCTTTATAGTTGGGTCAATGGATATAAGAAAAGATATGGTCTTGTTTATATTGATTTTAATAATGGAAATAAGCGTATACCTAAAAAAAGTTATTATTGGTATAAGAAGTTAATTGAAAATGATCTTAAAGGAGAGTGAAAGTATGAGTTCAACAAATTGGATTGAAGCAAAATTACTTCCAATAGCTAATAAATTACAAAGAAATAAATATATATCAGCAATGCAGCAAACATTTATGCTTTTAATACCTATTATGATGATTGGAAGTGTTTGTATTATTATAGGAACACCAATTAGAGATTATACACTTATGGCTGAAACGGATGCTATGTATGGATTCTTTAAATCTTGGGCTATATTTTTAGAAAACTATGGAGAACCTATAACTATATTAAGTTGGACATGTTTATATAGTCTTGGATTATGGGTATCATTTGCTATATCTTATAATCTTGCAAGAATATATAAAATTAAATCATTGATTGTTCCAATATTATCATTATCTTGCTTCTTTGTTTTGTGTACGACATTAACAGGTGATGAAGGATTTGATAGTGCTTATTGGGGTGGAGAAGGATTATTTGCAGCTTTAGTTATTGGAATAGCAGTTACAGAAGCTTATCGTTTTTTGAACAAGAAGAAATTTGGACAAATTAATTTACCTGATACTGTTCCACCAGTATTAAAAAATTCAATTGGTTCATTATTCCCAGTGTTATTTATTTCTGCTTGTGCAACAATTTTATGTATTGTCATTAGAACAACAACTGGATTAATTTTTCCACAAATTATTTTAGGTATATTTTCACCAATTGTAGCAGCTGTTGATAATATTTTTGGAATGGTATTTTCTTCTATTTTAACACAAATTGTTTGGTGGTTCGGAATTCATAATTCAGCTATTACAAGTTTGTTAGATCCGCTAACTTCTGCAAATTATATTGCTAATGCAGCAGCTTATTCAGCAGGAACATTGCCAGCAAATTTACCACATATTTTTACAGATATGTTTTGGTGGAATTTTATGGTTATCGGTGGCTCAGGAGCAACATTTGGCTTATTGTTATTAATGCTAAGAAGTAAGTCTAAGCAAATTAAAACAATTGGTAAGTTATCTTTAATACCTGGTTTATTTGGTATTAATGAGCCAATCATTTTCGGATTACCAATTGTTCTTAATCCAATATTTATTATTCCATGGATTTCTGCTCAAACACTTAATGGTATTATCACTTGGATATGTATGGATTTTGGGCTTGTTAATAAAAGCTTTATTGATCCAAGTTGGAATATGCCACCTATTATTTCACACTTTTTGTCAACATTAGATTGGCGAGCAGCAGTTTTAGGTGTATTGCTTATTGTTATAGATCTATTAATTTATTTACCATTTTTAAAAGTATTTGAAAAACAAAAATTATTGGAAGAGGCTGGAGAAATTACTGAAGAAATAAATGTATAATAAAAAAAGAAAGAGGTAACCAAAATGAAAATCATATTAGTTTGTAATGCAGGAATGAGCACAGGAATTATGCAAGTTAAATTGCAAGAATGTGCACAAAAAGATGGTATTGAAGCAGAAATAACAGCAATGCCTATATCAGAAATTGATACATTTAATGAAGATGTAGATGTTGTTTTATTAGGACCACAAATTCGTTTTGCAGAAGATGATTTAAGAAAGACGTTTGAAAATAAAGCATATGTATATTGTATTGATATACAGGATTTTGGTTTAATGCGTGCAGAGAATGTTTGGAATAAGATAAAAGATAAGTGTATGTAAAATCATATTAACAGATAAAAGGAATAGTGGAAATCTATTCCTTTTTGCGTTATAATGTATTCATGCCGACATAGCTCTAATTGGTAGAGCAGGCCACTCGTAATGGTCAGGTTGCAGGTTCAATCCCTGTTGTCGGCACCAGAAGATAAAATACCTTGTGAAAAACAAGGTTTTATAATATATTTTTAATTGCTTAATATTCAATTCATGTAGTATCGTTATAATAGGGTGGGTGATAAAAATGGATAGAATTGAAAAAAGAATAGCCATTTTATATTCTTTAAGAAGAAAGCGAATTAATAATTTATTGAAAGAGTATCATTTAACACATGATGATTATCAGATTGTTATGGCATTGCATTACGCTGAAGGAATGTCTATTGATGAGATAATGGGTGAAACAAAAATAGATCCTAGACTTATTCAGCATGTTTTGGATCATTTGGTCAAAAGAAATTATATTGAATTCAATGATAACAAATTATATTTAACAGAGTATACAAAGAAGATATATCCTCAAATTAAGCGTGTTATTAAAAAGAGTAACGAGGAATTAACAAAAGACATGAGTTCTGATGAATATCATGAAATTGTAGAAATTTTAGATAAATTGATAGAAAGTTATGAAATATAATAAAAAAACAGTACACTCAGTACTGTTTCTTTATTATTGAATGACTTGTTTGATCATCCAAATTGATTTGCTGAATTCTTCGATGTATGAATCCATTGCTGAAGAAATCAAATATTCATCGCTTTCATCAGCAAAGCTTTTTATCTTTTTAACACTGTCTAATAAAATTTGAAAATCTAAGAGAATTGATTGATAGATTTCATGTGAAGATATTGCTTCATCTTGTGCTTCTTTAATTTGGCTGTATTCAATAAATTCACTCATTGATGCAATAGGCTTACCACCTATCATCAAAATTTTCTCAGCAATATCATCAATACCACCATTTATATAATTATAGTATTCTTCAAGTTTTGCATGGACATTAAAGAAGTCTTTTCCTTTAATATACCAATGATAGTTTTGTAATTTATGATATTCAACAGCAAAGTCAGCTAATAAATGATTTAATTGTTTTTCCATAACATTTCCTCCTTGGTTAGCGTTTGCTAACTATAGTGCTATTATATCTTATAATAATGAAACTGTCTATACATATGCACTTTTCGTTCATAAATTGAAAGAAACTATCTTTTCTTATAAATTTCTATTATACTAATGAGGAGGTGATAAGATGGATAGAAAAATTATATTTTTAGATGTTGATGGAACATTGACATTACCAACTGGAGATGTATCAGATAAAGTGAAATATGCAATTCAGCAGGCAAGGGAAAATGGACATTATGTTTTTTTATGTACTGGAAGAAATAAAGCAGGTGTTCGTTCATTAATGCCAATAGGCTTTGATGGTATCATTTGTAGTGCTGGTGGTTATATTGAAATAAATGGAGAAAAAGTATATGAATCATGTTTAAGTGACGAAGATCTTACATTGGCAAGAGATGTTTTTGATAAAAATAATCTTATGTATAATCTTGAAACAACGGAAATGACTTTTCAGGATGATGAGATGAATCATGAATTTATCAAACATCAAATGGCTAATGACAAAATGAATTCTGAATTACAACGATTGTTAAATGAACAAAAAGATCGTTTTAATATTCATAGTCTAGATGAATTTGATCGAAATCCTATTCCAGTTCAAAAACTGTGTTTTATGTGTCATGATGAAAAATGCCTAGAAGAACCAAGAAAAATTCTTGCTGATCGATTTAATTTTATAGTTCATGAAATTTTTTCTACAGATGTGATTAATGGCGAAATTATTGTTAAAGGAACAAATAAAGGAAAAGCAGTAGAATTTGTTGTTAATAAATTAGGCTTGTCTTTAAAAGATACGATTGCTTTTGGGGATAGTATGAATGATTATGAAATGATTCAGGTTTGTGAACATAGTGTTGTTATGGAAAATGGAACAAATGAATTGAAACAGTATGCAAATAAGATATGTGAAAGTGTTTCAGATGATGGGATATATCATGAATTTAAAAGAATTGGATTGTTTATTTCATAAGATAATCATGATTTGTGAACTATCAATGAAAGGACACATTGAATTTGTTTGATTTATTGATGTTTTACATAGAAGTAAAAATCAAGATAGTCTAGATACTAGAGCGTATTCTTTAACTATTGGTTATGAACAAATGAACATATGGGATGACTTAATGGTTGCAAGAAAAATATTTTATTATGCTATATCTAAAAAAGAGTATGATGAACTTGATGATAGTGGTATATTAGATTTTGGTGAAATTCATCTTACTGATGAAACAGATATTGATGCTCTAAGAAAAATACTTATGTTATATATAATATAATGGAAAAAAGGGAGCCTATAGGAATAAAAAAAGCTTAACATCTTTACATTATAATGAAATTGTGAAGTGGAGTATCAAGCAGGATAGTTTTAAGAACATATTATTTTTGATCTTATATAAAATATACTATATGATACCAAGAGTTTTTATTTTTTTAATTAATGTTATTGTAAAGAGAGCCTGACTTAGTCAAGGCTCTCTTTGTAAACATCAAATGAACTAGCAATTAATAAATATAAGAATCCAGTTTGGACAAAAAAGATTGTATAATCTAAGACACCATGAATAAAAATCATAACAGTAAAAGCAACGACCAAAGCCACTAATGTCTTATCAATTTTCTTTTTCCATAAAATATATAATCTTTTTATATTTTCCCATATAAATGGTAAAATAGTTAAAATACCAATAACTCCAAAGCATAATAATGGATCTAAATAAATACTATGAGCATGTTCTGTAGGGTGCCCATGATAGAGAGGATAAATATGCATATAAGTCATAGGTCCTTCACCAAATAATGGATGCGATTTAATATTTGCAATAGCAACTTCCCAAATATTCTGACGTGTCATAAAGTAAGCAACAATATTATCTACACGTGGGAATTTTGAAGGATTTAATAGAAAATAGAAACAAACAAGTAATACACCACTAAAAATAAATGCACAAGTCTTATAGCGCTTATCAATAATAAGCATGATGAGGATTCCACCAGCAATGGCAGGCCAAGCTGTACGACAAGCTGTTAAAACTAACATAAAAAGATTAATCACAATAACACATATGTAATATAAACATTTTTTCCATTCTATTTTTATATTATCTATTTTTAATATTTTATAAAAAGCCAAACAAACAAAGAATTCTATCATCATTGCATAGTAATTTGCATTAAAGAATACAGAATTAATACGATCTTGAGGTCTATTGAAGATGATAATTTCTAACTGATCTATATCAAATTTATTTAAAATGCCAATGTACTCAATCAAACCATATAATGCAGCAAATAAGCTTAACACAATAATACAATTTGTCATAAATTCAAATAACTTAGGACTAATGTGTTGACGATAATATAAAACAAAAGATAATATAGCTAAAATACCAATAGAACAAACTGCTCCATAATAATTCTGGTAAAAAAGTGAAACAACAAAACTTAATCCACAAAAATAAAGAATATACTGACTCTTAGGTGTATTACGATATGCTTCTTGAATCTCACCTTTCATTAATAAACGAATTGTCAAAAATATAACAACAGCTCCACACATATAAAATGGTAGGAACAGAGATAGTATTGCTACAATGATATATCTTTGGTTATGAGTGAAATGTTTTTTTAAATAATCTATTCCAAACACAAGGACCACCTCCCAAAATGTAACTTCATTTTACAACATTTCATAATTTATGTATACTATAAAAAACAAACATAACAAAAATGTAAGAAACAGAAAGAGGAAAACAATGAAAAAATACCTATATTTTTATAATTATTCACCAAATGAACAGGCAATATGTGAGATGGAGTTTAAATATATTTTTCACGATAACATGCTATCTAAATATTATTTAACAAATCAATACTTTGATTACACAAGAAGCGTCTTTATTAAAGGAAGATTAGATATTATAAAATCTTCAAAATCTTTTGATGATATTATTCATTTCATAGAAAGTAATCACATGTGTTATTATGATTTTAAAGTGATTTATTTAAAAAATGAAATTACACATGTGGATTATCAGGAATCACTACAGAGATGTCGTGATATAGCATTTCCAATTGATGGTTCAGTGAATATGCAAAATCCTCAAACTATTTTTGCAATAACAAAAATAAAAGAAACATGGTATTTTGGCATCTATCATAATCAAACAGTTTGGAGTCAAAATTATGAAAAACCTCACTCATATTCTCATTCTTTAAATATAAGAGATGCTAGGACTTTGGTGAATATTGCAGTGGGGAATGATCTCAAACTAAAGGTGGTTGATCCTTGCTGTGGGATAGGAACAGTTGTTCTGGAAGCATTGAGTATGGGAATTGATATAGAAGGGTTTGATATAAACAGAGATGTAGCTTATCAGGCAAGATTAAATTTAGAGCATTTTGGTTATGATGCCCATATTATTCAAAGAAAAGATATGCGAACATTAACAAAAAGATATGATGTCATTATTTTAGACATACCTTATGGTGTATATAGTCCTTTTACGTACCAGCAACAATTATCTTTGTTAGAAGGAACATTGGATTTAGCACCAATGCTTGTGTTAGTTAGTCATATTGATATGAATAAGGACTTAGAGAAATTAGGATATCAAATTGTTGACCAGGCAACAATTCAAAAAGGAAATTTTATAAGATATATAACAAAGGCTATTCAAAAATAAGAGTTTTCGATATAATACAAGAGAGGTGAACAATATGAAACATATTTTTATGATGAAATATACGAAAAAACATCATGATTTTGAACAAATTATACATGATGTTATGAAAGATAAAGATTATGAAGTTGTTTACCGTAATTCATTGCGAGATAGTCAAAAATATATAGAGAATTGTCGTGATAAAGCACGTTTTTATATTGTTGGTGGTGATGGCACAATTCATGGACTTATCCAAAAACTTGTTTATACAAATCATGAGGTCGTTATTTTACCTTTGGGAACAGGAAATGATTTTTGTCGGACACTAACACCTATCAAGAATCCTGAAATTCTTTTGAAAAAATCATTAACTTTACCAGCAAAAAAGATTGATGCCATTCAATTAAATGATACATATTATATTAATGCAGCATGTTTTGGATTGGATAGCGTTATTGCAAATCATGTTCATGATACACCTCACATTCCTTTTGTACCAGAATCTAAAAGTTATATTGTTTCTATTTTGCAGAATACTTTTCAATATCAAAATCACTATGTGAAAATTTATACTGATGAGCGACTTTTATATCGAGGAGAAATGATTCTATGTACAATCAATAATGCTCAATATTATGGTGGTGGATTTCAGATTATTCCACATGCTGATATTAGTGATGGATACATGGATATTTGTGTTGTCGATGCTATTCCTAAGTGGAAGATTCCTTATATGGTGGAAAGACTTGTACGTCATAAATTAGATGGACGGAAAGACGTTCATTATTTTCGAGTAAAAAATGTTCAAATTATTTGTAAAGATAGCTGTAATGTAGATGGTGAAGAAATGTATAATGATCATTATCACTTTACCATTATTCCACAATGTCTTCATATTGTTGATTATAATGAAAAGCAAGCCTAGGCTTGCTTTTTGTATTCTTCACTAAAGAAAACTTGATGCCATAAAGAAAAACAATAGACAGTCCAAATCTTCTTATAATAATCATGTTTTTGATTCTTATGGTCTTCTAACATAGAAATAAGTTTTTGATCATCAAATAATTCTTTAATGATAGGTGTTTGTAAACCTTCATAAACTTTTTGATAAAGATCCTCTTCTCTCATCCATTCTCTTAATGGTACAGGAAAGCCTAGTTTCTTTTTCTTATAGGCTTCATTAGGGATAACTTTTCTAGCAGCTTCTCTTAATAAAACCTTGGTATTTTCTTTTGTCACTTTTTGGTTGTCTTTTAAGCAACTTGCTACATCAAAAACTTCTCTATCAGTAAAAGGAACACGACTTTCGATAGAATGAGCCATTGTCATCTTATCACCTTTTTGAAGAATATCTTTGATAAACCATGTTTGTAAA
The DNA here is from genome assembly GCF_000455285.1 of Candidatus Stoquefichus massiliensis AP9. Classification (GTDB taxonomy): domain Bacteria; phylum Bacillota_I; class Bacilli_A; order Erysipelotrichales; family Coprobacillaceae; genus Stoquefichus; species Stoquefichus massiliensis. The sequence continues at coordinate 159,904 of NZ_HG005287.1, read as the reverse complement.
TCTACATTTTGACGCTTCTGAATATTTGTTGCTTTCTTTAAATTTTTAAATAATGGAGCAACAATATCCTGATGTGAATGTAGATGGGTCGTATCTCTTAAAAGATGTTTACAATCATTTTGAGAGAATACAGGATTAACACCAACATAATAATCTTCTATACGTTCACCATTTCTAATGAGGAAAGGAATACCTTTGATAGTTGGTAAATGTTTGCAGATTCGAGATATAAAATGACGAATAGCAAATGGAATTTTACCATAGATTCCACTATCAATATCACCACGATATGTATTATATCCACCAAAGAATTCATCAGCACCTTCACCAGATAAAACAACCTTAACATCTTTACTTGCTAGTTCACTAACAAAATATAATGCCACAGCAGCTGGATCTGCGGTTGGTTCATCAAGATGATACATAATTTGTGGTAAAATATTTAAATATTCTTCTTTAGAAATAATTTTACTCTTATTTTCAATACCTAACTGTTGTGTTAAATCTTTAGCATAACCAATTTCATTATATCTCTCGTCATTATATCCTACTGTATAAGTATGCTGAGGTCTAGCCAACGAAACAAGATATGACGAATCAATACCGCTACTTAAAAATGATCCAACTTCAACATCAGCAATCAAATGATGTTTTACAGAATCTTTCATAATTTGATCAATCATTTCAATCATTTCCTGATCAGACTTATATTGATCTTTAAATTGAATAGAATAATATCTCTTGATATCAATATTTTGATCTTTGTAAACAACATAATGTCCAGGCAGCAATTGTTTCACATTCTTAAAGAATGTCTCTTCTCCTGCTACAAAATTCATTTTTAAATAAATATCTAAAACATCTTTATTTAATTCTTTCTTAAAATCAGGATGATCTAAAAACCCTTTAATTTCACTCGCAAATAAAAAATGTTTTTGATCATAGTAATAATAGAAAGGTTTAATACCAAAATGATCTCTTGCACAAAATAATTCATGTGTTGTTGTATCATAAAGTGCAAAAGCAAACATTCCTCTTAAATAATTCACAATATCATAATGGTATTCTTCATAACCATGTAAAAGAACTTCCGTATCACTATGAGTTTGAAAATGATGTCCTTTTGCTTCTAAATCTTTCTTTAATTCTAAATAATTATATATTTCACCATTAAACACCACCACTAAATGATTGGTTTTCATTGGCTGAGTACCACCTGCTAAATCAATAATAGATAAACGACGATGTCCTAAAGCAACATAATCATCAACGTATTGACCTTCACCATCAGGTCCTCTATGTGCAATACGATCCATCATTTTCTTTAACATATCAGGGGCATTTTCACTTACTGGAGCGAATCCTACGATTCCACACATTTATATCACATCCTTTGCGAAAGCATTATAACATTTTTTTGAGATAAGTTGTAAAAAAGATGATAAAAACTTAAAAATAAATGAAAAGAGGAATTTAATCCTCATTAACATCAACATAGAATTCTACATAGCCACAGGTATTACAAATAGCAACTTTTAAGGGATGATTCTTCTTCTTATAATCTTCATCCTTTTCAATAATTGTGTAATCACTAATAGGCTGTGCCTCATCCTTTAAATAACAGTCTTCTTTCATTTCTTTATGACATCTTGGACACTTTCTCACCTTCATCACCTCTTATCTATTATTATACAAAAAATATGCTTCAAAACAAATAACAAAATAATAATATCAAAAATATTTTAAGAAAATGATTTCGGTTGCGCATATGTAATTATAATAGTAAAATGTGAATAATAAGAAAAAAGGTGAATGAGGATGAATTCAAAAGTTTATGAATTTGATGTTATTATTCAAAAAGTAGATGATAGAGATGGAGCATATATAGAGTTCCCTTATGATATCCGTCAAGAATTAAAAAAAGGCCGCGTTAAAGTTAATGCTGCTTTTAATGGTATTACTTATCAGGGGCGTTTGGTACGTAAGAAAATGTCAGAACACATCATTGGCTTACATAAAGATATTCGAGCAAGAATTCATAAACAGCTAGGTGATTGTGTTCATGTGGCAATTCAGGAGAGAACATAGATATGAAGAATCCATGGCAAGATATTTCACTTGATGACTATGAGAATCATATGCAACTAGAGACTGTTCAACAGTTATCAGAATTAAATAAAATCATGAAAAAACAATTTTCTCAATATTCTATTGAAACCCTTATGATATTAGGTGTTGCAGGTGGAAATGGTTTAGAGCATATTTCACCAGATCAGGTTCATAAGGTTTATGGAGTGGATATTAATCAAGATTATCTTGTACAATGTCAACAACGCTATGACCAGTTAGAGACGATATTAGAATGCATCTGTACTGATTTGTGTAGTGAAGGCTATCAATTACCACATGTTGATTTGGTAGTTGCTAATTTGCTGATTGAGTATATCGGCTACACATGTTTCCAAAGGGTGCTGCAAAACATTTCACCACAATTTGTTTCATGTGTCATTCAAATCAACCCCAATGAAGAATTTGTATCTAATTCTCCATTTACACATGTTTTTGAGCATTTAGATGAAGTGCATCATCAACTCGAAGAAATACAACTTATCCAACATATGAAAGATATACATTATGAACATACTTTAAAAGAAGTAACATTGTTACCAGATGGCAAGCAATTATTAAGATTAGATTTCGTCAAACAGAACACATTATTTGATCGAATATAAAATCATTCGAATGTAGTGTTAGTGCAGATCTATCCAATGAACTCTTGTTCAAAAAAGAATCTATTGGAACACGCAATGAAATAATGTATATTTAATATAAGGAGATAATGATATGAAATGGGTATTTATTTATCTTGTTATTATTAATTTTATTGGTTTTATCATTATGGGAATAGATAAATTGAAAGCTAAACGACATGCTTGGCGAATTGCTGAAAAATACTTTTTCTTTGTGAGTCTTATGGGTGGGAGTATAGGAACATGGATAGGAATGTACTTTTTTCATCATAAGAGTAAGCACTGGTATTTTGTATGGGGAATTCCATTTATTTTAGTCATTCAAATGGTTATCTTAATAGTTGTTTTATCAGGAAGAAAGTTATGAAAACTTTAAAAGATGAAAAACAATGGTAGGAAGATAATATTATGCGTCATAAGAATGGTCATGGCATGATAGGAAGTTGATTATGTTTCATTGACTTTTTTAGAGCATTATTCTTTTTTGCTTGTTATATTATGGGTGATAAAACAAGATTTCAAAATACAATAATAGCTTATGAGGGTCTTTGGGAAAGATTATCTTTATTTGCAATGTATGTACCTTTTGTTTGTGTCGCTATCACACAGAGTTGTTAATGGTAAATATCTTAAGGAGAGAAGTGTATGAACAATAATTTTGTAAAAGATATTGAACAAATTTTATCACATCGTTATGATAATGGGGCCGATTTATGGGCAACAAATGATAAAAAATTATTAAAAGGAGCACCGTTCACAACACTGGAATGTATTAATTACTTATTAGAATTAGGAGTTCCATTAGAACATGATGTCTTTCAGCAAAGTGCTGACCTTATCTTCAGTACATGGAGAATGGATGGACGTTTCAAAACATCTCCAACTGGAGGAATTTATCCTTGTCACACTGCCTTGGCTCTGAAAACACTGTGTTCAATGGGATATGTTGCTGACCAAAGAATCAGCAAGACATTTCAATATTTTTTAGATATACAGGCAGATGATGGAGGTTGGAAGTGTCATAAATATAGTTTTGGTAGAGGACCAGAAACTGAATTTTCAACACCTTATACAACTTTAACAGTTTTAGATGCTTTTCGTTATACAAATAAGTATAACCAAAATGTAAGCTTAGAAAAGGCAGTTGATTTTTTGTTACAACATTGGACAATGAAAAAACCAATTAGTCCTTGTCATTATGGGATTGGAAAATTATTTAATCAGATAGAATATCCTATGCGAGGTTATAATTTATTTTATTATGTATATGTATTGTCTTTCTATGATTATGCTAAAAATGATTCCAGATTTAAAGAAGCATTTACAACATTGCAATCAAAACTAGTTGATAGTCAAATCATTGTTGAACGAGTTGTTCCAAAACTGGCAAAATTATCTTTTTGTCAAAAAGCTCAACCAAGTTTTCTTGCTACCAAACGTTATCAAGAAATATGTCAGCGTATTGATTTACAGTCTTAAAAGTGTTAGTAGTTATATATAACTGATAGAAATGGAGCTGAGTTATGATGTTACCGATTATTGATCACATTCATATAACTGTTTCTGATCTAAAACGGGCAGAAAAATTTTATGATGAATTGTTGCCTATTTTAGGTTTTGATATATCACTCAAAGAATTTGGTAGTGTACCAGAACATGATTATGAAATTATTGAATATCATCATAGGTGCTTATCAATTGGAATTGTCAGTCAACGAAAAGAATATGTTGATGATAAACGAAGTCGTCGAAGAGCAGGCTCATTACATCATTTGGCTTTTCAAGCGAAGAATCAAGATGAGGTAGATTCAATATATGAACAAGTTAAAGGAATTGATGCAACAATTGTACATAAACCACAATATTACCTTGAATATTGTTCAGATTACTATGCTTTTTTCTTTAAAGATAGTGAAGGAATAGAATATGAAATCGTTTCTTTTGCACGTCAGCATTATTTTCCTAAGAAATAAATAGACTAAAAAAGAGAATCACTCTATCAATTTTTATATATAAGATATGATGCATTGAAGCATGATATCTTTTTATCTATATTATAGAAAGTAATATAAAAAACAAAGAGAAATGCAACTATTAAAAAGAGTGTCTAACAAGATAAGAAGTCACATTTGCAATTAATATGTATTTGAAAATGTGATATGACAGTAATGATGATTATTGCTATGTCTATGAGAGTTAGATACATGGTCATAGTAAACGTTAGAATTATCATGAGGATAAATTAGTGTTATAGAAGAAGCAGATGAGTAGATTTACAGGCAAGAATATAGATTTGTATAAGCTATAACGTCATCCAGAGGGCAAGAAACCGACTGGAAGTGGACTATTGAGATAATAAATTGATGGAATGATGAAACTATTCCTTTTCTTGTTAAATACAGTTATATTTAAGGTTAAGAAAATAATCATCATAAAATATTTCTTTATCACATCAAAAAACCTATAATTTCCATTTTTTTAGACAAAATATGTGTTATAATGGAGCAAGGAGCGTGATAAGATGATAAAACTTGAAAATGTTACAAAAGTTTATAAGACGGGCGTAAGAGCTGTTAACAATATGAATGTTAATATAGGTCCAGGTGAATTTGTTTATGTTATTGGACCAACAGGAGCAGGAAAATCTACTTTTATTAAGTTATTATATAGAGAAGAAAAACCAACATCAGGAAAGGTGATTGTTGCTGGACAGGATGTTTCAAAGATTAAGGATCGTAAGGTTCCTTATTTTAGAAGAAATATTGGTGTTGTTTTTCAAAACTTTAGGTTACTACCTAAGAAAACAGTCTTTGAAAATATTGCTTTTACATTGGAAGTGACTGATACACCAAAAGTAGAAATTAGAAAAAAAGTGAGAAGAACATTAGAACTTGTAGGATTAGAAGATAAAGCCAATGCTTTTCCTCATGAGTTATCTGGTGGTCAACAGCAACGTGTTGCGATTGCAAGAGCAATCGTTAATAATCCAAAAGTTCTTATTGCTGATGAACCAACAGGAAATTTAGATCCAGATACATCTGTAGAAATTATTGAATTATTAGAAAGAATTAATGAAGTGAATCATACAACAATTTTAGTTGTAACACATGATAAAGAAATTGTTCAAAAATATAAAAAGAGAACAATTTTAATAGAGGATGGATGTATTAAAACAGATACAAGTTCAGGAGGTTATACGGATGGAGTTAATTAGTTGTATTAAAAACTTTCCTAAGCATTGTAAAACAGCGTTTCAGAATATTTGGAGAAATGGTGTGATGTCTGTTTCATCAATATTTGCAGTAACGATTACATTAGTATTGATTGCGGTTATTAGTGTTGTTGCAATCAATATTCAGGATATGACTTATAGCATTGAGGATAGTTTAACGATTTATGTCAAGATGGATCGTGAATTAAAAGATGCTGATGCGAAGAAATTACAGCCAACAATTGAAAAGATTAGTGGAGTGAAAAAGGTGACTTTTTCTACAAAAGATCAGGAATTAGATAAAATTATAGAGTCACAAAAAGAAGATGGCAAAGAAATATTCGAAACATATCGCAAGAACAATCCTTTAGGTGCAGCTTATATTGTTGAAGTGGAAGATGCAAAACAGATTGATAAGATAACAGAACAAATTAATGTGTTAGAACATGTGAATGAAGTAAATTCAGGTGGTTCATCTACGAATTCGCTTGTCAATACACTAGAAACAGTAAGAAATGGTGGCGCTGTATTTGTTGTGGGATTAACTGTTGTGGCATTGTTCATGATTGCGAATACAATCAAGATTACAATTACATCCAGACAAACAGAAATCAGTATTATGCGTATGGTTGGGGCAAGTAATTGGTATATTCGTTTACCATATATGTTAGAAGGAATATTTATTGGTGTATTAGGTTCAATTATTCCTATTCTTATTGTTTATTTTGGTTATAGTATGGTATATGAAGGTGCAGTTGGAATTTTACCAGCGATGTTGTCATTAAGAGAACCTTTTCCATTTATTTGGCAATGTTCAGGATTGTTAGTTGCTTTAGGTAGTGGTGTAGGTTTAATAGGAAGTTTTGTTTCTGTAAGAAAATTCTTGAAATTTTAAAAAAATGCAATGAAAAATATTCCTCTCAATGATTATTAATAAGGATAGTCTTGAGGAAGTAAAATATTATATTGATAGTAAATGGGTTAAAGGATTTTATCTTTTAACCTTCTTTTTTGGAGGAGTATTAATGAAAAAAATAATCATGATTGGTGGAACAATGGGTGTTGGGAAGACAACAGTTTCACAAAGTCTTAAGGGTATATTGAACAAAAGTGTCTTTTTAGATGGTGATTGGTGTTGGAATATGCATCCTTTTGTTGTCAATGAAGAAACAAAGTCAATGGTTATGAATAATATAGTTTATCAATTAAATCAATTTATACATTGTTCTTTTATTGAAAATATTATTTTCTGCTGGGTTATGCATGAACAGTCTATTATTGATGATATTTTATCAAGATTAGATTTGGTAGATTGTCAGGTTTATTGTTTTTCACTTATTTGTAAACCTAGTGTATTAAAAATGTGTATTCAAAAAGATGTTGATTTAGGGAAAAGAAATCAGGATGTACTTGAAAGAAGTCTTGAAAGACTTGGTATGTATGATAGACTAAATACAATTAAATTGGATGTTTCAGAGTTGGCTGTAGAAGATGCTGTAAAAATGATTTCCCATTTGATTCAGGAAGTATAAGATAATCGTTTGACTTCATCCTCTATTTTCCTTATAATAGGGGATATATGAAGGCAGGGACAGTTATGTTTACAAAAAAAGAAATCTTTAGTATTCCAAATATATTATGTTATTTTAGAATTGCACTGGTACCAGTATTTTTATATACATATTTCAATGCTGAAACAAGTGAAGGACATTTCTTATCAGCAGGGATACTGCTTTTATCGAGTTTGAGTGATTTCTTTGATGGTTATATTGCAAGAAAATATGATATGATTACAGAACTTGGAAAATTGATAGATCCTGTAGCTGATAAATTGACACAATTTGTTGTGGCGTGTACATTAATGTATACTTATCCTGCTTATGCTTTATTAGTTACGATTATTGTTTTGAAGGACGGTATGTTGTTATTTGTAGGATGGTTTATTTATAGAAAAAAAGGACGACATTTGGCTCAGGCAGAAATGCCAGGAAAGATTGCTACTGCGGTTTTCTTTGTTGTTTCTATTTTATTGATAGCTTTCTATATTCCCAATACAACAATTTCAGCTATTATGATATATTCAACAGTAGTCTTAATGACTATTGCTATGATTTATTATGGACAGGGTCTTTATTATTTGTATAAACAAGATTAAAATCAACCTTTCGGTTGATTTTTTTTGGCCTTAAATCTTTTAAAATAGAGATAGGAGGTCAGTAAATGAAAAAAATATTAGAAATAAGTCAGTTAACAAAATCATTTGATAAAAATTGTGCTGTTAATCATATTGATTTTTCAATATATGAAGGAGAAATCTTATGCTTATTAGGTCCTAATGGAGCTGGCAAGAGTACAACGATTCATATGTTAAGTGGTATTATGAAAAAAGATACAGGAACCATTGCTTTTATGCAACAAGACATTCAGAGTCATTTACGTCAATATCAGCAAGCTCTTGGTTTTGTACCTCAAGATATTGCATTATATGAGGATTTAACAGCGTGGCAAAATATACACTTTTTTGCATCACTATATGGGTTAAAAGGTGAAGTTTTAAATCAGGCAGTTTATGATGCAATAACATTTGCCGGACTTATGGACAGAAAATATGATAAGGTGAAGACTTTTTCAGGTGGAATGAAAAGACGTTTAAATATCGCTTGTGCTATTGCCCATCATCCCAAATTTGTTATTATGGATGAACCAACAGTCGGAATTGATCCACAGTCTCGTAATCATATTCTTTCTTCCATAAAACAATTACAGGCAGAAGGTATGACAGTATTATATACGACACATTATATGGAAGAGGTAGAAGAAATTTCTGATCGTATTATTATCATGGATCATGGTGAGATTATTGCTGAGGGAACAAAAGAACAATTAAAGGCCAATATTGCAAAAGAATGTCAGTATATTATTCATATTGATCATATTGAGAATCTTGATTTAGATGAATTTTACAAAATTGCAGGAATACAGAAAGTTATGCAAGATAAAAACGAATTGCAAGTGACAACATTAAAAGACATTGAAAATCTCAATAGCATTATTGAAGAACTGATGAGACAAAAACAGCATATCCAAAAATTAACAACAAATGAAACAAACTTAGAAACAGTATTTTTAAAATTAACCGGTCGAAGACTGAGGGATTCAATATGAGATATTTACGTGTGTTGTATTTGGATATAAAGAATTTGGTTATGAACTTAGCTTGGGTATTTTATGCAGTATTTTTCCCTCTATTGTTGATCATTATATTGGGATATTTAACAAGATTTGATTATGGAACAAGAATACAGTCTTATGATTATTATGGTGTGACACTCATTGTGTTTTCTGTTTTTAATACGGGAACGATTGCAGCTAATAGTTTTATGGAAGAAAAAATTAAGATGGGAAATATGCGTATAGTATTTTCACCTATACATGCTTCATGGATTTATATTTCTAAGATTATTGCCTCGGCAATATTTGACTTTATTTGTCATTTCATTGTATTAGGAATACTTGTTTATGGTTTTCGGTTTCAAATTGGGCAAAATCCAGAATGGTTATTGTTTTTGATGTTGGTAGGAGAAATCTTTGGAGCAGCAGTTGGTGTCTGTTTATGTTGTGTTTTGAAGTCTGAGAGTGTCTGTAATCAAATACTAAGTTTGATTATACAATTAGCAGCAACATTAGGTGGGGTATTCTTTTCTCTAGATAGATTTGGAGATATGTTTATGAAACTCAGTTATATGTCACCTATCAAATGGATGATTCAATCATGTTTTCTATGTATATATGATCATCAATTGAGACCAATCTATTTATGTATCATGAGTTTGATTATAGGTATTGGTTTATGTCTTATGATTTGTCAAAAAACATGGCATGGGGAGGATTGTTTATGATAGCATTATTTAAACATCAACTTTTACGTTTATGGCAAGATAAAAAGAATTTATTTCTCTATTTATGTTTAACAGCAGGTAGTATTATTGTAGCTATTGTGATGTCACATCAAAATTCAAAGTTTGCTAGTGTTGCTGTTATTCGAAATACTCAGATGCCTGTTATATATGAAGAGAACGTTGATGTTCATTATGTAGATGAAAGGCCATTAGAAACGGATTTGGTTACACAAACATATGATGCTATTATTGAATATAAAGTTCATCAATGGGTGATTTGTTCTTATAAAACAGAGGATTTTGAAAATCAATTACTTCAATTATTAACCTTAGAGAATATATCTTTACCTCAGGATAAACATACGGGTGAAACCATATTTGGATTTATGATTATGTTTGTAATGATGGAAGCTTTATTCTATACATCGTTATATGGAGAAGATAAAGAAAAAAAGATGTTACAAAGAATAAGCATAAGTGGTATGTCCATGACTCGTTATTTGTGTTCTCAATCTTTACTCACATTTCTAATGACTTGGAGTTCTACTTTTTCTATTTTATTACTTACCCAATTGTTTGGAATGGAGATTGGTTTTTCTTTGACAACATATGCTTTTTTACTTACACTTTTATGTCTTATTGCAACAGCTTTTGCAATGATGATGAATTCTATATTTGATAAAGAGACAACAAGTTTAAGTGCCTCTGCAACGATTGTTTTAACTTCTCTTTTATCTGGAACTTTCTATTCATTCATGAGTAATGATGGTATAATAGGAATATGTATAAATGCCTTGCCTCAAAAAGCTTTAATGAATATATCAGAGAATATAAATTATATTCAAAATACACAATGGTTAGAAATATTATATTTATTAGGATTAGTGATTGTTTTTTATACGTTTGCTATTGTAGTTGGAAAGAAATCGATAATTAAGAGTCATTCATAAAGGAGAGTCTATGAATCAAGTGATTATATCTGCAAAATTGAAAAAACCTATACCTCGTAAGAATTATGTTGTGAGACATGAACTCTTTTGTAAATTGTTAACGATGGATGAATACAATTTAATTGTCATTGAAGGTGGTGCAGGAAGTGGTAAAACAACATTAATGAGTTCTTTTATTGACGCATATCAGTTAGATATGAAGTGGTTAACATTGGATAGAAACTTCAATGATGTTTTCCTTTTTTTTCAATATTTTGTAGAAATGTTTCATGATGAAATAAATCAAAGTGCTTATAATCGTTTGTTTGAAGAATGTATGATGAAAGAGGGATTATATCAAGTTGTTCAAATGCTATGTCAGGATTTACAAAGTTTAAATCAGCAATACATTGTATTAGATAATGTTCATTATATTGCTGATGAGTTTTTATGTGAATTGTTAGATATGCTATTAGAACAACTTCCGCAAGATATTCATATCATTATGTTAGGAAGGTCATTACCTCAAATTCATTTAGGTAAGTTATATGCGAATCATCAAGTTTTAACGATATCAGAAGTAGAACTTGCTATGGATGATGAAGAAGCAAAACAATTTCTAATTAAGACATTACAGATCAATTATGATGAGAAAATTATTCAATCAGCTCATGGATGGGTTGCAGCTTTACAGTTACTCTCGTCTTTTTCGATGGAATTACATGATGAAGTCATGCAAATGGATATTTTAGAAGATTATATTGAAAAAGAATTTTTAAAAGAATGGGATCCTCATATTATTGAATTTATGCAATTAACAGCTGTTCTTAATTATTTTGATGAAGATCTATGTCAATACATTTGTCCTCATATTTCTTTTGGTAATACAATTCAATTCTTAATGCATCATCATATATTGCTTATTCAACTTGATGAACATGTTTATACATATCATGATTTAATTAAAGATTATTTTACAAAAAAATTTGACTTAAAAGAAAAAGATTATAAATCAAATTATTTGATAAAAGTTGCAAGTTATTATGAAAGTATAAATGAATATGATGAATGTTTAAAGTATTTATTATGGAATCAGGATTATGAAAAAATGATGAATTTACTTGTAAAACTTCCACAAAACGGAAAAACTTTAGCCTATTTAACAAAAGTTCCTATCCATGAAATTATAAAGAATGCAGATTTTGCAATTCAATATTTTTTTTATTTCTATGTTAATTCTGATGAACAAACATGTTTTAAAATTTATCAATTAACGCGTTCATATATTCAAGATCATCCATTTTTTACAGTTTTTGAGAACATGAACTTGTTTGTAGATGATAGAAAAAAGACACGATATTATCCTATGACATCTCTGCAACAGTTGCTGCAATTGCAATTAAGTGAAGTGACACTTGCTATTGTTTTAATCAAAGATACTTTTTTACTTTATTTGAGTGATTATATAGAAGAAGCAAAAGAGTATTTAGCAAAAGCAGATGAATTTATTCAACGTCATCCTCATGATTATTTAAAATACTTCTATTATATAACATGTGCCCAATTTTATGAATATACAGGAGAATTAGAAAAATCTATTCATTATTTTAAACAGGCACAGCCTTATTTACGTTGTTCTCCTCATTTAGGGGCAAGTTACTATATTGGTATTGCTGGCGTTTATATAAAGCAATTACGTATAATGGAAGCACAAAACTGTTTTAAACTGCTGGAGCATAGGATGGATTCTGAACCAAAACGTATACATGTCGCATATAATCAAACATATATACAGTTACTATATTTGCTAGAAAAAGGGGAAGAAGCTATTCAGACATGCGAATTATTATTTGAAAGTTGTCAACCAAATGAAATTATTTACTTGGGACATCTTTTACAAATGCAGTATTCATGTCATAAAAAACATTATATTTTTGATTTGTTTGAAAAAGAATATCTGCATACAATAGAAAAGGAAAGAGACAGTGATGCGCATATCCTCTATGCATTAATTGCTTATCAGCATCAACGTATCGAGGAAGCCCGTTGCTTATTAGAACAAACTTTAGCTTATACTCGTAAAAAGGGATTAAGATTAAATCTGACAGAAATTAATTTATATTTGATTTTATATTTTCATCAGTATTATTCATCAAGACAGATTGTTAATTTATGGAAGGAAGCAGTTCATTATATTGTCAAAGAACATATTGATTTACCTTTTTGGCTGATTCGATATGATATTCATAAATTTGCAGAAGTTTGTCAAAAATATCATTTACTGCAATGTATAAGTATGGAAGAAAAAACAAGGATACAATTATATTTACCAGCATCACCTCTTTTGACAGCACGTGAACAGGAAGTGATGAAGTTACTTCAAAAAGGTTATACTAATAAACAGGTTGCAGATACTTTATGTGTCTCATTATCAACGGTCAAAACACATCTCATTAATATTTTTTCTAAATTGCAAGTTAATAATCGTATAGAAGCTATAACAAAATATCAGGAAATGTATGAATAATCATATATTTCTTGATATTTTCTTGATATAATGAAGTTGGTGATGATAATGGGAAATAAACGGGAATTAAAAGAGCATTGTTATATGGAAGCTTTAGAAGATAATATTGTTTCTGTTGAAATGATATTAAATAGATTGAATCAAATAGAACAGAAAAAAGGTGTTTTTGATGCATATATTTTACAGCATGATCGTACAAAGACAATTTTGGATTTAGAACTATCATTAGCAACCCTTTGTATTTTGCTTAGAAAGATGTCAGAAAATCTTTTTATTGTAACACCTGAAGAATTAAGAAGAGATATGAATAGTATTATTCATTCTAATCGATTTGAATATAATCGTTTAGAAGTTGTTGTTTATTCACAAAAAGGAAAAGAGAATATTGATTTAAATGGGTTATTAGCATTTTGTCATAAGGTTCTTTCAAGTGACAAAGTTCGGAGATAATATGATGTATAATCTTTTTGGGTGATGGAAATGAATCTCAGAAAGAATATAGGAATAATCATGATGATGTTAGGTGTGTTATTAACAATTAATCAAGGGCAGAATCAAAATGAATTTTTAAAACAGATACAAATGACTTTCAAAACATATTGGCCTTTAATGATTAGTTTCATTGGGATTTATATGATTTCTACACCAAGGAAAAGAAGATAAGAGGGAATTGGATTCCCTTTTTCTATAGTTGTGAAAAAATTATATAATATCTTTATTTTTTGGTCATAATTTTGTATAATGAGCGCATATGGAGGTATATAGAAAAATGAAAAAGAGACCAGTGGTTTTATGTATTATGGATGGGTATGGTTTAACTGATCGTGTTGATGGAAATGCAGTGAAGTTAGCGAATACACCATGTTTAGATGATTTAATGGCAATGTATCCAACAACAACTTTAAAAGCAAGTGGTAATGCTGTAGGATTACCTGAAGGACAAATGGGTAATAGTGAAGTTGGACATTTAAATATTGGAGCGGGTAGAATAGTTTATCAGTCTTTAACTTTAATTAATAAAGCAGTTGAAGATGGAACATTCTATACAAATGAAACATTTTTAAAAGCAATTGCACATGCAAAAGAAAATAATTCTAAATTACATATTTGGGGATTATTATCAAACGGTGGTGTTCACTCATCAAATGAACATATTTATGCATTATTACAATTAGCAAAAGATCAAGGATTAGAAAAAGTTTATGTTCATGCATTCTTAGATGGTAGAGATGTTGCACCTGATAGTGGGGCTGACTTTGTTCAAGAATTACAAGATAAAATGAATGAAATTGGAGTGGGACAAATTGCTTCGGTTTCAGGTAGATATTATGCAATGGACAGAGATAAGAGAATGGATCGTGTTGAATTGGCTTATAATGCATTGGTTGGTAAATCTGGAGAAACATATAGTGATCCAGTACAATATGTGAAAGATTCTTATGCAAAAGAAGTTTTTGATGAATTTGTAATTCCTGGATATAATCCAGCAACAGATGGAGCTGTATCTGATAATGATTCAATTATCTTTGCTAACTTTAGACCTGATAGAGCTATTCAAATGTCTAATGTCTTTACTGCAGATGTTTATGAAGATTTCAAACCAGCAGATAAACCTCAAAATATCTTCTTTGTATGTATGATGCGTTATGCAGATACAGTAAATGGGGAGATTGCTTTCCATTCATTAGATTTATCAAATACTTTAGGAGATTATTTATCTGCAAAAGGAATGAAACAATTAAGAATTGCTGAAACTGAAAAGTATGCCCATGTAACATTCTTTATGGATGGTGGAGTAGATAAAGAAATTGATGGGGCAACACGTGTCTTAATCAATTCACCAAAAGTAGCAACTTACGATCTACAACCAGAAATGAGTGCTTATGAAGTCAAAGATGCACTAATTGCTGAATTAGATAAAGATATATATGATGTTGTCATTGTTAACTTTGCAAACTGTGATATGGTTGGACATACTGGAATTATTCCAGCAGCTATCAAAGCAGTAAGTGTTGTTGATGAATGTGTTGGTGAAGTTTATGAAAAAGTTCTTGAATTGGGTGGTACAATGTTAATTACTGCTGATCATGGAAATAGTGAAAGATTATTAGATGAAGATAATAATCCATTTACTGCTCATACAACAAATCTTGTTCCTTTAATTGTAACGAATACACATTTAGATTTAAAAGAAGATGGAAAACTTGGAGATTTAGCTCCAACAATCTTACAATTATTAGGATTACCAATACCAGCAGAAATGACTGGAGAAAGTTTATTAAAATAAGCGATGGAAACATCGCTTTTTCTTTTGAATACATGCTTACTTCTTTCAATTTGTGAATAATTATGATATATTTAGAAAAATGGAGTGATTCAATGAAAAAAATAATAAGTTTGATAGTTGTTTTATTTTTATTGATGGGATGTTCTCAATCATCAGTTAAAAAATTGGAAATAACTGGAATTCAACCTATTCAATATGAAAAGTTAACACAGAATTTAAATTCAGATGTTAAATTTATATTATATATTGGTAGACCTGATTGTGGAGACTGTCAGGAATTCTATCCAATATTAGAAAAATATATTAATGAGCATAGGGGAACAGGAATTTATTATTTGAATGTTAAAGAATTCAGAGATCGTGCCAATGCTCAGGATGCTTCACAAGAAGAAAAAGATTTCTATGATAATCTATACAAAGAATTACATTTTGATTGGACACCAACAATTCATGTGATTTCAAATGGAAAGTTTATAAAAACATATCAGTATCTTGATGAAGATTATTTTAATATAAGTGATAGAGAAAAGCAAAAGGAAAGAAGACAAGAATTCTTAGATGAATTTGAAGTCTTTATGGATGCATATTTCAAGGAGGATTAAATCATGAAAAAATGTCCGAGATGTGGATTTGAAGTCAAGGATGATGAAAAGTATTGCCCACATTGTGGTTTGGATTTACAAGATAGATATAGACCTATTAAACAAAAGAACAAAGCAATGAATTATCTTTTATATGTTATTATCTTTTTCTCATTTATTATTATTCCACTGTTATATAGTCGTATTTTATCTGAGGTTGGAGATGGTTTGACACAAACAACAGGTCAAGCTGTTGAATTAAAAGAAGTGGTTAATGAAACACCTACATCATTGTTAGCATCTTTTGATACTTTAGCAGATTTTAAAAATCAATTTACAAATGTTGATCAAATGGTCAATTCTATAACTGAAAAAGAAAATGAAATATTTGCTAAGGGAGCATATTCATTTGATAAATCATATAATATTCAAGTTCTAGATAACTATAATATATTATATCGTTTTATCTATACAGTTCAAATTAATGACCAGCTAAGTCTACAGATAGAACGTAAGTATGACCGCAGTCATACTTATAATACTGAGATTATATCATTAAAGAAAACTGGAGCAAAGAATTTTGATGGACTGTTTTTAACAGATGAAGAAAAAGCTATTATGAAACAATATACTGGTGAAGAGAAAGTTACAGATCAGTTAATTGATGAATTTTCTAAACGTCAGGATGAATTTGAAACGAAAAAGAAAACATTAGGACATTATGGTATGGGAAATTATGAAGGACAATCATCTTTTGTTGCACATCGTAAGGGTGAAAGTTATTATTCTGAATTAAAATATACACATGAATTAAATGATTATATGAGTTAAGCAAACTTTTGTTTGCTTTTTTGTTTGTATTTTCGTTATAATGTATAAAAAGTGAGGTGGGGAGATTGAAAATACTATTTAGTGATATGGATGGCACTTTGATTGATCATAATTTAAATATTTCTGATAAGAATATTGAAATGATGAAAGAATTAAAGCGACAAGGACATCTAATTGCTTTATGTACAGGTAGAAATCTTATGGAGACAAGACAGATTACAGATTATATTGATTTTCCTTTTGATTATCTTGTATTAAATAATGGTGGTCATATTTTAAATAAACGTTATGAAACTTTGTATGAAAAGACAATAGAGAAAAATGTTGGAATAGATATACTCAATCATACAACAAGTTATGAGGGAATGTGGTCGTTCTTTTGTGATGGTTATGTGAATTATGGATATAAAGATGGTATAACAATTAATCATGGGGATATCAATAAAACACCTATTGATATTCATTTTAAAGAAGCTTATGAGAATGTTGATCATTTTCAAATTATTGCTTTTAATCAAGATGATGAAGGTATTGATCATGCAAAAATCTGTTTTGATTATATTCAACAACATTATGGAGATTATGTGGAAGCTTACTTTAATACACATTATGTTGATGTTGTTCCTAGTGGATGTTCTAAAGGAACTGGAGTTAAGCAATTATTAACATTAATTGATGAGTCAATAGATGAGGTTTATACGATAGGGGATTCGTATAATGATTTATCAATGATAAAAATTGCTGATTTTGGATATACATTTCATCATGCACATGATGATATCAAAAAAGAAACACGATATCATGTACACTATGTTTATGAAGTTATTGAGGATATGTTAGGGGGAAAATATGATGAGTTGGCAAGATAAATTAAGAAATGTAGAACCATATCAGGCTGGAGAACAGCCTAAGATTCAAAATTTAATTAAATTAAATACAAATGAAAATCCATATGCTCCTGGAGAAAAAGTCAAACAAGCTATTTTGAACTTTAATGCTGATGTTTTGCCACTATATCCAAATCCAGATGCTGATGAACTGAAACATAGTTTAGCATTATATCATGGGCTGCAGGATAATCAGGTATTTTTAGGAAATGGCTCAGATGAAGTTTTAGCATTAACTTTTTTGACTTGTTTTAATGGAAAGGCACCAGTATTATTTCCGGATATTAGTTATTCTTTTTATCCTGTATATTGTGAGTTGTATGGTATGAATTATCAAATGATACCATTAAATGAACAATTTGAAATCGTGAAAGAAGATTATTATCAAGAGAATAGTGGGATTATATTTCCTAATCCCAATGCACCGACGGGTTTGTTAGTGACAACTGATTTTATTGAAGACATTTTAAAACACAATAGTGAAAGCATTGTTGTGATTGATGAAGCATATATAGATTTTGGTGGAGAAAGTGCTATGAAACTCTTAAATCAATATCCTAATCTATTGATTACACAAACATTTTCTAAATTTAGATCGTTAGCTGGTATTCGTTTAGGGGTGGCTTTAGGAAACCAGGAAATCATATCGAAACTTTATGATGTTAAAAATTCTTTTAATTCATATCCTATTGATAGTTTGGCACAAGTCATTGGAAAAGCAAGTATAGAAGATAGTGTATATATACGAGAAAATGCACAAAAGATTATAGAAACAAGAGAGTATACAAAAAAAGAATTGAAAGCATTAGGATTTGTGATGCCTGATTCTTATGCGAATTTTATATTTGTGAGTCATCCTAATTATGATGCAAAAGAATTATTTGGTTTATTAAGAGAAAGAGGTATTCTTGTGAGATATTTTGATAAACCTAGAATTAATCAGTATTTAAGAATTACAATTGGTACACAAGCACAAATGGAAACATTCATTCAAGTTATGAAAGATATTTTATAGATATCTTTCTTTTTTTTTAGATATATTTTAAAAATAAAATTGATAAATTGATATTTATTGATAAGGGATAAAATATAGAATACAATATAAGTAGGAAGTATATGAATGTATCTACTATTTTATTATAATATAAAAAGTAATTTGATTTTGTCTTTAATTGATTGAGATTAGGAGGGATGAAATAAGTTTTGTGTAAAAATATTTAAAGATAATTAACCTGATTATTTTTAAATAACAAATACTAAATCAAATTAAATATGAAAAGAGGAAAATCTATGAAAAAAATTATAATTATAATGACTGTTTTTTGTATGCAATTACTTATCTGTGGATTTTCAATGAAAACAACAAAGGCTTTAGAAAAAACGACTATTGACTATGTTTATGATACAGATGATATATTAAAAAAGTGTTGTCAATAGACCCCCGAGGGACTGAGACATATACTATAACTCACGATGATGGTAGTCAGTTTGGGTATGTAAGGTGGATTGGCACATTTAGACATTATCCAAATGGAATGACTAAATTTGTAAGTATGACTTATGAAAATCATTTTAGTTGGGAATGGCCACTATGCAAAGTTTCATGGTTTAAGACAGAATATGCTGAGGGTAGTGATGTAACCGGATTATCTCGAATGATTATTAATTATACAATACATACAGGTGCAACAGAAGTTAACGGATAACCTTTTACTTTCACATTCTAACTTTAGTTCAATATAATACTCAATTTTAGATAAAATCATTTGCTTAATGAGTAGAAATATAAAATAAAATTGTACTCTAAAATGCGTTTTTGAAGTTTAGAATACATAGGTGAAATTATAAAGAGGGTATTTATTACATTTGTATGTCCATTTACAGATTTGATTGTTAGTTGATTATTTTTTGGACAGTAATGAATCCCCAAAAAGTGAATTTATTTTTCTAATGTATAGTTGTATGATTAATATCAATATAGTGTTGAAACATATACTATAACCTATGGTGATAAAGATTTTAGATATAAAACAAGTATAGGTTAAAGTATATATCTGATTGTTAATATCAAGTGTTACAATTTAGAATCTCAAAATTGAATTGAAAATAAGGGAGGTTATATAATGTTATCTATCAAAGAATTATCTTTTCAATATCAGAATAAGCTAATTTTTGAAAATGCACAGGTAGAATTTCATGATACCTCTCTTGTTTGTTTTCATGGAAAGAGTGGCTGTGGAAAAACAACTTTATTAAAGATTTTAACATTTGATTTAATGTTAGATAGTGGAATAATCCAGTATAATCATGAAAATATAAGTCAAGATAATGCACAAGATTTCTTATTTAACCATGTAACTTATATTGATCAAGGTGGAACATGTTTTCATAATATGACTCTATATCAGCATTTTGAGTTTTATGCAAAATTACATGGAATCATGCTTGATGAGATGTTAATAGAAAAATATTTAAAGTTAGTTCGTTTAGAAAGTATAAATCTTAAAAAATATCCATCATATTTATCAACAGGGCAACGTAAGCGTTTTATATTGGCTGTAGGGTTAATGATAGGTAAGGATATTTTATTGGTTGATGAACCGACTGCTTCATTGGATAGTGCCAATAAAAAAGAATTAATACAAACATTAAAAGAAGTATCTAAGCATTGTCTTGTGATTTGTACGTCACATGATGATCAGCTTTTAAGTCATGCTGATGAGATATATGAAATTAAAGATTATGCTTTTGTTCAAGAGAAAAAGAATTGTTTAATGAGCCAAATTCTATCTTCAAAAAAAGAACTTAAACCCAATCAGATTAAATATTTTAAATATAAAAATAGAAAATTGAAATCTCTCTATATTTGCTTACTTATATTTTGTTGTGCTTTTAGTTTTCTTATACCGTTCGTCATTAATCTTAATGCAAACTTATTGAATAATGTTAAAAAACAGCAGAATACCATCCAATCCACAGGTCTTATTTTTTATAAATTAACAGATATTCGAGGAAAGGGATTTGGAATTAGCAATTCTGATTTTCTACTGGCAAGGGATTTAGAAGCTATTTCAAATATTGATGGAGTGAAGTCTATAGTTCCTCATTATTATATATTAGATGGAAAATCAAGAGAAAAGAATGGTTCTATGCAATGGATCGATCATGATGGAACAAAACATCAAAAGAGTTATTATTGGCCAGAGTTAAGTAAAAAATATAGTATAGACTATTTTGCGGATATAGCCATTGTGTCATATGCACCAGAACAAAATATTATGATTGATGGAAAGAAAATTGAAGGAATCTATATTGATGAATATTTTCAAGAAATTTTAGGAGAAACGATTTCTGGATATGAAAAATTGTCTTTAAATTTTAGTTTCCCTGTTAAATATGTAGCATCAATAGATTCTTCTGACAGTCAGTTTTATAGTGAAAGATTTGAAGATCATGAATTAACATTAGATATTGATGGTGTATTACCTGATAATATTTATTCAGATACTAATGGAGGAGAAGTGCGTGATCGTAATTATGTAAGAATATATATGCCTGTTAATCAAGTACAGAATTTATTAAAACAATATGCTCAAGATAAACGTGTATATAATGATCCAAAAGAATATCTTATTTTATGTGAAGATGGAAAAAAGGATCAAGTTAAAATGGATATAGAAAATATGAATGAACTATATCAAGCTCGTTATCAAATTGAAGGTATTCAAATTTCTACACATACACAATCATCATCCCAATATTTAGTTATTTTTATCTGTGGAACAATGGTCTTATGTTTTGCGATTTTATCTTATTATTATCTTTACTCAAGAAAAAAAGAAATCACAATTTTAAGACATGAAGGATTAGAAAAAGAAATAAAGAATTACTTGATAAGAGATTATTGGTATATTTGTATTTTTAGTTTTATAGCAACCACTGTTTCTTGTGTCTGCTTTATGCTTATGTTCCAATATGAAGATATTGAAATGATTAAATTTTGTCTATATTGGGGATTAGCAAGTGTACTTATCATTATATTTATTATGATTATGGGGTATCATGGTATATGTCTCTTAACCAAGAGGAAAAAATTATGATTCGATTATCAAACATACATTTATCATTTCAAGAGAATGAACTTATAAAGCAAGGGGATATGATTATTCCAAGTGGAATTGTTACTCTTTTAAGAGGAGAAAGTGGTTGTGGGAAAACGACTTTACTTATGAGTATTGGATTATTGAGTCAACAAGTAGAGATGGATTATCTTTTTGATCATATAGATATTCATACAGCTGATGAATCAACATTGAGCTGTATAAGACAAAATGAAATATCATTTATTTTTCAGGAAACTTATCTTTTTGATCATATGAATTTAATTGAAAATATACAATTCTATGCTGCTCTTTCTTATCATGAACTAACTGAAGAAGAGATACGAAAACAACTTGATTTTGTTGGACTTGATCTTGATTTTCATACTCAGATTCGTTCAATGTCTGGGGGAGAAAAGCAGAGATTAGCAATTGTTTGTGGTCTATTAAAAGATGCTAAACTGTTTATATTCGATGAACCAACCAGTTATCTTGATAATGAAAATAGACAAATTATTATTTCTATTATAGATAAATTAGCACATGAGAAAAATAAAATGGTTTTAATTGTTTCTCATGATGAACATATGCAAGAGATTGCTAATCAAATATATGAATTTCAAGATAAGCAGATTGTATGTGTAAAAACCACCCCATATCAAAAGAGTCATAATGAATTGAAATGGCAGCCATTAAATATGAAAATATTGTATCAATATATTTATAAGAAAAATAAAAGATTATCTCTTGTTATAGGTATTATTTTAGGTGTTGTATTAACAGGATTTACAGTCTCTTTTGTCTATAATATATTTTATGGAGTACAAGATGAAAAAGCAATTCTATCAAGTATTCATCATAAAGTATATTTAATGAAAGCAGATGGTTTGTTCATAACAGCAACTGATCAGGTAAAATTGCAGGAGTATTTTCGTGATTATCAATTATATCCTGAAATTGATTCATTTACGAATGTGAGTGTCGGTTCAAAAACAATTGAAAACATTTATATAAAACCATATTATTCTCATTCTATTGAAGATACACATTTGTTAAAATCTTATAGGCCTAGAACTTATGGAAGTATTTATGCAACGTATGAATTATACCATTTTTTTGAAAATTCACTAGATAATGGAGTTAAAGTAAAAGAAAAATCTATGCAATTAAGTGGAATTCTTTATCCTAACTATGATATAGGATATGCATTGTATATTCCTTATGATTTTTTAAAAGAAGAATTAAAAACAATTGGAATTGAATTAGGAACAATACCTGTAAGTAGAATGGCTATCAATATTGATTCATTGGAGGATTATCGTTCTATTAATCAAAATTTATCTAAGGACTATCTTTTAAAAACTAACATTGATGTAAATGCTCAAATTAATATGTTATCCTTTTTTAAATCATCATATCTTATTGTTTTTTTGGTAATTGTTCTTATTGTTTTGGTTATATATAAAACATATAGAGTTATTGATGATAAACGAAATATAGCATTATTAAAAATATTAGGTGTCAATTTTAAATCTCTTATGAAAATGAAAACATTTGAAGAGTTTCTATTTATTATCCCAATGGCAATAATTTCAATAATACTTTCTAGTATAAGTATTTATTATTTGAAAATAGAGACGCTTGCATATTTCAGGGCAGGAGGAATTATTACATTGAATTTGTTTATTATTCTGTTAGTAGATATAGTGATATATTTTATATTCT
This sequence comes from Candidatus Stoquefichus massiliensis AP9, assembly GCF_000455285.1. Taxonomy (GTDB): domain Bacteria; phylum Bacillota_I; class Bacilli_A; order Erysipelotrichales; family Coprobacillaceae; genus Stoquefichus; species Stoquefichus massiliensis. Next base: position 136,177 of record NZ_HG005287.1, on the reverse strand, counting down.
TAAAGAAATATTCTGCTGCTGTTTTGATAAGAAATGATTGAATTAGAGGTCGTTTATTGAATATGACATTGTTAATAAACACTCAAAGTAATAGATAGAGTAATGGACATAATACAAGAGAACTTTTTATGCAACTCATGTAAAAGATACTTAAAAACAAGCAGGTTCATATGTTTTACTTGCTTGTTTTATCATTATTTTAGTATTTCTTCTTTAAATTGCTTATAATTTAAACGTTGGGGTATTAAATCATCTATTCTCATTAGTTGATCATATGTACACTGATCAATCCATTCAAGATCATCAACTTTATAATAAGCTTCTACAAAACCTTGTTTTCTTGCCTTGTGCATTTTTAATTTAATAATCAATTGTTCTCTTTGCAATTCAAGTTCTCTAAAATCATTATGTTGTCTATTTTCCTCCATAATCTTATCCACCTTTCATTATCTTTTTTAATTGTTTTACTTTAACATCATTTCTTTAAACTCTTCATAACTTAATTTTTTACCTACAAGTGTAAATGCTCTTTTAAGTTGTTCCTTGTTACATTCTTTTAGCCAATGAGAAGCATCCTTTTGATACAATGCTTGTATTAATTCCCATACATTGTTATAACGCTCTTCCTTTCTTGCCTTATTCATCTTTGTTTGAATGACTAATCGTTCTCTTTCTAACTCATATCCTTTAATCACTTCATCTGTATTCATATACTTGTTATGTATGTCCTTTGCATCTTTGACATCCTCCACTGTTTCACTGTTCTCATGACTCTTTCCATTCATAAATAAATAGGCCAACTGATTGATGGCTGTTAAGCTCACTTCCCTATTTAAATCCTCCTCCATTAATTGCAGCTG
>NZ_HG005287.1:127902-134809 GCF_000455285.1 Candidatus Stoquefichus massiliensis AP9 | reverse complement strand
TTTATCACAGATATATGCAATAAGCAAATAATATTAAATGTTCTTTATGCATATATATTTTAGAATAAGGAGGAGTATGATATAATAAAATAACTAGGAGGTTTTTATGAAGAAAGATTTAGCAGTTATATTTGATTTAGATGGAACATTATTAAATACAGATTTATTAATAAAAAAATCATTTGATCATGTTTTTGAAAAATATAAACAAGGATATCAATTAACTCATGAAGAACATTTATCTTTTTTAGGACCAACATTAAAAGATACTTTTGAGAGATATTTTCCTTCATCAATAGTTGAAGAACTGATAGAATATTATCGTGAGTTTAATCATGTACATCATGAAGACTATGTGACAATATATCCAAAAGTTAAAGATACATTAAAGTATTTAAAGAGCCAGAATTATCCTTTGGGAGTTGTGACGACAAAATTTTCTGAGGCAGCCTATATTGGATTGGATTTATTTGATTTAAGAGATTATTTTGATATTGTGCTAGGAATGGATCATGTTCAAAATGTCAAACCAGATCCTGAAGGAATTTTAAAGGCTATGGATGAAATGGAATGTAAGAAAGCTGTATATATTGGTGATAATACAAGTGATATCCTAGCTGGTAAGAATGCAGGTGTCTATACAATAGGAGTAAAATGGACTCCTAAGGGAACACAGGATATAGAAAAACTTCAACCAGATTTGATGATTGATCAAATGGATGAAATTATAGATTTTATAGAAAGGAAGTAGAAAGATGGTAGATTTAATTGTAATTGGAGCTGGTCCAGCTGGATTAACAGCAGCATTATATGCATCACGTGCTGGAGCAAGTGTTATTGTTTTGGATGGTGGTGCACCAGGTGGTAAACTCAATTTAACGGCAGAGATTGAAAATTATCCAGGTGTTGTACAAAAAGGACCAGAATTAGCTTATTCTATGTATGAACAATGTTTATCTTTTGGAGCAAAATATGAATATGGTGAAGTCACTCACATAGTAGACAAAGGAGATCATAAGGTTGTTTATACAGGCGATAAAGAATTTGAGGGTAAGTTTGTATTTATCGCAACTGGCACAAAAGAACGTCGTATGGGAATTCCTGGTGAAGAGGAAATGAGTGGTCGAGGTGTTTCTTATTGTGCTGTTTGTGATGGACCATTCTTTAAGAATAAGATTGTTTGTGTTGTTGGTGGAGGAAATAGTGCTATTGAAGAATCTATTTATTTAAGTGATATTGTGAAAGAAGTTCATGTTATTGTACGACGTGATGTATTGCGTGCTGATCAATATTTAATAGATAAATTAAAAGAGAAAGATAATGTTAAAATGCATTATTTAAGAAAACCAGCATCTATAGAAATAACAGATAATAAAGTGAGTGGGTTAGTTGTCTCTGATTCCAATACTGGAGAATTATTAACAATTTCAACTGATGGAATCTTTCCATTTATTGGGTTAGATCCTATTAGTGGATTTGTTAAAGATTTAGATATTGTTAATGAGCGTGGATATATAGAAGTGGATGAAAATCAGGAGACAAAAATTAAAGGTCTTTTTGCTGGAGGAGATGTCACTGAAAAGAATTTACGTCAAGTTGTTACAGCAACGAATGATGGAGCAATTGCAGGGCAATATATTGCATCATTATTAAAGTAGGGAAGGATGAAAGTCTTTCCTTTTCTTATGGAAAACTAAAAAAAGAGTACACTTATTGTGTGTTTTTTGTTATAGTATAAGGTAGAGGAGGATGAGGGTATGGATAAGATTGAGGTTGTGGTTGTTACTGGAATGTCAGGCGCTGGAAAGACACAGGCTATGGCTATATTTGAAAATATGGAGTATCGCTGTATTGATAATTATCCAGTAGCACTATTAAAGGAATTTGGAGATTTATTGCGTACTTCTACAAAATATTCTAAAGTGGCAATGGCAGTGTCTTTGGGTGATGCTATTTTAGCAGTAAGAGTTCTTTCTAATATGGACTGGGTAGATTTAACAGTTATTTTCTTAGATTGTGAAGATGAAGTTTTGTTATCACGTTATAAACAGACAAGACGTTCTCATCCATTGATGATTAGTAATGTGACTTCTTCTTTAACAGAGGCTATTGAATTTGAAAGAGAAATGGCTGATCCTATTAGTAAACTCGCCAATATTGTTATTGATACAACATTATTAAAACCATCCAAACTTCAAGATAAATTAGAAATCTATTTTCATAAAGGAAATCAAAATACATTTAGAGTATCTTTTGTTTCATTTGGATATAAACATGGTGTTCCAAGAGATGCTGATTTATTATTAGATGTGCGTTTTTTACCAAATCCTTTTTATATTGAAGAATTAAGAAGTTTAACAGGAAATGATCAAGCTGTTTATGATTATGTCATGAATCAACCTGAAACAGCAGAATTTATTGAAAAGACGATTACTTATTATGATTATTTATTAAAGAAATATGAAGAAGAAGGAAAAATGCAAATGATTATTGGTATTGGATGTACAGGGGGACAGCATCGTTCAGTCACATTAACCAATTATTTTGCAGATTATTATTCAAAGTATTATCAGGTTTATAAATGGCATAGAGATGCTGATCATTAAGGAGGGAAAAGTGTGATATCTTTTTCTAGAATTGTTAAGGAAGAAATTGTTTTTAATGATTTTGATATGGAATGTGAGAAAGCAATTCTTTGTGCTATAATTAAAATAGTTGGGACACTTTCTTTGAGTCAGTCAGGACTCTCTTTAACATTAAGAACAGAGAATGCGAAGATAGCTTCTAAACTGCATAAACTTTTAAAAGATCTCTATCAGCCACATATTGAATTTCGTGTTTCTAGAAAGATGAAACTTAAGAAAAATAATGTTTATATGTTGATGGTTTCTAAAGCAAGAGAAATATTAGAAGATCTTCATTTGATGGAAGGTATTGGTTTACAAAGTATACCTGATCCTCTTTTATTAAGAACAGATGATCAAAAAAGAGCTTATTTAGCAGGAGTCTTTCTTGCTTGTGGAAGTGTCAATAATCCAGATACATCTAATTATCATTTAGAGATGAGTGTTAATGAAGAGGATTATGCATTATTTATTGAAGAGTTAATGAATCGTTATGAATTAAATGCAAAAATGATTAAACGACGTAATAAGTATGTTGTCTATTTAAAGTCAGCAGAAAAGATTGGTGATTTTTTAAGAGCAATTGGTGCTTCACAATCTGTTATGGATTTTGAAATGACAAGAATTGATCGTTCGATGGCGAATACTGTGAATCGCTGGAATAATTGTGATATTGCAAATGAGATGAAGGCAATGAGTGCATCAACAGCACAAATTGAAGATATTGCTTATGTTATCGATAAGGCAGGAATTGAGATATTAGATGATAAGACAAGAATTGTTGCACTTCTTCGTTTAGAAAATCCAGAATTAACATTAAATGAATTGGCAGATGCCTATTTAGAACAAACTGGTCAAACAATTAGTAAATCTGGATTACATCATCGTTTTAAAAAGATTAAAGAAGAGGCACAAAAATTACGACAAATGGAGAATGATTAATATGGAAGATATTAATATGAAATTTGGAAGAAGAATTAAAGAATTGCGTTTAATTCAAAATATTTCTCAAGAAGAATTAGGGTTTCGATGTCAGCTTTCTAAAAATTATGTATCTGATGTAGAAAGAGGAACAAGGAATGTGTCTTTAAAGGCTATAGAAAAATTTGCGTTAGGACTGAAGGTTCCTGTCTATTTTTTGTTTAAATGGCATGAAGAAGAGGAATAAGTTCATTTATAGTTTATATTTGTCATATAGACTAGATATGTCAATAAAGGAGAATATATATGGGATATAGTTTTATCTATTTATTTTGTGTATTAATTATATTAATGTTGTTATTGAGGTTCTTTTTGCCATTTTTTATATATTTATTTCCAATCTTCATTATTATATGGATAGTAAAGATACTATTTGGAAGAAGAAAACGTAAACAAACAACATCTACACAAGATCGAGAATATTATGAATCAATGTATCAGGATAATCAGTCATCTGATCCTAATGTTATAGATGTAGATTATAAAGTTGTTGATGAAGAGGAACAAGATGATACTCATTAGAGTATATCATGTCATAAGGGGGATAAAAAATGATTTGTCCAAGATGTAAAACAGAGGTCAATGATGATATGAATTTCTGTCCACAATGTGGTATGAAGATTGAAAGATGTCCACATTGTGGACAACCTATTATTCAGGGTGCAAAATTTTGTTCTCACTGTGGAACAAATGTTCAGCAAGGTAAGCAAACAAGTTATATGGAAGGTTACTACCAGCCATTAAATGAACAAGATCAACCAGTTAGTCACACTGAAGAAACACAGACATTCCAAGATGTACCGGTAAATAAAAAGATTAATAAAAAAGTTATTATCATTTCAGTTGCTGTGCTTGTGATAGCATCTGTTCTTTCATATGTTTATATTTATCATGGACCAGCTATAAACAATAATAGCCAATATAATCAAGAAGTAAGAAAAAAAGAACCTATGACAATAGGGTCACAAACAAGTTTTTCAACTTATATAGGAAATATTAATCAAAGTGGAACATCTTATCAAACAGAAGGTAAGATTTATATATGTGATGATAATGGCTATATTGTAAGTATGGATAAGAACTTAGAAAATAGAAAAACAATTGTATCTGAATCTTGTCAGTATCTAAATGTTGTAGGAGAGATTCTTTATTATACAAATAAAGATAATTATCTTTGTCAAATATCTACTGAAGGTAAAGATCAAAAAGTTATCTTAAATAAAGCAGTTTATTATGTGGTTATTAAAGATGATAAAATTTATTATCAGTTAGATGAAGAAAATGAATCTATTTATATATATGATTTAAAAACAAATCAACAAACAAGGATTAATGAAAGAAAATCTTATAATTTAAATGTTATTGATGAGCAAATCTATTTTACGAGTGATGATGGTATTTATCGCATTGGTATTAATGGCCAAGGTGAAGAAAAAATATTGAGTGGAAAATATTATAATTTAATTTATCAGGATAACTCTATTATTTAAGTAATGATGGTAAAATTCAATACTATGATATAAAAAATAAAGATGTATCAGATATAGCAAAACAAAGTCTTATGTTTATTAATATGAATGATCAGTATTTATTCTTTTATTCAAGTGATTATAATGTTATGAGATATGATCTGAAGAGTAAAGAAACACATAAACTTTATAGTGGTATCATTCAAGGTGGACAATTGATTGGAGATAAGATTATATTAAAAACTGGTACATCAGACTCAAAAGCAGGTCAATATCAGGTGATTATGGATTTTAATGGTGATCATCAACAGCGATTATTTGCAGGAACAAGTGGAGATTATATTTAATGGTTATTGTATTGATTGCTGCAAGATATCAAACAATTCTTTCTTGGTTATATCAGTTAGAACATGATGCATTAACTTCGCTATATACTATCAAAAGAAATGGACCAAAGGTCTATTTATATGTTGAAACAAAATTATCATATCAGGATATTGTACGTTTATTTCAACAATGCATATATCAGCATGGTGGGATTAATTATGTTTATCAGTTTTATGGTATTTATCATGGAATGATTGATTATAATGCTTATTTAAGTCAGGAAACAAAGGATAAAATGTCTTACTATCTTTCAAATCAAAAGGATATAAGTGATAAGGAAATAAATAATTTTTTAAAAATGAGAGCATAGATTGCCTTATAAAGTGAATCTATGCTTTTTCTCTGTGAAGAAGTACATTTTATTATCTTTTCTGATAAATAATTTGTATAATATAAAAAAGGATGATGAATATGAAAAGAATAATGAAAAGAATAGGTATTGGTGTATTAGGTGTTGTCATAATTATAGTGAGTGTTCTTGCTTATTACACTATTCAGGAATATAGACCTGATCAAATAGAAAATATAGAAGTGAAAAGTGAAGGAAAGCTTTTAAATGTTAATCAGACAATAAAGATTTTGAGTTTAAATACTGGATATGCAGGATTAGATAAAAGTCAGGATTTCTTTATGGATGGTGGAAATATGGTTCGTCCAGATAGTCAAGAAATCATTAATCAAAATTTAATTGGTATTACAAATATTTTGAAGACTTATCAATCTGATGTTTATTTCTTACAAGAAGTTGATTTGAATTCAAAACGTTCATACAATATCAATCAAATAGAATACTATGAAAATCAATTAGGCTTAACAGGACTCTTTGCAAGGAATTTTAAAGTGTCATATGTGCCATATCCATGGCCACCAATAGGCAAAGTAGAAAGTGGAATTATGACAATGAGCCAATTGCAGATTTCATCAGCATCACGTATATCATTACCTGAATCTTTTTCGTGGCCAATTAAAACAGCAAACTTAAAACGTTGTATGTTAGAGACAAGAATTCCTATAGAGGATAGTGACAAAGAACTTGTTTTGATTAATTTTCATTTAGAAGCATATGATAGTGGAGAAGGAAAAATTGCCCAAACACGTATGTTAGCAGAAAAATTAAAAGCAGAATATGATAAAGGAAATTATGTAATTGCTGGTGGGGATTTTAATCAGACCTTTGAAGGTTCCAAAGAGTATCCTATTGTTGATAAAGAAGGTTGGGTTCCTGGAATTATTTCTAAAAATGATTTACCAGAACATTTTGATTTTGCGATAGGAGACCAGTATCCAACATGCCGACTCTTGAATCATCCTTATACTAGTGATTATGAAACATCACAAGTCTATATTATTGATGGTTTCATTGTTTCAGATAATATTGAAATTAAGGATGTAGAAAACATCAATGATGACTTTAAATATACTGATCATCAACCAGTTCAATTAGAA
>NZ_HG005287.1:91134-127876 GCF_000455285.1 Candidatus Stoquefichus massiliensis AP9 | reverse complement strand
AGTTCAATTAGAAGTAAAATTAAAATAAATTTAGGCTTTCTAAAGTGGCATTCTGTGATATAATAGGGCATATATTAAAAATGAGGGAAATTTTATGCTAATAAAAGAGATTATAGAAGCGACTAATGGGAAATTGTTGAGTGGTCATTTAGAAGATGATATTCATGGTTTTACGCAAGATACAAGAAAAATACAAGTTGGAGATATGTATATTCCATTAATTGGTGAAAAGGTAGATGGACATGATTATATTGAACAAGCCTTTCAAGCTGGTGCAAGTTCAGTGATTACATCACATACTATTAATTATCCTGATAAGAATGTGATTTTTGTAGAAGATACATTAAAAGCTTTAACAGACATGGCAACTTATTTAAGAGAACATCGCAATGTCAAGGTTGTTGGGATTACGGGTAGTGTTGGTAAGACAAGTACTAAGGATATGATTTATTCTGTTGTGTCTACAAAATATAAAACATTAAAAACTTTAGGAAATTATAATAATCACATTGGTTTACCATTAACAATATTAAGATATATAGATGAAGAAGTCATGATATTAGAAATGGGTATGAATCATTTAGGTGAAATTCATCATTTAACTCGTATTGCGAAACCTGATATTGCAGCTATTACAAATGTTGGGACAGCACATATTGGAGAATTGGGTTCAAGAGAAAATATTTTAAAAGCAAAGATGGAAATTGTTGATGCGTTATCAGAAAATGGTATTTTAGTGATTAATGGTGATAATGATATGCTTCATACAATTAAGGAACATAGTTATCAGTTATTGCGAGTAGGGCAAAATGAAGGTTGTGACTTAAAAGCTTATCATGTTGATTTAAAATTAGAAGAATCTTACTTTGATATAGATTATCAAGGACAGACATATCATGTGCATGTTCCTGTATCAGGTGAACATTTTGTATATAATGCATTGTTTGCGATTGGAATAGGCTTATCATTAGGAATTGATATGGAATTATGTATTCAAGGTGTTGAACATTTTGAATTAACGAAAAATAGAATGGATATTATTGAACTTAAGGATGGAATCAAGATTATTGATGGAACGTATAATGCGAATTTAGATTCAATGAAATCTAGTTTAGATGTTTTATCTCAATATACAAATAGAAAGATTGCTGTTTTAGCAGATATGCTAGAACTTGGTGAATATGAAAAAGCACTTCATGAAGAAGTGGGAGAATATATTGTAGAAAAAGGAATTGATGAACTTTTATGTGTTGGTTTGGCTAGTCAGTATATTGTCGATAAGGCACAAGAGTTAGGAATGGAAGCTTATCATTTTGAAGATAATCAAAGTCTTCAAAACTATTTAGATGAATTATTAGAAGAGAATGATGTTCTTTTAATTAAGGGATCAAATGGAATGCATCTTAAAGAAGTTGTTGAGTTTTTAAAGGAGAGAAAATAAATGAAGAAGTTGTTAATCATTTGTGGAGGACAGTCAACTGAACATATTATTTCAAGAATGTCTTGTACTTCAGTATTAAAAAATATTCATAAAGATAAATATGAATTAACAGTAGTTGGTATTGATCAAGGTGGAAACTGGTATCTTCTAGATCAAAGCCAAGAGGATTTTGCAAAAGAGACATGGTTAGAAAATTCAGAACCTATTCAAGATATTTATGGACTACTCAAACAACATGATGTTGTTTTTCCAGTTTTGCATGGAAAGTATGGTGAAGATGGAACAATACAGGGATTATTAGAACTTGCTCAAGTTCCTTATGTTGGATGTAAGACAATGGGATCAGCAGTTGCTATGGATAAAATCTATACAAAGAAGATTTTAGAAACTGTTGGCATTCCACAAGTCAAATCTTTATATGTAAAAAAAAGATATGATGGAACAATGGTCGCTGTAAACAACCAGTTTGATGAATCTACAGATATCATTAAAGCAGTCAAAGACACAATGGGATTCCCATGTTTTATGAAAGCCAGTCGTTCAGGTTCAAGTGTTGGCTGTTATAGAGTAGACAATGAAGAAGAGTTCTATGAAAGATTAAATGAAACAGCACAGTACGATAGTCATATTGTTATTGAAGAATGTATAGATTGCATTGAACTTGAAACAGCAGTTTTAGGGAATGATGATCCCGTAGTCTCTCGTGTAGGACAAATTATGCCTCATGGAGAATTTTATACTTTTGAATCTAAGTATGAAGATGAAGAGAGTAAAACTTGTATTCCAGCATTAGTTGATGAAAAGATTCAAGAAGAAATTAGAAACTATGCTCTTAAAGTCTTTAAAGCTATTGATGGACATGGACTTTCTCGTGTTGATTTCTTTTTAGACAAGAAAACAAATCGTGTTTATCTTAATGAAATTAACACAATGCCTGGATTTACAAAAATCTCAATGTATCCACAATTAATGGCTGACTATGGAATCCCTTATTGTGACCTTATAGATAAATTAATTGAATTAGCATTTGATAGATAAGATGTTGAAAAACATCTTTTTGTTTTCGTATAAAAAATGGTAAAATAAGAAAAAGGATGTGATAATATGAAGATAGCGATTATAGATGATGAACAAGAGTTCGCTTTAATCTTAAAAGAAAAACTTATAAAATTTTATCCATCAGCACAAATAGATATATTTGCTAGTGCATATCTAGAATTTTATCAAAATCAATATGATATTGTTTTTTTAGATGTGATGTTAGGATTAGATAAAAGTTTTGAATATGGAGAAAAAATATTAGAATTTTGTCCAGATACGGTCCTTGTGTATATCTCAAGTCTCAATGATTTTGTTTATGATAGTTACAAACAAGAAAGTTTCTTTTTTGTCAGAAAAGAAAAACTTCATGATGATTTAACTGCATTTTATAAGAAATACACAAAATCTATATCACATAGTTCTGCAACTATAACTATTTCATATGCTAATCAAAACATTGAACTGTTACAACATGATATTATTTATATAACATCAAATAAAAATAAAATAAATATTTATACACAAAAAAGTATATATTCAATTTATATGAGTCTAAAAAAAGTAATGGTTTTATTAGATGAAAAATATTTTTATAGATTGAATTCATTTACGATTATTAATTTTGATCATATACTGAACTTTGATAAAAAAAGAATATTGATGTCAAATGGAGATAAACTGAAATTTACACGAAATAGTGAAGTTCCTTTTGTTAATGCTTATTTAAGATATCGAGGTAATAAAATATGGAATGGATAATAATTAATGTATTTGAATCTATTTTATTAACATGGTTTCTTACTTCACTTGTGCATATCAAAAGAAAAAAAGGATTATATCGTTTTTTAATATGTATATTGAATTTAACAATCATTACATTATCTAATTACATCAATATGTATGATATCTTTCTTACATCATTTTTAATAATATGTAATGTTTCCCTTTCATATCTATTTGTAGAAGAGAGTTTAAATGAATTATTTTTTATATGTTGCTTCGAGAATGTATTTAATTCATTTACAATTATTTTATCTGTCATGATTAATTATATATTTCATTTAGAGATTGTTCATCCTTTAGGAAAGATTATATATTTTATATTGGCATTGTTATTGATAAAATATATGAAAAATAAAATATTCTTTTATAATCAAAATATATACTTAGTTATAGGAATTATTTTATTTGGACTACATTTTATTATGCAAAATTTATTACAGGTTTATCTTATATTAAAGGTAGAGATACCTGAATTAATTATTTTATTTGTCATGTTATTTTGTTGTGTGATAGGGTTATTGATCATTTTATCAAAGGTTGCTCAAATGAATAAAGATCAGCAGGAATATGAAAAACTTAAACAAGATATAAAAAATGAAAAAACATTACTTTATTTATATGAACAATTAAAAATAACAAAACATGATCTTAAACATGATTATCAATTATTACAATATTATTTAACTGAAAAAGATTATAGTAAAGTTCAAGAACTTATAAACTCTAAGAAAGATATTGTAGATAGTATGCCTACATTATTCTCTACTCGTAACAAATTGCTCAATACAGTAATTAATGGGAAAATATTAGAAGCTTATTCAAAAAATATAAAAGTAGAATCTGTCATTTCTATTCATGATATTAATTTCATTCACGATTATGACTTAAATACACTCTTGTCTAATGTGTTAGATAATGCAATTGAAAATAATAATGAAGGTTTAATTAGAATAAATATAGTGCAGGATAATATGTTATTGCATATTAAAGTAAGTAATACAGTTGATCCACAGAAATCATCTCCTGAATTGATTACTCAAAAAGATCATCGAAGTCATGGTTTTGGTTTAAAAAGTATAAATAGAATTGTAAAAAAATATCAAGGTGTAATGAACATCATACATAATCAAGAAGAGTTTGAAATTCAGATAACATTACTCATGCAGTAATGTTTTTTGACTAAAATATGTAAAACGTCCTCTATAGAAACCAAACGTCCTTTTCGTCTATCTTTTTCTTTAAAAATTATTATAATAAAACTAAAGGGAGGTGAGATATTGATACAAGATTTGGCTAATAAAATAACACAATATATGTTTAAAATGAAAGTATGTTATGATGAATTTGAAGTCCATCGTTATGGAATTGAAGTCATGATATCAACGACTATTGATGTTCTACTTATTTTAGGTATTGGATTTATAATGGGACATTTGGAAGATGCAATTATCTATTATCTTGCATTTTGGATTATAAGAAAGTTTAGTGGTGGATATCATTGTCAAACATACTTTCGTTGTATCAGTCTACATGTTTCATTATTTATCGTTTATCTTATAACATTTCAATATTATAGTCATTGGATGTTATATATTCAAATATTTGCAATACTTGTATTTATAATATTCAGTCCAGTAAGAAATAGAGAATTAGATAATAGTGAATATAGAAAATATAAAATTCTATCACTCATCATTATTATAGGATTTATAACATTCTCTTATATAAGTCATTATGCAAATATTCTTACATATGTTATTTTAATAGTCAGTATACTTATTATTGCTTGTATCAGAAACTATGAAAGTTAAACTATTAAGATTTATCTCACTGTTGTCTGTGTTTATGGCGGCAGGAGCGATTAGTGGAGCTTCAAGATCTGGTTCATACCAAGGAAAAGAACCCAAAGTTTTAAAGAAAATGAAGAAGATTTAGTTGTATGGTTATTTTAAGAATATCTAAATCTTTATATTTGTAAACAAGACACTACAGACATTCATATGTCAATATAATAAATTAAGAGTGTACTTAATACAAATACATAAAGATATAGATAAATATCACATGATTATTTTTCGATTTAAGTGAATAGGTATGTTTTACGTTAATATTATTGTAAGTAAGAGATAACGATTGTATTAAGAGTAAAAATCAGATTCAGTGATGATTGAAATAAGAGCAAAGTTAAAAGAGGAGAAAAACCAATGAAAAAAGAAGGTAAAGTGTTACTTTTAAAAGTATTATTAATTAGTGGCATGTTGTTTGGCTCATTGATTACAAATGCAGTGTTTGCAATGGAAAGTGTAGATTGGGGAAATGATTACCCTTTAATCTCAGCAAAACTACAATCATTGTTTGAAGGAAATGAAAATATTATTATTTATAATAACGATGATGAAGATATTACAAAGCAATTTTATTATGATAATTATACATACTATGAAAATAAGAATTTTAATCATATAATTGATAATTTTATTACTGAAGCTAATTGTATAATTGAAGAATTGCCCGTTATATCTCCATATTATATGACTAATGTATCAAAAGAAAGTTCATTATGTTATACAATTTTAAAAAGAGATGGTTATGCTACTTCATTTGAATTTGCTTACTATGCATGTGGCAGAGTATCTTATAATGATAATACAGGTAAATATACCTCAATAAGTCAACCTGCTATTAGGGTTTATGCATATCCTGCATTTTCAGATTGTGGGTATAAAGTGACAGCTGACTATGGGATTATTAATAACGGATATAATGCTTATTATAAAAATTTTGTAATTACTTTATGGGGTCAAGTCATTCACAATGGGGGAGCAGCAAAAATATATTATGACCCAATAAAACCTAATGTTAATTTGTATTTTTAATCAAACATCTTTAAATGTATTGGTTTTGGTTTTAAAATAATGTGATACTATTTTTGAGATTATGATTCATTCAATATCTTATAAGTCCATTCTAAGGACTTGAATTTATTACTTTCTTCAAAATAGTTACTAACTTAATAATAAATATGAAAGGAGAATAATAAATTTATATAAAGTTTATTAAATAGAAAGATGAAGAAAATTATTATATTAGTAGTTGGATTGTTTTTATCAGGGAATTTATTATTATCAAACATAGTTAAAGTAAATGCTTTATATGATCCTGAAGATTATAATATATCTTTACTAAATTATGGTATTGCTACCAAAAAAGTTAGAGTGGAAGGTAAATTTGATAAAGTAGGCAAAAATTTTTATATTGATGCAGAGATTGAGTATAAGTACAATGATATTAATGGTCATTGTGTGGGTGTTACAAACTTGACATATAAATACAATGGACCTACCAATAGTAAAGTCTATAGATCAAATGCAGAAATGTTGGATTCTGAAACTGTTAATGTTCAGTTTTTGGTTATATATGAAGATGGTGTTGATGATTGGTATGGAAGTAAGAATGTAAAAGTATAATGATTGATAATGGGATACAACATAAGACTAAAGGTGCGAAACATTCTTGTATGGTGTAGAACTGCGAAAAAGGTGGAGATAACTTCAAAACCTTACCTATAGTTAGGATAGAGATACATTTATTCTTAGTACATAAAAATATTGTTAAATAAGTTTAACGTTAGATTTCATAAGTAAGGGATATTCCAAATCAAAATAGATAATGTGGAGGGCTTTTAAACATGGATAATGGTTATAATTATCAGATATGGATTGCAATAGAAAAAATTTTATTAAATATCTTTTTAATTTTTATATTATGGAAAACTCATTCAATAGATTTAAAAAAGAAAAATATTCATTTAGTAATAGTAGTTTATTTTTTAGCAACGCTTATCCTTAACTCAACTTTAAGTCAGTTATGGTATCGTTTTTATTGTTTGTTGGATATTGGGTTAGCATTATATTTATCTAATACTAAGAAGAAAGCAGTGTTTTATGTCATTGTGTTTCAAATGATAGTGCAATTTATAAATTATATTTTTATATATTATAGGTTTATATACCCAATAAATAATATGATTTTCTATTTTTTGCCAATATTTTTAAGTGTTATGATATTCTATAGTTTATATTATTTCAAATGTATAAAATATAATGGACTGGGTATGAAATTTATTTTTAATATAGTTGCATATATAGTATGGATTATATTAACAAGGATTATTTATCAAATAGAAATTTATGATATAGGCATGATTAATTATGTTTATATTTCTATGATAGCATGGGTAGGTGTGAATTTTCTACTTTCATATTTGCAAACTTATATTACTAATAATAGTTAATGTGAGTTTTTTTGTTTATAGAATTATGGGTCAAAAAAAGTTTAAGGGAAGATATTGGGTTTAAAGTTTTTATATCTCATGATAGAAATGAGGGAATTATTAATAATAAAGTGGTTTTTATGGAAATACGAAATAATATATAAACAATTTTACAAAACTAAAAATTCACAAACAAAATATTGAAGGAGTATGCCTATGATAACATTAGATAATTTGCATTTGAAAATTCAAAACCAAGTATTGTTAGTTAATGAATCAATGCATATCTATGATGGGAATATTCATGTTATTATGGGGGAAAGTGGTTCGGGGAAAACGAGTTTACTACATGAAATTGCTCTTTTATCACATTATACAAATGCTCAATATAAGTGGGATAATATAAGAATTGATAAGTTAAAAGATCAGCAACGAGCAGAAATAAGAAGAACACGTATAGGTTTTATATTACAGGATTTAGAACTTATTAGTGAAAGTTTAACTTTAAAAGATAATATTGCATGTATGTTTGCATTAATTGGTCAAGAGTATAATAGTGCAGAGGTTAATCAATATTTTCATCAATTAAAATTAAATGTTTCATTAGATCAAATGCCTTTATCTTTATCTAGGGGTGAGAGACAAAGATTTGCATTATTATTAGCTTTGATTAAAGATGTAGATTTGATTATATGCGATGAGCCAACATCAGCTCTAGATCAAGAAAATGCAAAAGAACTTATGAATATTCTTCGTTATATATGCAAAGAGTATAATAAGATGGTTGTCATTGCAACACATGATTCATTTGTTGCTGAATATGCTGATGTTTTATATATCATTGATCATTCTTATTTGATTATGAAGAAAGATACTATGGATAAAACACAATCAGTTGTGATAAAAAAAGACCAAAAAATAAATAAATTATTTTATCATATTTATAAAAAGAGACATCACGATAAAATACATTATGGGTTAAATATCTTATATGTTATTGTTATTATTATATTATGTGTTGTTCCAATGATTTTAGATATGTTATTAAACCAACAAGAATCACTATATCAATCATTGAAAACTAATGAAATTATTGTTGTGAATACAAAGGAGGTATTGCCCCATACGACATATGGAGGTATTGCCCCATACGACATATAACGGTTCAAGTCAATTATTTACACATGATCAAATGAATATGTTAAAAGAAATAAAACACATTCAAAGTGTAGAATATTATTGGGAATTAGATGCCATAGTCAATATTCAAAATAAAACAATACAAGCTAAAATCTTACCTAAAATAGATATAGATACATGTGTTGTTTCTTCTCATATAATTAATAATATCGATGCAAATATAACAATTATGAGTGTACTAAAATTAAATAATCAAGAATATAGTTTTAATCAAACCATTAATCAATATAAGATTCAAGATGATCTTAATGCTGTTATCTATATGCCAACTTCTATGATCAAAGAAATGTTAGCAAAAGAAAATATTGAAACAAGTAGTGCATTTATTGTTTATTGTGATGATATTAAAAATATAGATTCAACAGTCAAAGAAATAAAAAATTGGTTTAGTTATGCAACGGTATCATCTCATGGAGATCATTATAGAGATGAGATAGAGAATATAAAAACACTTCAGCAATTTATATTAATATTAAAATTTGTATTAATTATAGGAACAGTTATAATCACTTATATTATTCAATCATTACAAAATAAATCAAGGGAAAATGAAATAGGTGTTTTAAGAATTAATGGAGTTGAAAAAAGACAATTGTATCATTTATATTATTATGAAAATAAAACACTTGTTTTTATAACAATGATACTAAGTATTTTGATGGCTTTATTCTTAAAATTATATTTTCATTTGGAATTTTCTTTTATAGTCATAGTGTTACTTTTTGTAAAAGTGGTTTTTTATATCGTAATAACTAGAATTATCCCAATAATTATTTCATTACAATATACTTTAAAGAAAGACATCACAACGATATTAAGAAATGTCAATTAAGAATAATCTTTATATTATTATACATGAAATTCATAAGAGTTTGGTAGAATCTAGATAAATAAAAAGTGTTTGTCTGATTTGAATGTACTAAGTTAGTATGGAATCTCCATTTTAATCAGGTATGTTATAGCTGTAGAATAACAAGAGATTAAGGGGAGAGACTATCATGAATATTGCTATTGTAGATGATCAAAAAAATTTTAGATAGTATTCAAACAATAATATCAGATATGAATCATCATTTTTATTCATTTACGAGTGTATTGGATATGGAAAAACAGAGATTCATTTTGACTTGATATTACTGGATATTGATATGCCTGATTATGATGGTGTCCATTATGCGCAACAACATTTGAATAAATATATTGCCTTTATAACAAATCAAAGACGGCGAATGAAGGAAGTTTTTGGCCGTAATGTTTATGGTTTTATTGAAAAGAATGATAATGAAAAAGGATATTATCAGGTGATAAATTAAGCCGTTCATTAGATATTGAATCAAAAGACAATCCAATTCAATTCAGATGGTGATATAGTTTGTTTAGTACAGAATCATATTGCATATCTTATGTATGTTGTTTGATTTTTTGCTTATATAGATATTTTGATAATAAGCCTTCTTTAATAAATTTGGTTATGACAATATTAGCTGGTAGTTTTATTTTAGTTTCTATTGATATATTGATAGGTTATCAAGCTAATGTCTTAAAAATGATAGTGATGATTTTGGTTAGTTTTATCATTGTTTGTATTTTAAATCATGAATATCAGTTCTATTATATGTTTTATGTAAGTATGTTTTATATTCTATATATAGTTCTTTTATCTTTTATGGAATATGCTAAAGGGTCTTTTCTACAATTTATTATGGTAGGTATTCTTCTTTATGTTTTGATGATTTGTATTTTTAAAGGTTTGGATTATTTTCATAATATTCCAAATTAAAGTAGAGTTAAGGAACATTATTTTTCTTATCTTTGATTAACTTGATTGCTTTGAGTATTTATGAAATCATGAGGTTGATTAAATACTTTGGGTTAGAGAATGATATTCAAAAAATACAAAACTTATTTAATAGAAATGCAGCAGAAATCAAGAATTATTCAGGAGATTATATAAATCAATATTTATCTGAAGATGAAAATAGACAACTGATTTATACAAGTCATAGTGAAGATGATGATTGTTTTGCGGACTGTATATTTGAAATAGACGATAAGAAGGTTATAAAAGTAATGTAAAAGTATATGACATTGTTTTTTCACAAATTGTTCATATCTTTTTGATAGAATGTCAAAAAGGGGATGTAAAAATGAAAAGTAAATTTTTATTAGTAACAGGTATAACATTGGGTGTTAGTCTTTTAACAGTTAATTTGGTGAATAATCAAAATCATAATAATATTGATTTCATAAATGTTAAAGCAACTGATACAAAACCAATAATTGAAGAAAGTCAAAAGGTATTTCAAAATAATGATAGTGATAAGAAAGAACTTATTAATCTGATGATTAATTCTATTAACTATTTTCAGAATGCTCAGGGAGAATTTGATTATTACTCTGCTAATGCAGATACTGATATGACAATTACTTTTGCGGTAGATATTTTAAATCATAAATCATATGAAAAAAATGTTTACAATCATTTAAAGACAAAAGATATTGTTTCTCCACAAGAAGAAAGTCTTTTTGATGGTGAAAATTATTCAGTTATGAGAAATGATGATTATATAAAAGCTATGTTAGCGACTGATAAAACATTTAAGGAATCTGATTATTTGCCATTTGTTACAAATAAAATAGAAATTCCTAGTCAATATCTTGAATCATCAAAATCTATTGAAACAATAGATGAGAGGTTGGATGAGGAACAGTCATATATAAGAAAAATGGATGTATCATTAATGGGGATTACAAAGACTGCATTATTACCAGAAGACTTTGCAATTGGATTTATGGGAACTGATTATACAAAATGGGATATTGTTTCTAATCAGGAATATCTGGGTAGACATTGTGTTGAGATATCTACACATTTCAATGATTATTATCAGAATAAGCATCATGGTAAAGAGATGAATTTATTGATTGATGGAGTACAGGTGTTTTGTTAAAAGCTTCTATCAAGAACAATGGCAAGGAAACTTTTAAGGTTCAAATGAATCAATTGTCTTTTAATGAAGTTATTGATAACCAGATATTTCATCAATTTGATGATAGAATAAAAGAATCATAAGTGTAATGCAATAAAGACAATAATAGGAGAATTCATTTTTGAATTCTCCTATTATTGAATATTAATGAATTATTAAGGATTGAATGAATGATTACTGATATAATAAAGATAAATGATAGGAGGATAAATGATGAAAAAAATCATATTGGGAATCACTTGCTTTGTTGTTTCTTTCTTTGGGTGTACAATCATAGCACATACTTTTCAGGTTAATACCTTTCCTGATAGATATAGTGAAATATTGGAAAGATATTTTGGAGATTATGATGATTATTATAAAGCTGGACATTCTATTGATAGTGGTGAAGGAAAGATACCAGCAGAGACACAAATACAATATGGAAACAATCATTCACAACAAGTGATAATACATAATGAAGAAAGCTTATTTACACAATTAGAAGAAATGTATACCTCAATTCAATATGATGAACTCAAGAAACGTATCGGAGATCAAAATATTGATTTGTATGTAAGAAATGCATATAATGCAATTCGTCCACAGGTTTTACCATTTGATTATACAAAAGATAATGATCGAATAGCTAAAGATTATACAAAATATTATAGTCCTTCATTTTGTATTCATAATGGTTATACTTTAGATAAGCTTTTTGAAAAACAGAGTGGACTTTATATGATATTTGTTTGTGATAATGAAGATATAGCAAAAGCATTGATTAATGAAGTGAAAAACGCGAATGCAATAATAATAATCACAAAGGAATCAGTAAATATTGAATATGATAAAGTGCCAGATCATCATTACTTGTTTTATTATAATGGAGAATTAATAGAAAATGGATATGAATTAATGGGACAAAATAGAGATTATCAAGATGATGATAATATGTGTGAACAAGGAACCGTTATTTACAATTATAATCAATATATTAAGAGTCAATTAAATAACAACTCATTTTAATTGATAAAAAGATAATGATATTGAGAATTGATAATCAAAGAATATTTTCTTGCTAAGAGAAAAAGTGATTAAAATATGCTGATTTTATGAAAAAACTAAAATTAACACTTACAATTTTACAAAACTAAAAATTCACAAACAAAATATTGAAAATAGTGTTGACTAAAAAATGGAAAAGGTATATCATATATGCAACAACCCTATAGTAAATACAAAGATAGGAAATAGTAGATAGTGTAAGATGCGTAGAGAGATTTCGGTTGGTGAAAGGAATCGTGATGACATTATTGAACTCATCCTTGAGTGGAGCACTGAAACAGTAGGAGTAAGCTGCTACGGAACTTGCGACCGTTATCACGCTAGAGTATGAACTTAGAATTAAGCGTACTTGATAAGGTTATTGCTGTGAGGCAATAATAAATATGAGGTGGAACCACGAAGTGAATAACTCTCGTCCTCTATTATGAATTTGTTTTCATAATGAGGAACGAGATTTTTTATTATAAGGGAATAGGAGGTAGGAATATGAACTATAAAAAGTATAAGAGATTTGAAACGATTAAATTGAAAGATCGTACTTGGCCAGACAATGAAATTGAAAAGGCTCCAACTTGGTGTTCAGTTGATTTACGTGATGGGAATCAGGCATTAATTACACCAATGAAAATTGAAGAAAAGGTGGAAATGTTTCAATTATTAGTGGATTTAGGTTTTAAAGAAATAGAAGTTGGTTTTCCTTCTTCATCACAAATTGAATATGATTTTTTAAGATTATTGATTGATGAACATTTGATTCCTGATGATGTCACTGTTCAAGTCTTGACTCAGGCAAGAGAACATTTAATTAGAAGAACATTTGAATCTTTAAAAGGATTAGATAAAGCGATTGTTCATATTTATAATTCAACATCAGTTCTGCAAAGAGATGTTGTCTTTGGTAAAAGCAAAGAAGAAATTAAAAAGATTGCTGTAGAAGGAACAAAATTAGTAAAAGAATTATCACAGGAATTTGAAGGGAAAGTCATTCTTGAATATTCACCAGAAAGTTTTACAGGGACTGAAGTTGATTATGCTTTAGATGTTTGTGAAGCAGTGATGGAGACATGGGGTGCTTCAAAAGACAATAAAGTGATTATTAATTTACCTTCAACAGTAGAAATGGATACACCAAATGTTTATGCTGATCAAATTGAGTGGATGTGTCGTAACTTTAAAGACAGAGAACGTGTGATTGTCAGTTTACACCCTCATAATGATAGAGGATGTGGTGTTGCCACAACAGAACTTGGTTTATTAGCTGGAGCTGATCGTGTTGAAGGAACTTTATTTGGTAATGGCGAAAGAACTGGAAATGTAGATATCATCACTTTAGCATTAAATATGTATACACATGGTATTGACCCTCAGTTGGAATTAAGTCATATGAATCATATCAAAGCCATTTATGAAAAAGATACAAAGATGGAAGTTCCACCTCGTCATCCTTATGCAGGACAACTTGTCTTTACAGCTTTCTCTGGCAGTCATCAAGATGCGATTAATAAAGGAATGTATGCTTATCATCAAAGAGGTGGAGATGTTTGGGAAGTTCCTTATTTACCAATTGATCCAGCTGATTTGAATAGACAATATGAACCCATTGTACGTATTAATTCACAATCAGGTAAAGGTGGTGTTGCCTTTGTGATGGATACAGTCTTTGGTTATCATTTACCAAAAGCATTACAGGCTGATTTTGCGAAAGCCATTCAAAATATTAGTGAAACTGAAGGTGAAGTTTCACCGGAAAGAATCTATGATACATTTAAGAAAGAATATATTGATAATGAAGAACCTTATAAATTTATAAGACAGAAATTAATTGATATTAGTGAAGATGATAGTGAATATGAAAGAAGAGCAGAAGTTACAATTGAAGATCATGGTGAAGTGAAAACTTTGATTGGTTATGGAAATGGACCAATCGATGCTGTGAAGAATGCTTTGAACTCTTCAGAAGATTTCTTATATACACATTTATTAGATTATAGTGAACATGCTTTAACATCTGGATCATCTGCCAAAGCAGCTGCTTATGTGCAGTTAAGACCAAAAGGAAGTTCAGTTTGTGAATTTGGTGTCGGTGTTCATCCAAACATTACAACTGCAACAATTAAGGCAATGATTTCAGCAATGAATCGTATTCATAAAATTCTAAAGAAAGAAGGATAAATTATGGAAGAACTCATTCTATCAATTCTTGTCCATAACAGTGCTGGTGTTTTAACCAGAGTCAGTGGTTTATTTGCAAGAAGAGGTTACAATATTGACAGCCTGACTGTTGGACCTACAAGTACAGAAGGTATTTCGAGAATGACAGTGGTTGCTCAAGGGGATCAGTTGATTCTTGAACAAATTGAGAAACAGTTAAGAAAGTTGGAAGATGTGATTGAAATCTTTGCATTACCAAGAAGTTCATCTGTTTATCGTGAGTTATTAATGGTTAAGGTTGAGGCAGATCAATCGACAAGAGCTGATATTGTTTCTATTGTAGATATCTTTAGAGCAAAGATTGTTGATGTATCGCCTGATTCAATGGTTGTTGAAGTGACAGGTGATCATAGTAAGATTGATGGCTTATTAGCCATGTTAGATGGTTTCAATATCGTTGAGATTGTACGTACTGGTTTAGCTGGTATTTCAAGAGGTCTCAGTGATTTTGATATAAAAAAATATGAAAAGGAATAAATAGGGGGTCAAAAAAATGGCAAAAATTTTCTATGAATCTGATTGTGATTTATCTTTATTAGATGGTAAAACAGTAGCAATCATTGGGTATGGTTCTCAAGGACATGCTCATGCATTAAACTTAAAAGAATCTGGAGTTAACGTTATTATTGGGTTATATGAAGGATCTAAATCTTGGGCAAGAGCAGAAGCTCAAGGATTTGAAGTCTATACTTCAGCAGAAGCTGCTAAAAAAGCAGATATCATCATGATCTTAATCAATGATGAATTACAAGCAAAATTATACAAAGAATCAATTGAACCAAACTTAGAAGAAGGAAACATGTTAATGTTTGCTCATGGTTTCAATATTCATTTTGGACAAATTGTTCCACCTAAGAATGTTGATGTCACTATGGTTGCTCCAAAAGGACCTGGACATACAGTCCGTAGTGAATATCAAGTAGGAAAAGGTGTGCCTTGTTTAGTTGCGGTAGAACAAGATGCAACAGGAAGAGCACAAGATATTGCATTAGCTTATTCATTAGGTATTGGTGGAGCAAGAGCTGGTGTACTAGAAACAACATTTAGAACAGAAACAGAAACTGATTTATTTGGTGAACAAGCTGTTTTATGTGGTGGAGTTTGTGCTTTAATGCAAGCTGGTTTTGAAACATTAGTAGAAGCTGGATATGATGAAAGAAATGCATATTTTGAATGTATCCATGAAATGAAATTAATTGTAGATTTAATTTACCAATCAGGATTTGAAGGTATGAGATATTCTATCTCTAATACAGCAGAATATGGTGATTATATTACAGGACCAAAGATTATTACAGAAGATACAAAGAAAGCTATGAAAAAGATTTTATCTGATATTCAAGATGGAACTTTTGCGAAAGATTTCTTATTAGATATGTCTGAGGCTGGTGGACAAGCGCACTTTAAAGCAATGCGTAAATTAGCAGCTGAACATATTTCTGAAAAGACAGGTAAAGAAGTAAGAAAATTATATAGCTGGTCTGATGAAGATAAATTAATTAATAACTAAAACACACACTTTGTGTGTGTTCAGTAAAGAGTCAAAGACTCTTTAGTGATGACATACAAAGAATTAAAGGGGGAAATCATTATGTCAATGACAATGACACAAAAAATATTAGCAGATCATGCAGGTTTAAAAGAAGTTGTGGCAGGACAGCTTATTGAAGCTAAGTTAGATGTTGTAATGGCCAATGATATTACAGGTCCTATGGCATTGCCTATTTTTAAACAAATGGCTGATCACGTTTTTGATAAGGATAAAGTTGTTTTGGTGCCTGATCATTTTACACCAAATAAAGATATTAAATCAGCAGAAAACTCTAAAGCAATCCGAGAGTTTTCTTTAAATCAATGTTTAACTCATCATATGGAACAAGGAAAATGTGGTGTGGAACATGCGATTTTACCAGAGCGAGGAATTGTTGTCGCTGGAGAATGTATTATTGGTGCGGATTCTCATACATGTACTTATGGTGCTTTAGGAGCATTTTCTACAGGAGTCGGAACAACAGATATAGCAACTGGAATGGCAACAGGTGAATTATGGTTTAAAGTGCCAAGTGCTATCAAGTTTGTTTTAAAAGGGAAACTTCAGCCTTATGTCAGTGGAAAAGATGTGATTTTACACATTATTGGACAAATTGGTGTTGATGGTGCTTTATATAAATCAATGGAATTTGTTGGTGAAGGGGTCCAAGAATTATCAATGGATGATCGTTTTACAATTTGTAATATGGCGATAGAAGCAGGGGCTAAGAATGGAATTTTCCCTGTTGATGAACAAACAAGAGAATATATGGATAAGCATTCCAAGAAAACATATAAAGAATATGTAGCAGATGAAGATGCAGTCTATGATGAAGTCATTGAAATTGATTTATCAAAGATTATACCAACAGTGGCTTTTCCGCATTTACCAGGGAATGCGCATACAATGGATGAAATAAACAATGATGAAAAAGTATATATAGATCAAGTTGTGATTGGATCTTGTACGAATGGACGTATGAGTGACTTACGCAAAGCAGCTGCTATTCTTAAAGGAAAACAAGTGGCAGAAAGAGTTCGTGTAATGGTTGTGCCAGCAACCCAGAAAATCTTTGTGCAATGTATTCAAGAAGGATTGGCTGAAATCTTTGTAGAGGCTGGATGTGCGTTTAATACACCAAGCTGTGGACCATGTATGGGTGGTCATATGGGTGTTATGGCAAAAGGTGAAAAATGTGTTTCAACAACAAATCGTAACTTTGTTGGAAGAATGGGTGATACAGAAGCATTAATTTATTTGGCTTCTCCTGAAGTTGCTGCGGCAAGTGCAATTGCAGGTTATATTGCTGATCCAAGAAAGGTAGGGGAATAAGATGAAAGCAAATGGTAAAGTATTAAAATATGAAGATAACGTAGATACAGATGTCATTATTCCGGCAAGATATTTAAATTCATTTGATGCAAAAGAACTTGCAAGTCATGCGATGGTGGATATTGATCCAACATTTGTAGAACGTTTAAATCCTGGTGATATTATGGTGGCTGGGAAAAACTTTGGTTGTGGTTCGTCACGCGAACATGCACCTTTGGCTTTAAAGACAGCTGGTGTGAGTTGTGTGATTGCTAAATCTTTTGCAAGAATATTCTATCGTAATTCTATTAATATTGGATTTCCAATCTTAGAATGTGAAGAAGCTGCAAATGATATTGATGAAGGAAATGATGTTGAAATTGATTTTGACAGTGGAAAAATTTACAATAAAACAAAGAATAAAGAATATCAGGCTCAACCTTTCCCTGAGTTCTTACAAAATATGATTCAAGCAAATGGCTTAGTTAACTATGTCAATGAGAAGAAGAGAGGTTAGAATTATGGAAAAGAAAATTGCAGTCATTAAAGGTGATGGTATTGGACCTGAAATTGTCAATGAAGCATTAAAGGTTATTGAAGCTATTGCTCAAAAATATAAACATACATTTGAATATCAATATATTGATATGGGTGGTGCATCTATTGACAAATATGGTGTCCCATTAACAGATGAAGCTATTACAATTGCAAAAGCAAGTGATGCTGTTTTACTTGGTTCTATTGGAGGAGATACCAATACTTCACCTTGGTATCAATTAGAACCAACACTTCGACCAGAAGCTGGATTATTAAAGATGCGTAAAGAATTAGGTTTATTTGCAAATTTAAGACCAGCATATTTATATGATGAATTAAAAGGAGCTTGTCCTTTAAAAGAAGAAATCACTGAAGGTGGTTTCGATATGATGATTATGCGTGAATTAACAGGTGGTTTATATTTTGGTGAACGTGAAACAAAAGAAATTGATGGGCAAATGGTTGCTCATGATAATCTTGTTTATAGTGAATCAGAAATTAGAAGAATTGCTAAACGCAGTTTTGATATTGCAATGAAACGCAGAAAGAAAGTGACAAGTGTTGATAAAGCGAATGTCTTAGATACTTCTCGTTTGTGGCGAAAAATTGTTAATGAAGTTGCTGTTGATTATCCTGAAGTGGAATTAGAACACATGTTAGTTGATAATGCTGCCATGCAATTGGTTAAAGATCCACGCCAATTTGATGTCATTTTAACAGAAAATATGTTTGGTGATATTTTAAGTGATGAAGCAAGTATGGTGACAGGCTCAATAGGTATGTTATCAAGTGCATCACTAAGAGAAGATACATTAGGTATGTATGAACCAAGTCATGGGAGTGCACCTGATATTGCTGGACAAAATATTGCGAATCCAATCGCAACAATTCTTTCAGCAGCAATGATGTTACGTTATTCATTTGATATGGATGAGGAAGCAAAAAATATTGAAGATGCGATTGAAAAAGTCTTAAAGGCTGGTTATCGTACAGTTGATATTATGTCAGAAGATAAACAACAAGTCACTTGTTCACAAATGGGGGATTTGATTGTTGAAAATTTATAATGGGGAGGTCACATATGAAAAGTGATAATGTGAAAAAAGGGGTAGAAAGAGCCCCTCATAGATCTTTATTTAATGCATTAGGAATGACAGAAGAAGAATTGTCTAGACCTTTAATTGGAGTTGTCAATTCATATAATGAAATTGTTCCTGGACATATGAACTTAGATAAAATTGCTGAAGCAGTTAAAAAAGGTATTTATTTAGCAGGTGGAACACCAATTGAAGTTCCGGCCATTGCAGTATGTGATGGAATTGCGATGAATCATACAGGAATGAAATATTCATTAGTGACAAGAGAATTGATTTGTGACAGTACAGAATGTTTAGCCAATGCTCATCAATTTGATGGTTTGGTAATGATTCCTAACTGTGATAAGAATGTGCCTGGATTGTTAATGGCAGCTGCTCGTATTAATATTCCAACAATCTTTGTCAGTGGTGGGCCAATGTTAGCAGGACGTCGTGTTGATGGACAACAAACATGTTTATCTTCATTGTTTGAAGCTGTTGGTCAGTTTAACTCAGGAAAGATCACAGAAGAAAAATTAAAAGAAATTGAAGAAAAAGCATGTCCAACATGTGGATCATGTTCTGGTATGTATACAGCTAATTCTATGAACTGTTTAACAGAAGTTTTAGGAATGGGATTAAAAGGTAATGGTACAATTCCAGCAGTTTATAGTGAAAGAATCAGATTAGCAAAACATGCTGGTATGCAAATTATGAAATTGGTTGAAAAGGATATCAAACCAAGAGATATTATGAATGAAAAAGCATTTATGAATGCTTTAACTGTAGATATGGCTTTAGGATGTTCAACAAACTCTATGTTACATTTACCAGCTATTGCTTATGAAGCTGGTGTTGAATTGAATTTGGAAATTGCCAATGAAATCAGTAAAAAGACACCAAACCTATGTCATTTAGCGCCTGCTGGTGATACGTTTATGGAGGATTTAAATGATGCTGGTGGTGTTTATGCAGTTATGAATGAATTGGATAAGCTAGGTATATTAAATACAGATGTTTTAACTTGTACAACAAAGACATTAAAAGAAAACATTGAAGGTTGTGAGAACCTTGATGAAAATATTATTCGTCCAGTAACAAATCCTTATAGTAAAACAGGTGGAATTGCTGTCTTAAAAGGAAATTTAGCACCTGATAGTTGTGTTGTCAAACAAAGTGCTGTGGCACCTGAAATGATGCAGCATAAGGGACCAGCAAGAGTCTTTGATTGTGAAGAAGATGCCATTGCTGCTATTCGCGCTGGGAAGATTGTTGCGGGTGATGTCGTGGTGATTCGTTATGAGGGACCTAAAGGTGGACCAGGAATGCGTGAAATGTTATCACCAACAAGTGAAATCGCTGGTATGGGATTAGATAAAGATGTTGCATTAATTACTGATGGACGTTTCTCAGGAGCAACACGTGGGGCTTCTATTGGGCATGTTTCCCCAGAAGCAGCAGTTGGTGGACCAATTGCCTTTGTTCAAGAAGGCGATATGATTGATATTGATATTACAAATCATAAAATTGAATTACTCATTAGTGATGAAGAAATGGCAGAAAGAAAGAAAAACTGGGAACCAAAGTTTCCTGAAGTCAAAGGATATTTAAAGAAATATGCTTCTATGGTCACTTCAGCAAATACGGGAGCCGTTTTAAAAGTTAAATAAAGAGAAGGAGGAAATACTATGGAAATGAAAGGATCAGATATTGTTGTTGAATGTTTGCTTGAACAAGGTGTAGACACTGTGTTTGGGTATCCAGGAGGAACAATTCTTGAAATCTACGATAGTTTGTATAAATATCAGGATAAGATTAACCATGTCTTGACTTCTCATGAACAAGGGGCTTCTCATGCAGCTGATGGTTATGCTCGTGCAACTGGTAAAGTTGGCGTATGTATGGCTACAAGTGGTCCAGGAGCAACCAATCTGGTTACTGGTATTGCAACAGCTCAGATGGATTCTATTCCTCTTGTTGCAATTACTGCTAACCAAGCTGTTTCACTGCTTGGAAAAGACAGCTTTCAGGAAGTTGATATTGCTGGTGTGACAATGCCAATTACAAAACATAATTTTATAGTTAAGAAAGTGGAAGAATTAGCTCCGACAATTCGTAAAGCGTTTCAGATTGCTAAAGAAGGTAGACCTGGAGCTGTACTTGTTGATATTACAAAAGATGTCACTTTAGCACATTGTGATTATATAAAAACTGAACCTGAAATTATCGAAAGAAGAAGTTATACTTATCCAACTTCAACATTAAAACAAGCTATTGAAATGATAGAAGCAAGTGAAAAGCCATTTATCTTTGTTGGTGGTGGAGCAGTAGCTGCTAATGCATCAGTAGAATTAAGAGAATTCGTTGAAAAAATTGATGCTCCGGTTACTGATTCATTAATGGGTAAAGGGGCATTTGATGGTACCAATCCACGATATACTGGAATGTTAGGAATGCACGGAACTAAAGCGAGTAACTTAGGTGTTTCACAATGTGATTTATTAATTGT
The DNA here is from genome assembly GCF_000455285.1 of Candidatus Stoquefichus massiliensis AP9. Classification (GTDB taxonomy): domain Bacteria; phylum Bacillota_I; class Bacilli_A; order Erysipelotrichales; family Coprobacillaceae; genus Stoquefichus; species Stoquefichus massiliensis. The sequence goes on along the minus strand of NZ_HG005287.1, from coordinate 105,926 downwards.
TGTAGGAGCAAGATTTAGTGATCGTGTGACTGGAAATGCAAAGAAATTTGCTCGTCATGCAAAAATTATTCATATTGATGTTGATGCGGCAGAGATTAATAAGAATGTCGTTGTTGATTTAGGTATTGTTGGTGATGCTAAGAGTGTTTTAAGTGCATTAAATCTCTTATTAAAACAACAAAATCATCCACAATGGTTAAAAGAAATCAGAGCTTTAAAAGAACAATATCCATTATCATATAATCCAGATATTTTAACAGGACCATATGTGATTGAACAAATAGAAGCTTTAACAGATAATAATGCTATTATCTGTACAGAGGTTGGTCAAAACCAAATGTGGGCAGCACAATATTACCATTATAAAAGACCACGTCAATTGATTACAAGTGGTGGACTTGGAACAATGGGTTATGGTTTAGGAGCAACTATAGGTGCTAAATACGCTTCACCAGATCAATATGTTTTTAATATTGCTGGAGATGGATGTTTTAGAATGAACATGAATGAATTAGCAACTGCATCTCGTTATAATGTTCCTATCATTGAAGTTATTTTAAATAATCATGTCTTAGGAATGGTTAGACAATGGCAAACATTGTTCTATGGTAAACGTTATTCAGCAACTATTTTAGATGATAAAGTTGATTTCTGTAAAGTAGCTGAAGGTTTAGGATGTAAAGCCATTAAGGTTACAACAAAAGAAGAAGTTGTTCCTGCTATTCAAGAAGCGATGGATTACAATGGACCAGTTGTGATTGAATGTATTATTCAAGAAGATGATAAAGTCTTCCCAATGGTTGCTCCAGGAGCAGCAATTGATGAAGTCTTTGATGAAAAAGATGTAGAAGAATAAATATAATAGCCTTGAAGAATCAATGTCTTCAAGGCTATTGTTATATTAAGGGAGAAAAAATATTCAAAATCTTGACAAGAGGAATTCGCTATGAGTATAATGTAAATGTCAAAGATGACAACGAATATTTTATGATCAATTTGTTTCCATATGAAAAGTTTTATGTATTTTTCATTTTTATATGGGAATAAAAGAAAAGGGAGAGCTGGTAACTCGTCCCTTTTCTTTTTTGCTTGAGAGGATGACAACGAATATAGACCTAAAAGGTGATCAACCTATAGGTGTAAGGATGTTGATTTTATAATTTATAAATCAACGCTAGAATTGTAATAATAATGACCAACCAAAAGCGATCACTCATTACTGTTTCTCCTTATTTATCCGTTGGCACCCTCACTTTCGTGTTGTGCTTTCAAATACATATGTCATCCTCCATTAAATATAAAACTTTGTGAATACTCACTGATGCACGTCTGCGTCCAGCAACCTGTCAGATGCTGTGGAATGCATATCCAAGAAATATTATATAATAAATGAATGTAGACAAATGACGGATTTTGTCGAATAATAGCAATCATTTTTTAAGATTCATGTGGTTGTCAATGAATATTCATTAAAAGATTTTATATTTATAGTAGTTTTTCTTATGTTATAATAGATATATGAATTTATTTAATGAGGGGAAAAGAGATGAATAAAAATAAAGAAAGATTTGTACAAGATATACTTGACACATTTGATCAAACGAATGCCTATAAGATAACAATGTTTTTGTGTGCTTTATTTGGCTTTGTTGGTCTTTTCTTTTCTATAACGATGCTAGAAAGTGTTATTCCTTATATTCAGATTTATACAACATACTTAGCCTTCTTTGGTTTATCATTATTTTGTATTGTAGGGGGAATAGGATGTTTGTATGCACTGTATAAAAATTATTCTGTACACTTACATCAAAGTGATAAACATCAACTAATACGTTATTTACCGATTGCATTCGTATCCATGATTCCAGGTTTTATCATGTTGATATATACATCGATTGTTGAAAATAATGATTTCATTATGCCAGTATCTTATATGAGTTTTTATCTTTGTTTATATGCAATAATTGTGATTGGAATGAGTTATATCATGATAAAAGCAAAACTCCAAAATGAGAAAGTTATTTATCAAAAAAAGACACTTCGTTATATTGAATGGACAATGATTATTGTTTTGATGATTGCATTTTTCTTCACTTTGATTCTAGCAGGATCAGGATTACAGGATATTCCAAAAATAATTCTAATCACTTTTGTTGTGACATTCTTAGCTTATCAAGGTGGAAGAACGGCTGTCGCAAGATCATTTTATAATGAAATGAATATTGAATTTATGGATTATGAAAAACTTTATCATGATGGAACTTTAGGTTCATCTCATACATCTTTAAAAGCGCGAGTTACAATAGTTAATGATGGACAATTGGATAAAGCTCTTGATGTTTTAGAAGAATTTGGATTCAATAGGGATATCTGTATGAATGCAATATTAAAAAATATGCCTTTCTATACATTTGATGAAAAAATGTATTATGATATAAAATTTATGAAAATGCTGTTAATGCGATTAACGTATGAGAAGGTTCCTTTTACAGTAGAAGTGTGGTCAGGAAAAGATTGGCATCGCAGCGAACAATATGAGCAATTAGAAGCAAGGCGTTTTATACGTAGAAAAAAAGAAGAAGATAGGAAAGATGAAGAAGATAATGATGTGAAAAATGGAATTCTTTTCAATATTTTTATGACAATTGTTGTTGGAATTGGTTTTCTCATTTATGGTATATGGGCAGCGCTGATTCCTGTTAATCATTTTCGTCCTATTCGTTGGAGTACGTATGAACAGGTACAGAAGAATTATAAAAATCTGACTTATCCTAATACAAGAATGATTTATCATATGGTTTGTATATGGATCTTGTTTCTTGGGTTTGTGTTGATAAAGCCAGTTCAAGATTGGTATTGTATGATTGTTGGTGAGTCTGCAGAAACTGTATATATGATATTTGCTGTTTTTGTAATTGGCGAACTTATAATGTTTCCGTTGTATTTAAAGAGATTAAAGCTAACAATGAATAAGGAACGAACATTACATAATTATGAGAAAAATGCTTTTTTAGCTTTTGTTGCTTTAACATTAATTAGAAGTTTTATAAAGGGTTTTCAAAAAGCATTATGTCAGTTATTATTATTAATTATTGCTATTGAAGTCGCAAAGTCATTCTATCTTATAGTACGATATGTTATACATCGTAAAGAAAGTATGGTTGTTAAAAATAATGAAGTTTATGAAATTGTTGAAGAGTATCAGTTAGATTCTTTGTTTGATGCATTGAAAACATATGTAGAACCTATCATAAAATTAGAATGTGTTGATGAACAACCAACACGCTATAATAGTCAATTGGGTGGAGTTCCTTATTTATTAAAAGGTCAAGATATACCTAAATATGGCGATGAACCACTCATGTTATTATTACAAATCAATTTTGATGAATTTGAAGGATCAGGAATATCAGATTATCCAACACATGGTATGCTCCAATTCTTTATAAAAGTAGATGATTGTTATGGATGTGATTTTGATGGAAATACAGACAGTTTAAAATACAAAGTGATTTATCATGAGACAGTTGATTATCAACAAGATCATCTCCAAGATATAGAACATATCTTTTATGAAGATTCTCCTATTCTCAAAGAAACAAAGTTGAAACTTTTATGGACTGAGGAAGTTGGACTCTCTTCATCGGATTATCATTTTCTAGAAAAATTACAATCACTTAAAGATACATCATTACTAGATGATTTCATGAATAATGACTTATTAATGGAACAAATATATGATGAATGTAGTGCAACAGCAATATGTAATAAATTAGGAGGACAAGGTTATTTTGCCCAAGAAGATCCTAGAAATGATGAGCAGGTGATTTTATTGCAGCTTGTAAGTGATGAAGAATATATGATGTGGGGAGATTATGGAACATGTCATTTCTATATGACAAAAGATGACTTGGTTAATCGAAGATTTGATCATGTTGTTTATGATTGGGATTGTTATTAGGCAGAGAAAGTCTGTCTTTTTTGATTAATGCGGAGGAAATTATGAAATGCTTTCTATTGAGATATAACTCCTTTGTATATAATTCATATTGACTTCTCATAAAGAAGTTGTTATGATGTATACAGACCGATAGTCTGTATACGAGGAGGTATTATGGCTAGAAATAAACATCCAGAAGAAACATTAGAAAAAATCATAGCGACAGCTACTCAACTTTTTATGGAAAAAGGATATGAACAGACAAGTATACAAGATATATTAAATACTATGAATTTATCTAAAGGTGGACTTTATCATCATTTTAAATCAAAAGAAGAAATCCTTGAAGCTGTGATGCAAAAAAGGACTCAGTATGTCATTGATAGATTGTATGATCTGATTCAGAATACCACTGCTGAGAACACAAAAGAAAAATTAAAGAAGATTTTATATCATCTGGTGACAGATACACAAACACAAGCATTTGATACGGTCTTAAGTTCACATATTCATTCCCATTTTGTGGTTAACGGAATACAAACCGCTGTTAAAAAAGATGCTCCTATTATCTGTGAGTTAATCAAAGCAGGAATAAAAGATGGTTCTCTTCATACTGCTCAACCAGAATTATGTTCAGAAGTTTTTTTAATCTTATTGAATTATTGGGCAAATCCTGTTTTGTTTGGAAGAAATGCTATAGAGACAAAAGAACGATTGGTTTACTTAAAGTTTATGATGGCACAATTAGGATTAGATATTATTGATGATGCTTTTATTGATGCGATAATCGAATCATATAGATGGTAAGTCTTTCATGACTGTTATAAAACAGTCTTTTCTTAAAAATATATAGAAACCAACGGTCGGTTTTAAATGGAGGAAAATAAAGATGGGAAGAAAGGATTTAGAAAAATATTCAAAGGTTGTTTTGGGATTAGGTATTGGTTTATTTGTGTTTATTTATTTTGTTGTTCTTGTAACAAATGTAGAAGATGTATTTGAGTTTCACACTTATAAAAATATTTTGAGATTAACATTAGGAGTTAGCCTCATATCATTTTGTATTTTGAGTGCTATCATGTCTCATAACTTTATAATGAAACCATACTTATATAATCAATCTGATTATCAGGAGAACACATTATTTCATAGAGTTGTGTCAATGTATTCTTTTCTCTTGGCATCAATGTTGTTATGCACAGTGATGCCAATAGGACTATTTATGTTATTAGAGAGTTTTATGCATTTTATACCAGATACCTTCACAATACAATTATCAATAGAAATCATACAAATGATTTTGGTTTCTATAGTATCAGTTTGCATGATTGGTATGATGTCTATGGGAATTGGTCTTTTAAAAAAATCATCATTAATGATTTTTATAAGTACAATTCTTTTGGTTCCTATCTATGGAAATATAACAATCAATGAAAGTCAATATACATGGATGATTCTCGTTATTTCCACATTCATAGCAAGCATCTTATTGTATAACACAGTTAGTTTCAATCAAAGAAAAGAGGAGAAAGAAAATGGTAGAGAAGAAAATGGACGAACTCACAAAGAAAGCAATCAATAAATCACATCAAATGACTCAATCTGCATTATTACAATCGCAAAAAATGCGTCATCCATCAAAGAAAGTAGATAAAATCGGAACAACAATTGGAACGATGATTGGTGAAAGTTTGGTATGTATTGGTGTTATACAATGCGTGATGGGAAAAAGTTTGTGGGCTATAGGAACTCTTTTGGCTGGGAGTATCACAATTTTATCTAATTATATCCATCATTATAAACAAAAATGATTTCTGCTTTTTGAGAAATCATTTTTCTATTGACAATTATCTTGTAATATTTTTGCATATTGAACACATATTAAATCAGTAATAATCATTAGAGGATAAGGATGACTTGCAAAATCTCTACGACTTTGATAACGAATATAACCATCGATATAAGGCAGAGTCACACTAAAATTGGAAGTAATCATATAGATTTTAGGTTTATTCTTTAACTGTTTGAAAGGTTTAGTACGTTGAAAAACACGATCGAAATATGTTCCAGACTCAGAGAAAATAATAATTAATGTGTCTTCATCAGCATGATTGATATATTCTACCTGATCAATAAACTTAATACAGGTAAAAAGGATTTTTCCATTTGTTTGTAAATCATACTGCAAATTTAATGCAACATTTTCAGATTGCATATATCCAAATGCTGCAACATTTTTATATTGATGAATATCTTTAACCAAATCATTTAAGTCTTTTTCAAATGAACTTTGATAAAGTCTTTTTAAGTTATCTATCACACTTAAAATATAAGATTGTGGTAAAGTTGGTGCATCAAATTCTTTAAAATCAAATTTACCCTTCGCATGAGCATGTTCAATCGCATATCTTGCGATTTGCGTTTTTAATGCACTAAAGTCTCTTAAACCAATGTCTCTACAAAAACGAGAAATACTAGAATTTGAAACATAGCAATGCTGAGCAAAATCTGTTAAAGAAAATTCCTCTAAATCATGGATGTTTTCAATAATAAACTTTGCGATTTTATAATTATTTGAATCTTTTGGTTCACTGTTAATGGTAGATAGCAGAATAATCATTAAGTTAAACATCTTTCTTCCTCTTTTCGACATATATATAATATATAGCACGAAAAGGAAAAGAATACAATTTATTTCTTGATAACAACTGTTTTTGCGAATTTATCGTGAAAGGATTGTGAGTTTGGCTGAAAATAAGCATAAAGAATAGATAGGATTGTGAGTGCATAGGCAATATATTTTAAGGGAGTAACGAAAGAACTCAAACCAACTAATGGCATGATCTTTCTTATATATGTTGCACTTATGACAATGCCACCCTCTAATAAGATAGCTCCTAATAATTCTCTTATACACATTGTTTTAAAAGTGATTTCCTCTTGTTTTTCACTAACGACATGGATTTTACATATTTTTTTACCCAGCGTTTGGCCTTTCCAGATAAAAGAGGGAATAAATAAATAATAAATAAGACCAATACTAATGCCATATAGTCCAAGTAAAAAACCAGTCTGAAATGAATACTGTGAAAGATCAAACATGAATGGCTGTAAGTAATCACCATCACGTAAATAAAAAGTAATAGGTAGCACAGCGAACATATTGGTTAAATACCAATCAATAATCATCGCAAAAAATCTTTTCATCCTCACTTCAATGATATCTGTTTTATTCATTTGTACATTCTTTTTTGACATATTATTTTCCTCTTTCCTGATCATATTTTGCAATATGTGTATAAAAAGGAAAATGACCAAAGTCATCTTCCTTTGAAAATCAATTAAAGTCTTTTATAATCATCCATATTTAAAAGTGATGCAGCATCTTGATCACAGATGACTGTAAAGTTTGGATGAAGTTTTAAGACAGTTGAAGGTAACTCATCAGTAATTGGTGAATCTAAAACATCTTTTAAGATTTGTGCTTTTTCTTTTCCTGTTACAATCATAACCAGATGTTTCACACGCATTAAACTTTTTGGGCCCATTGTCAGTGTAACAGGTAAATGTGGTTTGGCTGGGTATGTTGGATTGGCAGCATTCTTTGTTGCACGATCCATTGGATAAGTATAACTATCCATTGGTGTACAGCGAGGACAGTTACTGCAGAAATGACCATCAAATCCTAAACCGATTAACATTACATCAATCCCACCAGCATCACGAATTTCCTGATCATAGGTTTCCCAATTTTCCATTGTTGTTGTATGGATTCTTTCATCAGGAATATGCGCTTCTTTAAAGAATAATTCTTGCATCTCTTCCCAATTAGGACCATGTGGTTTATCAAGATATGGAGCTTCATCAAAAAGATAATATTGAATATCTTTGAATTTTTCTTGATCTTTAACATATGGAACCATCATCTTGTAAAGATGAATAGGTGATTTTCCAGCAGTCAGAGAGATATTCACTCGTTTATCCTGCATCATAGCACCTAATAGAATCTGCATAGCACTTTCACTCATTTTTTGTTCGTTTTCTTCAATAATTAATTTCATTGTTTTTCCTCCTTAAACAAGAAGATTATCATCACACACGCTCCATTATAGGGAATATATTGTTTTGAAATCAACTTATTTCCACAATGTGGAAATAATTTCGACAATATGGAAAATAATTGAATTATGAGTGTTGAAAATTATATAATCTGTGTACGTCATGAAGGGAGGAAAAGAATCATGAATTTTATGGAAAGATTTAATGAACTTGCAGATCGTACACTAGTTCCAATTGCAAATAAGTTGGGGAATCAAAGACATCTTGCTGCAATTCGTGATGGAATGGTTGTTGCAATTCCACTATCTATTTTAGGTGGCGTTTGTTTGATTATTTCAACACCACCATTTAAACCAGAGACATTACCAAATTGGGGATTTGTAAGTGATATGTTGATGGGATGGTACAATTGGGCACAAGCGAATAAAGCAATGCTACAGGTTCCATACAATATGACAATGGCATTGATGGGATTGTTTGTTGCATTTGCAATTGCTTATCATTTGGCAAAGAAATATGAAATGGCAACATTGAATGCCGCCATTGTTTCTACCGCAGTTTTTTTAATTGTATCATCACCAGTTGTTTCAGCAGTACCTGCGAGTCTGATGAGTGAAGGTACAAATGTTGCAGATCTTTTAACCAAGGCAGGCAATTATATTCCAACAACATTTTTAGATGCTAAAGGAATATTTAGTGCCATTATTGTTTCTATTGGTTGTGTAGAAATTATGCATTTTATGTTAAAAAAGAATATTCGCTTTAAGATGCCAGAAGGTGTTCCACCAGCAATCAGTTCATCTTTTGATGCTATTATGCCACTCTTTGTTTGTGTTATTGTTTTCTATGCATTGTCATTATTTGTACAAAATATCAGTGGGGAACTCTTACCAAGTATGATTATGACATTATTAGCCCCAGCTATTTCTGGTTTGGATTCATTATTAGGAATATGCTTAATTACGATTTTAGCACAAACATTCTGGTTCTTTGGATTACACGGTGCAAGTATTACGCAACCAATTCGTTTACCATTTATGCAAATGTATCTAGTTGCGAATATTACAGCATTTAGTGCAGGAGAACCAATTGCTCATTTCTTTACACAACCATTTTGGTCTTATGTCATTACCCTTGGTGGTGGAGGGGCCACACTTGGATTATGTATTCTTTTATTAAGATCTAAATCTGTTGAATTAAAGACACTTGGAAAATTATCAATTGGACCAGCTATCTTTAATATTAATGAACCAATTATCTTTGGTTTACCAATGGTATTAAACCCATTGATGATGATTCCATTTATCTTTGTTCCAGTTGTGAATTCCATTATTGCTTATACTTGTATGACATTCAATATTGTTGGAAAAGGAATTATTGAGACACCATGGACAACACCTGCCCCATTAGGTGCAGCATTGGGTTGTATGGATGTTAGAGCAGGAATTATGGTTATTGGTTTAATTTTATTAGATATTTGTCTTTATTATCCATTCTTCAAATTAATGGAAAAACAAAAATTAGATGAGGAAAATCAACTCAAAAATATATAACATATGAGAAGATTCATCACACACAATGATTATTCTTCATCTGATGTCCTAAGAAGTTTATGACTTCTTAGGATTTTTTGACATAAAATGATGTTATTTTGTCATTTGCAATTCTGATGGGGAATGATGGATGGCAGGAAACAGTTTTACAATTACTTATTTTGGTGATTCAGATCTTTATTTATCTCCCATTTTTTAAAGCATATGATAAAGATTTGTTAAAGAAAGAAAAACTTTCTCAGGAGAAACAATCATGATGACATTTTCAGATGATTTCTTGATTGGTGGAGCTATGTCTGCTTTATAGTCTGAAGGAGCATGGAATGAAGGTGGTAAAGGACTTGCAACTTATGATTTTTATACAAAAGGTATGTCTAGCTGTTTTTATGATGATTATCAGTTTGTAACTGATGAGAATACATATTATCCAAATCGTGTTGGTATTGATTTTTATCACCGATATCAAGAAGATATTCAGTTATTAGCTGAAATGGAATTTCGTTGTTTAAGAATATCGATTGCCTGGCCACGTATCTTCCCTCATGGTGATGATGAAGAAGGTTTACAATTTTATGATCATCTCCTTGATGAATTATTAAAACATCATATTGAACCATTGGTAACGCTTTATCATTTTGAAACACCTTTAGATATAGTGACACGATATCATGGCTGGAAAAATAGACATGTTATTGATCTGTTTGAAAAATATTGTCGTACTGTTTTTCAAAGATATAAAAAGAAAGTGAAATATTGGATTCCGTTTAATGAAATGAATGGAGTGACTGATGCTGGAACATTTGTTCCAGGTAAATATAGTGTGTTAGCTGGGTTTGTAGTTGAAGATAACGAGAATATGATGACAACTCTTTATCAGGCAGCACATCACCAGTTGATAGCTAGTGCTAAAGCAGTCATTGCTTGTCATGAAATGATTCCCGATGCTAAAATTGGTGGAATGGTGGCTTATCAATTATCTTATCCCTATACATGTGATCCTCAAGATATTTGTTTGAATATGGAGGAAATGGAAAGAAGAATTTATTATTATACAGATGTATTTATGAATGGTGAATACAACTATTATGCGCAATCTCTATGGAATCAATTCAATGTCAATATTGAAATAAAAGAAGGTGATCTAGATATTTTAAAACAAGGTGTCTCTGATTTTCTTGCATTGAGTTATTATTCAAGTAGTCTTGTTTCATTTGATAAAGAGTTAAAGAAAACAGATGGAAACTTATTTGAATCAACAGTCAATCCTTATTTAGAACGTTCAAAGTGGGGTTGGACAAAGGATCCAATGGGTTTATATATTTCTTTAAAAGAACTTTATACATGTTATCATAAGCCATTGTTTATAGTTGAAAATGGGCTAGGAGAAGAGGATGTTCCTGAACAATGTCAAGGGGATTTAAAGATTCATGATGATTATCGTATACAATATTTAAGTGATCATCTTAAAGTGGTTTTCAAAGCACTTGAAGAACATATTGAGGTTATGGGATATCTTGTATGGGGTCCCATCGATATGATTAGTGGTGGTACTGGTGAAATGAAAAAACGTTATGGTTTTATCTATGTAGACAGAGATGATTTGGGTCAAGGAAGTTATCAGCGTTATAAAAAGGATTCATTTGATTGGTATAAGAATGTTATACAAAGTCATGGTAAATGTTTAATGGATAATGAGAATATTAATTATATGTTCGAGTGGGATGTCTAGTAGTGTATTGGTGACAAATATGCAAGATGCTGCGATTGAAATGAATATGTTAGTGGAAATTGAAGCATTAGGGCGAGATGAATTTAGTCAGATTTCGACTGCTTATGATGTTATTTTGTTAGCACCACAAATTAGATATCAAAAAGAAAGATTTGAGAAGATGACTCATCATGAAATTCCTATTACAATTATTGATTCAGTTGCTTATGGAATGTTAGATGGACAAAAGGTTTTGCAACAAGCGATTGATGTGATAAAGAATAAAAATTAAAAGTTATATAAAATTCCTAAGAAGTGTATTGTCCTAGGAATTTTTCATTTTTCTTTAGAAATTCTTTGGCAAATATTCATGGTATTTCCATATATTTATGTTAAGATTGAGTAAAATTTTGATTAAAGAGTTTCTATATATGGAAAAATATGATAAATTGATATCTAAAAGTGGGTGTGATTATGAAAAAAATAACAGGTTTAACAAATCAGGAAGTTGAATATCAAAAACAGCAAGGGCATGTGAATAGAGCAGTTAAGCCATTGGTTAAAAGTAATAAACAAATCGTTATTGAACATGTATTTAATCTATTTAATGCTTATAACTTTGTCATTGCATGTGCACTTATTGCAGTTCGAGCATGGTCTAGTTTATTCTTTGTAGTGATTGTAACATCAAATACAGTCATTAGGATTTATCAAGAAATAAGATCTCGTAATATGGTAGCTAAATTAAATCTCATTATTTCTCCTAAAACGAAAGTTTTGAGAAATCAAGAACTCTTAGATATTGATAATGAAGAGATCGTTTTAAACGATGTTATTTATTTAGAAACTGGACAACAAATTTCTGCAGATGCTATTGTGTTAGATACAAATGTAGAAGTTGATGAATCTTTGTTAACTGGTGAGGTTGACCCAGTACTTAAAAAAGTTGGAGATCATCTTTTATCTGGAAGTTTTATTGTCTCAGGAGCATGTCATGCACAAGTCGAGCATGTAGGTATTGATAACTATGCCACAAAGATTGCTAATGAAGCTAGAATTCGTAAACCAGTGACTTCTGAGTTGATCACTTTCTTTAATAAGGTAACAAAATTAACAAGTTTACTTGTTTTACCTTTAAGTATTCTTATGCTTTATCAGGCATTAATAGTTCGTGATGAATCTATAACTATGGCTATTGTCAATACTTCAACAGCATTGTTAGGGATGTTACCTAAAGGGTTGGTTTTATTAACAAGTGTATCTATGGCAGCCAGTGTTGTACGATTGGGTAAAAAAGAAGTATTAGTGCAGGAGATGTTTAGTATTGAAACATTATCTCATGTTGATGTTTTGTGTTTAGATAAAACAGGAACATTAACACAAGGAAAAATGGAAGTTCAATCTGTGATTCCTTTTGAGCATTCATTGCCTTTTGATACGATAGATATTATGACTTCATTTGTCAATGGAAGTTTAGATAATAATGCAACTTTTCAAACATTATCAACATATTTTCAAGGGAATGCAAAGTATGAAACAATAGATAGGGTTTCATTCTCATCAGCTCGAAAGTGGAGTGCTTCATTATTAGATGGGGTAGGGACGATTATTGTTGGAGCACCAGAATTTATTATTCCAAGTTTAAAGTTACCTAAAAGTGCTGAGTCTGCAAAACAAAAAGGTGCTCGTGTTTTGTTGGTTGCACATTATCAGGATTTTCAAACATTTCAAGATCATCTTGAATATGCGACTCCATTAGCATGTATTATTATTCTTGATCCATTACGTGTCGATGCGCATGAAACAATTGCTTTCTTCCAAGAAAATGATGTACAAGTGAAAGTGATATCAGGAGATAATCCAGTGACAGTAAGTGCATTAGCATTACAGGCAGGTATCAAGAATCCAACACATTATTTAGATGCAACAACACTTGAAAGTGATGAAGATATAGAATCAGCAATTATGGAATACAATGTTATAGGTCGTGCAACACCATATCAAAAACATAAGATGATTTTAGCACTACAAAAACATCAATATAAAGTAGGCATGACAGGTGATGGTGTTAATGATGTTTTAGCTTTAAAAGATGCAGATGTTTCTATTGCTATGGGTTCAGGATCTGATGCAGCGAAACAGATATCTCAGTTTGTTGTGATTAATGGTGAATTATCAACGATGGTAGATGTTGTGAAAGAGGGACGTTTAGATACGAACAATGTTGAACGTTCAGCATCTATGTATTATTTAAAAACAATCTATACAATCTTTATTGCAATAGCAATGGTCCTTTTAAATATGCCATATCCATTTATTCCTTTCCAAATGACCTTATTAGATAACTTTGTAGAAGGTTTTCCATCATTTATGATACTCTTTGAAAAGAATATTAATAAACAAAAAGAATCTATTGCAAGACATACCTTAAGATATTCAGTACCTAATGCTGTATCTGTTATTATAAGTGTTATTGTCATGAGTGTTTTATCAAGCAAATTAGGATTAGATTTAAATGAGTTATTTACCATCCTTTATTTCTCCACAGCAATGCTTGCTATTCACTTAATTTATCGTATTTATTGTCCAATAAATTGGTATCGTGGATTCGTTCTTGTTTTAGATGTGATTGGTTTTATTATTGCAACATGCCTATTTTGGAATTGGTTACAACTAGCACCAATGACGACAGTGCTTATACAATATATACTTTTTATTGTAGGGGCTGGTATTATTTTAGCAACAATCATTTCTTTCTTTATAAATCGTTATTTAGATAAAGATATTGTCGAGTGATGAAAATCACTCGTTTTTTCTATTTTATGACTTTTGTCACTTTTCTCTATGACATAAATCATGATAGAATGAAAAAAAGTAGGGTGATGTTATGGAACAACATGAAAAGAATAAAAAAGCTGTTTTAGGAATTATTATAACAATAACTGCTATGGTTATTGGGATTATTTTAACAAGTTATTTTGATACACGTTCTACTACTCGTAAAGTTTTTGGAGTGACATATATGACGATGAATAATCCTTTTTATGAAGTCATTAATAATGAAATTCAAAAAGTTGTTGAAGAGAATGGAGATCAATTAATGACTCTTGATCCTGCCTTAGATGTTGATAAACAAAATCAGCAGATCTATTCTTTTATTAAACAGCGAGTAGATGGCATTTTTGTGAATCCTATAGATTCACAAAAAATCAAACCAGCTATTGAAGCAGCAAAAAAAGCAAATATTCCAGTCATTGTCGTGGATGCACCTGTGTTAGATGAACAATTGGTGAATTGTACAATTGTTTCTGATAATTATGATGCTGGTGTTCAATGTGCAAAAGATATGATGAAAAGACTGAGTCAGGCAAATATTGTTTTATTGAAACATACAACAGCCAAATCAGCTAAAGATCGTATTGATGGTTTCTTGGATACAATTCAACTATATCCACAATACCAAATTGTTAATGAAGGTGAGTGTGAAGGTCAATTAGAACTAGCGATGCCATTAATGGAGAAAATATTAAGT
>NZ_HG005287.1:83715-90374 GCF_000455285.1 Candidatus Stoquefichus massiliensis AP9 | reverse complement strand
CAAACACGTCAAATTGATGTTGTTATGGCATTAAATGATCCTAGTGCTTTGGGAGCGTTGGCAGCTTTAGAAAATCAGGATAAAAAAGATGTCCTTGTTTATGGAATTGATGGGACACCAGATTTGAAATCTCTTATATCCAAGAGTGATATGATTGCTGGAACAGTTGCGCAATCTCCAATTTCTTTAGGGAAGATAGCGGTTGAACAAATGTATAAAGTTATAGTGGGAGAAAAAGTAGAAAGTCTGATTAAGATTCCTGTCACTCTTATGAACAAAGATAATATTTCGCATTATGATGTAAAGGGGTGGCAATAATGAATAAATCTTATTTTCGTTCTTTAACATCACTTAGAACTTTTATGATCTTATTGAATTTGGTTATCGTCATATTTAATGGAACAATTGTTCTTTTAACAACAAAGTATATTGTTCAAAATGGTTTAGCTAGAGATTTTCTAGATGACATTTCTTATATTCCTCATCATCCATTGTTTGTGTTTTTGGGGTCTATTACGTTGTTTTGTATATTGAGTTATATTATTTATCATCGTGGTGAGAAGATTATTGAAAATAAAAAGATGAATATTTTATATAGTGGGGTTGAGTTTATTGTTTGTGCTATGATTATTTATCTTTTATATATGGGTTATAATGGTGTTATTTTATTGGTGTTCTGTGATTGTATTTATCATCTAAAAGATGATAAATATTCTAAGTGGTTATTAGCTGCTATGGTTATTGTTTATTTGTTTGCAAGTTATGATGTTTTTTCTATTGTTGTTCCAATGACGAATGTCAGTCAGTATATGGTTGTTTATGACGCTAGTGTGAGGGGTATGCTGATGATTGCTAAAAATATTTTAGAGACATGTAATTTGTTGTTGTTTATTGTCTTTATTATTGTTTATATTGCTGAGCAGATGCAGGAAAATGAGAATATTACAAAAGAATTATCTATGATATATCAAGTGAATAAAGAATTAAAGGATTATGCAGCAATCACTGAAAAGATTGGTGAAAATAATGAAAGAAAACGTTTGGCACGTGAAATACATGATACTTTGGGTCATGCTTTAACAGGTATTGCGGCAGGAGTGGATGCTTGTATTGCCATGATTGATATCAATCCCTCAGCGACTAAACAGCAATTACAAGTTGTTTCACGAGTTGTGAGAGAGGGTATTGGTGATGTAAGAAATTCATTGAATAAATTACGTCCTGGAGCTTTGGAGAAACATGGTCTCAAAGGGGCTATTGAAAAGATGATTGAAGAATTTTCAAATGTGAGTGATCTCGTTATTGAGTTAGATTATCGTTTAGATCATGTTGATTTTGAGAATACAAAAGAAGATATTCTATTTCGTATTATCCAGGAGAGTATTACAAATGCTTTAAG
This sequence comes from Candidatus Stoquefichus massiliensis AP9, assembly GCF_000455285.1. Taxonomy (GTDB): domain Bacteria; phylum Bacillota_I; class Bacilli_A; order Erysipelotrichales; family Coprobacillaceae; genus Stoquefichus; species Stoquefichus massiliensis. The sequence goes on along the minus strand of NZ_HG005287.1, from coordinate 88,975 downwards.
ACATGGTGGAGCAACTCATATTGATGTCTCACTTTATTTAGAAGATAATATGCTTTATTTGAAAATCAAAGATAATGGTATTGGCTGTGATGATATTCATTATGGTTTTGGATTAAAACAAATGAAGGAAAGAGTTGCTATAGTGAATGGGAATGTTGAATATGATGGTCATAATGGGTTTTTAACAGTTGTAAAAATTCCAATGCAGAGGGGAGAAAATTATGGTAAGAGTGTTGATTGTTGATGATCAGGAATTAATTAGAGAATCCTTAAAGATTGTTTTATCGATACATGATGATATTCATGTTGTGGGTGTGGCTGGTGATGGATTTGAGGTTTTAGATATTTTAAAAAGAGAACAGATAGATGTTATTTTAATGGATATTCGTATGCCAAGAATGGATGGTGTTTATTGTACAAAAGCAGTCAAAGAACAATATCCGCTTACAAAGATTATTATTTTAACGACATTTGATGATGATGACTTTGTATTTAGTGCCTTACGTTATGGAGCTAGTGGTTATTTATTAAAAGGTGTAGGAATGGATGAACTTTATCAGGCTATTTTGACTGTTGATAATGGTGGTGCGATGATTAATCCTGATATAGCAACGAAGGTATTTAGTATGTTTTCAAAGATGTCACAAAATAATTATTCTATTCAAGTTGATGAAAGTTGTTTAGGTGATATTAGTAAACCAGAGTGGAAGGTCATTCAGCAAGTAGGATTTGGCTTATCAAATAAAGAAATTGCTCAAAAACTCTTTCTTTCAGAAGGTACAGTTCGTAATTATTTGAGTTCAATTCTTTCTAAACTGGATTTAAGAGATCGTACACAATTGGCTATCTGGGCAGTTCAATCAGGTCAAACAACAAAGGATTTTAATGATGAATAAAAAACATCTGATCATTTTGATCCTTGTTATTGGATGTGTTTTGACACTTGTTTGTTGGCCTCAGACAATTGTTTTACGTATAGGGATTTTTGCGGGTAGTAATTGGGATGTGCCAAGTGGAGATTGTTATGTGATTATAGATCAAAGTATTGAGAGATTTGAAAAAGAACATCCCAATGTCAAAGTAGAATATGAAAGTGGTATTCTAAAAGAAGATTATTCTCAATGGTTATCAGAACAATATTTAAAAGGAAATGAACCAGATATATTTATGATTTTAAGTGAGGACTTTAATACCTTGAGTTATCTAGGTGCTTTAAAGAATCTTAATCAGTTCATTCAAGAAGATCAATCATTTGATACACAGCAATATTATAAAAGTGCACTTCAAGCGGGTAAATATCAAGATAAACAATATGCTTTACCTTATGAAAGTAATCCAACACTTATGTTTGTGAATAAAACATTACTTCAAAAAGAAGGCATTAGTATGCCAAAAAATCATTGGACATTAGATGATTTTTATAAGATATGTCAAAAAGTAACAAAAGATAGTAATCATGATGGAGTCATTGATCAATATGGATGTTATAATTTTAATTGGTTAGATTCTCTTTATAGTCATGGTGCGCGGTTATTTAATGAAACTGGTACAGAATGTTATGTTAATCAAAGTTCTGTTAAAGATTCTATATCATTTATACAAAAATTAAATGAATTAAATCAAGGCCATAACATTACATCTCATGAATTTGATCAAGGACAAGTTGCTTTTTCACCAATGCCTTTTTCACAATATAGGACTTATAAACCTTATCCATGGCGAGTTAAAAAATATTCAAATTTTGAATGGGATTGTGTGAAAATGCCCTCTTTATCATTAACTCAAAATAGTACTCAGGTCTCATCATTGTTGATGGGAATGTCGGCTCGTAGTCATCATACACAAATTGCGTGGGAATTTCTTAAAATGTTATCGTATGATGAACAAACACAAAAACAGTTATTTCAGTATTCACAAGGTATTTCATCATTGAAGAGTGTTACACAATCTAAAGAAGCCCTTTTACTTTTAAATGATGAATCTTTGGGTGATAGTCAAGTTGATATGAGCTTACTTAATGAGGTTATGGAAAACACAGTGAATCATAGTCAATTTAAGAAATATGAATCAACTTTAAACTTACTCAATACAAGTATTCAGCAAATTATTCAAAATGATGAAGAAGTTGATATATCGTTAATTACATTACAAAAAGAAATTAATCAATATCTGAAGGAATGACACACAATGATTTGTGTGTTTTTTTGTATATGACATTTGTCATATTAAAAGGTGGCAATTGTCAGTAGAAATATATGACAAACGACAGATGGAATGTAAACGCTTTATTGATAGAATGTAAGTGTCTTAAGAAGGAGGAGAGAAGGTATGAAATATGTTGTTCTTGTCAGTCATGGAGAGTTTGCTGAAGGACTTGCTAATGCATTAATGATGCTTGCTGGACAAAAAGAAGAAGTTATAGCTGTTGGTTTAAAAGATGGCAAAACTGCTGATGAATTTGCTGTTCAATTTGAAAAGGCTATTCAACCAATTACAGAACGTGATGAAATCATATTATTAGGTGATTTAATTGGTGGATCACCATTGACAACAGCTATGAATGTTATGAATGATCTTGGTATGGGGACACAAACAGTTGTGATTGGTGGTATGAATTTACCATTAGCATTAACAACTGTATTGATGAAAGATGCTTTTGATAAAGAAGCATTGGTAGAACAAGTGCTTTCAGAAGCGCAAAGTGCTTTAAAAGAATTTAAAATTGAAGTAGATGAGGAAGATGAAATTTAAAGGAGGAAGAATTTATGTCAGTTTCATTTATTAGAATTGATGATCGTATGATCCATGGTCAAACATGTACACGCTGGGCACGTGAATATCCTTGTGATGGATTGATTGCTGTGAATGATAAAGCAGCTCAAAATGATGTCTTAAAAGCAGCATATAAAGCGGCAAGTGGAAAGAAAACATTTGTATGGACATTGGATGACTTTAAGAGAAAATCACAAAAAGTATTAGAGAGTGATACAAAATATTTCTTGATTGCTAAAAATCCAGTAGACATGTGTAAAATTCTTGTGGATCAAGGATTAAAAAGTGGGATAGATACTGTGATTGTTGGACCTTGTAATGATCGTGAAGGAGCAACAAAATTAGGAAACAATCAGTCAATAACACAAGAAGAAGCAGATGCATTTGAAAAGATGGCTAAAGCTGGTTATAAAATCAAATTTGCTTTACTACCAGATGTTTCTATTGGAACATGGGATGATTTTAGAAGTAAATTTGGTTATTAACAATAAATTATAAAGGGGAGAAAACTTATGGAAATTAGTTGGATTCAAGCAGGATTACTTGGTTTGTTTGCATGTTTATCAAGTATGCCTGGATTAGGAGGAACATCATTTGGTAACTACACATTAGGTAGACCATTGGTGGGTGGTTTGGTTTGTGGTATTATTTTAGGAGATATTGCTACAGGTATTTTGGTTGGTGTTGCTATGCAGGTTGTTTATATTGCATTGGTTACACCAGGAGGAACAGTATCAGCTGACGTTCGTGCTGTCAGTTATATAGGAATTCCTTTGGCCATGATTGCAATTAAAAGTTATGGATTAGATGCTGGATCAGCAGACGGACAGGCTTTAGCAACTTCATTTGGTACAATGGTAGGTACTTTAGGAACAGTTTTATTCTATGGAACAGCAACAATCAACTTAGCATGGCAACATGTTGGATGGAAAGCTGTTGAAAAAGGTGATTTTAAAAAATTATATGTTGTAGATATGGTATTACCATGGATTTCACATATCATATGTTCATTTATTCCAACATTGATTATGTGTAAGATGGGAGCGCCAATGGTTGATATGATTAAAACATATTTACCTATGGATGGAATAGCAATGATGACTTTATTTACAGTTGGTTCATTATTACCATGTGTTGGTATTGCTATATTATTAAAACAAATTGTCACAAAAGCGATTGATTTTATTCCTTTCTTCTTTGGTTTTACTTTAGCAGCAGCTTTAGGAATCAATTTAGTTTCTGCAACAGTCATTGCTGGTATGTTTGCTTTAATTAATTATCGTATTAAGATGCTGACAATCAATAAACCAGCACTTGTTGATGTTGATGACGAGGAGGATATATGAGATGGATAAGAAATTAACAAAAAAGACTCTAACAAAGTCATTTCATAATTGGTATTATGGAAACTTAACATGTTTTTCTCAGGAACATATGCAAACATTTGGTTATTTGTGTTCAATGCTGCCAATTGTTGAAGAATTATATAAAACAAAAGAAGATCAAGCAAGATCTATGAAAACATATACAGCATTCTTTAATACCGAACCTCAAGTTGGATCAGTTATTGTTGGTATGACTGCTGGTTTAGAAGAAGCACGTGCGAATGGGACTGAGGATGTTGATGATGAAACGATTAATGGTTTGCGTGCTGGGTTGATGGGACCATTAGCGGGTATTGGTGATTCATTGGTTGTTGGAACAGTCATTCCGATCTTATTAGGAGTAGCAATGGGAATGTCTTCTGGTGGATCTCCACTTGGAGCAATCTTCTATATTATTGTATGGAACTTGTTTGCTTATTTTGGAATGAAGTTCTTATATTTCAAAGGGTATGAATTAGGTGGTAAAGCTGTAGATTTCTTAGTTGGTGCACAAGGTGAAGCGTTAAGAGAATCTATTACAATGTTAGGTGGTATTGTCATTGGAGCAGTGGCAGCAACTTGGGTCAGTGTAAAAACTTCATTTACAATGATTGCTGAAGGGGCAAAAGAACCTTATTTAAATTTACAAAAAACATTAGATAGTGTTTATCCAGGTATTTTAACTGCAGCTTTTGTATTATTGTGCTGGTATCTTTTATCTAAGAAGAAGATGTCACCAATTAAAGTCATGTTGTTATTAGTTGTTATTGCATTTATTGGAGTCTTGGTTGGATTCTTCAATCCAGGATTAACTTATTAATAAAGGAGATTTATCATGGAAGCCAAATTAAAACAATCATATATACAGGAAATTCAATATCAAACACATATGTTAAATAATCTACAAAGATGGCTAAAAAACTTCATTATTTTTTCCTCAATATCCTTAGTTCTTATTTTATTTGGACCATCTGTTCATCCAGTTTTAAAAATCATAGGTATTGTATTGATGATTCTAAGTGTTATAGGATGTATTGTCATAGGACTTGGTTTCAGGAATGGTAAAGAAAATGTTCATAAACTTATTAATATGGTTGAGAAAAGAAATGCTAAATAGCATTTCT
>NZ_HG005287.1:78930-83689 GCF_000455285.1 Candidatus Stoquefichus massiliensis AP9 | reverse complement strand
AGAAATGCTAAATAGCATTTCTTTTTTTGCTTATTATAAGAAATATATGCATATTGTTTGCATTGTATAAATGAGTATGTTATTCTATATGTGGTTAGCAAAGACTAACTCTTTTGTATAAGTGATTTTGCCCTGTAACCAACCATTACAGGGTCAAGACTCTAAGAGGAGGACAAAATGATGAATAAGATTACAAGCGTGTATGCAAGAGAAGTATTGGATTCTCGAGGAAACCCTACTGTTGAAGTAGAGGTTAGAAGTGAAAGTGGAGCCTTTGGTAGAGCCATCGTCCCTAGTGGTGCATCAACTGGTATTCATGAAGCAGTGGAACTAAGAGATCAAGATAAAAACAGATATTTAGGATTAGGCGTTTTGCAGGCAGTTCAAAATGTCAATGATGAAATATCAAAAGCAGTGATTGGGCAGGAAGTGACTGATCAAAGAAAAATTGATCAATTCATGATTGAAATAGATGGTACACCAAATAAAGGAAGATTAGGAGCAAATGCGATTTTAGGAGTATCTTTAGCAGTTGCCAGATGTGCAGCTAATGCTCTCAATATACCTTTATATCGTTATATTGGTGGAGCTAATGCCCATGTTTTACCAACACCAATGATGAATATCATTAATGGTGGAGCACATGCTGATAACAATGTGGATTTTCAGGAGTTTATGATTATGCCAGTATCTGCATCTTCATTTAAAGAAGCCATTCGTATGGGTGCAGAAGTCTTTCATGCTTTAAAGAAAGTCTTAAAGGCAAAAGGGCTTAATACAGCAGTGGGTGATGAAGGTGGATTTGCACCTAATCTCGCATCTAATGAAGAAGCTATTTTGACAATTTTAGAAGCTATTAAAACAGCAGGATATAAACCAGGAGAAGATGTTAAACTAGCAATGGATGTCGCAAGTAGTGAATTTTATAAAGATGGAAAGTATACATTACCAGGAGAAAACAATAAGTCATTTACATCAAAAGAACTTGTTGATTTCTATGTAGAACTATGTAATAAATATCCAATTATCTCAATTGAAGATGGATTAGATCAAGATGATTGGGAAGGATGGGATTATTTAACGAAAATGTTAGGTGATCGTGTTCAATTAGTTGGTGATGATTTCTTTGTGACAAATACAAAGCGTCTACAACTTGGTATTGATAAAGGTGTAGCAAATTCTATCTTAATTAAAGTGAATCAAATAGGAACTTTAACAGAAACATTAGAAGCTATTGAAATGGCTCAAAAAGCAAATTATACAGCAGTTATTTCACATCGTTCTGGTGAAACTGAAGATACAACAATTGCAGATATTGCAGTTGCTACAAATGCAGGTCAAATTAAAACAGGTTCAGCATCTCGTACAGATCGTATTGCAAAATACAATCAACTTATGAGAATTGAAGATGAACTCTCTCATCAATCTCAATATGCAGGTGTTTCAGGATTTTATCAATTAAAAAAATAAGTAAAAAGCAGTACTTCCAACATTTTGGTTGAAGTACTGTTTTTTTTAGAAATATTTTTCATTGTGAATATTTAAGAAAGCCTGAAAGCCACCTTGAATATAATAACTTTGATATCCCAATGCATTAAGCTCTTTTGATAATTCTTCAGTTCTTTTTCCACTATAACATAACAAAACAATGGGTTGATGATGTGGTAATAATGTTATATCTAATTGATCATAAGGAATATTCTGAAAATTTTTAAGATGGAGTTTTTTAAACTGATAAGGGTCTCGAATATCTATGAAACATAGATTTTGATTGATTAGCTGATAAATCATTTCTGGTTGAATTGCATTATTCATATTTTCACCTACTTTAGCATATGCATAAGTAAGGGGAGGTGTGTTTGAAAATATAGGCTTGTGAAGAAAAAAGACTGAAAAATTTGTTTCTGACATTTTTGTGTGAAAAGTGGTATAATAGATATATCAGATCAACGTGTTGTTGCACAAACGTAAGTCCTGTTGTTACCAACGCGTTCTTTTGTTGAAAGAGAGGTTGTGAGATATGTATCATGTTAATGAGATAGTATTGTATGGTAATGAAGGTGTATGTAAAATTGAAGATATTATGACACGTCAGTTTGCTGATAAAACGGTAGAGTATTATGTTTTAAAACCTGTTTATAGTCAGAGTTCAACAATTTATGTGCCTACTGATAATGATGAGTTGACAGAAAAAATGAAAAGAATAATGACATCGCAGGAGATTGTAGAATTAATTGAATCAATGCCTGATGCTGACTCTATATGGGTAGATAATGATAATTTAAGAAAAGAAAAATATAAGAGTATTTTAAAGAATGGTGATCGTAAGGAAATTATGCAATTGATTTGTACATTGTATTTGCATCAACAGAAATTAAAAGATGAAGGTAAAAAATTTCATGCTGCTGATGATAAGTTCTTTAAGGATGCTGAAAAGATTTTGTATGATGAATTTGCTTATGTGTTAGGAATTAATCAAGAGGATGTTATTCCTTTTATCTCAAAGGTAATTGAAGAAAAAGTATAATGATGTTTATCAAGAGGAAAACGCTAAAAAGTGTTTTCTTTTTATTTATGTAAAAAAATGAAAAGAAAAATGGAAAATAAATGCGTATTTAAGAGATAGGAGGGATAAAAATGATAAATTAAATGGTTAAACATTCAGATAAGAGTTTTCATCTCTCTTATCTGAATGACGATGTTTTCAAGTCTTTTATTAATATTGCAGATGAGGATTTCATTTTTCTAACTAAGCAGCTCATCTATCTCACTACCAGTCTCAGGGTTGATTCAATTAAAAAGGTTAATTGTGTTATGGATAGGCAAATCAAAGATGTTAATGCTATGAGGAAATTTATACTAGTATCAGGTTGCATCTAAAAAACAGGTAAATGGTTCTGAAACAAGAGCCACAGAGGTATAATGGGAAATGGAAAAAACCAGAAGAAAAAGGTTTTCTTTCATACAGCGCAGTATGTCTGACAAGCCAACGAAACTCTCCATCGGTCAAATGAAACTATGGTACTCATAAAGAGAAAGAAACACGAAGAAGAAACAGAAGAATAAACATCATTGGGTTGTCTATTTAGAAAGTTCTTTGAATGGATTACCAAGGAAGCGAACCAAGGATATGATAAGGATTTAACAGAATTATATTGGAGGAAGCAATGACATGAAATAAAAAAAGAAATATATGAAAATGATGTAAAATACAATCGGCTTGATAAGGATGAGTTTCTAAATAATTATGCTGATATAACCTATATAGACGAGAATTCAAAACCATTAATTTATATATTTACAAGTGTACTAAAAATGACTGAGTCAGATTAACTTACTCAGTCATAATTGTACATTTTTATGTTGGTATTTTTAATAGTGACAATGAGCAATTTTGTAATATACTAAAAGTGATAGGAGAGGAAGAAAAAGAGGTAACTATTATGAGTAAGAAGTATGTCTTGTTTAGAGAGGATATTGCAGACTATATGATAGCAGTCAATATTGAAATGAAAGAAATCGTTAATCGCAACTATTATACAAATCAGGGAAAACATGGTACATTGATTCAATTAATGAAAAAGATGTATCCATCTCAAGATATTTCATGGCTTGATGATTGTCGCTTAGATCAGCTAGATTAGGCATTAGATATTATTCTAGATGGTTATTCTTTTGAAGAATTTAAACAAAAGGTATTAGATTATAAGGCTTTCTGCTTATTTGAATGTAATATATATATAGTTTATTGGGTGTATAAATAATTCAAATGACTCATTATTATGTTGGTATAAGAACATAAATAGTAGATAGAAATACGAATAATTTTATCAAAGTATGTATATATTTGTCAGATGATGAAAAGAAATAAACGAAGCCTTGGGAAATGGTTCACATATCATAATAAGTAATTGAAAATTAACTGTAACAATGTTATAATTCATTCATGGAGGGTTGATCAAAATGGATAAAAAAACAATCAAAGATATTGAAGTTGCTGGAAAAACTGTCTTAGTTCGTGTTGACTTCAATGTACCTAGAAACAAAGAAACAGGAGAAATTACTAACGATAATAGAATCGTTGCTGCTTTACCTACTCTAAAATATTTATTAGAAAATGGGCCTAAAGCAATTGTATTGTTCTCACATTTAGGAAAAGTAAAAACTGAAGAAGATAAAGCTAAAAATGATTTATCAGTTGTTGCTCCTAGATTATCTGAATTATTAGGAGTAGATGTTAAATTTGTAAACTGTACAAGAGGAGAAGAACTTGAAACTGCTGTAAAAGAAGCAAAAGATGGTCAAGTGATCTTAGTACAAAATACACGTTATGAAGCTGGAGAAAGCAAAAATGATCCAGAATTAGGAAAATACTGGGCATCATTAGGTGACGTATTTGTTGAAGATGCATTTGGTTCTGTACATAGAGCACATGCTTCTACAGCAGGAATTCCTGCTCATTTACCATCTGCAGCTGGATTCTTAGTTGAAAAAGAAATTGCATATATTGGAAAAGCTGTAAGTAATCCTGAAAGACCAATGGTTGCTATTTTAGGTGGAGCTAAAGTGTCTGATAAGATCTTAGTTATTGAAAACTTATTAAAGATTGCTGATAAAGTTATTGTTGGTGGAGGTATGACTTATACTTTCATGAAAGCAATGGGACATAGCATTGGTAATTCTTTAGTAGAAGATGATCGTATTGAAGTTGCTAAAGAAATTATTGCTAAGGGTGGAGATAAGTTAATCTTACCTGTTG
>NZ_HG005287.1:71182-77960 GCF_000455285.1 Candidatus Stoquefichus massiliensis AP9 | reverse complement strand
ATTCTGTAATCAATAATGCTTTTGCAGCTGAAGGTGATATCAAAGTATGTGGTGAAGATGTACCTGATGGATATATGGGATTAGACATCGGACCTAAATCTGTTGAAAATATCAAAAATGCTTTAGCTGGAGCAAAAACTGTTATCTGGAATGGGCCAATGGGTGTCTTTGAAATGGAACCATTTGCTAAAGGAACAGTTGCTGTATGTGAAGCATTAGCAAACTTAGATGATGCAAATACAATTATCGGTGGTGGAGATAGTGCTGCTGCTGTTATGCAATTAGGATATGCTGATAAAGTTTCTCACATTTCTACTGGTGGTGGAGCTTCATTAGAATACATGGAAGGTAAAGTTTTACCTGGTATTGCTGCAATTGATGATAAATAATTAGGAGAATGAAGATGAGAAAACCAATTATCGTAGGAAACTGGAAAATGAATAAAACAATTGCTGATACAAAAGCATTTGTTGAAGCTGTTGACCCAGCAGTCAAAGATACTGCTGATTGGGGTATTGCAACTCCATATTTGGCATTACAAGCTGCTAAAGTAGGAACTAAAAATTTAATTATTGCTGCTGAAAACTGTCATTTTAAAGATAGTGGAGCATATACTGGAGAAATCAGTGTTGAAATGTTGAAAGAAATTGGAATTGAATGGGTTATCTTAGGACATTCTGAAAGAAGACAATATTTTGGTGAAACTGATGAAACAGTGAATGCAAAAATGTTACAAGTTCTTAAAAATGATATGACTCCAATCGTATGTGTTGGTGAAACTTTAGAAGAATATGAAGCAGGAACAACAAAAGATGTTGTGAAAACTCAAACTGTTGCTGCATTTAAAGATGTATGTCCAAATTGTGCAAGTAGAACTGTTATTGCTTATGAACCAGTATGGGCTATTGGAACTGGTAAAACAGCTACTAATGAGATTGCTCAAGATGTTTGTGCATATATTAGAAGTGTTGTTGCTGATTTATATGGACAAGAAGTTGCTGATAAAGTAAGAATTCAATATGGTGGATCTGTTAAACCTGAAGGTTTAAAAGAATTATTAGAACAACCTGATATTGATGGTGCTTTAGTTGGTGGGGCTTCTTTAGTTGAAGATTCATATAAAGCAATGATCGCTGCATTAGATTAATAATGAGAACTACTTCGGTAGTTCTTTTCTTTTAAGAAATTCTTAAGAATTGTTTTGTTGACATGAAAAGCTAAAAAAGAGTAATATATGAGTATAACTATGGAGGAACTGAAATGAAAGGTAAACGTTTATTATTGTTATTAAGTGCAATTTTATTGGTTGGATGTGGAACATCTAAAACACCAACTCAATCTGAAGAAAAAACATTATATAGTGGATTGAGTGGAAAAGATACATATACTGAAGCTGTAAAATATCTTAATGAAAATGCAACATTTTATCAAAGTGAAGCGTCTGATTCTAATAGTCATACTTATACCCAGTATTATCATTTAGAGGATGGCATAGGGATTGTAACAAAAGCTTTATATGAGGATGGTGACATAACAAGTTTAAATTATAATATAGCTTATAATAAGGATTATCATACATTGTTTATGATTGACAGTGAGTCATATAAATATAATGTGATTCATGATTATACAGGGGATATAAAAACAATGTATACTGATATTTCTACAGATAAGAATTATGATATTCTTGATGTGGCTAGAAAAAATCAAGATGGAGAAATTATTCTCACAATGAAAGTTAAACAAAAACAGTATTATCAAGAAAATGATACAGAACCAGAGATTATTTACTATATAAATGAAATCAAGATTAATCAGGATGGTTATATTTGTCAAGAGAAAATAACGAATTATACAAATGAAGAATTTAAAGATATTTCATTTGAAGGATTAAGTATGCAATACTCTCAGTTTAATCAAAAGAAAAAAGAAGATTTTGAAAAAGAAATTGAATTAATGAAATCATGTGATGGTTTAAGTGATAATGATGTTAAAGAGAAAATAGGTGTTTAGATAGTTATAGTGAAAACTATGACTATTTTTCTATTCAAATGTTTATAATTCTGTTATGATATAACATCGGTGATAGAATAATGAAATTAAAGAAGAAAGAATTATTGTTGGTAGGTTTAACATTATTTTCAATGTTTTTTGGTGCTGGAAATCTTATTTTTCCACCTTTTTTAGGTGAGCAAGCGGGTCAAGCATCATGGTTGGCTGCTTTAGGATTTATTTTAAGCGCTGTTGGGTTACCTATATTAGGAGTTATTGCTGTTGCAAAATCAAATGGCTTGACACATTTAGCAACTCGTGTTCATCCTCGTTTTGCATCTATATTTACATTATTCATTTATTTATCTATTGGACCTTGTCTAGCAATTCCAAGAACAGCAAGCACATCATATGAAATGACTATTGTTCCTTTTGTCGGACAATATGCAACATCACTATTACAATTGATTTATTCGCTGGTTTTCTTTAGTGTTGCATTGTATTTAGCATTAAATCCAGAGAAATTATCAGATCGCTTGGGAAAGGTTTTATGTCCTTTGCTATTAAGTTTAATTATGATTATATTCTTAGGGTGTTTCTTTATAGATAATCAGGGATTAGGTGTTCCTACAGGAAGTTATAGTGAGGGGCAGTTTGTGCAAGGGTTCTTGGATGGTTATCAAACAATGGATACTATTGCAGCATTAAATTTTGGTATTATTATTGCATTAAATATACGTAGTAAGGGAATTACTGATTCAAAGGAAGTTGTTATTTCAACAATGAAAGCAGGGTTTATTGCAGGTATATGTTTAGCTAGTGTTTATATTATTTTAATTATTATTGGAAGTTTGTCTGGAAGTGTCAATGGGTATCACATGAATGGTGCACAAACATTAATGGCTTTTGTACAATACTTGTTTAAAGATATGGGAATGGTGATTTTAGGTGCGATTTTTTTCATCGCCTGTTTAAATACATGTATTGGTCTGATTTGCTGCTGTAGTGAGTATTTTCATGAACTTATGCCAAAGATCAGTTATCGGAAATGGGCGTTTATTTTTGCATTGGTCAGCATGTTGATTTCTAATATTGGGTTGGATATGATTTTAAAGATATCTGTACCTATATTGAATTTACTATATCCACTTGCGATTATATTAATTGTTTTAGCATTTATTGATCCTTGGATTCATCACTATCAATATATGTATCCAATAACAGTTTCATTAACTGGATTAGGAAGTTTTTTAGAACTTTTACCTATCATTGGCTTTGATTTTTCGTTTTTACATAAGATTCCTTTATTTGATTATTCGTTAGGATGGTTATTGTTTTCTGTGATTGGAATATTGATAGGTTTACTCTTTCGTAAAAGAGTATAGATATTTATTCTAGTTTTGTCGATTGTCTTGTAATTGGTTGAAAATATGATATACTCATATCAATAAAGTCCTTGAAAAGGGCTTGTTTTCTTTATGAATGAAGGAGGATATATGTTATTAAATATTATTCTATTAATTGTTGGGTTTGTTTTATTAATTAAGGGTGCAGATGTTTTTGTGGAAGGGTCATCAAAAGTTGCTGCCTTACTACATATCCCACAGATTGTTATTGGATTAACAATTGTGGCATTTGGAACAAGTGCACCAGAAGCGGCAGTTAGCATCGCTTCATCATATCAGGGAACTTCTGGTATTGCTATTGGAAATATTATTGGTAGTAATATTGCAAATGTATTGTTGATTTTAGGTGTTGCAGGAATGATTGGGGATTTGGTTGTAAAGAAGAATACTTTCTTTATTGAGACGCCTTTTGTGATAGTCATTACAATAGTCCTATTATTTTTAGGATATACAGATAGAAATGTTTCTAGGTTAGATGGAGTGATACTTTGGATTTTTTTCATATTATTTTTATTTTATTTGTATCGTTTAACAAAGCATGGTGATGAGAGTTCTATTGATGATGTGCCAGAACTAGAAGAGGATGATCGTATATGGAAATTAATTTTGATGATTGTATTAGGGATCATTTGTGTTGTGATTGGTAGTCGTGTAACTGTTGATGCCGCAAGTCAAATTGCTGAGGCTTTTGGAGTGAGTGATCGTATTATTGGTTTAACAATTGTTTCTATTGGAACATCGTTGCCTGAATTAGTGACATCAGTGAGTGCTTCTTTTAAAGGAAGAAATGATATAGCAATTGGAAATATTATTGGAAGTAATATTTTTAATATCTTATTTGTATTAGGAACTGCCTCATTAGTTGCTCCTCAAGGTATTGCATTTGCATCTGGATTTTTGATTGATGGGATTATAGCCATTGGAGCTGTTATGATGTTTATGTTGTTTATTGGTAAAGATATGAAATTGAAAAAGTATGGTGCTTTTATAATGTTAATATCATATGTGTGCTATTTAGTGTATATATTGTAAAAAAATTCACGAGAGAAAGGGTTTACAGTGAAAATGTAAGCCTTTTTATTTTGATTTATGTATTATCTTGCTTGTTTTTTCACAAGGAATATAGTATATTTACATTGTAAATTAAATTAATATTTCGGAGGAAAGAAAATGGCAGAAAAAAAAGCTGTAAAAAAAGTTGAAGAACCAACTAATGAACAAATTGATGCTCATGTTGATGAACTCGTTCAAAAAGCGTTAGTTGCTTTAGACAAATTTGAATCTTTTGATCAAGATGCAGTTGACTACATCGTTGCAAAATGTTCTGTTGCTGGGTTAGACCAACATGGTGTATTAGCAGAAGCTGCAGTCAAAGAAACAGGTAGAGGTGTTTTTGAAGACAAAGCAGTTAAGAACTTATTCGCTTGTGAATATGTAACAAGCAATCTTCGTCATTTAAAAACTGTAGGTATTATTAATGAAGATCCATTAACTGGTGTTACTGAAATTGCTGAACCAGTTGGTGTTATCTGTGGTATTGTTCCAACAACAAACCCTACTTCTACAGTTATCTTCAAATCTTTAATTTCATTAAAGACAAGAAACCCAATTATATTCTCATTCCATCCATCAGCATATGAATGTTCAGTTCAAGCTGCAGAAGTTATCAGAGATGCTGCAATTGCTGCAGGGGCTCCTGAAAACTGTATTCAATGGTTAGGATTACGTTCTATGTATGCAACAACTGCATTAATGAATCATCCTGGTATTGCGACTATTCTTGCTACTGGTGGTAATGCAATGGTTAAAGCTGCTTACTCTTGTGGTAAACCAGCACTTGGTGTAGGGGCTGGTAACGTTCCTGCATATGTAGAAAAATCATGTGTATTAAAAAGAGCAGTTAACGATATTGTCTTATCAAAATCATTTGATAATGGTATGATTTGTGCTTCTGAACAAGCTGCAATCGTTGACCAGGAAATCTATAAAGAATTTAAAGAAGAAATGTCTCGTTTCAAAGTTTATTGGGTTAATGCAGAAGAAAAAGCTAAACTTGAAAACTTCATGTTTGGATGCTCTTCTTATACTGATAAAGTGAATGAAGCTAAATTAAATCCTAATGTTGTAGGTAAAAATGCAACTTGGATTGCAGAACAAGCTGGATTCAAAGTTCCAGAAGACACTCAAATCATCTGTGCTGAATGTAAAGAAGTTGGTCCTAATGAACCATTAACAAGAGAAAAATTATCTCCAGTTTTAGCTATCTTAAAAGCAACTTCTACTGAAGATGGTATTGCTAAATCAGCTGCAATGGTTGAATTTAATGGATTAGGACATTCAGCTGCTATCCATACTCAAAATCATGATATTTCAGTTGAATTTGGTTTAAAATGTAAAGCTATTCGTGTTATTGAAAATGCACCATCTACATTTGGTGGTATTGGTTCTGTTTATAATGCATTCATTCCATCATTAACATTAGGATGTGGATCTTATGGACACAACTCAGTTTCTAATAATGTTAGTGCTGTAAACTTATTAAATATTAAGAGAATAGGGAGACGTAACAACAATATGCAATGGGTTAAACTTCCTCCAAAAATCTATTTTGAAAGAAATTCAATTAGATATTTAAGAGACATGAAAGTCATGGAAAAAGCTATGATTGTAACAGACAGAGGTATGTACAATCTTGGTTATGTAGATAAAATTGAAGATGTTATTAAGAGAAGACGTAATAAAGTTGATTTAGAATTATACTTTGATGTTGAACCAGATCCAAGTATTGACACTGTTAATGAAGGTGTTGAATTAATGAGAAAATTCCAACCAGATGTTATTATTGCATTAGGTGGTGGATCTTCAATGGATGCTGCTAAAGTTATGTGGTTAATGTATGAACATCCAGAAGTTAACTTTGATGATATCAAACAAAAATTCATGGATATCAGAAAACGTGCATTCAAATTCCCAGAATTAGGAAAGAAAGCAAGATTAATCTGTATTCCAACAACTTCAGGTACTGGATCAGAAGTGACTCCTTTCGCAGTTATTACTGATAAACAAGCTAATAAGAAATATCCATTAACTGACTATTCTTTAACTCCAACAGTAGCTATCGTAGATCCAGAATTCGTTATGAGTTTACCAGCTTCTATTGCTGCTGATACTGGAATTGATGTATTAACTCATGCAGTTGAAGCATATGTTTCAATCTTAGCATCTGATTTTACTGATGGATGGGCTAAACAAGCTGTTAAGTTAGTATTTGAATATTTAGAAAGATCTGTTAAGAATGGTAAAAATGATCCTGAAGCAAGAGAAAAAATGCATAATGCAGCAACAATTGCAGGTATGGCATTCGCTAATGCTTTCTTAGG
>NZ_HG005287.1:43185-71054 GCF_000455285.1 Candidatus Stoquefichus massiliensis AP9 | reverse complement strand
TATGAATCACTCATTAGCTCATAAGATCGGTGGAGAATGGCATGTTCCTCATGGACGTACTAATGGTATCTTATTACCACATGTTATAAGATATAATGGAACGATTCCAACTAAATTAAATATTTGGCCAAAGATTGAAAATTATAAAGCAGATGTAAAATACATGGAATTAGCAGAATTAATTGGATTAAAACCAAAAACTCCTGCTGAAGGTGTTGCTATGTTTGCTGATGCATGTGAAGAATTATGTGCTAAAGTTGGTGTTGCTTGCAACATTAAATCTCAAGGTATTGATAAAGATGCTTGGGAAGAATCAGTTCATAGAATGGCTATGAATGCTTATGAAGATCAATGTACTCCAGCTAATCCAAGAATGCCTATGGTACATGATATGGAAGCAATCTTAAGAATGATTTATGATTATGAATCTAAGTTTGCTGCAGAAGCTCCAAAGAAATAATAATGAATAAAAGTGTTGCGTGATTGCAACACTTTTTCTTTTGGCGTAAAATGGGAATAAGGATGTGATGATAATGTATATACAAACACAAAAACAATATACACCATTTGTAAGTGATGATTTAACTGAATTATTAGGACAAATGACTTTTAAAATTAATAACTTTGGATTATGGGAAAGTGATCATGATACAAAAGCACAGTATATATCTAATGATATTGAAATTGTCTATTATCGCGAAGGTGGTTCAATAACAAGAATAAGTAATAAAGAATATATATGTCCACCAGGTAGTTTTTTAATATTAGAACCCTTTCAATTGAATACATCAATCAATGAGAAATATCATAAATATTCCTATTATTACTTTCATTTTGAAATAGAACCATTACATTTAAGAAAACAATTCCTATCCTTGCTGACAAAACATGGACATCTCATCTATCCTCATGAAATGAAGAATTTTACTGAAATGTTTGATCGATTATTAGTTGAAGCACACGAAAAAGAAATTGGTTATTCCAGCATTATTACTTCTGCATTAATGAGAGTTATCGTTGAAATTATGCGTGCTCAACTCAAAAGAAATCAAGATGACTCTATTCATATTGTTCATTCTCCCTTTATTGATTTAGTCAATGAATCTATTCATTATATTCAAGAACATCTCTATGAACCTATTAGACTCACAAAAATGGCACAAGATTTAGGTGTTTCAACAGGTGTTTTATATAAAGCTTTTGTTAATGTTCTTGGCATTCCACCAGCAACTTATATTCATAATGAAAAAATACAATATGTTCAAAGTCGTTTGCTATTAGGAGAAAGTGTAACATCTTTAGCACAGGAACTTGGTTATTCATCATCATATCATCTTTCTAAAGACTTTAAGAAACATGTTGGAATGAGTCCAAGAGATTATAAGAACTATGTGAAATAATAAACATATGCATAAAAGTATATGTTTTTTGTATAAATGAATATGTTTTGTATATCTGTAAGTGCTATCATATGGGAAAGGAGGATGTCTATGTTAAAAGATCATTATCAAAAAATATTTCAGCCTATTATGATTCATAATATGGAAGTGAAAAATCGTATTTTTATGTCACCAATGTCAACAAATTTTGCTACTAAGGATGGATATGTTACAGATGAAATGATTTATCATTATGCCAGACGTGCAAAAGGTGGAGTTGGATTAATTATTACTGAGGTTGTTATGGTAGAGCCGATTTATAAGTATATTGCTCATACTGCTTCTTTACAAGATGATTCTTATATTGAGGGATGGAAAAGATTAGCTGATGAGGTGCATAAATATGGTGGAAAGATTTGTCCACAATTATTACATCCAGCATATATGGCTTTACCATTTCCTGGTACACCTCAATTAGTGGGACCAAGTGAAGTTGGGCCTTATTATGCCAAACAACCACCACGTGCATTACGTGTTGATGAAATTCATGAATTAGTAGAACAGTTTGGAGATACTGCTTTACGTGCTAAAAAAGCTGGAATGGATGGTGTTGAAATACATGCTGCTCATGCACATGCTTTAATTGGCGGATTCTTGTCACCACTTTATAATAAACGTATTGATGAATATGGTGGAGATATTACGCATCGTATTCGTCTCTTATTAGAAGTAATAGCAAATGTGAGAGAAAAATGTGGTCGTGATTTTCCTATCATTGTCCGTATTAGTGGTGATGATTATGAAGATGGTGGACAATCATTGCATGAAGGATGTTATATTGCCAAGCGTTTAGAAGAAGCAGGTGCTGATATGATTCATGTCTCAGGTGGAACAACGATTCATCGTGGCAGTTCAATCACACCACCAGGAACATCACAAGCAAGTCATGTTATAGGGGCGAA
The DNA here is from genome assembly GCF_000455285.1 of Candidatus Stoquefichus massiliensis AP9. GTDB lineage: Bacteria > Bacillota_I > Bacilli_A > Erysipelotrichales > Coprobacillaceae > Stoquefichus > Stoquefichus massiliensis. Next base: position 68,713 of record NZ_HG005287.1, on the reverse strand, counting down.
AGAGATAAAAAAATGTGTTCATATTCCAGTGGCTACAGTTGGACGCTTAAATGAGCCTTGGATATTAGAAGAAATATTAGAACGAGATTTAGCAGATATTTGTATGGTTGGGCGTTCATTATTATGTGATCCTGATTTTGTGAATAAGATTATGTTAAATAAATTAGATGATATACGACCATGTATTGGATGTTTAGGATGTTTAAGTTCTACAATGTTAAAGGATCATGTAGAATGCGGTATTAATCCAGCATTAACAATGGAAAATGAAGAAACAATTGTACCTGCATCTGTCATTAAAAAGATTCTTGTGATTGGTGGTGGTCCAGCTGGATTAGAAGCTTCTTATATTTTAAGAAAAAGAGGTCATAATGTGACATTAGCTGAAAAATCATCACAATTAGGTGGAGCGATGATTGTGGCAGGCTATCCAATTGCAAAACAGCATTTTGCTCAAGTTACAAAATATTTTATCAAAAAAACAATTGATAGTGGGGTTGATGTTGAACTCAATACATGTGTTGATAAAGAGTATTTAGAGAATCATCATTTTGATGAAGTGATTGTTGCTTCTGGTGCTAAGCCAATTGAATTAGAGATGTTTAAAAAACATCCACATAGTGGTGTAGCTCAAGATATTTTACATGGTAAAATGTGGGCTGGTAAGAATGTAGTCATTGTAGGTGGTGGTTCTGTTGGCTGTGAAGTTGCTGATTTTATTGCTCCACTTGTTAATGATAGACATCCAAATAATAAAAAGATTACAGTTATTGAAATGAAATCAAATATTATTATGGATGATACATCACCATCACGTAGTGTCTTAGTACAAAGAATGGAAAGAAAAGGTGTGCAAATCATTACTGATGCAAAGGTTACTGGTGTTGATAAATCAACAGTCACATATCAAAAAGATGGACAAACATATGTTATAAAAGAAGTTGATACAATTCTTGAAGCCATAGGATATCAGAGTGATCATTTCTTTGAAGATATTTTAGAAAAGATGAATATATCTTATCATGTTTTAGGAGATGCAAATCATTCAGGAAAAATAAAAAATGCGATTACAGATGCTTATCAAATCTGTAAAAATATATAATAAAAGGAGAAAACAAATGAAATTATTAGAACCTATTCAAGTTGGAAAAATCACATTAAAAAATCGTATCATGTTCCCACCAATGACAACTGGGTATGAAGAACGTGATGGATCTATTGGAAAACAGAGTTATAATTTTTATAAAAGATTAGCGGAAGGTGGGGTTGCCTATATTGTTTTAGGGGATGTGGCTCCAGTGAATACTGTTTCACCAACTCCAAAATTATTCCATGATGGACAAATTGAAGCTTTCAAATCTTTAGCAGATGCTTTGCATGATTATGATTGTAAATTAGGAATTCAATTATTCCATCCTGAATATGATGTTGATGCATTAGCTGAGCTCTTTAAAAAAGGTGATATGCAAGCAGCGCGTGCGAAATTACATCATGATATGTTACATTATATAGATGAAGTGACAGAGGAACAATTAAATACAATCTTAGAAAAGATGGGAGATTGTGTCAGACGTGCTTATGAAGCAGGTGTTGATGTCATAGAAGTTCATGGTGATAGATTGGTAGGATCATTATGCTCAACAATTTTGAATCATCGTACAGATGAATATGGTGGATCTTTTGAAAATAGAACACGTTTTGCGTTAGCTGTAGTGAACTCAATTAAAGAACATGCACCTGATATTTGTATTGATTACAAATTACCAATTGTAACAGTCAATGATGATGGAACATTAAGAGGTAAAGGTGGTTTAATTATTGAAGAAGCTATCAAACTTGCAAAGATATTAGAAGAAGCAGGTGTTCATATGATTCATGTTGGACAAGCTAATCATACAGGTAATATGAATGATACAATTCCAGCAATGGGAACACAGCCATATTGTTTTATGAATAAATATACAAAACAAATTAAGGAAGCTGTCTCTATTCCAGTCTCTTCAGTAGGACGTATTATCACACCAGAAAATGGTGAAACATTAATCGAAAATGGTATTTGTGATATTGTTGGTTTAGGACGTTCATTGTTAACAGATCCAGACTTTGTTAAAAAAATAGAAGCAGGACAGTCTCAAAGAATCCGTCAATGTATGATGTGTAATAAAGGATGTACAGATGCCATTCAAAATAGACAATTCCTAAGTTGTGTCTTAAATGCTGAAAATGGCTATGAATATGAAAGGGTCATAGTTCCAGCAACTGAAAAGAAAAAAGTTGTTGTTGTAGGTGGAGGTCCAGCTGGATTAGAAGCTGCAAGAGTTGCTAAAACAAAAGGATATGATGTTGTTCTATTTGAACAAGAAACAACCCTTGGAGGACAATTAAACATTGCCTGTGTACCTCCAAGAAAATCAGAAATGACAAGAGCCATTCATTATTTAACAAATGAAATGAAAGAATTAAATGTTGACTTAAGATTAGGACAAAAAGTCTGTGCAAAATGTATACTTGATGAAAAACCAGATAGTGTTATTGTTGCAGTAGGTGCATCTAATGTAATTATACCAATTCCAGGTCATGATTTACCTCATGTTTATGATGCATGGAAAGTTTTAAACCATGAGCAATTACCAAGTGGTCATGTCGTTGTTATTGGTGGTGGACTTGTTGGAGCAGAAACGGCAGAACTTTTAGCAGCAATGGGATGCCATGTCACAATTGTTGAAATGATGGAAGAAATCGCAAAAGAAGAATCATCAACAGTGAAACCAACAATGTTTGAAACATTCAAAAAACATCAAGTTAACTTACTAACAAAAACGAAAGTGACTGCAATCACTGCAACAACAGTAGAAGCAGAAAGTGAAGAAGGAACAATCTCTCTACCATGTGATTATGTCATTATGGCTGTTGGAGCAAAACCAAATGCCTTTGATATCACACCATTAACTCAAGCTGGTATTGATATTCATTTGATAGGTGATTGCCATGAAAAAGCTTCAGATATTAATCATGCAATTGAAGAAGGATATTTGGCTGCAAATAATATTTAATCAATATCGAATGCGTTGTTTTATGACAACGCATTTTGTATAATGAATGTAAGGAGTGAAGAATGATGAAAGAGTTGTATAGTGCACTTGTTAGTGGTGGAATTATTATTTCATTAATAACAATTATTTCATGGTGGGTATTATTTAAACGTGCTGGCTATTCAGGTTGGTATGCTATTGTACCTATTTTAAATGTCTATATTTTCTGTGAAATGATAACTGGTTCTGGGTGGCTATTTCTATTTATGTTTATTCCTGGATTGAATTTGATACTTATATTCTACTTACTATTTCGCTTATCATTTGTATTTGGTCATGGGATAGGTTTCGCACTAGGGTTAACTTTCTTATATCCTTTATTTATGTTGATTTTAGTATTTGGTGGTAGTCAATATTACAGTCAATAAAATGATAGTAATATTTTAAATTATTTTTATAAAATAAGTTTTTTTTGGTGATAAAGTGATATACTATATTATAGATTAAGGTTGGGGGTTATAAAAATGGGTAAATATAATGCAGAATTATCACAAGATATAGAATATTGGCTTTTAATGAATTCTTTGAATGCAAGTGTAAGTAAACATCTGCTAGATGAACATTTTACATTGGTTACTGCTAATCAGCGCTATTATGAAATGTTTGGATATTCAAAAGAAGAGTATGAAGGACTGTATCATAATCGCCCCGATTTATTTTATAAAAATGATCCTGATGATTGGGAAGAACTTAGTAAGGTGGTCATTGATACTATTCAAAAAGGAAAAAACCGTTATGAAACAATTGTACGTATGAGACATAAAAATGGACAGAGATTATGGATTAAGGTGATTGGCAATTTTACTGATGAATATGTCAATGGTTATCGTATTTCATATTCAGTCATGATGGATATCACGGAACTTATGCAAAATAAGATAGAAAAAGAAACAACAGAAAATAATTTTCCTGGATTAATTGCTAAATATAAAATAACAAAAGATGGATTGGTGTTTTTAGATGGTAATAGTCGTTTTCATTGTTTTTTTAAAAATCATCCTTCTGTATATTTGAATGAAATGACTAAAGAAAATGGATTGGATGAAATTGTTTATCATTATGATGCGTTACGAAATGGTGAATCTTTAACATTGTCTATTTCGCCTTTAAATGCATTGAATGAAAGAAAATATTTAACGGTTACAGCACAATGCATTGATAAAGATAAAAATGATCCTATTTATTTATTCATTTTCTCTGATGTAACAGAGTTAACAATACAAAAACAGCAACTTCAAGAATATAACCAGACCTTACATAAACTTGCTTTTTCAGATGAAGTGACAAAAGGCTTTAATCGAAGAAAATTTGATCTTATTGTTGGTCAAGCAATTCATTCTCATCAAATGGGCACATATGCAATGATATGGTTGAATTTACAGAACTTTAAAACAATTAATGAAGTTGGAGGCATTGAAGCAGGCAACCGTACTTTAAAATATGTATATAATAAAATAAGCAATCATTTACAAGAAGATGAGTATATTGCTAGATTGTTCTCTGATAATTTTGTAATTCTAATGAAGATTGGAAAAGATAAGAGTATTGAGAAAAGATTAAATCGATGTATTGTAGACATCAATTCATTTAATGCTCATGAAGAGTATAAGTATTATTTAACTTTTACAGCAGGTATTTATCTTATTCGTGAACCAGATATTGCAATCACTTATATGCAAGATAGAGCTCATGCAGCAAGAAAATTAACTAATAATCAAAATACGGATTTATGTATATTGAATTATTATAATGAAAAAATGCGCAAAAAAATGTTGGATGAGAAAGATATAGAGAACAGAATGAGAGATGCGCTTAAGAACAATGAATTTGAAGTTTATTTACAACCTAAATATTCAATAAAAGAAAATTGTTGTGCTGGGGCAGAAGCCTTGGTAAGATGGAATCATCCAGAGCGTGGCTTTCTTCCACCATCAGAATTCATATCCTTTTTTGAAAGAAATGGTTTTATTGTTCAGTTGGATTTATATGTATTTGAAAATGTTTGTAGATTACTTAAAAAATGGAAAGATCAAGGGAAAGATTTGCTGCCAATATCAGTAAATATGTCAAGATTTCATTTTTCTAAAAATAATTTTTTAGAGGAATATGTTAGAATAAGGGATCAATATGGTATTCCAACTCAATATTTAGAAATTGAATTAACAGAAACATTGGTTTTTGAAAATCCTGAAGTCTTTATGAGCGTTATTCAAAGGATTCGAAAAGAAGGTTTTGCTTGTTCTATGGATGATTTTGGAAGTGGGTATTCAACATTAAACACACTCAAGGATTTAGAAGTGAATACAATTAAACTTGACAAAGCATTTTTCTCATCTGAAAAGATGAATAATAAAAAAGAAAATATTATTATTAGAAGTGTTTTAGATATGGCAAAATCACTGAATATGACAACTGTTGCAGAGGGAATAGAAACGAACGAACAAGCATCCTTTTTACGTAAGACTTCCTGTGACTTTATACAAGGTTATGTTTTTTCTAGACCTCTTCCTATAGCAGAATTTGAGAAATTAATTCAGAACCAGCAAAGAAATTCATAAGAAAACGACGATAAATTCATAAGAATCTATCGCCGTTTTTATAAATAATTGAATTATTATTTATTTTTCCAATCTTCATACATTTTTAAAGCTTGATCTAATACTTTAGAACCATCCATCATACCATAAGTACGCATGTCAATAACTTCAACAGGAACTTCACCTTTTGTTTGTTCTTTAATTGAATTCAAACGGAAACGCACTTGAGGTCCAATCAATAAAACATCACATGGATCATTTGCGTATTCAGTTGTTAGTGCAGTTTCACTAACAGCCCAGATTTTGCATTCTAGTCCTCTTTCTGCAGCAGCTTTCTCCATACGAGTAACAAGTAAACTAGTTGACATACCTGCACTACAAGCTAACATGATTTTTAACATTCTATAAATCCTCCTTAGTTTTCTTTCTATCTATATATATTATACACCTAGCAAAATAAGAATGAAAGAATAATAAATAAAAGAATTATAAATTTATTGACTTATGTCATACACTCCTTTACCATATATTTATGGAAAAGAAAATAAAGGGTTATCGATATGTTTTTTTATTGTGTTTGATACTTAGTTTTGGGACACAATTTATTTATATTATTTCAGACACATTAACTTTGACATTACTTCAAAAGATTGTCATTGTTATGATTCAAATATTGTCTATAGGAGGTTATAGTCATTTTTATTTATATAATCAAAGTATTGAAAAAAGAAGAAAAGGTATAAAATATGTGCATTGGATTGTTTTTGTTATATACTGTTTAAATTTGTTCTATGTATTATTTTTAGATCCTGATTTTGGGAGACAAATGTTTAAAACAACTTTAACTTTTGAAGAGTATTTAGAATATAATGTGAATTTAGATTTGTTTGAAACAATTCAATTATTTATTCAAGGATATCATAATGGTGTTGTGAGTTTAGAGACACTATTAAGGAATATTATAGGGAATATGGTTGTATTTATGCCAATGGGTTATTTTTTACCTTATTTATTTAAAAAACAAAGAAAGTTTATGATTTTCTTTATAACTATTTTTTTTATCGTTTTAGGTGTTGAAATATTACAGGTGTTTTTAAGAATTGGAAGTGGAGATATTGATGATTTGTTTTTAAATGTGGTGGGAAGTTTATTGATGTATTTAATTTTGAGATGTTTACCAATTGGGTATCGATATCATATAAAAGGAAGGGAATAGGATGAAAAAGAAAGATATTATATTAATTGTTATATTATGTTTGGTTATTGGGATAGGATATTTTGTTTTTGAGATGTTTCAGGGAGAAAAGGATACAATAGAAGTACGTTATAAAAATGAAGTTATTGATGTCATAGATATTTCGGTTGATAAGATTCATACTTATGAAGGAAGTTATGGAAAGTTTTCTTTAGAAGTTAAAGATCATCAGTATCATGCAGTGAATGTTGAATGCCCAAATCATGATTGTGAAAAGATGGGTTGGGTGAAAGAAGGAAGTTCTAAATCAATTGTTTGTGTACCAAATGAAATCTATGTCATACAAGTAGGGACAGAGGATCAAATTCAATGAAAAACAAGTTTTATTTTTTTCTAACATTCCTACTGGGAATGTTATTTGTTTTTATTGGTGGGTTAGCTTTTGTTTATTCTTCTTATTTTGTATACACAATTGTTGTTTTGCTAGGAATATTAATTTTTATTGATACATTTTCTTATTTTTGGAGAATGATTAGTGGTGAAAAAGTTGATATTATTCAATGTTTGATTCGTTTGCTTTTTGGTTTTATATTTCTGTTATTTCCACAATTACCTTATTCTTTCGTTGTTATTCTTTTTGCTTTATATATTTGTATAACTGGAATGTCCCATTTTATTACTTACTGTTATTATCGTAAGGAAAAAGTGAGTGGGCGTCTTATCTTTTTACTTTCTTCTATTCTTTTTACTGTTGTTGGTATTTCATTTCTTTTATCTCCAATGGTTCATACAAAAGAAATGACATCAATATTAGCTATATATAGCTTGTATCTTGGATTGAAATATATGTCAAAATCAATTCGTGAATTATTATCTGAAAATCGTAAGAATACTTTAAAGAGAAGAATTAGAGTTTCACTTCCTATTTTTTTAGTTGCTTTGATGCCAAGAATTGTCATTGAATATATTAACAATCATTTAGAAATAGAAGATGAAAAGATTTATGTTGATGGAGAAAGTTCATTAGAAGTTTTGATTCATGTGAGTAAAGATGGTTTTGGTGCCATTGGACATGTTGATATTTGTTATCGAGATGAAGTTATTGCTTATGGAGCTTATGATGAATCTTCTACTCATCTATTTGGTGCTGTTGGTGATGGAGTCTTGTTTATTGCGGATAAAGATGCCTATATTCCTTTTTGTCGATTAGATGATCCGACAAGTCATATATTTGGCTATACACTGTGTTTAGATGAAGTACAAAGAAGGCGAGTTGAGGAAACAATACTTGATTTTAAAACAAATCTTATAGAATGGTATCCGCCATTTTACCATGATAAAGATGCTCATGATTATGCAAGTCGTTTGTATAAGGGGACAAAGGCACAGTTTTATAAATTTAAAAAGGGACAATTTAAATATTATTTTGTTATGACAACAAATTGTGTTTTATTAGCTGATCGTATTATTGGTAAATCTGGTATTGATATTGTGAATATGAATGGAATTATTACACCAGGAACATATTTTAGTTATTTTGAAGAAGAGTCTAAAAAAGAAAATTCTAGAGTTGTAGAAAAGAGATTGTATTAGGGCAAGGAAGTCTTTCTTTGCTTTTTTTATTGACAAATATTCAAATAAGTAATATATTACTTATATAGGTAATATATTACTTATTGGGAGGGTGAGATGAAATTATTTCAAAAGATAGGCATAGGTGTTTGTATTGTAGGTATGATTATTGCTGGTATAATGTTTTGGTTGTTTCAAACTGAATCAAAAGAAATACAAAAGATTTCTTTACAGGATATTGATATGAGTCAATTAAGAGATGGAAGTTATCATGGAGTGTATAAAACAACTTTGATAGAGGTTGAAGTTAAGGTTATGACTAAGGATTGCAAAATAAAAGAAATAGATATACTCAAACATAATAATGGACTAGGAAAAGATGCAGAAGTCATTGTAGAAGATATGATAAAACTTAATAGTGACAAGGTAGATACGATAAGTGGTGCAACTTATTCAAGTTTAGTTATTCAAAAAGCAGTTAATGTTGCATTAGTGAAAGGAATGGGTAAATATGAGTAGAGAAGATATGTTTAAAGATATGGCTAATGAAAGAATATTATTTGGTATGTTTTTTGCTTTTGGGAATAGATTGCAAAGTGCAGGAGATACGTTTTATAAAGAAATAACGTGTAAGCAGTTTTTCTTATTGATGTGTTTATCATTGTTTGAAGAAGCACCAACAGTAAATGAACTAGCGGATGTTATGGGAAGTTCTCATCAAAATGTGAAACAGATTATTAATAAGCTAGAACAAAAAGGTTTTCTTAAGATCGTCGCTGATGCGAAAGATAAAAGAAAAATACGAATACTCAAAACAAACATGATGGATGAATTAAAACAGAAGTATATGAAACAAGAACTTCGTTTTATGGAACAGCTTTATCAAGGTGTAAGCCCACAGGACATTCATATCACTTTAAAAACAATTCAGCAACTTGAAAAAAATTTAATAGAAATCAAGGAGATAGGAAATGAATAGTATTGTTATTTATAAAAGTAAAACAGGCTTTGCTAAAAAATATGCTAAATGGATAAGTGATGCATTATCCTGTGATATGATATCATTGGAAGATTTAAATAAAAATAATATAAAAAATTATGATATGATTATTTATGGATCTGGAATTATGGCAGGTCAATTATATCAGTTAGATAAAGTATCAAAAATGATTGATTCTAAACAAAGGTTATATGTTTATGCATGTGGTGCTATTGATAAAGACGCTAAGGATATTATTTCAAAAATAAAAGATAATTGTATATTGAAATTAGGTAGAGATGTTCCATTCTATTATTTTCAAGCAGGAGTTAACTATGAATCTATGGGATTTATATATAAACAAATGTTAAAAGCAATGTATAAATCATTGCTTAAAAAGGAAGAAAAAACAAGTGAAGAAGAGGAAATGATGAAAGCACTCAAGGAATCACATGATGCTTCTAAACAAACAGATATTGATGAATTTATTACAAATATAAAACAAGGTCTTAATTGACCTTGTTTTCGTCTATATAATAATCAATAGCAATACTTGCTGATCTGACTGCATGCATGTGTTTTTTTACAACATTACAGTGATAAGGATCATTTTGATAAGCATCTAAAGATTCCTCATCCTCTAAAATTGTTTCAAGAATAATATCATAAGACCTTTCACTATGTAGAAAATCAATTCCTACCTGAATATCTTTTAAGAGTTTAACATGATCTTTCATTGACATTAATATATCTTTTGTTTTTTGACAGTTTTCAGGACTATTATCTTTTAACTTAAAACAGACAATATGTTTAATCATTATTTTCTCCTCCTTGTATCCATTATATATGATTTTCATGTTTTTTCACATGATTTCTTGATTGTTTTCATGAAATGATTTCATAAACTTAAAGTGTTAAAAAGGAGGAATAGCTATGATTAAAAATGCTTTGTTAAGCATTAAAAAAAGTATTGGTAAAACGATATTATTGATTGTATTAATGTGTGTGATTGCAAACTTAGTGATTGCAGGATTATCCATTAAGAGTGCAACAACCAAATCAATGGAGCAAGTGAGAACGTCTTTAGGAAGTGATGTGACTTTATCCTATAATATGCAAAATATGATGAAAAATAGAGATAAAGGAGCAGCAATGAATGAAACAGTGAGTAGTATAACACTGACTATGGCTGATCAATTAAAGACATTAAAATATGTAAAGAATTATAATTATACTGTTAATGTTGGAGTTATAAGTGATGATATTGAACCAGTTGCTATGAATGTCGAAAGTGAAACAACGACACAAGCCAATGATCGTCAAATGCCTGGCGGTTATAATGATAATCAGCCAAGGATGCTTGATGAAAATGATTTTACTGTTGTAGGTAATACAACAATGGAAAATCTTTCAGATTTTACAGAAGAAAATTATGTTTTAAAAAGTGGGCGTTTGTTAACAGCTGATGATGAGAAAACAGCAAACTGTGTTATTGAATCAAATCTAGCAGGTGATAATGATTTGTCTGTAGGAGATACATTCACTGTGATTGCAACAAATAGTGATGAAGAAGAAATCAGTGTTAAGTTAACGATTGTAGGAATCTATGAAATAGAAACAACAAGTCAAATGGGTGGTACGATGAGTAATCGTCAAAATCCAATCAATCAGATATATACAGGATTATCAACAGCGCAGAAATTGAATGATAGTACAGCTAATATTACAAGTGCCACATATTATTTAGATGATCCAGATCATATTGATGCATTTAAAGAACTTGCTCAATCATCAACAGATATAGATTTTGAAACATATACATTAGATGCTAATGATCAAGTCTATCAAAGAAGTATTCGTTCTTTAGAGAATATGGAACAATTTGCAACCATCTTCTTATGGGTTGTTGTAGGTGCTGGAAGTGCCATATTATGTTTGATTTTAATATTAACAATGCGTAGTCGTTTTTATGAATTTGGAGTTCTCTTATCATTAGGTCAAGCGAAGATAAGAATCATCTTACAACAGTTTATAGAAGTACTTATGATTGCAATTGTCGCATTTACTTTATCTTTAGGAACAGGGAAAATGGTTTCTAATGTTGTCAGTTCAATGCTTGAATCAACACAAAATAATCAAAATCAAATGGTTATGGAAATACCAGATGATGAACAAAATTCAGATACACAAACATCTAATGAAACAGAAAAAAATACAGATTTCTTTAATAAAGCAATGCAATCACCAACAGATACAGAATTAGATGTTTCATTGACATCATCAACAATTCTTCAATTAGCACAAATTACAGGATTGATATGTTTAGTATCTGTAGTTCTTCCATCGATTTATATATTAAGATTATCACCTAGAGAAATTCTAGTTAAAAAGGAGGGATAATATGAAGGAAGATGCAGTATTAGCGTTTGAAAATGTAGGTTATTATTATAAAGATGGATCAAGACAAGTGAACATTTTAAAAGATGCCAGTTATACGTTTGAAAAAGGAAAAACTTATGCCATTGTTGGAGCAAGTGGCAGCGGTAAGACAACTTCGCTTGTTTTGGCGGGTGGCTTAGATAAACCAAAACAAGGTAAAATTATCTATAAAGGTGAAGATATAGAAAAGATTGGTTTAACGAAATATCGTCGTAATCATGTTTCTATTGTTTTTCAATCATATAATCTCATTACTTATATGAATGCTATTCAAAATGTAGAAAGTGCAATGGATATAGCTGGTATTAAAGTTCCTAATAAAAAACAATATGCTTTAGATATCTTAAAAGAACTAGGATTAAGTGAAGAAGAAAGCAAACGTGATATTCGTAAACTATCTGGTGGACAACAGCAAAGAATTGCCATTGCTAGAGCAATGGCAAAAGATGTTGATTTAATTCTATGTGATGAGCCAACAGGTAATCTTGATTTAGAGACATCTCAAGGAATTATTCAGACCTTTATCCAATTGGCACATGTTAAGAATAAATGTGTTATTGTTGTCACACATTCAAAGGAATTTGCACAGTGTTTAGATGTACAATTACAAATTAATCAAGGAAAATTAGAAAAAATTTAATTCTGTTCACAGAGAATTCATATCAGGATTGTATGATATAAGTGTCTTAAGAAAGACACATAATACAAACTATAGACGACCCCTCTCCCTAAATATAAATTCGTCTATAAAAAATAAGAAAAGAACATCTCCCCATGTTCTTTTTTTATTTTTTATAACTATTAGGAAAGACATATAGAAATCATAGTGATTATATTCATTTATAATAATATTGAAAAGATGAAGAGGGATGAATGTTTGAAAATGAAGAATATCATATTGTTGTTGAAATTTATTAGTGTTCTAAGAAAGTATATTCGTATAAGTGCTTTTGCTTATGCTCTTTTCATAGAATTCATCAAACCTGAAGACATGATCTTTAGACTATCGGCTATTGCATAGTGTATCTTTTTTGCTTATGATATTGTGATAAGCTGTAAAGAAAGGCAATAAACATATTTTTATCCCTCCACGTCTTTGTTATAATGGTTCATAAATTTAAAACACCAGAATTTAATGTTCTGGTATTTTGGCATTAGATAAGATTGAAATGTTTTAAAGCATTTTCAATGCCATTATCTTGAATATCAGTTGTAATAAATGTTACGATATCAAAGAGTAATGGGTTAGAATTTCCCATAGCTACGGATTCTTTTGTGAATTCTAACATAGATAAATCGTTTGTTGAATCACCGATACTGATTGTATTTTCATGTTTGTTGTGAAGATAATCAGTGATATATTGAATACCGGTTGCCTTTGAATAGTTTAATGGAATGATTTCTAAAAAATCAATATCTCTTTGAATAATTTCAAAATAAGGTGAAAGTGTTTGTCGATATCTTTCAATATCTGAATCATCATGATACCATGCTGCATATTTATCAAACATGATATGATCATCCTTACTATATGTATAAACAGGGAAGTCGGCAAGTTCATAGAGATGTTTGACTTCTTTTATGAATCGATGATGAAATTCTTTTGGAAAGTATACACCTTCTTTTCCTTCTAAAACGGCCTCTACACTACATTCAAAAGAACTTTGAATAACTAAACGTCTTAATTCATCACTAAGCTGTGTATGAAAGAGTTCTTGATTATGATACTCTATATAAGTTCCACAACCACAAATAAATCCATCAAAAGGTAAATCAGTAATGACTTTATCGATAGTAGAACGTGGTCTACCTGTATTGATAAAACATTGATGTCCATTTTGTTGTGCTTTGATAATTGCTTGTGTTGCTGACAGGGGAACTGTATGTGTGTGTTCATCTAAAATTGTTCCGTCAATATCGAAGAATATTAATTTTGTTTCCATAGTTACCTCTCTTTTCTTTAATAATCATATCTATAAATTTTATAAACGTCAATAACGTTATGATAAAATATTAATTATACGATAAAAATATAAAGTAAATGATAAAATATCAATTTTGTTATATATTTTTAAAAGTATATTTATTTCTACAAGTAATAAGTTATACTTTTATAATCATCATAAATTTTATAAGAACTTAATGTCTTGTGAAATAAATTGTTTTGATCATAAGAGTCATTTTATTTTACAAATATGTGAGATTTGTAAATAGCATAAAATACTTGATATTTATTAAAAATTGGATATAAATGAAAGGAATAATCGATTAGCGGTTATGCCCTGGATTTCTGAGCTTAACGACCCAAACTTTTCTGAGGAGCTGGGGTAGTTATTTTTTTGCGTTCTTTTCAATAATGATAAGAAGCAATTTCACAATCATTGGTATAAATAACCCTAAAAGGATATCATGACCATTAATATTTGATATTCATTCATGTACATCACCTCCATTCATATTTCTTCAATTGAAGATATCTATGCAACAAGGTGAACGGCCCTTAATCTATCGACCAGGGCATAACTACCAACCGTTTGATTGTTCCATGTATGTATTATAGCATAAAGCAAATTTTGTTTTTGTTATGAAATTGCTGATTGCATATATTGCTTAGAATGATTTCATTGTTGCAAATACTTAACTGTGAAAATAAATAGGGATATACTCATAGAGTAAAGAATTGTGAAAGATTGATGTTTGTCTCCGAGAGTAACGGGATAATAATTTAGAATATTACTCACTTTTATGTAGTTGTCTAAAGGGTCAAGATCCAAAATGGATATCTTTTTTGGTTATTTTAAAATTTAAATATAAAGGTAAAAAATATATGTTTGCTTTACCACTAAGATCAAATATTGGTAATGCTAAAAAACTTATTTTTCATTGCCTAATAGAAAATCAACAAGGAGTAATAGAAAACATAGGCTTCATTATATAAAAATGTTTCCTATACATACTAGATATTTTAGAAAATATTATTTTGATGATTCTGCATATGGGAAATTTATTGTTGCCTATATAGAAAAATATTTGCATCTTATTGTAAAGGAGACACAACTTTATCATGATAATTATGCAAATGGAAAGAGATACAAATACTGTGTAGATATTAATCATATTATTGAAAAGTTAGGATTATAAGCATATCTTCTTTCATAATTCTTTGTGTTATAGCATATCATTTCAATATGTTATTTATAAATATACTAAAAAATAAAAGAAAAATTCGGATAGTTCTAGAAATAAATGACAAATATTGAACTTTTATTGCGAAACAATAGACATTATGATATAATTCCATTTAACTATAAAGAGGGGATGATGCGAATGTATAAAATTATACGTAAAGAGAAATTGAATGATGTTGTCGAATTAATGGAAATTCATGCTCCATTTGTTGCAAGAAAGTGTGAACCAGGACAATTTATTATTTTAAGAGTGAATGAAGATGGTGAAAGAATCCCACTAACTATTGCTGATTTTGATAGAGAAAAAGAAACAATTACGATTATTTATCAGATTGTTGGTTATTCAACACAAGAATTATCGAATTTAAATGAAGGTGATGAGTTAACTGATTTTGTTGGTCCTTTAGGAGAACCAACTCAATTACATCAGTCAAAACATGTTGTAGGTGTTGCTGGTGGGGTAGGTAGTGCACCTTTATATCCACAATTAAGAGCATTGGCACAAATGGGTGTGGATGTTGATGTTATTATTGGTGGACGTGAAGCTCAATATGTATTATGGGCTGATGAATTTAAGAAATTCTGTAAGAATGTCTATATTACAACTGATGATGGATCATTAGGACGTAAAGGATTTGTCACTCAAGTTTTGTCTGATATGATTGATAAAGGGGAAGTTATTGATGAAGTTATAGCAATTGGACCTGTTCCAATGATGAAAGCTGTTGTTGGTGTTACAAAACCTCATAATATTAAGACTTCTGTATCACTCAATCCTATTATGATTGATGGAACAGGAATGTGTGGCTGCTGTCGTGTTAGTGTTGATGGAAAGATTAAATTTGCTTGTGTAGATGGACCAGATTTTGATGGTTTACAAGTGGATTTTGATGAGTTGATGACACGTCAGAGAATGTTTAAAGAAGAGGAACATGAAGTTGTAGAAAAAAATGCAAATCGTATGTGTAACTTAATGGGAGGTGTGAAATAATGCCTAATATGTCATTAGAAAAGGTAAAAATGCCTGAACAAGAACCAAATGTAAGAAATAAAAATTTTGAAGAAGTTTCTTTAGGATATACGCGTGATCAAGCGATGGAAGAAGCAACAAGATGTTTGAATTGTAAACATCAGCCTTGTAAACAGGGATGCCCAGTTGGTGTACCTATTCCTGAATTTATTGCTGAAGTTGCAAAAGGGAATTTTGAAGAAGCATATGAAATTATTACAAAAGAAAATGCATTACCTGCAATTTGTGGACGTGTTTGTCCACAAGAAAATCAATGTGAAGGGAAATGTGTGCGTGGTATTAAAGGAGAATCAGTAGGAATTGGTCGTTTAGAAAGATTTGTTGCTGATTATCATAGAGAACATGGAACAAAGAAACCTTTAGATATTCAAAAGAATGGTAAGAAGGTAGCAGTTGTTGGAAGTGGACCAGCTGGTATAACTTGTGCTGGTGAACTTGCTAAAAAAGGTTATGATGTGACTGTTTTTGAGGCTTTACACAAGACTGGTGGAGTTTTATCTTATGGTATTCCTGAATTCCGTTTACCAAAAGCTTTAGTTCAAAGTGAAGTTGATGGTGTTGCTGAACTTGGTGTTGACTTTGAGACAAATGTTGTGGTTGGAAGATCAATTACAATTGATGAATTACAAGAACAAGGATATGAGGCAATTTTTGTAGGAAGTGGAGCAGGGTTGCCACGTTTCCAAAATATACCTGGTGAAAATTTAAATGGTGTTTATGCCGCTAATGAGTTTTTAACACGTGTCAATTTAATGAAAGGATATCAATTTCCAGAACATCCAACACCTGTGAAGATTTCTGATACAGTATGTGTTATTGGAGCTGGAAATGTTGCTATGGATGCAGCAAGAACAGCTAAGCGTTTAGGAGCAAAAGATGTTTATATTGTATATCGTAGAGGTGCTGAAGAAGTACCTGCACGTGCAGAAGAAGTTCATCATGCAAAGGAAGAAGGCATTATTTTTAAATTATTGACAAACCCAGTGAAAATCGAAGGTGAAGATGGATGGGTAAAATCAATGGAATGTGTGGAAATGGAATTAGGTGAACCTGATGAAAGTGGTAGAAGAAGACCGGTAGTTAAAGAAGGATCAAACTTTACAATTGAAACAGGTACTGTCATTGTTTCTATTGGACAAAGTCCAAATCCATTAATTAGACAAACAACTCCAGGATTAGAAACTCAAAAATGGGGCGGTATCATTGTAGATGAAGATAGTATGAAAACAAGTAAAGATGGTGTTTATGCTGGTGGGGACGTTGTCACAGGTGCTGCAACTGTTATTTTAGCAATGGGTGCTGGAAAAAAAGCGGCTCAAGCGATTGATAAAGCATTAAAGAATAAATAAATATCTTAAGGACAATTTCGATTGTCCTTTTTCTTTTAGACATATCTTCTTAATGGCATAGTTGACAATAACAAAAAATATGATATTATGTGGTCGTAATGTTATAACATTTAGCTTGAATAGGTGGGTATAACTGCTTGTTTACAATAATTGGAAAAATAGTGTATAATAAAATTAATAATAATGAAAGGAAGTTAAATTATGAAATTAAGTTATCAAAGTGGTCAAAAGCCACTATGGAGTCAACTTTATGATATATTAGAATCACGAATTATTAATGGCGAATATAAAGAAGGAGAAGTTTTACCAAGTGAGATGTTACTTATGGAAGAGTTTAATGTATCTAGAATAACTGTGAGACAAGCAATGGATAAATTGCTTAATGCAAAATTGATTTCTAGAAAAAGAGGAAAAGGAACAATAGTTTTAAAATGTGAAAATACTGTTGCAACATCGTTTCAATCTTCTTTTCATGGCATTGAGGAAAAGAATAATTTGAATGATCGACGTGTTATAAGTGTATCTTATCATAAAATACCTATTGATGGTGCATATTTTTTTGATATATCTTCCAATCAAAAAGTTTTAAAACTTGTTCGTCAAACTTATATTGATAATCAACCAGTTGCTTGTTATGAATCGTATATTAATCCAATTGTTTCTTTAACAGCTCAAGATGATTTATCAGGATCTTTATATATGAATTTAAAAAATGCTGGTTATCCTATAACAAGAGTCATTGAAAAAATAACAGCAGCAATTATGACTGATAAAGAAAAAGAATTATTCCAAATTACTAAAAAAGGAGCAGTGATGCATCGTATACGTATGGGATACTGTGATGAGGTGCCAATTGAATATACTTATTCAACTTATGTTGCTAATGGATATGAATTAATGATTGATTTAAAATAATGAGATATAAACCTCATTATTTTTCTTTTTTGTTAGAATGTTATAACATTCTAACAAGTGTGTTGATTTATTTCTGCATATATATTATAATAACATTGTAATGTTATAACAAATAGAAAAGAGAGTGCTACATGAAATTGAATCTGGGTTTTGAAATTAAAACTACATATCAACCATTAGGCTTTGAATATGGTGATAATACATTTGGACCAACTGTTGAATATAGAAAACGTGAAGATATTAGTAGTAGTCTTTTAAATCCACAATGTTTAGGTCCGGATATTGTTTATGCTATTGCAATGGATGTTGGAAATGTTAATGATCGACAAAATATAATTCGGAGAAACCTTTTGTATGGCGTTGTGACATATGCAAAAGGGACATTGGGAATACAGCCGGTTCATTCACAAGGCCATATTCATGCTATATCACAAAGCTGTCAGATGTCTACTTGTGAAGTTTATGAAATATGGAGTGGTGAAGCTTATATTTATATGCAGGAAAGTGCTCATGATTATCCTGGGAGATGTTTTGCTGTCTATGCAAAACCAGGTGATATTGTAATTGTTCCTCCAGGTTGGGCACATGCAACCGTTGTGGCAGATACTACACAAAATCTAACTTTTGGTGCATGGTGTGTCAGAGATTATGGTTTTGTATATGATGATGTCAAAACACATGGTGGAATGGCATGGCAACCTATTATTAAGCAACAAAAAATTTGTTTTCAAGAGAATCATCATTACTTAAAAAGCCATTTGGTTATAAAAACAGCAAGAGAATATAAAGAGTTTCATATTGCTAAAGATATTCCAATATATCAACAGTTTGTCTCTGATCCGGATTTATTTTTGTTTGTTTCACAACCTCAAATGGTTAAAGAGTTATGGGAAAATTTTATTCCATAGGAGGATAATTGAATGAAAGTTGTTGAACCATATGTTTTTCATCATATGGATGGAGTTATAGAGGGTCTAGAAGTTCAGCACAATCTTAAGATGTATGATGATGTTGCATATCTCTATGAAAGGAAGAGGGATGATAATCCAATTGTTTATGAGGTCTATTCTTATACTCAGGGTGAAGAGGGTCCTGGGCATTTGAATTGGGGTTTAACGATATTAAAACCCATTTTATCGTTTGAAGAGTGCAATATGACAAAGGGGCATTTTCATGTCAATAAGGATTGTGCTGAAATCTATTTTGGAATTGCTGGAGATGGTTTGCTACTATTCATGGATGAGTCAGGATATACATGGGCACAAAAGGTTTGCAAGGGTTCACTGCACTATATTGATGGACATTGGGCGCATCGGCTTGTGAATGTTGGAGATAGTGATTTAAAAGTTGGTGCTTGCTGGTCAACTGATGCAGGACATGATTATCAATCTATCAAGGAGAGTGAATTTGGATATCGTATTTTTAAAAGAAGAAATGGTTTGGAATTTATAAAAAGATAGGATGATGGAGATATGAATTATAATAAATATCCAGAAATAAAAATTAATGGATTTGATCATGAAGTTTATAAGGATAAAAATGAAATTAAAAAGAAATTAGATTATTTATCTTTGGAGAAGGAATTTTGTTTAACTGTTGAATGCTATCTAGGGATTGATGATGAAATTCTTGAGATGATTTGTGATATATATAAGCCTGAGATTGTATTAAGAAGTGAAGACATATTTTTTGATAAAGATACTTTAAATCAAATGATGAAGTCACATTTGACAGATGATCGTGTACGTGGTGTGATGTATTATGGAAAGATGGAAGATTTTATTGATTATCATAAACTTCAGGTAATGAAAGAAAAAATTCAAAGTCAACAACGTATTCTTATTTATGGTGTAGGTGCGAGTTTCATAAGTAGAGGAGATCTTTATATTTATTGCGATTTATCACGCTGGGAAATTCAATGTCGTTATCGACAGGGAATGCCAAATTTCAAACAGGATAATGATAAAGAAGATATTTTGATTAAAAACAAAAGAGGCTTTTTTATAGAGTGGAGAATTGCTGATAAACAAAAGATAAAGATGTTTAATGATATTGATTTTCTAATTGATAGCCATATGAAGAATCAGCCGAAAATGATTACTGGAAATGCATTAAGAGAAGGATTGAAACAAATTGTCAAACAACCATTTCGTTTAGTTCCTTATTTTGATCCTGGTGTTTGGGGTGGTCAATGGATGAAAGAAGTATGTGGGCTTAATCAGAATGAAAAAAATTATGCATGGAGTTTTGATGGAGTTCCTGAGGAAAACAGTCTATATTTGAAATATAATGAAACAAGAATTGAAATTCCTGCTATGGATTTGGTCCTTTATCGACCAAAAGAGTTATTAGGAATGAAGAATTATTGTCGATTTGGTGCAGAATTTCCTATTCGTTTTGATTTTTTAGATACAATTCAAGGACAAAATTTAAGTTTACAAGTTCATCCATTAACTGAATATATAAAGTCTCATTTTGGAATGACATACACACAAGATGAAAGTTACTATATTTTGGATTGTGAAGAAGGCGGAGGAGTTTATTTAGGTTTAAAAGAGAATGTCTGTCCTGAGGATATGATTCATGATTTAGAAGATGCACAAGTGGGTAAAAGCAGTTTTGATGCTGATCGTTATATTAATTTCTTCCCTGCAAAAAAACATGATCATTTTTTGATACCTGCTGGAACTGTACATTGTTCATCATCGCAGTGCATGGTTTTAGAAATTAGTGCTACACCCTATATTTTTACATTTAAATTATGGGATTGGAATCGTTTAGGATTAGATGGACTCCCCCGTCCTATTCATATTGAAGATGGGATTCAAAATATTCAATGGGATCGTCAAACACAGTGGGTTAAGGATAATTTAGTTAATCAAATTGAAGTTATACATGATCAACAAGATTATTTAGAAGAAAAAACAGGTTTACATGAATTTGAATTTATAGAAACAAGACGTTTTACATCAAATAAAAAGACTTATCATTCCTGTGAAGATAGTGTTCATATGCTTAATCTTGTAGAAGGAAGTGAAGCAGTGATAGAAAGTCCACAGCAGTTATTTGATCCATTTATTGTTCACTATGCAGAAACTTTTATCATTCCCGCTGCGGTAAAAGAATATACAATAAGACCTGTTCAAGAGGAAGAACTCATTAAGTTTGTAAAGGCTTATGTGCGTAACTAAGCTGTTACATAAATTCATAAAGAGGTGATGATTGAAAGAGGAAAAAGATGATTTGGGAAAGTAAGTGAATTCAAAACAAAATAGAGGAGGAAAAAAGTTTATGAAGAAGTTTTGGAAAGTTTTATTTGCTGGTTCTTTAGCTGCATCATTGCTTGTTGGATGTGGAGGAGACAGTGGAAAAACAGATGCTGGAAAAGTTGTGATTTATTCACCTAACACAGAGAATGAAGTGAATGCTATTATTCCAGCTTTTGAAGAAAAGACAGGAATTAAGGTTGAACTTGTACAAGGGAAAACTGGAGAATTGGTTACACGTATTGATTCAGAAAAAGGCAATCCACAAGCAGATATTCTCTGGGGTGGAATGAATTTAGGTGTCTATACAACAAATCCTGATTTATGGGAAAAATATGTATCTCCTAATGAAAATTTAATTGATGAGAATTATCGTAATACAACTGGATATTTTACAAATTACATTTTATCAGGATCTGGATGTTTTATCTTGAATAATAAATTAATGAAAGAATTGGGTGTAGAAGTTAAGGGTTATAAAGATTTATTACAACCAAAACTAAAAGGTAAAATAGCTTCAGGAGATCCAACATCATCATCTAGTGCATGGGCAGAATTGACAAACATGTTATTGGTTATGGGAGAAAAACCATATGATGAAAAAGCGTGGGATTATGTTAAAGATTTTGTGAAACAATTAAATGGTGTTGAATTATCAAGTTCATCTGCAATTTATAAAGGTGTTGCAGAAGGTGAATATGCAGTAGGTGTATCATATGAAGATCCATGTGTCTCATTATTACAAGATGGTGCTGATGTAACAGTTGTTTATCCTGAAGAGGGTGCAGTATGGTTACCAGCTTCAGCTGCTATTATAAAAAATGCTCCTAATATGGAACAGGCAAAAGCATTTATTGACTTTTTGATTTCTGAAGAAGCACAACAAATTATCAGTGGATTAACTGTTCGTGGTACAAATACAACAATCAAATCTACTAATGAATTTATGAAACCAATGTCAGAGATTAATGTTGCATATGAAGATATTTCATATTGTGCTGATCATAAAGCTGAATGGCAAGCTAAATATGCTGATATTAAACGTGATACTAAATAAATTGTAAAGATTGGAGAAAAAATATGAGCGTCGAAATTAGGATTAAAAATGCTGTAAAAAAATACGGTGATAATACAATTATTGGCGATCTTTCTCTAGATGTCAGGGAGGGTGAATTTTTCACTCTCCTTGGACCATCTGGGTGTGGTAAAACAACTTTATTACGTATGATTGCTGGATTTAACTCTATTGAAGGTGGAGATTTTTATTTTAATGATAAACGTATTAATGATATTGATCCAGCCAAAAGAAATATAGGAATGGTTTTTCAAAATTATGCAATATTTCCTCATCTTTCAGTGAAAGATAATGTTGCATTTGGATTAAAAAATAAAAAAGTTTCTAAAGATCAAATTGAAAAAGAAACGTCAAAATTTATGAAATTGATGCATATTGATCAATATGCTGATCGTTTACCAGAAAGATTGTCAGGTGGACAACAGCAGCGTGTTGCATTAGCACGTGCTTTAGTTATTCAGCCAGATGTTTTGCTGATGGATGAACCATTAAGTAATTTGGATGCCAAATTACGTGTTGAGATGCGTACTGTTATTAAACAAATACAAAACAATGTTGGCATTACAACGGTTTATGTTACTCATGATCAAGAAGAAGCGATGGCTGTGAGTGATCGTATTGCTGTGATGAAGGATGGCGATATTCAACATATTGGAACACCCAAGAATATTTATCAAAGACCATCTAATCTTTTTGTTTCAACATTTATTGGAAGAACAAATATTATAAAGTCACATTTGACAGTTAAAGATGGTAGATGTTATTTACAATTAAGTGATCATTATCAAGTTAAAATGACGAATATAAGAGAAGAATATCAAAAAGATCTGGATGTTCTTGTTTCTATTAGACCAGAGGAATTTATCATCCATGTTGATCAAAAAGAAGGAATAAAAGCGATTGTTGAAGAAAGCATTTTCTTAGGATTAAATACACATTATCAAGTTCATAGTGAAACAGGTGAAGAACTGGAAATAATTCAGGAATCAAAGATTGATAGTATTATTGATAAAAGTACGGAAATTTATTTGACTGTCAAAACTGAAAAGATTAATGTTTTTAATGAAGATGGATCTTGTAATATATTAACGGGAGTTATGAATGATAGTATTGAGATGAATGAGAGTTAGGTGAATGAGATGAAAAACAAGAAAAAATTTGATGTTTGGCGTGTCATTACAATATCTTTGATTACCTTATATGCATTGTTTTTACTTTATCCGCTCTTTTGTATACTTAAAGAATCAATTATTTCTAATGGTCATTTGAGTTTAGAACATTTCATTAAGTTTTTTAGTAAATCATATTATTTTGAAACACTTATTAATTCTTTTGTTGTTTCTGTATGTGCAACAGTTATGACTTTAATTATTGGTGTTCCATTAGCATATTTTTATAATATGTATGAAATTAAAGGTAAATCTATGATTCAGATTATCATTATATTGTGCTGCATGTCAGCACCATTTATAGGTGCTTATTCATGGATTTTATTATTAGGAAGATCTGGATTGTTAACTCAATTTATTGAATCTTTAACAGGCTGGACTGTTCCGAGTATTTATGGATTTAAAGGAATATTACTTGTTTTATCATTGCAATTATATCCATTAGTATTCTTATATGTTTCAGGGGCATTAAAAAATATTGATAATTCATTATTAGAAGCATCTGAAAATATGGGATGTACTGGAACAAAACGTTTCTTTAAAATCATTGTTCCACTCTGTATGCCAACAATTCTGGCATCAACATTATTGGTTTTTATGAGAGCATTTGCTGATTTTGGAACACCTTTATTAATTGGTGAAGGTTATAAGACATTTCCAGTAGAAATATATAATCAGTATTTTGGTGAAGTAGGAACTAACCATAGCTTTGCTGCAGCAATATCTGTGATTGCTATAATTATTACAGCTCTTATCTTTTTGGCTCAAAAATGGGCAAGTAATCATTATTCGTTTAAAATGAATTCAATGAATACAATAGAACGTAAAAAGGCTCATGGATTATCAAATGTTTTGATACATATTTATGTTTATTTTGTTGTTGGTGTTGCTTTTTTACCACAAATTTATGTTATGTATACATCGTTTCTAAAAACAAGAGGATATATTTTCTCGGGTGGTTATTCCTTAGATAGTTATAAAAGAATTGCAGGAGATTTAGGGAATGCTATTAAAAATACTTTTTTTATTGGTGGAATTGCATTGCTGTTTATTATTTTAGTTGCAATTTTAATTGCTTATCTAGTTGTAAGACGTAGAAATCTTTTGAATAATATTATTGATACACTGTCAATGGTTCCTTATATTATTCCTGGATCTGTTGTTGGTATAGCATTGGTTATTGCTTTTAATAGACCACCACTTATCTTAACTGGAACTTCAATCATTATGATTATTGCATTGATTGTTCGTCGTTTACCATATACTATTCGATCCTCAGTTGCGATACTACAGCAAATTCCAATGACAGTAGAAGAGGCTGCAATATCTTTGGGATGTTCTAAATTGCAGGCGTTCTTTAAAGTAACTGTACCAATGATGGCAAATGGTATTTTATCCGGAGCAATCCTAAGCTGGGTGACTATTATTACAGAATTATCAACAGCTATTATTTTATATAATCGAGGAACAATAACTTTAACATTATCTATTTATGTACAAGTATCACGTGGGTCATATGGAACTGCAGCTGCTTATGCAACAGTCCTTAATTTGATAACAGTTATTTCATTATTTATATTTATGAAGTTCTCTAAAACAAAAGAAATTGCTTTTTAAATGATAAGTTTGTTTTTATTAGATTTGTATCAATAAGATTCATCTAACATACTAAGAAAAAGTAAATCATAAAATATACAAGTATAAAGGAATCAACCTGATTCA
>NZ_HG005287.1:0-41748 GCF_000455285.1 Candidatus Stoquefichus massiliensis AP9 | reverse complement strand
GATCTCAAGACAAATGATAGAATTAAATAATTATAAAGAGGTTAAGAAGGTTAGACAATTCATTATTTATACAGGACCACTGATTAAGAACTTTGAACATGATTATCAGGTGCTGATGGAAAGAGGATTATTAGAATTCCATATATTGCAAATACAAAGATTGGAGGAAATGAAAATGGATGTAAGATATCAAGATATACAGGAGGCGTTCTGGATGTTTTCCGATGAGAGTAATCATAAGAAAAAGGCAAAGACAGAATTAGGAAAGGATATAAAAGCATTATATGATAGATATTTGCATTCAGAAGACTTTATGATCTATTGTCATATAGAACGAGAGAGAAGGGTCATTGAGCAAGGAATGAGGGATTCAAAAGAAGAAGGAAAAATAGAAGAAATCAAGAAAATCATTTATGCAAAGTATGGAATACATGAGTTAGAATGGTTATATGATTGTACTGAAGCACAATTAGATAGAATACATATGATTATTTTTGAAAATATAAGTTATGAGGAATTTAAAGAACAAATAATGGAAATATAGAATTTTAGATTGTATTGGGCAAAGAGATTTCATTTATTGAAATCTTTTTTTTTCTTGGCCAAATATAAATATTAGTAAATAATTAACATATAATTAGTAAATATTTAAATTAATTTAGTAAATTTATTTGACATTAACATAAGTTGTGATAGAATGTTGATTGAAGAAAAAAGGAGGAATGAATATAGTGATAAATCATGAAATTAACAGATTAATTAATTTTGCTTTACATCATAAGATGTTGTCTGAAGAGGATGTTCATTATGCAATTAATTTATTATTAGATCTATTTGGATTAGAAACTTTTGAAGAAGAGGATATTCATGAGTTTTTACCAGATGCAACACCAATCTTAGAACCAATGTTAGCGTATGCGATTGAAAATCATCTAATAGAGGATAGTATTACTTCAAAAGACTTATTTGATACACGTATAATGAATTGTTTAATGCCTCGTCCTAGTGAAGTAATTGGGACGTTTCGTGAACTTTACAAAATAAGTCCAGAAGCAGCAACGAATTATTTTTATGATCTATCAATTGCTTCTAATTATATTCGTAAGAGTCGTACTGATAAAAATATTCGTTTTAAAAAGTTTTATAAATATGGAAATATAGAAATAACGATTAACTTATCAAAGCCTGAAAAAGATCCTAAAGAAATTGCTAAAGCAAAACTTATGAAATCTAGTGGTTATCCAAAGTGTTTGCTTTGTAAAGAGAATGTTGGATTTCGTGGGGATTTTAATCGACCTGCAAGACAGACACATCGTATTATTCCTATTGAATTAGATGGCAGTCAATATTATTTACAATATTCTCCTTATGTTTATTACAATGAACATTGTATAGTCTTGAATCAGGAACATAAACCTATGGTTATTAATAGAGAAACCTTTACTCATTTATTAACATTTATTGAATCTTTTCCGCATTATATGTTAGGTTCAAATGCTGATTTACCTATTGTTGGTGGTTCTATTCTTAGCCATGATCATTTTCAAGGAGGAAGATATACTTTTCCAATAGAAGGGGCAGAAGTGATTGAAACAGTGATTCTTAAGAAATATCCAAAATTAAAAATAGAAGTCATCAAATGGCCATTATCAACAATTAGAGTCACTTCTTCTGATAAACAAAGTCTTATTGATTTTGCTGATGAAACACTGACATGCTGGAAAAATTACTCAGCACCTGATTTAGATATCCTATCACACAGTAATGAGACACCACATAATACAATTACACCAATCGCAAGAATGAAAAATAATAAGTATCAGATGGATCTTGTTTTACGTAATAATCGTACAAATGAAACATATCCAGATGGAATATTCCATCCTCACCAAAACTTACATCATATCAAAAAAGAAAATATTGGATTAATTGAAGTTATGGGATTGGCGGTATTACCTGCACGTTTGAAAGATGAATTAGCAATACTTAAAGAGTGTTTATTGGATAAAGAAAAGATTGAAGAATATGAAAATTTACAAAAACATCGATTGTGGTATGAAGAATTAAAAGAAAGTCGTATAATAAAAGAAGAAAATGTTGATGATCTCATAGCAAATGCTTTAACGCAGAAGTTTGTCAATGTGTTAGAAGATGCAGGTGTGTTTAAAATGAATGATGAGGGCATTGATGCATTTGTTCAATTTGTAAAATCTATCGATGAATAGGAGGAAAAATATATGATATGTGTAATTGATAAATTCAATGATGGTATTGATGTATTATCAATGAAAAATGAGAAAATGGAAGTTGTTGTTTCAAATTTTGGATGTACAATTATGAAAGTCTTGATGAAAGATAAAGAAGGAAATGTTGATGATGTTGTGCTAGGATATGATGATTTTCATCAATATCAAACACGAGATGCTTATCTTGGTGCTTTGGTAGGAAGAGTTGCGAATAGAATAAAAAAAGGTTGTTTTGAATTAAATCATAAACAATATTCTTTAGCTATTAATAATGGACCTAATCATTTACATGGCGGTATAAAGGGCTTTAGTTATCAAATATTTGATTATGAGATTAAAGATAATGAAACCATTGAATTTTATTACTTATCAAAAGATGGTGAAGAAGGGTATCCTGGAAATTTAGATTTAAAAGTCACTTATCAGCTAAAAGATGATACACTTAGTGTAAGGTATCAGGCAACAACAGATCAAGATACACTCATCAATATTACCAATCATTCATATTTTAATTTATCTGGTAAAAAAGAAAATATTTATAATCATCAACTGATGGTTAAGGCTGATTGTTTTGCATGTATTGATAAAGATGGTTTGCCAACCGGAGAGTTCCGTGATGTGAAAGATACAGCATTTGATTTTAATGAATTTGCATTGATTGGAGAACGTGTAGAACAATCTGATGAACAATTACTTTTAGGAAAGGGATTTGATCACCCTTTCATATTCACTACTAAAGAAAATCAAGTTATTTTAGAACATTTAGCATCTGGAAGACGTTTAACAGTTTCTACAACATTACCAGGAGCGCAAATCTATACAGCAAATTATTTAGATGGACGTTTAGGTAAATATGGACATCATTATTTTGAAAGAGATGCTGTATGTATAGAAACACAGAATTTACCTGATGCGATTCATATTGAAAAAAATCCAACAACAATATTAAAGAAAGGTGAAATTTATGATGTAATAACATCATATAAATTTGAGGTTATTAAATAATGAAAAAAGCAAGTTTAATCATAGAAGAGTTAAAAACAGAGCTGTATCATTCTCTTTTAAAGGAAATATATATTGATGAAAGTCTGATAGCTAAACAAAAAATAAGATATCAATCAGCAGTTGAGAAGTTTATATCTTTATATGGTGATCAGGAAGTAGACATTTATAGTACTCCTGGAAGAAGTGAAGTCTGTGGAAATCATACTGATCATCAACATGGTGAGGTTTTAGCTGCTGCTATTAATTTGGATATTATCGCAGTTGTTGCACCTACTGATCATGTCATTAAAGTTTTATCTGATGATTATGATATCAAAGGTGTAGATATTCATGATTTATCAAAGAGAGATGAAGAAGTTGAAACATCTGAAGGACTAATAAGAGGCGTTTGTGCAAGGTATCAGGAATTAGGATATCAGATTGGTGGATTTAATGCTTATATGACAAGTGATGTGTTACAAGGGTCTGGTTTATCTTCTTCAGCAGCTTTTGAAGTTGGTGTGGGAACAATTCTTTCCGGATTATACAATGAAATGGCTATTGATCCTGTTATAATTGCACAGGTAGGGCAATATGCAGAAAATGTTTATTTTGGAAAGCCATGTGGTTTAATGGATCAATGCGCTTGTTCAGTGGGAAGTTTAATTCATATTGACTTTAAAGATAATCAGCATCCAGTTGTTGAGAAGATTGAAGTTGATTTTCCAGAGTTTAAACATAGCTTATGTATTGTTGATGTTCATGCATCTCATGCTGATTTAACAAATGATTATGCATCTATTCCTTATGAGATGAAAAAAGTAGCAAAATTCTTTGGAAAAGAATTCTTAAGAGATGTTAATGAAAAAGAGTTTTATGAAAAATTACCAGAAGTAAGAATAGCAACAAATGATCGTGCGGTTTTAAGAACAATTCATTTGTTTGAAGAAAATAAAAGAGTAGAAAAAGCTGTGTCTGCTTTAAATGATGGAGATTTTGATACATTTAAAAATATTATTAAGGCATCAGGAGAAAGTTCATTTAAATATTTACAAAATATCTATTCAAATAATTATACAGATAAACAGGCGGTTTCTATAGCTTTGGCTTTATCTGAACAAATTTTAGATAGTCATGGTGTTTGCCGTGTACATGGTGGTGGCTTTGCAGGAACGATTCAAGCATTTGTTGAAGATGAATATGTGAAAATATATCAAAAAGAAATTGAAAAATATTTTGGTGAAGGATCTTGTCATGTGTTAAAAGTTCGTAAATATGGTGGGGTGAAAGTTATAGGTTAAAATATAATATTTTATGAGAAAAGACTAAATGAAGTCTTTTTTCTTTTCAATAATCTATTATTTTAGTACAATACAAGTAGGAGGGGATAGATATGTATTGTCATCAATGTGGAAAAGAAGTTAATTCGGATGTGAAGTATTGTCCTTATTGTGGGGCGCAGTTAGAGGGTCGTGCACAAACTCAACAGAGTGGTTATCGTCCAATAGACACTCAGCCTTATCATCGAGAAGAGGATGAATCAAGTTTTGGTTTTGCCTTGTTATCATTTTTAATACCAGTTGTAGGTTTGGTATTATATTTGGTCTGGAATAAAGAATATCCATTAAAAGCGAAATCATGTTTGAGAGGTTTTATTGCTAACATTGCTTTATATGTTATAGGTATCTGTTGTATGATGAGTGCCTTTGCTGGAATTGCATCACATGAATATGACCATGATTATTATTATAATACAGTTGTAGAGACTGTTCCATATGAGTAAAATCATTGCATTTTTGGTATATCGTTTTTCACATATTGGTGAAATTCCAATATGTAATGGCATAGCTGAAAGAGCACCGCATTTTATGGGATATTGTTTTTTGTTATGCTATCGATGTACATTTATTATTCTTGCTTTCCTTATCACTTTATTGATTTTCTATCACAAGAAAGTGAAATTGCCAATATGGTTATTGATATTATGTATGGTGCCAATGATTGTGGATGGAAGTTTGCAGACATTCTTTGGAGTTATGAGCGAGAATTGGCGCAGAGCACTGACTGGTAGTTTTTTTGGATTTGGTTTAGCAGGGCTTATTGCGATTCTATATATGCATATGGATGAAAGAACATTTTGATGTTCTTTTCTTTTTTGTCTGAAAAATGTTTATTATCTAGTAAAAAATTATTAATTTTTATCATGATAAAAAAGGCTATGACTTTTTATAAATATAGTGTATAATGACTATCGGAGGCGAAAAAAATCATGTATAAATTATTAGAACCATATGGGAAATTAGTTGAGTTTTTAGGTGAAGCATTGGGTGATAATGTTGAAATTGCTTTACATGACTTAACTTCTCAAGAACAGGAAATTGTTGCTATTGCTAATAGTCATATTTCTGGTAGAGAAGTAGGCGCTAAACTTTCTAATTTATCAATTCATTATTTAGAAACAAAACAATATAAAGATCATGATTATGTCATGAATTATAAAACTACTGGACCCGATGGGAAACTGTTACGTTCTGCAACATATTTTATTAAGGAAGATAATAAGGAAATGCCTATTGGTATGTTGTGTGTCAATGTGAATATTTCTGATTATGAATATTTGGAATCAACTTTAAAGAGAATTTTAGGAATTAAGGAAAGTAAAGATGTTGAATTTAAATTGGATAACCCAATTGAAATTCTTTCTTCTCCTTTAGATGAGATGATTGATCTTTATATTAAGGAATGTTTGGAACAAATGGGATTTCCAAGTTATTTCTTGGTTGAAAGATTAAATGTTGAAGAAAAAATTAAGGTTGTTAAATATTTACAAGATAAAGGGACGTTTAAAGTTAAGGGTGCAATAGTTTTGGTAGCTGAAAAATTAGCAGTGAGTGAACCAACAATATATCGTTATTTAAAGAAAATGTAGGAGGATAAAAATGAAGGATATTGTTTTTGTAAGTGGACATAAGAATCCTGATAGTGATTCTATTTGCAGTGCTATTGCTTATGCAGATTTCTTATTTACAATTGGACGTTATAATGCAGTGCCTGTAAGATTAGGTGATATTAATAAAGAAACAGAGTATATTTTAAAAAGATTTCATGTTGAAATACCTGTTTTATTAAAAACAGTGAAACAAAAAGTTGAAGATCTAGATTATGATAAGGTGACTGTTTTTTCTAAGGAATTGACTTTAAAAACAGCATGGTCTTTAATGAAGCAACAAAATTTAAAGAGTGCTCCTGTTTTAGATGATCATAGTCAATTACTAGGCTTGTTATCGACTTCTAATATTATCGAAGGTTATATGGATGAATGGGATAGTCAAATCTTAAAAGATGCTAAAACACCTATTGAAAATGTTATTGATACATTAGATGCTGGTATTTTATATTTAGATAAAAATTTAAAAACAATCAAAGGTGAAGTACATATTGCAGCGATGACTGGTGAAGAAGCTATGAAACGTGTTCATGAAAATGATGTTGTGATTGTAGGTGGAGATCGAGATGAAGCAATTGAACATTTGATAAAAGCAAAAGTTTCATTAATTATTTTAACAGGTTCATTAACGATTTCAGAAGATTTATTAAAACAATGTATGCGTGAACATATCAGCATTATATCTACTCCATTTAATACTTTTATGGCATCACAACAAATTATTCAGTCTATTCCAGTGGAATATGTTATGCAAAAAGGTGGATTAACAACTTTTTCAACTGATGATACTGTTGATTATGTTAAAGAAGTGATGAGTGAGACACGTTATAGAAGTTATCCAGTTCTTGATTTTATGGGTAGAGTTGTAGGCTCTGTTTCACGTTTTCAAGTCTTAAATGGTATGAAAAAGAAAGTGATTCAAGTAGATCATAATGAAAGAGCTCAATCTATTGATGGTATTGAAGAAGCAGAGATTTTAGAAATTGTTGATCATCATAGAGTGGCTGATATTCAAACAATTGGACCAGTTCTTTTTAGAGCTGAACCAGTAGGATGTACTGCCACAATTGTTGCAAAATGTTATAAAGAAAACCATATTGATATTCCAGCAGATATGGCAGGATTGATGTTAGGGGCTATTATTAGTGATACATTGTTGTTTAAATCTCCGACATGTACACCAACTGATACAAAGATGGCTAGAGAACTTGCGCAAATTGCAGGTGTAGATATTCAGGAATTTGGAATGGATATGTTTAAAGCTGGAACTTCTTTAGCTGGAAAAACTGTTGAAGAGATTTTTAATCAGGATTATAAGAAATTTAGTTTTGGTGACTTATCTGTGGGGGTTGCTCAAGTCAATACTATGGATATTGATGGTTTTGCATCTTATAAGGCAGAAATGCTTGATTATATGGCAGAAGTTGCTAAAGATAATCATATGGAATTTACGATGCTGTTACTGACAGATGTGATTAATGCAACAAGTGAAGTCTTTGTAGCAGGACCTCGTCCTGATTATGTAGAAACAGCATTTAAAGTTGAACTTGTCAATCAGCAAGCAAGTTTACCTGGTGTTATTTCTAGAAAGAAACAAGTTGTTCCTGTCATTACAGAAGCATTAGCGCAATAAAAAAATCTCTCTTCAAATGAGAAGAGAGATTTTAATATTTATCAAGAATATGATGTTTGATTAATGCTTTCATGATACCATCTTGATCGATGTCATCAGTCACATCATCAGCTGCTTTCTTGACTTCATCTGATGCATTTCCCATCGCAATAGCACATTCTACATATTCAAACATATCGATATCATTGAGGCCATCACCAAAAGCCATTGTTTCATTTTGATTGATATTGTAATAATGTAATATTTCTTTAATTCCGTTTTGTTTTCCACCATTTTGTGGAATAATATCAATGGCTAGTTCATGCCAGCGTGTACGTTTGCAGTGGGGCATACATTGTAAAATGTGATCTTCTGTTTCAATTGTTATATCGTATGGAATCACTTGATATATGGGATGGGTATATCCTCTATTGAGATCATTAATATCTGGTAAAGCGGTTGAAATAGCATCTTGTACAATTTTTACTGCCTGATTGTGATAATTGATATACATCAGTTCATCTTCAACGAATATACATGGAAAAGGATGTTTGTTGATGAGTTGAATAATATTTCGAATATCATCTTGATGAATTGGTAAATCGTAAATAACTTCTTTATGATTATAACAATATTGTCCGTTTAAAGTGATATAACCCTCAAATTCTAAATCTTGAATAGGGAGATCTCGCATTTCAGAGATATGTCGTCCTGTCGCGATAAAAGTGTAAATGCCTTTCTCTTTAAGCTGATGCAATGCTTTTTTTGTTGAATCACAAACTTGTTTTGTGTGATGTGATAAAATTGTTCCATCAATATCAAAAAAGATAGCTTTAATCATTTGTTTGACCTCCATTTTGTAGTATAATCATTATATCATAAAGTGAGGGTGTAGTGATGAAAAAGTTAGCACATAGGGGTTATAGTGCCAAGTATCCAGAAAATACCATGGTGGCTTTTATAAAAGCTTATGAGCAGGGATTTGATGGTGTAGAAACTGATGTTCACTTAACCAAAGATGGAGAAATGGTTTTGATTCATGATGAGAAAATCAATCGAACAAGTACAGGTGAAGGGTATGTCAAGGATTATACGTTAGAAGAGTTACGACAATTTAATTTTAATCATAAAACTTATGGATATTATGACATTCCAACATTAAGAGAATTGTTAGAATTCATTAAAGGTAAAGATTTTATGGTTAACATTGAATTAAAAACTGATGTTATTCAATATGATGGTATTGAAGAAAAAGTATATCATTTGGTACAAGATATGGGTGTTGAAAAACAAATTTATTATTCTTCTTTTTATTTGTCATCTGTTCAAAAAATCAAAGCATTAGATAAGCATAATTATGCTGGTTATCTTATTGAATATAGTTATAAAAAGAAATGTAATGAACTTTTAGAAACAGATTTGAATGCCATTCATCCTAGATATAACTTTCTCAATGAAACAAGAATTCAGTTTCTTAAGTCTCATCATATCCAGATTGCAGCATGGACAGTTCCAAATTTAAAGGAATATCAAAGATTAAAAAATTTAGGAGTGGACATAATAATATCAAACGAATATTTTAAGTGAGGTACTATTATGAAAACAACAGGAATGGTTAGAAGAATTGATGAATTAGGAAGAATTGTAATTCCTAAAGAAATGAGAAAACAGTTAATGATGAAAGAAGGAGAAAGTATTTCTTTCTCATTAGAGGATGATAGAATCATCCTTACAAAATTTTCAATGTTAAATAAAATGGGACCAACAGTACAGGTCTTATTAGAAGGGTTATATACAAAATATCATAATACATTTATGATATGTGATTTGCATAATGTTATATCGAGTTCATCTGATGGACTTGCTAAATATCAAAGAAAAGCAATACCAAAGGATTTATCCTTATTGATTGAAAAACAAGAAAAACAAATTGAAATCACAATGGATTTCTTTAATGAAACAAAAAAAGTAACAATATATCCATTGGTTAATGGACAAGAGTGTCAGGGAGCACTGCTTATGATTAGTGAGCAAACACCTTATTACATGATGGATGAAACATTACTTGAGTTCATTAAGGATGTGATTGAACAGGAGATTGAAGCATGCGTTTAGATAAATTTTTAAAAGTATCAAGAATTATTAAAAGAAGAACACTGTCTAAAGAGATTAGTGAATCTTCACGTGTGAAGGTTAATGGTAAAGTAGCCAAACCTTCTACTCAGTTAAAGATCGGTGATGAAATTGAGATTGAATTTGGTCGTAGCTTTTTAACTGTAAGAGTTTTAGATTTAAAAGAACATGTCTTAAAAGATGATAGTTCTATGTTATATGAAATTATTGATGAAAAGAAGAAAGTAGAAGTATAGAGGCTTAACGAGATATCGTTAAGTCTTTTGCATATTCTAAGGAGTAAAGACATATAGTTGATTAGGAGGTAAGAATATGGATAATAATAGTTTACATTTTGAACAGACACCTTATCATCATATATGTTTAAAAGATCGGAAAAGTCTTGAATTGACTGGTGTTAAGAAAATAGAAAGTTTTGATTCTTTTGAATTTCTGATTGAAACTTCATTGGGATATTTAAATATTACGGGTAGTGATTTAACTTTGGTAAGATTGGATCAAGATCAAAATGAAGTGAGTATTAAAGGAAATATTGATAGTATGAGTTATGTTTCTGAAAAGAAAAAACCACATCAAAAAGATAAGATGTTTAATAAACTATTGAAATAATGGATTTATTAGTTCAATTTCAATGTTTGTTTTATTCTTTTGGATATGGCTTTGTAATGAGTGGAGTCTATCATATTATCAATCGATTGTTAATGAGAATCCCTATCTTTATGCGTTATCTTATACAGGTAGGAATTGGTTTTGGATTTGGTATTCTCTATTTTTATGGTTTAGTGATTCTCAATGATGGTATTTTAAGATTCTATTTCTTTATGATGATGTTTTTAGGTTATCTGTTTTATCAGAAGTATTATGCCTACTATCTTTTGTATCATTTAGAAATATTTGTTCGTATTTTGAAAAGAATAATCGCACCTTTTATCTTCTTTTTTCGGTATATTAATGGTATAATACAAAAAAGAGTAAAGAAGGTGAAGTTAAAATGGCAAAAACAAAAGAACCCAGATACAAAAAATTCCTAGGTCTTATATATATTGGCATTTCGGCTGTTTTAATTTATACTTTAGCAGTGAATGCATTTCGTGTTGTTAATCAAAAACAAGAATTGGTACGTTTAGAGACAAGAAAAGCAGAATTAGAGAAAGAAAAGAAAGCTTTATCTGAAAAGGTTGATTTATTGACGGATGATGATTATGCTGCAAGATATGCTAGAGATGAGTATATCTTTCCTAAAGATGGAGAAGAAGTTGTCAGATTGCCAGATACTAAGAAATAAGCTTGCGCTTATTTTTTTGTGTTATATAAAAGGAGGAAAAGTATGTTTGTATCATTTCGTTTTGATATGGAGAAATTAAAGAGAGATCGAAAGATAACTGTTTATTTGCCTGATGACTACTATGATCAGGAAAAACGTTATCCTGTTTTATATATTCAAGATGGTCAAAATGCCTTTTTTGATCGATTATCTTTTTGTGGAGTGAGTTGGGGATTTTTAGATTATGTTCAGATGATGCATTTGGATGTAATTATGGTTGCGATTCCATGTAATTTTACAGGTTTCAAAAGAATGGATGAGTATGGACCATGGCTCATTAATTCAGAACTCTCTTATCAGGAAACTCAAATAAAAGATAAGATTATTGGTGGAGAAGGGAAAGCCTATGTTGAATGGATGATTGAGGAATTGAAACCTTATATAGATAGACGTTTTCGAACAATTGCTGATGATACAGCAATTGTTGGAAGTTCGATGGGTGGTGTGATTAGTGCTTATGCAGCATTGAACTACCCTGAAGTTTTTAGAAAATGTGCATCTTTATCTACAGCGTTTTGGTTTTATATGAATGAATTTGAAGATGTTATTGAAAATCATGAATATTCTATAGATAATCGCTTTTATTTTGATTTGGGAGAATTTGAAGGTTGTGGTGATGATGTTATAGATGAATGGTATATTGAAAGTAATAATAGAATTTATTGTTTATTGAAAGACAAAATGAAAAATTTGGAGTATCATTATTTTGAAGGTGCCAAGCATAATGAAGGTGAGTGGCGAGAAAGGGTTCCAATGTTTATGGAATTTCTATATAAATAGAGGGTGGATAGAATGTATAAGTTAATATTATCTGATTTAGATGAGACGTTATTGGTGAATCATCATGTTCCTGAAGTGAATCAAAAGGCAGTTCAATCTTTGAAAGATAAAAATGTGAAGTTTGTACCTGCGACAGGCAGAGCTTACAATATGATTGGAGAAATTTTACAGGAATTAGGAACTTATCAGCAGGAAAATGAGTATTCTATTTGTTTTAATGGTGGTTTAATTGTTGAAAATAAAGATAATCATGTTCTTTATTTTAATGGTTTATCTTTTGAAGAAACAAAGGAATTATTTAATGCTGGTGCAACTTATGATGTCTGTGTACTTATTTTTACAATGGATTGTTGTTATATTTTTAATGCTGATCCTGATGAAGTAGAAAGAAAAACTGTACAAAAAGCTCCATTTAAAGTCGTTGATGAATATAATATGGATTTTTTAAAGGGCGATAAGATTGCTAAAATATTATTTGAAAGACGTGATATGTCTTATTTGAAGAATATTGAACAAGAATTGAAACCTTTAATAGATGGACGTTTTGCAGCAAGTTATTCTTCGTATCGTTATTTAGAGTTTAATCCATTAGGGGTGAATAAAGGAGCGGCTTTAAAGTGGTTAGCGGATTATTTACATATAGAAATTGAAGAGACAATTGCAATTGGAGATAATTATAATGATACCTCTATGATAGAAGTTGCAGGATTGGGTGTCTGTGTTGATGGAGCAACAGATGATATTAAGGAAATGTCAGACTATGTGACTTCTGTTGATTATGATCAAGGTGCTGTTAAAGAAGTTATTGAAAAGTTTATAATGGAGGATGAATAATATGGCTTATAAGATAATTGCAAGTGATATGGATGAAACACTATTAAATGATCAGCATGCAATATGTCAAAGAAATATTGATTTGATTCAAAAAGCTAAGGAAAAGGGTGTGAAATTTGTACCAGCAACAGGCAGAGGTTTTATGTCTATTCAGCATGATTTAAAGACTTTAGGGCTTTATGATGAAGAAAATGAGTATGTATTGTCGTTTAATGGCGGAGCTTTAACTGAAAATAAAAATAATCGTTTATTGTTTTTTGAAGGTTTATCTTTTGAAAAGACAAAGGAAATATTTGAGTTTGGTTTAAACTGTGATGTGTGTCAGCATGTTTATACAAAAGATAAAGTTTATGTTTTTAATCTTTCTGAATCAGAGGCTGAAAGAATTAAAAATCAAAAAGTTGATTGTATTATTATGACAGAAAATTCTATTGATTTTTTAAAGGATGAACCTATTTCTAAGATATTATATCAAAATACTGATGTTCCTTATTTAATGAGTCTAGAACCATTGATGAAAGACATCTGGGAAGGTCAATGTGCGGTAAGTTATTCTTCGAATCGATATATGGAATTTAATCGTATTGGTATTGATAAGGGTGCTGGATTGAAACATTTGGCAGACCTTTTAGGTGTTGATATAAGCGAATGTATTGCAGTGGGAGATAATTATAATGATTTGCCAATGTTATGTGTTGCAGGGCTATCAGTGGCAGCTGGTAATGCAGTGGATGATGTGAAGAAGGTTTGTGATATAACAACAAAAGCGGATAATAACGAAGGTGTTATTGCAGAAATTATTGAAAGGTATATTTTATAACTATGGATTTTAAGACAATTATTCAACAAGAAAAACAAATGCCTTATTATAAAGAATTAGAATCTTTTGTTAATAAGGAGTATGAAACACATACTGTTTATCCACCAAGAAATAGAGTTTTCCATTGTTTTAATTTTAAAGATTATGATGAAATTAAGGTTGTAATTATTGGACAGGATCCTTATCATGAGGAACATCAGGCAAATGGTTTAGCATTTAGCGTTGAACTAGGAGTACAGATTCCGCCAAGTCTTGTTAATATTTATAAAGAAGCGCATGATGATGTTGGAATTGATATTCCACGCCACGGTGATTTGTCAGCATGGGCTCATCAAGGGGTATTATTGTTAAATACTGTTTTAACAGTTCAAGCACATCGTGCAAATTCACATAAAGATAAAGGATGGGAAATTTTTACAAATCATATTATTGAAGTTATGAACAAAAGAGAAAAGCCTTTGGTTTTTATATTATGGGGAAGACAAGCAATTGATAAAGCGAAAATGATTGATCAAAGTAGACATTGTGTGATTACAAGCCCACATCCTTCACCATTATCTGCTTATCGAGGATTTTTTGGTTCTAGACCTTTTTCTAAAACAAATCAATTTTTAATCAGTCAGGGAATTGAACCGATAGATTGGAGGATTTAATGATGTTTGAATGTGTAGAAGATGCAATAACGTACATAGAGTCTAAACGTAGTAAAAGAACAATTGATGAATTTAGAGAAACATTAAATAAGTGTCAAATTTCTATGAAACAAAAGAATATGATTCATATTGCAGGGACGAATGGGAAAGGGTCAACTGTTAATTATTTAAGGAGTATCTTAAATGCTCATGGCTATAGTGTTGGAACTTTTACTTCACCCTATCTTATTTGTCATAATGATCGTATTCGTGTTGATGATATACCTATTAGTGATGAAGAACTATTAAAATATATTAATCAGTATTATGAAATTATTGAAACTGATGGTTTATCTATGTTTGAAATAGATGTTTTAATTATGCTGGCGTATTTTGAGTCTTTGGATTTGGATTATCGTATTATTGAAACTGGAATTGGCGGTTTAAATGATAAGACTAATGTTATAGATCCGATTATTAGTGCGATTACAAATATTGGGATGGATCATCAAAAACAGTTAGGTGAAAGCATTTATGATATTATTAATGAAAAGATGGGGGTTATTAAACCTCATCAAATGTTTATAACAAGTGAAACACAAGGAACTATCCTTGCACGTTTGCAGGAACAATGTGATGTTATGGAAGCTATTATGTATGTTGTGCCAGAATATCAAGTTTCTCGTTACCCTTTTCATTTTCGTTATCGAGATATGGCTTTTACATTAAAAAATCAAGGTATTTATCAAGTGACGAATGCCAGATTAGCATTAACAATTGCTTCTAAGCTTATTCGTCTTGATGCTAATTTGACAACTTCTGCTATTGAAAATGCTTCATGGAAAGGGCGTTATGAAACGTTACCTTATCATACTGGTACAGTGGAAATAGATGGTGCACATAATTTGCCTGGGATTAAAGCTTTAATTCAAACTTTAAGAGTTAAAAAAGAACAAAATATAAGCATTATTTTCTCTTGTTTAAATGATAAAGATATTGATCCAATGTTAGATTTGATGTTGAAAGAAGGATATACTGTTTATTTAACAACTTTTAATGATGAAAGAGCAATTGATTTATCAAAGATTGAATCTCGACCACATTTAGTTATTGTTGATAGTTTTATGGAGGCATTAAAGACAGCTTATATTAAAAAGAATCATATTGTGATTACTGGTTCACTACATTTTATATCAAGAGTACGTAAGTATCTTGTGGAATCAAATAAGGGAGGATAATGAAAATTATTCTCCCTTTTACATATACTATGAAATCAATAATGAATGCTAAGGACATAATGAAGTCAACATATTTATCTGATTCTATCAGTTGAGGCTATCTTGTGTTATAAAGAATAGGTTCATCAAATTCTGCCCAATCAAAATAAACAAACTGAAAAATATAATATTTTTGATTTTTTGGATCACGAACAATAAAATGATCTCTGCCGACTTGTTCAATAATTCCTTTATATGCTCGATCACGCCAGTCACTACTTCCAGTATAAGTAAAATAGAATGTTCCCAGTTTTCCAATATTGAGACGTAAAATATTTTCTAAATAAGTTTGTTCTGCAATAGGTGTTGGTAAAGAAGAAGTTTGACTTCCTTGTAAAATAGATTGATTGTTTGTATCCATAGACCCTCCTACAAGTCACAATTTAATTTTGCCCCTGGGGCATAAAAACAATGATTTTTATAACGTCCTGTTAATTCACCAAAAAATTTTTCAGGACAAGCAGTTTTGGAACCAGGATTTTTAAACCATAAAGCGTTCGTTGCTGGTTCAATTCGATAGCCATCAATGTTTCGTAATGCAAGTTCTCTTTCTTTGGCATTGACTGGCTGATTAAATAAGGGTTGTCCGACACCAGAAAAAGCATTTTTCTGATAGACGACTTCAGATATTGTTCTTGTGTTTTTGAATACGTCGCAGTTAGCAACAACGCGATTGACAACAACATTACCTACCATCAGCATACCTTCTTCACCTTCTCCTAATGCTTCGGCTTTCATGATACGGGCTAATAAGTCAATATCTGAGTCATTATATGAAATTCTTGGGGACAAGTTCATCACCTCTTTTTAATATATGTAGGAAAAAGAAAAAGTTGCTAAATTTGAAAAAGTTTGTTTTCTTCAATGTTATTTCAACTTTAATGAATACATCAAAAAATTCTTTTTTAAAATGACACGAAATTGTGTTTTTTTAAACAGCTTTGTGTTAAAATAGAAATATAGGTAAGCACTTTCACATTCAAAGTTTAGGAGGAAAAATTATGAGTAAAGAAATTGTTGCGATGATCTTAGCAGGTGGTCGAGGGACACGTCTTGAAGCTTTAACAGCTAAAGTTGCAAAACCTGCTGTTTACTTCGGAGGGAAGTATAGAATTATAGACTTTCCTTTAAGTAACTGTGCAAACTCTGGTATTGATATTGTTGGAGTTTTGACACAGTATGAATCAGTTCTATTAGGTACTTATGTAGGTGCTGGTTCTAAGTGGGGATTGGATGGAAACAAATCACTTGCGGCTATTTTGCCAGCCCGTGAAAGAGGAGAGGTAGGAGCAACTTGGTATGCTGGTACTGCTGATGCAATTTATCAGAATATTGGGTTCTTAGATCAACATTCTCCTGAGTATGTATTGATTTTATCAGGTGACCATATTTATAAGATGGATTATGCTGATATGTTAGCTGCTCACAAAGCAAAAGGTGCTGATTTAACAGTTGCAGTTTTAAATGTTTCTATGAAAGAAGCAAGTCGTTTTGGTATTATGAATACAAATAAAGATGGAACAATTTATGAGTTTGAAGAAAAACCTGAAAAACCTAAGTCTACATTGGCTTCTATGGGTATTTATATCTTCACTTATAAGGAATTAAGAAAATATTTAATTGAAGATGCAAAAGATGAAAACAGTAAACATGATTTTGGTATGAACATTATTCCGATGATGTTAAATGATGGTAAAAAGTTGTATGCTTATGAATTTGCTGGATATTGGAAAGATGTTGGGACTGTTGAAAGTTTATGGCAGGCTAACATGGATTTGTTAGATGATAAAGAATTAGATCTTTATAATATTAAAAGAGACTGGAAGATTTACACAGAAGATACATTAAGTAAACCTCAGATTATTGGTGAAGAAGCAACTGTTAAGAATTCACTTGTTACACAAGGATGTATTGTCAATGGTGATGTCAAGGGTTCTGTATTGTTCAATAACGTTTATATTGGTGAAGGTGCTAAAGTTGTTGACTCAGTTCTTATGCCAGGTGTATTGGTAGAAGAAGGCGCAGAAATCTATAAATCTATCGTTGATGAGGGTGTTGTTATTAAAGCTAAGAAAGTTGTCAACAAGGAAGCTAAAGAAGTCGAACTTGTTAGTGACAATGCGAAATAGGGGGTTAAGACAATGGCAAAAGTAGTTGGTTTAGTAAATTTACATTCTGATGTTTCTTATAAAGGTTTAACTGAAAGACGTCCAGTAGCTTCTGTAAGTTTTTTAGGAAGATATGGTATTATTGATTTTGTTTTATCAAATATGTCAAATTCTAATGTTGATACTGTTGGTGTTTTGATTAAAGAAAAACCAAGATCTTTATTTAAACATTTAGGTAATGGTAATTCATGGAATTTTAACTCTAAATCTGGTGGTGTTTCATTGTTATACAATGAAAAGTATGCAAATAATACAATGTATAATCATGATATTAATAATCTTGTAGAAAATATTGCTTTTATTGAAAAAGCGAAAGCAGATTATGTTGTCATTGCACCAGCACATATTATTACAACTATGAATTATGCAGAAGTTATTGATGCTCATGCAAGATCTGGTGCTGAAATTACAATGGTTTATCAAAGAATTAATAATGCTCATGAATCTTTTGTAGGTTCTGATTATTTGAGATTAAAAGGTAAACAAGTGACTGAAATTAAACAAAATAAAGGGAATCGTAAAGAAAGAAATATTTCTTTAGAAACTTATGTTATTAATACAAAAGTCTTATTACAATTAATAGGATATGCAAAAAAGATTAGTTCATTCTTTGATTTAAAAGATACTTTAGCATATTTATGTGATGAAAGAAAAATTATGGCTTATGAATATAAAGGTTTTGCAAGATGTATTGATTCTTATGATGCATATTATAAAGTAAGCATGGAATTCTTAGATATGGATGTTTCTACGCAAGTGTTTAAGAGTACATGGCCGATTTTTACAAATACAAATGATACACCACCTACAAAGTATTTAAAGAATGCTCAGGTAAAGAAATCATTTGTTGCAAATGGAGCTATTATTGATGGTGAAGTTGAAGGAAGCATTCTTTCTCGTAATGTCACTATTGGTAAGAATGCCGTTGTTAAGAATTGTATTATTTTGAATGGTTCTAAGGTAAGTCCTGGGGCACATTTGGAAAATGTTATTATTGATAAAGATGCTCGTATTGAAAAGAAAACTGAGTTAATTGGTGATAGTGAACCACTTTATGTCAAAGAAGGAGATGT
This sequence comes from Candidatus Stoquefichus massiliensis AP9, assembly GCF_000455285.1. GTDB lineage: Bacteria > Bacillota_I > Bacilli_A > Erysipelotrichales > Coprobacillaceae > Stoquefichus > Stoquefichus massiliensis. The sequence continues at coordinate 22,918 of NZ_HG005287.1, read as the reverse complement.
CGTTTAATGAGAATTGTTTTTGCAACAAGTGAAGCAAATCCTTTTATCAAATCAGGTGGTTTGGCTGATGTTTTAGGGTCTTTACCTAAAGCATTGGTACAAAAAGGACATGAGTGTATTGTTGTTTTACCAAAATATCAAGATATGAAGTTGGCAGAGACTCTTGAGTATGTAGATAGTTATGATATCTGGGTTGGATGGAGAAAATGTTATTGTGGTGTTTTTAAGACTGAATATGATGGTGTGACTTATTACTTCATTGATAATGAACAATATTTTAGAAGACCTGGTCTTTATGGGTATGATGATGACAATGAGAGATTTGCATACTTTGATTTTGCAGTATTAGAATTATTATCACATGTTGATATTAAGCCTGATATATTGCATTTGCATGATTGGCAAACAGCTATGATAGCAACGCTTTATAAAGAAAGATATGCATACTATGAATACTATCAAGGTATTAAAGTTGTCTTTACCATTCATAATATTGCTTATCAGGGAAAATGTGATCCAGCATTATTAAGTGATCATTTTGGATTAGATAATTATCTTTATTATAATGGAAACTGTCGTAATGATGGATGCTTTAATATGATGAAGGCTGCTATTTTCTATAGTGATGTCATCACAACTGTTTCACCAACGTATGCACAGGAAATCTTAACAGATAGCTTTGGTGAAGGATTACAAAGTATTTTACAAATGCGTAGACATGATTTGTATGGTATTTTAAATGGTATTGATTATGAAACAATCAACCCAGAAACTGATCCTGAAATTGTTGAACATTTTGATATTGATACAGTTGATGAGAAGAAAGTCTTGAATAAAACTGCATTACAAGAAGAATGTGGATTACCAGTTAATTCTGATATTCCAATGATTGGTGTTGTGACAAGATTAACTTGGCAAAAAGGATTGGATTTAATTATTAATCGTATGGACGAATTAATGAAACGTGATGTACAGGTTGTTATTCTTGGAGCTGGTGATCAGAAATATGAAGAGCCTTTGAAAGCTATTGCAGCTTATCATAATCAAAAGTTATCTTTGAATTTAAAATATGATTTAGGTTTATCAAGTCGTATTTATGCTGGATGTGACATGTTCTTGATGCCATCTTTATTTGAACCATGTGGCTTATCACAAATGATGTCTCTTCGTTATGGAACAATTCCTATTGTTAGAGAAACTGGTGGTTTAAAAGATAGTGTTGAACCATATAATGAATTTGCTGATACTGGTACTGGATTTAGCTTTACAAATTATAATGCACATGAAATGATGAGTATTATTGATTATGCATTAGAAGTTTATAAGGATAAAGAAAAATGGCAAGGATTAGTACATCGTGCAATGAATGCTAAGCTTGACTGGGATAAAAGTGCTGATGCCTATTTGAAGGTTTTTAATTCATTGCTTGATTAACTATAGAGAGATAGGGGAACCTATCTCTTTTATATGAAATTGATTTTTATTTGCTTTCTTATCTTTTGTTTAGTACAATAGGTTGGTAGGAGGAGATATGATGCGAACAAAAATAAAGATTTTAACTGTTATTGTCTTGTTATTGAGTTTTTTTGCATGTGGTAGAAAATATAAAAATGTTTCTTTAGAAAAAGAAGGAACTGAATATAAGATTGCTGATCTCGCTTCGTTCTATTATCCTAAAGATTATGAATTAGATACAAAATCTGATAACCAGCAAATTGTCCGTTTTGTCAAGGAAGAAGAAGTCATTTTTTATACGACTATTTCTGATGATACAGATAATCAACTTGATGATTTGCCAGAACTTTATGCCGGACAATTAGAAGAGGATGGTGCAGAGAATGTTGCATTTAAGAATATTCAAATTAAAAGTGGGCTAAATTGTCAAGAATTTACAGGCAGTTATATGTCTACTGGAATAAAATTTGAACATATGGTTTATTTTACAGATACTGCGACATATGTTCTTGCTTATCAGGCCCCTGAAAAGTTTTATGATGAGAATATTCAAGTTGTAAATCAATTTTTAGAATCTTTAACTGTACATCATTAAACTTGATTAATAAAAGTGAATTTGTTATAGTATAATAAATTATAGGCAAGAATGAAGAAGGAATGATATTTATAGAGAGAGCCTGATGGTGGAAATGGCTTAATGGATGATTTTGGATGCCCTTGCCTGAGTCTTTTGAAAAGAAAGAACGTTAACTTGCGTTAAAAGTAGACTATAAGCATGTGGTAAAGTGGGTGACACAAGGTGTTCTTTATCATTTGCTTTTTTATTTGAAGGAGGAAGTATGAAAGTATTTAATACACTAACAAACAAAAAAGAAGATTTTGTACCAATTAAACAGGGAGAAGTGAGTATTTATGTATGTGGACCTACTGTATATAACTATGTCCATATTGGGAATACAAGACCAATGATTGTTTTTGATGTTTTGAGAAGAACTTTTGAGTATTTGGGGTATAAAGTAACTTTTGTATCTAATTTTACTGATGTTGATGATAAAATTATTAAGGCGGCAAAAACTGAAGGAATAACTGAAAAAGAATTAACTGATAAATATGTTAAAGCTTATGAAGATGTGAGACGTGAGTTGAATCTATTATTTCCAACATATGCACCACGTGTGACTGAAACAATGCAACCTATTATAGATTTTATTAAAGATCTTGTAGATCAGGGTTATGCTTATGAAGTTGATGGTGATGTTTATTTTAGAGTGACGAAGATTGAAGAATATGGTATGTTATCAGGAATTAAGGTTGAAGATTTGATTGCTGGAGCGAGTGAACGTGTTGATGATAATGATAAAAAAGAAAGCTCTACGGATTTTGCCTTATGGAAGAAAACGGATGAAGGAATTCAGTTTGATAGTCCGTGGTCTAAAGGAAGACCGGGGTGGCATACTGAATGTGTTGTGATGATTAATGATATTTTTGAAAATGGACGTATAGATATTCATGGTGGTGGACAGGACTTGAAATTTCCACATCATGAAAATGAGATTGCACAGTCAATGGCTTGTCATCATCATCCAATTGCGAATGTTTGGATGCATAATCAGATGATTAATATTAATAATCAAAAAATGTCTAAATCATTAGGAAATGTATTGTGGGCGAAAGATTTATTAGAAGAACTAGGGTGCAATGTTTATAAATGGTTGATGTTGTCCACACACTATCGTAATCCACTGAACTTTACGGATGAAGTTTTAATGAATGTTAAAAAGGAAGTTGAAAAAGTAGAAAATATCATCAAACAGGCATCACTTTATTTGCAAGTTAATCATTGTATGAATGATGAATACTACAAGGAAGACGTTGATAAAATGGTGGAAGCTTTAGCCGATGATTTGAATACTTCATTAGCATTGACACAGATTTTAGGACAAGTGAAAGTATTAAATCAGGCAATGCGTGTTCGTGATAAGGATAATGCTGTGATTGCAAGAGAGTATCAGACATTATTGCATATGCTAGATGTTATGGGATTTATTCATCAGACAAAACAATTGAGTGATGATGATATTGCAATGTATCAGGATTGGATGAATGAAAAAGCAAATAAGAATTATGAGAAAGCTGATATATTAAGAGCAGAGTTACAGAGAAAAGGAATTATATAGAATGAGACCGGAATTAATCAATCCATTGGCCTTGGCCTATTTGGGAGATGCTATTTTTGAAGTTTATGTAAGAGAATATCTCATTGTTGAAAAAAATATTACTAAACCAGATTTATTACAGAAAGAAGCTATTGATTTTGTAAGTGCGGTTGCACAGGCTGGTTTTATGAAAGAGGCAATAGAAAGACAATGGATGAGTGAAGAAGAAATTTTAATTTATAAACGTGGACGTAATGCGAAAGGTCGTCGTGCAATAAAAAACACAAGTATTATTACGCATAATCAATCTTCAGGATTTGAGGCTTTGATTGGACACCTTTATCTATTAAAAAATGAATCACGTATTGAAGAACTATTTGAATTGTATAAAGACTATGTTATGAGAAATTCATGAAACAAAAATGAGACAAATTTGAGACGCACAAAGGAGTAAAATATGAGACAATATATTTATGGAAAAAATACAGTTTTACAATCTTTAAAGGGAGATAAACCTGTTTATGAGATTTATCTGATGAAGAATGTAATGGATGAGAAGTTGATATCTTTGGCAAAAGCTAAGAATATAAAAGTGAATATAGTCGCTCATAAGGGTGTCTTAAATCAAATGGTTGGAAATGTTGTTCATCAGGGGATTGTTGCTCAGGTTGAAGGCTATGATTATTATGAGGTAGATGATATCTTAGCAGCTATTCCTTCTGGCAAACAGCCATTATTATTAATGCTTGATGGATTAGAAGATCCGCATAACTTAGGGGCTATATTAAGAACGAGTGATGCGATTGAAGTCGATGGTATTATTATTGGTAAAAATCGTAGTGTAGGATTAACACCTACAGTTGCTAAGGTATCAACAGGTGCTATTGATTATGTGAAAGTTGCACAGGTGACAAATCTTTCAAGAACACTGCAAGACCTAAAAACAAAAGGATTTTGGGTTGTTGGATGTGATTTGAATGAATCTCAGGACTATCGTTCTATTGATTACAATATGCCATTGGTGATTGTCATTGGATCAGAAGGTTTTGGTATTTCACGATTGGTTAAATCACATTGTGATATGAATGTTGTATTACCGATGACAGGTCATGTCACATCACTTAATGCATCAGTTGCAACAGCACTAATTCTTTATCAAGTTTACAATTCTCGTCATCCTTTGAAGTAGAAGGGAGGTAACGTGGAACGTTACATAAATGATGATGAATTGATTTATTTAATGCGTTGTGGTAGCCAGGAGGCAGAAGATATTTTATATAAAAGTTATTATCGTCAAGTAGCTGGATGGATTCGTCCATATTGTTATCATCGGGTTGAAGGATGGGAGTTTGAAGATTATCTTCAATTTGCAATGGCAACTTTCTCTAATATTATTGATAGTTATCGTCTGGATCAAAAAACCAGTTTAAAGACGTTTATGAAACGATCAATTATTCGAAGAATATTAAGTTTGAGTCGAATAGTTAAAGATGAATATTATTCTACTTGTATGGTCGTTTCTTTGGATAGTTACATAGGAGATGACCAACGTATGCGATATGAAGATATTATTGGTGATCCTATGAAAAGAGATTATCCTGATATTGCTTTAAAAGTTAAAGAAAAAAGATTAGATTATAATGCTCAAATTCATAAAACAACTTCTTTGCGTGAAAGAGAAGTTATGGCATATAAAAAAGCGGGCTTTGATGAAAAAGAAATTGCAGATAGATTGGATATTTCGATAAAAAGTGTGTATAATGCGGTTTATCGTTATCATAAAAAGGTACTCGCCATTGACGAGTTAGAATAAATGTGTTAAATTATAAGAACGAAAAGGAGTGATGGACATGAAACAAAAAGTTATTTTGGTATGCACAGAGTGTTTGTCACGTAATTATTCAGTAACTAAAAATAAACGTGTAAATGTAGAAAGATTGGAATTAAGAAAATATTGTAAAAAGTGTGGAAAACATACTCTGCATAAAGAAACAAAATAGGAGGTAGGTCATGAAGATCAAGGAATGGTGTACGCTTAAAGGTGTACGTGCTGAAATCAAGAATATTCATTGGTTGACAAAGAAAGAATTGGCATATAATTCAATGATTGTTTTGATTTTCTGTTTTTTATTTGGAATTTATTTTTATGGTAGCGATGCGATTATCGCTATAATTTTGAAAGCATTGGGGATGAACTAGTATGCCAGGAATGAATGAAGAAGGAAGACGATGGTATGTTGTTAATACATATTCTGGTCACGAAAATAAAGTTAAAGAAAATTTAGAAAAACGTGTTGAATCTATGGGATTACAAGATTGTTTGTTTAATATTGTTATTCCAGAACATGTTGAAACAGAAATTAAAGATGGTAAGAAAATTAATAAAACAAAAAACATGTTTCCAGGATATGTTCTTGTTGAAATGGTTATGACTGATGAAGCATGGTATGTTGTACGTAATACATCTGGTGTTACAGGATTTATTGGTTCTTCAGGTGGTGGGGCAAAACCTTTCCCATTACAAAATCATGAGATTGATCCTATCTTAAAGAAAATGGGTATTCAAACTTCAAAAATTGAAGTTAATTTTGAAGTTGGTGATGAGGTTAAAGTTCTTTCTGGTCCTTTTGCAGGAAAAGAAGGGAAAGTTGAATCAATTGATCAAGAAAAAGAGGTTGCAACTGTCTTGGTTGATTTCTTGGGAAATTCAACACCAATGGAAATTGAATTAATTCAATTAGAAAAAGCAGAATTATAATGATAAGGTCTTGATGACCTTTTTCTTTTTGAAAAAGATATAGTTAATGTCTATATTAAAAAAGTTTGTTAAATTCAATAAAATGCTTGCATTATTGAAAAGTATGTGTATAATATTTATTCGACGCAATATGTGTTACTATGCGTGGGAGGATTGATATCCAACTGACCACAGCACGGACAAATTTTAATAGGAGGTGTGTCGCGTGAGCAAGAAAGTCGTAAGAGTTATGAAAATTCAATTCCCAGCTGGTGGGGCAAAACCAGGTCCAGCTTTAGCAGGTGCTGGTATTCAAATGCCAAAGTTCTGTACTGCTTTCAATGATCAAACTAAAGATCGTATGGGAGAAACTGTACCAGTTGTATTAACTATCTATGAAGATAAGAGCTTTGATTTTGCATTAAAAACTGCTCCAACTGCTGAAATGATTAAGAAAGCATGTGGAATTAAGAAAGCTGCATCTGATGCAAAGCAAACAGTTGCAACTTTATCAGCTGATAAATTAAAAGAAATCGCTGAGTACAAGATGCCAGATTTAAATGCAAATGATTTAGAAGGTGCGATGAAAATCGTAGCTGGTACTGCTCGTAATATGGGTGTTAAAGTTGAAGGCTTAGATGCCTAATTTGATGAAGAGGAGAAAAGAAAATGGCTAAAAAAGGTAAAAGATATCAAGAAGCCGCTGCTCTTATTGAAAAAGGTAAAGCTTACCCAATTGAAGAAGCAGTTGCTTTAGTAAAGAAAACAAGTAATTTAAAATTCGATGCAAGTGTTGATGTTGCATTCAAATTAGGATTAGATACAAGACATGCAGATCAACAATTACGTGGAGCTGTTGTGTTACCACATGGAACTGGAAAAACAAAAAAAGTATTAGTTATCACTCAAGGGGCTAAAGTTGAAGAAGCAAAAGCTGCTGGTGCTGATATTGTAGGTGGAAAAGAAATTTTAGAGGACATCCAAAAAGGTTGGTTAGACTTTGAAGTTATGATTGCTACACCTGATATGATGGCTGAATTAGGAAAATTAGGTCGTATTTTAGGACCTAAAGGTTTAATGCCTAACCCTAAGACAGGAACAGTAACTATGGATGTTACAAAAGCTGTTCAAGAAACAAAAGCTGGTAAAGTGACTTACCGTACAGATAAAGATGGTAATGTTCATATGCCAATTGGTAAAGTATCATTTGATGATGAAAAATTAGTTGAAAACTTTAGAACAGTATTTGATTTATTATTAAAATCAAAACCTGCTTCTGCTAAAGGAACTTATATGAAAAACGTTGTGATCTCAACAACTATGGGACCAAGCGTTAAAGTTCAAGGATAAGAAGTAAAACAAAAAGGCGCAATCAATATACCGTAGACAGCAACGGGGAAACCTTAATCAGTTGCCGAGGTGATATTGTCAACTCACATTGACAAACTCCCTCGTTTTTACGTGGGAGTTTTTTAACGGATATATTGTTGCATATATAAAAAATTTTATAGGAGGTGTAACAATGTCAAAAGAGATTTTAGAGGCAAAACAACAAGTTGTTAATGAAATTGCTGAAAATTTAAAGAATTCACAATCAGCAGTTGTTGTTGAATACCGTGGATTAACTGTTGCTGACATCACTGAGTTACGTAGAACTTTAAGAACTGAAAATGTTGGATTTAAAGTTTATAAAAACAAATTAGTGCAAAGAGCTACAGAAGAAGCTGGTATGAGCGAACTTAATGATTATCTTGTTGGTCCTAATGCAATTGCTTTTGGGCATGATGATGCAGTGGCTCCTGCTAGAATTTTAGCAGAGTTCGCTAAAAAACATGAAGCTTTACAAATTAAAGCGGGTTATGTTGAAGGTAAATTCTTACCTCAAGAAGAAGTTATGGCAGTAGCAAAATTACCTAATCGTGAAGGTATGTACTCAATGTTACTTGCATGTATGAAAGAACCTGTTGCAAAAGTGGCAAGAGTTATTCAAGCTGTTGCTGATGCACAAGGTGGAGAAGAAGCAGCACCTGCTGCTGAATAGTTAATTAAAAATATAAATGGAGGAAATAAAAATGGCAAAATTAACACATGAAGATATCTTAGCTTACTTAGAAGAAGCTACAATTTTAGAATTAAATGATTTAGTAAAAGCAATTGAAGAAAAATTTGATGTAACTGCTGCTGCACCTGTAGCTGTTGTTGCTGGTGGAGATGCAGCTGGAGCTGATGCAGCACCTGCTAATGTTACTGTAACATTAACTGATGTTGGAGCTACTAAAGTTGCTGTTATCAAAGCTGTAAGAGAAATCACAGGATTAGGTTTAGTTGAAGCTAAAGGTTTAGTTGACAAAGCACCTGCTGAAATCAAAAAAGATGTTCCTGCTGAAGAAGGAGCTAAGATTAAAGAACAATTAGAAGCTGCTGGAGCAACTGTAGAAGTTAAATAATTGTTACACTAATGAAGAGCCCTTACAAGGGGCTCTTTTTTAAGGAGAAAAAAGATGACACATTATTATACAAATAACGTTGACTTGAAATCTCAAGAAATACGAATTCCTTTTACATATCGAAAACATCAAATGACTTTTGTGAGTGATTTTGGTGTTTTCTCTAAGGAACGTGTTGATTATGGATCGCGTGTTTTGCTTGAATGTATGAACATCACTAAAGAACAGAATTCTCTATTGGATGTTGGTTGTGGTTATGGGACGTTAGGTATTTCATTAAAAAAAGAATATCCATGGTTACACGTTGATATGATTGATGTCAATGAAAGAGCTGTTCATCTTGCAAATGAATCTATTTTATGCAATGATGTAGAAAATATTTGTGCATATGTCAGTCATATTTATGAAAATGTGACAGATTCATTTGATGTGATTGTTTCCAATCCACCAATTAGAGCTGGTAAAAAAGTTGTTTTTGAAATATTAGAAAAGGCTTACGATCATTTAAATGGTCATGGTGAATTGATTGTTGTTATTCAAAAAAAGCAAGGGGCACCATCAGCAAAGAAGAAGATGGAAGAAGTCTTTGGGAATTGTGAGATTTTAAAAAGAGATAAAGGATATTTTATATTAAAAGCAGTGAAATAACGCTGATTTTTATACTTTCAAAAGAAATTTTGAAATTTTTGATTTGGTATTGACTTCAACTAGTCTCTATGCTAGTATAATACAATGCCTACTCATGTATAAAAAGCAGTGTTTTTCGTTATGCTTTGAAGTGAAGATAGAGATAATTAATAAGGAGTGAAGCGGACTTGGAAAAGAATGTAACTCAAGCAAAAAGTCGTATTAATCGTCGTAATTATTCAAGAATTAGTGGTTCATTAGAACTTCCTAACTTGGTAGAAATTCAGACAAATTCTTATGATTGGTTTAAGAATGAGGGTATTAAAGAAGTGTTTAATGATGTTTATCCAATCAGCAATTTTAATGAAACATTAACATTAGAGTTTGTTGATTGCCGTTTTGATGAGCCGAAGTATTCAGTAGATGAAGCGAAGGATAGAGATGCTAACTATTCAGCGCCAATTCGTGCTACTCTTCGTTTGGTAAATAACGGAACTGGAGAAATTAAAGAGAATGAAGTCTTTATGGGTGATTTCCCACTAATGACAGATTCAGGAACTTTTATTATTAATGGTGCTGAACGTGTTATTGTTTCACAATTAGTACGTTCACCAGGAGCATATTTTGCAGATGCTATGGATAAAAGTGGTAAGACTGTGTTTACTGGAAGTGTGATTCCTTCAAGAGGAACATGGTTAGAATTTGAAAATGATGCAAAAGATATTTTAAATGTACGTATTGATCGTACACGTAAAATTCCAGGTACAATTCTTTTACGTGCCTTAGGATTGAGTAGTGACGAAGAAATTATTGAAGTTTTAGGTGATCATGAGTTTATTAGAAATACTTTGGCGAAAGATACAACTCACAACACTGATGAAGCTTTAATTGAAATTTATAACAAATTAAGACCAGGAGAACCAGCTACTTTAGAGGGTGCGAATACTTTACTATACGCTAAGTTCTTTGATGCGAAAAGATATGATCTTGCTCGTGCTGGACGTTTTAAACTTGGTAAAAAATTAAGTCTTATTGATCGTATTACAAATCGTGTATTAGCTGAAGATGTTAAAGATGTAAACGGTCATGTTGTGATGGAAGCAGGAACTTTATTAACGAAAGATAAAGTTGATATTTTAGCACCAGTTTTTACTGCTGGAGCACATAGTGTTGATGTGAAAACAAATGACTTCTTAAAATCACATGGCAGAATCCAAGTTTTAGAGGTTTATGTAGATGAGTCAAAATCTAAGAAAATGAAAGTTGTAGGTACTGATTTATCTTTGGATTGTAAGTATATTACAATCTCTGATATGTTAGCTGCTTATTCATATATGCTTAATCTTGTTGATATTTATGATTCATTAGATTTAGCTAGTGATGATAGAGTCAATTTAATGAGTAGAATTGGATTATTAGATGATATTGATCATTTGGGAAATAGACGTGTTCGTTCTGTTGGCGAATTAATTCAAAATCAGTTTAGAATTGGTTTATCAAGAATGGAAAGAGTTGTTAAAGAAAGAATGTCATTATCTGAAGTTGATAGTGTTACACCTCAATCATTAACAAATATTCGTCCATTAACTGCAGCGATGAAAGAATTCTTCTCATCTTCACAATTATCTCAATTCATGGATCAAATTAATCCTTTGGCTGAGTTGACGAATAAACGTCGTTTATCTGCATTAGGACCAGGTGGGTTATCAAGAGATAGAGCTGGTTATGAAGTACGTGATGTCCATCCATCTCATTATGGTCGTATTTGTCCAATTGAAACACCTGAAGGTCCAAATATCGGGTTAATTTCTACATTGGCTTCTTATGCTAAAATAAATAAATATGGTTTTATTGAAACACCTTATCGTAAAGTGAATAATAGTCTCATTGATGAAAGTGATGTCCGTTATTTAACTGCTGATGAAGAAAAAAATTATATAATTGCCCAAGCAAAAGTAAAGATTGGGGAGAATGGTGAAATTTTAGATGAACAGGTTATTGCTCGTCACTTAGGTGAAAATATTATGGCAAAACCCAATGAAGTTGATTTTATCGATATTTCACCTAAACAAATTGTTTCTGTTGCGACATCTTGTATTCCATTCCTTGAAAACGATGATGCAACACGTGCTTTAATGGGTGCCAACATGCAACGTCAGGCCGTTCCTTTATTAAAACCACACACACCTTTTGTCGGAACTGGTATGGAATATCAGGCAGCAAGAGATTCTGGAGCTGCAGTTGTAGCTAAAAAAGAAGGTATTGTGACTTATGTTGATGCCAAGAAGATTATAGTTGAAGAAGATACAGGACCGCATTCTTATCGTTTAACTAAGTTTGCAATTTCGAATGCTGGTACATGTATTAATCATAGACCAATAGTAAAAACTGGTGATAAAGTTCTGAAGGGACAAATCTTAGCAGATGGTCCATCAATGGAACAAGGTGAATTAGCGCTTGGTCAAAATGTTTTAGTAGGATTCATGACATGGAATGGTTATAATTATGAAGATGCTGTTATCATGTCTGAAAGATTAGTGAAAGAAGATGTTTATACATCTGTTCATATTGAAGAGTATAGTATTGAATGTCGTGATACAAAATTAGGCCCAGAAGAAATCACAAGAGATATTCCTAATGTTGGTGAAGAGGCTCGTAAGAACTTAAACAGCGAAGGAATTATTATGATTGGTGCTGAGGTGAAAGAAGGAGATATCTTAGTTGGTAAGGTGACTCCTAAAGGACAAGCTGAATTATCAGCTGAAGAAAAATTATTATTAGCTATCTTTGGTGAAAAATCTAGAGAAGTTAAAGATAATTCTTTAAGAGTTCCTCATGGTGGTGCTGGGATTGTTCATGATATTAAAGTCTTTGAAAGAAAGAAAGGCGATGAATTACAACCAGGTGTGAATAAGGTTGTGAAAGTTTATATCGTTCAAAAACGTAAAATTTCTGAAGGAGATAAAATGGCTGGTCGTCATGGTAATAAAGGGGTTATCTCTAAAATCTTACCAATCGAAGATATGCCACACTTAGAAGATGGAACAGTATTGGATATTATGTTAAATCCATTAGGGGTACCATCTCGTATGAATATCGGACAAGTTCTTGAGTTGCATTTAGGTTATGCAGCGAGAGAATTAGGAATGTATTTTGCAACACCAGCTTTTGATGGTATTAATGCAAAAGATCTGGAAAACATTATGAAAGAAGCAGGAATGCCAGTTGATGGTAAACAACCTGTTATCTCTGGTCGTACTGGTGAATATTTTGATTCAAAAGTTTCTGTTGGGGTTATGTATATGATTAAATTAGCCCACATGGTTGATGATAAGTTACATGCAAGATCTGTTGGTCCTTATTCATTAGTTACACAACAGCCACTTGGTGGTAAGGCTCAAAATGGTGGACAAAGATTTGGGGAAATGGAAGTTTGGGCACTTGAAGCTTATGGTGCTGCATACACATTACGTGAAATTTTAACTGTTAAGTCTGATGATGTTGTTGGTCGTGTAAAAACTTATGAAGCGATTGTTAAGGGACAAAAATTACCAGATCCTGGATTACCAGAATCATTTAGAGTCTTGAAAAAAGAATTACAAGCTTTGGCATTAGATATTCAAATGCTAGATGAAGATGGCAATGAATTAGATGAAAGAAAGATTGAAGATGAAGAACGTCGTTTCCCTACTTCTATTGATACTAATCCTGAAGAACCTGAAGAGATAACTCAGGAAGTTGTAGAAGAAGAGGTAGAAGGCGATTTCACTGAAGAAGATGAATCATTTGATGATTTAGATTCTGTCATCGATGATCTCTTTACTGATGATGAAGAAAGTAACGAAGAATAGGAGGAAACAATGAATGGCAGATGTCAATAACTTTTCAGCAATCCAAATTGGATTAGCTTCTCCAGAAAAAATTCGTGAATGGTCTTATGGTGAAGTTAAAAAACCTGAAACTATTAATTATCGTTCTCAAAAACCTGAAAAAGATGGTCTATTCTGTGAAAGAATCTTTGGACCATCTAAGGATTGGGAATGTAGCTGTGGTAAGTATAAGAAAGTCAGATATAAAGGTGTTGTCTGTGATCGTTGTGGTGTAGAAGTCACAAAATCATCAGTTCGTCGTGAACGTATGGGACACATTGAATTAGCAACACCAGTTGCTCATATCTGGTATTTAAAAGGAATTCCTTCAAGAATGGGTCTTATTCTTGATATGTCTCCTAAACAATTAGAAGAAATTATCTATTTCGTATCTTATGTTGTAACTGATAAAGGAAGTACACCATTAGAATACAAACAAGTTTTATCTGAAAGAGATTATCGTAATTGTTATGAAAAATTTGGTCATCAGTTTGAGGCAAAAACAGGAGCTGAAGCGATTAAAATTTTATTACAAAAAGTTGATCTTGATGAAGAATTTGAAACTGTTACGAGAGAATTAAAAGAAGCTCAAGGGCAAAGACGTGCAAAGTTGTTGAAGAGATTAGAAGCCATTGAAGCTTTTAGAACTTCTCAAAATCAACCCGAATGGATGATTTTAGATGTTCTTCCAGTGATTCCACCTGATTTACGTCCAATGTTACAATTGGATGGTGGACGTTTTGCAACAAGTGACTTAAATGATTTATATAGACGTGTTATTACGCGTAATAATCGTTTGAAGAAATTATTAGAGTTAGGAACACCATCAATTATTGTACAAAATGAAAAACGTATGTTACAAGAAGCTGTTGATGCTTTAATTGATAATGGACGTCGTTCTAAACCAATTACTGGTGCTGGTGGTAGACCATTAAAATCATTAAGTCATACTTTAAAAGGAAAACAAGGACGTTTCCGCCAAAACTTACTTGGTAAACGTGTTGATTACTCAGGACGTTCAGTTATCGCTGTAGGGCCTGACTTAAAGATGTATCAATGTGGTATTCCACGTGAGATGGCTTTAAATTTATTCAAACCATTTGTTATTAGTGGATTAGTAAGAGAGCAGATTGCGACAAACATCAAAGCTGCTGAAAGATTAATTGATAAAATGGATGATGCTATTTGGCCTATCGTTGAAGAGGTTATTAAAGAACATCCAGTCTTATTGAACCGTGCACCAACACTTCATAGATTAGGTATTCAAGCATTTGAACCTAAGTTAGTTGAAGGACGTGCAATTCGTCTTCATCCATTGGTTACACCTGCATTTAATGCCGATTTCGATGGTGACCAAATGGCAGTCCATGTACCTTTAGGGGAAGAAGCAATTCAAGAAGCAAGACAATTGATGTTGGGGTCAGGGAATATCTTAGGACCTAAAGATGGTAAACCAATTGTTACACCATCTCAAGATATGGTGTTAGGTAACTACTACTTAACATTAGAAGAAGCTGGTAAGATTGGTGAAGGAACTGTTTTTGCTGATGTGAATGAAGTTCTCATGGCTTATGATGCAAAGGCTGTTCACTTGCATACAAGAGTCGCTATTAGAGGAAAATCTTTAAATAACAAGACATTTAATGAAGTTCAAAATAATAGTTATTTAATTACAACTGTTGGTAAGATTATATTTAATCAAATCTTTGATGGGAATTTCCCATTCATTAATGATCCAAGTAAAGAAAACTTAGAATCAACTCCTGATAAATATTTTGTTCCATTGGGAACTGATATTAGAAAACATATTGCTGAACAACCTATTATTAAACCATTAGGTAAGAAAGCATTAGGAAATATCATTGATGAGGCATTTAAATTAAATAAAACAACAGAAATTACTGCAATGCTTGATAAATTAAAGGATCAAGGATTCTATTATTCAACAATTGCTGGAATTACTGTATCTGTATATGATATTCAGGTTCCACAAAGTAAGTATGTTTTATTTGAAAAAGCTGATGATAAATTAGAAGTTATTAAAAAGTTATATCGTAAAGGTAAGTTAACTGAAGAAGAAAGAAAGAATACAGTCGTTAAACTTTGGGAAGGTGTTAAAGATGAAGTTCAAGGTGTCGTAAAGGAAGAATTCGAAGCTGACACTAAGAATCCAATCTTCATTATGTCTGACTCAGGTGCCCGTGGAAATATTTCCAACTTTACACAATTAGTTGGTATGCGTGGGTTGATGTCTAACCCTAAAGGTGAAACGATTGAGTTGCCTATCAAATCATCATTTAGAGAAGGTTTAACTGCATCTGAATTCTTTATTTCTACCCATGGAGCTCGTAAAGGATCTACTGATACTGCTTTGAAAACTGCCGATTCTGGTTACTTAACAAGACGTTTAGTAGATGTTGCACAAGAAGTTATTGTTACTGAAGATGATTGTGGAACTGATAGAGGATTCATGGTAACAGAATTATATAACACTTCTGACAATTCTATTATTGTGCCTTTATATGATAGACTTGTTGGTCGCTATTCTCAAAAAGATATTATTCATCCTGTAACTGGTGAAGTCATTATCAAAGCTGGTGAAATGATGGATGAAACATCAGCAAGAGAAATCACTGATGCAGGTATTAAAGAAGTTGAAATCAGATCTGTTCTTGGATGTAAAGCGAGAGGCGGAATTTGTAGAAAGTGTTATGGACGTAACTTAGCAACAGGTGAAAAAGTAGAATTAGGTGAAGCTATTGGTATTATGGCTGCTCAATCTATTGGTGAACCTGGTACACAGTTAACAATGCGTACATTCCACATGGGTGGAGTTGCTGGTGGTGCTGACATTACTCAAGGGTTACCTCGTATTCAAGAATTATTTGAAGCAAGAAATCCAAAAGCAAAATCTATTATTTCTGAAATTGAAGGTGAAGTTTCAAATATTATTGATAACAATGGACGTGCTGAAGTTGTTGTCTCTAATATATTAGAAACAAAGAGTTATTTAGCTCCTTATGGTGCAAAATTAAGAGTTTCTGTAGGTGATGAAGTAGGTATTGGTTCTAAGATTACTGAAGGTTCTATTGATCCTAAAGAATTATTAGCTGTTGCTGATGTTGAAGCTGTAGAAAACTATATCCTAAAAGAAGTACAAAAGGTATACCGTTTACAAGGTATTGAAATTTCTGATAAGCACATAGAAGTTATTGTACGTCAAATGTTAAAGAAAATTCGTATTGTTGAAGGTGGGGATACTGGAGCGTTACCTGGAACTCATGTTAATGTACAAAAGTTTACAGATTTAAATACTGATGTATTAAAGAATGGTAAACATCCTGCTGTTGGTAGACCTATCTTATTAGGTATTACGAAAGCTTCATTAGAGACAGAATCATTCTTATCAGCTGCATCATTCCAGGAAACAACAAAAATCTTGACTGATGCTGCAATTAAAGGAAAAGTTGATACTTTAACTGGTCTTAAGGAAAATGTTATTATTGGTAAATTATTACCAGCTGGTACTGGACTTCGTGGACCATTAAAATCTCCTGAGACAATTGCAAGAGAAGAAGAGGAAGCACGTAAGGAAAGAGAATTGGAAGAGGCTGAAAAGCTAGAAGCTGAAACTCTTTCAGAAGATTTATTAAGTACTGATACTGAAGAACAGTTTACAAATGTAGAATAATGATACAAGGGTAAGGAAACTTACCCTTGTTGCATTTTTGTTTGATGTTGTCAATATTTTTAAAAAAAATATTGACATTTCAGAATGATTAAACTATAATCATCTTCGGTGCTCGATATAGAGTACATTTATTCTGATAAAAAATGAAACACCCGGAATTGTGTGTTAAGAAGAAAGGAAAGGAGAAAAATATGCCTACAATTAATCAATTAGTCAGAAAAGGACGTAGTGAAAAAACTTCAAAATCAAAATCACCAGCGTTAAATAGAGGGTATAACTCATTGTTAAAAAAGCCAACTAACATTAGTGCACCTCAAAAACGTGGTGTTTGTACACGTGTTGCCACTATGACACCTAAGAAACCTAACTCGGCTTTACGTAAATATGCCCGTGTTCGTTTATCAAACGGAATGGAAGTTACTGCATATATCCCTGGAATTGGGCACAACTTACAAGAACATAGTGTTGTGTTAATTCGTGGAGGACGTGTTAAGGATTTACCAGGGGTTCGTTACCATATTATTCGTGGTACTATGGACTGTGCTGGAGTTAAAGATCGTATGCAAGGACGCTCTCGTTATGGAGCTAAAAGACCTAAAAAATAAGAGATAGGAGGAAAAACTGATGTCAAGAAGAGGACGCGTAGCAAAAAGAGATGTACTACCAGATCCAATTTATAATTCAAAGGTAGTTACAAAATTAATTAACAATATTATGCTTGATGGTAAAAAAGGTGTTGCTCAAAACATCTTATATGAAGCATTTACAAAAGTTGAAGCAAAGACTGGTAATCCAGCAATGGAAGTGTTTGATCAAGCTATCAACAACATTATGCCTGTACTTGAATTAAAAGTAAGACGTATTGGTGGAGCTAACTATCAAGTGCCAGTTGAAGTATCACCAGAAAGAAGAATGACATTAGGTTTAAGATGGTTAGTCAACTATTCTCGTTTAAGAAACGAAAAGAATATGGTTGATCGTCTAGCTAATGAAATCATTGATGCATCTAATGGTACTGGTGCTTCTGTAAAGAAAAAAGAAGATACTCATAAAATGGCTGAAGCTAATAAAGCATTTGCACATTTCCGTTGGTAATATAAAGAAAATAATCGAAAGGAGAAAATTATGGCTCGTGAATTTTCGTTAGAAAAAACTCGTAATATTGGAATCATGGCTCATATTGATGCTGGTAAAACAACAACAACTGAACGTGTTCTTTATTACACAGGAAAAATTCATAAGATTGGTGAAACACATGATGGTGCTTCACAAATGGACTGGATGGAGCAAGAACAAGAACGTGGTATTACAATCACTTCTGCAGCTACTACTGCACAATGGAATGGATATCGTGTTAATATTATTGATACTCCGGGCCATGTTGACTTTACTGTTGAAGTAGAACGTTCATTACGTGTACTTGATGGTGCTGTTACTGTATTAGACTCAAAGGCTGGTGTTGAACCTCAAACTGAAACAGTTTGGCGTCAAGCAACAACTTATGGAGTACCTAGAATTGTATTCTGTAATAAAATGGATGCAACTGGTGCAGATTTTATTATGTCAGTAGAATCAATTGGAAAGAGATTAGATGCAAATGCTGTTGCTATTCAATTGCCAATTGGCGCTGAGGATACATTTGAAGGATTAATTGACTTAATTAAAATGCAAGCTGTTCATTTTGAAGGAACAAAAGGAGAAAACGTTGTTTATTCTGAAATCCCTGAAAATATGAAAGCTCAAGCTGAAGAATACCGTCAAAAAATGATTGAAGCTGCTGCTTCATATGATGATGATTTGATGATGAAGGTATTAGAAGAAGATGACAATATTACTGAAGAAGAAATCAAAGCTGCTATCCGTAAAGGTGTATTAGCTGTTGAATTATTCCCAGTATTATGTGGGTCTGCATACAAAGATAAAGGTGTTCAATGTATGTTAGATGCTGTTATTGATTTCTTACCTGCACCAACTGATGTTCCATCAATTAAAGGTGAAGATGAAGATGGTAATGAAGTAGAAAGACATCCAAGTGATGATGAACCATTCTCTGCATTAGCATTTAAGATCATGGCAGATCCATTCGTTGGAAAATTAACATTCTTCCGTGTTTATTCAGGAACTGTTGCATCTGGATCTTATATTTTGAACTCAACAAAAGATAAGAAAGAACGTTTAGGACGTATCTTGCAGATGCATGCTAATACACGTAAGGAAATTGATGAAGTTTACGCTGGAGATATCGCTGCAGCAGTAGGTTTCAAAAATACAACAACTGGGGATACTATCTGTGATGAAAAGAATTTCATCATCTTAGAAAAAATGGAATTCCCTGAACCAGTTATTGAATTGGCTATTGAACCAAAAACAAAACAAGACCAAGATAAATTAAGTAATGGTTTATCAAGATTAGCTGAAGAAGATCCAACATTCAGAGTGACAACAAATCCTGAAACTGGTGATACTATTATTGCTGGGGTTGGTGAATTACACTTAGATGTTATTGTAGATCGTTTAAAGAGAGAATTTAAAGTAGAAGCTAACGTTGGTGCACCACAAGTTGCTTACAGAGAAACAATTAGACAAGCTGCTGATTGTGAAGGTAAGTTTGTACGTCAATCTGGTGGTCGTGGACAATATGGACATGTATGGATTAAGTTTGAACCTAATGAAGGTAAAGGATTTGAATTCGTGGATGCCGTTGTCGGTGGAACAGTACCAAGAGAATATATTAGTTCTGTAAGAGTTGGTCTTGAAGATGCTTTACAAAATGGTATGATTGCTGGATATCCAATATTAGATATCAAAGCAACATTATTCGATGGTTCTTACCATGATGTCGATTCATCTGAAATGGCATACAAGGTTGCTGCAAGTTTGGCTTTAAAAGCAGCTGCTAAAAAATGTGATCCAGTTATCTTAGAACCAATCATGGCAGTAGAAATTACTGCACCATCTGAATATTTAGGAAGCGTTATGGGTGATATTTCATCTAGACGTGGAATGATTGAAGGACAGGAAGAAAGAGGTAATGCTGTATTAGTACAAGCAAGTGTACCTTTATCTGAAATGTTCGGGTATGTTACTGATTTAAGATCATTTACACAAGGTCGTGGAAACTATTCTATGAAATTTGATCGTTATGAACAAGTACCAAAATCAATTAAAGAAGAAATCATTAAGAAAAATGGTGGAAACAATTAAATTCTAGTGAAAGAAGTTATTGCAATTTCTTGTTAAATCATTTAGAATGTATATGTAAAAATTTTAATAAACTTATATAGGAGGAAGCTTATAATGGCTAAAGAAAAATTTGACCGCTCTAAAGCGCATGTTAATATCGGAACAATTGGTCACGTTGACCATGGTAAAACAACTTTAACAGCTGCAATCACTACTGTATTGTCTAAAGATGGACAAGCTCAAGCAATGGATTACGCTGCTATCGATGCTGCACCAGAAGAAAAAGAACGTGGAATTACAATCAACACTGCACACGTTGAATACGAAACTGAAACTCGTCACTATGCACACGTTGACTGTCCAGGCCATGCAGACTACATCAAAAACATGATCACTGGTGCTGCACAAATGGATGGGGCTATCTTAGTAGTTGCTGCTACTGATGGACCTATGCCACAAACAAGAGAACATATTTTATTATCTCGTCAAGTAGGTGTACCATACATCATCGTATTCTTAAATAAATGTGATATGGTTGATGACGAAGAATTAATCGAATTAGTTGAAATGGAAGTTCGTGAATTATTAAATGAATATGAATTCCCTGGAGATGATACACCAATCATCCGTGGATCAGCTTTAAAAGCATTAGAAGGAGATCCAAAATGGGTTCCAGCTATTCATGAATTAATGAAAGCTGTAGATTCATATATTCCAACTCCAACTCGTGACACTGACAAACCATTCTTAATGCCAGTTGAAGATGTATTTACAATCACTGGACGTGGAACAGTTGCTACTGGACGTGTTGAAAGAGGACAATTAAAATTAAACGATCCAATCGAAATCGTTGGTATCCATGATACAGCTAACACAGTTGCTACTGGAATTGAAATGTTCCGTAAATTACTAGACTATGCTGAAGCTGGAGACAACGTAGGTGTATTATTAAGAGGTATCAACAGAGAAGAAATTCAACGTGGACAAGTATTAGCTAAACCTGGTTCAGTACATCCACACAAAAAATTCAAATCTCAAGTTTATATCTTATCAAAAGATGAAGGTGGACGTCATACTCCTTTCTTCGCTAACTACAGACCTCAATTCTATTTCAGAACTACTGATGTAACTGGAGTTATCGAATTACCAGAAGGTGTAGAAATGGTTATGCCTGGAGATAACGTTGAATTAACAGTTGAATTAATTGCTCCTATCGCTATCGAAAATGGAACTAAGTTCTCAATTCGTGAAGGTGGTAGAACAGTTGGTGCTGGTAACGTTTCAGAAGTTATCGAATAATCAATTTAAACTTAAAGGTGTCTTAGGACACCTTTTTATATTTTTCTGATAAAAGATGTGATAAAATGTGTATCATGGAGGAAGTTATATGAGTAAATTATTTTTCTTTGATATAGATGGGACACTAATTGAATGTAATAAAGATATATATTCGATACAAGAGTCAACAAGAAATGCTTTGAGTCAATTACAAGATCAAGGTGATGATGTTTTTTTAGCAACTGGGCGCTGTAAATGTTTTATCTTAGATGGTGTAATGGATTATCCTTTTAGTGGCTATGTGACATGTAATGGAGCATATGTTGAATATAAAGGGAAATCTGTTTATAAAAAGATTATTAGTGCAGAGGCTATCAAGAAGACACATGAATTGTGCAAAGAGAGAAATATGGCATATTATTTTGAAGGAAATGATCATATCTATATTCTTAATAAGACAAATCCTAAACATATTGAGTTTAAGGATAATTGGGGTATGAAGGAAGAAGTGATTGTTGATCAGTTTGATGTCAATTCAATTGAAACATATATAGGTATGATTGTTGTCAATTCAAAGGATGACATTCAACCTATGGTAGAACGTTTATCTCCTTATTTTGATATTCAGCGTCATCAATCAGAATTTTCATTTGATCTTACATTAAAAGGAGAGTCTAAAGCTAAAGGAATTGAGAAATTAGTTGAAGCACTTGGAAAAGATATGAAAGATACTATTGCTTTTGGTGATGGAAGAAATGATATAGAAATGCTTTCTCATGTAGGATTATCTATTGCGATGGGAAATGCTGCCATAGAGGCAAAAGAGGTTGCTCAATATGTGACTGATGATGTAGATAAGGATGGTATTGTGAAAGCCCTTCATCATTTTTCTCTGATATAAACAAGATAAAGTGATTATTTAATGATAGTTGTTGAAATTTTGGTGTCAATTTGGTAGAATATAGATACAGATGAAATCTGAATTTTGCTTATCAAAGGAGAAATAAAAAATGGATGAACAAGAACAAGTTGTAATTAACCTTATCGTAAACAGTGGTAGCGCTCGTAGTTCTGCAATTGAAGCTATTCAATATGCAAAAGCTGGAGACTTAGATAAGGCAGAAGAATCTTTACAAAATGCTAAAGAAACTGTTAATGAAGCACATCATGCACAAACTGAATTAATTCAAGCAGAAATTAGAGGAGAAAAAGCTCCATTAAATTTATTAATGGTACATGCTCAAGACCATTTAATGACTGCATTAGTTGTAATTGATTTAGCTCAAGAATTTGTAGACTTATACAAAAAAGTTGGTTAATTTCTAACAAATTTTAATAAAGGAGTTTCCATAATGGAAATTCCTTTTTTATTTATTATAGATATAAATATAATTTTGAAATTTTTTTAAAAAAGTTGTTGACAATTTTCTTGGAATTGTGTAAACTATGGAAGTCGGCTCAAGAGAGATTCGACA